>NZ_VWSG01000018.1 GCF_008629655.1 Paenimyroides baculatum
AGTGATGCTGATGCTGCCGGCTGCCGTGCAGTTGTCTGTTGCGGCAAGTACTGCCGTAACTGGAATTTCCGATGGACATGAAACCGTTACATTCGCAGGTAAAGTTCCCGTGAATACAGGTTTAGCCGTATCTTCTATGGTGAAAACCGCCGTTGTTGAAGAAGCATTCCCACAAGCATCTGTTGCTGTGAAAATAACTTCTACACTTCCTGCACTACCGCAAGAAGCTACAAAGTTGGCAGCTGCATAATTGTTTGTCCATGTAACTCCGCCGCAGTTGTCTGTTGAAACGGAGCCTCCATGACTTGCAAGCCATGCGTTTAAAGCCGTTGTGTTACCAGATCCGTCACACTGTACCGTAATGCTTTGCGCATTGGTGGTTATGGCAGGTGCGGTTTGGTCGTTCACCGTTATTATCTGAGTATGGCTTGTCGTGTTACCACATACGTCGGTTGCCGTCCATACTCTGGTTAAAGTAAAGTTATTTGCACAAGTTCCTGCTGTGGTGGTCTCAACCAGTGTTACCGTTGCCGTACCACAGTTATCTGTTGCTGTTAATACTGCTGGTGCAGGTATTTCCGATGCGCAAGATACCGTTACTGCAGCTGCAGGTAATGAACCTACAAAGGTTGGTGCAACAGTATCGGTTACCGTTACCGTAGCCTGAACGGTAGATGCATTTCCACATGAATCTGTTGCTGTAAAGGTTACCAAAGCACTGCCCGTGTTGGCACATGCTCCCGTTAAACCATTATAGTTATGACTCCAGGTTATTGTTCCGCAAGCGTCGGTCGCAGTCGCGCCTCCATTGTTTTGAAGCCAGTTGGTTATCTGTGCATTCACATCGTTACCGCAAACAAGACTTAAGTTTGAAGCTGTAGTTACTACAGGAGCAACCTTGTCTGTTATCTTAAATTCTGCCTGATCAGCAGAGGTATTGCCGCATAAGTCGGTTGCAATAAAGTTAACGATGATAGTTTTAGATCCGCCACATGTTGTATTGGTGTCTTCTATCTGATAACTCAAGGCTACAGTACCGCAATTATCCGTTGCCACTGCACCTCCGTAAGATGCAAGCCATGCGTTGAACGCCGAAACGTTACCTGCTCCGTCACATTCTACCTCCTGATCTCCAGGTGCTGTTGTAAATACAGGTTTGGTTTTATCGTCTACCGTTATGGTCTGCGTGTGTACAGTTGTGTTGCCGCAGCTGTCTGCAGCTGTCCATGTTCTGGTCAGTACATATGCATTCGCACATGATCCCGATACCCTTGTCTCGTTAAAGGTAACTGTTGCAGTTCCGCAGTTATCCGTTGCAGTCAGTGTTACCGCTGATGGTACTTCTGTTGAACACGAATAAGTCGCGTTCACAGGTAATGTACCTACAAATACAGGTTTGGTTTTGTCTTCTACAGTGATTAACTGTACGTGCGTGGTAAAGTTACCGCACGCATCGGTCGCCGTATAAGTTCGTGTTACCTTGTAATTGTTCGCACAGCTTGGACTCACATCAGAAACAACATCGCTTACAGTGATGCTGATGCTGCCGGCTGCCGTGCAGTTGTCTGTTGCGGCAAGTACTGCCGTAACTGGAATTTCCGATGGACATGAAACCGTTACATTCGCAGGTAAAGTTCCCGTGAATACAGGTTTTTCTGTATCTGCTACCGTAATCTTTTGTACATGGCTAGCCGTATTTCCACAAGCATCCGTCGCAGTCCATGTTCTTGTACGAACATAGCTGCTTGTACAATTTCCGGCAACAGTGGTTTCGTTAAACACAACTGTGGCGCTACCACAGTTGTCTGTAGCAGTTACAGTTGGCACAGTTGGCAGCGCTGCCGAACAAGATATGGTTATATCTGCAGGTAAAATGCCATTAAATGTAGGTTTTACGGTATCTGTAACTGTTATAACCTGTGTATGTGAAATTGTGTTTCCACAAACATCAGTAGCAGTCCATACTCTGGTAAGCGTGTAACTGTTCGGACAAGAACCGTCTGTTCTTGTCTGATTCATTACAACAGTCGGCGTACCACAATTATCAGTAGCCGTTAAAGTTGCGGCTACAGGAACATTATCACAGCTAACTGTTATATTCGCAGGTAATGTACCTACAAAAACAGGAGCAATATTATCATTTACTGTAATTACCTGTGTATGCGTTACCGCATTTCCACAAGAATCTGTCGCTGTCCAGGTTCTTGTTATAGTTAATTTGTTTGCACAGGTTCCTGTAATTGTACTCTGTCCAAATGTTACTACTGCAGTACCGCAGTTATCAGTAGCTGTTAGAGCAGCAGCAGCAGGTATTGCAGATGCGCATGATACCGTTAGATCTTGTGGTAAAGCACCGTTGAACACAGGTGCTACATTATCGGTTATACGGACTGTGCGAGTACAAGTTGCCGTATTCCCCATAGCGTCTTTTACAGTGAAAGTTCTGGTAAATTCTCGATATCTGCCAGTAGCAGGACCGGCGCAGGTACCTATTGCACTATCAACATAGGTAGTGGTAGTAGGTCCGCATGAACTAACAATAGTTGGGTAATGAGCTTGAAGAGGTGGATAATTACTTGTTGAATTACTTCCGTTACAAGCAAAGTTTATAACCGCTGTCGGACAATTAGCAATTACTAATGTACAGCATATTGGCGCGGCACCCGTAACATTTAACGGAGTACAATTATTAGCATCTGTAAAAGTTACGTTATAAGGTGTTCCTGAACCTAAAATAGGGGTAGTTGCCGGAATTGCAGCAGACGTCCATACATTACCTGAAAAAGTACCCGGATAACCTGTTGACCCCGGATCAACTGTAAAGGGAGCTGTTCCAGTCAGTGTTACCTGTACCTGGTAAGTTTGATTGTTTACTGAACAAATTGTTGTAACCGAACCAGACAAGCTGTTGGTTTTTAGTGTTACCGTAATGGTACCAATATTACTTTTACACGTACCGTCTACTATAAATCTATTTACTGCATAGTAAGTTCTTCCATTTACTAACGGTGTATTTAAAGGTATGCGGTTTGCCGGAAGATCTGATGTTGCTTCCTGCAAATTTTCATACCAGTCTATATGAAATACATTTGTAGTAGCTGCAAAAGGAATGTCTGCCACAGTTGGTACACCTCCACTTACCGTCGGATTACAAATTACCGGTGACTGATTCGCAGGCACGATCGCCAATGCAGAATCCACAGGTAATTCCATAATCGTCGTATTCTCAAAAAGCACCTGATCAATCCCTGTATTAGAACAATTTGGGATAGGTGTACATGCAGCTACCGCAATATTCTGATAAACAGAAATTGTGATATCTCCAAAATTATGGTCACACTGTAATGCTGTTTGATTATTTAAAGTATATTTTAACGGAACATTTTCAAATTTAAGAGACTGCGACACTGCGATAGTCTGACCAGTCTTAATTTTATAAACGTATCCTCTGTTCGGATCCAAGCCAATGTAATCTACCTTTCCTGCAGGAAGCAGGTAAGTCGCAGGATTTCCTACAATACTCCAACCAGCAGGTAGTTTAAGAGCAACATTATAATCGGAAGTTACAACGTCATTCACATTAAATTGACCTGAGTTCACAATTTCCGCATTATAAACAGATCTTAAAACACCCCCGGTTGTAAGAACAGGATCTAATACAACACTGCTTGTGCCTACTTCCCTTAATTCTGGGAATGAGTCAGAACCGCCCGCTATAATCAACCTTCTGGTTGTTGCTGGAGTTATATTAGTTACCGCTGTTCCGCAACTGTTAGTTGCCGATGGTGTAGCAGTATGCTTACTACCACTTTTAAAGTCACAACTGTTCACCCTGAAGTAAATACGCACACTTACTCTTTGAGCAGAGTTTAACAGTACCGTATTAGGAAGCGTAATTTCCAATTCATTACTACCATTAATGGCTGTATTACTGCCATTAATGGTAGTAAATCCAGAGGCAGTGCCGCCGTTTGCGTTAAATACTGCACTATATTCAAATGAATCATCGAATACAAGTCCTGGAGCCGTGTTCAGTGGAATTTTTATTTTCAGGTTTCCAAGCTGGGTATCTCCACCATTATGTAATCTTACCGTATACCAAATTCTACCGCAAAGGTCTGGCTTAACCGTAGAATTTCCATTAAACTGATCAAAAAGTTCTGTCTGCAGTACATTTGCTATTGTTTTATGTGTAAGAACCTTGTCTGGTAATGTACATACCGATGTATTAATAGTTGCAGGATATGCATTTGAAACGCAATTATATCCTGAAGTAAGTGTTAGACTATTCACCGTACATCCAACAACAGAAGCTTTTATTAAATAAAACTTAGCACTGTTAGCACTGAAATCACCTAATTGATAAATATTTCCTACAGGCATAACTGTACTTCCTGAAACTGCTCCATATCCTGAAACTAGTTCTACGGAAGATATAGCAAGTACACCTGTTTTTTTAGCAAACCATACACTATTAAAGTCTCTTGTACCTGAAGCACCTACTCGTACCACCCAAGAAACTTGTGTACCGTCTGGGCTTAAAGTTCCTAAAAGACTGTTGTTAGATGTCTGCAGAGTCAGCGAACCTATACCTGTATTGTATGTCAGATTCTGCGAATTAGAATAAGGCGTTGTTAAGCCCGCACCATCTACAATGTTCCCGTTCATAACAACTTGAACGTTTTGCACCGCACCGGTATTTACTGGTTCACATGCAGAAACAGATACTGTAGGTGTCAATCTCAATTCAAAACCTTCATCTAAATAAGCTATGCCGTTACCTACGCCTAAAGTCTTTTCTGTAATATCAGTTAATGCTTGCGTAAGATTCAATGTATAGTTTCCGTTTGTTACATTTGTAACAGGTACATCAACAAAATTATTACTCCCCATCCAAGGCTGGTTTGCAACTGTTACCCTAATATTTGTAAGCGTTATATATGCCGGTACTTGGAAAACAGCATTTGTTGGTGCAAAAATTCTGCGATATTCCTGTTGGAAAATGGCATCCTGATTGTTGAATCCCAAGATACCCGCAGTAAAAATGACTGTATTTGTATTATTGCTGCAATTAACAAAATTTGCAGAAGCGCCTCTAAAACTATAATTAGTTGTTACGTAAAATCCTGTAGCAGTATATGTTCTACCGCATAGTATACCTTCTCCTGTACCATCAACCAGATAAGATTTTGCAGGGAACTGTTTTAAACCGGTTCCCGAATTTCCTGCCTTAATCTGTATGGACATTCGTATATTATCATTATTTAAAAACGAGCCTGCCGGCAAAACAAACTGCATTACATAGCTAGTAGCCGTTTCAGTAACTGTCGCATTCGATGTAATATTTACTCCGTTTCTAACTACTTTTCCTGATCCAGTAACCAATACTGCATTTACGCTTGGATCTTTTTCTACAACAAAACGAACCGTATTAAAACTGTTTGCCGTTGTATTTACAATAGTTGCATCCTGATAAACTTCAAGAATGTCACCTTTGTAAAAAGTTCTGAAATCTCCTGCAACACTGGGAGTACCAACTGCAGGTACACCAGATACGCTAACAGCATGACCAACTGTTAGTCTTTTAATGCCCGCAGGTCCGTTCTGCATACCGTCAGGGCAGGGACCTCCATCGCAATAACCTTTAAGATCGGTTTGATTGCAGCGAAAAACTACAGATGTACAGTCAACACCGTTGTTAACCTTTATAATTTCGCCACCTACACGGTACCATAAATTGTCAAGATTTGCAGGACAACTGAAACTCAGCGGAAACTGCATGCGTAAAAAAGATAAGTTTAGGCTGCCCGAAACCCAAGGGGCAGAGCCATAAGTAAATGTAACGGTATATTTTTTTGTACCTGCTATGTTTACTGCAGTTACACCATTAAATGAGAATCCTGCAGTATTAAGGTCTGCGGCCAGTTCCACGGTGATTACAAATTTATCCCCAATCTTCAGTTGCGTTGATGGAATTACCGTGTTCATAAACAGGTAATCAGCTGTATATGCCTGCCCTGCTACAATATCTACCTCCCCTATGTGCATTCCTCCGTAACTGTACGAAACTTCACTGCTTACAACTCTCCCCGTAGTAATAGGTGCACATGCACCCGTATATGTATAAGAAGCATTAAAGTAATTTTGTCCGGTGCCGAATTGTTCCGGTGCAGACAAACATGAAGCCGGCGTTCCGGTTGGAGCTCCGTAATATTGGAAAAAACTAACCACTGCATTTGCACCGCCAGCAATAGCAGGAAGCTGTATTTTAACAGTCTTTGGATTTGTACCCGGTGTAACAGTAAATACAGCAGGGTTACCATTTACAGTAATACCGCTGGTACTAATATATCCCAAAAGATCCTGTGTTCCAATTTCAAACTCTATAACACCGGTCGCAGCGCTTCCTGTATTGGTTACAGTCCACGTATTTTGTCCTAGACCATTAAAGCAGTTAATCACCGGTTGTGCAGCTGTTATACTAAGCTGTGGCGCATTCGGTGTATTTAGGTTAATTATATGGGTAGCCGTACTGTTTACAGCAGCATCCGTACATTTGGTTGAGCAACCATAAAAAACTTCATAATTTGTTGGTGTTAATGCACAACTAACTATTTGTACTTTTTCTTTAAATGAAAGCGTTTCCCCACTTTTAAACTTTAGATTGGCATTAGCGCCAGAGAAAATCAACTGATTTCCACTTACTGTAACTACCCACCCTAATGATGTAAGTGATGAGTAGTCATAAGATACCTGACTAAGCCCTCCTCCAAGTATGCGTTCAAATGTAAAAACGGGTAATTCCCCATTTCCCTGGTTCCGAATAGAAATGGTTCTTTCTACTACGTCATTTATATTTCCTATAATGGGATTTGGCGTTACATCTATCCTTAATACAGCATATCTAATATTTATGGTTTCGCTGCTTTTAGGTACAATAACACCTGTACATCCTTGCAAGGTATAGCTTACCGAAGGGTCTGTAATAGTAGAACTAATAGCACTGCAAAGTGCTTTCGCATTATAAGTTACCTCAATTTCCTGCGAAGCAGGTCCTGAGGGGATATTTACATCAACAGTAACTTCTTGAGTCGTCTGGCCCGATACAGTTGCCGGTACCCCGCCAACTTTCACAGAGCCGCTTTCCAATTCAAATCCGGTTGGAAGCTCTATTTTAAGCTTTCCGTTCGGGCAAGCAGTACTTCCCCTACCGATTTTAACAGTAAACTGCTGGTAGTCCGAACAGACATCAAGTACTGGAACAGCACTGTCTGTGACAAGTGTTTGCGCCTGCAAATGTCCTGTCTGCAACAATAGAAATGAAAAAAGCATTGCCAGTAACAGCATTCTGCAATTTTTCACTACAGCAGCAAACTGCATAAACGTAGTTTTACAATTCATAAAAAAGTATGTTTAATTAAGTATGTGATTCAAGATAAATTTTAAATTGTGGCTGATAAGAATCTAGCTGCTACAACATCATAAAAAGAGTACGTATCGCTTAAAAGTATCTTATCTACTAGTGCGGAAGTAGTGCTTTGCATCACTAATGACAAACGCAGTTTAGCACAGGTTTTGTCGGTAATTTTTACTGATGATCCATTTGAGATGGAATTGATCTTTAAATCTTTTTTTAATACACCAGATAGTAATTTTTCTTTACTTTTTTCACACGTTAATAAGTTTGTAGATGTTATAGGTCTTACCACACCAATACCTACTTGTGCACTTATTACTAAAAAAAATAGTACGCCCCCAAGCAATAATAATATTTTTTTCATATACAAAGATTCTATGGCTAAATTTTGAAACTTATCTAAAATGAATTTTTATTACGTTTCCTATTAACCAAATTTTAAAGTTGCTTTTCCTTTTATTAAAAGGATCCAGCTGTTTATGTTGCTAAATTTAAAAAATCACAATTCTAAATATTTTACCTTTTAGTTCCCCAATTGTAATTTTTTTACTATATTTATAATATGATACATGATAAACGATCGAAAGTATGTTTAAAATTTCGAATCTGTTTTTTAACAATACACTAAAAGTTGTGCAGTTTTTAAATATGTATAATTTTACGTGGCGAAATTCGTTATATATTTTATAACCTGCGCTTTATAAGTAGGTAGTTATAAGGTAGTATTTGATTAAATTTTGACTACCCATCGTGTAGCTCATATTTAAAAACCTCATTCACAACAACATACCACATGCTTTATTAAATTTTCTTAAATGTAAAAAACTGTTGAATTGGTATGTTGTAATTACTATTTTTGTTGAAAATAATTTTAATGAAAACCTTTACAGTTTTTATAGTACTGCTTTTCAGCACATTTATCTACGCACAAAAAACCCCGCTTGAATCTTTAAAAGAAAAAGTATTCCAATATAACCATGCGGAAAGATATGATTTATCGATAAAATTACTAACCGATTTTATAAGTGATGAAAAAAATTCTACCGACGATAAATACAATGCATACCTCATAAAATCTGATATTTACAAAAATCTTTTCAAATATCAGCATGCTCTTAAAAATCTTGAAGCAGCATTGCAACAGGGTAAAAAAGGATCCAATCGTGTAAATGCATTACAAGAAATTAAAGCTGAAAAAGCTTTTATTTACTTTGAAATGCAGGATTTTGAGAAAGCTAAACTGTTGATGGAAGAACTAGCACGCTCTGGATATAAAAATCTATCTAATAGATATTTGATTTTTATCTATGTGCAGGAGGGCTACTTCTTGCTTAAAGAAAAAAACTATACCGCAGCAGAAAAAAAATTGAATGATGCTGTAGAAATTGCGGAAGTAGATTATCGTGAAGATTTACCAATTATTTTAGGCAAGCAGATAGAACTTTATAATACTGTTCAAAACTACGAGAAAAGAGATCAATCATACAAAATGGGTATTGACATTGCCCAAAAGAATAAAAACTTGAAATACGAGTTTTATCTAAATGAAGTTTTCAAAAACGTTTTCAGTAATAATAATGATGCAAAAAATGCATTAATCTATCAGAAAAAATGCGACTCACTTTTCGCTCTTTACAATTCAAACAGTAACAGCAGCAAAATTGAAATTTTAGAGCAGGAAATTAAAAATAAGAATTTTGACGATATATTGGGAAAGAAACAGCAAATTCTTATCTATCTATTTTTATTCAGTATTTTATTAATACTAGTAGTTCTGTTTCTTTTAAAAAATTATAGGAAATACAAACGTCAGAAAACTACAGTTGAAAAACAAAACCAGATATATCAGGAAGAAATAGAAAGAATTAAAAAGTTGGCACAAAAAGATATATACGTAAAAAAAGAAATATCGTCATTTAACTTGACTGAGCGCCAATTGGAAATTATAAAACTTATACAAAGTGGTAAAAACAATAAAGAAATTGCATCGGAACTGTTCATATCTGAAAATACTGTAAAGTATCATCTAAAAATCATTTATACGATACTCCAAATAAAATACCGAAATGAGTTATCGAACTTTGTTGTAAACTAGAAAATAAATTTTAGCTTAATTTTTTCTAATGTATAAAAGACAAACAATTTAAAAGGTGATCTTTTCTTTTTCAATAAAATTTATATTAAACAAAAAACATGTACCTTTTAGCTTTAAATACTATCGAAAATATGCATAAAATTAAAATTTAAGAACAAATTTTTAAAATTTTCTCTTTAGAGAAAGGAACCTGATATTATCTTTTGTAGATTCAAGAATATGAAGATTTGAAAAAGCTTGAGTCAAAATGTACAAAACCTCTTAGGTAATTAAAATTTAAAGGAAACACAAAATTCTTTTGGTATTAAGGAGCCTCAATTGTAAAAACTATTGTCGCACTATAATTATCTGCAGGTATAGTAACAGAAATTCCATTAATCTTCAATTGAATAGGAATATTACTAATAGTTACTAAGTTTAAAATACCCGTTCCTCTAAATAATTCTGTACTTACTTGAGTAATAATTTTGTAAGCCGAGGTTCCAGATGGATTAAGGGAACATCCCACACATATAAGACCAAGGTTTCCATTACCTGTTTTTCTAGCCTCAATAGTAAGACTATTATGCCAATTATTAGGTGTGTAGTGAATTTTTACAGCTCTAACCCCAAGCAAAGCAGGTAGTTGCAAATTTATTTCAACTTGATTACTATTGCTTTCGTAAGATCCAGCGTAATTATTTCCAGCTTCAGTAATTGAAGGTATGTTAACAGTCCAATTGGTTCCGTTTATTTGATTCTGTGCCAACCCATTCCACATAATGAATAGGGTTATTTTTAAAAATAAGTTTCTTGATATATTACATTTAACAATCATATTAATCACTTATAGTATAGGTTATTGTAATTAGTTGGTTTGTTGTTTTAACAAGATCTGTATAATTGGTTATATCTGTTGAGATTGTAAGTTGGTGTCCGTTATTTGATCCGTTACCTGTATAAGCACCTCCGATAGCGTTAATGATGGTTTGAGGAGAAGTTGAAAGCGTTATTTGACCTGTAGATGTTCCTAACGAACCGCCACCGCCTACTGAATTTGCTGCCTGTAATCTTATCGAAATTCCAGGAAATAATTGATCTATTTGTGACGTTATAATTCGGTGAGGTGAAGTAGTAGCTTTCGCCGAGGTATAATTAATCCATTTGGTGGTGTTAACTGAGGGTTTGCTTATGGGCATTCCTGCTTCTGTAGGAGTCGTAAAATTAAAAGCTATAGTATTAATGTTAGGTTCAATATCTAATAGGGCTACTTCGGAAAGACTTAGTGTAATATTTCTATTGCCGGTGGTTTGTGCAAAAATATCATTTGTACCGCAAAATAACAGTAAAACAGTATTGTAAAATAAAATAGTACTATTATTCATTTTTTACTTTTTTAAAGTGTTATAACGCACCTTCATAGGTTTTTGCAAATACTTAATTTCTCTTTTGTGTTTTATAATTTCAACGGTAACCTCTTTTTCTTCTCCCGGTTCAAGGATAAAATTAAAAACATCTGCTTTTATATTCCAATGTTTACTCAATCCGTTGCGGTATATCTTTAGCTGCCAGTTTCCAGGTCTTAAATAAGTGAAATCAAAAGGTTTTTTTATATCACATATTTTTCTGTAAATATCATTTTCTGAAGTAATTTCTACAATAATATTTTCTTTATCAGTGCCTTGATTGTCGTATTCAAGAATAATTTGTCCTTTTATGCTGGCTGACTGCGTAATGCCGAAATTAAAATAATTTTCACCTTCTGTAACAGATATTTTCGCGGGGATACTAATATCGGTAATGTCATTAAAGCTTAAATTTTCCGGTGCTATTTCCAAAAAATAAGTATCTGGAATTATATTTTTAAAAGAAAAATTTCCACGCGCATCTGTAATGGCTGTCTGATGTCCTAAATGTAGCTTTATACCTGCTGTATTTGTATTACCTAAATTAGTGATATTTCCTTGGAGGGAACCGTATTCTTTTATTTTTTTAACGGGTATATTTAAATTTAAGGTATATTTTACCGATAAGGCAAAATCTTTATTTTGAATCTGTTGCTGGGATAAAGCATATCTAGATATTACATTTATCTCTTGTTTGGGAGAAATCTTATAATTTAAAGAAAGTTCAAAGAGGTTTCGGTCTGCATAATAATCCTCAATATAATAGGTGTTTTGATAAAAAGCAGATACGTTAATTTTACTTGAAATAAAGCTATTAACACGCCCGCCATATAAAAATAAATTTTGATTAGCTGTTTGATACCGGTTTAGCTGCGCATAACTTGTGTACAAGTTAATAGATGTTCCTTTTATATTATAACTGAAATCTGTTGTATAAATAGACGAATTTCCAGTTGTATTGGTCAAAAAATTAGTAGTCTCTGCAAAATAGGATTGAAAGTTAATTCCAAAAAAACCTATTTCATGATTAAGTTCTAAACGGCTGAATTTCTCTTTATAAAAGAACTGTTTTGGTTCCATACGGTCTTCGTACTTCTGAATACCATTATATATAGAAACAGTTCCTTTGCGCATGTATCTGTAACTTAAACCTAATTGTAGCCGTTCTCGGTAAGGAGCGGCACTGTAAAGCGTGTCACGTTCAAAATTCCGAGCATCTTTTTGGTAATTTACGTGAGCAGAAAATTTAGGAGAAAAACGGTAATTAATATGGGATGTAAAAAAACGAGTATTGGTAAAATACCCTGTAAAATTGGGTTTAGTATTAATATAGCTAGCACTTGCATTCAGTTTTTTTAAGTTTGCCTGACCCTGCAACTGCCATCCACTTCCTTTAGAGCTGTCGATGTTGCTCACTGAATATTCTGCCTGAAGGGTAACACTTTTAAAAACGGTAGCTTCTCCTGAAAGATATTGTAAATGACTCTCTTTAAGGTTTTGCATATGTTTTACCAAATAGCCGTATCGTATATTATTTTTTAAGTCAAAATTTATCTTAGCATACACATTTATCTCCTCTTTAATGTCTTTAAAAAAGCGGGGATTGTTATAAAAACCACCAATTTCTAATTTATTGATATTTTTACGCAGTTCAAATCCTCTTCCGTAACGGGCAAATTCGGTTAAAAATGAAGAAGAATAAACCTTGTCTCCTAAATGTACGAAAAAGTTATTCGAAGTGTAATTAATAAAATATTCTTCGTACTGCGAAAAGGCGGTCAGTCCAAACCGGTCTGGCCCAACAGCACGAAATTCAAGCTGTTTGGTATGTTGTTCATTAAAACTTCCTTTACCGTAAATTTCGCCCTGGAAGGCATCCTGAAAATCTTTATTACGTTCGCGGGCAATATATGTAGTTGAGATTTTAACAGGAAAACGAAGATAAACATCTTCATTAGCCTGAAAAGCTGGAATAACATCTGTTCTATAATACGCATATACGTCTTGTAATGAATCGTTTTTTGTAACAGCTGTAAGTTTTATAAGGTTTTGCGAGAGGTGGGACTGTTGGACGTTCGTGTGTTGATAAACGTTAACTTCTTCTGATTTTCCCGCAGGAATATGAACAATGGCACTCCCTTTGATAACAGCCCCCTTCGATGCTTTCAACATAACTTCTTCCATATCATTTCCCTCATTCTTAATAATAAATAAACTGCTAATGGTATTTCCGGCTTTCACATAATTGGATGAAGAAAGGCTGCTTATAGTTATTTTTCGTACATGGTTTACGTTTAAAAAAAAACTGTGGTTGGTGATTTGATTATTTGTTTTATTATTTATTGTAAGGTGAAAGTTGTGTTCACCTTTTGCAGAAAAAGAAGGTATATTAACAGGAATTATATGTATTTTAGTTTCGTTAGCAGTTAAATCAATATCGGAATGAGCTGATGCCAAAAGCCATTGTTCTGGGAGTTTGGTTTTCAGGGTTGCCATAACTTGGTAAGGATACGGATTACTGATTTTAAAAACCAATGAATGTACTTTGCCCGGACTAAAGAACTCTTTCTGATTTACAAGTTCAACAGAGAGCTCCTGGGCATTAAAAACAAAAGGAAAAACAATAAATAATAATTCAATTATTGTTTTATTCATCAGTAATATCTAATTCTATATTGATACCGAAAACCTGCTCTTCATGAGTAGCGGCAAGTATTACCGCGCTGTATTTACCAGGTGTAATGGTGCTAAGATCTATAGTAAAACGCTTCGCGTTATTAGGCAGCAAACTTAACCTGCTGCTTTTGTAATTACCTTTATGGTTACCGCTTTTATTGTCAAAAATTTCTATAGAACTTTCTACAGTGTGGTATAGCTGTCCTTGATTGGCAATGTCTATTTCTAAAATCCGCTTACCGTCTTGTTTTGCAAGGTTTATATTTTCAAAATTAAGCAAAGCATTTGCAGGCTTCTCATTTGTCGTAATTATTTGAATAGAATAGCGGATAACCGATTTTATCTGCACACCCGGTTTGTCATTGCTCGGTTTAATTTCATCAGTCGGTTCTACCATAATCACACTCCAAAAGCTACCGGCATCCATGTGGTCAGGAACAGTAATCTCATAAGAAATATTTGCTTTGCCGTTAGCTTCTAATTTTAATAAATTGGTATTTAATTTTATCCATTGCAAATTGCTGCGTTCGCTTGTTCCAAAATCGTTGTAATGCGATGTTCCGTTTGCATTGTAGCTGTAATCTTTTTGGTAAAGCTTTACACTTTTTGAAAATTCGGCGGTATTTTGTATGGTAATAATACCTTTGTAAACCATACTTTCTTTTACTTTATGGGTATGGGTTAAACCGTTGCTTATTACAATACTTGCGAAGGCACAATTATAGGCTAAGAAAACACTTATAAAAATGAATATTTTTTGTACAGACATGGTAAATGAAATTTTAAAATCATTCATTAATAAAAAAAAATATAGTATCTTAAATTATATAAAAGGTACTATATTCTTGTTTAGTCACAAAAGTTTAAGAAAAATTAATTTTCGACGATAGTGTAGGTAACTGTTACATTGTTTGTGTCAGCAAATAGATTGGCGTAGTTTGAAGTACCACTATCTACATCCAAAGAATACGTTAAATTATGACCATTATTAGCTCCTGTATTCGTATAAGATGCACCTATTGCTGTAATGATACTTTGATCGGTAGAAGTAAGTGTTATTGTACCTGCCGACAAACCTTTTGTTCCTCCTCCATTTCCAGCATCTGCTGCTGCTGACAAATTTATGTCTAATCCTGCAACTAAAGCATCTATTTTCACATCAACCCTTGCCGTTTCACCAGAAGCAGAAGGAATATAAGAATAGTTAAGCCACAAATTGGCATTATCTGTAGGAGGTGTTATAGGATTACCGGCTTCTGCAGGAGCTGTGAAATCCATTGTGATGTTTTTAGCTGCAGATGGTTCAATATCTACCAATAAAACAGTAGGTATTGTAATACCTATTGTATGCGCATCCTGATCATCATCCTGTGCCTGTACAGTTCCGCTAGTAATCGCTAAAAGAATCGCTGTTAAAAGTTTAATTGTTTTCATCGTTAAATGTATTAATTATGGTTATAAAATTGATTTGTACCTCTCGTCACTTCTATTTAAAAAGAAAATATTAAAACCCAAATAACATCTTGAATCGAAATTAAATACTTAATCTTCTTTTAATTGGATTTTTTCGTCATTATCTTCTCGACTATTTACCTCTCTGATAACCCTCATTACTTTCTCTTTAATACAAGGAGGAAGCGGTTTATTCAAAAGCTTTCGTATTTTTTTAAATTTACCCATAAGCAAACCTTTATAATTCCAAAACAATAAATTCTGATCTGCGGTTTTCTTCGTGTTCAATATCAGAACATTTTGAGCCGTTTATACATTTGTTAATCAACTGTGTTTCACCGTAACCTTTATAGGTTATTCTTGAAAGATCGATTCCTTGAGCAGCAATCCATTGTGCGGTAGATTTTGCTCTGCGTTCTGATAGTTTCAGGTTGTACTCGTCTGATCCTCTACTATCGGTATGTGAACGTACATCGATTTTCATACGCGGATAATCTTTCAGCACCTCAACAACTTTCGCTAACTCCAAAGCAGCATCTGGTCTGATGTTATCTTTATCGTAATCGAAATAAATCGGTTTAAGTTTCAGTACTTTAAACAAGTCATCATTCTTTTTCACTTCTACCTTTTTCTGTTCCAATACGATTGTTCTTTCGCTTACTCCGGATACGTTATCTAAAGTCACAGTTTCTTCTTTCGTAATGTATCCCTCTTTAGAAACCTTTACACGGTACGTTTCACCACACTCGTATTCGGTATTGAAGCGGTAGCCGTTATTAGCGTATTTATTAGATATACCTAATTCTTTATAAAGCTTGTCGTAAAGCGTTAGCGATGCATCGGTTACGATATTGTTTGTTTTGGCATCTAAAATTGTAACCAGTAATTCTTGAGAACAACCCAATTTTAAAGCTCTGGTTTCAACAAAACTGTAGATATCGTCGTTTCCGTGACCACCTGTTCTGTTAGAAGAGAAGAATCCCTGTTTGGTTTTGTAATCAATGTAATAGGCAAAATCATCAGTATTTGAATTCACAGGTTCTCCAATATTCTGTACCTCGTAAAAACTACCGTCTTCTTTAAGTTTTACACCGTAAACATCTAATCCACCCAAACCGATTCTTCCATCACTTGAAAAATACAGTTCGTCGTTGCTGTTTATAAACGGAAAGGTTTCTCGTCCTTCGGTATTAATTCCCGGGCCTAGATTCTGAGGTACTCCGTATCCGTTACCATTTACGGTTACTTTCCATAAATCTGAATTTCCGAAACCACCCGGGCGGTCACTTGCAAAATAAAGTGTGTTTCCATCTTTACTTAATGTTGGGTGAGCCGTATTGAAATCATTGCTGTTAAAAGGCAGTTCCTGAACATTGTTCCATTTGCCGTTTTTTAGTTCGGCACGATAGATTTTAAGTTTTGTATTTTTATCTGAATCGTAGCCTCGGGTACCTCCTAACATATTGTTTCGGGTAAAATACATTGTTTGTCCGTCTGCCGTTATAACTGCCGAAGATTCATTAAACTTGCTTTTAACGTCACCCTTTAACTTTTTAGCTTTCGTTTTTTTGCTGATACTGTCATTAGGCAATTGATAATCGTACAAACTGGTAAAAGCCTCTCCAGTCCAAGTATGGATTTTTTTAGAAAAACTTCCCGTATCGCGCGCACTTGTAAAATACAGCTGCTGATCGTGTACATAACTTCCAAAATCGGCAAACTGCGTGTTGATTGGAAGATTTTCTACATTGCGGTAACGACCAGAGTTTTCTGTAATCTGTTTTTGAAGTTCCTTTTCGTTTTTACGAACTGCTGCGATCTGTGTTTGCAAACCGGCTTTATTTACAAACTGATCATAATAATTTTTAGCTTCAGCACTATTACCCGTATGCTGCAATGTTTGTGCATAACGGTAATAAAATTCTGATGCGATATCTTCTGATCCAAATTCTGTAAACAAACGTTCGTAAAATGGATGTGCTTCGGCATATCGAGCATTGAAGTAATAGGTGTTACCCAATTTCTCTAAAATATCTTTGCTTACATAACCTTTTTTAACGATTTTTTCATAGATGGTCATGGCATCTACATACGCCCAGTTTTCGTATTCTTTGTCTGACTTTTTTAAGCCTGCCTGTGCCTGTGCCGAGGTATTTCCTAAAAATAAGAATGATGCCAAGGCCAATAGTGATAATCCTTTTTTCATGTCTGTAAATTTTAGAAGAATCGCGACGTATTCATACGGCGGTACTTGTTAAACAATTCAAATCTTAAGAAAACCTCATGCGATCCGTTGTTGTAATTAGCCAGTTTGGTGGTTTCTCCATCATAGCTGTAACCTATGAACAAACCATCGGTAACCTGGAAACCTACCAGTGCGCTCCAAGCAGCATCCCAACGGTAAGCTCCACCCAAAGTAAATCTGTTACTGATCAAGAAGTTTGCCGTAATGTCTGCCTGTAATGGTGCACCATTAGTTGCTTTTACCAAAAATGCCGGTTTAAATTTCAACATCGGATTTAGTTCAAACACATGACCACCAATCAAATAATAACTCATGGTTGTACGCATGGTACTTTGAATGTTATCATCATAACGGGTTGTTTCTAGGAAATTAGGAATAGAAAGTCCTAAATAACTTTTTTCGTTATGCCAGTAAATTCCGGCACCTATGTTCGGTGTAAACTGTCCGCTGATATCATTTTGAAAATTAGGGTCGTTCGGATTGTATGTCAGCAGTTTTGAATAGGCTACATTCAACATATTCCCTGATCCTTTAATACCGAATGAAAATTTACTGCCTCGACTGTTTAAATCTATGGTGTACGATAAATCTACACTTACCGTGTTTTCATCCATAATTCCCAATCCGTCGTTAATAAAACCTACGCCCAAGCCCAATTTGCTGTCACCCAAAGGCGTATTAACAGAAAAGGCATTCGTTTGCGGTGCACCTTCCAATCCAGCCCACTGTGTACGGTGTAAGCCAAAAATACTTAGCGAACCACGACTACCTGCATAAGCTGGATTTATGTTTACCGTATTATACATGTATTGGGTAAATTGCGGATCTTGCTGTGCGTTGGCTGTGAAGCTTACTAAAGCTAACAAAGCCCCTATGATTTTTAATCTCTTCATTGCTTATTAGTTTAGTTGTTGCTTTCCAGATGTATGTATCCTACTTTCTTAATCCATTGGCTTTGTCCATCCCAATCATACAGATATTCCACTACATAGTAATACGTTCCTGCAGGAAGCTTTTCGCCGCTGCCTACAATTCCGTTACCTTCTGCTACACCAACAAACACATTGTTTTTACTGTTGTAGTTTTTGGTTTCGTACACTTTTCTACCCCAACGGTTATAAAGAACAACATTGTTTTCAGGAAAATGCTCGATATTATCTATAATTAAATAATCGTTGATTCCATCACCGTCCGGAGAAACCCCGTTATAAACAACCACATCACCAGGATTCAAGAATTTTTCTTTGATTTTCCCTAAAGTAAATATTCCGAAACCATCAACCTGAACAGGTGTAGTAATTGTTTTTGCAGCTGCATCTACAACGCCACCTTCGTCTACCCAAAGGTTTTGAGTTGCATCCCAGCGAACGATATGCAAATCTTGTGTTCCGCGGAATTCTGCAGGTGTGGTTTGATCGTGCCAAGAAAGCGTAACCATAACCGAACCTGTTGCTCCGGCTGCCTGATTGATCGTCCAGTATTCCTGATTATTTACAGCAGAAATAATTCCCGTACGGTCTTTATGCGGATATGTTTGGTCTGTATCCTCTTTGAAATACTCGCTTAAATAAGTATGAGCAACATCTGAAGGAGCTGAAATTCCTGCCAAACGATAGTATCCCAACTTACCAATTGGAAAAGTAAAGGCGTTGTTCCCTTGTTTTTCAACCATTCCTTCGGCATAACTTTTATCGGTTGCATTCATTTGCGAAGCTCCGTTCCCGAAAAGCAACTGACCGCCATCATTTTTATTGATACGTACGATTCCTTCTCTGAAATTACCTACACCATCGATAATCATATCGCTGTTTAGGCTGAAAGGATACTGGGTTGATGTATTGTTGAAAAGCACATCGAAATGTTTTGAAGGCTGCGAACCTTCGATCATCTGCGGCTGACTTCCTTGAAATACCGTGTAACCCGTAGTCTTGTTTGTTGAATGTGTGAACAAGCCGTCGTTATTATAATTTTTATAGAACTGAAATTCACCGTCGTTAAAAATTACTCCCGAAGCTTTGTTGTCAAAATCAAACTGTGTTGAAACCAATGTACTGGGCAATATGTATAATTGACCTTGATTGACCATTACAGGTTCTACGGTTTGTGCATAGGCTACAGAACCTAAGCTTAGAAACAGTAAACGGATATTTTTAAATATCTTTTTCATAGTCTTAATTTTTTAAGTGAAACTAAAAGCACAAGGCAACCCATGTTAATTACTTTTTGGATATTTATACATAATTCGCCTTTACAATATTTTGTAAGCGTTTTATTTCACTACAAATACGATGTTTATCAAAGTACAATCTGTTGCCGCTGCGGTTACATCGTACGTCATTACACCTTGATTGTTAATTGTGATGTTTGAGAATACGTTTGCATCGTAATCGGTAATGATATAATACAAATCGGTAGGACTATTGAAATAAGGGATTCCTGTTGTTGGTGCTCCCGGACTTACTATATGATTTGGATTTGTTAAAGCAAATTGTGCTTTGTATTCTTCGTATAAATTTTTGGTTTGCCCAGTTGCACTTACCGAAGTGTTAAAGGTAATAGACGGCATATAGAAAAATTTTACTGCCTTGTTGTCTGTTGTTACCATTTGTTGCCACTTGATCCCGTCGTTATAATAAAAACCAGGTACCACGTCGTTTGCTGTGGCAGTGTTGTATACCGTCATCCCCGCAACGTGTGCCGATAGTGGTGCAGAATTTGTCGCTTCTTGTAATGCTAAGCGCGGCAATAAAATTCCTTTGTTTGGCGCTTCCACATCTAACATTGCATTTGTGTTTGGAGTACCGTCTGTTCCTCCTATTTTTACTTGCGCAGACATTACTGTGCTAAATAATACAGCTGATAAAAAGATAATTTTCTTATTCATAGTTCTTTAAGTTTTAAGAAGAACCATCTGTTTAGGGGAAAAAAACAGATGGTTAGGGTTAAAAAATTATTGGGCAGAGAATTCTACAACTACTTTTACGCTTAAGTCTGAGGAACTTAAAACGTTGTACATATTACCGGTTCCAATTCTAAATGATAAATTGCTACCTGCTAGCGCAACGTCAGTTGTAGATGTATTTATGATATTATTATCATTGTTTAATAATTTAATACTCACGATTTTCCCTAAAGCGGTTGTACCTACAGGTGGCGTAATACTAATTGTAGAAACATTTGCTGTACCTCCTGTAACAGTAGCTGCATAAACACCTGCATAAATTTTACTGCCGTCAATCCATGTATCACCTGTGTTCGTAACTGTTGTTGTGTTGTACGTATCGCCCAACTGATTCTTAATTTCTTGTTTTTGAATCGTTGTGGCGTTCGTTATTGCATTTACAATTGTTTGCGCTATATCAACCAGTTCTTTAACACCTGTAGTAGCATTTATCGTATAAAATGAAAACGCTGGAATTGCCAATTGGCCTGCTGGAGTTCCTGCTGCAATAGCTGTTCTTGTAAAATAAACATTTCCACCTTGGTTTAACAGATTGTTTATTATATCTTCTATTGCATTTTTAACATTGGTGTTATTCTCTATAGACCATTCAACATCTGCAGTAACATCGATATAATTTTTAACGGTAGCACTTTCTGTAACATATTCATAAACCACTTTTTGTACTGCCTTTGGATCAACTAAAACCTGGGCATATGCCGAATTATTAGTGCTTTTCCCAATGCTAGTTTTTGTTTCATTAGCTTTTACAATATCGCTAAACGCAGTGTTACTCACATTAACCCATGCTTTTGTAGTTGCATTCCATCTTTGAAACGAAGCCTGATTTGTTCCTGCATCGATAACAATTTTAGTTACACCTTCTTGCATTGAATTTTTTGAAACATACTCAATATATCCTTCAACAGTGGTATAATTTGTTCCACCACCAGTTACAGTACTTGTAATAAATTCGTTAAAGTTGTTTACGATACCATCGATAAAATCAATTTCATAAACTCCTGTTTCGGTTCCTGTTGTAGGATCTGTTGTTCCAGTATAGCTTTCAGAAACATAGTATTGTTTGGTACCAATAGTCATTAATTTGGTTTTGGTTTCATTTTGTTTCACTATTGATGCTAAATCAATAAATACTTTATTTCCTGTTGTTTGATTAATGTAATAAAATGAATTTGCAGGAATTGCGACTCCATTATTATTAACTGCAGTTATACCAGAAACTGTGTAACCAACATTCGCATCGCTTTTTGACGCTATATACTGTATATATTGCTCTACCGTTGTAAATGTTTTCCCATCTTCAGTAATTGTGACCGTTTGATCTAAAATTGTTTGAATATTTGTTGCAACGCCCGCTACAATATCAATTTCGAAAATACCAGCAGGTAATGTTCCTGATGTCCAACCGTTTACTACTGCCTGCGTAGGAATAGCTCCGCCATTTGCAATAAGGTACGTTTCAGAAACGAAATATTGTTTAACCGGAGCATTTGCCGTATTTGTTTTAACCAATGCTGTTTTAGATTGTGCTGCACCAACCAAATCGGTCAGGTTAACAGTTACGTAACCACCTGCGCCAGCGTTAGCTGCATCGCTCCAATATTGAAACACCCAATTTGCCGGAGATCCAGTTGCTGCTATATTTCTGTAAACAACATTACCTTCTACTTGAGAAGCGATCATTTTAATGATTTCTTCTACTGTATAAAATGTTCCACCCGGCTTTACAATTGTTGTTGTACCATCTAAAATAGTTTGAAAGTTACTTATTACAGATTGCGGTACATCTAATAAAATTACTCCTGCTCTTAAAGTAGTACCAGCAGAAAAAGGTGATGTTGGAACTACACCATTGTTTGCATTGATAGTTTCTTCTGAAATATAGTAGTATTTACCAGAGGCTGCAGGAAATTCAATAAAAGTAGTTTTAGATTCTGCTCCTCTTATCAAATTCATAATATCTGTTGTGATATCTTTTTTTGTATAATTTGTCCCATCGAAATAAACGTATTCAATAGTAGGTGTAGTTCCAGGGATAAACACCATGCCACCTCCAAAGGTATCACCTGTAACAACAGGATCAACCAAATTATTTGCAGGGAAGGCAACTTTAAGCAATGCTATTATTTTAGTTACATCTCCCTGAAGATCGGTAATATCGCCAATAGCTTCGTCTAACTGTGTTTGGTTTACGATGCGTTCCCAATGAGCAACCATAGTTCCGTTAGCCGGAACCCAATAATAAAACCCTGGAGTAACATCTGCGGCAGTTGCCGTATTGTAAACCAAAAGACTTTCTACTGCAGTCCCTGTTATCGGGCTAAAAGTTGTAGTGTTTGTTAACACCACACGTGGAATTAAAACTCCTTTATTCGTTGCCGAAATTTCTAATTGTACGGCATCTGCAGGGTTTGCTGTGCCTATTCCAACCTGCGCATTAGAAAACTGAGTAACCCCAAGTAATGCTGCTAAGAATGTCATTTTTTTCATAATGTTGTAATTTTAAGTGTTGACTTTTATTTTTTTATCTTATTGGTAACCATTTTGTTTGACACGATACAAGCTTTTGAACATTTTTCTAAAACAATGGTAATTGCTTGTCTTGGACCTATTTCGCATCCGTTTCTCATTGCTTGAACATAGAATGTTTGCGTTCCTACCGCGATATTTCTTGGCAATGTGAACGTTAATCCGTTAGCCGTATCCAATTTATCTGGACCTGCTGCAGAAGTGTAAACTTGGTATGTTGTACAAGCGTCCATAGGGTTGAATACAAGGGAATCAGTTGTACACAATGTTAATTCTCCGTTTGGATCTGCCCCATAATTAAATGTTGGCTTCATTGATATATCATAGATTCTTGTAAAATTCCCTAATACACCTACTACATTTCCATACGAAATTTTCACACGATCGTAAGGTTGGTTAAAAGGAGCAACAATCACAACTGCTTTATTCGTTGTACCGCCCAAAAGACCTAATAATTTTAAATCTAGAATACTGCTTGTGCTACTCAGGGCAGCACCTACAGGAACATCACCTAAATAACGTTGAATGGTATATCCTTGCAATAATGATAGGGAAAGAACAGGGTTTGCTGGTACTTCAAAAACAATTCGCAATTCATCTCCTGCGGTTGCTTGTTGTTTAAACACAGCTGTTAATGAAGCCTCGTTTAGCACAGCTACACCACGCGCAATTTGTGCGTATGTATTTACATCATTATCAAACGCATTCCAAGGATCTGTTACCGATGCTGTTGCACTTGCCACACCAAGACCTAAATCTTCTACTCCGTACAATACGTCAAGAATATTTGGATTTGTGTTGGCATCTATAGCTGCACAGTTTATATTTCCCGCTTGGGTGTAATATGCACCGAATACTTTTGTGTTTTGCGCAACGCTTAATACTGATCCTTGCGAAATTCTAACTCCTGAATAGGCTTGTGGACCCAAATTGTTTGACGGTACAAATGTGAATTCGATAACGTTGTCTGCTACCAATAAATCTAACAAACCACCGTCTACAGCTTTAAGACTGCCAATTGGGTTTCCGCTGGCATCCAATCCTTGTACAGACAAACCACCCGCTAATGTTAAAAGGCTGTATTCTTTTCCTAACTTAATGGTTACAGGGGTTCCTGCAGCAACTGCATTATCAAAATAAATGTTTTGCCAAGTAGTTCCTATACCCAACAATCCTAAGCCTGTTGTTATTGTAGAATAGGTTTTCGGGTTATCATCTATAGCGTTGTTTGTATTTGCAACTCCACCTGTGATGATAGATCCCCAATCAGAACTATTGTTTGCATATACTCTTTCAAAAGTTGGTGGACAATCATTGGCATCAAAAACCGTAACGATTATGTTTTCAAAAGCGGTACATCCGTTTAATGTTGCCACAACTGTGTATGTGTAAACACCCGGCGTTGCTATTGTTTGTGGTGCATTTCCACCTATAATACTGTTGTTATAATCATACCATTGTATTGCAGCTGCACCTGCAGTAGCAGTTGGTAAATTGAATGTATTTCCTGCCACAGCTGAAATAGACTGACCTCCGCTAATTGTTATTGTTGGTGCCGCGTTAACTGTAATAGTGTGTGTTGCTGCATTACCAATTCCATTTGCACAATATCCATCACCTTCAACTGTTACGTATAAAGTACGTGTTCCTACCAAATCTGGTGTTGCCAAAAGACTAAAAGTTGTTCCTTGGAAAGCTAATTGAGATAAATTAGCATCTGTGTACCACTTAAATACTGGATTATTGATTGATGCCCCCGGTGCTAACGCAGTCGCAAATGTTACATTATCACCCTGACAAACAGTAGTTGGTGCAGTAATTACAATATCGGCAGGCGTTCCTGTTGGAAGAACCGTTACGTTTGTCTGTGCTGCGGCACCTGTAAAACAGTATCCTAAACCTTCTACCGTAACATAATAAATAGTATTAGCTGTTGGATTTACCGTAATACTGTTCCCGATTTGTGGTGTATCTGACAAATTACTGTTTAAATACCATTTGTAAACCGGATTGGTAATCGCCGGTGCTGTCCCGCTTAAAGCTGCTGTAAGGGTAATTGAAGTTCCCGGACAAGCTGGTGCTGTTGCCGACGAAGAAAGTTGTATTGCCGTTGAACCTACATTGGTACAAGAAGTTGCCATATTAAATGTCACATCTTTCAGAATAAGCACATTACCCGGAGTGGTATAACTTACCTCTGCTTTATTGCTAATATTTCCTGAAGCCGGTAAACTTTCTACTTTAGTTACTACTGTAAATGTGGTTGATGCACCTACTGCTAACGAATTAATATTAAAGATTAGTTCATTACCATTTACAGTAGCACCTCCTGCATTAACAATTGATACTTCTGTTGGTAATGTATTTTGTAGAATATCTTTAACTGAAACATTCGTTAAAATATTATTTCCTGTGTTTTTAACAGTGATGGTGTATGTAATTTGATCATTCACCACTGCTTGATTTGTACTGGTTGCATTATTACTTACACCGTTTTTAACCACTGTAAAATCGTAAACTGCATTTACCGGAATAATTGTTCCCGGAGGTTTGGTTGTATCCGGATTATTTGGGTTGGTTTCATTATCCATTGGAGGATAACTTTCAATTTCAACAGTACTGCCGTTTTCTTTAACTTTAGCTATGTTTTTAATTTCCGTTATTCCGGTTAAATCTTTAGCAACTTTAACTTTAAACGTAAAACTTGTTGTTTGGTTAACTGCTAAAACTGCATTTGAAACAAACGTTACCACACCATTTGTGTGCGATCCGCCGCTTACCCAAGTTAATCCTGCAGGTAATGCATCAGTTACCGTAATGCCTGCTAAATCCTGACCTCCAATGTTACGTACATGAACGCTATAGTCTATTTCTTCATCACCACTAACGGTATTCAAAGTATTATTACCGTTAATCACATACGATTTCCAAGAAACCATCTCTGCACTTGCTAATGCATAACAACGCTCTACACCATATAATTGTACCGGTGGTAATACCGATGCACTTACTAGATTTTCGAGACCTACTGCAATACGGTCGTATGCTGCACCCGGTGCAAATGGTAATTCAACAAGACTTCCGTTGTTAAGCAAATTCAATACGTTAACTCCGTTAATAATCCCTGTAGTTCCCCAATCTAATGTTTCTACAAGTGTATCACCCAGGTATGCCTGTATTTTTAAATCTCCAAGCAACGACAGGTTAATAGCACCCGCTCCTGTTTTGAATTTGACATTTACTACATCATTAGCAGCAGAAACAGTATTAAAGAAGATCCATTGTTTTGCACCACCTGCTACATTCAATGTTCCCATACTGATTTCTGAGTATTGTGTAGAATTATCATTGATTGCATATTGCGGATTAGTAACACCTGCTCCTGAAAGATTATTTACCGATAACGACAGACCTGTATATTCGTACGATGTTGCAAAAGCATCCAAACACTGGTCTGTGCTAGTTTCGTAACACATACCGTAAACATTCATCGTGTTTGGTTGTGCTAAAAGACCTAAAAGGCTGTTTGTGATATCTGTAACGCGTACCGCATTGTAAGGTTGGTCTGGAGTTACCGCAATATAATAACGTCCGTTTTTATCTCGTACAATACGGATATCGCTATTTCCACCAACTGCAGCGTCTTTGCTGTTTGCAGTTGCTATCAGCGTAGAAGTACTTACCGCGCCTTGTGCATTATATGTATTGTTTTTTACATCTACTTTAAAATAATGATCCCCTAGAACCAGATTGTTCAATAAGCCCGACGCCACATTTCCTAAACTTCCGCCTACTAATTTTTCAAGAAGGGTTCCTTCCATATCAATGCGGATGTAAGAAGTGATTCCTGCCGGTACAACCTGATCGTAACCTAATTCTACGAATCCTTCATATTTACTTCCTAAACCCAAAAGAGTTCCTGCCCCAGAATTTAAGGTTGCAAAAGTTGCTTGGTTATCATCGAATAAATTTTGAATGTTATCTGCATTTTGAGCATTCACCAACATTGTTGCACATTTTGGTACTGCAAACGGACTTGTTTCAAACGGTTCCGGACAGGTAACTCCATAACGTACCACACTGTAAACACGTAATGGCTCTGCTGCAACGTTTAAACTAACGATTGATTCCGCACCAATATCCACACGGTCAAAAGTTCCTGTTGGTTGAAATTGCAATTCAGCAATACCTCCTGATCTGAACAATGCCAACAAATCGATAT
Organism: Paenimyroides baculatum; assembly: GCF_008629655.1. GTDB lineage: Bacteria > Bacteroidota > Bacteroidia > Flavobacteriales > Flavobacteriaceae > Flavobacterium > Flavobacterium baculatum. The sequence goes on from NZ_VWSG01000018.1 coordinate 26,984, forward strand.
TATTTATTAATCCGCTTTGTAATGTATAATCGCTACCTACCTGCGTATTGCCATTATAGAACTTAATTTTATAAGCTCCCAATAAGTCCAATGATAAAACAGACGAAGGTTGAATCTGCAATCTTACTTTCACCTTATCATTTGGTTGTGACGGTTTATTAAAATAAATTGTCTGGTAAACGTTTGCTGCTACACCTGCGATTCCCAAATTAATTTCGGAATAATCAGAAGAGTTTGCAGAAATTGCACGGTATGCATTGGTAACACCAACGTTTGAAATATTTAAAGCACTTAAACCAATACCCCCGCCTTTATACGATGTAAAATTTGCAGGAAAACAAGGGTTTGTACCGATTTCAGAGCATGCATTGTATACATCTAAACTTGCTTTTTTACCTGTAGGCAATAATGCTGTAATATGGTTTGTAATGCGAATACGGTTATAAGGTGCCGATGGCGTAATTGCCAAATAAAAACGACCAATATTGTCTTGCACTACTGTAATTAAGCCATTTGATGTATTTGCAAAAGCAGCTCTACTGTCGTCTAATAAAACAGTGGTAGTATTATTTTTTGCTGCAACTTCAAAATATTGATTCCCTAATAGTAGGTTATTTGCTAAATCAGAAACCAGTTTTCCTAAACTACCGCCTACTAATCTATCTAAAACGTCTTTATCATAATTAATACGCACATAAGTAGTCCTGTTTGCCGGCAAAGTAGTTCCCATATCCAATTCAATGAATCCTGCAGTTGGTCCGCTTACTAATAAATTACCAGCATCGGCATTTAATCTTGCATAGGTTTCATTGTTTCCATCTATGGCATATTGTGCAAAATCTACATTATTAAAATCCACTAAAGAAGTGGCACATGAAGCCTGATCAAAAGGACCTGTTGTAGCAGAAGGAATTGGAGCAATTTCTGGGTTTATACATGTTGGAGTTCCATCGTAACGCTGAACGTCGTAGATACGTACACCATTTCCTAAAACACTCAATCCAACGGTTGAATTCAATCGTACTTCAGCTCTATCAAAAGTACGTCCGGGTGCAAATGTTAAAGTAGCCGCACTACCCGATTGCAATAAGTTAAGTGCATTGGTGTTATTTAGCAGACCACTTTGTAGTGATCGTCTATAAACTACGTCGTTCTGACCTGTTGATGGATTCCATCTGGTAAGAATAACTTCAATACCACCTAACAAATCTGTATTAATAACACCCCCCGAACCTAATGCTAATTTTATGTTTAATGTACTCTCTGCTGGTGAAGTTGTTGCAAAATAGAAATGTTGCGAAAAAGATCTTGCTACACTAAGGTCTAAAACTCCCGAAGATTTTAATAAAGAATAACTATTAGCATCTGTATCAATGGCTCTTTCCAAATACTGGTTGTTTAAATCAGCAACCTGAAGTCCTAATCCACCACTTCCATCGAAAGAAGTGCCAAACGGACGTCCACAAGCACCTGTTGCGTTACTATATGTAAAAGCATTATAAACATCCAAGTGATATTCCGTTCCTAATCCAACAAGGGTGATAGAACGATTGCTTATACGAATTCTATTATAAGTTTGTGATGGCTTTACCGCAATATAACTAGAACCATTACCATCTGTAATAAACTTTACTCTGTCTGTATTAAATCCTTGAGTATTTGTTCTTGTTAAAACAGAAGTTGTATTATTGCGAACATCAACTTCAAATTCTTGATTTCCTAAAAGAACGCCACCAAGTATCGTTCCTAAAGTATTTCCTAATGAACCGCCTAATAGCGCACGCAAAAGTGTATTATCTGCACCAATACGAATGTACGACCACTGATCGGCAGGAATAGCAGAAGCAAACTGAAGCTCTATAACTCCTTCATAAGATCCTATCCCCGCAGCTACACCTGGTGACGCTAACAAACGGGCATAGGTGTTATCGTTTAAGGTCGCATTATTCGGATCTATAACTCTACAAGGAGTTTGTAAAAAGCCTCCACAATTTGTCGTGTTATTCGTATAAGTAACTGTATTTGCTAATGTTTTAGTTTGCCCATAAAAGTTTGTACCGCAAATAAGTGTGAGTAACAAACACGATAGTGCGTGGACAATTCTCATTTTAAAAATAGTAGTTTTCTTTTTCATTTTTTAAAGTATCTATTTTAGTATCATTTATTTAGAATAGTACGGGATATCTATCAAACTAAATTGCCCAAATGAGAAAAAATTCTTTCTATCAAAAAATTATTCAAATCATTCTTATGAAAATTCACTACAGAAGATTTTAAATGATTTAATTCAGGCTATAATTTTTAATTAACTTGAAATTGTGAACGTGTAAGAACCAATCCCGACCTGTGCATTTTCGAAGTATATTACGCCTAGTGAGGCGCTTGCCAAGGTAATTTTTTTCATAAAGTAAAGTTTTAGTTAATATTCAGTTCATAAGCTTAAAAAAGTGCTTTATGATGTGACTTTTTAAAAAAGCATGGTCATATTATTGTATTATAAATTTTCATCAAAAAATCAAAAAAGCACTAATGAAACAAAATAAGAATTAAAAGTTCCTATTTTTAGATAAAAGTAGTACTTTTTTTTCACAAAAATAAATTTGTTAAAAAAAATTAAAAAAAAAACTAAAAATCGTTGTTTCTCGTAAGTTAAGAAGCAAGAAAGTTTTGAATTATTACCGAAAAGAAAATATGTTAGAGATTAAGACAAAATTAAAAAGCATACGAAAAGAAAAGAATTACACACAAGGGTTCGTTGCTGAGAAATTAGGTATATCGTTAAGAGCCTATACAAAAATTGAAAATGGAGAAACACAGTTAACCATTGACAGACTGGGAGAAATTATTGAAATACTGCACATAAATCCCAATGAAATTTTTAGCTCGGATATATGTGATGACGAGAACAAAACTAAAAATATTGAAAACCGACCTGTTGCAGAAGACTCGATTTCGTTGATACAACATTATGAAGAAACAATTGTTATGTTAAAGGAGCACATTGAAACGTTAAAAGAACTTATTAAGAAAAAATAAAAAAACCGCTTCATAAATTGAAGCGGTTTTTTTATGTATAATTTAAATAAAACAAGCACAAATATTTCCTGTTTTTAAAAATGTTTACTAATGGTAGTTATTTATTAATTAAATTGTTTAGTGCCTTGTCCTGTTTTAAAAGTAGATTTAAATTTTTCGCGTATTTCTATAACTTTTTTCTTTGCACGCAACAAGCGCATCTTCACAGCACTTTCTTTTATATTTAAAATTTGTACAATTTTATTAATAGATAAATTATACTGATATTTCATAAGCAGCACATTTCTATCCTCAACCGGTAAAACATCCATTATTTCCTGCAGTCTTTCATAGTTGATATCTAACAATTCTGCATCAGAAATTTCGTTGTAATCTATATTTTCACTAAAATAATTATGTAAAATTTCTTCAGATAAAAAGGTAGCTTTATTTTTATTTTTATTTACAAACTTAATACTGGTGTGAACAGTAATTGCGTAAATCCAGGTAGAAAGTTTAGAGTTACCTTTAAATTTAGGAAGGTTAAGATATATTTTAATAAAAATCTCCTGCGTTAAATCCTTTGCCTCTTCTTCATCATTAACAAACCAAAAACATTTGTTATATATAAATGGTGCATATCGATCATACAACATCTCGAAATAACTTGCGTCACCGGTTTCTGTTATGAAACGTAATAGTTCCTCATCGGAATAATTGATCTTCTTCATTGACAACATTTTTTCTTTACCAAATATAACCGATATAAAATACTACACTAAGTTTTTAACAAGGCTATTAACAAAAACAACAATTATTTATTTATAATATAGATAAAATAAAATAAAAACAGTAATATATATACTCTTTTAATAAATTGCTTTTACAGAACAGGAGTATCTGAAAATAAAAACAATTATTTATAGTCTAATTAATGTACATATAATCAGTAAATATTCAATTAACTAAAATACAAAATTAGCTTATTCAACAACTTACATTATAAATTCAAAATAATAAAGTATAAATGTATACTAATAATTAACAATAATTAAAATATTTATAAACAATCAACTTGCTTTATGTAAATTTGAATAATATCTTTTCCTTTTATATAAAAGTCAGTTAATTTAAATGTCATAAAATGATATTTTTAATGATTTATTTCATCTTAAAAAGTTAAATAAGACTTATGAAAGTTTAAGAAACATGTTTACAATAAGTAAGAAGTATATGGAAAAAATAAAGAAAACGTTAAGAGCTTTACGAAAAAAAAGAAACTATACACAGGCTCAGCTCGCTAATAAACTGGGAATATCTACCAGAGCATACGCTAAAATAGAGGCAGGTGAAACTAATCTAACCATTGGGAGACTGCGCACTATTGCAATTATACTTGATGTGAGTCTTACAGAACTTTTAAATGATATTCCTGATGACAATGTTGTAATAGCGCCGCCAGATACTATACCTCTGCTAAATCATTACGAACAAACTATAAATCTGCTTACACAACAGAATGAAATGCTTACCAAGCTTTTAAACAAACATTTAGAAAACAACGACTAAAAAGCACTAAACACCACCAATTACATACATATTTTCCATTGTAGGCTGTTCGCTACCACCGGATTTTTCTAGAGTTATGGCAAAATTTTGTGCGTTAGCTATAACCGCTAAAGGTATTTCACTGTCTTTTTCTTGCGTATACAAACCGGCACTAATTGGTTTTCCGTCGGCAATTGCCCAAAGCTGGTACTGCATACCATTTGGCGCTGTTGGTAAATTACCTGCATGAAGATATACCTGTTTGGTTTTTTTATCCCAAAATACAACCGCTTTTACATCTGCGTATTTTTCCACACCGTTTAAAGCAACTGTCTGCATATCTGGGTTGGCAACCATATTCCATTTTTGATCTGCTTTCTGTAATGCCAAAGTTTGCACATTCACTTCTGTTTGCAATCTGTCAATTTCAGTAGTTGATTCATTCTGAATTGTGATCCAAAACAAATTACTTGAAATACTTACCAGCAAAAGCACCGACGCAGCAACTGCAATATTTTTCCATTTTTTAAACGGCGTAATTTCGTTAACGGGTTTATCTTTCTGTACTTCAGCCTTTATCTTCAATTCCTTATCTGG
>NZ_VWSG01000019.1 GCF_008629655.1 Paenimyroides baculatum
ACCGATGCATGTGGAAACAGTGTTTCAACAGTAAGCACCTTTACGATAGTTGATACCACGAAACCGGTATTCACTACCGAACCACAAAACGAGGTTGTAGAATGTGACGGATCAGGTAATACTGCAGCATACAATGCATGGTTGGCAAATCACGGCGGCGGTATAGCAACGGATAATTGCGGAGCGGTTACTTACACTTATTCTGTAGTAGATACAGCAGTATTGTGTGGAAAAACAAGCAAAACGACAGTACGTTTTAGAGCAACAGACGAGTGTGGAAACCATATAAGTAAAGAAGCTACCTTCACAATTACTGATACAACGGCACCGGATTTCATTACAGAGCCGGAAGATGTAACAGTAGAATGTGACGGAAACGGAAACATAAATGATCTTAACGCCTGGATAAACAGCTACGGTGGTGCAACGGCACAAGACCTATGCTCAACCGAAGTTAAATGGAGTCATAACTTCAAAGGATTGAAAACTACTTGCGGAGGTGCAGCAGCTGCAGAAGTAATTTTCACGGCAACAGATGCATGTGGAAACTCAAGCAGCCGTACGGCGACTTTCAGAATAGTTGATACGACCGCACCAGAATTCGTAAGCGATCTTCCTGTCAAAGAAATCTTCATCAAATGTGAGGAATTGAAAGATGCAGAAGTATTGAAAGCAACCGATAATTGTGGATCGGCAACTGTAACAGTATCAGACGAAGTAGTACCAAGCGCATGTGGAGATACCAAATACACGATATTAAGAACATGGATTGCAACAGATGATTGTGGAAACGAAACAAGCTATACCCAAACCATACATTTAGCATGTAAAATTGAAGTTTTCAATGCCGTAACGCCAAACGGCGATGGCTACAACGATGAACTGGTATTAAAAGGAATAGATTGTTATCCAGGAAACAGGGTAGATATTTACAACCGTTGGGGTGTACTGGTTTATGAAACCAAGAACTACAATTCAAACGGCAATACGTTCAAAGGTTATGCAAATGGACGTGTAACAGTTAGCAAAGACTCAATGCTACCAACAGGTACGTACTATTATGTAATCAAATACGATTACGATTTAGGTAACGGACAGGTTTATCCTATTGAACAGGCAGGTTATCTGCATTTAGAAACAACTAAATAATACGGAATATGAAATTTTCACATATTTTCAATAAAGTATTAGCAGGAGTCTTGTTAAGTTTAGGGTGTGCAGAAATGCACGCCCAACAAGACCCCCAGTACACACATTATATGTACAATACTGTAAACATCAACCCGGCGTATGCAGGCAGCAGAGGCGCACTAAGTATATTTGGCTTACACCGTACACAATGGGTAGGATTGGAAGGAGCTCCCACAACAAATTCATTTTCAATTAATACACCGCTACGCGACAGTAAGTTAGGCTTGGGTGTAAGTTTTGTAAATGACCGTTTGGGAGTAACAGAAGAAAACACCATAAGCGTGGATTTGTCTTATACAATTGACCTAAACCGCCAGGGCAGCAAACTAAGTTTTGGAGTAAAAGGATCAGCAAATATGCTTAATGTGGAATATAGCCGCTTAAAGCAAGCCACACCGGGAGATCCCTTATTAGCAGTAGATATTCAAAACGAGTTTTCACCAAATATAGGAGCCGGAGTGTACTGGCATAACGAGAAAAGTTATGCTGGCTTGTCGGTACCGAATTTTCTAGAGAACAAAAGGTTTGAAAACGGAACCATCTACAGTTCCATGAACCAGCGAATGAATTTTTATTTAATGGGAGGGCACATATTTGAGTTGAATCCAACTTTGAAGTTTAAACCGGCAGCATTGATAAAAGTTACGGAAGGAGCCCCGTTACAAGCAGATTTGACAGCTAATTTCCTTATTCACGACAAGCTGACTTTAGGAGCAGCGTACCGTTGGGATGCAGCGTGGAGCGGTTTAATTGGTTTCCAGATAACAGACGGTTTAATGATAGGTTACAGCTACGATGCAGAAACGACGAAGCTGGCACGTTATAACAACGGATCACATGAAGTGTTTATGCGTTTTGAATTGTTTAATAAATACAATCGTGTGAATTCACCACGATTCTACTAAAAATTAAAGAAATGAAAAAAAGATTATCAACAATAGCTTTTGTGTTTTCTTTATTTTTAGGGAACACAGATGGTTTTGCCCAAACGGGTTTAAATACGGCAAACAAAGGATACGACCGCTGGGCGTACATGGATGCAGTGAAGATGTACGAAAAAGTATTAGACAAAGGGTTTTCAAGTCAGGAAATGGTTGAAAAACTAGGCAATGCGTATTATTTCAACGGCCGATACAGCGAAGCACAGAAATACTATCAAAAGCTTTTTTCGGATTACGATTTATCAAACATTCCAACAGAATACTTTTATCGTTACGCACATACACTACAGAACACTGGCGACGAAAAAGAGTCGAAAAAGTATTATGATGCATTTGTAAAAAAAGCAGGTGATGAAGCGCAGATTTCAAAAATCCGTAAAAGTGAAGAAAGCCTTAAAAACCAGATAAAGGAAAATTCGGGCAGAACCGGCGAGATTACCAATCTGGCAATCAACACCCCTTATGCCGATTACGGCACATTTGTACATCAGAACGTTTTTTATTACACCAGTTCTAAAGACACCGGTAATTTAGCCGTTAAACGACATACCTGGACGGGAGATGCTTTTACTAACCTTTATACAGCAGATGCAGAAACGGTAGTAACAGACCACAAGTCGAACCGCATTAAAGGGCAAGTAAAAACGAAACTGAACGAATCATCTGCGATCGTAACAAAAGACGGGCAAACGATGTATTTTACCCGCAACAACATCGTTAAAGGAAAGCGACGTTTTGATTCGAACAAAAATACCAACCTTAAAATTTTCCGTGCAGAACTTAGAGATGGAAAGTGGGTGAACGTTACGGAACTTCCGTTTAACAGCGACCAGTTCAATACGGCACACCCTGCGTTGAGCAATGATGAACGTACCTTGTATTTTTCAAGTGACCGTCCTGGCGGTTTCGGTGGCGGTGATTTGTGGAAAGTATCGGTAAGCGGTGAAAGCTACGGTACGCCTGAAAATTTAGGAGAAGGTATCAATACCGAAGGGCGTGAAACATTTCCGTTTGTGACTGCCAACAACGAGTTATACTTTTCAAGCGATGGGCGCGTAGGCCTTGGCGGATTAGATGTTTATGCTGCGCAGATCAATGAAGCTGACAAATTTGGAGACGTACAGAATGTTGGTGCTCCGGTAAATTCGGAATTCGATGATTTTGCCTATTACCTAAACAATGAAACCAAACAAGGTTTTTTCAGTTCCAACAGAGATGGAGGTAAGGGCAACGACGATATTTATTCGTTTACCGAATTACGACCGCTGGTATTGAACTGTAATCAGATGCTATACGTAAAAGTGATTGACGGTAAAACAGGGGAACTGATTAATGATGCGAAGGTAACTTTGGCTGATCAGTTATATGCTGTTAAAGGTACAAGCAATCATTACAATGCGCCAACCTATAATTTTAACCGTACATTTGAATGTGGAGATATCTACAATTTAAAAGGTGAGAAAGAAGGTTATATAACGCAGGAAATAAAAGTTACCTTACCGAATGAAAGCGGTATTACCGAGGCGGAGATTATACTGGAACCTGCTAAAATTCCACTGAAGCCGGGTGACGATCTGTTTAAAGTATTGAATTTAAATCCTATTTACTTTGATTTAGACAAATACTACATACGTCCTGATGCGGCATTGGAACTTGCAAAAGTATTTGCGGTGCTGGAAGAATATCCGACGATGAAGATCGACATACGTTCGCATACCGACAGCCGACAAACGCACAGATATAACGAAACGTTATCATCTAACCGTGCAAAATCTACAGCGGAATGGTTAATTGCAAACGGCATCAACCGCAACCGTTTAACCTGGAAAGGTTACGGAGAAACACAACTGGTAAACGGCTGTGCAGACGGTATAAACTGTTCAGAAGCAGAACACCAGATGAACCGAAGATCGGAGTTTATTATTGTGGAAATGTAAGATTCCCATAAGTTTATATTTTTTAAGCGTTACCTCAGGGTAGCGCTTTTTTGTTTTGTTTTATTTACCACAGATGCTCAGATTATTTTTGATGATTTAATGATTTTCTGATGGATGATTTTCTGATGGATGATTAAATACCTATGTTTACAATAGTACTAAATGAGTTGACTGCTGTTATCCGAAGATAAACGTTACTAAAGATAATGAGTGTTAAGGTTTAACCAGACTAAAATATGGATAATATACGGCTTTGGTATGCAATAAACACGGCACTGATGCGGCATTGATGCGATACAAAGGCGGTATTGAATGGGGAAAAGGGAAGTTGGGAATGGGACCAGAAATTGAAAGGTAGGAATTTTTTTCGTATTTTAGATAACTACTACAAAATATGGTAAAAACAGAAGTATATGGCTAAGTCGGACAATATCTTTAACATACGGGGACGTTTGGGAGATTTTATATTTTGCCAGCGTAACGGTAAAACATACGTAAAGCGTTATTCGGGCGGGTTTACTAGGGCAGCCACACAGAACCACCCGAATGTCAAAGTGGGTCAGGAGCGGTTTGCGCAGGTATCCCAATATGTAAAAAGATTAAAGCAAGAATTACAACCGTATTTGTGGCGGCAGAAAGACCGCACTTTCCATAACCAGTTGATGGCTCTTTTTCTGCAAATAGCGAAGAACGAACCGGAAAAAACTTTTAACGAGCTTCTGCAAGATTTGGACAGCTACAGCACCCTAAGCAACAAACCACTTAATAAAAACTCGAAAATAGATCCAAGCGCCTTATTTTACGATGTTAGAACAAGCTTGCTTTAGGAAAGATCTCATACGAACTGGCATTAAAATACAAAGGGATGTTTTTAGAGGTAGCTACGGGATGGTATGGTGTGACTGGTGGCGAGATTTCTTTAACCCAACCCAACATACAGTACGTAAAGCTTGACGGAGAAACTAAAAATGTTGATTTAGTTGTGGATTTTGCCTCTGCTGACGAAAGCCATGAACAATTACCTTTTGTGGGATTGGCCGTGGTTTATACGAATGATAAAGCGAGTGAGTCAACGCATCCTTCAAATACTGTTATGGTTTGTTTTGTAGGGGTACGGAATGTGTAGCAATTGTGCTAAGTTTTGTTTAAAGAATTGAAGCAGGTTAATTTATGTATGAATAATAAAACAAACCTCCTTAAAATAGCTATTAAAGAATTTTTTTATAATGTTTTACGCTTGTACTCTGAAAATTGGAGTTGCGCAACAGTTACATGTGTTAGCTGCTGCAAGAATTACGGTTTACTATTCGTTTAGGTGATTTCCGATGTCCATTTGCTGATGCAGAATTCTGATAATTTCTACAATTTCTTCTTTTAGATTAATACAATAAAAAATGAAATGTGATTTTACTCTAGATCTAAAATATCCTTTCCTAACATCATTATAATCTTTTCCAGACTTTGGATTTTCAGAAATATATTCAATTTCGTCGAAAATTAAATCAAGATAATAATCAGGTTGTACCAAAGACCATTCTTCAAAAGTGTAAAGCCAAATATTTTCTAAATCAATTTCTGCTTGATTACTTATTTTGTAATTCATTATTTAGCAGAATATTTTTGATGTAAATTTTGCTTGAAAGTTTCTCGATTGAAATTTGTTGAGAAACCAGATTTAACTCCTTTTTTTAATTCTTTAATCAATTCTGTTTTTTTAGTTTCCTCGTGTTCAAACATTCTTAAAGCAGCTCTTACAACCTCACTTGCAGAAGAATATTTTTCCAATTTTTATTTGCGAATTGATAAAATTGTCGAAATAATCGCCCAATAAAATCGAAGTATTTTTTGCCATTACTATTTGATTAAATTTCTAAGATCAAATATACCAATTTTTGGTATTTGTTTAAAATTTATTTGGAGGACATTGGGTAATGTATCTGAACCGCAAAGCTATCTGCTTTAGTAAACGTGAATTTGTACTGAAGGCTGCTTTAATAATTTATTTTGCAAATGTTGTTTGAAACTGAAATTGCAAACAATATTGAGAAAAATATAATTTGTTAAATTATTAAAATTGAACCCTATTTACTTTGATCTGGGCCAATACAACATCCGTACAGATGCAGCAGTAGAGTTTGCAAGTATTGGCGGTGTTGAAAGAATATCCGACAATGAAGATTGACATCCGTTCACATATCGACAGTCGTGCATCGCACAAATACAACGACAAGTTATCAGACTGACGTGCGAAATCAACCCGTAAATGGTTAATCTCACAAGTTTCGAAGCATCGCGTTTAATGGCAAAAGGCTACGATGACGTCAGTTATCAACGAATGTGCAGACGGAGTTAAAAGCAGCGAAGAAGTACACCAGACAAACCGCAGATCAGAGTTCACTATTCTGTAGATGTAAGTTTTAAACTTAATGATGATTACTTATTATTCATAAACAAACCGAGGAAATACTTCTTCGGTTTTTGTTTTTGCAGATGTAGCCTAAGCAAGTAGAACTAATTCTACAAAAACTCTGATATAATACTACACAATGTTCATTTTCAACTTTTTAAATTTGTATCATAGAATTTAAAATCATTAGTTAAAAAATGTAATTCTGTTAGGGCAAATAGAATTTAAAAAGGTCTTTGATATTCAATCACAAAAACATCAGAGAAACAATAGGTTTAAATTCTATTATGAGTACGTAGGGAGTTGAAAAAAAGGAAATAGTTATTGTTGTTAAGTTAGAGCGGGGGATTTTTATTCCTCGCTTTATCAATAAAAGAATAATGGTTTTATAGGTAAATACATTAATAGTTTTATTCTTTTTAGTTATGAATTTTAAACAAATACATATAGGCGAATTAATCAGAAAAATAGTTAAAGAGGATCAATTAGATCCCTATAAAATATGCAGCTATTTGGAGATATCGGAGACTGAACTGACTAAAATGTATCACTCTAAAAGTTTGGACAGCGAACTGTTGTTAAAATTGAGTAAGGTGATAAAATACGATCTATTCAGGGTGTACTCGCAGCATCTGCTTTTTTACGCGCCGACAAATAACAATCAGCAGACATCACGAAAATCCGATAGTGAAATACCTGTGTTTCGCAAAAGCATCTATACAAAAGAAATCATTGATTTTGTACTGGAATTAATTGAAAATAAAACGAAAACACATACAGAGATCACCGAATTGTATGGTATTCCTAAAACCACTTTGCATAACTGGATTAAAAAATATAATAAATAAGATGAGCATAAATTATAAAAGAATATTTCAAGACATTTTAGACTTGAAATTCCCGGAAAAGAAAGAATTGCGAGCCATTGTGTTAGAAAAGGAAATTAATGATTTCTATGATGTTTTAAGTCTCAATAAGATGATTTTTGGCGATGAAAACAAAGAAAACAAGCACAAATCATACGATCCTTCAACGATTACAAAAGTTTTAAAGTATCAACAAGAAAATAAATTAAGCAATATTGAAACGGCACAAAAATTTAATTTAAGTCGTAATACAGTAAGTGCGTGGAAAAAGAGAGTTGGTTTTAATAATACGGCAGTAGCATAAAAAAGAAAAGCACCTGTCAATGAAGACAGATGCTTTTCTATAACCAAAAAAAACACTTATGAGTTACAAATGTATAAATTATTTTTAAACTGCAAAACGAAATCGAAAAATAATAATAAATTATTTCTTATGAATCAACCTAGTCAGTTTAATAGACAAATCTGTAAAAATCATTTTGGCGTTTCCGTTGCGTTCTATATGGTAAGTGGCATCTTCAATCTCCTGATAAATTTCTAAAATATTGTGTTCGTTTACAAAAGGCGCAAAATTCTTCAGTTTAAAATTATCAACTTTCGGTTCCATGTAAACCAATTCGCTAGTGCTGTAATTCAACAGTAAAGCCTGGCGGAATAATTCCATACAGTGATTCAGAAAAAGCTTTTGTTTTTCACGACCAATTGCCGAAATTTCATCACTCCATTTAATTAAATCACTTACAACACGCGCATTTTTATTGGCACGAAACGCCGCACGAACCCAGGTAACAAACCATTCGTCAAACGGATATTCGTTTGTAATATTATACCGCAGTTTCAATGCTTTGTTGTAATTTCCCTGTGCCTGTTTGGCAATACTGTAAGCATCAACCTCATCGCAGTTTTCTTTTTCAATCAGTCCCTGAACAATTTCCTGTTCGTTTAAGGCATTAAAATGTAAAATCTGGCAGCGCGACAGTATGGTTTGCAAGATTGCTTTTTCATCTTCGGCAATCAATATAAAAACGGTTTTATCGGTAGGTTCTTCCAAAAGCTTCAACAACTTGTTTGCGGCTTCGGTATTCATCTTTTCTGCCATCCAGATAATCATTACCTTATAACCGCCTTCAAAAGGCTTTAAAATAAGTTTTTTAAGGATGCTTGCCGCTTCGTGAACCGATATGTTTCCCTGCTTTTTTTGAATTCCGATGGCTTCGTACCAATCGTTAACAGATCCATATGGAGTTTCCTTTAAAAAATCGATCCAGGTACTCATAAAATCATCACTTGTCGCGTTCGATTTAATACTGTCTGTAGTAGCAACCGGATATACAAAATGCAGATCGGGATGTTGCAGATGATCAAATTTTAAATTGCATGCAGCAGATCCGCCTTCGTTTTCACTGCCTTTATTGTTGCAGATAATGTATTGGGCATAAGCCAGCGCCATTGATAATGTCCCGCTTCCTTCCGGACCAATAAACAATTGGGCATGCGGAATTCTGCCTTTCTGAACGTTGTTTACCAAATGGTTTTTTAAGTGGTTTTGACCTACGATATCTGAAAATTTCATACTGCAAAAATAGCTTTTTTAAACGTGGATTTGCTAACAAATATAAATGTAATTTATTTTTATGAAACCTTGTAATTCTGTATAAACAAACAAAATACAAAATTGTATATTTGCGCTTTACAAACAATTCAACTACATAAAAAAGCAATGAAAACAATAAACGATTTTAACTTCAACAACAAAAAAGCCATTATCCGCGTAGATTTTAACGTGCCTTTAAACGATCAGTTTCAGGTAACCGACGATAACCGAATTGTAGCCGCAAAACCAACAATTGACAAAATTGTGAACGATGGCGGTGTGGCAATATTAATGTCGCATTTGGGCAGACCAAAAAACGGACCGGAAGATAAATTTTCTTTAAAGCACATCGTATCGAAAGTAGAAGAGGTTTTGGGCAGAAAAGTAACTTTTGTGAATGATTCTGTAGGTGCTGATGTTGAAAAAGTAGTTGCCGTTGCAAAAGCAGGAGATGTTATTTTATTGGAAAATCTGCGTTTTTATAAAGAAGAAGAAGCGGGCGACGAAGCTTTTGCAGAAAAATTGTCGAAATTAGGCGATGTGTATGTGAATGACGCTTTTGGAACGGCTCACCGCGCACATGCTTCAACCACAATTGTTGCGAAATTTTTCCCGAACGATAAATGTTTTGGAACTTTATTGGCTAAAGAAATTGAAAGTATCGATAAAGTATTGAATTCAACCGATAAACCTGTTACTGCTGTTTTAGGCGGATCTAAAGTATCGTCTAAAATTACCATTATCGAAAATATTTTAGATAAGGTAGATCACATGATTATTGGCGGCGGAATGATGTTCACTTTTATTAAAGCACAAGGCGGAAAGATTGGTAGTTCTCTTGTTGAAGACGATAAAATGGAATTGGCGTTGGAGATTTTAGAAAAAGCAAAAGCTAAAAACGTACAGATTCATATTCCGGTTGATGTTGTTGCTGCCGATGCGTTTTCTAATGATGCAAACACTAAAATTGTTCCTGCAAACGATATTCCTGACGGATGGCAAGGATTAGATGTTGGTCCAAAAACATTGGAGCAATTAAATAAAGTGATTATGGGATCTAAAATTATTTTATGGAACGGACCTTTAGGTGTTTTCGAAATGGAAAAATTTGCCGCTGGAACCATTACATTGGGTAATTTTATTGCCGATGCAACAGAAGCAGGAACCTTCTCGTTAGTAGGCGGCGGAGATTCTGTAGCAGCAGTAAAACAGTTTGGTTTAGACAATAAAGTAAGCTATGTTTCAACCGGTGGTGGTGCCATGTTGGAAATGTTAGAAGGACAAACCCTCCCTGGAATCGCAGCAATTTTAAGTTAATAAAAGATATATTATAACTAAAACACCGACTTTTAAAGTCGGTGTTTTTTATTTACGTAAAAAAGAAAAAGCAAGTTTGACAACTTGCTTTAGCAGATAAAAACACCCCTCTCGTTAAATTAATAATTAACTATTTTGTTTAAAGACACTACTAAATTACGGCAATGCTTTGGTACGATAGTTAGGTAAAGGTTATCTGTATTTTAATAATTTACTTTTATTCTTTTTGTTTTCTGTAAGCGTAATAGAATACAACGGGCAATATCGAGAATGATAAAATCAAACACACAATCAATCCGCCTACAATCATAATTGCGAGTGGTTTCTGTATTTCTGATCCCATTCCGGTTGATAATGCTGCGGGCAATAATCCCATTGATCCCATTAAGGCAATCATGACAACTGGTCGAATTCTGCTTTTAACACCGCTTGCAATGGCTTCTTTCAGCTTCATTTTGTGTTTCAGATTATCGGTTATAACCCCTATCAAAACAATACCGTCAATCGTTGCCACACCAAACAGAATGATAAAACCGATACCTGCCGATATTCCGAAAACCGTTCCTGTAAGCCAAAGCGAAATAAATCCACCAATAAACGCAAAAGGCAATGTTAACGATGCAATTGCTGTATCTTTTATGTTGCCGAAATTGGTATAAAGCAGCAGTAAAATCAACACTAATGAAACAGGTACAACCAATGCCAGCTGTTTTGTTGCGCGTTCTTTACTCTCAAATTCACCAGCCCATTCGGTATAATTTTCTTTAGGTAGTTTGACTTCTTTAGCCACAACCTGCTTGGCTTCGGCAATGGTACTGCCCAAATCACGACCTTCGATACTGAAACCGATTCCTATGTATCTGCTGTTACCTTCACGGTAAATAAATGCCGGACCTGTTTTATAGTCAATCGTAGCGATTTCCTGTAGCGGAATATTATGTCCGTTGCTTGTAGGGATCAGTATATTTCCAATTTTTTCAGGCGAATCTCGGTACGGTTCCTGAAAACGCAGGATTACATCAAACTTACGGTCGCCTTCGTAAAATTTGGTAGCTGCCTGTCCGCCAATCGTCATTTCAATCACCGCCTGAACATCTGCGGTTTGAATGCCGTATCGAGCCATTTTAGAATCGTGCAGTTGAATGCGCAATTCCGGCAAGCCAATGTTTTTATAAACGTTGATATCGGTAACACCTTTTACTTTTGCAATAGACGCGGCAACTTTATTGGCATATTTTTCGAGATCGTACAAATCATCGCCAAAAATTTTGATGACAAGCGAACTCTTCACTCCCGCAACATATTCTTCCACATTATCCTGAATTGGCTGACTAAAACCAAAAGTAATTCCGGGATAATGGCTCAGCTTGGTTCGAAGTTCCTGAATAATGTCTTCTTTTGAAACTTTTCGAGTCCAATCTGCTGCATCTTTTAATTGAATGTTGAATTCTATGTTGAAAAATCCTGTAGGATCCGTTCCATCGTTCGGTCGACCGGTTTGGGTTAATATAAAATCAATTTCTTCACAATCTTTCTGCATCAGCTGTTTCATTTCCTTTGTAAGTCGGGTCGATTCCTTTAAATTCACACTATTTGGCAACGTTGCTCGAATGTAAATCGCTCCTTCGTTCAGCTTTGGCAGAAACTCCGATCCATAATTCATAAACTTAAACATGCAGATTCCCAAAACCGCCAAAAAGATAATAATGGTTGCTTTTTTGAATTTGAAAGCCGTTGCATAAAGTCCGAAAATGGTTTTCTGGAAGAACCTTGTGATAAAATTTTCTTTCTCTTCAATGTTTTTTGTAAACAGCAGCTTACACATTGTCGGTACATAAGTTAAACTTAAAATTAACGAACCTAACAGCGCGTAACCCAATGTAAATGCCAACGGAGTAAACATTTTACCTTCTACTTTCTGAAACGAGAAAATTGGTAATAATGCCACAATCAATATAATCAATGCAAAAAAGATATACGATGCTACGCTTCCGGCACTTTTTTTAATGATTCCCATTTTGCTCATTTTTGCAAAACGTTCGGCACCCACTTTGTGCGACATCGTGGCGAGGGCTACGAATACGGTTTCCACAATTACGAGGGTTCCTTCGAGCAGCAGCCCAAAATCGAGCGACCCCATGGAGATGAGGTTGGCGGGCAATCCCTGTATTTTCAGCATGATGATGGCAAACAAAAACGCCAACGGAATAACCGATGCTACAATAAAAGTTGATTTCCAATTGTAAAGGAAGATGAAAACTATTAACGATACCAAAAGTACACCTTCGACCAAGTTTTTTGATACGGTTTTTACGGTATTATCAACCAGTTTGGTACGATCTACCACGGTTTCAATTTTTACATTGTCGGGTAAGGTGCGTTCGTTTAATTCGGTAATTTTTTCTTTTAGATTTTCAATAACTTCCGACGGATTTTCGCCACGAAGCATAATCACGATTCCTTCTACCAGATCATCTTTTTCGTTGTAACCAACCTGTCCTAAACGCGGTTTGTGCGATACCACAACATCGGCAACATTTTTAATTAAAACAGGTGTTGATCCGTTTAATTTTATGGTAATGTTTCCAATGTCTTCAATCTTATCCAGCAAACCTACACCACGTACCACATACGCCTGATTTCCCTGTTCAATAACATCGCCACCAACATTCACGTTCGATTTTGAAACTGCTTCGTAAACATCTAACGGCGACAAATCAAAATTCTTCAATTCGGTAGGGTTGATCTTAATTTCGTAGGTTTTTTCTTCACCACCAAAACTCACCACATCGGCAACACCCGAAACCGAAAGCAGTTCGCGTTCTATTACCCAATCCTGAATGGCGGTAACTTCTTTCAGCGGCAGATCGCTTTTAATTACATAGCGGAAAATCTCACCTGTAGCCCCAGACGGTGGTTCAATTTCGGCATCGGCACCTTCGGGCAAATCTACTCCGGCAAGTTTGTTCGATACATATTGCTGTGCGTAAAAATCATCGGCTCCGTCTTCAAACTGAACGGTAACTACCGAAAGTCCAAAAAGCGAAATAGACCGAATATTCGATTTATGCGGAATGCTGTTCATTACCTTTGAAATAGGCAGCGTAACCAGTTTTTCCATTTCTTCGGCACTACGTCCCGGCCATTGCGTAATAATTCGGGCACGGGTGTTGGTAACATCCGGAAATGCTTCAATAGGAGTATGTTTTAAGGCGTAAATTCCCCCAAAGAGCAACGCCAGTACGCCAAAAAGCACAAAGGTGGTGTTTCGCAGGGAAAAGGTTACAATGTTCTGTACAAATTTCTGCATGACTGCTATTGGTTTATTTGTTCAAAAATGATGAGTGCGTTGGTGGTAATAACTTTTTCGTCTGCAGCAAATTTTTCGTTTACAAACGTGTATTCTTCATTACCAGCCACAGGATTTATCTGGCGAACGCTCATAGAGCAGTTATTTTTGTAAACCACCACATATTCTTTGTTGTTGCTAAAAACCTTGGCTGCATTTGGTATGGCAAACGCGCTGCCTTGGGTGTTGTTTTTATCGATAATAATATCGGCACTTAAACCGGGCATCAGGTTTAAATCTTGATTTTCCAGCACAACACGAGCTTTTATTACATGTTCGTTATCATCAAAAACATTGTAGATTTTATCTATTTTTCCCGGATAAACCTTATCAGGATAAGCAACCGTTCTAACTTTAACGACATCGTTTTTTTGAATGAACTTTAAATTGTTTGCGTAAATATTTACCATAACCCATACTTCTTTCAGGTTTGATATAGAAAAAAGCGCGTCGGTATCATCGTCGGTAATTGACTGACCCGTGCTCATATTTTTTTGAACAATATATCCGTTTTTTGGTGCCAGAATTTGGAAGTATCCGTTTCCGGTAGATCGAAACATTTTAAGTGACGCGTTGATTTTATCGGCTTCGATTCTGGCTGCACTTAAAGCGAATTCTATTTCTGAAACTTCGGGTTGCGATGCCATTCCGTCGTTCAACAATTCCTGTTTGCTTTGCAGCTGTTTTTTGTAAAGCGCGATTTGGTTTTCCTGATATCTTTTCTGTTGAACCAGATCTTGAATTTCGTTCGATTTTACCACACCCAGAACCTGACCTTGTTTTACGTAGTCGCCCAATTCAAAATGCACTTTTTCAATGATTCCCTGTAGCAGACTTTTAAAGGCAACCAAATCGTTTTCGTTGTATTCTATTTTGCCCGATAACGCCAGTTGTTCGCTTATTGGCTGTTCGGTAACGGCTGCCATTGTGGTGGTTTTTTTAAGCTGATCGCTTAAACAGAACGCTTCTGTGGTTTCCGGCTGGTTTTCTGCTGTTTCGGTTTTTGTTTGGCAGGCTGTTAAAAGTAAGCCCGACAATAAAATTAGTAAGCTGTTTTTTTTCATCATGTTAAAAATCTTTGCCCGTTATGTATTGTAGTTCTTCAACGGTATGGTGGTAATTTTCCAATAATTCAAGATACGCCTGCTGTGCTTCGCGGTATGCCTGTGTAAAATCGATAAATTCTATTAAAGTGATTTGTTTGTTTTGCAGGTGTTTTTTGTAGTTTTCAATCATTTGTTCCTGCTCGGATGTTTTAATATTCGACCAGTTTTTTAACGATTGATCCATCAATACCAATTGTTCTTGCAAAACGTTGACGGTGGTTGAAAGTTCGGTTTCTAAAACCTGTTGCTGCGTTAGTTGTTGATCAATGTTGTGCTTTGCTGCCCTAATTGCCCCTTTGTTAGTATTGAACACAGGCAGATCGATACTTACACCAACGCCAACAAAATCTCGCATAATGTTACCTCCACGGTCGTAATTAACCTGAAAAGTAAGATCGGGCACGCGTAATGCTTTTTCTAATTGTAACTGGTTTTGTGCCATATTGGTTTCGTTCAACTGGCGCTGTAATGCAATATTGTTTTCTTTTGCCTGATCTTTAATGTTCAACGGAATTTCTTTCGATACAAACGAAAGATCAGAAAAACGAATATCAGAAAGATCTAACGACGCATTCTGGGTAAGCAATCGCATTTTATTCAAACTTTCCGTTTTCTCTTTTTCCAGTTCAATTTTTTCCTTCTGCAAACCGATCAGTTCGGTCTGAATACGGTAAAATTCAGCCGTTGGGATGTTTTTTAAAGCAGCCTGGCGTTCGTACTGACTGTTCATCTGTGTGAACAAATCTACAATGCTGTTCAGTAACGTTTCTTTAGTCTGAATTCTGTTTAACGAATAATAATTCTGACGCATTTCTTTTTTCAATCCGCGCATTAATTCTTCAAAATCAAAAACGGCACTGTTTTTCTCCAGCTGTTTAATAGCGACTCTTTTCTTACGTTTGCCAGCGGTTTCAACCAATTGTTCCAGCTCTATGGAGATTTGCTGATTGTTGCCGTAATTTCCAAACAAAAAAGGCTGCTCTTCAATCTGATAAGTTTTCCACAAATTGACTTCCGAAATACTCAAGGTAGGGTTAGGCCACAGTTTTTCCTGCACAATTTCGGCATCGGCTTTGGCAATGTTGTATTTTCCGGAAATTAAAACGTAGTTTTTTTCTAAAAACTGTTGTTCAAGATCGGCAACGGTATAGGTTTGGGCTTTCACAAAAGTGGTAAACCCTATTAAAATTATGGACAGATAAATTCTTCTCACTTCTACATACTTTTAGCGGTTCAAAAGTAGAAAGTGAAGATTAAGGCAACGGGTGTTTAAAATTAGAATTGCATTAGAAAACCAGTTTTCAATAAAAAACCTGCTCGATTAGAACAGGTTGCGTTTTTAAAAAGAAGCTAAATCTATTTCGTTTACTTCAAGTTTTCTTTCACAAGGAGATAAATCTAAAAAAGTATAAGCAGGTTTTGGGCTTACTTTTGGATCTTTGTGCGGACAATATTTTCCGTCAACCCTTTCATTAAAATTTAACCCGCAAGATTTACATGCAGCACCAGCTACATCAATGGATCTGGCACAATTTCCAAAATCAACCATCTTGGTGTAAAATGGAGCATCTTTTGAAAGTAAATCCGGATTTAATACCAACTCTTTAGCAAAACTATAAGCTATGTTTTCGTATATATTTCCAATATCAGACAAAGGAATAAACGATAATACATTTTCGCTTTCATGCGGATTTGCTATATAGTCTTTATAAGAAGTTTTAGAAAAATCATATCGTAACAAGGTAAATTGATATGCGTTATAATCTTTTGAGAAATGCATTAGATTATACACCACTAATGGTTCGCCATCTTCATTTAATTCGTCTTCACCAATACTTACTTTATATGTTATTGTATGCGTTTTTTGCGATTCATATACAGCAATAGAATTTACATCCATATTGATTAATTGTACTATTTCAGAATCTGCATTATTGTTGTTAAAAAATTGCTCTTTTAAAGATGCATACAAATTATAATTTTTAGCTTCTAAATATTTTTTCTCTAACGCTTCTTGATTAAGGTTAAATGTTTCTCCATCAGGAAAATCGCTTGCATATCCTATAAGATGATTTGGAAGTAATCGGTCTTCAGATTGAGCATAACCACAAAAGCATAGTGCAGTTAGTACTATTGAATAAATTTTTTTCATAAAACAATTCTCTATATTTAAAAATAAAGCAAAAGCCCAATAAGGGCTTTGTGCTTAATAAAAACGTTCAAAATTATACGTACCAAAATTAAAAAACAGTTCGGTTTTGGTTACAGGCAAATCTGCATCGTACCTATTTTCGGTTTCGAATTTTATAGTTGATTGTGGAAAATCAATGCGTAGATAGGTTTTGCCATTTTGTACGTAAGTGTGCATTACAAAATTTAAATCGTTAAACTTTCTATTATCGTTATCAGGTTCGCTATAACTCATTTGTAATCGTTGGTAGGGTATGGTACAATTGTTACAGTTTCCGTTTTCTACACGGTTAAAATTATAAATATTATATTGTGTATCGCTGGTATAATTCTGGTTTAAATTGTTAAAACCGTTATAAATTTCGGTACCTTGTTTTACTATACGCATTTCGCCTACCAAAGCATCGTACTTAAACGTACCACCGGTTCCGGGGTATGTTCTTGTGAATGTTTTTTTAGCAAATTTAACTTCATAAACTTTGTATTGGTGTCCGTTCATGTTTAATGTAAATCGCCAGTTACCAACAAACTGGTTTAAATAGTTGTTTACATCTTTATGATAATAACCTTCATGACCATAACTAATATTGGTTGTCATATCAAATAGATCTACTGTTGTGAACTGCTGTGCTTGTATGCTTGTATTTAATGCAAACATACTTACTATTAATGCTATATATTTTTTCATGTTTTTTAATTAAGAATTGTTTCTATTGGTTGTGTATTATCAAAAGGATCTTTTGAATTTGCCGGCAGGCTTAATGCGCGCCATTTACCATTAAACAGCCCGCCATCATCGGGCATTTTATATACCTTAACATTCAAATTATACTCTTTTAACTTAAGTAACAGCGCTTTTTCATATTTTATACTTTTGTTAGAGCCTTGCCTTGCAATGTTATCATAATATCCTTTTAAATCCTTCCTAATATCCTTCCACACTTGTGCCTGATCGTTTGCTGTCATATTATTACCGTTCATTGTTGCAAAATTGCTGTATTTGGTGGCAATATTGTCATGGGTAACATCGTTAGGTAACATAATTACATAAAAACCATCATTTACAATTAAGCTAACAAACAAATCGGGCGGGCTTTTGTCTATTGAGGGATTTTTGTTTACCATATCAAACAAAGCCATAATATCGGTATGCGAGAACATTGGGTGCACAACCGAGCCATCAGATTGAATGGTTGTATTGCCATGTGTATGGGTAAAACCTATAATGGAATGATTTGTTCTTAAAACTTTAGTACCTAATTGCGTATTGGTAACAAGTGGTAAAGCTCCAGGGGCTGTTACTTTAATTAAGTCACCTGTTTTAGTTTTTGAAAAACGATAGCCGTATTCTCTTTGTTCGTTTCTTTTATCATAAAGTTCTTTGAGCGTTACTTTATTATTTTCAACAAGGCTGTTTAAAATTTTAGAGTTTCTGTCAGTATTTTGAATATTAATCTGTATTCTTATTTTATCTAAAAAATCTTTGAATTTTTTAGTTGGATTGCTTTTAATTGGGTTAGGGGTAGAACCACCCCCACCAGAGTTTCCACCTCCACCAGGTGAACCGACAGAACCACCCCCACTACCAGGATTACCTCCCCCTGAACCACCGCCACTCGAATTATCACAACCCGAAAAATCATAGACTACTGAACCTTGAGTAGCTCTGTCACTTCCGCTCATTCCACATGATTCACCATAGTTATGTTTTGGGTTTCCCGATCCTTTACATGGTTTACCAGGTTCTACAGTTACAGTCACACAATCAGAGAGATCAAGAAATTGTCTTACTAAAGCAGGGGAATTACTGGTTGTTTGTACTGATGCGGTACTCATTAAACCATGAGAAGTACTGTAACTAATGTTTTCGTAAATATTTTCGATATCGTTTAACGGAATAAAACCTAAAATATTTAAGGTTAATTCAGGCTGTGTGATAAACTGTTGAAACGGTATCTGGTTAAAATCGTACCTAAATAACGTTACATGGTAGGTTTCATAATCTCTAGAGAATTACATTAAGTTGTATATTTCTTTCGGTTCATCACTTTCTTCTTGACCTTCTAATTTTACATAATAAGTAATGGTGTGCATTTGGTCTGATTCAAAAACCTGTACATGGTCTAAATCAATATACACTCCATTTTGTCCTTCTTCCGCAGAATTGGTTTTTATTAAACCGCCTTCTGTTTTAAATTCTTTCTGCAAAATATTATTCAGGCTTTTGTTGCCTGCGTATTTTGCTTCTAACTCTGTTTGTGTTAACACAAAACTTTTTCCTTTTAAGCCGGTTTCTTCCTGGCTTTGGTTTGGATCATTTTCTAACACGTCATCGTGCCTACAACCCATAAACAACAACGAGCAGCTCATTAAGAGTGCTAATACTTTTTTCATAAATGTTTATATTAAAATTTAAAACAAACATATACAAAAATGTTAAAATAAAAAAAATAATTATTTATTCTAAATTTAGAAAATTAGTTTCACCGTTGTTCCTTTAGGTTGGTTTGCTGATAATTGCAACTTGATATTATGAAGGTTTAAAATAATGTTTGCTATAGACAAACCAATGCCTTTGCCTTGAAATTGCTGGGTATTGTGACCGCGGTAAAAGTTTTGTTTTATCTGTTGCAGATCGATTTCGGGAATACCAATTCCCTGATCAGAAATCGACAGGCACAAACGGTTGTCTTCTTCGTAAAAAAGAATTTTTATCAGTTGGTTGTTAGAATATTTTATGGCATTACCCACCAGATTGTTCAACGCCAATTCCAGCATTTTTTCGTTGCCTTGTACAGTTAAAAGCGCATCGTTTGTTACCTGTAAATCAACATCAATCATGGCATTGTGGTACAAAACGGCATTTTCTATAACCTGCCAAACAACTTCATCAATACGTAAAGGTTCAAACTCAAAACTTGTTTTAGCACCTGATAAAAGCATCATTTGGTCTAATGTTTCCTGTAAATCATTGGTGTACTGTTTAAGCTGATTGATCGTTTTTTCGTGTTCTTCTAACGTTCGTTTTTTATTGTTGGTAACTTCTAATGTTCCGAGTAGGGCAGTAATGGGTGTGCGGAGTTCGTGCGATACATAATCGATAAAATTCTTTTGAACGGTAAATGTCTGCCCGATTTTATCGATAAAATGATTGTAGGTAAGTATCAGATCTTCAATTTCGGCGTAAGGTTTGTTCAATGCAAGCGGTTGGTTAAAGTTGTTAGTATCGCGCTCTTTAATCTGTGCAATGATTTTGTTGATGGGCTGATATGCGATGTAACCCAGATATTGCGAAAAAAAGTAGATAAAGATCAATCCGCCAACCGAAACAAGTATTAAGATATGAAGCAACGACTGCATTTGATCGTTAAATTCTTTTTTAGGTTCGCGTGTAATTACCACGAAATCGCCTTGGTTGTCGTTATAGTAAATTCCGTTGTAAAAATATTGTTCTGTGGTAATAAAATCGTTTCTTTTCTGGCGGACGCTTTCTATAAAGGTCGATGAAATATTCTTGTCGAAATACATATCGCCGCTGAACTTTTTGTTCGATGCATCGTAAACCACAATGTTTTTACGCGAAATGGTTTTTAATAACTGACTTTTAATATTCTCATGCTCCAACGTAGGTAATTCATCTTGTTCCAGATAATAAACCGCTGCCAAAAGGGTTTTGTTCTCTAATGATTGCAGTTCTTTCTTTTCCATTTGATTGTAGAAAGAAAAATAAACCGCTGTAGAAACAATCACGACGATGATGCTGAAAATAACTATGGAATATAACGATAAACGGTGCTTTAACTTCATAACTTATAGTTTAAACATATAACCAACGCCTTTCACCGTATGAATGTATTTACTGTCGTTTTTTTCTATTTTATTGCGCAGGTACGAAATGTAAACATCTACTACATTGGTATGATTGTTAAAAGTAATTCCCCAAACGGCGTTTAAAATCTGTACGCGTGTAACGGTTTTGTTTTCGTTCTCTACCAGATAATTCAACAGCTTAAATTCGCGTGGAGAAAGTTCTGCTTCTGTTCCGTTTACAAAAACTTTGTATTGATCCAGATCGATCTCCAAATCATCATATCTTTTGATATTTGATGTTTTTTCGGGTGCTTTTTGCTGATTTCTACGCGTCAATGCTTTAATTCTCGATAATAACTCATCAAAATGAAAAGGCTTGGTAATATAATCGTCAGCACCGTAATCTAATGCCGAAATTTTATCCTGAACCGAATTCAACGCACTCAACATTAAAACCGGCGTAAAATTCTTTTTAAAACGCAGCGTTTGTACCAACTGTATTCCATCAATTCCCGGCAGCATAATGTCGCAGATAATCAGATCAAACCGTATGCTTAAAAAATCGTTCAAAACATCTTCTGCCGATTTACAAAGCGTAACAATGTATCCGTTCTCTTCCAAGCCTTTAATTAAAAAGTCGCTTATTCTTTTATCGTCTTCAATTAGCAGTATCTGCATCGCAAAAGTTTTATCAAAAATACTATTAAAAATAGCAGAAAATATCGGGTTTAAAAAATCTAACCTGTTTCTAATTTACAATTATGTTTCAATTGAAGGGATAATTTGTTCGGGTTTGCGTAATTTTACGGTAATCTAGGGTACAAAATATGAAGCATACCGTTTTTTATTTGTTGATTATTGTAGGATTTATAATTGGCTGCACAAAAGAATCTAAAACTGCGACAGTTAATTTGAACAAATCGTTTGGCAACCGCAACGAAATTGTTTTGGTGATTGACGACAGTTTGTGGATTGGTAAATTGGGCGACAGTATCAGACATAAATTGGCGCAGCCCGTTGCCGGCAGTACCGATACCGAGCCGCAGTTCGATCTGGTGCAGATTGATCCTAAAATATTTACAACACGTGCAAAAAATGCGCGCAACATTGTGCTGTTTTCTACAAATACCGTGCACGAATTTCTGCTACAGAAAAGTGTGAATGCCACGCCCCAGAACTACTTTTTTTTACGTGCCCAGAATACCAGTGATTTGCTGAAACTTTTTAATACACGTGCCGATTCTATTATTTCGGTATTTAAATCGTCTGAATTAAACGAACAGATGCACGAAGTTGTTAGAAATTCTAATCAGGATCTGCATGAATTGAAAGATTATTTTGGTTGTACCTTGAAAATTCCTGATGCGTATCATTTACAGGTTAAAAACGAATTTCCTTTTTTATGGTATCAGAAAGACCTATCGTCGGGTAGTTTGAATCTGGTTTTGTATGAATTTTCGATAGCAGAAATCGAAAACGAAAGCGGATCAATTGAACAACACTTGTTACAGGCGAGAAACTACATTGGAAAAGAATTTTTGCATACCGCTAAAGATTCTGGTTATATCGTTACAGATCCTGCTAAAAATGTAACCATAACAAAAGAAAAAATGCAGGAACTACCGGTTTATAAAATAATTGGTAGCTGGGAAACCGCCAACGATTACTTAAAAGGACCTTTTGTGTGTTACGCCATTCGCGACGAATATTACAAACGCTATTTGTTTATTGAAGGATACATTAACAATCCGTTTAAAAACAAGCGTGACCAGCTGTTAGAGATTGAAGCAATTATTAAAACCATAAACTTTAATGAACATTAAAATTAAAAAATTCGACGATTTAACCGTATCGGAACTTTATAAGATATTAAACCTACGAAACGAGGTTTTTGTGGTGGAACAAGATTGCCCGTATTTGGATACCGACGGAAAAGATCAGGTAGCATACCACGTAATGCTGTGGGATGATGAGGTTTTGGCGGCTTATGCACGCATTTTTGAACCAGGAATTAAATATACCGAGAGCAGTATTGGCAGAGTGGTTGTTAATATGGCGCATCGCGAATTAAAGGTTGGTCATTTGCTGATGGAACACGCCGTAAAAGCAGTGGAAGATCTGTATAAAACAGGAAAAATCACCATATCAGCACAGGCACATTTACAACGATTTTACAACAAGCACGATTTTGAAACGGTTTCTGAAGAATATATGGAAGACAATATTCCGCATGTGGAAATGACACGAAGAAGAGAGCTTTAAAGCTCTTTTTTGATTTTTTAGGCTTATTAATTAAAGTTTACATTAGGTCTTGGTCAGGTCGAGCGTAGTCGAGACCTTAATGACTTCTCGACTACGCTCGAAGTGACGGTTTATCTAGAAAATATGTTTTAGCATAAAGTCTATACAGTCTTTTAAATAATATTTATTCAGTAATCAGTGTGATGTTTTTGTGTTCGGCAATTATTTCAAGAATCATTTCAAAATAGGTTAAACCTGTACCATTTTCAAGATCGCTGATGTTTTGCTGTATGATTTTGGTTGAAAATACGTTAGGCTGTTTCAGTTTTTCCTGATAAAATTCCATTGTAAAATCATAGCCAAACAATTTTTTGTTGTGGTTGAAGTTCGTCCAGATAAGTTCAATAGGTTCGTTTCCATCGATCAATCCAAAGCCACCATAAAAAAGATCATTCAAAGCATCAAGACTTTCTCCGATTTTCCAATCTTCCTTCGCCATAAATACTCGGTTTATCTCTTGGTATAGACTTTTTTTATCGGATATGTTGTTGCCATTTATACAGATTTTCTTTGTCATAAAAATTTCTTTTCAAGGTAAAAATAACCCAAAACTTTATAGAAACAAAAAGAGCGGAAATTACTCCGCTCTTTCTTACAAAATGATATATGATTTTCTATTTCTTTACTAATTTTTGAACAAGACCTTCTTTGGTTTTTACAATATAAATTCCTGAAGGATATGTATCAACATTTAATGTTTGTACATTTTTACCTTGAAACATCTGGCGGCCGTTCATATCGTAAACCGTAACATCGGCAGCTCTGTTAAAATAAACAGTTCCACCGTGGCTTGGGTTAGGAAAAACGTTAAAAGTTTTAGTTTCCACCGGTGTGAATTCATCATTTGAAAGGTTGGTAGTGTTCACTTCGTAAATAGTCAGTGTACCACTTATCTCGTTGGCGATAATCACGTAACCTTTACTGTTTGGACTGTCTGCTTTGTCAATATAAATAATGCCTTCGGCACCAAAATCACCCGAATAAGCAGATGTGCTTCGGTTATTTTTATAATCTGTAAAGGTAACATTGTTAGGATCGGTTACGTTGTAAACCATTACACCGCCAATACGTTCTAAAGCAATAAAAGCAAAAGTTTGTACGCCAATAGTTGCAACCGTTACACCTTCTGGTTCTGGACCTTTCGCTCTGCTTCGGCTTTTAGCAGTGTTCGCTTCATGATCGGCATTAAATATTGTTGGATAATGTGCCGCAGTGTACATTTCGAAATCGTCTCCACTGTCAAAAACAATTGCTTTGGTATCTGCATTGAAAATAGAGAAAGAACGCGATCCAACAGAACGAATTTTTTCGAATTTTCCGTCATTATCCAAATCACCATTAAGGTTTGTAGCTCTGAATCGTCCTAAATTATGAGGTTGTTTCAATACAGAAGCATTCGGAAACAACGTTTCGTCTAACAGATAACCTGCTGCATTTACAGCAATGCGTTCTTCAAAATCGTCGTATTCTTTTTCATCTCCTTCATTGGCTGTAATCAGGTAGTTTATACCGTTTGCCTTAAAACCAGCAACCGCGTCGGGAATGTAGTAAGATTCTACCGGCCAGTTTGCAATTAAGATCTCACCGTTATTGTCCGATGCATCGAAACCGTTACCAGGTATGCTCATGTCTTTTGTGCCCAATGACCAAAGCGATGTAATGCTTTTATTTGTAAGGTTGATTTCTGCAACGGCGTTGTTTTCTTGTAAAGTAACCCACGCTTTTTGTGAATCATCACTTACGGTGATATATTCCGGCTCCAAATCTTGTGATAAGGTACTGGTTGATTTTGTTTTGCGTACACCTTGCTGAACCAATTGTGTTTCCTGGCTGTTAAACGTTGTAAAGTTTAAAGTGGATACATTGTTTTGCGACAGACTGTTAATGCCCGCCGAAAGATCAATAATAGAAACCGATCCTTCCGGATCTACCGAATAATCTGCATTAGGCTGCCCTTCGTTTGCCGTAAGTACTTTATTTCCATCTTTCGTAAAAACAATATTGTCTGGTAACACGCCAACAGTTACTTGTTTTTTGTACACACCGTTGGTATCAAAGAAAACAACCGAACCGTTATTGGTTTCTATGTTATTTGGCGATGCCACAGCTACAATTCCGTTTTTAACCGCAACGCTGGTAATACCTCCGTACGGACTCATATCTATTGAGTGCGTTTTTACAGGAATCAACGGATCTGAAAAATCAATAATATCAAGAAACCCTGCAATGGCACTTGTTGCGAATAATTTTTGAGTTTGCGGATCGTGTACTACAATCTCTGTAGAACTTGAATTTGTTCCCGACGGATCAAAACTTCCCACATAATCCAGTGTAATTTCGTTGGTTTGTACTGGTGCCGTGCGATCGTTGTCTTTAATATAAAGTGTAAAGAAAGGATCACCTTCAATAGTCAGCCCAATCGGATTTTCCAATGCCAATACTACATATTCTGCATGCTGTTCTTCATTCGTATCATCAATAATAGGAATGCTTATGGTTTTTGTAGTGCCTGTTGTTCCGTCAATCTGTATAGTTTGTGTCTGAAATGTAAAATCGTTTAGGTCTGCAGTACTGAATGGCGCTGTTTTAACTACCAAATCAAAAGATGCCGTACCTGCATTTTCAACTTTTATGTCTATTGTTGCTGTGCCCGAATCTTCGTTAACCGATTTAAATTTGGTTAAGAAACTCACTTTTGGCGGTATAACCGGTGTTGTACCTGGCGCATAAGCTTCTAATGTAAAATTATCAAAACGGTTGTTTCCTACTACACCGCCTGGACCTTGAGAAAATTCAACCTTCAGTTTAAAATTCGGATTATTATCTGCCGCAGCTACACTGCTAAAATCAAGTGTCTGTAAAGTAGGATCTCCGTCTACAGGGTTAATGGTAGCAAATGTAGTATAGGTAGTTCCGTTTGTTGTATAAGACCAAGTTTGCGTACCTGCTCCAGAACCGGAACGTTTTGTTGTAAACTTAACAATAGGATTTTCGTAACCTATTGTAGGCAGACTGAAAACCAAACTGCCACCAATTGGATTGTTAAAACGCAGATGATTACCCGAAACATCGTTGTTGCGAGCATTTAGGTTATTAAGGTTAAAATTGTTACCTGTTCCGTTGGCATAGTCAAAAGCGGTTGAAGCACCTAATGTATTTGTTAAAGTACTTGTTCCTACTAATGATACATTTGGTGTACTGATTGTTTGTGCCGAAGTTGGGTTGTTAAAATTCCAGTAATGCAGCAGTGTTTGTGCATACAAGTTAAATCCCGAAAACAGGAAAGTTGCAATAACGCATGTTTGTGTAATTTTTTTCATTTCTTTTAGCTGATTTGTGCAGCAAAGCTGATAAAATAAACAGCAAATACGATTACGCCGATACTATGAAATAATTATTTAAAGGTTAGTAAACTTCTTGTTTTGTAAATTTTGTGCACTGTTGTACGATGTGTCTAGATTTTATGATATAAAGATTAAATCATTTCACTTACAAATTTAATTTTTCCTTAAAAACAACTATTCTTCTGTTCTATTGTTTTATAATGCTACATTTTAGTGTTGTTATTTTAGATTACGTTGCTTAAATAAATATACTAATACCGAAACCGTTACTGTTAGAAATTATCAGAAATCTTAATTAGAAAAAGGTTAGTAGACCTTTTGTTTTCCACATATTATTACGACAAATAAATGCGCATAGTTGTGTGAATGTAGAACAAATTCTACAGTTAACATGTTTGTGGTACTACAAACGGTTCTGTTTAAACTATATATTTTTGCTTAATAAAAGAAATGTCGTTTTGATAGACGGTATATTTCTCAATTTAATTCTAAGAATATAATTTTTTGTTAATTGAGGAATGTAAAATGAAAACGGTTCTATTAGATCTTTTAATTTAATAAGTAAGTGAATGAAGAAGGTTGCTGTTTTGGTTGACGATCATGCATTGTTTGCAGATTCGTTTGCCGTGTTGTTGGAAAAGATGGGAATATTTGATGAGGTTCATACATTCAATGATCTCAAAAAAAGGTTAAACTATCTTCTTAGAAATTCAAGAAATGAGCTGTATCTATTTATAGATTATTATTTGAGAGATAGTTTGGGAGTCGAAATGATTAACGATGCCCGCAGAATAAATAAAAATGTTAAAATAATTGTGGTTAGCAGTGTAACACATGCTGTTGCGGTGCGAAGTATCATGGCATTTCAACCGAATGCATTTATTTCAAAGACTAGTGGTGTTGATACAGTGGTAGAATGTATAAGTTGTCTTATCGAAGATAAGTTTTATTACTGTCCTATTATAAACCAATGTTTAAAAGAGTTGCAAGAGGAAAAAGAAGTATGGTTAAGTTCAAGAGAAATTGAAATATTGCGCTATTTCGCTCAAGGCTTTTCAGTGAATGAAACCGCAGAGAAATTTTTCTTAAGCAAGCACACGGTAGTATCGCACCGTAGGAAAATGATGAGAAAAACAAATACCAACACCATTACAGAACTGTTGAGTTACGTACGGAAAATGGGATTGAGTTTAGATTAAATTATTAGTCTGAAAAAGTTAATCAAAATTCACTTGATAATTCATTAATCTTGTAAGTATAACGATATAAAAATAAGTTAATATATAAGAAAAAAACACCCTCACAAAGGGTGTTTTTAAGGAGTTTAGAAGGCTTTATTAGTTACGCTATTAAAGTCACCAACTAAAAAGCTGTTACTTCGATAAGTACTAATGCAGAATTTTCTTCTTAACCCAAAACTTAAAAAATATAATCACATAAAAACAACGTCTAATTATTAGTCTGTCTTGATAATGTAAGGTTACACAATAAACAAACCTGCAATTGCAGCGGCATCGCTGCCGCTTAAAACTTCGTCATAAGCTGCCGAACCTGCTGCTTCACCAAAAGCTGCTGCAGTATTAAAGCCTGCCTGCATTACGTTATCTTCACCTGCGTAAACAGCATCTGTTGCTGCGGGCATGTTTCCGCCGTTCGCTAGTTCAATCCAGCCTTTGTTGGCACGCATTCTTCTGACTTGCGATGCATGTCGTGCTTCAACAGAATGTATCTGTAGCGCAGCCTGTAAAATCTGTCTGCTTTCCATTACATTACCTGCCTGGCCTTTATAGGCACGCACACCTGTATCTTCAAAAGCTTGTGCAAGTATTAAAAACTGGTTGTAATCTGTAAAGGGACTAAAATTGCCACCCGCAGTAAAATCGAATGTAGGTTTGCTTCCCGGTGTTTCTCCTAAAGAAGTTAACGCTGCCTTTAAAAACGAAACATGTGCTGTTTCGTGCTTTGATATCTGCATAAAAACGGTTCTGTCTGTAGATGGAATTAATCCGCCGGCATCCAATCCCATACGGTAATATTCATCTTCCAAATATTCTAAAATCAAAGCAAGCTGTAGCGCATCCGTAAGTGCACCCGCACGCGCAGTGTAAGCCGTTGTTGCGGTTGCTGCCTTTGCCGGTGCAGATAATAAGGTCCCCAATCCTAACGGAATGGCTGCTATTGCTGCTTTGGTACTA
>NZ_VWSG01000002.1:0-307635 GCF_008629655.1 Paenimyroides baculatum
GTCCTTTACAAAATTCTCTGCTGATTTCTTTTTTGGTGTTGCCATAATTAAAGTTACATTTTTTTATGAAAACACTCCTTTAGTTTCTTTTATAAAATGTCTACTTTTTGCTGACGATTTACATTTTAATAATTGTTACTTCTTCTATGTTTGTGCTAATGTATCTTTCCACTATCTCTTCATTGGGATTGAAGTACACATTTTTAGTCCATTCGTTTACTGCCTTAAAAACTTGCCCCTCTGCCTCTTTATCAACTTCAATGATGGTGAAATTTCTAAAAGTTGGGTATTTCATGAGATCGCTTAACCAGTTTGTATTCCACACACATATTTCAATCAAAGGAAAGTCTTTTTGGATTTTGTTGTATATTTTTTTTAGGTTTTGATTTATTTCCGGATTGAAGATTTGCTTATTCGAAATTGAGTAAATACCTCTTGCCGGATTGTTGATAACACCAGCTTTTTTAAGTTTGGATAGGTAAACGGTTATTGTGCCAAGCGATAGCCGTGGGAAGTCTTTATTTATTAAACTAACTAGTTTTTCTCTGGACAATTGTGTGTTTGATTTGAAATAACCCTCAATTGTATTTTCTATCCTGTTTGTCACTTTTGTTATCAAATTTTTGAAAGTTACTACTTTTATTTTGATAATTAAGCTTTGGCAGTAAATTAGTTTTATTGCCGAAAGTTAATTTATATTTTATGTTTCTTTTTCAGTGAATTAATGGGACAAATCATACATTATATCTCATCTATGCATATAGGGATTGGATTGTTATATAAAAATATAGATACGCACCAACATCGATTTTTTTAGGTGATAAATTGTGTTGAAAATGATAAATAAAGACCAAAAAATATTTTAATTTCTTTGCACCACATATGTCTATATTTTGATAAAGCTGCATTTTAACACATTTCTATAAAATAAGACATATTTCCCTTAAAACGCTCCACCGAAATATTTTCTAAATATCAACAGCGAGGATACTAAATAGATACAGTATGGCAAAGCCTACCTTAATGCATGAAACACATTTTCGGTTAAAATGCTTATAAATAGAAAAATCGGCTATCTCCTTGTGAAATAGCCGATTTTTTTACTTTTTATAATATGATTCTTTAATTGAGTAATTCTTATTTTTTTAACAATTGCTCCAAATAGGTGGTTTTCTCTTTTTCTGCCTGTAAAAGGCGTTCGTATAATTTCTTGTTTTCATCATACGCTTCAACAAGCTTGTCTAACGGATTGAAGGTACAATTAGAAGGAGAAAATATTGCTCCCTGGCTATTTGATAAACTGTTATCATAAAAATTATTTACAAAATTAATCATTCTTTCGTCCGAATACTCTTTAATAGCGTTTGCAGGTACGTCCAATGCTTTGGCAATTTCGTTAAGCTTGGCATCGTCTAATTCTTCTGTATTTTCTATTACCGACATTTTTTGTTGGCTGATACCCAGAATCTCGGCAAGTGTTTCTTGTTTCATTCCTTTCATTTCGCGTATGCGGCTGATGTTGCGTCCTAAATGCTTTTTGCTTGTAGTTTCCATAAGTCCTCAGTATTTTGATAAATTCAAATATACTGATTTTTTTAATAATAAAAAACTATGCTGCAGTCAGCATGGCTATATAATGCGCTCAGATTCTGTGGTAACTAATTACAGAGTCATTTAGGATTTTTAAAAAAAACTGAGCTGACTAGTTAGGAGAATCAAAGCGCCATTGGATTAAAAGCGTAGGTTAAATTGTTGAAACAAGCGTAAACTAATCGGGGAGCAAAGCGACGATTCGATATAGTTAGCTTGTAAGACAATATTTAACCGCTTTTAACCCGCGGCAAGAAAAAAGATTTTTGTTTCTTTTGATCTTTCAAAAGAAGAAGATAAACTTCTCGATATAGTACTTTACTCGAAATGATAGTTCTCGATCGAATAAGCTATGATTCACAGCTTTCAGGCTTTAAAAATAATACCTATACGTATAGTACAAATGACAGAAAATTTATGCAGAACAATCTATAAAACAGAAGAAGTTGTATAAACCAGCGGTATGCATTTTTCATCAGCCTGTCCCGAGAATCGGGAAGTGTCGACACACTGAATGAAGCGAAAGTACATCGGCGAGCGAAGCGATGGTTTCGATGTAGTAGCTTCAAAGGTGTAATTCGACCGATTAAAAATGCACCGCAATGAAAGATTTTTGTTTCTTTTGATCTTTCAAAAGAAGAAGATAAACTTCTCGAAATGATATTTCTCAACTGAATAAGCTATGATTCACAGCTTTCAGGCTTTAAAATAATGCCTATACTTAATTGTACAAATAACAGAAAATTTATGCAGAACAATCTATAAAAACAGAAGAAGTTGTATAAACCAGCGGTATGCATTTTTCATCAGCCTGTCTCCAGAATCGGGAAGTGTCGACACACTGAATGAAGCGAAAGTACATCGGCGAGCGACGCGATGGTTTCGACGTAGTAGCTTCAAAGGTGCTTTCCGTATAAATTCATCATCAGGATTTAAATAAAAAACTGAAATGACTAGTTAGGCAAATCAAAGCGCCATTATCCTTAAAACGAGCGTCAATATTTTGAAACCGCAAGGTTCACGGCTTCCAAACTATAAAATAAAGTCTGGACGTAATTAAGGTAAAAATCAAATACGACCAACGGGAGCGATTATTTGATTTCCTTTTAGAAAAATAAAGTTGACCGTTTTAAGGATAGGCAAGAAATCGGAGATTCATGATTTCAAAATGTAAAATAGATAATTGATCATACAAAACAAAAGATTTTTGTTTCTTTTGATCTTTCAAAAGAAGAAAGCAAACTTCTCGATGCGCTCCGTTACTCGAATCGAGCTTCTCATGTGTGGTACTAAAAACACACGCATAATCTACTTTCGGTATTTTACTACACCATCGTGGTACAATACATTACTGCATAGTACGGTACACAAAAACAGTTATGCAATTTTGACTTATTCAACTTTAAATCTGTTAGTATGAAAAGTTCAAACCACACAATTCCCACCGAAATCAATGATTCGTTAAAACAGTTCATCTTAAACGCTATAAGAATTTCTAATGTTTATATGGTGTTCTATACTCCAATTGCCAACAGCAGCCTTAAACTGCTCACATTGGTTGTAGCTAAAGATACCGATGGAGATACCCTTGCAGGCTTACACAGCCAGATAAAGGTGTTGGATGCTTTAACACGGCACGATACCTTGATAAGCGTAAACTACCATACGGTGGCACCGCACCATTCACAGTTACATTTTAGTTTTCTGCAACTGCATTTACAACCTTGTTTTATAGTGTATGCCGATCAGCCAAAACGGTGGAACAGCCTGTTTCAGAATTTCTACGGTAACGATAAACAAAAAGCATCAGCACTTTTTGCAAATCATATCAAGGCTGTTGAGCATCGTGTAAAGGAAGCTGTAGTAATGCTTGTAGAACCGTTGGTGAAGCAGCAGTTATATCAGGCGGCTCATATAGCGTTACTCGAAACCTTTTCTTATTATATAGATGTACTTAAAAATATACTGCTTCCAAAATCGGTGCATCAGGATTTTAATGAGCAGGAATTCACTGGTTTTGTCGACGTGTATTATCCCGAACTTTCTAAAAATTTAAAACGGATTGCTAAAATAAAAACGGTATCCTTTAACGATCAATCTGAATATCTAATCAGGCATTCCCATGAAAGTTTGATAGAGAAGATAACAAAAAGGGTAGTGGAACTTCAGACAGGTTGTTTTAAGAGTTTAAATAAGTTTTATATCAAAAGGCTTGAAAGTCAAGTCCCGTATACGGTGCGGGAAGAATCGGTACTGCTGAAACAACTGGTTTCTTTTCTAACCAATTGTTATAAGATAGATGCTGTTTATCTGTTAAGTACAAATAGATCCATTAAACCGGATTCAGACAATACTTACAAATTCAATCTGCTGCTGATAGCTCCTGCACTGCGAATACAGCAACACGATGTATTAGCGCACAAAGTATCCCATTATTTCAAAGGAAGGGTAGAAGTATTCTGTGTGATACATACCTTGGAGTGGCTGCAAAATAATTGCAACAGGTTTCAATTGTTCTTTAAAGAATTTATTATACCTCAAAATTTACTGCACCTGAGAAACAACCTTACCATTAACGATAATGTGCTCAAAACTAACAGTACGCTTGATATAAAGCAATTACAAAAGCAGTATTGGAACGAACGACTAACCTATGTTTCTCCCTGGTTTATCGCATTTCAGCAGAAAAATCTTGTCTACCAGTCCGGACATATCTTGCTTCTTAAAAGTATGTTCCAGCATTTGGTACTCGGGCTTTTATATCAGAAAGTGCAGTATGTTCCTGCTATGTACAGTTGCAAATACCTTATGCAGTTATTGGAAGCCTTTCTACCGGAGGTTTATGACGTATGTGTGCAGACTGATGATGTAAAGCAAATTCTCGATCTGTTAAACACTTCGATGTCTTTTTATCCCAGATCCGATGGCGGACTGCCGACACATAATCAATTGGATTTTACGAAAGCCTTGTGTCTTTGCGAAAAATTGTACAATCACGCGGCAACGTAGCTATTCATTTGGTGGGAGGAATGCTTTGAGGATCATTAAAACAAACCTTATAATCAATAAACCGACTATTAATTTTAAAATATAGAAATGATGGAAACAAAAAAAGAATTTTTCAAAAAGGTAGATTTCACTAAAAAACTACAAAACGGACTGTTAACACTGGTTAGTCAAAAGTTACTTTGCATCGCATGGTATGGTCATGCGCTAAGCAATGAAAAAATTAAAATACTGTGGCTGTATGTAAAAAACAAAGAGGAAGCTGCTGCTGTTTTTTCAGATCAAAACAGGGCAGTATTTTTTGCAGATGAAGAAGTGCTGTTAGTATTGTTGGACGAAGACGACGTAACGAAACATAAAAAGATCAACAGTCCCTTTATACATTTAAACCTTAGTAAAGCAGAAGTACTGTATACAGACGATGAAACCGCAATGCCTTCGGATTATTACTTCTGGGAATATTTTAAAAAATTTAAAGAACAGTATATAGAAAGACAACAGTTGTTAAAAACGTATACCGATGATTTTATAAAAGATGAATTAGAAGGAAGCTGTTACCTGTATCTTAAAGGTTTCGCAACAGATTTGGGAGCGGTAGAACTTTTGCTTCTGGGTATGATAAATGAGAAAGACAGTTTAACTGAAAGGCTGCTGATTATGGAAAAAATATGCCCTTTATTAAAATCGGTCTTTGTTAAACAAAGCAGCGATACTTTTTACCTTATTGAGCAGCAAAGTCTTTCAGAAGCCGGAATTTATGATGACTGGGGAAAGGCACTAAAAAAAGCACAAAAAAAGATAAAAAACATTGTATTGCAGATATTTGATGAATTGGATAAGAACAAACAAATAGTCAGTCTGCAACAACAAGATACAGTTCCATTTGAATACTCAGATCGTTTACAACAGCTACAAAGTAATGAAGAGGTCGAAGAAATATTCCTGTTCCACGAAACAGTAAGCTATTTGGATAACAAAACGGTGCGCTGCTTTTACCTGTTGTTGATTACGAAAGATAAAGTTTCAAGAGCATTAAATGAAATCATCAGAGAAGTTGAAACGGCAGATGCTGAGGTACGGTTTGCAATAATTGCCCACAACCGCTTTCATATACAGGATAAAGTGTATTTTCAACAAGGTTTTTATAAAAAAGTGTACAAAGCCCAAAACAGAATTTATACTTCCGGACATCACCCAGCCATCCACTGGCAGAACACTTGGGATCCAGATTTTCATGAGAACATGATTGGTGTTAAATATTCATCTGAAAAAATTGAAAATTTTGTGGATACAGCGATACTTTCAGCAAAAGAACCTTTAGTTACCTCGTCAAAGCAGTTGCGTAAGTGCTTCATATACATGTTACAGGTACATATTCTGTATCATTTAGATTACGTACCAAACTCTAAAAATATCAACACTTTGTTACAATTAGTACGGTATACCGGTGAAGCAACGGAAGAATTTGAACAACTGGTACAAAAGATCAAACCACTACTTTTTGATGATGAGCTAGACAAAAATAAAATAAGGGAAAAAAATATTAGATTGGAAGGGCAGATGCTGCAAAATCTGCAGGCATTTTTCAGAATAATAAATTTATCACAAGCTGTGGCTGAATAATTATACCAATTATAAAATGATTGCTATTTCAATTTTTTGTGAAGTAGCAATTATTTTTAGTATGTTAACATTCGGTTACATAATTATATACTAAATGTTCCGGTTCACTTTATTGGGTCAACAGCCTTTTTGTTGAAAGACGAAGTTAAATCAATCCTTAAACAAAACACCCTGATTACAGGTGTTTTTTACTAAAAAAAGCTAGAGGGTTTAATAGAACTGCATCAGAAATAATAACGTTTCGGGGCTTTGCGATGGTGGGGCAATCGAAGCAAAATCTTCAATTTTGTACAAAAGTTGAACCGAAGAACTGCCGTTGAACTTTGCAGATCTTGTCCCGACCCTTCGGGATTCACCCAACTATTGCAAACTGCGAAGCAATCATCGAAACCATTAAAAAAATAGAAACGATGAGATAGACCCTTGTTATGCGGTTGTTCTTTTTTCAGTCGTTAGTTTTGTTAATTCGTTTATACAGTTTTTGAGGTCTTTTTTCCATTCAGGATTTATGTTTTTGTCGCTTTTGATTGATTTTAAATTTTGTTTAAGTAAAGGTAGAAATTCTTTGTCTTTGATTTCAAGAATAGCTTCAAAAAGTAAAATGCCATATTCTCCGTCAATAATTTCACGTTTTATGATTTCGTTTACTCGATTGTCTTTTCGCTTTGCTAATCCTACAATTGCTTCAAGTTTTGTTTCTTGATGCTTGTCGTTAACTCTATTCCACAAAGCTTCTCGTATAATTTTATTGTTTCTTTCGATTTGAGTTCCAAGTCCAAAAGTTGCCCAATTTCTGATATAGCTCAATTTGTCAGATGAGAGTTTTGTTAAAGTTTCAATTACTGTTGAGTTGTCAATTCCAAGTAACGCAGAAACTAAACCTTCTTTTACCCAACCATTTTCTTTGTCTATGAATGAACATATTTTCTCAATTTGCTCTTTGTTAAGTTCTTCATTATTGTGTCCGATAGAATACAATAATGACATTAAAACGTCTGGGTCGGTTTCAATTTCAAGTAATTCAAAATAGATTTTAAGAGTTTCCTTTAAAAACGGTCTTGGCGATGAACCTAATTGAGCTAAAATGTCAATACCTATTTTTCTGATTTTTGTGTTGTCCGATTTGGTTAGTTCGACACTTTGTAAAAATAATTCTTCACTTGGTCGTTGTCTTAAAGTTCTAATATTTTCCCAACGAGATTTGTCCGTCTTATTATTTATAAGCCGAGAAATAATTTTTTCGTCAGTCCAATTTTTTCTACTCATTTTCTTTTTAGCGGTGTCGTTTTAGAATGCCGCATAACGTTTCGGGGCTTGGCGTCAGTGGCGGAAATTGAAGCGAAAAGTTTCAATTTAGCGACACAGTAAGCAAAAGCCAATTAATTGAATAAATTTAAGAAAAAAGTTAATATAATTGGCTTTTTGCGTAATATAAAGCCGAAACTTCATATTTTCGCCTTAACCCGCCATTTGCGCCAAATCCTTGTTATAGGCAGTGCTTTTACTTATTAAAAACTCCGTCTATTCTATGTCCTAAAATTTCTCCCCCATTAATAAATACAGTAATTGTTCCTGCGATTAATAAAAGTGAAACTGGTGTTCCTACAACAATTAAATAAAGTAAGGTTTTGTTTATTTTCTTTACTTCATATTTTTTCACTAGGGTTTGAATGTGTTTCTTCCTTATGTATTTGTAGTAGACTAAACAAGTTATTATTGTCAATTGTCCAAATACAACAATCATGATTGACGATTTCTCATAATGAATTTTGTCGTCAAATATTTGTTTGTCAATGAAGGTCTTAATTGGTAAAAGCAAAACGAATAACAGAAAAAAATACACAATACTAATATACATTGTTATGCTAAATTTGGCAGGATAATTTTTTCTAATGTATTCTTCGTAAAGTTTTGCGAAAATTAAGTTCATATTCTATTGATTTCGTACTGACAGCATTGCCTATAACACGAAGATATACGCAATTATCATTTTTTACTATAAAAAATTCGTATAACCTTATAAAATAGCATTTTAATGCGATTAATATATTGTAATTGCGCATAACTTCCATAAATATTTAAAATGCGAACTCCGAAATTAAACGCATCTCTTTTTTAAAAACCACTTTACCAAAACATCAACCAAATATCAATACATTGT
Source organism: Paenimyroides baculatum (assembly GCF_008629655.1). Classification (GTDB taxonomy): domain Bacteria; phylum Bacteroidota; class Bacteroidia; order Flavobacteriales; family Flavobacteriaceae; genus Flavobacterium; species Flavobacterium baculatum. Next base: position 8,381 of record NZ_VWSG01000002.1, read on the forward strand.
TGCCTTAACAGCGGGTTTAAAATGTATTTACAATAAATTAACATAACTGTTATTTGTTAATATTAGCTTAATACAGGTGTAACATTCCATTTATCTTAATAAATCAATTTTGTGCCGATGAAACATTCAAGCTAATTATGAAAAAACTTTTAGTTGTTATTAGTATTTTTTCACTTTTTGCATGCAGCGACAACAGCTCGGTAAAAATGAAAGGATCAGACACGGAAGTAAACCTGGCAGTGAATTTAGCCGAACGTTATACCGAAATTAATTCCGATTTCAGTATAGCAATTTCCGGCGGAGGCTCTGGCTTGGGCATTACTTCTTTATTAAATGGGCAGGCAGATATTGCCAATTCTTCACGTCCGTTATCAGACAAAGAAATCGAACAGTTCAAAAAAGCCAACATCGAAGTTAAAACGGTTGTTTTTGCAGAAGATGCCACCGCTTTTATTGTTCATAAAGATTTACCGTTAGAAGATATTACTTTGGAAACGCTTGGTAAGATCTTAAAAGGGGATATTAAAAACTGGTCTGAAATCACAGATATCGATTTGCCGATAAACATCTACGGCCGTCAAAGCAGTTCGGGAACGCACTCGTTTGTAAAGAAAAAACTGAAGATCGAATTTTCTAACACTGCAAAAGAAATGACCGGTAACGCACAGATTTTAGAAGGTGTTAAGGCAGATAAATCGGGAATTGGGTATGTAGGTGCAGGGTATGTGGCACACGATCCGGCTGCAAATACGGCAATCAAAATCCTAAAGATTAAAGAAAATGCAACTTCGACAGCTTATTCGCCAATCGATGCCGCTACCATAAACAACAGTCTGTATTTTTTTCAGCGTCCGCTTTATCAGTTTGTTTTGGCTGATTCATGGGAAAAAGTAAAGCCTTTTATCGATTTTGAAAAAAGTACAAAAGGTAAAAAAATGATCGAAGAGCACGGGTATTATATTATAGAAGAAAAGTAACATGAGATACAAAACAAGAATATCAATTGATATACTATTTAAAGGCGTATTTAAAACCACCGGATTTTTGGTTTTGGCTTTATTGGGCGGAATCTTTGCCATGCTGGTTTACAATTCAATATCGTTCTTTTTAGATATTAAACCGTTGGATTTTATCACGGGAATGGAATGGGCGCCAACTGCAAAAACACCTAAATACGGTATGCTGCCTTTAATCATCAGTACCACATTTGTAACATTTGGTGCCATGATTATTGCGATACCTTTAGGAATTGGAACTGCAGCTTTTATATCGGAATATGCAGGCAGCAGATTGAAAAACATCTTAAAACCGGCTATTGAAATGTTGGCTGCGATACCATCGGTAGTTATCGGATTTTTAGGAATTGTAGTTTTAAGTCCGGGAATTGCAAATATTGCCGATTTACCAAACGGATTGAATGCTTTAAACGGAGCAATTTTATTGGCAATTATGGCGTTGCCGACAATTATTACAGTTGCCGAAGATGCCATACACGCTGTTCCAAATGCTTATAAAGAAGCTAGTTACGGTGTGGGTGCAACAAAATGGCAAACGTTGCGAAAAGTGATTATTCCTGCTGCGGCACCCGGAATTATTGCAGCGGTAATGTTAGGTGTTGGTCGTGCAATTGGTGAAACAATGACGGTTTTAATGGCAACAGGAAACGCCGCATTGATACCGACAGGAATGTTTGATTCGGTTAAAACAATGACGGCTACAATCGCAATTGAAATGGGTGAAGTTCCTTACCAAACCACACATTATTATGCACTTTACGCTATTGCAACAGTTTTGTTCTTTATGACATTGTTTGCAAATTTAGTCGGAGAATTTTTTATTAACAGATTCAGAAAATATCATGCAGTATAAAACCAACAGATTATCATCGGTAATAGAGTGGGGTACTTTATTATCAACCACACTTATTGTCTGCTTTTTCTTATTTGTTATTATTTGGGAAATCGTATCGAAAGGAGTATCGTCTTTATCGTTGGAATTTGTATCGAAAGTTCCATCGGCAGGAATGACAAAAGGCGGAATTTTAACTCCGATCATCGGAACCGTTCTTTTAACATTGATCACGGCACTTTTTGCAATACCGTTCGGAGTTTGTTGTGCGATCTATCTGAATGAATATGCTGAAAACAATTGGTTAACAAGAACCATTCGTGCATCAATCAGAAACTTGTCGGGAGTACCCTCAATCATTTACGGATTATTCGGTTTGGCATTGTTTGTACAGGCATTACAGTTTGGAACATCGTTGATAGCAGCTGGTTTAACATTAGGTTTGTTATCATTGCCATACATCATCACAACTACGGAAGAAGCTTTAAAAAGGATTCCGAACAGTACACGTGAAGCGGCATTAGCTGTTGGAGCAACAAAATTTGAAACCATAAAAGACGTTGTACTGCCATCTGCAATGTCGGGAATTTTAACAGGTGTTGTATTAACACTTTCAAGAGCAGCGGGCGAAACAGCACCCATTTTATTTACAGGTGCAGCATTTTATATCAATGGAACAACAGGTTATCTGAATCAGGAATTTATGGCGTTGCCTTACCATTTATACATGCTGTCAACCCAGCATCAGTCAATAGATCAAGTAAGACCAATTGCGTACGGTACCGCTTTAGTATTGGTTATTGTTGTCTTTTTATTAAACCTTACGGCATTTTATATTCGTTATAAATACAGAAAAAATGAAAACTAAATTATCAGCAGAAAATCTAAACATTAGTTTCGGAGAGAAACAGGTGTTAAAAAATATCAGTGTTGCTTTTGCAGAACACGAAATTACAGCATTAATCGGACCATCGGGTTGTGGAAAAAGTACATTGTTACGCAGTTTTAACCGCATGCACGATTTATCACCAGATGCTAAAATAAACGGCACTTTAAGTTTGGAAGATTTAGATCTTAATTCCAAACACGTTCCGGTTACCGAAATCCGTAAACGTATCGGAATGGTTTTTCAAAAAGCTAATCCGTTTCCTAAAAGTATTTACGACAATATTGCGTACGGATTAAAAATCAACAATTTACCTTGTAATAAAGAGGTGGTGCAAAAAGCGTTGGAAGAAGCGTATTTGTGGGACGAAGTTAAGAACGACTTAAAAATGCCTGCAACACGCTTATCGGGTGGTCAGCAGCAGCGTTTGTGTATTGCACGCGCAGTGGCTTTACGACCTGAAGTTATTTTAATGGATGAACCTTGTTCTGCATTAGATCCGGTAAGTACATTGAAAATCGAAGATTTAATTAAGCATTTAAAAAAGAAATACACCATTGTTATTGTAACACACAATATGCAGCAGGCACAACGTATAGCCGATAAAACGGTGTTTATGTATTTGGGCGAAGTGAAGGAAGAAGGTACAACCGATGAAATTTTTAATCATCCTAAAAACGAAATGACGGCAAATTACATCAGCGGTTATTTTGGATAATTATTTAAGATTCATTTTTTCGCATAAAAATGTGTTTATGAAGGAGTTTACTTTTTTTTTGGTAAACTCCTTTTATTTTAAACATTCTTAATAACTCCGGCTAATTTTTCGGTCAGTTTTTTTCGACTGAAATATTGCAACCCAATACCGTGAACTTTTAAGTTATTCTGCTGATAGTTGGTGTAGCAATCTAAAATAAATTGTTTTACTTCTTGCAAATTATCGTAATTAAAATACTTACCAGCGTTGGTATCTTTAATGATCTTTTCCACATCGCTTTGTTTTGGTCCAATAGCCAGAATAGGTCGTTCGGCAGCCATATATTCAAACAATTTTCCGGGAATGATTCCAATGGTTTCGAACGAATCAATTTCAATCAACAATAAAACTTGTGAGCTGCGTTGGTATTTCAACGCTTCGGTATGCGATACATACCCTAATACATTCAGATAAGCATCTAATTGAAATTCTTTAATGGTATCAATGATTTCCGAACTTACTTTGCCAATTAACTGCAATTGAAAATCAGATCGAAATTGCTCATTTTCCTGCAAAATTTCGTTCAATGCTTTCCATAGAATATGCGGATTTCTTTTTGATAACAACGAACCAATATGACTGATTGTAAACTTCTCATCTAAAGGTGGTTTTTCAATTGTTTCAATATCGTAGCCGTTGGTAATTACATGAATTGGTTTTTGAGTAATTTCTGCAAATTCCTGCTTTGTGGTAAAACTTGTGGTAAGAATAGTATCGGCTTTTGTTAAAACCAAACGCTCTAAATCTTTATGTTTTTGAGCCGATTTATCGGTCAGTTTTAATTCTTTATGATATCCGATTGATGTCCAAGGATCACGAAAATCAGCAATCCATTTAACAGCAAATCTTTTCTGCAATTCCAAACCTATTAAGTGCATGCTGTGCGGCGGACCGGTTGTAATAATCACATCTACCGCATTGGTTTTAATATAATTTGATAAATAGTCAACCGAAGGATTTACCCAGCCAACACGCGCATCGGGAATAAAAAAATTACCACGAACATACAGCAACATTTTCTCTATAAACGATTGTTTTTTCTCTGCTTTAATAATTCCCGAACTGATTGTGGTAGCACTTTTTTTAGAAAATATCGAAGCCAGTTTATAAGGTTCTTTAATTGGTTGCTTTAAAACTGTTACATTTTTATTTACTTGGTTTATCAAATCCTGATCAATAATAGGGTAGGTGGCATTTTCGGGTACATAAACAATAGGCTCAATCTCAAAATCGGGCAGATACTTTACAAATTTTAACCAACGCTGCACACCCGGGCCACCTGCCGGTGGCCAATAATACGCTATGATGAGTACTTTTTTCATAATTTGTGCTTTTATAAACTGGTATTAAATTATCTAAGCGTGTTCGAGTAATAACCTGCTTCATGTTCTAGATAATTATCATAGTAATTGCTTTTTTTAGATTCTAACAAATAAGTTGCTCTCAACGGTATTAAATGAAAATCATAATAAATGTATGAATCTATCTTTTTTAAAGTTTCTTTGTTTTCAAAAATATTTTTTAACGGCTTATGATAGAAACTATTTACAAAAAAGAAATCGTCTGCTTGGTACATATGAATTATTTCATGGGCAATTACTTGATTAAATGAAGACCTCTGTGATAAATACGCTTCATTAAATGTTATATGTCCTGCTGTAGCATACGCATAGTCACTACCAGATGGGTCGTTTCTTCTAAAAATAAATTGACCATAATTTAGAGAAGATTTTGCATCAAATCTAAATCTAGTGAAAGCATCAATAGTATAAATAGCAGAAATTGGCATTACTTTATACTGAACTTTCAACTCATTTTTTGTGTGAAATTCAATTCTATTAAAGCCAATAGTTAAATTCCATTGTTCCCAAAAATATCTGTTATTTGCCGCATTCTCTTTTATAGAATTGCCTGCCGCATTCACAAATTTTGATGTCCAATATAATTTCCAATCTTCTTCTTTCCAAGCGTGTCTAATAATACGTTTGCTTTCAAAAGTAACATATCCTCCCAAAGCTCCCTGCCAAAGCCCTTTTAAAAGAACTTTACCAAATTTTTCTTCAGGTTTTTTATTTATCACAGCACCAATTGCTCCTGTAATTCCACCGAAGCCTACATTATATAGTGCGGCTTCTGTGTCATTTGATTGAGAATAGCTAGAGTTGCAGCAGAAAAGTACAATTAAAAACAATATTTTCTTTTTCATCCTTATAATAAAAATTGTATAAAATTTGAAATATTATAAAAGTACTTATTATACCTTTTCTACATTTTTCATACTGATTAAACTAATCTGGCTAAATATGTTCCTGCAAAAACTCCGACAATTCCTAAAACAATTGAAAGACTTAAATAGGTTGTAAAACTTGTATATTGTTGGGCTTGCAGCATTTTAAACAAATCTAACGAAAAGGTAGAAAAAGTAGTGAATCCGCCACAAAAACCAATTCCTAAAACAACGAATAACTGTTGTTGGTTTGCTGCGTACTTAACAAAAAGAAAGCCTAATAAAAGGCTTCCTAATGTGTTTATTAATAAGGTTGCAACAGGAAATTGCTGATACGTTATGATCTTTCCGATCTCGTATCTGCAAACAGTCCCAATTGCGCCGGCTATCGCCAATCCTAAAATATTCATTATATATTCTGTACTTTTTCTTCGTTCTTATTTCTGGTTGCAAAAAATATTCCTCCAGCTACAATCAACAATGCAATAATTGATGTGATTAACGAAATAGTGCTTCCGGTTTTTACCACTTCGGGTTCAAACGAAAATACTATTTTATGATTTCCAGCAGGGATATTTAAACCACGCAAAGTGTAATTAACTTCAACCATTTCGGCTGGTTTTCCGTCAATTGAAATATTCCATCCTTTCGGATAATAAATTTCAGAGAAAACAGCAAATCCATCTGCTTTATTATTGGTTTGATATTCTAACTTATTTGGCTGGTAATTTGTAAGTTTAATTTGCGCCAGACTATCAGCAGTAAAAGTTGTTTTAGGCACAGTAACCGTATTGTAAACCAACGCCGTTTCTTTTGATTTGAACGATTTCATTGCTGCCATCATTTCATCGGCATTCGCAACTTTTTGAATGTTTCTAACAAACCAGGCATTGCCGTTAGCTTCCGGATTTTGCAACGGAATATCGGCTCCTTCTTCGTTTTTGCCGATGATGTACTTTACATTCAGCATATTTAAAACTTCCAGATTTTGTTGTGAAATCTGATAATCGAACAAATCCTGAACTTTTTTAGGTTTAGCAGCATGGTATCCGCCTAACGAATGATGAAAGAACGAACTGCGCGCACTGCTGAAACCGCCTTGCTGTTCAAAAACGCGGAACTGCGATTTATCTGACAATATCTGCTGATCTGCCGGAGTTTCCTGAAAAGGTCTTTCAACCTGTTGTTTTGAAACAAAATTGTCTTTGTTAACGTAATTGGTATCAATTGCAACTAAATCGACAACGCCTAATAAACCGACAATAATTACAGCTGTTTTTGCATTCAGTTTTTCTTTGTTGTAAGCCCATAAAACCGCCGCAGCTAAAGCAACGAATAATAATGTGCGCAATAAGTCTTTGGTATACATTGCTTTACGGTCGTCAATTAAAGCACTGATAAAACCTGATCCGCCATCTTGAAAAACTTGTGCGTAGTAAGAATCGTTCGATCCTTCAAAATCCATCATTCCTTTTAAAACGAACAATAAAACAAGTATTCCTGCAAAAACAATTCCCGATAGTTTTATTGCTTTGAATTGTTCTTCTTTTGATGCTTTAAAAAATGCCTGTAAACCTAAAATTGCCAATATTGGGAAACATAATTCGGCAATTACCTGGATTGAAGTTATGGCACGGAATTTATTGTAAAGTGGTAAGGTATCAATTAAAAAATCGGTTAAAAAGAAGTTGTGTCCCCATGACAATGCAATAGAAACTGCTGCACCGGCACCTAAATAGTACTTTGCTCTTCTATTATCAACGAAGAAACACAATAGAGCTAAAAATAACACAACTGCTCCAATATATGCAGGCGCTGCAACAATTGGCTGTTTACCCCAATAAGTAGGTGCGTGGTCTGCGAATTGTTGTGCCGGAGCAGGATCGTAATCTTCTGATTGTAAAAAGTTAGAAACGTACTTAAAAGTATTTGAATTTGTGCCAATGTTTTCACCGTTTCCGCCACCTGTAATTCTTGGAACCATTAAATTAAAAGTTTCAAAAATACCATAGCTGTATTCGGTAATGTATTCGTGCGTCATTGCATTTGTTGATTCTTTTGGAGAACCGTCTGGAGCAATGGTTAATTCGCTATCGCTTCGCGTACTGAATTTCGCATATTCTGATGTTGCCATTAAATTGGTCGCATTCAAACCGATTGCTAAAATTCCTGCAACAGCAAAAATTCCGAACATTTTTAATAAAGAGGAAACCTCTTTCTGTTTGATATAATGAACCGAATAATAAATCGTTACAATTACTAAAAATATCAGTAAATAGTACGTCATTTGAAAGTGGTTTGCCGAAATTTCCAGCGCCGCAGCAATCATTGTAAGAATTCCACCTAAGAGATATTTCTTTCTAAAAACCAAATGCACACCTGCTAAAACCAACGGCATATAAGCAATTGCGTGCGCTTTTGCATTGTGTCCTGCTCCTAAAATCACTATTAGATAGGTAGAGAAACCAAACAATAAAGCACCAATAAAAGCTTTTAAAGGTTTTACTTTATACGTTAAAAGCAACAGGTAAAAACCTATGAAATATAAGAAAACGTAATCAGCCGGACGTGGAAGAAAACGGATAACATAATCTAATTCTTTTATGTAGTTATGTGGATATTTTGCACCTAACTGATACGTTGGCATTCCACCAAACGCATTGTTAATCCAATAGGTTTCTTCGTTATTTGTTTGACGAAAATCATTTAATTCTTTAGCCATTCCGGTGTATTGAACAATATCCGACTGAAAGATCTGCTTACCCGAAAGTACCGGATAAAAATAAGCTAAAGCAACAACTACAAAACCCAATATTGCTAAAATATGAGGCACATAGTTTTTAAAATTTTTCATAGTACATAAATTTGATGCTAAATGTACTTATTATTTGGTAAACGGTAAAAAAAAAAGTCTTGCATTGCAAGACTTAATTACTAATCAACTTCTTCAAAGTCGATATATTCTCCAACTTTTTTACGTTCTTTAGGTATTTTGTTTTGTTTTAATTCGCTTTCAAAATCGGGTTGTTGTGTTTGCTGATTATTCTGATTTTGATATGCCTGCTGTTGTTTCTGGAAATTCTCTGATACCTTGCTTACTGCCTTTTTCAATAAAAAAGGTGCTAAAAACTTAAAAGCAAATCTGAATAAGTAGTAAACCAATACTATTATAAAAATTGTTTTAATAAAGCTTTGTAAAGACGCGTGGTCCATTTTTAATTGTTTTTAAGATAATGTTCAAATATATTTATTTTTAAATAAACGAATTCTTATAGAAATCTTAAAAATTATTATTTTGATTTATTAATCTCCATTTGTTTTTTCCATCGATCGTAACCACCTACTAATTGCGTTACATTTTTAAAACCAATTTCTCTTAATTTTGCAATAGCCTCTCTGCTTCGTTCTCCACCTTGACAAAATACTATTATTTCTTTCTCTCGTGGTAACGTTTCGAATGATCTTCTAAACTGATCATTATGAATATCTATGTTTAATGCACCAATAATAGAACCTTCTTTGTACTCATCAGCAGTTCTTACATCAATCAACAGAGGCTGATTCTCAATCTTTTTTGCTAATGCATCAGCTTCAATTTCTTGTGCATTTACAGACAATCCGCTTAATAAAATACCAAATAATAAAATGATTTTTTTCATAGTTATATCCTTTTAAAATTAATTATATTTACTTTTTTACTTTACAAAATCTTCTAAATAACAAAAACGTTCTGTTAACTTACCGTTTTCGCAAATTGTTCCTCTTTCTAAAATTTGATCTTTGTCATTATTGAAAAATGCAGGAATAATATGTTCTATAAACATTTCACCAAAACCTTCGCTTGCATCTTTAGGTAATTCGCAAGGTAAATTATCAACCGCCATAACAACAATTGCTGCCGGATGGTCTACAGGTACTTCTTTATTTTCGCGCGGATAATATCCGTAAATAGGATCGGCAATTGTAGACACACGAATAGTGCTGTCTATTGGTCCGTCAATATCACAAGAAACATCAGCCACAACTTTTATAGTATTGTTTGCATGGTTTAACATTTCTTTTGTTAATATTTTTGGAGATCCGTCTTTATAAAAATGTCCAGCAATAAAAATATCAGCAACTTGAGAAAACTTTTCAAAATCGCTTTCGTAAGCTGAAGCATTCTTTTTAAAATCTTCAAAAGATCCTTCGGTGCCATCAATTTTTCTGTAATAATCTTCTACATCAATATGCACATACACAGGTTCATCAAATTCTTTCGTCAAAAATTTTTCAATAGAAACCTCTTTCATTTTCATTCCGTCCAAAATTTCTTTTGCACCAAAACCAACTTTACCTTTGCCGGTTAAAACAACTTTGATAGGTGGTAGGTAAGCTCTGTTTAAACGTTCAATTAAATCGTTTTGTGATTTTAATTCTTCGGCTTTTTTAAGATTAAATAATTCAAATTTAATTCCAAAGGCTCTAAAAGCGTTGTAAGCACCTACAATTCCGGCATATCTGCCAAAACCAATCAAACGTGTGCCGTTTTTGTCAACCAACGTTTCGTGATCTATTAATCGTATATTTTTCTGTAAACAAGCTTGTAGCAGCTTTTTATTATATTGCTGTTTTTTAATGGTATGCGAAAAAAAGAAATAAGTTTTGTTAGGGATTAACTGATCTACAGGAACTTCTTTAACTCCAAAAAGCACATCGCAATCGGTTAAATCATTACTTACTTCGAAACCTAATTCTTGGTATTCTTCATCTTTAAATACTCTTATCGGCGAACTTTCTACTTTAAATGTGGCGGTTGGATACGTGTTTTTTACTGATAATAATTCTTGTGGAGAAAAAACAACGCGTTTGTCTGGTGGAGTTTTACCTTCGCGGATAATTCCGAATTTCATATATCTTTACTTTTAGGTTTAGCGAATATATAAAAAATAAAGGAGACATAAAAAAAGATGTTCGGTTGAACATCTTTAATCACAGCTTACACTTTGGTAAACCTTTTCTTCTTCTTTAATTTGGCCGTCACAATTTCCATCTAAACTGCCAATGTATCTTAATTGAGGCTTTTCTTCAGTTCCAATATTTTCAAACACTTCGCAGTGGCAGGTGTCTGATGATTCGCAACTTGCTAAAAAGGCAATTCCCAATATTGTTAGTAGCTTCTTCATAATTTTTAGCTTTTAAGTTATTAGATATAAATCAAAAATTAAACCAAACTTTTAAATTCTTGCTTTAATCTGTTTTTTGCCAAATCGGTAACCGAATTTATCTCCTTATTTTGTAATAATTTTCTTTGTAAAGTTTCGGCATCTGTAACTTCTTCCAATAAACTTGTTTTTAGAATTTGTTGTATAATTGTTTGTTTTGCAGTAGCAATTAACGCCCATGCTTCTTCTGAAACATATAATTGCTGTGAAATATTAAAATCGTATTCCTGATCGATGTTCTGAATTAAAAACGATGCGTAATCTTGCTTTAAAGTTGATATTGGCGCAACACGAACAACCAATTTTTGCAAATCTATACGTTCCATTAAAATAATCAAACGTTCGTAAGCCTGAACAATTTGCGGGGTAGATTTACGTAGAACTTCTTGAATTTGAGGTTCACTATAAGGTTGTTGCATACGTTCTTTCAATAATCTTCGAGCTTCTCTTTCTTGCGCAATCGATTTTCGATTAAAAACGTAAAATAACAGGACAACTACTACTAAACCTAATAATATAAGTAACGACTCTTTCCAGTCAACCGTAAAATTTGAAAACATTTTATAACTTTTAAAAAACAAATATAAACCTAAAATAATATTATTTGCTACTTATTTTAAGTAGTAGTAACTTTGTTTTTTTCTGAAAATAATTATATGCAAAATTATATCGATCAATTAAACGATGCGCAACGTGAACCTGTTTTACAAAAAAACGGACCAATGATTATTATTGCTGGTGCGGGCTCTGGTAAAACACGTGTTTTAACTTTACGTATAGCTTATTTGATGCACCTTGGCGTTGATGCTTTTAACATTTTGTCGTTGACTTTTACCAACAAAGCAGCTAAAGAAATGAAAGAACGTATCTCGAAAATTGTTGGTTCTGCCGAAGCCAAAAATTTATGGATGGGAACTTTTCACTCGGTTTTTGCAAGAATTCTTCGTGCCGAAGCCGATAAATTGGGTTATCCGTCAAATTTCACGATTTATGATTCGCAAGATTCTCAACGTTTGATCGGACAAATTATCAAAGAAATGCAGTTAGATAAGGATATTTACAAGCCTAAAGATGTTTTAAGCAGAATATCTAACTACAAAAATAATATGGTTACCGTTAAAGCGTATTTTAATAATCCGGAATTGATGGAAGCCGATGCCATGGCAAAAAAACCGCGTGTTGGCGATTTGTATCAGGCGTATGTTGAAAGATGTTTTAAGGCTGGTGCAATGGATTTTGACGATTTATTGTTGAAAACCAACGAGCTTTTGATTCGTTTTCCCGAAGTTTTGTTGAAATATCAAGATCGTTTCAGATATATTATGGTTGATGAGTATCAGGATACCAACAATTCGCAATACTTAATTGTAAAAGCATTGGCAGATCGTTTTCAGAATATTTGTGTGGTTGGCGACGATGCACAGTCAATTTACGCGTTTCGTGGAGCCAATATCAACAATATTTTCAATTTTCAGAAAGATTTTGATGATGTTAAGGTATATCGTTTGGAACAGAATTATCGATCATCAAAAAATATTGTTGAAGCTGCCAATACCATTATCGACAAAAATAAAACCAAGCTTGATAAATTGGTTTGGACAGCAAATGCCGATGGAGCTAAAATTAAAATTCATAGATCGATAACCGATGCTGAAGAGGGCAGGTTTGTAGCATCGACCATTTTTGAAGAAAAAATGACGCATCAAATGAACAATGGCGATTTTGCTATTTTGTACCGTACCAATGCGCAATCGCGTGCTATGGAAGATGCCTTGCGTAAAAAGGATATTCCGTACCGTATTTATGGTGGTTTATCGTTCTATCAGCGTAAAGAAATTAAAGATGTTTTGGGATACTTACGTTTGCTTGTAAACCCGAAAGATGAAGAGGCTTTAGTGCGTGTAATTAACTATCCGGCGCGTGGAATTGGTAACACAACGGTAGAAAAATTAAACATTGCCGCCAACCATTACAAACGAAGTATTTTTGAAGTGATGGAACATATCGATAAAATCGATCTGAAATTAACATCGGGAACCAAAAGTAAAATAAGCGATTTTGTTACCATGATTAAGAATTTTCAGGTAATAAATGAAAATAACGATGCGTACTATTTAACCGATTATGTGGTTAAAAAAACCGGTTTGGTTCAGGAATTAAAAAAAGATGGAACGCCCGAAGGTATTACTCGTTTAGATAATATTGAAGAACTTTTAAACGGTATAAAAGATTTCACTGAAGGTCAGGTTGAAGTTGATGGTGCTCGTGGAAGTTTAGCTGAATTCCTTGAAGATGTTGCTTTGGCAAGCGATTTAGATAATGATAAAGGCGATGACGACCGTGTAGCTTTAATGACCATTCACTTGGCAAAAGGATTGGAATTTCCTACAGTTTTTGTGGTTGGTATGGAAGAAGATTTGTTTCCAAGTGCCATGAGTGTGAATTCGCGTGCAGATTTGGAAGAAGAACGCCGTTTGTTTTACGTCGCCTTAACGCGTGCCGAACATAAAGCGTATTTAACGTATGCTCAAAGTAGATATCGTTGGGGAAAATTAAGCGATTGTGATCCATCGCGATTTATTCAAGAGATCGATCCGCAGTATTTGGAATTTCTTTCGGCTCCCGAAGCCAATTACAGATATAAATCATCAATCAACGAAGATATTTTTGGCGATGTTGATAAATCTAAATTGCGATTGAACAAACCTACAGCGGGAGTTCCGCCGAAATGGGTTCGAGAAAATGAAGATCCAAAACCTAATAATGACATTAGAAGATTGAAGGATATGAGTAAGATTTCGCCTTCAAGTTCCTCATCAAACGAAAATTCTTCGTTACAAGAAGGACAAATTATTATGCACGAACGTTTTGGTAAAGGAAAAATTCTTAACTTAGAAGGAGCAGGAGCAGACAAAAAAGCCGAAATTCATTTTGATGTTGGTGGAATTAAAAAGTTGCTCTTGCGTTTTGCAAAACTTAATATACTGGAATAATGGCAAAATTTATAAAGATATATCCTGATAATCCTAATGAAAAGGAAATTCAGAAAGTAGTAAAAATATTAAAAGATGGTGGTTTGGTTATTTATCCAACCGATACTGTTTACGGTTTAGGCTGCGATATTACAAATACCAAAGCTTTAGAACGTATTGCAAAAATCAAAGGAATTAAGCTGGAAAAGGCAAATTTCTCTTTTGTTTGTAACGATTTAAGCAATATTTCTGATTACGTTAAAAGTTTAGATACATCGTCGTTTAAAATTTTAAAACGAGCATTGCCTGGTCCATACACCTTTATTTTAGAAGGAAACAACAATTTACCTAAAGAATTTAAAAAGAAAAAAACTGTCGGAATTCGTGTGCCCGATAACAGCATTGCATTAGAATTGGTTAAACAATTGGGAAATCCTATCGTTTCAACATCTATTTATGATGATGATGAATTAATTGAATACACAACCGATCCTGAATTGATTTTTGAAAAATGGCAGAATAAAGTCGATGTGGTGATTGACGGTGGCTATGGCGATAACACGGCATCAACTATTATTGATTTAACCGGAAACGAACCTGAAGTAATCCGTGAAGGAAAAGGAAGTATTGATATATTTTAAAACAAAAACCAGCTTAATAAGCTGGTTTTATTATGAATTTTTCAATTGTATCTCGAATAATTTCAGCATGATCAAATGCTAAAGCTGGTAGTTCTTCGATTGAAAACCACTTAACCGCTTTGGCATCATCTTTTGCTTTTGCTTCAGCCAAACTGTCAATTTCTCCCATAAAAGCGACAGATATGGTATGATGACGAGGATCTCTGTTTGGATTTCCGTATGCTTTTATTTGTTTTACCTGAAAAAGCTGAATATCGGTTTCTTCAAAAAGTTCACGCTTTGCAGCAGTTTCCAACTCTTCATTTTTATCAACAAAACCACCAGGTAAAGCCCAATAATCCTTAAAAGGATCATTTAATCGCTGAATTAATAAAATTTCGTAGCTGCTGTTCATCTTTCTAAACAAAACAACATCAACTGTTACAAATATTTTTGGGGTATAGTTCATTTATAAAATATCAATTTGAATTAACGCCAATAAAATTACACTAATCACAGCTAAAACAATGCCTGCAACAGCATTATTTGTAAGTTTTTCTTTAAAATAAAATTTACCTATTAAACTGCCACCTATAATAACACCTAAATTCATGGTGATGAACACAAGGGTAGGGCTATCGGAGAATATTTTGTGGGCTTTCATGTAGAAATAGATATTTGAAAAGTTTAGTATTCCTAATATCAATCCATAGAAAATAAATTTTTTCTGAATTTTTCCTTTGCTTAAAAACAGATACAATCCACTTACAATTGCACAAAAAATAAATACCAAAAATAAAGCTGCTATATAAGGTATGTTTTTGTTTGTAGCTAATATTTTAAATAAAGTATCAACCGTACCATATCCAATAAAGACTGCAATTAGGTGTAAGGTGTTGAAATTTTCATCTTTTGTGGATTTTTTATACAATAAAAGTACAATACTTATAAAAGCTAATGCAATTGCTGTAAATTTTGACCATGTAAATAGTTCTTGAAACAACCAAAAGCTTAAAATTACAGGTATTATTAATGATAATCGCTGGAAAATATCTGTTTTAGCTAATCCGGATTTATTGAGAGATTTATTCAGAAAATAAAAAATACTGGGCATTAAAATTCCTAATGACAATGTTATGTAAGAAACTGAATTGCTTAATGTTTCTAGATTTATTGCTTCATTAAACAACGAATAACAAACAATTATTGCTACGGTATAATTTACAAATACTATTACAAATAGGTTTTTTATTTCTTTGATTTTTAAATACTTAATAAAAAAACCAACTAATAGAGAGGATATTAAACTTAATACTAAAGCGTACATATTTAAATTGAATTATGGTCTGTTTTAAAATAATGTTAATTCTATTTTACATAATATACATTATAATTCAATATAATAACATAATAAAATAGAATGAGAAATTTTTAATATTCAACAAATATCACTAATTTTGCGCTGTTTATAAAAAATAAATAAGTGGAAAATTCAAACGCACAAAAAATTATCAAAGCATTACAAGCCGAAGTAATTTCAAATGGTATAGTTGCTACATCTGTAGTTCCTGAATTAAAAAAGCTTAGAGAATTTGCTTTACTTGAGGAAAAACCTGTTCTAGTTAAAGCATTACGTTTAGCTTATGAACATATTGAAGAAAAGAATGATTTCTTGGTTAACATCCCTTCAGATGAGCCAATTGAAGAAGATTCTGAAATCAGTAATGAAAACTCTTCAACAGAAAGTTTTACTTATTTTATGTCGTTAATGTTGGATTTGGAGAACAAACACAACTTGGCAGACTTAAAAGAATACAACCAACAATTTCAACAACTTTAATCATGTTAATTTTTTTTAGATTAATAGCTGCTTTAGAAGGCATTTCGTATATCGCATTGTTTTACAATATGTTATATAACAAACCGAATAATCCAGAATTATACCAACAATTATTATATCCAATTGGAATGATTCATGGCATACTTTTTGTTTTGTACTTTATACTGGCTATTTATCTAAAATTTGAATATAATTGGTCTATGAAAAAGTTAGGATTGGTCCTATTAGCTTCCCTCCTTCCTTTTGGAACATTCTATTCAGACTATAAATGGTTAAAAAATTAAAAAAATTTTTGTTTTTAGTTAAAATACATTACTTTTACCGAAAATTATAAATTCAAATAATCTATAATTACTAATAATTTAAAAAAAAGTTTTATGAAAAAAATAACTTTGCCTTTAATTGCTGCAGTATTAGGTTTCTCTAATATGAACGCGCAAGAAGGATTACCTTACAACAAATGGTCTATTGACATTAATGGTGGTTTAACAAAACCTTCTTCTCCAATGACTCCTGGTTACACTGGTGATACTTTCTTTGGTTTAGTTCATGCTGATGCTGGTGTTCGTTATATGTTTAACAACAAATTCGGTATTAAAGCTGATTTCGGTTATGACTACATGAAAAGTGGTGAAGATTCTAACTACTTTAGAACTACTCATTACAGAGCAAGCTTACAAGGGGTTGCAAATTTAGGTCGTATCATGAATTTCGAAGAGTGGACTAAAACTTTTGGTTTATTAGCTCATGGTGGTGCTGGATACTCTTGGATGGAACCAGGAAAAGATTTAGTAACTAACATGTACGATAAAGACCAAATGGGTCACGTTCTTTTAGGATTAACTGGTCAAGTAAAATTAGGTAACCGTGTTGCTTTAAATGCTGACTTCACAATGGTTAACACAATCCGTCAGAACTATACATTCGATGGTAATTCAATGATTGATGCTAACGACAGAGGATTCAACGGTACATTCTACAATGCTACTTTAGGTTTATCTTTCTACTTAGGGAAAAACGAACAACATGCTGACTGGTATGCTAACGATGGTTTAACAAACAGAGTTGAATCTTTAGAAAACCGTGTAACAGATATCGAAAACAAAATGATCGATTCTGATAACGATGGTGTTGCTGATTATTTAGATTTAGAGCCTAATACTCCAGCAGGAAACATGGTTGATACTAAAGGTCGTTCTATTGACTTAAACAAAAACGGTATTCCAGATTCTTACGAAGATTATTTCGATTCAAGATATGCTAAAAAAGGTGATACTTTCTCTTCTGCTGATTCAAACACAGCTCAAGATTTAATCAACCAAGGTTATGTAGCAGTTTATTTTGATTTCGATAAATCAGCTCCTAAAAACGCAGAAGCAACTAACTTCTTAGTTACTTACTTACGTTCTAATCCAAACGCTACTGTTGAAGTTAATGGTTTTGCTGACTCAGTTGGTAACCCATCTTACAACCAACGTTTGTCTGAAAAACGTGCTAAAAACGTAGCTAAAATTTTAGAACAAGCTGGAATCTCTAGCTCTAGAATTAAAACTACTGCTAACGGTGAAGATACTTCATTCGACGGTACTAACAAGACTACTTCTAAATTTGCTAGAAGAGTAACTTTCAAAGTAAAGTAATCAATACTTTAATATATTAAGAAAAGAGAGGTTTATGCCTCTCTTTTTTTATTCCTATATTTGTAAAAACTCTGTACAATAATGAAATTTGAAGTAGTATCAGAATATAAACCAATGGGCGATCAGCCTGCAGCAATAAAAAGTCTTTCAAACGGAATAAAAAACAATGAGCAGTTTCAAACTTTGCTTGGTGTTACCGGTTCTGGGAAAACTTTTACAGTTGCGAATGTGATTCAAGAAGTACAAAAACCTACTTTGGTTTTGGCTCATAATAAAACGTTGGCAGCACAATTGTATTCAGAATTCAAGCAGTTTTTCCCCAACAATGCTGTGGAATATTTTGTTTCGTACTATGATTATTATCAACCAGAAGCTTATCTGCCAGTAACGGGAACCTACATTGAAAAAGATCTTTCTATAAACGAAGATTTAGAAAAAATGCGTTTAAGTACCACATCTTCTCTACTTTCTGGTCGAAGAGATGTGTTGGTTGTAGCATCAGTTTCTTGTTTATATGGTATTGGAAATCCTACTGAATTTCAAAAAAATGTGGTTACAATTGAGCAAGATCAGGTTATTTCACGTACAAAGTTTCTTCAGCAATTAGTTCAATCATTATATTCAAGAACCGAAGCAGAGTTTTCGCATGGAACTTTTAGAATTAAAGGCGATACTGTGGAAGTTTTCCCTAGTTATGCTGATGATCCTTTCCGTGTTCACTTTTTTGGTGATGAAATTGAAACCATTGAATCTTTTGATCCGGCTACATCTAAAGTTATTGAAAAATATACGTTATTAAGCATCTACCCTGCCAATATGTTTGTTACATCGCCCGATGTTTTACAAAATGCAATTTGGGCAATTCAGCAGGATATGGTTAAACAAGTTGATTATTTTAAATCGATCGGTAAACATTTAGAAGCAAAACGTTTAGAAGAACGCACGAATTTTGATTTAGAAATGATCCGCGAATTAGGATATTGTTCGGGTATCGAGAATTATTCAAGATATTTGGATGGTCGTGAACCGGGAACGCGTCCTTTCTGTTTGATAGATTATTTTCCGAAAGATTTTTTAATGATAATTGATGAAAGTCACGTTACCGTTTCACAAGTTCATGCCATGTACGGTGGTGACCGTTCGCGTAAGGAAAACTTGGTTGAATATGGTTTTAGATTACCTGCTGCGATGGACAATCGACCTTTAAAATTTGAAGAATTCGAATTACTGCAAAATCAAGTGGTTTATGTATCAGCAACACCGGCAGATTATGAATTACAAAAGTCAGAAGGAATTTATGTAGAACAGGTAATTCGTCCTACAAGTTTGTTAGATCCGATTATTGAAGTACGCCCGAGTCAGAATCAAATTGATGATTTAGTAGAAGAAATACACAAACGTGTAGAAGTTGACGAACGTGTTTTGGTTACTACCCTGACAAAGCGAATGGCAGAAGAATTGGCAAAACACTTTACAAAAATCGGAATTCGATGCAGATATATACACTCTGATGTTGATACTTTAGAACGTATTGAAATTATGCAGGATCTTCGTAAAGGTATGTTTGATGTATTGATTGGTGTTAACCTTTTACGTGAAGGGCTTGATTTACCGGAAGTTTCATTGGTTGCTATTTTAGATGCTGACAAGGAAGGTTTTTTACGCAGTTCACGATCTTTAACGCAAACTGTTGGTAGAGCTGCACGTAATATTAACGGTAGAGCCATAATGTATGCCGATAAAATTACCGTTAGTATGCAGCGTACAATGGATGAAACAGTTTACCGACGCAACAAACAGATCGCGTACAATAAAGAACATGGATTAAAACCAAAAGCTTTAAACAAGAAAATTGAGAAATCTTTTACTGATAAATTTAAATCATACGATCAAACAGAAACAAATTTAAAAACCGTTGCCGAAGAAAATGTTGTTTACAGATCTACAAAAGATATCGATAAAGTGATAAAAGAAAAGCGTAAAGAAATGGAAAATGCCGCTAAAAATTTAGATTTTATACAGGCAGCAAGGCTTCGTGACGAGATTCAAGAATTAACAAATAAAAAAACAAACCTATAAGTATTTTTTTATATTTTTAACCAAAATATACTTAAAACATGAAAAACTTAAAATTATTGTTGTTTACTGTAACACTTGCAGGTACTTTATCGCTGCAAAGTTGTTTTTACAATTATCATGATGATGACGATTTTCCGTCAACACCACAATATTCGCAATATACACCGGTAATCATGTCGCGCGAGCAAATGGTCAATTCAATAAAAATGTCTGAACCAAAAAGCATGAAAAAAGCAGGGAAAATATATGTGAAAGATTCTTATATTTTTATTACTGATGAAAACAAAGGTTTTCATATTTATGATAATTCCAACCCGAATGCTCCACAGTTAACTGGATTTTTAGAAGTACCAGGCGCAACAGACATGGCAATTAAAAACAATACAATCTATATCAATCAGGCGGTTGATTTGGTTGCTGTTAGTTTAAATAATAACCAAGTTACCGTTCAAAAGCGAATTGCAAATACATTCCCGCAAAAAATAAGTCCTGATGGATTTAATCATTACGCTGGCGAAAATCAAATTATTGTTGACTGGAAATAATTAGTTATGAAAAAGAAGTTTTTAAAATTTAGTATAGTACTTGCAGCATGTTTTTCATTAACATTTTGTGGTAGCGATAATTCTTCAGATACAGGTGGGCCAAACTCTGAAGGATCTGGTAAAGGTGGATCAATGGCAGTTTTTGCTATTAAAGGAAATTACTTATACACAGTAGATAATCAAGATTTACATGTATTTCAAATATCAAACACAAACGATCCTGTAAAAGTGAACGATGTAACCATTGGGCGAGATATTGAAACTATTTATTCTTTGGGTGATTTAATGTTTATGGGATCTAGAAACGGAATGTTTATTTATGATGTTTCAAACCCCGAAAACCCTAAATATCTGTCGCAGGCAGAACATTTTACAGCATGTGATCCGGTAGTTGCAAATGAAGGTTATGCCTATGTTACACTACATTCTAACACAGGTTGTGGAAATAATTTGAATACGTTAATGGTTTATGATATTGCCGATGTTAAAAATCCGCAGCTTATTCACCAAAGAAATTTAACCTATCCTCGTGGATTGGCAATTCATGAGAATTATCTGATTATTTGTGATGATGAATTAAAGATTTTTGACGCCACAAATCCTGCAGAACCAGTATTGGTAAAATCTGTAAATCATAAATTTAAAGATGTTGTAATTTATAACGACATTATGTATGCTTTTGGCGAACAAAAAGTCACGCAGTTTAAATGGAATGCAGCTGATTTTCCAAACACACTAACAGCAATTAGCGATATAACTTATTAAGCTTTCTTTTAAGAAAGCTTTTTTCTTGTATCTTTGATAAAACTTAAGAAATATGATGACCAATAACGATATATTAAAAAAATTAAGAGTTGCTTTACAGTTAAGAGACGATCAAATTCTGGACATTTTAGAATTGGTTGATTTTAGAATTTCTAAAGGAGAAATAGGAAATTTTTTTAGAACCGAAGATCACCCAAAATATGTAGAATGTCAGGATCAGATTTTACGTAACTTTTTGAATGGTTTGGTAATTTATTTACGTGGAACTAAAGAAAATCCTAAAAACCCTAAAGAAGTTTTAGCAGGAATTTCATCTTCCAAAATACCTTTAACAGAAAAACCAAAGGTTGAAGATAAACCTAAAGCGCCATATACACCTAAAAAGCCTACTGCTGTAAAACCTGCTTTTAAAGGTAAAAGTAATACAACAGCAAAAAGTAATACTACTCCTACAAAAAAAGATATTTTAGGAAACGTTAGATTTAATAACGGTAAGCCAAAAAAGAAAAACGATTAATAAGATCGTTTTTCTTTTTTAATTATTTTTCAGCCAATTTTTAATAATCTTTTTTCCTTGCGGTGTTAAAACAGATTCGGGGTGAAATTGAACACCGCGAATATCGTATTCTTTATGTTTTAATGCCATAATATTTCCTAATTCATCAATTGCGGTAACTGTGATTTCGCTTGATAGATTACTTTTACTTACACACCACGAATGATAATGACCTACAAAAATATCGTTTTGTAATTCATTCCATAAAAAATCGTCTTCTATGATTTCAAGTTTGGTTGAAATTCCGTGTAAAGGTTGATCCAAATTTACAAGGGAACATCCAAAATATTCGGCAATTGCCTGATGTCCCAAACAAACGCCCAAAATACTTTTCTTATCCTTATAAAAATCAATTACATCTAACAAAAGCCCGGCTTCTTTTGGAATTCCCGGACCTGGCGACAAAACAATTTTATCGAAATTTTGCAACTGTTCCAAGTAAAACTCATCGTTTAAAAAAACGGATACTTCTACTCCATCAAAACTTTCCAGATAATGAATAATGTTATGTACAAATGAATCGTAATTGTTGATTACTGCAATTTTCATTCGACAAAAATACACTAAAATTTGTTTTCTACTTCGGCAGCTTCCAACAATAAATAGTGCATATCGGTATTTTTCATAAAAGGTTTATGCAGATGATTTCCCGGACCAAACATGGCAACTTCTACATAGTCTGCCGAGTGATCCATAGAAATCCATCCAACCGAATTGTATTTTTTCTGAATTTCGGCAAAAGCACTAAAAGGCAAATGTTTGTAGTTGTACAATCCGTCATCGCCCTTTTTTAATCCGTTGTAATATGATGTTATGGTTTTAGTTTCCTCATCGTTCAATTCCACATTTATCGAACTTTTAATAAACTCCTTAATCTGACTTTCTGACTGGTTATTTTTTATATTGTTTAAAATATATTCGTTCGTAAAATTATATTTCGCCAAACTATCAAAATGCTCGTTTGCATATTTACCGTAAATCATGCCGGGGTTAGCATTTCCGTGATCCGTAGTAATTACAACCAAGGTGTTTTTGTCTTGTTCGGCAAATTTCATAGCAACAGCAATGGCTTCATCAAACTGCAATTGTTCGTGTATCAGTGCCGAAACATCGTTTGCGTGTGCCGCCCAATCAACCTTTCCTGATTCTACCTGTAGCACAAATCCTTCTCTATGATCTTTCATTTGATTGATCGCAATCTCTGTCATTTCCGCCAAAGTCGGAATAGAATTCGTCAATTCCGCAGATTGCTTTCTGTCAATTTGATACGGAAGTGCATCAAAATCAAAAACACCCAATATTTTTTTAGATTTATCAATATTTTTTAAATCTGATTTGATTTTTGCGACCACATAATTTTGCTGTGCAAAAGCAGTGAACATATCTTTTTTATCTTTTCTGTGTTCAGCAGAAAAATATTTTTGTCCGCCACCTAACAAAACATCATAACCAATACGTAAATATTCTTCAGCAATTGCCGATTGATCGTTTCTACTTTTCATTGCAACCGTAAAGCCTGCAGGAGTTGCGTGCGTAATAGGAACCGTTGTAACACAGCCTGCTTTTTTACCTTTTGCTTTGAATTTTTGCCAAATAGGCATATTTTCTTCGCCAGACGGACTAATATTCAACGAACCGTTATTCACACGTGCGCCACCGCCCCAAGAAGAACTTGCAGCAGCAGAATCGGTAACGATTGATGAAGCCGAAGCCATATCCATTATTCCGCGAGAAACTTTGTTATCAATATAAAGTTGCAGCCAGTTATTGTTTTTGCCAAATATGCGGTTAGAATACATATTTGCAAGGTTCAGCGTTCCAGAACTCATTCCGTCGCTTACCATAAAAATAATGTTTTTAGCTTTTTTACTGGTTGAATTTAATGATATATCGTTGTTTCCTGCAAAAGTATTGATTGGATTGACTAATGTAGATCCCAATGCAGCCAAGCTTCCTAATTTAAAAAAACTTCTTCTTCTCATTTTTGAAATATTTTATACAAAAATAGGCAAACTATACGTTTGCCTAATCTATACATATTAAATAAATGTTACTTAATCTTTAGTCAAAATTAACCGCAATCTGGTTTTGAAGCAGATCTGCCATTGTTTCACGCTTTCTAATTAAATGAACAGCATCGTTGTAAACCAAAACTTCTGCTGGTTTAAAGCGCGAATTGTAGTTAGATGTCATTGAGAAACAGTAAGCTCCTGCATTGTGGAAACACAGAATATCGCCTTCACTAATTTCTGCAATTTTACGATTGCTTGCAAAAGTATCGGTTTCACAAATGTACCCTACAACCGAATAAAAACGCTGTTTTCCATCGGCATTTGAAATATTTGTGATATGATGATACGAATTGTAAAACATTGGACGTATTAAATGGTTAAAACCAGAATCAACACCAGCAAAAACAGTTGATGTTGTTTGCTTAACCACGTTTACTTTAGCTAAAAAATAACCAGCTTGTGAAACTAAAAACTTACCAGGTTCAAAAACCAAAGTCAAATTTTTACCATAATCTTTACAAAATTCATTGAAACGAACCGTTAATTTCTCGCCTAATTCTTCAATATCAGTTTCTAAATCTCCGTCTTTGTAAGGAACTTTAAAACCACTTCCGAAATCAATAAAATCAAGGTTTTTGAATTGTTTAGCTGTTTCAAACAAAATTTCAGACGCATATAAAAACACTTCAATATCTAAAATATCAGAACCTGTATGCATGTGAATTCCGTTAACTTTCATTTTAGTATTTTCGATAATTCTTAAAATATGTGGTGTTTGATGAACTGAAATTCCGAATTTACTATCGATATGACCAACTGAAATATTGCTGTTTCCACCTGCCATTACATGCGGATTGATACGTACACAAACCGGAATATTCGGATGTTTTGCACCAAACTGTTCTAAAATCGAAAGATTGTCAATATTAATGTGAACACCTAATTTTACTGCTTCTTCAATTTCTTCTAACGAAACACCATTCGGTGTAAACATGATATCATCTGGAGAAAAACCTGCTTCTAATCCTAATAAAACTTCCTGTATAGATACGGTGTCTAACCCACTGCCCTTCTTCTTCAACAACTTTAAAACGGAAATGTTGGTTAATGCTTTAGCCGCATAATTGATTTTTAATTTTTTTACCTGTTTAAACGCGTCTTGTAAACGTTGAAATTGATTTTCAATTGTGTTACCGTCATAAACATACACCGGACAGCCATATTGCTGTGCAATGTTTAATAATAAATTTGTATCCATTTTTTTTAAATTGTTGTTGAAGATGCAAATTTATAATTATTAACGAAAAACGGCGTTTTTTAGAAATATTATTTAAAAATTAATGTAAGATTTATTTTAATTGAAAAATCTGCAACTATTTATGGTTTTACAGATTTTAAAAAGTTTAGTACTTTTGCTTCGTTATAACCTTTACCTTCTTCTAAACTTCCACTTTCTTGAACTTTTAAAACTTTACCGT
The DNA here is from genome assembly GCF_008629655.1 of Paenimyroides baculatum. Classification (GTDB taxonomy): domain Bacteria; phylum Bacteroidota; class Bacteroidia; order Flavobacteriales; family Flavobacteriaceae; genus Flavobacterium; species Flavobacterium baculatum. The sequence goes on from NZ_VWSG01000002.1 coordinate 33,810, forward strand.
TGCTGTTTAGAATAATAAAGAACGGATAACCCAATTTATCGCCATTTGGAGCATATTTTTTAAATACTGATTCATTTTTGTTTTCTTTAGAAAAATTTAAATGATAGTATAAAAAATTGCTGTTCAGCTCTTTTTTTACTTTAGTATTTGTTTTAATGAAATCGTTAAAGAGTAAGCACCAACTGCACCAGTTTCCACCAGCTTGTAGAATAACATTTTTCTTTTCTTTTTTAGCTTGTTTTACTAAAGCATCAATTTTTTGTTGGGCATTATCGTTTGGATTGTATGGTTTTTCTAATGCTTTTTTTTCGGAAACTGTATTGTTTGTTTGGGCTGTTACATCAATTGAATTAAAAAGAAATCCGATAAAAAGAAAGGAAAATATATAGTTTTTCATTGTTTAATAATTTTGATCTAAATTACTAATTATTTTTAAATGAAATCACTTACTAATCCATTCTTTAAACGCCTGAACCTTTTCTCTGCTTACAATAATTTCTTCTTCTTTATAATTATTCAAGGTGATTTTTAAGCGTGAATTGCTGTAAATACTTATTTCTTTTATCGCTTTTAGGTTGATGATGAATTGACGGTTCACTCTAAAAAAATATTCTGTATTCATTTCTTTTTCAATAGTTTCCATACTATCATCTAAACTAAAAGATCTATTCTCAACCGTTGTTAAAAAACTACTTTTAAAGGCACTGTAAAAACATTCAATATCGTTAACATCGATAATTTTTATGATGTTTCCGGTTTTAACAACAAATCGCTTTTTAAAATTACTGCTGTAAACATTGTTTAAACTTTGCTGATTAAAAATATTTTTATTCTGGAACGATAAAAACTTTTCAATAGCTGCTTTTAGTTCATTTTCATCAATTGGTTTCAGCAAATAATCAATACTATTCAACTTAAACGCCTTTAAGGCATATTCATCATAAGCAGTTGTGAAGATAACCGAACTTTTAATTTCTACCTGTTCAAAAATTTCAAACGATAAACCGTCAGACAATTGAATATCGACCAAAACCAAATCTGGATGTTCGTTTGATAAAAACCATTCGATACTTTCTGTTACCGACGATAACACGGCAATAACTTCACAATTCAAGTTTTCAACCTTACGTTTTAACAAGCGCGCAGCCGGTTTTTCGTCTTCAATAATTATAATTTTCATTACTGTTTATTTTTAAAAGCATTTCGTTCTTCGTCCATATACTGCTTAATTTTTCGATTTTCCCAATCTTTATTCAAAAACGGAATAAAATTAAAGGTGTTAGCTGCATGTGAAAACAAGCCTATTCCCCAGCCTATTAACGGAAATAAAAACCAATAATTACCATCATTATTTATTAAAGTAATGATTATAAAAAAGGAATTTACACAAATATAAACGATTAAATGTACGTAGAATTCCTTTACTTTTTTAACACGTTTTTTTGCTTTTAAAAGCTCTAACTGATTATAATTTTCCATGATTTCTGTTTTTATTAATTTGTTTGTTAATCATTTTGTTTTCCCAATTCTTCAAGAAATTTATCGTTTTTATTCCGTTTATAAAAAGTGCAAAAAGCATAAATAAAACTATTGCTAACGACCATTTATAGTGCGGTAAATAGAAAAAGTTTAATACAATGGCTAAAGGAATTACAATTACAGCGGCAAAAACGGTTACATAAAATTCTTTTAACTGATACATTTTATCATAAGCATTGTTGAAAATTTCTTCTGTGAACTGATCTTCCTGAAAAGTATATAACGATTCGCCTGAAATTAGCGGAAGTTTTACAATATAATGCTTATCAGTTTGTTGGATATTGATTTCTAAATTGGAAACCAAATTGTAACGCTGAATAATATTTTGCAAGCCAATTCCGGTAGATTTTTCAAAAGTCTGCTTTTTTTGATAAGAATTTTGAACAACAAGATAATTTTCTTCTTTAAAAATATCAATCCGTAATGGTTTTTGGTCTGATATAATATTGTGTTTAATGGTATTTTCTAACAAGAGCTGTAAACTTAAAGGGACAATTCTAAAATCGTTAATATCGATATCTGTTTGAAAATTGATGATAATGGCATCTTCAAATCGCATTTTTAAAAGAGAAACGTACAACTTTGCAAAGTTCAGCTCTTCTTCAACCGAAATTAAATTTTTATCTTTCTGATCTAAAACATAGCGGTAAATCTTTGAAAGTGCTACGGTAAATTCCTGTGCTTTTTTTGGATTTTCTTCAATTAATGAACTTAAAACATTCAAGGAATTAAACAAAAAATGCGGATCTAACTGATTTTTCAAAGTTTCAAACGAAGCAGTTGCTTTTACGGCAATATCTTTTTGCTGGGTAACTTCAATCTTTTCTTTTCTACGAATCAATAAAACAATATATACTGTTGTTGAAATGGTCATTGAAAACCACAACATAAACGTTGAATTATTCTTTACAAACGTAAATGCTTCGGCAACAGAATTGTTTACAATTACTAAATATCCTAAAAACTCTAACAACAAAACAACTACAGCGGTAAGAATGTTTACTAAAATTCCACCTACCACAAAATTTTCTAAACTTTTCTTCCGTTTTAAATAATAGTCGGACAATACCAACGTATTTGCAAGGTAAATTCCAAATGTGTAGGTGAACACATTTAAAAACTGCTTTAAATAACCAAGGCTGTTAAATTGTTTAGTGTATTCAAAATTAATTGCTAAAACAATAACGTAGCATATGACTAATATTATTGAAAACTGTTTTAGGTGTCTTAAAAAATCTTTCATAATTTAAATTTTTACGGTTTTCATTTTTCTTGTCCAAAATATAATATAAGGTATTCCCAACAACGTAGGTAACAACCAAACAACCAGATTACTAATGCTTAAACCTGCTACAATAAAGGCGGTTACCGATGTTATAAATGCGCCAACCATTCTGCCAACATGGCTTACAATTGCTACTTTATTATTTGTTGCAAACTCTTTAAAAGCTTTAAAATCGCGATACGTCATAAGCAAACCAATACTGCCGAAAAAGAAATAAAGTGTCCATAAATTGTTATCTTTCAGTAAGCAGATCGTTCCAAAAATCATCATTAAAACGGCAATAGCAAACATAATGTACGAAATGCTTTTATCAAGGGCGTCGGCTTTGCTTTTAATCGAAACTTTTAACGTCAACGCTCTGTTTCCTGCCAAAACCATGTAAATTGTAAAAATTCCTATTAAAAAAAGAAACATATTTTCATGACCTGGAAAGCTTGCTACAATTAATGACAGCAAACTGCTAGTTATCATACCAACCGAAAATATCTTTCCCCACAGCTTGTGTACTTTTCCGCCTTTGCGAACTAAAATACTTATAACACCTGCTATTAAACCTAATCCGCCAAAAAAAGCGTGAATGTAAATAAGTGTTTTTATAAAATCTTCCATTGTTGTTTTTAATTATTAAGTCAAAAGTAATGCAAGATTATTCACGTAAAAACTAAAAGTCGCCGAACTGTCGATTTTACCTTCCCAACCGTAAATTTTACCTTCATAAACAAAAAAAAGAAAAATTAAAACCCAAAAAAAATCAATATTAAATAGTAAATTTGCTATCAAATATAATAATCATGGTTTACAAATTTCGCGTTATTTTAGATGCTGAAGATGATGTTTTAAGAGACATTGCCATTAAAGATACAGATACTTTAGAAGATTTGCACAACACTATTATCAATGCTTTCGGGTTTGATGGTACGGAAGGTGGATCGTTCTTTTTGTGCGATGACAATTGGGAACAACAAGATGAAATTATGTTGTTTGATATGGGCGATGTTCCGGGTGAACACAAAATAATGAGCGATTTTAAACTGAACGATCTGTTGTATGAAGATCAAACCAAAATTCTTTATATCTATGATCCGTTTGTAAATTGGACGTTCTTTGTAGAATTGGCTGCGATTGAAAGTGAAGACGATTCGGAAGAAAAAGAATTGCCTGCACTGCTTTTTGCACATGGAATTTTACCAGAAGATGCACCTGTTAAAAATTTTGATGATCCGATTTCGAAAGATGATATCTACGGAGATTTTGATGATGATTACGATGAAGAAGATTTTGATATGTTTGACGGCGATGAAGGTTTTAGCGAATATGATTATGATGATAACAATTACTAAATAAGAGTTGTCATTCTGAATGAAACAAAGTGAAATGAAGAATCTCATCAATCAGATTCCTCCTCTGTCAATCACGACAAATAATAACATAAAAATTAATTAAAAGAAAGCCAAACGGTTTTCTTTTTTTACCTATAAACAGTACAAACGCTATGATTAATTTATTTAATACGCAGATAGAATCTTTGTCTATTCACCGAGTTGGAAATAAAAGCCGTGCCGAAGCTATTTTTCTGTCTGAAAATACTTTTAATGTAAACGACGAAATTACGCCACTTTTAAAAGAATATTTTTTTAAGCCTTTTCGCGAAAAAGAAGAAAACTATTATCAATTTGCACACGATGTTGATTTAGATTATAACGACATGTTTAATTTTGCAAACGAAATTTTTGCAAACCCAAGCAGTGCTCACGAAGTTTCAAAGAAAATTACCAAACATTTATACGAACAATCAAACCATCCGCATATTAAAAACGGTGAGGTTTACGTGACTTATTTAACGCATATCACTATTGATAACAATCCGGTTGATGCGATTGGTATTTTTAAAAGCGAATTAAAGTCTGATTTTTTACAGTTCGAAGAAAACAACAGCAACCTGGAAATGGTGCTTCAGCAAGGAATTAATCTGAATAAGTTAGATAAAGGCTGTATTATTTTCAATTACAAAAAAGAAGAAGGCTACAAAATTTTAACTATTGACAGTAACCGTTACGATGCGCGTTATTGGTTGGAACATTTTTTATCGGTTGATGCTTTTCAGGATGAAAACTTTATGACCAAAAAATACTTGAAATTTGTTCAGGATTTTGCTAAAGATGTGGTTTTACCTGCCGAAGATAAAAAAGAAGAGGTGATGTTTATGAACCGATCTGTAAATTATTTTGCGAAGAATGACGAGTTTGAAGAGCAGAATTTTATTAACGATGTAATTGATAATCCTGATTTACAAGCCGAGTTTAAAAACTATAAAACAGATCGTGCCGAAAAATACAGTATTGAAGATGTATCTAACTTCCCAATTGCAAACAACGCGGTTTCTGATGTTCGTAAAAAAATTAAAAACGTTATTAATTTAGATACCAACGTACAAATTAAGTTAGATTTCATTAATCCGGAATCAGCCGAAAAATATATTGAAAAAGGCTGGGACGAAGAAAAACAAATGTATTACTACCTTGTTTATTTTAATAAAGAACAAAAATCGTAATGTCGATTTTAAATAAAAAAATCTTCCATTTGGAAGATTTTTTTATTTATGCTTTGCAACAACCGTCTAGGTTTTCGTAAGCTATTGGGTCGGCTTTTATTTCGTCGGCATCAAAACCTAATTTCGAAATTGCCGTTTTAATGTCTTGCAAATTTGTTTTTTTAGGATTGAAATAAACCGTAATAGTTTCTTTTTCCTCATCTAACTCGTACATTTTTACACCTTTTACTTTCAGCATTTCTGTCTGAAACATTTTTCCGCAGGTTTCGCACGCTTTGCAATGATCGCAAACAATGTTTGTTTTAATGACAGCTTTTTCTGATTTTTTGTTTTGTGCACTCACAACAGTTGTAAATGCAATAAACAACACAACTAATAAAGCTTTTAAATTTTTCATAATTCAGGTTTTAAATTAATCAATACAGGTAATCATATCGGTAGCTGTTTTTCTTACCTTCTTTAATTCTGCCTGCCAGTCGTTTTCGGCATCGCGGTAACCAATCGGTAAAATAACAACGCTTTTTAATCCTTTTTCTTCTAAATTCAACAGTTTGTCAACTTCGTGGTTAATAAAACCCTCCATTGGTATCGAATCTACTTCTAAAGCTCCGGCTTCGGTCAATGCCATTCCCAAAGCAATATAAACCTGTCGGGAAGCATGCTCAAACTGATGTTCTAACGACATAGATGTTAACTGCTTGGTAACGTTATTTTTGTAATTATCAGAAAAACCTTTAGGCAAATCGCGCTCTTTTTCGTAATAATCAAAATAATAATTTATTCTGTTAATATCATAATAATTCCAAGCGGCAAAAATCACCAAATGCGAGCAGTCTGTTAATTGCGTTTGGTTAAAAGCTAATGCCTTAATTTTTTCTTTTAATGCCTGATTGGTAATTACAATCATTTCAAAGGGCTGTAAACCGGAAGACGTTGGTGCCAATCGCGCCGCTTCTAAAATACTGTTTACCTTATCTTGAGAAACTTTTTCGCCGTTCATTTTTTTGGTAGCGTAACGCCACTGCAATGCGGGAATAATACTCATAATTTTATTTTTATGATTACCATAACTTTACTATTCTTCAGTTCTAGTTTTTATAAGTTAAATTCTCGACAAACTCGAACTGACGATAATAAATTATTTTTTATACGATGCTAAAAAAGCATTTACATTTGTTTCGATACGTTCCTGAATGTTTGAAACATCGGCTTTTTCGAATTTCTCACCAATGATATTTTCGTATAATTCAATATATCTGTCTGAAACTGTTTCAATGTATTCATCTGTCATTTCAGGAATCTGCTGACCATATTTCCCTTGAAAACCGTTTGAAATTAACCACTGACGTACAAACTCTTTTGATAATTGTTTTTGAGCTTCGTTATTATTCTGACGTTCTTGGTATCCTTCTGCATAAAAATAACGAGAAGAATCCGGCGTGTGAATTTCATCAATCAATACAATTTTACCGTCTTTTGTTTTACCGAATTCGTATTTTGTATCAACCAAAATCAATCCGCGTGATGCTGCAATTTCAGTTCCACGCTGATATAAAGCATGCGTGTATTTTTCCAGCACTTCGTAATCTTCTTTAGAAAGAATTCCTTGTGCTAAAATTTCTTCTTTAGAAATATCTTCATCATGCGTTCCAACAGCAGCTTTGGTAGTTGGAGTAATAATTGGCGTTGGAAATTTATCGTTTTCCTTCATGCCGGCAGGCATTTCAATTCCGCATAAAACACGTTTTCCATCAGCATATTCACGAGCCGCATGACCCGATAAATAGCCGCGGATAACCATTTCTACTTTAAAAGGATCGCACAAATAGCCAACAGCTACGTTAGGATCTGGATTTGCGACCAACCAGTTTGGAACAATATCTTGAGTTAAATGCATGAATTTAGATGCAATTTGATTTAAGATTTGTCCTTTATATGGAATTCCTTTTGGCATAATTACATCAAAAGCCGATAAACGGTCAGTTGCAATCATCACCAATAAATCGTCGTTAATATTATAAACTTCGCGTACTTTTCCTTTGTAAACAGATTTTTGACCCGGAAAATTAAAGTTAGAAGAAGTTATGGTTTTCATTATAATGTTGTGTTTGTTTTAAAACTGTAAAAGTACTAATAATTCTTTTTCAAAACGTTCTTTAGGCAAATATTGCGCTTCCAGATTATCCATAAAAGGTATAGGCGTTTCGATACTTGCCACGCGTTTTACAGGTGCATCTAAATACTCAAAACAATTTTCCATAATCCAAGCCGATAAATCGCTGGCGATTCCACCAAACATTGAATCTTCCTGAAGAATTACTACTCGGTTTGTTTTTTGTACCGATTTTCTAATTGTTTCGTAATCTAAAGGCTGTAAGGTTCTTAAATCGATCAAATCAGCAGAAATACTCGGGTTGTTTGTCAAAGTATCTAATGCCCAATGAACCCCGGCTCCGTAAGAAATAATTGTAACATCATTTCCTTCTTTAATTAAGGAAGCTTGCCCAAACGGAATGGTGTAATAATTAGCCGGAACATCTTGCGATTTACTACGGTACAGATTTTTATGTTCGAAGAAAATTACCGGGTTTGGATCGTTAATTGCAGTATTCAACAAACCTTTAGCATCGGCAGGAAAAGCAGGATAAACCACTTTTAATCCCGGAGTTTTAGTGAACCAGGCTTCGTTTGTTTGCGAATGGAACGGACCTGCACCAGAACCTGCACCACAAGGCATACGAACTACAACATCGGCATGTTCGCCCCAACGGTAATGTTGTTTTGCCAGTAAATTTACGATTGGATTAAAACCTGTTGAAGCGAAATCGGCAAACTGCATTTCTACAACCGATTTGTATTTATTGATTGATAATCCGGCAGCCGATGATACAATAATACTTTCACAAATTGGTGTGTTACGCACGCGTTCTTTTCCAAAAGCATCAACAAAACCTTCGGTTACTTTAAAAGCACCCCCGTATTCTGCAATGTCCTGACCCATGATTATTAAATTCTCATGACGCTCGAATGATTGTTTCAACCCTTCAGAAATCGCATCAATAAAACGGATGTTCTTTGTTTCGGTCGATGCTTCAAAATGCTGATATTCGTAAGGTTTGTAAACATCGTTCAATTCCGTTTCCAGATTGGCTTCTAAACCGGCTTCGTCTTGCGTAATTTTCCAGTGCGTATCAATTTCTTCTTTGATTTCTTTTTTTAACTGCGCATCTTGTTCTTCAGACAGAATTCCCATTTCGGTTAAATAATTATTAAAACGAGTAATAGGATCTTTAATTTTCCATTCTTCGAACAATTCCTGCGGAATGTATTTGGTACCACTCGCCTCTTCATGTCCACGCATTCTAAACGTTTTCATTTCAATTAAAACCGGATGCGGATTTTGACGCATATCTTCGGCAATTTCATGAAGTTTTGTGTAAACTTCCACAATATTGTTACCATCTATAATATGACTTTCCATACCGTAACCAATACCCTTATCTGCTAAATTCTCACATTTATATTGTTCACGAGTTGGCGTTGAAAGTCCGTAACCGTTATTTTCAATAATAAACATTACTGGTAAATCCCAAACGGCAGCAACGTTTAATGCTTCGTGAAAATCACCTTCAGACGTTGCTCCTTCGCCCGTAAAAACAGCTGTAATTTTATTTTCTTTTCGCAGTTTGTGTGCCAATGCAATACCATCCGCAATACCTAATTGCGGACCTAAATGCGAGATCATTCCTACAATGTTAAATTCTTGTGTTCCAAAGTGAAACGAACGATCGCGTCCTTTTGTAAATCCGTTTGGCTTGCCCTGCCATTGCGAAAACAATCTGCTTAAAGGAATGTTTCTGCTTGTAAAAACGCCAAGGTTTCTGTGCATTGGCAAAATGTATTCATCATTATGAAGAATGGATGTTACACCAACTGCAATAGCTTCCTGCCCCATTCCGGAAAACCATTTTGATACTTTTCCCTGACGAATCAAGATCAACATTTTTTCTTCTATTAACCTTGGTTTCAGTAATTTTTTATATAAATCTAACAGTATATCTTGCGATAAAATTTGAGATTGAACTTCCATAAAAACGGCTGTAAATATTTTTGGGCTAAAAGTACTAATTTTATTTGTGTAAGCCTCTAAAATATTTTTTTTCACTGCATAGTGAATTTTTTTTGGTAGATTCAGGTTTTATATTTAATTTTGCTTCTAATCAACAATAAAACACTCGTTAAAACTCTAACTTTATTTTAATTGACTTTCATTTAGGATGTTGTTATAGAGAAAGACTGACTTATAGAAAATATGAGTCAGTTTTTTTATTTAATTTTGCCTTATTAATGAATGCATGTTATGGAAGATGAATCTAAAAGTCGTAAGCGAACCTCGGGTAAGTTGCGCGATAAAGAGCGAACGAAAGTTAAAATGATACAAGCCGTAGGTAAAGTTCTTTTAAAAAAGGGTTATACCGGTTTAAATGCGTCTTCAATTGCAAAAGAAGCGGGCATTGATAAAAGTTTGGTTTGGACGTATTTTGGAAGTTTGGATAATTTGGTGGAAGAATATATTGCTCAACGTGATTTCTGGAAATATAAAGCTACCGACTCCATTAACAACATGCTAACTTTTAAAGATGGAATTAAGGAAGAATACATGAGCGGTTTGTTGCAGTTTCAGTTTCAATCTTTGTTAGATGATGAAATTTTGCAACGTATTATGCTTTGGGGAATCAGTGAAAAAAAAGATTTTTTACGAAATATATCAGATGAACGTGAATTGATTGGAGAGGAAGTATTTAAAATTGTTGATCCGCAGTTTAAAAATTCAGACATTGATATTCGCGGAATTTTAGCCATTTTAGTTGCTGGAATTTATTATCTGGTTCTTCATGGAAAAACTAATGGAAGTCTTTTTTGCGGGATCGATCTCAATACTGCAGAGGGTGAAGATCGAATCAAAGAAAGTATCTCGCAGATTATTTCAATGGCTTTCAAAAAAACAATCGCTTAACTTTTTTTTTAAAAAACTTTATTCATAAATACGTAAATTTGAATTTAAAGTTTTAATAATGCAAAATATACCTAGTGTTGACTTGCGTGATTTCCTATCGGATGATCCGGTACGCAAACAAAAATTTGTAAATGAAATCGGTAAAGCTTACGAAGAAATTGGTTTCGTAGCATTAAAAGGACACTTTTTAAGTGATGAATTGGTTGAAAAACTGTATCAACAAGTTCGCAACTTCTTTAATTTGCCTTTAGAGGTTAAAGAAAAATATGAAATTCCCGGAATTGGTGGGCAACGCGGATATGTTTCGTTCGGAAAAGAATCTGCAAAAGGACGAACAACGGGCGATTTAAAAGAATTTTGGCATTTTGGTCAGTACGTTGAAAACAACGACAAACTGGCAAACGAATATCCTGAAAACGTAACGGTTAACGAACTTCCCGAATTTAATTCAACAGGAAAAGAAACCTATAAAATGCTCGAAAAAACCGGCGTTTATGTTTTACGTGCTTTGGCTTTGTATTTAGGTTTGAACGAGTTTTATTTTGACGATTTTGTCAAGAACGGAAATTCAATATTACGCCCAATTCACTACCCTCCTATTATTGATGAACCAAAAGATGCTGTTCGTGCAGCCGCACACGGCGATATTAACCTGATTACGCTTTTAATGGGCGCACAAGGAAAAGGTTTACAGGTACAAAATAACAAAGGCGAATGGATTGATGCTATTGCTGCTAATGACGAATTGGTTATTAATGTGGGCGATATGTTATCACGACACACAAACAATAAACTGAAATCTACTATACATCAAGTGGTAAATCCACCACGAGAATTATGGGGAACATCACGTTTTTCTATTCCGTTTTTTATGCATCCGATAAGCGAAATGCCTTTAAACTGTTTAGATAACTGTGTTACTGATGAAAACCCTAAACTTTATGACGATATAACGGCAGGTGAATTTTTAACCGAACGTTTAATTGAATTAGGTTTGATAAAGAAATAAAAAAACAGGCTGACAAATTTCAGCCTGTTCTCTTTTAAAAAATACCGCTTAACCTCAATAAACTAGCACGCATATTAATTTAATTTATATTTGATGTTTAATTTATTACATGTTTAAAAAGCATCAACAAACCGCAATAGTTTTAGTAGTTTCCATTTTATTTTTTGGAATACCGTTTATAACATCGCCCGATTTACAAAATAATCCTTCGTTTTTTAGTTCGCTCATTTTCTACAAACGCTGTATAGAAACCTTAATTATTGTAGTTTATTTTTATCTGAACTATTTTTTATTTGTTCCTTATTTCTATCACAAAAAAAAGTATTTAATATTTATAGCGGTATCTATTGTTTTCTTGTTAATTGCAGTTAAACTTCCCGATTTAATAATTACAAACGAACAAATTCATTGTGCATTAACCGCTCAAAATCCTGATTATAAAGGAAGAGGTCCACGACCGGAAATGCCTTTTTTTATGGAATTTCTAATCGATAAAAATGCGTATCAATTTTATCTGGCGTTATCAATCGGTATTTTGTTAAAGACCAATCAATACATAAACGGTATGCAGCAAGACATGCTAAAAAGTGAAGTTTCGTATTTAAAAGCACAGATTAATCCTCATTTTTTATTCAATACGTTAAACTCTTTGTACGCTTTGTCTTTGGTAAAATCAGACGATGCACCGAATGCGATTTTAAAATTATCGTCGATTATGCGTTATGTGGTAACCGAAAGTTCAAAAGAAAAAGTATCTTTAAAAAGTGAATTAGATTATATTTCTGATTATATCGATTTGCAAAAATTACGTTTGACAAAGAATACACAAATCGATTATCAAATTTCAGGATCTGTCGAAAATCAAACAATTGCACCTTTGCTTTTTATTCCCATTATTGAAAATTGTTTTAAATATGGTGTGAACCAAACAGAAAATGTAGTTATCAAAATTCATATTTCGGTTGATAATAACGAAATTTTGCTGGAAACTTTCAATAAAAAGGTGGCAAAAAATATCAGCGAATTAGAAAAAACCGAAACAGGAATTATTAATACACAAAAACGTTTGGATATTCTGTATCTTAACAAGTACAAATTGAACATTGAAAATACCGATACTGATTACAAAGTTCAACTAAAAATAAATTTAAAATGATAAAAGCAATTGCAATTGACGATGAACCGCTGGCTTTAACAATTTTAGAGCATTTGTGCAGTAAGAATACCGATGTTGTTTTAGAAAAAACGTTTACGTCACAACAAGAAGCATTGAATTATTTGGAGAAATTTCCGGTTGATTTGATTTTTTTGGATATTCAGATGCCAGAAAATGACGGAGTTTCCTTTTATAAATCGCTAAAAAACAAACCATTGGTAATATTTACAACCGCTTTTGACAGTTATGCGGTAGAAGGTTTTAATGTAAATGCCGTTGATTATTTACTGAAACCAATTGCTTATGAACGATTTGAAACTGCTGTTGAAAAAGTAAAAAGATTAAAACAATTGCCTGTTTCTGGTGTAGAAGACCCATTTATATTGATACGTGCCGATTATAAATTAAACAAAATCTATCTGAAAAATATCTTGTTTATTGAAGGTTTAGATGATTATATTCAGATTCATATTGAAGGTAAAAGCAAGATTGTTGCACGAATGTCAATGAAGAATATTATGGAACAGTTACCGCTATCAGATTTTATCCGGATTCATCGTTCGTTTATTATTCCTGTGCAAAGAATTACATCGGTTCAAAGTAAATTTATCTTTATAAACGAACAGGAATTTCCTGTGGGCGACACTTATAAAACCACTGTTTTACAGCTTTTAACCGACAAAAAAATATAATTTACCACTAAACATAAAAAAATATTTAATTACACTTGCAGAATAAAAAAAACGTAGTACATTTGTACTATAACTCATCTACTACAGGACAAGTAATTAGAATGTTTTAGAATTTTTGAGTTTTTCATAAGTGTTTTTTTTGGTTATTAAAGTGGGTTTATCTCGGTAAACCCACTTTTTTTATTTGCTGTTTTCAGCCAAATAACGTTCGGTAATAAAATCGATATCTTTGATTGATTTACGCATCCAATCTATTTTTTTAGCTAAAAGTTCTTCTTCCGAAAGTTTCCAATCTAGTGTTGAATTACGCAATTTATTGGTAATGCTGTTAATTACAATAGCAGCAGAAACCGAAATATTCAAGCTTTCTGTAAAACCGTACATCGGGATTTTAATATAAGCATCTGCCTGATCCATAATTTCTTGAGACAATCCATTTTTTTCTGTACCAAAAAATATTGCAGACGGTTTGCTAATATCAAAATCATCTAAAGTATGAGCATCGGCATGCGGAGTTGTTGCAACAATCTGATAACCTTGACTTTTCAAGCTGTCCAAGCAATTCTGTGTAGATGAATGTCGGTAAATATCCACCCACTTCTCAGCTCCCAACGCAATTTCCTTATCAATTGTTTTGCTGAATTTTTGCTCGATCATGTGCAAATCCTGAATACCAAAAACCTCGCAACTTCTCATGACCGCACTTGTATTATGCAGCTGATACACATCTTCCACGGCAATACAAAAATACTTGGTTCTATTTTCTAAAACTTCATCAAACTTTTGCTTTCTGTTTTCGGTAATAAAATCTTCCAAATATTTTCTGTAATCTTCACTTTTATATAATTCTGATAAATTCATTGCTTTTATTTAATTTAGTAGCAAAGATACTATTTGCAGATACAATGAAAAATTTAGTTTTTTTAACAGGCGCAGGAATTTCGGCAGAAAGCGGCATAAAAACCTTTAGAGATGCCGATGGTTTGTGGGAAGGACACGATATTATGGAAGTTGCCAGTTTTGATGGTTTTGAAAAAAATCCGGCGTTGGTTTTAGATTTTTACAATCAAAGGAGAAAGCAGTTGTTGGAAGTTCAACCTAATAAAGCTCATGAGATAATTGCCGATTTACAGCAACATTACAACGTAACCGTTATTACTCAAAATGTAGATGATTTACATGAACGCGCTGGCAGTAATAAGATTATTCATTTACATGGTGAACTTTTAAAAGCACGAAGTGTCGCTAACGAAGACTTGATTTACGATTGGAAAGCAGATATTTTAGAAGGTACAACAAACGATAAAAACCACCAATTGCGCCCGCATATTGTTTGGTTTGGTGAAGCAGTTCCGGAAATTGAAAATGCTGTAAAAATCATTGAAGAGGCTGATGTCATTGTTATCGTTGGCACATCTTTGCAAGTATATCCTGCAGCAGGTTTGATTGATTATGCCGATAAAGCACAACACTTTTTTTATGTTGATTTGAATCCTGCAGAAACCAGTTATTTTAGAAAGAAGATAAAAGTGATTCCCAAAAAAGCATCGGAAGGAATGATGGAATTGCAGGAGTTGCTTAATGATTTGAATGTTTAAAGATTTTATCAGTATTTTAATCTATCACTATCAAATTATACTTACAGTTGAAATTAGACAGGTCACATGCTTAACTTGTTTCAGCATCTCATAAGATAATTATGATGAGATTCCGTGTCAAGCACGGAATGACAAGCAGTGTAAAAAGACGAATGACAGTAAGATTTTTATAAGCAAGATTGTAAAAAAAGTTGCGGATAATCGGTTGTAATACAATCAATTTCTTGAAGTATAAATTCCTTTGCAATTTCTAAATTATTAACCGTCCACGAGTTTGTTTTTAAGTTTAAATCTTTAAATTCTTTGATGATGTTTTTATCAGCTAAAAGCAAATTGTAGTTATAATCCATTCCGCTTAAGCCGCTTTTTAAAATTTCACTGGCAGTTTTATCTCCTTCTAAATAATGAACAAAAAAAGCAGGAAGTTTGTTTTTAAGATACACAGCCGAATCAAAATCAAACAAAATAAATTCTAAATTTTCAGGATTTGCGTTGGTTGGAAGTTCGTTTACAATAACATCAATCAATTGTTTTGTTCGATCTGTTCCACCGATTTCCGAAGTTTTAATCTCAAGAATCAGTTTGGTTTCGGTTTGATTCAATCCTTCAGAATAGAAATCATTTAAGGTTGGAAGTTTCTCTCCGTTTGGCAATTCTTTAATCAATAAATCATTGTAATTGGTGGTTTCAATATTCAACCCGAAAAAATCAGTATCATGATTAATAACCGCAATATGATCATTTGTTAAATGGACATCGAATTCTGTTCCGAAACATTTCAGTTCGATCGCTTTTTTTAATGAAGCTACGGAATTTTGTGGCAAATTAAATTCTTTCCAAGCGCCACGATGTGCAATGATTTTATTTTTCATACAACTGAAAAATTAATTTTCTTTTTCTGTTTTCGATTGCTTATTCGATTCTTTTTCCAAATCATCTTTCAGTTCATCCATAAGCGAATGTTTCCAAAGTTTTGTACCTGTCATATACGCTACTTTACTAATTAAAAAACCAGCAACGGGCGAAGTAATCAACAGAAAAAACATAATTGCAATGGCTTTTGTTGTTACAGAAAAATCTGAAAAATACAGAACCGCCGCAATTAAAATACAGCCAATTCCTAAAGTTGCTGCTTTTATTGTTACTGATAATCGTGAGTAAAAATCGGGCATTTTAAATACACCAAACGAAGCAATCAGAATAAAAATTGCTCCTAAAGTGCTTAAAATCATTATTAAAATATCATTCATCTCTTTTTCGTTTAAATATGTAATACGAAAATGCTACGGTACTTAAAAAGGCAATCAGCGCCATAATCATGGCTTCTTCTAAAAACATAGGATTATTTACAACAATACTAAAAAGCGTTATAAATGCAACACCTACGGTAATAAGCAAATCAAGAGCCACTACTCTATCAACTACCTGCGGACCCTTTATAAATCGAAGAATTATAAAAAAAACTGCCAGACAAATAATGGGCATTACAACATACGCTATATAATCTTCAACCGTCATATTATCGAAGTATTTCTAATAATTTTCTTTCAATTCTGTTACTCAATGTGATTTTGAACTCTTCTTTATTTGTGAGATACATTACGTGAATGTACATGAATTTCTTGTCTTTAGAAAGATCTATCACAACTGTTCCCGGAGTTAATGCAATCATATTTGCCAACATAGTAATTTCGAAATCGGTTTTTGCATCCATTTCATATTTAACAATTCCGGGTTTCATGTTGTAATTTGGCGTAACAACATCTTTCATAACTTCGAAATTGGCTTTTAGCAAATCGTAAAAAAACAAAAATATAAAAGCAAAAATTTTAGGAACTCGGTAAAAATACTCTGTGTTGGCTCTTATCGATCGGTTTACCATCCACAAAATAAAGAATCCCATGGTGTATCCAAAAAGAAAATTTGCATAGTCAAGCTGTCCGGTAAGTGCCACCCAAACAAATGTAAGTAATATGTTTAATAAGAAATTTTGTAACATAATTATTCTTTTGAACCTAATACGTTATTGATATAAATTTCGGGACGTTTCATTTCGTAAGCTGCTTTTTCTGATAATTTTATAAAACTGTTGGCGTTTAAACCGATTATTAAAGATACAGCTGCCAAGCCTACTATTGGTGCGATTAATGCAATTTTTCCTGATAATGAAAATGGTGCAAAATGATCGATTTCTTCAGTGATTGGTTTTGGCGATATTTTCCAGAAAGCTTCAGACCAAATACGCACCATTACAAAAAGTGTTACGAAACTTGCTACGATTAATCCGGCTAATAAAACATAATTTTCTTGTTTGAACGATTCCTGAAATAATAGAATTTTTGGCCAGAAACCCGATAAAGGTGGAATACCAATTAAAGAAAAGAATACCAAAGCTGCTACGAATGAAAATTTCGGATAATCTTTCAGTAAGCTTCCCAAACGAGTGATATCAACCGTTTCACGCATTTTTAAAATGACACCTGAAATCATAAATACGTTACTTTTTACAATTACATCGTGAATCAGATAAAAAACAAGTGCCACAAAAGCCAATTCGGTATTTAAAACCAATCCTGCAATTAAATATCCGATATGACAAATGATCAAATACGATAAAATTCTGCGGATACTTCGTTTATTAATGGTTCCTAAAGCACCTGTTATTAATGTCAATACAGCGATGATCGAGAATAATGTCAGTGTAAAATAATCAGGTTGAAAAATTACGGTAAATACACGCAACATGGCGTAAATTCCCATTTTTGTAAGCAATCCTCCAAATATTGCTGCAATTGCCGATGGCGGTGTATGATAAGCTGATGGCAACCAAAAATATAATGGAAACACCGCTGATTTAATTCCGAAACCAACGAAAAACAACAGCGAAGTTACAGTTACCAAACCTTTATTTTCTACCAAGGTAATTTTATTGGCAATATCGGCAATGTTCAACGTTCCGGTAATTCCGTACAAAACCGCGATTGCAGTAAGAAATATTACCGATGCAAGCATGTTCATTGTAACGTATTTTATCGCGCCTTCCATCTGCATTTTTTTTCCTCCAACTGTCATAAGAATAAAAGACGATATAATCACCACTTCAAACCAAACGTACATGTTGAAGATGTCACCGGTAAGAAATGCGCCTAAAAGCCCCATTATTAAAAAGTGGAAAATAAAAAAGTAACCGTATTTAATTCTGCTTACATTTAAACTTGCAGTTGAGTAAATTCCTACAGCTAATGAAACCAACGCCGTCAAAAGAACCATAATCGCGCTTAATGTGTCTGATATAAACGTAATACCAAATGGAGCCTGCCAACCGCCCAATTGTAAGGTTAAATATCCTTGAGACAACGTCATTTCGAACAAACGTAAACACAGCAGAAATGCAATACTGTTACCAACAATGCTTATTATTTTCTGAATCAGAACTTTCTGCCAGAAAAATAACAACACAATAGCGGTAAACATGTGCATTAATATGGGTGCCAGTATAAAGTTTGTTGTCATATATCTAAATCTTGAATATTTAAGGAATCCAAATCGTCTGATCCTGTTGTTGTGTAAACTCTTTTTAGCAGTACAATTGCGAATGCCGTTAATGCAAAACTTATTACAATTGCGGTAAGTATTAATGCCTGCGGAACGGGATCTGCATAAACTTCTAAAAACTTACTGTTTTCTGGTCTGATAATCGGGGCTTTACCTTTGGTTAATCCGCCCATTAAAAAAATCAGAATATTTGCTCCGTTTCCTAATAAAAGTAATCCCATAAGCAGTTTTACCATGCTTCGGCGAAACATCATATATATACCGGCAGAATAAAACGCGCCGACTAAAATCACTAATAATAATTCCATTTATGTATTTTCTGAAATTGTAAATAAAATTGTTAAAACTACACCTATCACTACCATGTAAACACCGATATCGAATATTAATGCCGATCCGAATGCACCAATTGCCACTACATTATCGGCAAACCATACGCCACTCATAAACGGATATCCCAATAATGCAGGCAACATTCCGCTAAAAAAACAAAGCATTAATCCTGTAGGTATCACGAAAAACGGTTTTATACTGAACATTTTTACAGTTTGTGTTGGACTGTAAGCAAACGAATGCAATACAAATGCGATAGATGCTACCAAACCACCAACAAAACCGCCGCCAGGAAGGTAATGTCCGCGTATCAACAAAAAAATCGAGAACAAAATCAACAACGGTAGTAAGTAATTTGTTGATGTTCGTAAGATTGTTTTGTCTAATCTTTCATTATTCCGATTTTTCTCCATCTTGCGTCTTATATTTTAAAATACTGTAAACTCCCACTGCTGCAATCGATAGCACAATTGTTTCAATCATAGTATCAAATCCACGAAAATCAACCAAAATAACATTTACCACATTTTTACCTTTTGCCAAAATGTAAGCATTATCAGCATAAAATTTACTTACACTTTTATCAGCCGGAGAAACCAATGCCTGTAAGGTAATCAACGAAATTAATATTCCGAAGCAAACCGAAATGACTCCATCTCTGAACTGAATTTTTTTATTGGTAAACTTTAAAAATGGCGGTAATTTGAACAAAACCAATACAAACAATACAACCGTTAAAGTATCAATTGCAAACTGCGTCATTGCCAAATCGGGTGCACCGTAAAAAACGAAAATCAAACAGATTGAATATCCAATTACACCCAAAGCCGCGATTGATGTTAGTCTGGATGTTGTGCTTGTAATAAAATAAATTGCGATAATGGTTATAACAAAAACTGTGAATTCATAAATTCTAAAGGCAGATAAATCTTCGGTATTTACACGCAACGGAACATCGGCAAACAGCTTGTAACCAACAATTCCCGTAAAAAAGATCACGATAAACATGATATACACCCTTAGATATCCGTTATGAAAAAAGCGCGTGTATCTGAATGCAAACCAACGAATACCCAATGCAATACTGGTAAGAATTGTTTGTGGCGAAAAATCATCCAAGCCTTTTAATCTGCTTTCGTTTCGGCTTGATGGCTTTATTACTAAATAGAGTAAAATTCCCAATACAATCGTAATAGCACTTAACAATAATACCAAGTTGAAACCGTGCCATAACGATAAATACATTTGGGTTGATGTTCCTAAAACCGATATTGTTGCCGATTTTAATATGGATTGATCTATTATTGATGGAACGATACCAAAAAGCAGCGTTAACGCACTCAACAAAACAGGTGGAAACCATAAATAGAAATTCGGTTTTTTGATCTTTTCAAACTCTTTTGGAAGTTTTCCAAAAAACGGACGAATTCCAGCTAAAAATCCTGATGATGTTAGAAATATATTTGTCAGTAAGGCAATTCCAGTTAAAACAAAAACAGTTTCTTGTGTCCAGATTCCGTCAGTAGATACGCCGTAAATCAGTTCTTTACTTAAAAATCCGAAGGTAAAAGGGATTCCTGCACTTGATAATGCCGCGATAAAACCTGCAATTGCAATTACTGGCATTACTTTACGAAGACCTCTTAAAACAGATAAATCTCTAGTGTGTGTTGCGTGATCTACAATTCCTGTAATTAAGAACAAAGTTGCCTTGTAAAGCGCATGAACCAAAATAAATGTACAAGCTGCGTACAAAGAAGTTTCTGTTCCAATGCCAATCAAAAAAACAATGATTCCCAAAGCCGAAATGGTAGAATATGCCAGCAAACCTTTCATATCTTTATGAAAAACACTCAATACCGCTCCCATTACCATTGTAATTCCGCCAACGATCATTAAGGTATCATTCCAAACAGTATCGCCGCCCAAAATCGGAGAAAAACGTGCTAAAATGTAAATTCCGGCTTTAACCATGGTTGCTGAATGCAGATAAGCCGATACCGGAGTTGGTGCTTTCATTGCGCCCGGAAGCCAGAAATGAAACGGAAACTGTGCCGATTTTGTGAATGCACCCGCAAAAAGAAGGAATATAATAATGTAGTAATACTGGTTGTTTAGCAATACATCGGGATACGCAAGAAGTTCGTTTAAAGAATACGTTCCTGCGACAATGCCAATTAAAGCAAACGATGCCAACATAAAAAAACCGCCCAAACCGGTTAAACCCAATGCCCACATGGCACTTTTTCGCGATGCTTCCTGGTCGGTGTTGTATCCAATCAAGAAAAACGAACTTATACTTGTAAGTTCCCAGAAAACAAACAGTGTAATTAAATTATCAGACAAAACCACGCCGAGCATGGCACCCATAAACAAGGTTAAGTAACAATAAAAGCGGTGAATGTTTTCGTCTCTCTTCAGATACTCCGCTGCATACAAATAAATTAATGTACCAATACCGGTAATCATTAACCCGAAAAGCATGGAAAGACCATCAATTTTAAAATCTAACGAAATTCCTAAAGAAGGAATCCATTCATTTTTAAAAAATATTGATTTAGTTCCCTGATAAACAGATGGTAAATATGTTAATAAGTAAAGGAATAATAGAAGTGGAACAACACATATAAATTTAAAAAACCTTAAAAACTTTTGCGGCTTTAAAAGCAACATCAAAAAGGCTAACAAAAAGGTTACAATAATCGGTAAAAGCATAAAATGTGTAGTTTAGTCCTTTCTCTATATCTTAAATTATATCGATTTTTGCTAAAATAAGAAAAATAAGTCATTTAATGAAATTTAATCTTCATTAACCGACCAAGAAAGGAGGTAAATAAACTACTCTATATGCTTTTTACAACCAATTTACAGGCTTTCCTTTTTTACTGAAAAGCCATGCGATAAAAACAGTGTCTACACCGTCAACCTTAAAAACTTTAAATTGTGGAGCCAGTACAATCGCTGCAATACCACTTACAACCGGTATCCATAAACCAGTAAGTAATGCAAAGTGAACAATTAAAAATCGTGCTCCTAAAAATATACCTGCAAAGCACAAAAACTGAATGATTAATATTTTGGTTGATTTAGTCATTGTCTGTTCTGTTTTGAAATTTGGTTCGTTTGCTGCCTTCGTACATTTCGTATTTTACCAAGCGTGATTCCAACTTACCGTTAAACAATTTTATTTTTCTCGATGGTTTTAAGCCTACAAATTTTAAAGCTTCTACATTTCCGGTAATAAACCATGAATTTGTACCCGGATAACTCTGTTTCAACGTATCTCCAATTTCTCGATAAAAACGTTCTAAATCAATATCTAAACGTTCGCCATATGGTGGATTAAAAACCATGTGTAACGGACCTTGAACTTCTTTTTCTGTTTCAAAAAAGTTTTTTTGTTCAATTTTTATGTATTCTTCTAAATTGGCATTTTTAGCATTGTCTTTTGCTTTTGCAACTGCAGACGGTGCTTTATCATAACCAAAAATATCATAATGAAAATCGGTAATTTTTTTAAGTAACGATTCTTCTACTTTTTCAAACAAATCGGCATCCCAATCTTTCCATTTCTCAAAAGCGAATTCTTTTCTGTTGATATTTGGCGGAATGTTACACGCAATCATAGCTGCTTCAACCAAAAAAGTTCCCGAACCACACATAGGATCCAAAAAGTTCGTTTGACCTGTCCAACCGCTTAAAATTAAAATTCCGGCAGCCAAAACCTCGTTAATCGGCGCAATGTTTGTTGCTGTTCTATAGCCACGATGATGTAATGAAGCACCTGATGTATCTAACGAAACCGTACAAATTTCGTTCTGAATATGAATGTTAATACGCAAATCCGGGTGATCTTTATCTACATTTGGTCTATCGTCAAACTTCTTTTTAAACTGATCTACAATGGCATCTTTACTTTTTAAAGCAACAAACTGCGAATGATTAAAATTTTCAGAAAATATGGTCGCATCAATCAAAAACGATTTATTCACGCTTAAAAATTCGGTCCAATCAATACTTTGCACACCGTTATATAAGCTGGTTTCGTTGAAAACCTTAAACTGTTTTATAGGTTTTAAAACTTTTAAAGCGGTACGCAAAGCCAAATTTGCCTTGTACATAAAACCCTGATCGCCATAAAAACTAACCATTCTGGTACCTTGTTCTACACGTTGCGCACCTAATCTAATCAATTCGTTTGCTAAAATCTCTTCAAAGCCAAAGAAGGTTTTAGCTACCATTTTAAAGTTTTCCATATTCAATTCCTTTCCGTCGGGAACGATAAATTTATTTAATTCTACAAAAATAGCGTATTTTTGCGTTCACAAAATTTCTAAAATGCAAGAATCTAAAAAAACATATAGCAATAATTGGTTTGATACCCCTTTTTATCACATTTTATACAAAGATCGTGATTATGCCGAAGCTCAATTGTTTATTGGTAATATTACCGAATATCTGAATTTGCCCGAAAATGCAAAAGTGCTTGATTTGGCTTGCGGTCGCGGCAGACATTCTATTTATTTGAATAAGTTGGGATACAATGTTGTAGGTGCCGATTTGTCTGAAAACAGTATTGCGTTTGCAAAAAAATCTGAAAATGATACGCTGCATTTTCAAGTGAAAGATATGCGCGAGCCTTTTAATGAGAAATTCGATGCTATTTTTAACCTGTTTACTAGTTTTGGATATTTTGAAAACAATGAAGATAACTTGACAGCTCTTAAAGCGATTAAAAACAGTTTGAACGATTTTGGTTTTGCAGTTCTTGATTTTATGAATGTTGAAAAAGTTACCGAAAATTTAAAATCAGAAGAAACAAAAGAAGTCGACGGGATTATTTTTACTATTAAAAGATGGATTGAAAACGGTTACATTTTAAAGAATATTGTTTTTGATTTTGAAGGCGAACATTTTGATTTTACCGAAAAAGTAAAAGCCTTGACGTTAGAAGATTTTGAAACATTAATGGAACAAGCCGGAATTTATTTGTTGGATACTTTTGGCGATTACAAATTACATAAGTTTTACAAAAAAGAATCAGACCGTTTAATAATGATCTTTAAATAATGGAAACATATTTATTACCCTTTTTAGCTGTTGTATTAGGATATTTTTTAGCGATAATTGTAAAACCGGCCAAAAAGAAAACCATAAAACTGCTATTGGCATTCAGCGGTTCTTTTTTGTTGACAATGACGGTTTCGCATTTGCTGCCAGAAGTTTATGCGTATGTTATTGAAGGAAATCATATTGAAACAACAATTGTTGAAAACGACAATAGTTCGCATAATCACACACATGAACATCACGATCATAGTCATGATCACGCAAGTCACGATAATCACAATCATACCGAAACAACAAATTCAAACCAGCACAATCACGACCACGATGCCATGAAACAGATCGGGTTGTTTATTATGTTAGGTATTGTTTTTCAGATTATTTTAGAATATTTCTCTAAAGGTGCAGAACATGGTCACGTTCATGTTCACGAAAAAATGACATCGATGCCTTGGCTTTTGTTTGCGAGTTTGTGTTTGCACGCGTTGTTCGAAGGAATGCCTGTAAGCCAGCACACGCATTTAGCATGGGCAATTGCGATACATCATTTCCCAATCGCAATTATATTAACGTTATTCTTTTTACAGGCAGAATTAAATAAAAAATTCGTTTTTATGTTTATGATCGTCTTTGCTTTAATGACTCCGCTTGGAACTTATTTATCAGCAAACTTATCATTCTTAATTGATTATTATGTACCAATATCGGCATTTGTAATAGGTATTTTATTCCATATATCATCAACTATAATCTTTGAAAGCAGCGAAGGGCACAAATTTAATTTAGCTAAACTATTAGCAATAATTATAGGAATTGCTTTTGGATTTTTTGTGTAATTTATAAATTTTGTTTTTTTTATTATAATTTTTTGTTAATTTTAAGGTTTAACAACCTAAACTAACATAATTATGAAAAAAATCACATTAATATTGTTTCTTTTTCTTGCGATTAACAATTTATTTAGTCAATCATTATATAATAGAGAATGGGGAAAAGTTAACTTGGGTCCAAGTAGGGTTTTTGAAGTTAAGCATAGTACTGAAGAATTATTTATAGATGAAACTTACTTTGGATATATTTATATTCACAATAAAATTAATTCTACTAAAACCCTTTTCTACAAGTTTCCACACCCTAATCCTCCTCTATCCAAACATGCTGTTCGTATTGAAAATATGAAATTTGACAATAATGAAAATTTAATTGTTTATGGTAGAACTCATAATGCTGATTTAGCAACTGCCGGAGCGTATAGTAAAACCCCAATAACTACCCAGTTTAGTGGCTTTTCTTTTATAGCTAAAATAAGTCGATCAGGGCAATTATTATGGTTTACATATTTCCATGATCTGGCTCAAAATGCTTCCAGCTTGGCAATTGACAAAAATAATAATATATATGTTTTAAGTAGAAGAGATAAAAATGATGTATTGTCAACAAATAGTTTTCAAAGCACTGGTGATCTATTATCAAATATAAATTATCAGGAAGTTATCAGCAAACTAGATACAAATGGTAAACATGTTTGGAGTACTTTTTATTTTAAAGATGACTCTAACATTAGAAACATCATCGCAAGCGATAACGGTTTGTATGTTTATGGTGAACATTTAGGTGGAAATGGATCAAGCAATTATTTTGGAACAATAGGAAGTTACCAGGAATATTCATCAGGTTTGAAGTCGAACGGTAATTCTGGAACTACTTTTATCACAAAATTTAATTTCAATGGTTCAAGAATTTGGAGTTCTTATTTTGGTGAACAAATTTCTAAATGTCCAATGAATAATAGTTCTTTCCCATATAGCATGACAGTTATTGGTGATGATGCTTACATTTTAACTGATCTAATAAATATAAGTACACCTGCAAAAAATATAGCAACAAATAATGCTTATCTAACCACACCAATATCTACATTTAAAAATACAACTTTAACTAAATTTACTAGCGATGGTAAACGTAGTTTTACAACTTACTTACACAGTGGTAGGGTAATACAAAAAACAAATGGCAATGACCTATTCATAACTGGTGAAATAGAAAACACTATACCTAACTTAAATAGTTTAACAACACAAAATGCTTATCAAAAGCAACATGGTGGCAAATCTGATATTTATACTTATATTTTATCTGGCAATGAT
Source organism: Paenimyroides baculatum (assembly GCF_008629655.1). Lineage (GTDB taxonomy): Bacteria > Bacteroidota > Bacteroidia > Flavobacteriales > Flavobacteriaceae > Flavobacterium > Flavobacterium baculatum. The sequence goes on from NZ_VWSG01000002.1 coordinate 59,759, forward strand.
TCTGCTTTAAAGTATGGGTCGTTTTATGGGGGAGATGGTGTGGATTCAGGTGTTGCTGTAACAACTACAAATGGTTATTATATTTTTGGTAGTTCATTTGGAAATTCATCTGCTTCAACTCTATTTGATAATTCAGGAGGCATGTTTTATGGTTCTACTAGTGCTGGATTTAATGGTGCATTTATGGCATATTTTACAACAAAACCATTAAGCAGTAATGAATTTAGTAAATTTAATGTTAATATTTACCCAAACCCAACTGTAGATATTTTAAATATACAAAGATCTGAAATATTTCCAAATAACACAAGTGCAACTGTTTACGGTGTTAATGGTAAAAGAGTTTTAAATTTCTCATTACAAAATTCAACCCTAAATACGCTGGATGTATCTAATTTAACATCGGGTGTTTACATTTTACAAATAAGTGGAGATAATGTTAACCAAACATTTAAGTTTATTAAAAAATAATAATTATGAAAAAATTATTTTCTTTTTTACTTATAATTACATGTTTTAATTCGTACTGTCAACTTTATAAAAGAGCATGGGGCACTTTATTACCTATAAGTTTTAAAACTATATGTTCACCCCCTCCAAATTGTGATACTGTATATTTTCATAATAATAATTTAGTAGCTCATTTAGAACAAAAATCTAATACTCTTTATCATACAGATTTTGATTTGAATAGAATTTATAAAACCAGCACAATTAATCCGTCTACTTCATTATTCTATACCATTCCTCATACAGGAGGTGGCTCTTTAATTAAATCTATAAAAACAACATCTAAAGGAGATCTAATAATATGTGGTAGAACATTAGTTAACGGCTTAGCAACAGCAGGTGCATACAGTACTACCCCAATAGCTTCTTTATTTACTGGCAGTGGATATGTAGCTAAGATTGATACTTCTGGCAAATTAGTTTGGTTTACATATTTTCACCCTATTTTACAAAACTCATCAAGTTTAACTGTTGATAAGAATGATAATATTTATATTATAACAGATAGGGAAAAAACAGAAAAATTAACAGCTAACACGTTTCAAAGTAATGGCGATCTTACACATCCACTAATTTATATGAATGCCATTAGTAAATTAGACACAAACGGAAAACACCAATGGAGTACTTTTTATAGCAAAGATCACTCAATAATAAGAAGTATCATAGCATCTACAAATGGTGTATATGTGTATGGTGAACATTTAGAAAGTAATGCTAGCAGCAATTACTTTGGGTCTTCAGGAAGTTTCCAAGAATATGCTACTGGAATGACAACTGCAGGTACAAATAATGCTAATACAGTGTTTATATCTAAGTTTAATTTTAATGGCACCCGTGCCTGGAGTTCTTATTTTGGTGTTGATAGATCTTTAGCTGCTCAAAACAATATTTTATCTTATAATAGTAGTCTTACAGTCATTAATGACGACGCTTTCATTTTAACAAATCATGAAATAAGACCCGGTATTTCTAAAAATATTACTACAAAAGGTGTTCTCTTAGAAGCACCTGTTTCAAATTCCCAAATAGATATTACTTTAACTAAATTTCTAGGAAACGGACAAAGAGGTTGGACAACCTTTTTGTATACAGGAAATATAATTGAAGCAAACAATATTGAATTGTTTGTTAGTTCAACAGTAAAAAAGACAGATCCTTTTGCTTCTAATTTATCTACAAATAATGCGTATCAAAAAAATCATGGTGGTACAGATGACACTTTTTCAACTATAATATCAACCGATGGCAAAAAGAGAAGTTATGCAAGTTTTTATGGCTTTGTAGGTACTGATAATGGAGTTGCATTCCCAACTTCGAAAGGATATTTTTGTATTGGTTACACTTTTGGTAATACAAGTAGATTTACTTCCTTAACATTTAGTACTGCAAATTCGCCAATTAAAAAACTTTCAAGAAATACAAAAGGCGAGTTAACATTTAAAGGTAATTATATTGCATATTTCACAACAGAATCTGTTACTAATAAAGAATTTAATCAACAAACTTTTAATGTTTACCCTAATCCTGCTACAGATATACTAAATATACAATCTAAAGAAAACTTACCTGAAAATACATCTTTCACAATTTATGATCTATCAGGTAAAATAGTATTGAATCACTCTGCAGTACATTCAAATCTAAATCAGATGAATATATCCAATTTAAGTTCGGGCGCCTATATATTGCAAATAAATAATCCAAATATTAATCAATCATTTAAGTTTATTAAAAAATAAAAAAGCCTCAGATAAATCTGAGGCTTTTTTATATTCCTTTTAAAACATCAATTAAATAATCAATTTCTTCTTGTTTGTTTTCATGACCGAATGACACACGTAAACTCGGTTTTTTAATTTCAACATCGTCCAAGAATTCGGCTAAAACGTGTGATGGTTTCTGGCTTCCCGATTGACAGGCACTTCCGCGAGAAACGGCAATTCCTTTCATATCTAACTGAAACAACATCATTGCAGCTTTCTCTGGTGAAAATGGTAAACGAATGTTTAACACGTTGTAAAAAGTTGATCCGTTTCCGTTGAACTGCACATCAGCAAAGCTTTCCTGTAGTTTCGCTTTGCAGTAATCGCGTAATCCGGTAATTTTTGTACGGTCTTTATTTAAATCCTGATACGATAATTCTAACGCTTTTGCCATACCAACAACCTGATGAGGCGCTTCGGTGCCGGCACGCATTCCTTTTTCTTGTTCGCCACCAACGATCAATGGTTTTAAAACATTTTTCTTACGAATAAACACAAATCCTGCGCCTTTTGGACCGTGAAATTTATGTGCTGATGCTACGATAAAATCAATAGGAATTTCATCTAAAGGAATTTCAACTTTTCCTACAGATTGAACGGTATCTGAATGAAACAAAGCATTGTGCTGCTGTGCCAAATCGGCAACTCGTTTTAAATCTAAAATCGTTCCTATTTCATTGTTAACATGCATCAAACTAATTAATGTAGGCTGATTGTCTTTCAACAATTCTTCTAAATGGTTATAGTCGATCTCGCTGTTTGGCAAAACGTTTACATAATCGATCTTTGTACCATATTCTTTCTCCATTTCTTTGATAGAATACAAGGTGCAATGATGTTCCATGCGGGTTGTAATAATACGTTTGATACCTAAATCACGAACAGAAGAACGAATGATCCAGTTATTACCTTCGGTTCCGCACGATGTAAAAATAATTTCACTTGCCGTTACATTAAACTGCTTTGCAATGGTTTTGCGCGATGCTTCGATTAATGCTTTTGTATGGCGACCAATTGAATAGGTTGATGAAGGATTTCCGAAATCGTTCGTTAAAATTTTAATCATTTCTTCAACTACTTCTGGTCTAACAGATGTGGTAGCCGCATTATCAAAATATATCTGGTTCATTACTTTAAAAATTTCTTGGTTAGATTAGTTAAAATTCGGTAGTTAAAAATAAAAACCGATAGCAAAATTAAGAAATATGAAACAAACTGTAAAGTATTTATGTGTTCTTTATAATAAAAGATTGCCAATAAAAATGCTATCAACGGATTTATATACAACATTACCCCAACGTTTGATGCCGACGCGCCTTTTAAAGCATACAAATTCATATATAAAGGTGCCAATGTAAACAAGGTTGCTATTGCTAAAATATACAGGTAAAATGATGGATTTACCGGTACGCTGAAACCGTTTACAAAATAATAAGGTAATGATAGAATGAATATCAGAATAATTTGAAAAGCGAGTGTGTTTAGCTTGTCAAAATAAATGTTTGATCGTTGTGAGATTAAATAAAAAGCATAAGTAAAAGCTACAACAAAAGCGAAAAACAAGTTGTTTGAATTGCTTACAAAACAGATTATACAGCCAATTGTACTTATTAAAACTGCAATCCACTGTATTTTTTGAAGCTTTTCTTTTAAGATGATGTTTGCCAGAAATGTAGTGATAATCGGACAGATTAAATAGGCAAACGATGCAGATTGTACATTAATTTGATTTACCACATAAATAAACAAAAACCAGTTGATACCAAGCAATAACCCACCAATTGTTGTTAGACCCAAACTTCTTTTTTTGTCTTTTTCGGGAAGTTTTTTAAAGTTTTTAAGATCGTTTAAAAGTATCTTCTTTCTAAATAAAAGCGTAAAACAAACAATAATAACAGCCGAAAAGGAAATTCTGTAAAACAAAATATCGAATGACGGTACGTAAGAAATAGGTTTTAAAGCCAAACTGAAAAAACCCCACAACATAAAAGCACAAAAAGCAATTATGTAATATTTAAAATTTTGCATTGCACAAATAAAAACGCAAATGTAGTTTAGATTTGGGTACAAAAAACAATCGCATTGTTAATTTATAATGCGATTTTCAAACAAATTTTTATACCTTATTCAATTTCAATATTCTGTTTCTTTAAAATTCTTATCACTACAAAAGCAAAAATCAGTAAATAGATAAAGCAAACTAAAGACACGATATACGATGAATGAATACCAATGATATCTGCAATTTTTCCTTGAATAGGTGGAATAATTCCACCGCCTAAAATCATCATTACCAAAAATGCCGATCCTTGTGCTGTGTATTTTCCTAATCCCATTAAACTTAAATTATAAATTGCCGGCCACATAATACTGCACGCCAATCCGCCACATAAAAAGGCATAAATAGCGGTTTTCCCTGTAGTATTTAAGCCAACAATTAATGCAATGATTCCGAACAAACTAAAAACCATTAATGTTTTTGCAGGTGCATTTTTTGTTAAGATAATTAATACGATTTGTAAAACAACACAGATAATGAAACCATAGAAATACTGCATATCGTATTCGGCTAAAATATTGGCTGTTATGATAATACCGAAGGCAATTATTGGAAGAATAACCGTTAAAAGCAATTGTCTGTTTTTTGAAAGATTAAAAGCACTAACAGCTCCTGCCCAACGACCAATCATCATACTGCCCCAATACATTGAAATATAAGGTGCAATTTGAGATGAAGATAATCCGCCAAATTCATCAGATTTTAAAAGCTCGCCTAAATTACTTCCAATACCTACTTCTACTCCAACGTACATAAATATTGCCAACATTCCCAAAACCAATTGCGGATATTTCATTGCACCCCAACCTTCTGGTTTTACGGTTGCGCGATTGTAAGCAAAAAGCAGTATCAACAAAACTGCTACAAATGCAAATGAAAGCCACATAACACGTGTATTTTCTAATGATTCTTTACTTACTATTTCGACTGTTCCTCTGTAGGTTGAAAAAACAAAACTGAAACAAACCATTAATAAAATGGTCATTAAAACTAATATATTTAGTGCTTTCGGAGCTTTTTCTATAGGTTCGATACTTTTTCCTTCGGGCAATTTTTTTGAAAAATAAAACAATGCGGCAGCACCAATAAACAATAAGCCGACGCAAACATAAAGCAACACTACTTTATCTAAACTCAAAGATTTTATTTGATTCTCGCTCACTGCTGCGGTTGTTCCAAACAATGCAAAAGCAACTACCAACGGACCAATTGTAGTACCTAACGAATTTATTCCGCCACCCAGATTTACCCTGCTTGCGCCTGTTTTTTCATCGCCCAGTAAAATAGCAAACGGATTTGCCGCTGTTTGCTGTAACGAAAACCCCAAGGCAACTGTGAACAAACCAATCAGCATTCCGTAATACACATTGGCTTCAACCGCCAAAATCATGGCAACAGCACCAATTGTAGAAAACAGCAAACCATAAACAATACTGCGTTTGTAACCCCAATAAGTAACTAAATCTTTCCCTTTAACATTACTCAAGGCAAACAAAATCAACGCACCAATGTAGTAGGCTGTGTAAAAAGCAAAATCGATCAATTGTGATTGAAACTGATCTAAATGGAAATAATCTTTACAAAAAGGAATAAAAATGTTGTTGCCCGCAGCCATAAATCCCCAAAAAAAGAAAACAACAATTAAGGTATATAATGCCGGATAATTTGTTTTTACAGTATGATTCATACAAAATGGAATTAAATATCAAATATAAAAATTTGAAGCAAGATCGGCTATTTTGGTTATAAAAAAGTTATTTTTGTAGCAAAGTTTGTATTCTATGAAAAAAATAGTTGGCTTGTTTTTAGTCTCGATAAGTTTAACAGCTTGTGATGATGGTGATTTGGTTTTTGAAAATTTAAATTTTGACGGAAAACAAATTCAAAAATGCCAGGATAATGAGTTGTATTTTAAAACGAATGACACTGAATTGTTACTGGTAGATTTTTCTAGCACGGTTAACGGTGTTAAAGGATCGGTATTAGATACATTAGCTCCTTTAGACATCAAACAAGAGTTGTCAACTACGGGAACTACAAAAATTTATTACCGTACATACGATGCTCCGATTTTGGCAAACGCAATTTGTTCTTTATTAGCACCAGCAAATCCAAAAGTTACGGCAGAATACACCTCTTTACCTGGTGGAAGAATATTTTACACCCGAACAATGATACCGGCAGTTACCGAAACCGCTGTAAATGTAAACTATACTTACACCATTAATTTTGAAAATATTACGCTTACTAACGGAACATCGGAAATTAAATATGCTACCCTTCCGTATGGTTCGTATGTTTATGATACAAGTAAATTGAATTTCAACTTTACAAACAACTTTAATAATTGCGAGAATACTTTAATTTGTAATAGAAATGATGAGTACATTCAAATAAACTTACCTGCTGATTTTGTTTTCCCTACAACTAATCAAACTCAAATAGTGAATTTAAATGACACCAACTTATTAAATTATTATATTTTTAAAGAATTTATAACGATTGATGAAGGTAATGAATGTGAATTTCCAACTGACACAATTAAAGAAGATTGGCAGGTAACCAATGGATCTTTACAGATTGAAACAAAAGTTATAGGAACAATCATAACTCATAATTTAAAGCTATTACAGGCTCAATTTAAGAATGACGAAACTACCTTTAGTGTGACAGATCGAAATTTAGGAACTTACGAACCTCAATAAAACAACAAAATCCGAATTTAAACATTCGGATTTTGCTTTATATATACTTCTGTTGCTCCCAAACCATATTTTCTATAGTTTGCATCCTGATACGATATTTCGGGATATCTGCCCAACAAATAATCTAATTCTGATTTTAAAACGCCCTCGCCCATTCCGTGTATAAACACAATTTTAGGAATACGGTTTTTAATAGCGAATTCTAATTGTCCGCGTGCCGTATCAACCTGAATGTTTAAAATATCAAAATTGTTCATGTGTTTAAAACTCTTAACCAGTTTTTCTATATGAAGATCAACTTCTAAAACAACTTCGTCTTTTTTCGATTTTTTTTCGGAATTTACTTTATGATGATTAACTGTAATCTTCTGTGTTTTTGCCGATTCAATTGCTCCGTAAGTCGATCCTTGTTTTATAAGTGAATCATCGCCAATTAAAATCAGCTGTTTTAAGGGGTATGCAAGTTCAAAACCATCGCTTGTTAAAATAACGGCCTCGTCGTTAGCAATTTTTATAACTTTCCCTTTAAAATCTTCGTCTAAAACTTCAACAAAAGTTCCTATATTAATTTCCTTGTTCATTGTTTGTTTGGTTGTTATTTTTATCGGAATTGCTTGGTGTTTTGTTCATTAAATACATCATTAAAAAGAAAAAAACAAGCACTGCAACTATTTGTATATAGATGTTTGGCTGCGATTTGGTTTGTTCAACCAGTGCCCAAAACATTAAACCAAATATCGCGATATATATAAGAAATTTCATTTTATATTTTTTTCAAAATTAATAAATTTATACATTCGGTAAAAATTTACGACTATGGAAGAATACATGATACCCTGCATGAACAAAAAACTTTTTGGAGTTGAATGTATGGGTTGCGGTACGCAGCGTGCGGCTTATATGGTATCGCAAGGCAATTTTGTTGACGCATTTAAAATGTTTCCGGCAATTTACACCACTATTCTTTTATTTGCATTTATTTTTTTGCATTTTGTTGATAAGAAACGAAAATATCATAAAATAATAATTTTTTTAGCGATACTAAATGCGGTTATTATGGTATTTGCTTATATTTACAAACATTATAAATTTTAACAAATTAAAAAGAACTATGGAAAATTATCAGGATCAGAATCAAACACAAAACTACCAAAATTCTAACTTTAACAACGGAAACGGTAATTTTATGACAACTAACTTACCAAACGGAACAGCAGTTCTTATATTGGGTATTGTTTCTATTATTGGATGTTGTTGTTATGGTATTGTTGGGGTAATTTGTGGTATCATCGGTTTAGTTTTAGCTAAAAAAGATATGGCATTATACAAACAAAACCCAAGTGCTTACAACAATTTTTCCAACCTTAACACTGGTAGAATTTTATGTATTATTGGATTAGTTTTAAGTGTTATAACATTAATATCAAATATAGTTGTAATTGCTATGTATGGCTTTGATGGAGTTCAAGAGATGCAACAACAATGGATTGAGCAAATGCAAAATCAACAATAATAAAATATAAATAACAAAAAAAATCCCGAAGTTTAGACTCCGGGATTTTTTGTTTTTAATAATTCAACACATCAAAAATCTGTGATATAATTAAATTTTTTCTTCTTTCGTAATCATCTAATTCAGTTGTTTCTAACGAAGTGTAAGTTCTTAACGAAAAATAGATTGGCTTGCTTTGCTTTAAATATACACCCACTGTCCAATCAATTCTTTTACCTAAATAATTTGTTGTTGCGGTATGTATTGCCAGTTTTTCATCTTTTAATAGCTGGTTGTAAACAAACTGCTGACTTTGTTTATTAAAAGGCAGCTTGCCTTCTTTCAACTCTTTCAAAAACAAAATCATAGAATTTGGGTTTGTCAAAGCGGCGTAGTTCCAAAAATACTGTAATTCGTTGTTTTTTATTTCTTTAAAAAAAGTCGATTTTTTAATATTACTTAAATAACTTTCCTGTGGAAGATAATTCTGTAAACGGTCAAAATACCAGTCGTTCTTATTCTTTATGGCATCAATTAAATTGGTATCGGCATTCCATTCGGGTTTTCTTTCATCAAAAAAAGATCTTTTAACACCATCCCACATCAATTTTTCCTTTACATCAATCTTAAAAACTTTTTCTTCTAAACCAACCAAAGCCTGCCATAAATGAAAATGAGCTGCTGCTGGTGTATTCGAAAAAGGTTCCACTTCGGTACTAAACAACCATTCATCCTTATTCTCGTTGTAAATAACAATGGCGCCGTTAATGTTGTTCGCTTTAAAATAATAATCTAAATAACTTTGAGCCTGTGTATTAAAAAATCCTAAAAAAAGAAAAAGTAAAACGTATTTCATGTTTATTTTTTTTCAAAAATATAAAAACTAAACCCAACATCTGAATTGTTTTCACAAAACATTTCGATCTGATAGAATATTATTACTTTTGTACATTATTTTTACCCATGAAAAATTTTATCCAAATAATAGTTTGTTTGTTGTTTTCGGCAACAAATGCGCAAATACCTACTTACTACCAAACCATTAACTTAAATTTGCAAGGCGAAGTCTTAAAAAATGAGTTAACTACTTTATTAACAACGACTCATACATACAATTTGATTTATACACCAGATGTATGGAATGTTTTAAAACAAGCCGATGTTGATCCTAACAATGCAGATAAAGTTTTGCTTTTATACGGTTGGAACGATACTGATTTGATCAAAAACAACGATTTAACACGCGACAGAACGGCAAGTTGTCATTCATCGAACTGTGAAGATAAATGGGTTCGCGAACATGTTTTTCCAAGATCGAAAGGAACACCTAATTTAGAATTTGAAGGTCCGGGTTCTGATGCGCACCATTTACGTGCCGTTGATTACGACCGAAATAATTTAAGAAGCAACTTTAAGTTTATTGCAAACCCAACAACGTACATTACTTATTCACGAGTTATTCAGCAAAATGGATCGGAATATTTTTATCCGGGCGATAACTGGAAAGGGGATGTTGCCCGAATGGTTATGTATATGTATGTGCGTTACGGTAACCGCTGCCAGCCTGTAAATGTTGGTTTTGGATCTACATCTTTTTCTGTAAATAACGATATGCCGAATATTTTTTTACAATGGAATGCAGAAGATCCGGTATCAATACATGAAATCAACCGAAATGAAAAAATTTATGCTGCACAAGGAAACAGAAATCCGTTTATTGACAATCCTTATTTAGCAACAAAAATTTGGAACGGACCTGCAGCAGAAAATAAATGGAATGCTTTAAATACCAGTGAAACTGTTTTTAATTATACAAAAGTGTATCCTACTTACACCAATGATTTTTTGAATATCGAAACCGATTTAACCGAAACTTCTTATAAAATATATGATCTGTCGGGTAAATTGATCAATCAAGATAAAAATCAAACGAAAATAGATGTTTCAAATTATTCAAGTGGTTTGTATATGCTTCACTTTTCTGCAGACAATGTATCAAAAACCTATAAGTTTATAAAAAAATAAATCTGATTAGATTTCAACTAAAGTTTAATGAAATTCTACCTTTCTTCTTACAAATTCGGAAATGATTATAATGAACTAACAAAAATGCTTCCAAAACGAGCAAAAATTGGTCATGTAAATAATTCACGTGATTGGTTAGGTGTAAATGAAGAAAATAAACAAAAATCATTACATGAGTAGATGCTTTTTCTTGAAAATTTAGGTTTTAAATGTGAACATTTAGATTTGAAGGATTATTTTGGAAAAGAAGAATTTTTAAAGAACAAATTAGATGAGTTGGATGGTATTTGGGTTTGCGGCGGAAATACTTTTGTGCTTCGGCAAGCAATGAAGTTGAGTGGTTTTGATACTATTTTTAAATATTTATTAAAGCGAAAAGATTTCTTTTGGGGCGGCTACAGTGCTGGAATCTGTATTTTGTGCGATTCACTTAAATATATTGATCAAGTTGATGATGCTAATAATTTTCCTTATAAAGAAATCAATATTCCAATTTATGAAGGTTTAGGTATTTTCAATTATGCTTTACTTCCTCATTACAAATCAAACCACGAAGAATCTGAACTAATCGAAAAGGAAGTGGAACGCTGTATTAAAAACAAATGGCTTTTTAAAGTTTTAAAGGACGGCGAGGTATTTATTTTTGATAATAATTTTGAAAAATAAAAAGAAGTAACAGAATTTGATTTCCGTTACTTCTCTTTATTTTAAGTTTATTAAAACAACCTATTAAGGAATATATTTCTTCTCAAAATTAGGTTTGCGTTTTTCTAAAAAGGCATTACGACCTTCAATAGCTTCTTCACTCATATAAGCCAAACGCGTTGCTTCGCCGGCAAAAACCTGCTGACCAACCATGCCGTCGTCGGTTAAATTCATAGCAAATTTCAACATTTTTATAGATATAGGCGATTTTCCTAAAATTTCCTGTGCCCAATCGTAAGCCGTTTGTTCCAATTCTGCATGCGGGATTACTGCGTTAACCATTCCCATATCGTAAGCGTCTTGTGCAGAATAATTTCTACCTAAAAAGAAAATTTCACGCGCTCTTTTCTGTCCGACCATTTTCGCCAAATAAGCCGATCCGTAACCACCATCAAAACTTGTAACATCGGCATCGGTTTGTTTAAAAATAGCGTGTTCTTTACTCGCCAACGTTAAATCGCAAACCACATGTAAAGAATGTCCGCCACCAACAGCCCAGCCATTTACAACCGCAATAACTGCTTTTGGTGTAAAGCGAATTAAACGCTGAACTTCTAAAATATTTAGACGGTGATAACCATCTTCACCAACATAACCTTGATAACCACGTGCTTTTTGATCGCCGCCACTGCAAAAAGAATAAACACCGTCTTTTGGAGAAGGACCTTCAGACGATAAAAGAATCACTCCGATTGATGTATCTTCATGTGCATCGCTGAAAGCACGCAACAATTCAGAAGTAGTTTTAGGACGGAAAGCGTTTCTAACTTCCGGGCGGTTAAATGCAATTCGGGCAACGCCGTTGCATTTTTTATACGTTATATCATCAAACTCAATAGCTGTTTGCCAGTTTATTTCATTCATTCTGTAAAATTTTATAATCTACACCAAAGATACATTTTTTACTTTTTATAAATTTAACGCAGCAAGGTGTTTTTAAAAATCAGCAAATCGTTTATATTTGCTACTTATAGCGAATTTTAAATAATGAAAAAAATAATATTTCCCCTACTTCTTATCGGTGGCTTAAGTATTTCTTGCGATAAAAATTTCGATATTGCTCAAGTCATTAAAAAAAGAAGTGAACTTTATAAAAAACAAGAACAATTAATAAAAAACAACGACGATACTTTTGATGTAAAATTTAATCCGGTAACACCAAAATATAAATTAGAAACCCGCGAAATTATTGAAACTTTTTACCACAACCGAATTAATAGAGGTGGTTTTTGGGGACAGTTTCTTGTTGCGAAAAACGGTGAAATAATCTTTGAAGATTATCAGGGTTACGCAAATTATCAAAACAAAGAAAAAATTAACGATTCTACACCAATGCACGTTGCATCTGTCGGAAAAGTATTTACAGGTGTAACTATTTTACGATTAATTAACGAAGGGAAAATTTCGTTAGATCAAAAAGTGAATACTATTTTAACCGGATTTCCTTTTGATGATATTACGGTGCGTTTGTTATTAAATCATCGTTCAGGATTGCCTTATTACGGAAACTTTACAGCTAAACCCGGAATGTGGGATACCAAGAAAACACTGACCAATAAAGATGTGTTGAATTTGTTGGAAACCAAAGGCATTAAGTTAGATTTTAGACCAAATACCCGCTTTACCTACTCTAACACTAATTATGTAGTTTTGGCGTTGATTGTGGAGCAGGTTACAAAAAAATCGTTTCAAGATGCTATGAAGGAGCTTATTTTAGAGCCTTTAAAAATGAACAATACCTTTGTTTTAGATAATCTGGAAAACAAAGACAAAATAACGCAATCATACCACGCGAATAATCAAAAAATGCATTGGGATTATTTAGATGGAACGTATGGCGATAAAAACATCTATACAACGGCACGCGATATGCTGAAATTAGATAAAGCACTATATTCTGATAATTTTATTAGCAAAGCGTTAAAAGGCGAAATGTACAAAGGATATTCGTACGAAAAATCGGGAGCAAATAATTATGGTTTGGCGATACGTATGGTGGAACCTAAAGAAGATGGCGGTAACCTGTACACTTTCCACAACGGTTGGTGGCGCGGTAACAGAACATCGTATGTAACGTTGCGCAAAGATACCATTACCATTATATGTTTCAACAACCATAATTCGCAAATGGCTTATAAAACAAAAGAATTGGCACCACGATTGGGGAATTATCCTTTTATACAGATTAACGATTAATCAGGCGACGAAAGTCGCTTTTTTTAGACATAATAAAACATGAAAAAATCAATTTTAGCACTACTTTCGTTGTTTGTACTTTCATGTGCAAGCCACGATAAAATAAACAAACGCTATCATACCAAAATTGATGCGAAGAAATTAAAGAAAGATGTTTCGTTTGTTCAAAAAAGAATCACAAACATGCATCCCGATTTGTATTGGTACATTTCGAAGGAAGATCTTAACAGAAAATTCGATAGTTTGTCGAATACTTTGAATGAACCGTTAACACCCAACGAATTTTACCTGAAGATCAGTCCGGTTGTGGCATCGGTTCATCAGGGACACATGAGCATGGGTATGCTTACGCAGACTTCACCCGATTCTTTAAAGAAAAAATACAAAGGTTCGGTAAATCCATTATCGAATTTTGAATATGAGTATTTGAACGACAGACTTTTCATTAAAAGAAACAATTCTAAAACGGATACCATTCTTCAAACAGGAACGGAAATTATCGATATTAACGGAGTAAAACCTGCGGATCTTTTTACGAAATACCGAAAAACATTTACATCAGACGGATACAACGAAACGGCAATTCCAAAGTTTTTTGCTCGTCGTGTAAATTCGTTCTACATTAATGAATTAGGGTTTGTTGACAGTATTAAAATCAATGCCGTTTGTGCCGATACTGCTTTCTATTACACTGCAAAAAGAACGTTTGAAAAATCGAAAAAAGAAAGAAAAGCGCTTGCCAAAAAAGCAATTGCCGAAAAGAAAAACGATACGTTAAAAGACACAAAAATTGTTCAAACAGATACGCTACCAAAACTTACTAAAGCAGAAAAGAAAATTAAAAAGAAGGCTTTAAAAGAATTGGCAGAGAAAAAGTATCATAAAAACGAATGGTTTGGTTATGATAGTAAAAGCAACACATTTTCTAAACAAATAACGTATCCAGTTGCGCAAGACAGTACGGTTGCTGTGCTTAAAATCAGAGATTTTAGCAAGGGACGCATAAAAGTTTACGATACAATTTTTGCCGAATTAAAGAAACACGATGTGCAGAATTTGATTATCGATTTACGTGGAAATCCTGGTGGACGATTGAATGAAATTCACAAGCTGGCACAATATTTAAATGATACCGCTTTTGTATTTACAAAGCCTGCAACCATTACAAAACGTACTACTTTTTTAAATCTTTACAGAGGTAAAAGTGTTGCTAGTAAAATTTTAGGCACGCCGTTTATTTCTATTTTTTCAACAATCCGCGGATTAAGATCAAGCAGAAATGATGTGGGAGAATTGCAGTTTCATATGAAATCGTCTAAAATAACACAGCCAAAACCATTGAATTACAAAAACAATATATACGTGATTACCGATGGTATGACGTTTTCTGCGGCAGCTATTATTTCATCGCACTTAAAAGGTAGAAACCGTGCCGTTTTTGTGGGCGATGAAACAGGCGGAACGTTTAACGGAACGGTTGCCGGAATTATGCCTAATGTGAAATTACCCAATTCTAAATTAGTTGTTCGTGTAGGTTTAATGACTATAAAACCACATGAACAAACCCAAAAAGAAGGTTACGGCGTAATGCCCGATACTTATATAAAACCAACTATTGAAGATTTCTTAAACGATAAAGATCCCGAATTAGACTGGATATTAAATCAGATAGACCCAAACAGAAACGCTCTTAATTAAGAGCGTTTTTTATTCATATTATATTAATTTTAAAACATGAACGCGGAATTTATAAATAAACCTATTTCAGGCGAATACCATGAAAAACATTTTGGAAGTATCACACCACATTGTCTTTGGGTAAAATTTACTAATGATGAAAATGAATGGGTTGGATCTTTTGAAACTGGTTGGGTTGAAGAAGTTAAACTTATTTTTCAACTTAAAGATCAAAAAGCATTTATCATTGCAAATGGTCATGGCTATTTAATTGATCTTGTTTTAAAAGAGCAGATAAATGAATCTATAATTTCTCACATAGAATCTGCTTTGTACAACGCGGAAAATGATACGATTTACTTCATTGATGGTTTTGATATAAAGTATGTAAATTGTGATGGAAGTGTTGATGTTCTTTTTAGCGAATATATTTTCGATAAAATCACACTTACAAAAATTAAAGACAATAAACTGCATGCTGAATATTGGCACTATCAAACCAGTACTGATTCTTTTGATTTTGAATTTGATTTAATAACCAAAGAAATAAAAGATTTTTTTCCAATTGAAGCAAAACAAACAACTACATATAAACCAAAAATCAGTTTAGTTGATCGAATAAAAAAATATTTCAAAAAAATCTAATTCTATTTAATTTCAATTTTAGGGAATGACCAATTATGGCGAACTGCTAAAATTCGAATTAAAATAATGGTTCCGGCTGTACCAACATAAATTACGTCGTCGTTTACGTGTAGTAACTTCAATCCAAAAAACATAAATCCTCCCATTAAACAAGCTGTGGCATAAATTTCTTTTCGAAAAATTACGGGGATTTCGTTACAAAGAATATCTCGGGCAACACCACCAAAACAAGCCGTTACGGTTCCTAAAAGAATACAAACGATAGGGCTGAAATTTATCGACAATCCTTTTTCGATACCTATAATCGTGAAAATTCCAATCCCAATAGTATCAAACAAAAATAACGATGTTCTTAAAAAACTTAAATATTGCCTGAAAATGATCGAAATAATTGTTGCAGCTACCACAATATAAAATGTTTGCAGGTTTAACAGCCAAAAAACAGGCGTGTTACCAATAAGCAGATCACGCAAAGTTCCGCCACCAATTGATGTTACCATGGCAATAACAAATACACCGAAAAAGTCTAGTTTTTTTTCGATTCCTGCCAATGCACCCGAAATTGCGAACGCAATAAGTCCTAAAATATCTAAAATAGAGAAAATCATTATTTGCTTGTTAAATGATTAAAGTCGTTAATTACGGTTTGTATAAACTGATGCTGGTTTAAACTTTGATTTTTTATAGTGGTTACTTCTTCAATTTTAGAAATAAGCTTGTCAATCATCAGTGTATCGTTTTGAAGAATTGCAGTATTATATGCTTTTTTAATGATGTTCATATCGTGATCAGACAATCGTAAAACCGTTGGAAAACTTACCACATATTCGTTTGAAAGATCATTTAAATAGCGATGATTCAACTGCACATTCGATTTTAAACTGATAACGGTTGTGTCGGTAACCATATCGCCCAAACGCTGACTTTTTTTACTGAAGATAATTCCTAAAATAGCAGGCAATCCCAACATAATAAAAACATCGACCAAACGACAAATCCATCTGCTGAAATAATCAGAGAAACGTGCCTGATAACCTTCAATCTTTACTACCCTGATTTTTAAAATCATTTTACCGGGCGTTTGTCCATTGGTCCAACTTTCAAAAAAAAGCGTGTAAAATATAAATGGTATCAAGCCTATAAAAGTTATCACACCCTCTTCCCAACTATCATTTGTTTTAATTTTAAAAACATCGAAAATAAGGTAAAAAGCTGCAATTGCGTATGCGGTTTTAATTGCCATATCAATAGCAAATGCTAAAATACGCTCGCCCAATGAAGCTGCCTTAAAATTTATTGCAACATTTTGCGCAGTGTTTATAGTTATTTCGGTCATTATTTATATTTTAGCAGTTATGAGGGAAATTGCTTTTATAAAACAAAATAAAGAAAAATGGTTAAATATTGAGCAACAATTAACCGTAAAAAATAAAATTTCTGCCGATGACTGGTCTCAAATGTATGTTCAGCTTACAAATGATCTGTCTTTTTCTCAAACATATTTCCCAAAAAGCGATTTAACCGTTTACTTAAACAACCTTGCAAGTACGGTGCACCAAAAGGTTTACACTAATTATAAGTATGAAAAGAATGTATTAAGCACCTTCTTTTTTTACGATGTTCCGTTAATAGCCTACAAATACCGAAAATTTTTATATTTCTCTCTGATTTTATTTCTGGTTTTTGTAGCAATTGGTGCAGTTTCTGCTGCTTATGACGAACGTTTTGTCCGTTTGATATTAGGCGACGCTTACGTAAATAAAACGTTAGACAATATTGCAAATGGCGATGCTATGGCGGTTTATAAAGGTTCATCGAATTGGGGAAGTGCCTTTGGAATAACGCTTAACAATTTATATGTTGGAATGCGATGTTACATTTACGGAGTATTTCTTGGGTTGGGAACTTTGTATATCATGTTTCAAAATGCTGTTATGTTGGGCAGTTTTCAGTACTTCTTTTACGAAAAAGGAGTTTTTAATGAAAGTATCCGCGGAATTTGGCTACATGGTTCAATGGAAATAATGGCAATTGTTATTGAAGTTTGTGCCGGTTTTATGTTGGGTGCAAGCATATTGTTTCCCGGAACGTACACACGCATGCAATCGTTAAAAATTGGTTTTAAAAACAGTTTTAAATTGTTTATAAGTACCATGCCTTTTACTATTTTTGCAGGATTGATAGAAGGTTACATTACGCGCTACGCCAAAGAAATGCCTAATATTTTAAACTATTTAATTATAATTAGTACGTTGGGGTTAATAACATTTTACTATTTTATTTATCCGTTTTTAGTACACAGAAAAACACTTAAAAATGTATAATATGTTTCAACTTTTTAAAGTACGTGCGTTTGGCGAGTATATTTCAGACACATTTACATTCATAAAATTACAGGGAAAAAATTATTTTAAAAACTATTTAAAGTTCGCTTTTATTGCCTTGTTGCTTTTAATGGTTTCTATGTCAATGATCGGAACTTTTTATTACCGCATTTTAACAACTTCTTTCGGTTCAATGACTGGCGAAACTTTAGACAATGCTTTTGTTACCGAAAATGCAGTAGTGCTTGTTATTGGGTTTATATCGCTTTTTATTATATCGCTTTATCTTGGTATGTTAAATTATTCCTACCCTGTGTATTACATGCATTTGATAGGAAAAAACAGTAACGAAAAACCATCGTTAAAATCAATTCGTGAACTGTTTAAAAACGATTTTGGCAGATTACTTCTTTTTGGTTTATTAAGCTTTATTACGTTTGCAATTGTAGGAATTATAGCTTTTTCAATAGCTATTATATTAAGTTTTGTAATTATAGGAATCTTTATAATTATATTGTTGGTTCCGTTTTTTATAACGTGGTATTCGCTTACACTTTATTTTTACATCGATAAAAAACAAGACTTTTTCGCGGCGTTGAAACATGCGTTTTACACAATTACCAACAACTTTTGGAACATTGTCGGGGCAAGTTTGTGTATGCTGATTATTGTTTATGTAATAAGTACCATTGTTACCATGATTCCTTACATGATCACTATTTTCGGACTTGTTTTTGGAACACAAGGTGCACAGAATATGGAAAATATAGATGGTTCTGGCATATCAATCTTCCTTGTGGTAATGGTTGTTGTTTATTGTTTTTCGATCTTGGTTTCTATGATCTTAAATCATTTATTATTGATACAAAACGGTTTGGTTTATTATTCTGAACGCGAAAAGTTGGAGTACAATTCAATGCGCCAATCTATTGATGAAATAGGAAAACATGAATAAAACACTTGCTTTTGCTGCCTTATTTTTAAGTTTATCGGCTTTTTCACAAGTTGATAAACCGCTTGATACTATATCAAAACCACAGCAAACTGCAGCAAAAGTTGTTGAATACACCCAAACCAATCTTGCAACCGATACGTTGACAAACGCTTTGGTTCCGTTGAATAACGAGGAGTTGAAACACCGAAAGTTTCGTACTGATTTTAAAGAAAACTATTCTTCATCAGATTTTGAATACAACGTAAAAAAAGAAAGCGGTTTTTTAGCCCGAATACGCGAATGGTGGCGTAATTTTTTAGATTGGTTTAAGACAGATTCCAACGGATCTTCGGATATTCTTGATGAAATTGTCAATATCGTTATTGTTTTTTTGGCGGTAATCGCTTTGGGATTCTTGGTTTATTATCTGAACAAAAAAGAATTTATTCGTCTGTTCTATAAAAAGGAACAAACAGTTATTAGCGAAAAATTCATTGAAGAAAACATCGATATCATCGATTTTAACCTATTAACGCAACAAGCAAAAAAAGAAAACAACTTGCGAAAAGCAGTGCGTTATTACTATTTATGGACATTAAAAAGCTGGTCGCAAAGTAATTTTATCGATTATGAACCGAACAAAACAACTAAACAATACGTAACAGAAATAAAGGATACGGCTAATAAAACGGCTTTTCAGTACATATCTTACATTTATGATAATGTTTGGTACGGTTTACACGAAATTTCCGTTGAGGATTTTGAAAAAATCGAACAACAATTCATCCAATTAATTAATAAAGAATCATGAAAACCGAATACATAAAATATTTCGTGTACTTTTTATTGGCTGCATTTGTTGTAATGTTCATTCAATTGTACTTTCCAAACCCAATAAACTGGAATCGAAATTTTAATACACAAAGTAAAGATCCGTATGGTTTGTATGTTTTTAATAAGGAACTTCCGCATTTATTGAAAGTTCAAAAACTACTAAAAACATCATTAACTCCGTACGAATATTTTTTAGATAACGAACAAACAACCGAAAGCAAAACAACATATTTGTTTGTTGAAAATAAATCTGGTCTAGACGATGTTTCTGTTCAGCAAGTATTGAAAAAAGTGAGTGATGGAGCCGATTTAGTTATTGCTTCGGAAAATTTTTACTATGGAAATAGCTATATTTTAGACACTTTAAAAATTCATCTGCACAATATTAAAACCAATAATTTACATTTTGTAAATAAAGGCAGTTCCGTTGATACATTAAAAATTAAAGATGAATACAACAATATTTTTACGGTAAAAAATCCGGAGAATTACACAGCAATTGCAAAGTTAAACAACAATATTTCGTTTATAAGTACAAAATTTGGTAAGGGAACGGTTTATATAAGCTCCTCTCCTATTTTACTGACAAATTTTTACGTTTTGAATAATGAGGCGAAATCAAGCATTTTTACAGAAGAATTTGTATCGTTCATTAAGAAAGAAAACGTGGTTTGGTTCGATGAAAACTACAATATCGGCGAACGCGAAAGCAATAATTCTATTCTTAATGTAATATTTAAACACAAAAGTCTGCGATTTGCTTGGTACACATTAATTATTGGTTTGCTACTTTACGTAATTTTCTACGGAAAACGCAAACAACGCATTGTTCCCGTGATTGATCCGGTTAAAAATACAACGGTTGAATACATTGAAACCGTAGGAAATTTGTATTACCAAGAAAACAACCACACACAGCTTTTAGACAAGCAGATTAAGTTTGTACTGTATTTTATTAGAACCGAATGGAAAATTATTACGCAGGATCTTAATCAGGATTTTAAAACCAAATTAGAACAAAAATCATTGGAGAATACAGCAGATATTGATCAGTTTGTTAATTTCATAACCAATTTTAATATCGATACAAAATATTCGCAAGCCGATTTAATTCAGTTTAACCAATTGTTAGAAAAACTACATATAAACTATGGAAAATCAAGAAAATAACGAAATATCATTCAACAGCCGTATTCCTTTAACCGAATTAAAAGAGCAGATTGCAGCTATTAAAACCGAATTACACAAGGTGATTGTGGGTCAGGAAGAATTAATCGATTTACTTTTGGTGTCGTTAATTTCAAACGGTCACGTTTTAATCGAGGGTGTTCCCGGATTGGCAAAAACATTAACGGCTAAATTGTTGGCAAAAACGATTCAAACAGGTTTTTCTCGCATACAGTTTACGCCCGATTTAATGCCTTCGGATATTTTAGGAACATCAATTTTTAACAATCAAACCAATAATTTCGAGTTTAAATCAGGACCGGTTTTTTCAAATTTTATTTTGATTGATGAAATTAACCGCGCACCTGCAAAAACCCAGGCAGCTTTGTTTGAAGTAATGGAAGAGCGCCAGATTACGATCGACGGAAAAACCTACGAAATGGAACAGCCGTTTTTGGTTTTGGCTACTCAAAATCCTATTGAACAAGAAGGAACGTATGCGTTGCCCGAAGCACAGTTAGATCGTTTTTTAATGAAGATAACAATTGATTATCCTACATTAGAACAAGAAATTCAATTGTTGCATTTAGAACAAAGCAACGAACATTTTGATAAAACAAGTCTGCTAAAACCTGCAATTAACGCACAACAATTGATTGAATTTCAGCAATTGGCTCAAAAAGTAATGATCGAACCGCATTTAATTCAGTTTATTGCTCAAATTGTTAACAACACGCGTAGTCACAGTTTCTTGTATTTAGGTGCATCGCCTCGTGCTTCCATCGCTATTTTAAACGCAAGTAAATCGTTTGCTTTGATTAACGGTCGCGATTTTGTAACCCCAGACGATATTAAATATGTGGCCTATTATGTGTTGAATCACCGTTTAATTTTGGCTCCGGAACGCGAAATGGAAGGCATTACCATTAAAGATGTTGTAAAGCAGATTATTGATACTGTTGAAATTCCACGCTAATTAAATGAAGTTTTTATATTTAAATACACGTTTTTATCTGGCATTATTGATTGTAACTATTTTATTTGCAATCGGTTTTTTTGCGCCCTTCTTTTTCTACGTTGCACTAATTGTTTTGGCAGTTATTGTTGCATTGATTGCGGTTGAAATATTTCTGCTGTTTCATAAAAAAGATGGAATTACAGTTGAAAGAATTGTGCCCGAAAGATTATCAAACGGAGATAAAAACGAAATCAATTTAAATATAAAAAACAATTATGCTTTCTCGGTTACAATTGAAATTATAGACGAATTGCCTTTTCAGTTTCAAGAACGCAATTTTCTTTTAAGCAGTAATTTAGAGAAAGATTCTAAAAAGCAGATCAACTATTCTATTGTTCCAAAAGAACGCGGTTTGTATCAATTTGGATCTACAAATATTTACGCAACTACTTTAACTAAATTAATAAGTAAACGATTTAAAAATGCTAAAAATGAAGAAGTTGCTGTTTATCCAAGTTTTTTAAATTTACGTAAACATGAACTTCTGGCATCAAAAACGGCATTGTTGCCAAACGGAATTAAACGTACCCGAAAAGTCGGTCAATCATCAGAATTTGAACAAATTAAAGACTATGTAACCGGCGACGATTTACGACATGTAAACTGGAAAGCATCTGCCAAAAAACAGCATTTAATGGTCAATCATTATCAGGAAGAAAAAGCGCAAAACGTGTATTTATTGATTGATAAAGGCAGAACCATGAAAATGCCTTTCGATGGAATGTCACTTTTAGATTATTCGATAAATGCGGCATTGATGTTGGCAAATATTTCCATTAAACGTCAGGATAAAGCCGGTTTGTGGACATTTGAAAAGAAAACCGATGTTTTTCTAAAAGCCGATAACAAAATGCTGCAGGTTCGTAAAATTGTCGATGCATTGTATCATATCGATACCAATTTTAAAGAATCGAACTACCAATATGTTTTAACCGACAGTTTGAAGAAGATTCAGAAACGCAGTCTACTGATTTTGTTTACTAATTTTGAAACGTTAGATGCCTTAAAACGTCAATTACCGTACTTACGTGCGTTGGCAAAAAAACACGTTTTGCTTACTATTATTTTCGAAAATACGCTGTTGAATGACGTTCACAACAGAAAAATAAATTCAACAAAAGATATTTATATTCAAACAATAGCATCTAAATTTGCGCACGAAAAACATTTGATTATTCAAGAACTGCAAATGCACGGCATAAAAACGGTTTACACCAAACCGGCAGATCTTTCGGTAAATCTTTTGAACAAATATTTAGAAATTAAGCGACAAGAAATCATTTAAATGAAACAGATAACAAGTATTCAAAATCAATTAATTAAAGATATTTTTCAGTTACAGGAAAAAAGCAAGGCACGTAAAAAAGCCGGACTTTTTGTAATTGAAGGAATCCGCGAAATTGAAATTGCGCTTAAAAACGATTTTGAAATTGACCAGCTTTTATTTTGTTTTGATTTGTTCGATGCCGAAAATCTGAATCATTTTAAAAGGAAACTTTCCAACACAACCGACCTTATTGAAATATCGAAGGAAGTTTACCAGAAAATAGCGTATCGGGAAAGTACCGAAGGTATCATTGCAGTTGCTAAAACTAAAAATCATTTGTTAGAAAATCTTCAGTTACCAAAAAATCCGCTGATTGTGGTTTTAGAATCGTTAGAAAAACCAGGAAATATTGGTGCGGTTCTGCGTACTGCCGATGCTGCGAATATTGATGCTGTTTTTATTGCCGATCCTAAAACCGATCTGTATAATCCAAACATTGTTCGATCAAGCGTTGGTGCGGTTTTCACCAATAAAATTGTCACCGCGGGATCAGCAGAAATAATAAATTTTTTAAAAGACAATAATATTGCTATTTTTAGCGCTATTTTACAGGAAGCCGTTTCATATTATTCGGTCGATTTTAAACAAGGATCAGCCATTGTAATGGGAACCGAAGCAACCGGTTTAAGTGAAATATGGCGCGAAAATTCAACAGAAAACATCATCATTCCAATGCAAGGTCAAATTGACTCAATGAATGTTTCAGTAGCGGCTGCAGTATTAATTTTTGAAGCAAAAAGACAAAGAAACAGTCAAACAATATAAATAATTAAAAATTTCGTTATATTTATAAAAAATTTACAAAGTTTATGAAAAAAACTATATTAACAGCATTTTTCGGATTAAGCCTAATAGGTTTTTCGGCACAAGCACAGGTAATTCATAAGTACGAGCGTTTCATGCAAGATTATAAATGGAAAGTTGGTGCAAGTTATAACATGATGGATTTTAACTTTAACCATTCTCCAGTTCCTGAAGGTGCAAGCATGATTTCTGGCGGAATTCCTGCAAAAGTTATGATAGGATACGAATTTGCTCCAAACTTATCTTTTGAAGCAGATTTTTCTATGAACGAAATGGAAATTGGAAATTCTATGAACGGAGTTGTTGTTACTGGAGAAAAAATTAGTGTAGCAAACTTCAACGGATCATTTGCATACAGTTTAGGTGGTTTGTTTAATATTCCTGTTGCAGATCCTTATATTAAAGCAGGTATTGGTCATTTACGTTTAAATCAGGTTGATTTAACTATGGCAAGTGCTGGTGGTGGTATTAACTTCTGGATTGCAGATATTCCTGCTACAAAAAGTTCGCGTTACCATCATGACAGAGCGTATCGCCGTATTGGTTTAAATGTAGAAGCTATGGGAAGATCTAACATTTCAACCGAAGGTGCCGGATCTCACGCACAATATTCTGCAGGTGTATTTTACATATTTTAGTAAAATCATTTGTCACAAATATATTAAAGGAGCTTCTGCTCCTTTTTTTATTGGTTAAAATGGATAAACCAATAGTTTTTTTCATATATTTAAACAAGAAAATGGGCATTTTATGACACAAGAACAAATAGAAAAAGAAAACAAAGAAATTGCACGCGAGTACAAAGAACTTTTAAGTATTAGTTATCAAACACTTACAGATGATGATAAGAAACTAATTCGAAAAGCATTCGATGTTGCCGTTGAAGCGCATAAAGATCAAAGAAGAAAATCGGGCGAAGCCTACATCTTCCATCCTATTGCCGTGGCTAAAATTGTAGCTTCGGAGATTGGTTTGGGTCCTACGTCTATAGCTGCCGCTTTAATGCACGATGTTGTTGAAGATACCGATATTACGGTAGAAGATATCGAACGCATGTTTAATCCTAAAATCGCAAAAATTGTTGAAGGATTAACCAAGATTTCGCGTATGGAACCGGATCCGGACATTTCCCTTCAGGCTGAAAATTACCGTAAAATGTTGCTTACGCTGAATGATGATGTGCGTGTTATCTTGATAAAAATTGCCGATCGTTTGCACAACATGCAGACCATGAACTCAATGGCGGCATACAAACAGGCTAAAATAGCATCGGAAACTCTGTACATTTATGCACCCTTAGCTCACCGCTTGGGCTTGTTTAACATAAAAACAAAGTTGGAAGATTTAGGTTTAGAATATACCGAACCAGATGTTTACCACGATATTTTAAGTAAAACAAAAGAAAGTAAAGAAGATCAAAACGCCTATATAGAAAGTATTACGTCTGTTTTAAACGAAGCATTGGCAAAAGAAGATGTATCGTTTACCATAAAAGGTCGCCCGAAATCTATTTATTCTATCCGTAGAAAAATGAAGGCGCAAGGTGTAACTTTCGATCAGGTGTACGATAAATTTGCTATCCGTATTATTTATAATTCTGCCCCTGCAGACGAAAAGTTTATTGCATGGAAAATTTATTCCATTGTAACAGATCATTACCGTCCGTCACCAAGTCGTTTGCGCGATTGGATTTCTTCGCCAAAATCAACCGGATATGAAGCATTGCACATTACCGTTATGGGACCAAAAGGTCGTTGGGTTGAAGTGCAGATTCGCAGCGAACGTATGGATGAAATTGCCGAAAAAGGATACGCTGCACATTACAAATACAAACAAGGAGTTACCGAAGAAAACAGTTTGGATAAATGGCTGAATTTATTGAAAGAAGCTTTAGAAAATTCTGAAGCCAATGCGGTAGATTTTGTCGAAGATTTTAAACTGAATCTTTACGCAAAAGAAATTTACATTTTCACCCCGAAAGGAGAAATAAAATCGTTGCCAAAAGGTGCAACAGCGTTAGATTTTGCCTTCAGTATTCATACTGATATTGGTATAAAAACGCGTGGGACAAAAGTAAATGGTAAATTGGTTCCGTTGAATTACGAATTAAATTCGGGCGATCAGGTAGAAATTATTACATCGGCAAATCAAAAACCAAGTTCGCATTGGTTGGAATATGTAACCACTGCCCGAGCAAAAAATAAAATTAAAAATGCCTTAAACGAAGATGTTAAACAAATTTCCGAAGACGGAAAAGAAGTTTTAACCAGAAAGTTAAAGCATTTAAAAATTACGCTTGACGAGAAAACCGTTAACGATCTTGTTAATTTCTTCAAGTTAAAAACCAGTCAGGATTTATTTTACCGTGTAGGTTCAGGAAAAATCGAAAATCAACAGCTAAAAGAATTCGCAACGCATAAAAACAGTAATGCTTTTATGAATTTCTTTAAGAAATCGATTCGAAAAGAAGCTCCAGGAGTTCTTGCTGAAACAAAGCTGGATTCATTGGTGTTTGGTAAGAACGATGAAAAGTTAGATTACAAACTTGCAAGTTGCTGTAACCCTATTCCGGGCGATCAGGTTTTTGGTTTTGTAACGATCAATGAAGGTATAAAAGTTCATAAAATAGACTGTCCGAATGCTATCAGCCTTCAGTCAAATTACGCATATAGAATTCTTCCTGCAAAATGGATCGATTCATCTGTTCAGGAATTCAATGCATCGTTAATGATCAAAGGAATCGATGGTTTAGGATTGACGAATGAACTTACCAGAGTAATATCTAACCAAATGAATGTGAATATTCAAAGTATTTCGTTAAGCTCAAACGCAGGAATTTTCAACGGACAAATCACCGTAATTGTTCCAAATAATCAGGTATTAAACAGGCTTATAGAAAACATTCAGGGAATTGATGGTGTTGAAAAAATTACACGTATTTTAGGAACTGCTTAATTTTAAACATTTAATTTTTAGTATCGGTAATAAACTTTTATATTTGTGCTGTTAAAAAGGATCATGGAAGAAAATAAAAATCAAGAAATTGTAAAAAGCGTTTTTACTAAATATTTAGAAGATAAAGGCCACCGAAAAACTCCGGAACGCTACGCTATTCTTCAGGAAATTTACGAAAACGAAGAACATTTTGACATTGAATCGTTATACATTAAAATGAAAAACAAAAACTACCGTGTTAGTAGGGCTACGCTTTATAATACGATAGAATTGTTGTTGGAATGTGGTTTGGTGCGCCGTCATCAGTTCGGGCAAAACCAGTCACATTACGAAAAATCGTATTTCGACAAACAACATGACCATATAATTTTAACAGATACAGGCGAAGTTATTGAATTTTGTGATCCGCGTATTCAAATAATCAAGCAAACAATCGAAGAAATTTTTAACATAAAAGTGCACAATCACTCTTTATATTTCTACGGAACAAAAGAAGATACTACCACAACTAATAATTAAAAACAGACTAACATACTAAACATGACAGTAGATTTGTTACTTGGTCTTCAATGGGGAGATGAAGGAAAAGGAAAAATTGTAGACGTTCTAACATCAAAGTACGATATTATCGCACGTTTTCAAGGCGGTCCAAATGCAGGACACACGTTGGAATTTGATGGAATTAAGCACGTTTTAAGAACAATTCCTTCTGGAATTTTCCATAAAAATTCAATAAATATCATCGGAAACGGCGTTGTAATGGATCCGGTGGTTTTTCAAAAAGAAATTGAAGGTTTACAAAAGTTTGACATTGATGTTCAATCAAGACTTTTAATCTCAAGAAAAGCACATTTAATTTTACCTACGCACCGTTTGTTAGATGCAGCTTCTGAAGCATCAAAAGGTAAAGCAAAAATTGGTTCTACTTTAAAAGGAATTGGTCCAACTTACATGGATAAAACCGGAAGAAACGGTTTACGTGTGGGCGATATTGAACTTGCAGATTTTAAAGAAAGATACAATGCGTTGGCAGAAAAACACATTGATATGATTAAGTTCTACAATGTTGATTTGCAGTACAATTTGGCTGAAATGGAAGATGAATTCTTTGCTGCTGTTGAAGAATTAAAGAAATTAACTTTTATTGATTCTGAATTTTACTTAAACAGTGCTTTAAAAGAAGGAAAAACTATTTTGGCAGAAGGTGCACAAGGATCTTTGTTAGATATCGATTTTGGAACATATCCTTTCGTAACATCATCAAACACAACAGCTGCAGGTGCTTGTACAGGTTTAGGTATTGCGCCAAACAAGGTAAAAGATGTTTTTGGTATTTTCAAGGCATACACAACCCGCGTTGGTTCGGGCCCATTTCCTACCGAATTATTTGATTCTGTTGGTGAAACAATGGCAAAAGTTGGTAATGAGTTTGGATCAGTTACAGGTCGTGCGCGTCGTTGTGGCTGGTTAGATTTGGTTGCGTTGAAATATGCAGTAGAAGTAAACGGAGTTACTGCTTTATACATGATGAAAGGCGATGTTTTGTCGGGCTTTGATACATTAAAAGTTTGTACTTCTTACACATATAAAGGCGAACAAATTGATCATTTACCTTATAATATCGAAGAAGAAAATGTACAACCGGTTTATGTAGAGAAAAAAGGTTGGAAACAAGATTTAACAGGTTTAACAACGTATGGCGATTTACCTGAAGAATTAAAAGAATACATAGAATTTATTGAACAATACGTTGGCGTACCGATTAAAGTTGTATCGGTTGGTCCAGATCGTAAACAAACAATAATGAAATAAAATTATCCACTTTTATTTTTATTTGTTTTAAATTCACAAGACATTTTTATTATTTAGTGATTGAATGAATATACTTTTAATCTGATAATTTCACTCTAAATAAATTAAATAATAATTTTATTCTTTTATAAAAAACACCCAAAAAATATTTTTGGGTGTTTTTTTGCTATTTAAGAGGAATATTCTTTAGAATTTCTAAAACAAATTTCCAGTATTTTTGAACTGATGAAATAGAAACACGTTCTTCTGGTGAATGTGCACCACGAATTGTTGGTCCAAACGAAATCATTTCCATATCAGGATAATTCGTTCCTAAAATACCGCACTCTAATCCGGCGTGGCAAGCTACTGCATTCGCTTTTTGTCCGTTTTGTTTTTCATACAATTCATCTAAAACTTTTAAGATTGATGAATTTGGATTTGGTGTCCAACCTGGATAAGATCCTGAAAAATCAACTTCGCATCCCATTAATTCAAATGCAGAACGTAAACTGTTTGCTAAATCGAACTTTGATGTTTCAACCGACGATCTTGTTAAACATTGTACCTGCAATTTACCGTTACCAACCGTTACTTTTGCAATGTTGTTTGATGTTTCTACCAAATCATCGAAATCTGCACTCATTCTATAAACTCCGTTATGAGCGGTGTATAATGCACGAACCAAGTAATATTGCGCCATTGCTGGCATTACTTTTTCGGGTAACGTTTCCTGCTTTTCAAAAATGATTTCTAAATTAGGTTCTGTAGTTGCAAATTCTGCCTTAATATCGTTTACAACAGGTAACATATCAAACACAAAAGATTCATCGTACATTTTTGCAATAATCACGTTTGCAACACTTTCGCGTGGAATCGCGTTACGTAAACTTCCGCCGTTAATGGTAGAAATCTGTAATCCGAAATTATCAAAACCATTAAAAAGCAAACGGTTCATAATTTTATTGGCGTTACCCAAACCTTTGTGGATATCCATACCTGAATGTCCGCCTTTCAGGCCTTTAACAGTGATCGTGTAAACTACAGATCCATCGGGAGTATCTTCATCATCGTACTCTGCGGTTGCGGTAACATCTACTCCACCGGCACAACCAATATCAATTTCATCGTCTTCTTCTGTATCTAAATTCAATAATATATCGCCCGTTAGCAATCCGCCTTTTAAACCCATTGCACCAGTCATTCCTGTTTCTTCATCAATAGTAAACAAAGCTTCAATTGCAGGATGTTCTATTTCTTTTGAAGCCAAAACCGCCATGATTGTTGCTACACCAATTCCGTTATCGGCACCTAAAGTAGTTCCTTTTGCACGAACCCAGTCTTCATCGATATACATATCAATTCCCTGCGTATCAAAATCGAAAACGGTATCGTTGTTTTTTTGGTGAACCATGTCTAAATGCGACTGTAAAACAATTGTTTTACGATTCTCCATACCTGCTGTTGCCGGCTTTTTTACAATTACGTTACCAACTTCGTCAACAATGGTTTCCAATCCTAGATTTTCGCCGAATTGTTTCATGAAGGCAATTACACGTTCTTCTTTTTTTGACGGAC
This sequence comes from Paenimyroides baculatum, assembly GCF_008629655.1. Taxonomy (GTDB): domain Bacteria; phylum Bacteroidota; class Bacteroidia; order Flavobacteriales; family Flavobacteriaceae; genus Flavobacterium; species Flavobacterium baculatum. The sequence goes on from NZ_VWSG01000002.1 coordinate 90,271, forward strand.
GCGGAACTGCGTTTAAATCTGCAAAATGATTCCACAACGGAAGTGGTTCTAAATTGCGAATATCTTGACTCATATCTTTTAAATTTTAATCAAAGTTACTTATTATAAAACAAAAAAGCCACTTTAAACTGGGTTTAAAATGGCTGTCATACAAAATAAAAACAATAATTATTTTTAAGGTTATGCAACAATATATTTGTCAAATAACTTCTGTGCTTTTTTCTTTGTTACTTCTTTTTTATATTTTTTTTCAGAATCAATGTAAAATACAGGTGCACTTTTGCACATTCCCTGACATTTCATTTTTTCTAACGAAACATTTTGGTTTAAACCTGTTTCTTTAAGTAATTCTTTTAAGCAAGATTTTGCTTCTTCATTGTATCTGCAACATTTTTTTCCATCGCAAAAATAAATTACTTCATTAAAAGATTTACATTTACTCATTATCCTTATCTTTAACGAGTACAAATATAAATAATTATTTTTATTTATTCTAAATAAAATATTTAAATGAAAAAAAAATATTTCTTTTTAACTGTATTACTGCTCTTTGTAATTTGTAGTTATTTAATTGGTCATTTATTCCCTGAATTTTTCACTCATATTTACAATCAAAAGCTTTACAGTTATTTAGATAGTTTCTTGCATTTAATATCGAACATATTTCCTTTTTCTTTGGGCGATGTATTTTATGCAGTTGTGATAATTTACTTTATTTACAAGTGTTTTGTATTGATAAAAAGAAAATTGTACAAAGATTTTGGTGTTTTTATATTGACATCGGTTTTACTATTCTTCGGAATTTTTCAACTGTTTTGGGGATGGAACAATTACAAGTTTTCGGTTGTGCATCAATTAAAATTAGAAAGAAGTTATACACAAGCCGAATTAGATTCGATCACAAACAAATTGACAGAAATTGTAAACAATCAGCAGTTTTTAATCACTAATGATTTATTAAAAGAAGTATCGATTGAGAAAGATTTGGAGTTATTCAACGAAACTGCCCGATTGAACTATACAAAACTGCCTGATCATTTAAAGGAAATCTTGACTGATAATAAAATTAATAATGTAAAACCATCGTTTTACTCGTACTTACAGTCTTACACCGGATTTAGCGGATATTTTAATCCTTTTACGCATGAAAATCAATTAAATATTGAAATTCCAACAATAGGAATGCCTGTTACCGTAGCACATGAAATGGCTCATCAGCTGGGAATTGCAAGCGAAACCGAAGCTAATTTTTACGGATATAAAGTGATGTTGCAAAGCACCGATTTAAAATTTAAATATGCGGCGAATTTATATGCTTTAAAATATTGTTTAAAGCAGTACAGATACGAAAACGAAGAAACATATCAGTTACTTTTTAACCGTTTAAATGTTGGCGTTCAGCAAAATATTTTAGAAAGCGAACAATTTTGGCTACGTAAAAGAAATATTTCTTCGTATTTTTTTAAGAATCTTTATGGCAGGTTTTTAAAAATAAACAACCAGAAAGACGGCATTCAATCTTATAATAAATTTGTTGATTTATTGATTAATTACAACAAAAAATATCCTGAAATTTAATTATCCTGCGGTTTTATATCTCTGTTTTTACGGTACGGACGAATAATTACGCGCGATTCACGATCGAAAACAAAATAATTATAAACCCAGCTCCAGAAAACCAACGTTTTGTTTTTAAAACCAATCAGCGAAAATAAATGGACAAACATCCAAACGAACCAAGCAAAAACTCCGTTAAAATGTAGTTTAGGTAAATCTACAACCGCTTTGTTTCTACCAATGGTTGCCATAGATCCTTTATCGTTGTAGATGAACTTTTTAAGCGATTGTTTTTTGGTTAATCGTTCTAAATTTTCTGCCAACAAATTTCCTTGCTGAATAGCAGGCTGTGCCATCATTGGATGTCCATATTGATATTTTTCACCGTACATTGCAGCAACATCGCCCAAAGCAAAAACATCGGTAAAACCTTCCACTTGATTAAATTCATTCACACGAATACGCGACGCACGATCTAAAGTTTGTGGCATTCCTTCGATCGGAGCACCTTTCACCCCAGCCGACCAAATTACTGCATGTGTATCAAAAGATAATCCGCCTTTAGTTTCGATCTTTTTACCATCGTAATTCGTTACAATCGTTTTTAAGTGAATTTTTACTCCTAAATCCTTCAGAAACTTTTCGGCAGCTTTCGACGATTTTTTAGACATGGCATCCAAAATATTATCAGATCCCTGAACCAAATTAATTTCCATCATAGAAATATCCAAATCGGGATAATCTTTAGGAAAAACAGCATTTTTCATTTCGGCTAAAGCTCCGGCTAATTCCACACCGGTTGGTCCGGCACCTACAATTACGAAATTCATCAACGCTTTACGTTCGTTCATATCATTCGTTTGCAAAGCCAATTCAAAATTTTCGAGTATAAGACTGCGTAAGTTTAAAGCTTCGGGTATGGTTTTCATTACCATACTGTTTTTTTCAATCTCTTTATTGCCGAAATAATTGTTGGTAGAACCTGTTGCAATTACCAAATAATCGTAATAAATTGTTCCGATATCGGTAATGACCTTTTTATTTTCGGTATCGATTTGTTCAACCAAAGTCATTCTAAAAAAAGCTTCGCGGTGCTCTTTAATGATCTTACGCATTGGGTATGCAATTGAACCAGACTCTAATCCGCCGGTTGCCACCTGATACATTAAGGGCTGAAAGTTATGATAATTGTGTTTATCTAACAAAACAACTTGAAACGCTTTGTTTTTTAACTTTTGTGCTATTGCAACACCTGCAAATCCACCACCTATGATAACGACTCTAGGATTACTAGAATCTGGAATATTCATCATATTTAAAACTATTTGAATTACTACAAAATTACGAAGTAAATGATAATAATTGCAGTATTATTTTGTTTTTGAACGCTTGGCTGTTAATTGTAAAATATATTGTTATTTTGCATAAAAATTAACAATACATGAAGGGTTTAAATTTTTTTAAAGATACTTATGCTGATATAAATACTGCGAAGTTTAGTAGTCGTGATGAATTATATGATGCTATTAAGAAAAAATCGATACGCAGTTTGTTATGGATTTGCATTATAAATATTTTGATATTGACATTTTTTGTGTTTTCAAGTTTTATCTATCAAATAAATAGTCAACAAAATGTGAATACTTTTCCTTCATTGTTTTTGCAAATTGCAGATTATGCTCTTTTAATTTTACCTGTAGTTTTTACACTTATATGTGCCTATTTAATTTATAAAATAAAAGCTAAAAATACGGTTGAAACATTATTATTGAGTGTAAAAAATGCAAAGAACGGATTGAAATTATACCTTTCGTTGATTTTGGTCGCCTACCTGATTATTATTTATATAACCATATATCAAACTATAGTATCGGGCACAAATGACGCAACATTAGATGACAGTTTTTCATTTTACGCCGCAATAATTTTAACCTGCGTGGTTTGTACTATAGTAATTTTACTTATACTTTGGCTACTTTATAAACTATTATACAGTCGATTTTTAAGAAGCTTAACGAAGAACTATTATATTTTAAAGGATTTTGTATAAATAGCTAGACAGCAAGTAAAAAAACTTAAGTTTTCAAAATAACTTTTATATATTTAAATCAATGAATTAAATATATAAGATAAATTATGAGATTTCATACACGAAAATGGGTAAAACCCGAAGATTTAAATCCTAACAAAACACTATTTGGAGGAAAATTATTAGCTTGGATTGATGAAGAAGCTGCTTTATATAGCATTATTCAGTTAGAAAATACGCATGTTGTTACAAAATTTATGTCTGAAATTAATTTTATGGCATCGGCTAAAGAAGGTGATATTATCGAAATTGGTTTGGATGTGGTAAAATTCGGGACAACTTCGCTGGTTTTAAACTGTCAGGTTCGTAACAAAATGACTCATGAAACCATAATTACTGTTGATAAAATTACAATGGTTAATTTAGATGCCGACGGAAATCCTAAATCACACGGCAAAAACAAAATTGAGTATGTGCATGAACGTTTATCAAAAAAGGAATAGTATTTAATGAGCATTCAAATAAAAAAACAGTCAGGCGAAATAGTTCCGTTCGATAAAAAAAGTTTCCATAGATCTTTAGTGAATTCAGGTGCCGACCTTGAAGATGCAAACCATATATGCGATACAATTACCAAAGAACTTTATAATGGTATCTCAACAAAAGAATTGTATCAAAAAGCGTTTGATTTATTAAAAAAATCGAAATCTTCTGTAGCAGCGCGATATAGTTTAAAAAGAGCCTTGCAAGATCTGGGTCCGGAAGGTTTTTTCTTTGAAAAATGGGTAGCAAAAATTTTCGAAGTTCAAGGTTACGATACCATGACAAGTCAGACTTTAACAGGAAAATCAACCGTAACTCATGAAATTGATGTGATAATTTCAAACAAAAATGAAGATTTGATCTGCGAATGTAAGTTTAGAAATGACATTGATGCCAAGATCAGCGTTACGACACCCATGTATTTTTTATCGAGATTTAATGATTTAAAAGACAATAGTTTTACTTTTTTTAATAGACCGTTTAAACCGCAAAAAGGTTATATGATAACCAATGCGTTTTTTACGACAGACAGTATTGCTTTTGCAGATTGTTACGGTATTAATTTAATCAGTTGGAATTACCCCGAAGATAAAAACATTAAGAGACTAACAGATTACCACGGCTTATATCCCGTAACTTGTTTAACCACTTTGACGAAAGAAGAGGAGCAAACATTGTTGTCTAAAAATTGTATTCTGGTGCGTGAATTAATTAAAAATCCGGTTTTGCTAGATCATTTTAAATTTTCAAACGATCGAAAAGAATTGATTTTGAAGGAGGCTGTAGAGTTGGTAGACGCTAAAGTATAAATACACCCATAATTAACTTAAAAAAAATGAAAATATAATTAATTAGATTATTTTCTAAATCTTAATCGTATATTTGCATCATAATTTTCGAGGAAAAATTTGACTGATTGCAACCTCTTTAAAAAAATGCTAAAGCAGAATAACTTCTTTAGTAAAAGCGTGCAATTTAGTTTCCTCATTAAACATTAAACTAAAATATGGCATATTTTTTTACATCAGAATCTGTAAGTGAAGGGCATCCTGATAAAATTGCAGATCAAATTTCAGACGCATTAATTGACAACTTTTTAGCTTTTGACGAAAATTCAAAGGTAGCTTGTGAAACTTTGGTAACCACAGGTCAGGTTATTTTGGCAGGCGAAGTAAAATCGAACACTTATTTAGATGTGCAGCAAATTGCTCGCGATGTGATCAAAAAAATTGGTTACACCAAAAGCGAATATATGTTTGATGCTAATTCATGTGGTATTCTATCGGCAATTCATGAGCAATCTGCAGATATCAACCAAGGTGTTGACAAAGCAAACAAAGAAGATCAAGGTGCAGGCGATCAAGGTATTATGTTTGGTTATGCTACAACAGAAACCGAAGATTACATGCCTTTGGCTTTAGATTTATCTCACAAATTATTGCAAGAATTGGCAGAATTACGCAGAGAAAATAACGAAATCACCTATTTGCGTCCTGATGCAAAATCACAGGTTACGTTGGAATATGACGATGATAACAAACCTAAACGTGTTGTAACAATCGTTTTATCAACACAACACGACGATTTTGTAAAGCCTGAAAATGATTCTGTAGATGCTAAAAACAAAGCAGAAAAAACAATGCAGGATCAAATTAAAAAAGACATCGTTGCAATTTTAATTCCTCGTTTATTAAAGAAATATCCGCAATACCAACCTTATTTTAAAGAGGAAATAACCTATCACGTAAACCCAACAGGTGTGTTTATTATTGGCGGACCTCATGGCGATACAGGTTTAACCGGAAGAAAAATTATTGTTGATACATACGGCGGTAAAGGTGCACACGGTGGTGGAGCTTTTTCCGGAAAAGATCCTAGTAAAGTTGATAGATCTGCGGCTTATGCGGCAAGACACATTGCCAAGAATTTAGTTGCAGCAGGTGTTGCAGACGAATTGTTGGTTCAGGTTTCTTACGCTATCGGAATTGCAGAGCCAATGGGCGTTTTCGTGAATACTTATGGAACAGCTAAAGTAAATTTAACCGACGGAGAAATTGCAGATAAATTACAGCAATTGTTCGATTTACGTCCGTATCATATCGAACAAACGTTGAAATTAAGAAAGCCAATTTACAGTGAAACCGCTGCTTACGGACACATGGGACGTAAAAATGAGGTTGTTACTAAAACTTTCAGAAATCCGAACGGAGAACAAAAAACTATTGAAGTAGAATTATTTACATGGGAAAAATTAGATAAAATAGATGATGTTAAACAAGCATTTAATTTATAGTTTTTATCAGATAAATTTTTAACGAAAGCCGCTTTTAAAAAAATATTAAAAGCGGCTTTTTATTTCGATCGATTTATAAAATATTTCGTTTTTTTTAAATACTTTAGTTGTATAAGTTGTACAAAGAAAAATTTATGATTGACAAAGTTATTGTTGGTAGCGAAGAATGGTGCGCACTGCCAGAATTAAAGGTTCCGGCGGTAAAGGTTCGTGTTGATTCTGGTGCAAAAACGTCGGCACTACACGCAGAACAAATTACTCCTTTCGATAAAAACGGCGAAACATGGGTGCGTTTTATAATACATCCTATCCAAAGAAACGTAAAAAGTATTATTTCGTGCGAAGCAAAGGTAATTGACAAACGCATTGTAAAAAGCAGTACCGGTACGCGCGAAAGCCGATATGTTATTAATACCGAAATATCTTTGGGCGAAAAATCGTGGGTTATTGAATTAACGTTGACTAATCGCGATTCAATGGGTTTTAGAATGCTTTTAGGTAGAGAAGCCATGACCGGAAAAATTATTGTTGATCCAGACGAACGTTTTAAATTCGGAATTGTAACTCCTGAAAAGATCAAAGAATACTACAATGCCAACAGCAACGAAAAACATGGTTTGCGAATTGGCGTTTTAGCAAGTAATCCCGAGCTGTATTCCAACAAACGTATTATGGAAGCCGGTGAACTGCGCGGCCACGAAATGCACTTTTTAAACATAAAGCATTGTTATATGAAATTAGATGCGCATCAGCCCGAAATTCATTATCGTGGTGGACGCATTTTAAACGATTTCGATGCGATCATTCCAAGGATTCGTCCAAGCATGACATATTACGGCTGTTCGATCATTCGCCATTTTGAATCATTAAAAGTTTACAGCTTAAACAACGCAACATCTATCACACAATCGCGCGATAAACTATATTCACTACAAATGCTTTTAAACTACGGCGTTGAAATTCCTACAACAGGTTTTGCAAATTCGCCTTTAGATACAAACGATTTAATAAATATGGTTGGTGGATCGCCCTTGATAGTTAAGTTGTTAGAAGGAACACAAGGTAAAGGTGTGGTTTTGGCAGAAACAAAGAAGGCTGCCGAATCTGTTATCAATGCCTTTAAAAGTGTTGGAGCAAATATTTTAGTGCAGGAATTTATTAAAGAAGCCAACGGAAAAGATTTACGTTTGTTTGTGGTTGACGGAAAAGTGGTTGCAGCAATGCAACGCGAGGCTTTACCGGGCGAATTTAGAGCAAATATTCATCTGGGCGGAAAAGCATCAATAGTGAAAGTGACAGCCGAAGAGAAAAAAATTGCCATTAAAGCAGCAAAAGCAATGAATTTAAAAGTTGCTGGTGTAGACATAATACGCTCAGCCAAAGGACCTTTGCTGTTAGAAGTAAATTCTTCTCCCGGATTAGAAGGAATTGAAGGTGCAACTGGCAAGGATATTGCAGGGGAAATGATAAAAGCCATAGAAAAGAGTTTTAAATGGCTTAACCTTTAATCTAAATTTTTAAAAACATGAAAAAGATTGTTTATTTATTTACACTTGTATTAGTAACATTTTCAGCAATGGCACAAAACAACAACAACAGTATTACACCGCAGGTTAACGTGAACGGCGAAGGTTCGGTAAAAATCAAACCAGATTATGCCGTAATAACAATGGGTGCAGAAATTAAAGATCTTGATTCGGCAAAGGCAAAAAAACAGAACGATGAAATTATTGCTAAAATGATTCAGGTAATCAAAAAAAGTAATGTTGCAGAAAAAGATTATCAAACACAACGTGTAAATCTTTACAAAACAAGAGAATATCAAGAGAAAAAAGATTATTTCGTAGCAAGTCAAACGATCACTATTACGTTGAGAAGTTTAGATAATTACGAAAAATTAATGGCTGATTTAATGGCAGCTGGTGCAAACACTATTAACGGTGTTGAATTTAAATCGACCCAAACTGAAAAAGTAGCAACAGAAATTAGAGCAAAAGCAGTTCTTAACGCAAAGAAAAAAGCTGAAGATTATGCAAGTGCTCTAAACCAAACAATCGGGAAAGCATTAATCATCAGCGATCAGTCTATGGTTAACAATCCTCGCGTTTATATGATGAAAACAGCAATGGCTGACGAATCTGCAGGAATGGATCAAACATTGGCAGTTGGCGAAATTGAAATTACAACAAACGTAAACGTTGTTTTTGAACTAAAATAATTTATGAACCCATCAAAAGAGCTATGGATTACTAAATTTTTTAAATTAAGTAATCCATCTTTTTTTATTAATCAAACCGAAGAAGAATTTTACGAAAACATTCGTAAAACAGGCTTTATATACGGTTTTACCACCAAATCAATTCAACCGGTTTTTAATTCGTTCGATCTAACGCACGAAGAATACGCGAAAATTGTTTTGTTAGAAGCTTTGTACGGAACTTTTGTTCAAACCAAAAATGAAACTGATTTTACGGAATTTACCAAACATGCCGAGGATTTCTACCGGAAAATGGGCGAAGCTAAAACAGAATCGTACTTTTCTTTTATAAAGTTCGAATCTAAAAAAGCCTATGCATCGCTTGAAAAAATCTTGAACGAACGCACTACCCGATCGTCAAATTATTTGGATAAAACGTTTTCGCATCATTTATCGAATTTTTTAATTTTTACCGATGTTCTTTGTTTTAAGCGTTATTTGCTGAACGAAACCGAAATTTTGAACTATTATAAGTATCTGGAACAAACTCTTTCGCATTTGGTTATGATTAGTTTCAACCAAAAACATAATGTTTCAAAATACGATGTGAAACTGCAGGAAGTTTTAAGCAGTTCGTTAAAATATGCTTCGTTAAAAAATTTCGACACAAAACTTTCAACTCTGGATCTGTGGAACATCAAAACATTTTACGGCAAAGCCTACATTTATGATATTGCCCTGATGGTTTTATGGAACGATGAAAAGATCGATCAAAAAGAGTTTAAATTTATTCTTCAACTTCAAAATTTATTAGGTTTACAAAAAGATTTTACCAAAAGATCTTTAAGCGATATGGTTTCATTTATTGAACATAACCGAAGCGAAATTCCATATTTTCAATTTACACATCCATTAAAAAAGCTGTATAAAAACACCAACAAAACGGTGGCTTTATTAATTAAACGAAACAAAAAAAGTTTAATTAAAGAACTGGAAAACAACAAATTATTAATGCAACTTATTGTAAAAGGAACATACAGTAACCTTACTGCAAAAGAAAAATTACAGTTAAAGAATCAGTTTATAGAATTAGGAAAAACGGTTCCTGCATTCACCATTTTCTTAATTCCAGGCGGTAGTTTGCTGCTTCCTATTTTAATAAAACTATTACCAGAATTGATTCCTAATTCGTTTAATGAGAATAAGTAATTATGAAGAAGTATTTTCGTTTATCTGCTATCATTCTTCCATTAACATTAGTTATTTACTTACTGCTTTTCAATAATTATTCTGTTTTCTATTTTTTAGAGAAACAATTTGAAGATCACGTATCTAATGCTGAAACTACATTAACAGACAATGATGCTCTTCATCCTAAATACGCTTATTTCAATAACGAAAAAATAATTGCACTGCGTTATAAAGATGGTTGGGAGTGTGGAAGAATATATAAACGTATTTATTTAAATAATGATAAGATAAAAAAGATAATCATTCGGAATTATAATGACGGTGGTGATAAATCTTGTGAATTATATGATACCATCTATATAATTAAACCTGACATCGAAAAAATCAAACTATATGTAAACTTTAAACCAGCAAAATCAATTATAAACAAGAAACTTATTGAAACAGAGATAACGGAAGCTACAAAATATATTAGGGAAGTAAATGGTTGGAAAATTCATTAACATATTTTCATAAATTTGTTTATCTGTAATCAAAACCAATCGGGTGCGTAAATTAGTAGTCCTTACTTTATTTTCATTGTTTTTTGCTGTATCGTGCAAAAAGCCAGCGAATGTTTACGACCATATTCAGATTCACAAGAAAATTACTGAAAGCAACTACAAATCTTTTACTTTAGATGAATTGTATTACTGTTTGCTGTACAATATTCAGTTTGCAGATGAGTTTGATAAGGCAAAAGACAAGGCAGTTTACTTCGAAAAATCGGCACTAAAATTAGCAGATTCAACAAATATTTATCGTTCAAATAATCTGCAGATTTTATTAAACTCGGATTTACCTACAACTGACGATCGATATCAACACCTTTTTAAATCAGTCAACTACTTTGAAAATCAATCGAGTTTGTATGATGCGTATTTATCGAATTATTTAATTTCAGAATACTACTTTAACTTACAATCGTTTCAAATTGCAGAAAATTATGCCTACAAAGCACTTGAAAATCTAGGTACTAATAATAAAGAATATGCATTTGAAAAAGCATCGGTTTTTATTTTAATTAGTAACGTTCATTACAAGCAAAAAAAATACGAAGCCGCTTTTAAAATATTACACAGTTACGAAACATTGTCTGACAATTTCAACAAAAAACTGTTTTCACGAGAAAAGATCAATTCATTAAAAAGCATCTACATAAATAATTACGCCATTTCGGGAAATAAAACCGGTCAAATTTCTTTAAAGCAAACCATAAAAGATTTAGAATCGGCTTTTGATTTGGCATCTACAACAAACAGCGATAAAAGCAAAAAAAATAAAATTATAACCCTTCATAATCTTATCCAATACAAGATAGAATCAGCAAATTTAGACAGTTTAGATGCCTATATAAAAACGTTCGAAGAAAACAAATCGTATGTTTTAAGCGTTCCGTTACTTCAAGAAAATTATGCGGTTTTAGGTGATTATCTTTTAAAAATTAAGAAGGATATCGTTGCAGCAAAAAAATTTCAGAAAGAACTTTTAGCAGAAAATGATTTAAAATTTCAGAATCTTTTTTTAGAAAAGCGTATTTTAGAACAAATCATGCAACATACCGATTCTACGTCGGCTGAACTGAATAATCATTATTTAAATGTTGTTGGTCAAATTCAAAATGATAACGACAAAAAGGTAAATATCAATCAAAAAGTGGTTTACGACAATCATGAATTAGTTCGTAAAAATGAAAAACTTAAACGAGAAATATTCTTTGTTGTAGCAATTATTTTGGGTATTTCTATTATATCGATATTGGTAATTTTCAGCATTATTCAAAAAATCAACCTAAAAAAAATACAGCTTCGCAACGATTATATCGAACAGGATACCAAAGCGCTTGAAGTAACGCTTACCTATAAAAACAATATTGAAAACAAGCTGAATAACAATAAAAAGCAGATTTTTATGGAACTGCACGACAATATTGTAAACAAACTGTTTTCTACACGATTTTTACTTCATAAAGATTTTATCAAACCGAACAGTTTAGAAATTGCTAAAAACACAGTTTTGGAAGTTAAGCAAAGTCTTATTGAAATTTGCGACAATTATAACGAAATAAACAGTTTGTTTGAGAAAGATTCTTTTCACCACATGTTGATTGAACTTATTGAAAACCAGCCAAACAACCTAATTACGTTTGATTACGATTTTGATCTTTCTATTGAATGGTTTAAAACACACCCAAGAATTCGCTTTCACCTTTACCGTGTTTTACAGGAATTGTTACAAAACATACACAAACATTCATCGGCTACACATGCTAAAATAAAGTTATATCAAGAACAATCGAACATAAAATTGATTGTTATTGATAACGGCAAAGGATTCGTTAAAACTGCTCAAAAAGGTATCGGAATTAGTAACATTCACAACCGATTGAAAGAAATCGATGGAACATTGACCATTGAATCAACCAAAGGAACAACATTTATCATTACTGTTAAATTATAGTTTATGCGTTTAATTATAAGCAACACTTTTCTAATTCTTACGGTTTGCCTGCTTACGGCTTGTCGTAAAGAAAAAGTGTATAATTCCGCCAACTATAAAATTGACAGTATTACCATGCGGAAAAATTATAACAGCGAATATGAAGTCAATCCGCATAATTTACATAAGGTTCATGCTTTCTATATGCAGGAAACCGACAGTGTTCTTTTAGGCATAAACCATCAGTTGTATAGCAATTATTTGGCAAAGAATAATAAGTTTGATAGTGCTTATTATTATTTAACGCGCGCAAATGATCATTTTAAAAATAACGACCGAAAAAGATTTTTTAATTCAATAAGAAAAATTTCCCTAACAAATCGTGTTAATTTATTGGCACATTCTAAAATTGAAATTGAAAAATTAAAAGATATTCCGCTTGAAAATGAAAAAGTAAAACAATTATATATCGATGTTTTTAGTCTGCCTATTTTGCAAGAGGAAGATCCTGCAAAATATGAAAAAGAAGTAAACTACCTGATGAATATCGATGGCGAGCTGGAAAATACCATTAGAAGAGGAACTTTGGTAGAAAATTATCTAACGGGCGAATTAAACAAGTATCTGATAAGAAAATCGAATTATGATAAAATCATTAAACGTTCTACAAAAAGAATCAATGAACTTTTAAAAGAAAATCGTACCAGTGAAGATCTGTTTTTTACGAGTTTATTCTACACGATTTATGCAAAAATATATCTGCATGATGCCAGTATTCACAATGATTTGAATTTATACCAGTCACACTTAAAAACAGTTCCTACAAAAGAATCCGAAGCACTTTATTACTATCTTAAGGCAAAATATTATCAGTCGATTTCAGTTCCCGATTCGGTTTCATCGAACTTTAAAAAAGCCTTAAACATAAGTAGAGAAACCAATAATTTTATTTACGAACATCAGATTTTACAGCAGTTAATTGCTACAAACACGCTTAATACAAAAGAGTATACCAACGATTACATAAAAATTAACGATTCGCTGCTTACCTACAAAAATTATGTACACGATTTTATTTTCGAAACAAATTCAAACACTTTAAAATTAAAAACCGAACAGCAGTTAATTCAAAAACAAAATTTAAATGTTACGGCTTTCACGTTTATACTGCTTTTTTCGGTAGTGCTTTACTATTTCATCTACCGGAACGTAAAAACCAGACAACTGGCAAGAAAACACCGCGAATATCTGAACGAGAAAACACAGATGTACAAGTATCTTATTGATATTAAAGAGCAGATGGATGCATCGATTTTAAAAGAAAACAACAATACCAAACAGCTTATTGATCAAAATGCCATTCTAAAAATTAACGATTTACTTCAATTTTTTGACAGCAACGAAACAGATTTGGACTTACTTCAGGATAAAATCAAAGAAATTGAGGATGAATCGCGCAGTATTTCGCACATTATTTCTACTACAAATTACAAAACGGTAGATCTTTCTTACATTATCAACGAAATTAAAAAACAGTACGCATCTTTCATTAAAATTGAAACATTTACAGATAACACCATTATTTTAAGCGATTTAGAGTTTAAAACGTTGTTGCGCATTATGCTGTTTACCTATAAATTTATCGACAAAATAAAATATAAGGAAAACAGCATCTGTTTTATATCAATCTATAAAACAAAAAAGAAAAACATCTACAAAATCTGGATCAACAGATCACTATCTTTAAACGAAGAACTTATTACATTTTTAAACGACAGATCGATTCAATTTGAATTGATTAAAGAAAACCAGGAAACAACCCTTTTGATAAATATCAGTTAGTTTTCAATTTGATGAAGCATGCTTTCAAGATTTATTTCGATTTGATCACTAAACCACAAATGTCCGTTTTTTACATATAAGTTAGTTTCAAAATTATTTGTAAACAAACCTCCTGTTCCCAAACCTTGCGGCATATTATTTTCTAAAGTAAACGTCCATTGTGCAATTGCATTTAATCCAATGTTACTTTCTAAAGCTGAAGTTACCCACCAACCAATGCCTAATTTCTCGGCAATATCGATCCATTCTTGTGATCCTTTAAAGCCACCGACTAAACTTGGTTTTAAAATTATGTATTGAGGCTTAATTTTAAGCAATAGATTTTCTTTATCCTGTATATTTACAACACCAATAAGTTCTTCATCTAATGCAATAGGAATTGACGTTGATTTACACAACTCTGCCATACTGTCATATTGATTTTGTTTAACAGGCTGTTCAATACTATGTATTTTATATTCAGATAATTGATTAATTTTATTTAAAGCATCACTATAATTAAACCCTCCATTAGCATCAACCCTAATTTCAATCATTTCAGGCGAAAAATCGTTTCTAATACTGGCAATTAAATTCAATTCTTCTTCAAAATCAATAGCACCAATTTTAATTTTAATACAGTTAAATCCGTTTGAAATCTTATCTGTAATTTGCTGTTTCATAAATTCGGGTGAACCCATCCAAGCCAGACCGTTAATCGGTATTGCTTTTGTACATTCTGTAAATCTTGAAGGAAAGAGCACAAACGGATTATTACTTTGTAACGACAAAAAAGCTTGTTCAAGCCCAAATTGGATTGATGGCCATTCTCTTAATTCATTCCACAGAACATCAACCCCTAAATCAACATGATCACACACCCATTGTAATTTGTCTGAATAATCCAATCGATTATCATAACTCAATCCTCTAAACAAACCACACTCGCCTATTCCAATTTTGCCATTATCTTCAATTATCAGAAAATAAGTTTCCTTGGTATTCATAATACCTCTTGATGTTCCGGATGCCTGCTTAAAGTTTAATATGTATTTTTTAAATGTTGCTTTCATTGAAATTGTTTTAAAAGTATTCAAAAAAATACCCTGAAAATTTCAGGGTTTAGTTTAGATTTCCATTGAATCACCAACAGGTAATAAAATCAGTTCTTTATGTTTATTGGCAAATTTCTGTTTTGCTACTTCATGATCGATTTTTATGTATCCGAATGTATCGTAATGATATCCTAAAACAGTAGTAACTTCTAAAAATTCGGCTGCAATAGTAGCATCATCAACATCCATCGTGAAATTATCACCAATTGGCAAAATCGCCAAATCTAAAGGATTTCGCATAGAAATTAACTTCATATCATACGTTAACGCAGTATCGCCAGCAATGTAAACATTATTATTATCTGCTTCAATTACAAAACCACCGGGTTGTCCGCCATAAGTTCCGTCGGGAAAACTACTTGAATGAATCGCATTTACATACTTTATCTTTCCAAAATTAAACTGACAAGATCCGCCGTGATTCATTGGATGCGTTTTAAATCCTTTTGCTTCATAATATCCCGCAATTTCTGCGTTCGATACAATAGTTGCACTCGTGTTTTTTGCAATGGTTTCAACATCTAAAATATGATCGCCATGTGCATGTGTAATTAAGATATAATCGGCTTTTAAAGAATTTACATCGATATGTTTTGCCAGTTCGTTAGCCGAAATAAAAGGATCTACAATGATGTTTGTTCCGTTTACTTCGATTCCTAATGACGCATGTCCGTAATAAGTTATTTTCATAGTTTTAATTTAAAATTATAGCAATTGAGAATAATAAAGATATAAAAAATGTGGTTAAAGCAATGCGTTTTAACTCAGGATCTAAATCACGCGGGTTTATCGTTTTTGCTACAACCACGATATTCTTAAACAGCGGAATCAACGCCAAAACGTACGCAAACTGATACCATTTTGTAAAATTTCCAATAGCATACGTATTGAACAAGATGATTGATGCAATGATCAGAAAAAAGTGATACGTTTTTGCTTTTTGATACCCCATTTTTACCACCAAGGTATTTTTATTCATGGCAGCATCGTTTTCAATATCGCGCATGTTGTTCATATTCAGTACAGCTGTGCTTAAAAGACCTACCGCAAATGCAGGAAAAAACACTTTTAAATCTAACGAATGCGTGTATAAATAATAACTGCCCAAAGTGCTTACCAAACCAAAAAACACAAAAACAAAAACATCGCCCAAGCCACGGTATCCGTAAGCCGATGAACCAACCGTGTATTTAATTGCCGCACTAATACAGGCAACTGCCAACACAAGATAAATAACCGCCTGAATAAAATTTTCTTTTCCAAACGAAAAATAAACAACTGCAACCGAAGAAATCATTCCTAAAATAGATGTGATAATGATTGCCTTTTTCATTGCTGCTTTGGTAATTTCACCGCTTTGAATGGCACGTTGTGGTCCTACCCTGTTTTCGTTATCGGTTCCTTTAACAGCATCGCCATAATCGTTTGCGTAATTAGAAAGCACCTGAAAAAACAAGGTTGTAAGTAAACACAAGCCGAAAATAAGCCAGAATTTTGAGTGTGACGGAACTGCCTGATACGCACAAGCACTACCTAAAATAATGCCCGAAACAGATAACGGCAAAGTGCGTAAACGCGCGGCTTTAATCCATTTTTTCATGCAGATGTGTATTTACAAATTGAGTTATTGTTGAAAAAACCAGTTCTTTTTGTTCTTTGTGAGCGGTATGCTTTGCATTGGTAACAATTAATTTTTCGACAATTCCAGATGATTTATCAAAGGCATTTACTTGATTCATAGATCCAAATTCATCAAATTCGCCTTGAATAACTAATGTAGGAACTGTGATTTTTGGAATAAAATGTTCAATATTCCAAGTTTGATGTTCATCTGAAAGCCAAGTTTTTGTCCAAGCGTAGTATAAATCGTAAACTTTATCGCCATGATATTTTTGTAATGCTTTAGCAATTTGAGTTGTTTCCAAAATATTTTCGGTTTCTACAATTCCTTTCAATGTTTCGGCTTCAATCAATACATGAACACCTTCAATAATCAGTAATTCCAGATCATTTGGAAACATTCCTGCAAAAATGGTAGCGACTGAAGCTCCGTCTGAAAATCCGAACAAAATTGGTTTTTCAACCTGCCAATAATTTAAAAGATCCTTTAAAATAGCAGCTTCCTGCTCTAAATAATCAATAGGTCTTTTAACGGTATAATTGTCTGATTTTCCGTAACCACGTCGATCATAAGCAATCACATTACAGTTTAATTTCTTTGCCAATTCTTCGGGCCATTCGCGCCATAAAACGGTACAACCTAACGAATCGTGCAATAAAACAATGGTATTTCGCGGGTTTTCTACTTCCCACTTTTTAAAATATATGTTCGATGTTTGTATAAAAACAGTTTGTTCGTGCGAACGTATTACATCCATGAATGTTTGTTTTTTTCTATTTTGTAAAGAATTTCGTTAACCATTCGCTGCAGCATATTAAAATCGTAATAATACAAGGTAATAATACCGGCAGCGGTGTACAAATTTAACGAACCTATTTGTCTTTTCTCTTGAAAATAACTTTGAGAAATGGAAACTTTTTGAATTTTATCGATTGGAAGATAAGTGGTAGTTATGTCCCAAATTCCGCTTTTAAGGATAACGAAATCATCTTTAAAAACCATTTTTTCGTTTTTGTATCCCATGTAAATCAGCAGACATCCCAAACTAAAAAAAGGTAAAATAATCCAACTAAAAAGTAAAGAATCGGTAAAATATAGTATAATTAAACTAATGATTGCAGGTATACAAAGTATCGCTATTTTAATTGCTAAAACACGAATATGAGGTTTGTATCCGTTCTTTAAATCGATTAAATTATTACTAAAAATAACATTAAACAACGTATTTAATTCCAAATGATTAACGCCCGGAATAATTAATCCTTTTTTCTTTTTATTATCTTCGTTTGATTCGACTTGTTTGATTTTAACTTCGAACAAATTCATCAGCTTTTGAAAGTAATTTTGCTGAAACTGAAACATCTGTACTTTATTTGCAGGAACCGAAATAATATGCGAATCTGTTAAGCCATAAGAAGCCGTAAGGTGCTTGTCTTTTAAATTAATCTGATAATTGTAATAGGTTAACAACGTTCTTGCCAAATTGAAAATAACTACTACAGCTATCAATCCAAAAAACAGGACAACACCAACCAAACCTAAATATTCATCGTACGATGCTTCAAAAATATCATCGTAAACAGACGCGTCATCTTTATAGAAAAAATCCTGCAATTGGTCAATTATCTGAAACGAAAAAGCAATCAACAAACCAAATGTCTGTAGGTAATTTCGAGTCAATCCGATTTTTATCAGACTGATCAAACTTATCTTGATTTTATCAGCAGATTGATCTTCAATAATCGCTTCATCATTTTCTTCTGATGAAATAGTTCTTGATTCAGGATTTATTTCAACCGAAGAAGTCAGCACGTCTTTCAATGCCAAAGCCTTTTGAAAATCAATTCCGTTGATTTCAATTTCGGTAGATGAGCTTCCGGCAGTATCAATATTCACCAGATAAAGTCCGATAATTTTATGTACAAACTTCTGGTTTAAGTTTACTTCGTGGATTTTATCGAGCTTTACAACTGTTGTAGATTTGTTTAACCAACCTTTTTTTATGATTAGTTCATCGTCAACAACCTGATACGAAAAGTAGAAGTAATTGATCAATTTTGTTACAAAAGTTGTCAGAATAATCACCCCAATAACTGCGAAAAAGTACCAGCTTTTAAATTCGCGCTTTACGAACATTAGGGCAATTATTGGCCATGCAGCACGAGCAACTGTGTACAATGTGGTTCCTAAAACTAAAAAAAGTGCTTTTTTGTCGAGTTTATTTGGAAGCGAAAAGTTATAACTGATTTTCTGACTCATCGTTTAACTCTTGAATACGGTTCATTAAAAAAAATTTCCATCTTTCGGCTTCTTCCAAAGTAAGTCCCGGAATAGAAATATCCGAGAAATTATTTGCTGCCGTGTACATTACCAACGTTGCCAAACCTAACTTTTTAGCATACCAACCTTGTTTTATCACAACATGCTGCAAACGAATGTAAGGCGAAATATGTGTTGTTTTAAAAATTAATCCTTTCTTAAAAAGTACATCGTGTTTGCGAAAAGCATATTTCTTTTTTTTGTAAGATATTAACGGCAACAAAGCCAATAAAGCACTAATTACAAGGATTGAAATAATTGCAAATAATTTTTCAATTTCATCAATCAAGAAGAATAATACAATGCAAATTCCAACACCTAATAGCAAAGTAATCAGCGAATTAAGCACCACTATTTTTTTATAATTATTATGTAAACCTGAAAACGTAATTTCCTGATATTGTGGAATTTCATCAAGTTCAACTAAAGTATTTTCGAACATAAGTTTTAAGTTATTTATAGAACATTAATTTCTTTAAAGTAATGATGGTAAAGTTAATAAAAATTAAGTGTATTCTATTTAAGATGGTTCATATTATAACATAAAAAAGGAGCTCAATATCACACTGAACTCCTTTAATTTTTAATCAGAAAAATATTATTTCTTTTTAATATACGTTGCGATTACTTTATTATCTGCATCAAATAATTGTAATTGATCTTTTTTAATCTGAATTGATTTTACACTGCCAAAAGGAACACTATAAATTAAATGTTTCATTTCTTCGCCACAATAACGCATGGTTGACATTCCTTTATCGAAACTTACTTTGTTATCAGCTACGTTAAATTCACCACCTTGTCCGTTACAGCCATCGCTTGCTCCGTAATTAGCATCTTGAAAAGATAAAACCAATTCCTTTTGCTCTTCGGTAGCAACAAAATCTCTGTTCTGAATATCCAAACGCTTTAACGACCACGATGTGTTATTAAGCGTTGTCTTGATTTTTTCTGAAGTAGCTTTTTTAGAATCGAACGAATTTTGTGAAACACACGACATAATTCCCAAATTAAAAATGGCTATTACTGCTATTGCTAAAAATTTTCTCATTTGATTTTTATTTCAAATATACTATTTTTTCTTCTTTAAACTGAAACCATAAGCTAAACGAAGCGCAATTTGATCGGTTTCGTACTCGCTATAATGTTCGTAGCGTACACTGGCATCTAAAAATTTATTGGCAAACCCGAAAACAGGAGCTAAAATTAAAGAATTATCGATATTTCCACTAACTCCAAATGCAGCACCAGCTTCCCCCATTACATAAAACTGATTTCCAAGGAAATATTTAAAACCTAATTTCGCAGGTACAAAACCTACTTCCTCTTGTTCAGCAAACATATGTGTATAACCCGATGTTAAGGTAATCGAGGTTTTTTTGGTAAAATCATACTGTGCACGAGCATCAATTCCAACACTTCCGTCATAAGCACCATCTGTAGGAAATCCACCATTCAAACCAAAACCTAATCTAAACCCTTTGTTGTATTCAGTTTGACTAAATGCTGCCGAACCTACAAATAAAGTTGCAACAGCGGTATAAAAAATCTTTTTCATAATTTATATCTTTTTTAGGAAGATCTATTCAACTGTTGTGCCATTCCTGATTTTATATAAATATCTTTGCAAAAAAATTTGATGGATCTTAAAAAATATACCCAAGAATTCGGTTATAATTTTAAACTGGCATATCCGATTATTCTAGCAATGCTAGGGCATACCGTGGTAGGAATTGTAGATAACATTATGGTTGGGAAAATTAGTGCTACAGAATTGGCTGCAGCATCGCTTGCCAACAGTTTTATATTCATAGCATTATCTGTCGGTGTAGGATTTTCCACAGCAATAACTCCATTGGTAGCTGCTTCAGACACTGAAAATGATACAGTTAAAGGTAGAAATATTTTTATAAACGGTGTATTTTTGTGTACGCTTTTAGGTTTGATATTGTTCGCATTGCTGTTCTTCTTAAAACCATTTATCGATTTAATGAATCAGCCTGCAGATGTTACACAAATGGCAAAACCGTTTTTAGACGTGGTGGCACTTTCGCTGATTCCGTTGGTTATTTATCAGGGATTTAAGCAGTTTGCCGACGGAAAATCGCAGACAAAATATTCTATGTACGCAACCATAATTGCAAATGCGGTGAACCTACTTTTTAATTATCTGTTAATTTATGGTGTGTGGATTTTCCCCGAAATGGGTATGATGGGCGCTGCTTACGGAACGTTGATTGCACGTATTGTAATGCTTATTTACTTTATTGTGGTGATGTATCGTTTGGATATTTTTAAACCTTATCTGGATAAATTATCGTTGAAAGAAATCAATCTAAAAACATCAAAATACATTGCAAGTATCGGTATTCCGTCGTCTATGCAGTCTTTGTTCGAAGTCGCTTTGTTTACAGGTGCTGTTTGGATTTCGGGAATGTTGGGAACCGAAGCACAGGCTGCTAATCAAATTGCGCTTTCAATGGCATCGATGACTTTTATGTTTGCATCGGGCTTAAGTGTTGCAGGAATGATACGTGTAGGAAACCAAAAAGGTTTAAAAGATTACGTTAAAATGGAAACCGTAGCAAAATCAATTATGTTAATGACTTTTATTCTATATTCAGGATTTGCATTGTTTTTTATGATTTTCCATAACTACATTCCATTGCTTTTTTTGAATAATAACGATCCGAATCAATTAATAATGAATCAGCAGGTAATAGAAATCGCAGGAAAACTATTGTTGATTGCAGCCATTTTTCAGATATCAGACGGAATTCAAGTAACAGCTTTGGGGGCTTTAAGAGGCTTGCAAGATGTAAATTTACCAATGGTTATCACCTTTATTTCTTATTGGGTAATCGGTTTTCCGTTGTGTATTTATCTGGCATTGTACACACCTTTAAAAGCCGAAGGCATCTGGTACGGATTATTGGGCGGTTTAACGGTAGCCGCAATTTTTTCGTATCTTCGCTTCAATTTCATGGCAAAAAAATACATTAACAATAACATTAAAATTTAAACAATGGATTTACCAAAATTTGTTTTAGCCGATAATACCGATTTTCCAGATAATTTATTTGTGATACATTTAGAATATCCACGTTTTATTATTGATTTAGAAACAGAAGATATTGAATTTTTAGAAGAATTAGACGAATCTGAAGAAGTAGAACTAAAAGAAGAAATGGATCGTTTAATTGACCTTGCTGGTGAATTTTACGAAAGAGAAATTACCCGATTCGCTGAAGAGGAATAAAAATAAAAACACTTGCTTAAACAAGTGTTTTTATTTTTTGCATACTTCCTGTTTGTTTTAAACGGTTGTGAAATTTAAAAGCTTCTTCTAAAATGTGTGGTGTTTGTCCGCCGGTTTGATTGCATGCTCGTTGAAAGTAATCTCGAATTTCTTCTTTAAAATCTGGGTGCACGCAGTTTTCAATAATCACTTCGGCGCGTTCTCGGGGAGCCAAACCTCTTAAATCTGCCAAACCTTGATCTGTTACTAAAATATCAACATCGTGTTCGGTATGATCGTGATGCGTAACCATAGGAACTACATGCGAAATATTGTTTTCTTTTGATGCCGACTGACAAACAAATATGCTTAAATAAGCATTTCGAGCAAAATCGCCTGATCCGCCAATTCCGTTCATCATTTTACTGCCCGAAATATGTGTTGAATTCACGTTGCCATAAATATCAAATTCAATCGCTGTATTAATCCCGATAATTCCTAAACGGCGGACAACTTCTGGAGCATTCGAAATATTTTGTGGACGCAAAATCAATTTATCTTTATAATCATCAAAATTCGTTATCAATCGATCATAACAACTTTCTGAAACAGTAATCGAAGATCCCGAAGCAAAATCAAGGTTTCCTGAATCGATCAATTCAAAAGTAGAATCCTGCAAAACTTCAGAATACATGGTTAAATTCTTGAAATTAGAATTTTTAAAGCCCATCAACACCGAATTCGCCACTTTACCAATTCCCGCTTGCAAAGGCAGTAAACTGTAAGTAAGTTTTCCTTTTTTAACTTCGTTTTCAAAAAAGTATAAAAGATGCTTTGATATCGCGGTTGTCTTCACATCTGGTTCGGCAATAACGGCAGGTTGATCGGTAATATCGGTATAAACTACGGCAATTACTTTTTCAGGATCGATCTCAATGAAAGGTTTTCCAATTCGGTCTGTTGGATTTTGGATATTGATTACCTCACGATCAGGATACGAATTTGGAACCGAACAATCATGTATTCCTTTAAAAGACAACGGAATTTTTGTGTTGATTTCTATAATGATCTTTTTAGCCTGCGCAGCAAAAAACGCCGAATTACCAATAGAAGTTGTAGGAATAATATTTCCGTTTTCATCGATCAAAGAAGCTTCGATAATAGCAACATCAACCGGAGCAATATGTCCGCAGATTAACTGTTCAACCGTTTCACTTAAATGCTGGTCGATGTATTTTAAACGGTAATCGTTAATTGATTTTCGCAAAGCCGGATCTGCCATAAAAGGCATTCTGCGTAACAAAGCGTTGTTTTCTGCCAAATCAGCGTCTGTTGTATAACCTAAAGATGCTCCGGTAATCAGTGTAATAGCAACATCTTCGGTTGCGGCGCGCTTTGCAAATGCAGGCAAAACAGATTTACTGTCGCCTGCCTTTGTAAAACCGCTTGCCCCTACTACATCGTTATTCTCAATCAACAAAACTGCTTTATCTGCAGCCATTACTTTATCGTTATAATGTGTATATAATATCCTGTCCATAATTAAAAAATTATTGTTGCATACAACTTACAAAGTTAGCGAATACACAAACAACAAAGCTTTAATCAATAAACATTTTAAAAACAGCGGTTATTTTTAAGGAATTAATTAAAATTTTAAGATATAATTTTTATTCACAAAATAAGATTTGGTAAAAAAAATCTATTCAATAATTTTATTTAATGCAAAACGTATCAATTCATCGATAGTTTTGTAGGGATCAGCGCTAAAAGTTCCATTTTTTCGGTTGGCAACAATCGCATTTAACGATAGTGCTTTATGACCTAATAATTTGGATAAGCCGTAAATTGCAGCGGTTTCCATTTCTAAATTGGTGGCTTTTAAACCATCAAATTCAAACGAATCTATTTTATCGTTTAATAATTCGTCGTTTAATTTTAAGCGTAAAACTCTGCCTTGTGCGCCGTAAAATCCGCCGGCTGTAACCGTAATTCCTTCAAAAACGGTATCAGATTTAAACTTTTTAACCAAATCATTATCAGCAGAAACAACATAAGGCAAACCTTTGCTTAAATCCCAATTAGTGTGGGCTACAAACGCTTTTTCTATTGATTGATTGGTAACATCTGCCAAACTATAACTTCGCAACATATTATCGGTACCAATAGCGAAAGCCGACATCAATAAAGAATCGACAGGAATATCTGCTTGCAACGAACCCGATGTTCCCACACGAACAATATTTAAACTAGTCAAGTTAGGTTTTACCGTTTTTGTTGTAAAATCTATATTTACCAAAGCATCTAATTCGTTCAGAACAATATCAATATTATCAGGACCAATTCCTGTGGAAATCACGGTTAACCGTTTTCCTTTATAAGTTCCCGTTTGTGTTTTGAATTCCCGTTTATGTGTAGAAAATTCAACCGAATCGAAATATTTCGTTATGGATTCTACTCGATCCTGATCGCCTACAAAAATAATGTCGTTAGCAATATTTTCGGGTTTCAAATTCAAATGATAAACGCTTCCGTCTGGGTTTAAAATAAGTTCCGAATCTTTAATTTTTTCCATATCAACCTCCTACTCGTTTTACTTTATAGCCTTTGTTTTTAAGGTAATCCATTATTTTATCGCGAAAATTTCCTTGAATGATAATTTCGCCGTCTTTCGCACTTCCGCCAACCCCGCACAAAGTTTTCAAATCTTTTCCTAAAATCTTTAAATCATCGGCAGATCCAACAAAACCTTTAATGACTGTAGCTACTTTTCCGCCACGATTCTTCTTATCTAAATGCGCTTCCAGATGCTGTTGGTTAGGATCTAACGTTTCTTCGATTTCAGAATTCTGATCAAATTCAAAATCCTTGTTGGTAGAAAAAACAAATCCGCCTAAATCTTCTAAACTCGATATTTTTTTTGCCATTTTTAACTATTAATTTTGATAATCAAATATACATAAACTATACAGAAAGCTTATTTTTGTAGTATTAAAATTAACAATTTTGAATATATCTGATCTACATAAACTTACGCAGGAAATTATAACTGCAATTGCGAACAAACAACCGTTGCTTGCAAAGACAAATATTGCCAAAACGCAGGAATTAATCGATCAATTAACAGACAGTACCACTGATAATGAGGAATTGGTAGAATTATCGAAATATCAAACCCTGTTTACCCTGTTAAATAATAAATTAAAATAGTACATTTACTTAATTTTAAATTGCAACCGTTTATGAAAACCGTTAGAATTGTTGGCGTGCCCGAACATTTTAATTTTCCTTGGCAGTTAACTATTGATGAAGGAATGTTTAATGAAGTTGGTATTGATGTTGATTGGACTGATGTACCTGAAGGAACCGGTAAAATGTGCGAATTATTACGTACGAACCAGACCGATTTAGCCGTTATTTTAACCGAAGGTATTTTAAAGGATATTGCCAACGGAAACGAATCGGTTATTCTGCAAACATTTGTACAGTCGCCTTTGCAATGGGGAATTCACGTAAATGCCGAAAGCAGTTATAAAACGGTTGGTGATTTATTTGGAAAAACAGCTGCTATATCGCGTTATGGTTCGGGTTCTGAATTAATGATGTATGTAAATGCAGCCAATCAGAATTGGGATTTTGATTCGATAAAATTCGAAATCGTAAATACGTTAGATGGTGCGGTTGATGCTTTATCTGCCAACAAAGGAGATTATTTTATGTGGGACAGATTTATGACGCAGCCTATTGTTGACAAAGGAATTTTTAGACGAGTTGGTGTTTGTCCTACGCCTTGGCCGTGTTTTATGATTGTTGCCCGCAAAGAATTTTATCAGGAAAATAAAGCAATGGTTGATAATTTATTGGATATCATCAATCAAACAACAGCCGAATTTAAAATGATTCCGAGTATCGACCGAACATTGGCAAGCGGTTTCAATCAAAAATTAGAAGATATTCAGCAATGGTTACAAATAACCAAATGGTCGCAAAAAAAACCAACCGAAACGCAGTTTAACCAAATTATTTCCGATTTAATAAAATTTAAAATAATAAATCAGCCTTTAAAATATTCCGAAGTTGTTGTTTAAAAGTACTTAATGAAAATATCAAATGTAAAATTATTGCGTACCTTAAATAAGCTTAGCCTGCCTAAGCCTTGGGATACTATTATAATTTTGCTTTTAACGCTTTTAACGTTAATTCCTGTTTTTATTATTCTGCATCAGAATTTAATAGATCCGGAATGGCCTGCACATTTAGACCGTATTTTGCTTTTCCTGGTAATTACTACAATTGTAACTTACGTTCTACATTATATAAAACGATTTCTGTTTTTTGCGATAATCATATATGTATTGGTGCTTTTGTTTGGAACATTATCAACAGGTTACGGATTTAAATCGGTTTTTGAAGATTATCGTTCCATGATTTATGCCATGAGCGACAACCCGAATCCGCAGGATATTATTGTATCGAAACTTTTGCCTTTTCCAAACAAATCAAAAATTATAAAAGCGATTGAGTACGATAATCCAAAGGTTCGAAACTTTGCCGTTGGTGCTACTGCAAAACATTTTCGAAATATCAAAGGATACAAAGAATACCGACAAATAATTCAGTGTTTTGCTATTTTTAAGGAAATCCAAGATAAATGGAACTATGTAAACGATCCTAAAAACCGCGAGTATATTGCAACTGCATCAGAATCTTTACAGCATTTTTCAGGCGATTGCGACGATCATTCTATATTAATGGCAGCATCAGTCCGTGCAATTGGCGGAACTCCGAGATTGATCCATACAAAAGAACACATGTATCCAGAAATGCTTATTGGTACAAAAGCCGATTTAGAAAATGTGATTTATTTAATTAAAGAGGTTTTGTTTGTGAAGGAATCAAAAGGAAAAACGATACATTATCACATAGATGAACGCGGACAAGTGTGGTTGAATTTAGATTATACGGCAAAATATCCGGGCGGACCTTTTATGTCTGAAGAAATTTTAGGAGAATTAACCTTGAATTAATTATGAATATTTTTATAACTACAGGAGCTGTTTTTGGAGCTCTAGGAATTATTTTCGGAGCCTTTGGTGCCCACGCACTTAAAAAGATTTTTAGCGAAGATCAGCTTAAAAATTTCGAAACCGGCGTAAAATATCAAATGTATCACGCACTGCTTTTGGTAATCATTGGTTTTAATACGCAATACATTACCAGCTATGAAAACCTGCTGTTTTATTCGCTAACTTTCGGAATACTGCTGTTCAGTTTCAGTATTTACGGTCTTTGCATTAGCAGCGCACTCAATAAAAAGTTAAAAATATTAGGTCCAATTACTCCAATAGGCGGATTATTACTGCTTTTAGGCTGGGTTGTACTAATTTTAAACTCTATAAATTAATTTTATTTTTTTTAACATTAAATTTTATACATTTACACCAAATTAAATTAACTATTTTAAATGAAAAAATTATTTGCACTTGCTTTTACTGCAGCAGTTTTAGTTTCTTGTAACAAAGACGGATATACTATTAAGGGTGAAGTAAAAGGTTTTGAAGATGGAACTAAAGTTTATATCAATAAACAAGATGAAAACGGATTTACCAAAATAGATTCTACTGATGTTAAAGGCGGTACGTTTACTTTCAAAAATGAAAAAGCACTAGAAACCGACATTTATTTTATTGAATTAGGTAAAACACAAGAATTTGCTTTCCCTTTTATTATGGAAAAAGGTGAAATTAAATTTACTTTCGATAAAGCGAAACCACAAGAAGTAAAAGTTAACGGTACAAAGAATAATGATTTAATGACTTCATACAACGATGAAGCATTTAAAATTCAAACAGAAATAATGGATTTCCAAAAGCAAAACCAGGCAAAGTTCATGGAAGCGCAACAAAAAGGAGATCAGGCAACAATGAAATCTTTAATGGATCAAATCACAAAAATCCAAGAGAAATATGTTGACCAAAACAAAAAATTCATTACAACTAATAAAGATTCTTACGTTTCGTTATTATTGTTAACGCAATTGGCAATGTCTGATGCATTAACGCCTGATGAAATTAAAAAATATTACAACGATTTAGACGCTTCTGTAAAGGATACTAAAAAAGGTAAAGAATTTGCTGAAAACCTTAAGAAAATAGAAACTACACAGAAAGAAAGTCAGGAAAAAAAAAATAAAGTCGCGATAGGACAAAAAGCTCCAGACTTTACAGCTAACACTCCTGATGGAAAAGCAGAGTCTTTACACAAAAATTTAGGTTCAAAAGCAACAATTATCGATTTTTGGGCGTCATGGTGTGGTCCATGTCGTCAAGAAAACCCTAATGTAGTAGCACTTTACAACAAATACAAAGCACAAGGCTTAAAAATTGTAGGTGTTTCTTTAGATAAAGAAAAAGAAGCTTGGGTAAAAGCAATCGCTGATGATAAATTAGATTGGTTGCAAATATCAAACTTAAAATTCTGGGACGATGCAATTGCAAAAGAGTATGCTGTAGAAGCTATTCCTGCAACGTTTATTTTAGATGCTAAAGGAACAATTGTAGCAAAAGATTTAAAAGGTGCAGAATTAGATGCTAAAATTGCAGAACTTTTAAAGTAATATTTCTTGAAAATTCATAAAAAAGTCGGTACATTGTTACCGACTTTTTACGTTTATAATATTTTCAATTGACAACAATCTGATAAACAACCAACTTATAAAACAAAAAAAATCGTACTTAAAAAGTACGATTTTTTTATGTGACCCAATCAGGATTCGAACCTGAGACCTACTGCTTAGAAGGCAGTTGCTCTATCCAGCTGAGCTATTGGGCCGAACCTAAACACAAGGTTTAATTTGTCGGGGTGGCAGGATTCGAACCTGCGGCCTCCTGCTCCCAAAGCAGGCGCGATAACCGGGCTACGCTACACCCCGATAAACTATAAAAAGCGGAGAGACAGGGATTCGAACCCTGGCGACAGTTACCCGTCGACAGATTAGCAATCTGCTCCGTTACCACTCCGGCACCTCTCCTGATTTTATAATTTGTGACCCGACTGGGGCTCGAACCCAGGACCCCAACATTAAAAGTGTTGTGCTCTACCAACTGAGCTATCGAGTCAATAATATCAATATTTTAAAAAGTGACTGTGATCAGATTCGAACTGACACGTATTGATGGCACCGCCCTCTCAAGATGGGCGAGTCTACCAATTCCTCCACACAGCCTTACTATGTGACCCGACTGGGGCTCGAACCCAGGACCCCAACATTAAAAGTGTTGTGCTCTACCAACTGAGCTATCGAGTCTAAATTTTAATAGTTGTCACCGTATATGTGACCCAATCAGGATTCGAACCTGAGACCTACTGCTTAGAAGGCAGTTGCTCTATCCAGCTGAGCTATTGGGCCCAACCTTAAACAATTAAGCTTAATTTGTCGGGGTGGCAGGATTCGAACCTGCGGCCTCCTGCTCCCAAAGCAGGCGCGATAACCGGGCTACGCTACACCCCGATGGTTATCAATATCAGCGGAGAGACAGGGACTCGAACCCTGGCGACAGTTACCCGTCGACAGATTAGCAATCTGCTCCGTTACCACTCCGGCACCTCTCCTACTAAACCAACTTTTTAATCAGTTAAGCGGTTGCAAATGTATAACGAGATTTAGTACTTTGCAAGCATTTATCAGTTTTTTTTGTAATCACTTTAAGATTAATTCATCATATTATTAATAATCAACAACATAAAGAAACATTTTTTTTATGTTTATTTAACATCACAATCCTTATATCATTCATTTACAAATATTGTTGCAAAAAATAATAATATTTTTAGTAAATTCGCACTAAACTAAACATATATTATTTTATGAATAAGAAAGTAGTAATTGTATCTGCTGCAAGAACTCCAATAGGAAGTTTTATGGGCGCATTATCTACAGTTTCTGCTCCAAAATTAGGTGCAGCAGCGATTAAAGGTGCTTTAGAAAAAATCAATTTAGATCCAAATAAAGTTGACGAAGTTTTAATGGGGAATGTAGTTCAGGCTGGTGTAGGTCAGGCTCCTGCGCGTCAAGCTGCATTATTTGCGGGTTTATCTAACGATGTTGCTTGTACTACGGTTAACAAAGTATGTGCTTCTGGTATGAAAGCAATTATGCAAGGTGCACAAGCTATTGCTAATGGCGATGCTGAAATTGTTGTAGCGGGTGGTATGGAAAACATGAGTATGATTCCACATTACGCTAATTTAAGAACTGGTGTTAAGTTTGGTGGAACTGCCTTTACAGACGGTATGCAGAAAGATGGATTAAGCGATGCTTATGAAAACGCAGCAATGGGTGTTTATGCCGATGCTACTGCAACTGAACATAATATTTCAAGAGAACAACAAGATGAATTTGCTATTAATTCATACAAAAAATCTGCTGCTGCTTGGGATGCAGGTAAATTTGATGCAGAAGTTGTCCCTGTAGCTGTTCCTCAACGTAAAGGTGATCCAATTATGGTTACTAAAGACGAAGAGTATACTAACGTAAAATTAGATAAAATCCCAGCATTAAATCCTGCTTTTACTAAAGACGGAACTGTTACTGCTGCAAATGCATCAACAATTAATGATGGAGCTGCTGCCGTAATTTTAATGAGCGAAGAAAAAGCAAATGAATTAGGTTTAAAACCTTTAGCATATATTAAAGGATTTGCAGATGCTGCACAAGAACCAAAATGGTTTACAACAGCACCAGCAAAAGCGTTACCAAAAGCGTTAGACAAAGCAGGCGTTTCTATTAACGATGTTGATTTCTTTGAATTCAACGAAGCTTTTTCGGTTGTAGGTATTGCCAACACAAACCTTTTAAAATTAGATCCTACAAAAATTAACGTTAACGGTGGTGCGGTATCTTTAGGTCACCCACTTGGTTGTTCTGGTGCACGCGTTGTTGTTACGTTGTTAAACGTTTTAGAACAAAATAACGGTAAAATTGGTGCGGCTGCTATCTGTAATGGTGGTGGTGGCGCATCGGCAATCGTTATCGAAAAAATTTAATTCTGTAAAAATTTTTATAAAGATGAGAAGGAATTTAAAACCTTCTCATCTCTTTTTTTAGATTTCAAATATGTATGCACTTTGTAATTTGGCTATTGTTCCCTTACGGTTTGAACCTTCAGACCGAAGCGAATTAGTTACACAGGTTCTTTTCGGAGAAACGTTTACAATTTTAGAAAAAAAAGAAAAATGGTCTAGAATTTGCTTGGCTGCCGATTTGTACGAAGGCTGGATAGACAACAAACAATTTACAGAAATTAGCGAAGATCAATATAAAAAGATACAGGAAAGTGCAAAATTTTACTGTGCCGATTTAATTGATTATTTAACAGGAAAAAATACTTTAATGCCTGTTTCGTTAGGAAGCGATTTATCTTACCTGACTTTTTCCGACGTCAATTCGCAAGAATTAACGTTCGATGGTACAATGATTACCGGCATTCAGCCAAAAACAAATCTTTTACAAACTGCTTTTCTTTACTTAAATGCGCCTTATTTATGGGGTGGCAAAACACCTTTCGGTATTGATTGTTCTGGATTTACACAAATGGTTTATCGTTTAAACGGTTACAGCATTCCGCGTGATGCATCGCAACAAGCTAAAATTGGCGAACCTTTAAGTTTTATTGAAGAAAGTGAAGTTGGTGATTTGGCGTTTTTCGATAATGAAGAAGGAAACATCATCCACGTAGGCATCATAATGGAAAACAACTACATTATCCATGCACACGGAAAAGTTCGAATTGATCGTTTAGATCATTTAGGAATTCTGAATATCGACAGTGGTCGCCATACACACAAGCTACGTGTAATTAAAAAAATCATTTAATTTTTAATTCAACATTTCTTTTTTAGAATGCTTATCTTTGCCCAAAATATTTTTTTATGGCAACATTTGAGCAATTCAACCTACCAAAATCTTTACAAAAGGCAATCGATGATTTAGGCTTCATCACTCCTACTCCAATTCAGGAGAAATCTTTCAACATGATATTGTCGGGTAAAGATGTTATGGGAATCGCTCAAACCGGAACTGGAAAAACGTTTGCCTACCTATTACCGATTTTAAAACAATGGAAATTTCAACCGACAGATGCTCCTCGTGTTGCTATTTTGGTTCCTACACGCGAATTGGTTGTGCAGGTGGTAGAAGAAGTTGAAAAACTGACAAAATACATGTCTATCCGCACTTTAGGAATTTACGGTGGTGTGAATATCAACACTCAAAAAACATCGATTTACGAAGGTATCGATATTTTGGTGGGAACTCCTGGTAGAGTAATGGATTTGTCATTAGACAATATTTTACGTTTTGACAGTTTGCAGAAACTGGTTATTGATGAATTTGATGAGATACTGAATCTTGGTTTCCGTACGCAGTTAACCGCGATTCTTTCAATGATGAAGGATAAAAAACAAAACATTCTTTTTTCTGCTACAATGACCGAAGAGGTTGATGAAATTTTAGATGATTACTTTAATTTTCCTGAAGAAGTTTCGTTGGCACCATCGGGGACTCCGTTAGAAAAAATCAAGCAAAGTGCTTACATCGTTCCAAATTTTCTTACCAAATTAAATATTTTAAAAGATATTTTAACTAATGATGAAACCAGCACGCGTGTTTTATTATTTGTAAACAACAAACGTTTGGCAGATTATGTTTTGGAACATATCGATGAAGAATTTCCAGGTCAATTCGGAGTAATTCATTCCAACAAAACACAAAATTATCGTTTAAATACCATGGAAATGTTTCAAAACGGCGAATTACGTGGTTTGGTTACAACCGATGTTATGGCGCGTGGTTTGGATATTACCGATATTACACACGTTTTTAACCTGCAAATGCCCGAAATTCCTGAACAATACATTCACCGTATTGGTAGAACAGGTCGTGCTGATAAAGACGGTTCTGCAGTTAGTTTTATTAGCCCAAAAGAAGAAGAAACGCATTTTGATATTGAAAGCTTGATGAATTACGAAATTCCTTTGTTGGATATTCCTAGTCATGTGGTTATTGCCGAGCAACGTTTAGAGTTTGAAAAAGATTATTTAAAAATGAAAACCAACAAACGTAAAATTGATACCGAACGTGGAGAGGCTTTTCATGAGAAAAAAGATAAAAACAAAAAAGTGAATTTAGGTGGGCCTGGTAAACGAACACCAAGAAAATCGGCACCTAGAAACCGTGGAATTGAACGTAAAAGAGACGAGAAACGTAAGAAAAAATAAAAAAAGGGATTGTTTTAACAATCCCTTTTTTAGTCGTTTAATAACTGTGTTTTGTATTTGGAAATATGTTCTAAAACTTCTGGTTCTGGTTTTGGATACGAAATATCTTTATACTTTTTTAAGGTATCATAAATAATTTTAGCTACAATTAATCTGCTTACATCTTTATCATCGCTTGGAATTATAAACCACTCGCCTTTTTTATGACTGCTGTTTTTTAAAACTTCTTCGTAACAAAACTGATATTTCTCCCAAAAACCACGTTCAGTTAAATCGCCCGGAGAAAATTTCCATTGATGTTTAGGTTTGTCGATACGTTTTAATAAACGATTTTTCTGCTCGTCTTTACTTAAATGCAAATAGAATTTTAAAATAATCACACCGTTTTCTGCCCAGAATTTTTCAAACTGAACCATTCGTTGCATTCGGTTATTCCAAAAATCGTCGGTTAAATTATTTATATCGATATCGGGATTGCGTTCGTTTTCTAAATATTCAGGATGCACGCGCGTTATCAAAACATTCTCGTACTGCGTTCTATTAAAAATAGTAAATTTTCCTTTTTCGGGTAATTTGGTGTAATGCCTCCACATAAAATCGTGCTGCAATTCTTTGTACGATGGTGTTTTAAAACTTTCAACCACCACTCCACGCGGATTAAATCCTTTAAAAACCTCACGAACCATGCTGTCTTTTCCGGCTGTATCCATTCCTTGAAAACAGATTAAAACCGAATATCGGTCATCGGCATACATCATATCCTGCAGTTCGGAGATCTTTTTACTGTACTTTTTGATTTCTTTTTTAAGTGCGATTGGATCTAAACCTGTATTGTATTTTGTTGGAATTTCCTTTAAGTTTAAATTTTCGGGAACTTTAAAATAATTACGCTTCATATTATTCTTTTTCTCTAAATTAGTCAATAAAATTTTAGCAATGAAAAAATATTTGCTTACCTCGTGGTTAAAGATCGCGGGAATTGTAGCTGCGTCGGGCATTGGATATCAAAATAATGAAATTCAGCTGGTCTCTGATAACGGAAATGCACTGTATCATTATTTTGTAGCGAATGATTCACTGGCGAAATATTCGTTAGACGGAGAGCCGGTTAATGACAATATGCCGAAATCGACTAAACACGATCTTGAATCGTTTGCGCGAGTTGACAATACTTGGTATGCATTCGGATCGGGATCTAAAGAAAACAGAAACGTAGGTTTTATGTTTAATAAATTCTCGAAAGTTTCTACAATGATTGATTTAACGGGACTTTATGATGAAATGAAAAGCTTTTCGGAATTAACTGCCGATGATTTTAATATTGAAGCGGTTACAACTTATAATGAAGATTGGCTGTTTATTAATCGAGGTAACGGACCAAAAAACGCGAATTATATTTATGTTGTTCAGGGTAAAAACCTGACCGATGATTTCAATATTTATTATTTTGAATTTGATCTTCCAAAAATAAATAACGTTCAAAGCGGATTTTCTGATGCAACTGTAATTAACAATACGCTGTATTTTATTGCAACTGCAGAAGACGGAACGTCGACCTATAACGATGGTGTTATAAAAGGAAGTCTTTTTGGTGCGATTGATTTAAAAAAGATGAAACTGCTTTTTACTGAAAAAATAAGCGATACCAATAAATTTGAAGGCATAACCGTTTTGGAACAAAGCAAAAAAAGTGCTGTATTTGCCTTGTGTGAAGATGCCGATGACGCAAAAAATAACGAAGCTATCATCTACAAATTACAGGTTGATTTAAAAGGAAAAATAAAATAAGCAGTAAATTACTGCTTATTTTTCTTCTTTCACTTTAAAATTCGGAGTTGGTACACTTGCCCAATTTTCGCCTGTTTTAATTCGATACAACTGCATTTCACTAATGCCAAACTGTTTGGCTATAATACGCATTCTGGTTTTACGCTGCGGATCAAAAATCATTCGTTTAATACGCATAACCTGCGTAGAATCTAACTTCATTCCTTTCTGCGCCAAACGTTTTTTCTCAATACGTTTAATATGTCCTTCTTTTACATTCGGGTTAATACGCTGATGTGCGTACTTTTCCGGTTCGGTAACCCATTTTAAATTGGTGTGATGATCGTTTAAATTATCAAAATCTAAATGAATTACAAAGTTATGCTCGTCGCAAGGCTTATTAACAAAAGCTTCTGCAACCGCACGTGAAAGCATTACATGTTTGTGAGAATAACCTGTACCGCATTCTTTAGCAACTTTGTGCCTGAAAATTCGTAAATTATTGGTAACATTTGGTTTAAGCAAAGTACCGTCGGTAAAATGGTCTTTATAACTTATTAAACGTCCGAAGTTTGAAACTGCATAACGCAGTCTTTTTTTCACTCCGAGGTTTAATTCAACAAAATTTTCACCTGGATATAAAACTAACATAACAATTATCTTAAATTAAATTTAATGTGCTTTTAGATAATTTTTTTGGTTATTTATGTTGTGTTTTCTATGTTTTAAGGTTAGCAAATATAGACCTTTTTATTGGTTACTTCCTCTTTATAAAATGTTATTTTTTACAATATAGGTGTTAATTTTTTCGGGTGTAGTAAAGGGTGTAAAACGCTTTATGGGATTTCCGTCTGCATTTATTAAAAATTTGGTAAAGTTCCATTTAATTGAATTTGTAATAAAACCGGGCAACTTTCCTTTTAAGAATTTAAACAACGGATGTGCGTTTTTTCCATTCACATCAACTTTCTCGAACACAGGAAATGAAACACCATAATTTATCAGACAATTGCTTTTTATTGATGCTGAATCTCCGGGTTCCTGATTGTTAAACTGATTGCATGGAAATGCCAAAATCACAAAATCCTGATCTTTATATTGTTGATACAACTTTTCCAAGCCTTCGTATTGCGGAGTGAAACCACATTTACTGGCTGTGTTTACAATCAAGAGCGTTTTGTTTTTAAAATCAGAAAAATCGATTTCTTTTCCCTGTAATGTTTTTACTTTAAAATTATAGATTGACTCCATTTGTTTCAGAAATAAAAAATGCATCATTGCTGATGCATTTTAAGGTTATTTTTTTAAGTGTGTAATAAAGTAATCGGCAATTTTAGCATTTAAATGAACTCTGTCTCTCCCTAAAACATTGTGTTCGTGGGTTGGATACAAAAAGTAATCTACTTGTTTGCCTTCTTTAATACATTTTTCAATAAATTCCATACTATGCTGTTGAACAACAACCGGATCTTGCGCGCCGTGAATCATCAACAATCTTCCTTTTAAATTCTTTACTTTATTTAAGGTTGATGTTTTTTCGTAGCCTTCAGGATTTTCTTCGGGAGTATCCATATATCTTTCGCCGTACATTACTTCGTACCATTTCCAATCGATAACCGGTCCGCCGGCAACACCTACTTTAAAAGTATCAGGATAATTCAGCATTAAACTTGTGGTCATAAATCCACCGAAAGACCATCCGTAGACTCCGATTTTATCATCATTAACAAACTTTTTCGATTTTAAAAATTCAACACCCTTCATTTGATCTGCCATTTCATTTTGACCCAATTCTCTGTGAATTACGTGTTCAAAATCGCGTCCGCGGTTTTCGCTTCCTCTGTTATCCAGGGTAAACACCACAAAACCTTGCTGTGCCATGTAATAATCAAATCCGCCGGCACCACCGCCAAATCGGTTAGAAACCATTTGCGCATGAGGACCGCCGTAAACGTAAACCATTACCGGATATTTCTCGTTTTCGTTAAAGTTTGCAGGATACAGAATTCTTCCATTTAAATTCGTTTTTCCATCAGCAGCTTTAATGGTAACCATTTCCACTTTAGGCAATACCGTTTTACCTTCGTACGGGTTTGGTGCATTAAGCAGTTCTATAGTAGATTTTCCATTAACCGTATTTAAAGAAACACTGTTAGGCGTAGTAAAATTGGTGTATTGCGAATAATACCACGTTTTATCTTTATTCATTTCTACAGAATACGTTGCAGATGTTTTTGTAACCGGAATGGTTTTTCCCGATTTTAAATCTACCTTATAAAGCAATTTATCCATGCCCTTATTAGCCGTACCCATGTAGTAAATTTCTTTAGGAGAAACATCTACAAAGCCTTTAAAAAGAACATCTTTATACACATAACTATTTAACTGTTTACCGCTTGTGTTGTAACGATACATTTGGCGGTAACCGTCTTTTTCTGACACGTAGATAAATTCTTTATCGTTTAAAAACTTTAAAGGCGTGTTAGGTTCTACGTAGGTTTTACTTTTTTCTTCGAACAACTGTTTGTCTAACTTACCGGTTGCAGCTGTGTATCTTTGCAATTTTAAATGGTTTTGACCACGATTTAAAACCCCAACATAAACCGATTCGCTGTTTGGCGACCAAGTTGGCATTGTTAAAAATTGTTCTTTATCGCCTTCTATATTTAACGGAGTAGTTGTTTTTGTATCGATATCATAAACATGCAATGAAACCTCTTCAGATTTCAAGCCTGCCATTGGATATTTGATCGGTTTTTCTTCGGCAATTCTTGCTCCAAAATCAACCAACGGATAGTCTTTCACCATACGTTCGTCTTTCTTATAGAACAAAATTTTCTTACTGTCCGGGCTGATCCACATTCCGCGATCAATACCAAATTCATTTCGGTGGGTATTACTGCTTCCGTTAATCACATGATCCGGATCGTTTGTAACTTTTACCACTTCCCCGTTATTCAGAACAATTTCTACATTATTTTTATTCAGGTAAACAATATAATTTTTGTTCGGAGCGATGATTTCTTCTGCCGATGAAGAATTAAATTTAATGGTTTTAGAAACCTTTTTAGTTTCTACATTATAAATTACAAAGTATTTATCGTTTTCGCCGTTATAAGTAAAAGCAAATTCTTTATCGTTTTCCCAATGGTAATCAAAAGGAATGCTTCTTAAAGATACTTTTTCGTTTGTAGCTGCTGCAATAGCACTTTCTAAATCGGCAGTTGTAACAAAATTTTCAACAGTTGATTTATCTGTCTTTTTTGAAACTAATGCTTTGTAAGTAGCATCGATATACGTAAGTTCGCTATTTGTACGCCATTGTGCACCGTAGATTGCCTTGGTACCAAAACCTCTTTGAGCTCCTAATGTAGCCTCTTCTATCGTTAAATTATTTTGAGCCTGCGATAAAAAACCGCCAAGCATAAAAGCAAATAAAGTAAGTTTTTTCATAAAAAAATATTTCTGCTAATTTAGTTGAATGTATTATTTTGTGTGATTGTTTTAAAGTAATTTTTGAATCTGATTTTCTAAATCGGTCAAATTCTTGAAATATTCAAATTCCAAATTGATCTTATTTTTCTTAAGCGATTTTACAAGTTCTAATATCAAATCTAAAGGATCGGCTTCTAATCCTTCCATTTTTTCATTGAAATCTAAACCTGCAATAAAGCTTTCGTTGTAAACATTTACCAAATAATCTTCAATAAATGTAGCAATACAAATTTCTTGCGGTTTGTAATTCTGCCAAGTATCAATACAACATTTTGCAGCTGTTTGTCTGCTTGACCAAAAACAAACAACATTTACCGGATTTTCAGCATCGTCTTTAAACAACAATGATTGCGATATCGCAATTTCCTCTTTAAATTCAATTACAAAAACCTTATTATTTTTAATTATATTGTCTATGAAATTTTCTACCACTATTTATGTTTTATTAAAGTTAAACGATAAATTTACCATCGCTCATTATCAGTTTTCGATTTGCTAAATTCGCTAATTCTTCGTTATGCGTAACAATTACGAATGTTTGTCCGAAATTATCGCGCAGTTTAAAGAATAATTCATGCAAATTTTCTGCAGAATTAGTATCTAAATTCCCCGAAGGTTCATCGGCAAAAATCACCGAAGGTTTGTTAATTAACGCTCTGGCAACTGCCACGCGTTGTTGTTCGCCTCCAGATAATTCTGACGGAAAATGATTTATTCTGTGGCTTAATCCCAAATAATCTAAAAGTTCTTTTGCATCTTTTTCGGCTTCTGTTTTTGATTTACCTAAGATAAATGCGGGAATACAAACATTTTCTAAAGCGGTAAACTCTGGCAACAACTGATGAAACTGAAAAATAAAACCTAAATTTTTATTTCTAAATGCAGCCAATTGCTGATCTTTTAAACTTAAAACATCGGTATCATTTATGATTAGTTTGGCGTTTGTATTCTTTTCGGGACCATCTAAAACCCCTAAAATTTGCAGCAAAGTTGTTTTACCGGCACCAGATGACCCTACAATTGCAACAATTTCACCTTTTTTAATTTCTAAAGAAACATTCTTTAAAACTTCTAAACCATTAAATTGTTTACTTATATTTTCAGCTTTAATCATACTTGTAAATTTACAAAACGAATTTACTTAAACTTTTAGTTAAATAATATAAATGGCACTTTTTTTAATTGTAATTTTAAATTTAATCATTCTTCAAATTAAAACCGTATGGATTTAAATAAATATGAAACAGCCATTTTTGCCAATGGTTGTTTTTGGTGTTCTGAAGCCATTTTTCAGAAAATTAACGGAGTAAAAGAAGTTAAACCGGGATATATCGGCGGAAAAACCGAAAATCCTACGTACGAAGATGTTTGTACAGGTTTAACTGATCATGCTGAAGCTATCGAAATTATTTTTGATAATAAATTATTAAGTTATCAGGAACTATTAGAAGTATTTTTCGCAACACACGATCCAACTACTTTAAACCGACAAGGAAATGATGTTGGAACACAGTACAGAAGTGAGATTTTTTACACTACAAAAGATCAAAAAAAACAAGCGGAACTATTTGTAAAAACATTAAATGAAGAAAATATCTTTGAAAAACGCGTTGTTACAAAAGTAACCGAAGCTACAACATTTTACTTTGCCGAAAATTATCATCAAAATTATTTTAACAATAATCCCGAGAAATCATATTGTGCAATGGTTATTTCGCCTAAAGTGAAGAAATTCGAAAAGTTTTTTCAGGAATATGTAACCAAATAATTGGCGCATACTTTGCTAACTATTAAATAGTTAAATTATTTAAAATGAATAAAATTGTAGTTCAACCAGAATCACATGTTACCGATAAAAGTAAATATCGGTTATTGTTTTTAGGTTTATTGTTTGATTTTATTGGAACGCTTTCGTTTGCAATTCCGTTTTTAGGTGAATTTACAGATGTTATTTGGGCACCAATCTCGGCAATATTACTCAAAACCATGTATAAAGGTAAAATAGGAACAATTGGTGGTATTGTATCTTTTGTAGAAGAAGCCTTACCCGGACTGGATTTTATACCAACCTTTACCCTAACGTGGATTTATACCTACGTTATTAAGAACAACAAATAAAAAAGCTGCCAATTGGCAGCTTTTCTACTTATTATAAACTTTTAATGCTTCTTTAATTATTTCGGCAGATTTGATTAAATCTTCTTTATTAAGAACATAAGCCAAACGAACTTCGTTTAAACCAACGCCAGGAGTTGAGTAAAATCCTGCGGCTGGTGCAACCATAACTGTTTCTCCGTTTAAATCATATTCTTCTAGCAACCATTTAGCAAAGTCTTCTGCGTTTGCAACTGGTAATTTTGCAATACAGTAAAACGCACCTTTCGGCATTGCTACCTGCACACCATCAATTGCATTTAAAGCATTTACTAAAGTGTCTCTTCTGTCTTTATATTCAATAATTACATCATCAAAATATGATTGAGGCGTATCTAAAGCTGCTTCTGACGCAATTTGAGCGTAAGTTGGCGGAGATAAACGTGCTTGTGCAAATTTCATTGCAGTTGCCATTAATTCTTTGTTTTTAGAAACGATACAACCAATTCGCGCACCACACATACTGAATCTTTTTGAAACAGAATCAATCATGATTGCGTTTTCGGCGATGCTTTCTTCATTCATTACAGAAAAATGTTCAAAACCATCGTAAGCAAATTCGCGATAAACTTCATCGGCAATTAAAAACAAATCATGTTTTTTAACCAATGCTGCCAACTGCTGAATTTCTTCTTTACTGTACATATACCCGGTTGGATTTCCAGGATTACAGATTAAAATTGCTTTAGTTCGTGAAGTGATTAGTTTTTCAAAATCGGCAATAGGGGGCAATGCAAAACCTGTTTCAATTCCAGACATTACTGGAACAACTTTTACTCCGTTTTGTGTAGAAAAACCGTTATAGTTTGCATAAAAAGGTTCAGGAATGATGATTTCATCATCTTCATCCATTGTAGATCCCATTGCAAAAATCAACGCTTCAGATCCACCCGTAGTAATAATTATATCTTCTTTATTAATAGGTAAACCTTGTTTTTGATAATAAGCTGCCAATTTCTCACGGTATGATTCAAAACCTGCAGAATGACTGTATTCTAAGACAGTAATATCAGCATTTTTAACCGCGTTTAAAGCTACTTCAGGCGTTTTAATATCGGGCTGACCAATATTTAAATGGTACACTTTATTTCCTTTTTTCTTTGCTGTTTCGGCAAAAGGAACCAATTTACGTATTGGCGATTCTGGCATTTGCACGCCTTTATGTGAAATTTTAGGCATTATTCTATCAATTTTATTTAAAATACAAATGTAGTTTTTTCTATTAAATCACAATGGTTTTTTATTTGTTTAAATTAAGTTAAAATGGTCAGCAAGCCATTTAATTTAAGTACTTTTGGGAAATTTCTAAGTACACAACAACTATTCACTATGAGCAAAATTATCTCTTTTTTGTCATCTACAAGGTTAATGGCTGTTTTATTCATTGTTTTTGCAGCCGTTATGGGTATTGCAACCTTTATTGAAAATGAATACAACACCGATACAGCACGAATTTTAGTTTACAACACCAAATGGTTCGAAGCAATAATGTTAATTTTTGTTTTTAACTTTATCGGCAACATTAAGCGATACAATTTGTTAAGCAAAGCTAAATGGGATACTTTAATACTGCATTTGTCTTTTATTTTAATACTTATTGGCGCATTTGTAACCCGTTATATTAGTTTTGAAGGAATGATGCCTATTCGTGAAACCGAAATGTCAAACCAGTTTTTTTCTGATAAAACATTTTTAACTGTTTGGGTTGATGGCGATTTGAATGGTGAAGCTAAACGCAAACCATTTGAAAAGCAACGTTTTTTTTCAGAAGCATTAGATAAAGATAATTTCATAAGTAATTTCGCGTCAAATCATTTCAAAATAAAAGACGATTTCAACAACATTCCGTTCGAAGTAGAATTTAAAGATTTCGTAATGGGTGCCCAAGAAGTTGTTGAAGAAACACCTAACGGAAAAAGCTTTTTAAAACTGGTAGAATCAAGCCACGGCGAACGTCACGAGCATTTTATTGAAGAAGGAAGTCAAGAAGATATTCATGGCATGCTTTACACCTACAACAAGCAGGTTGAAGGCGCTGTTAACTTTTTTACGAACGAAAATGGAGAAATGCAGATTAAAACTCCGTTTGGCGGTAACTATCAAGTTATGGCAACGCAGGCAAAAGGTGAAGTTTTAGCAAATACTGTTGCCCCATTAAATTACCGTTCCATGTATAGTTTAGGTGGTGTGGTTCAGTTTGTAATGGATCGACCAATAAAAGGAAAAAAGACTTTAAAATCAAATGGTGATTTCAAGGCTAAAAATTCTACCGACGCTTTAGTATTGACCGTTCGTTCACAAGGAAAAGAACAAGATGTTACCTTAATGGGTTCTAAAGGACAAATGGGTATACCACAGTCGTTTAAAATTGGTGAATTAGAATTTACTTTAATCTACGGATCAAAAGTTTACACTACTCCTTTTCAGGTAAAACTGAATGATTTTATCGCAAAGAAATATCCGGGAACCGAAAAAAGCTATTCATCGTTTGAAAGTCAGGTAACAATTATCGATCCTGATAAATCTTTCGATTACAGAATTTACATGAATCACGTTTTAGACCACAAAGGTTATCGTTTCTTTCAGGCATCTTATGACCCTGACGAAAAAGGAACACATTTATCTGTAAACCACGATTTCTGGGGAACTTGGATAACTTATATTGGTTACACCTTACTATATATTGCCATGTTGTGCATTTTATTTAACAAAAACACGCGTTTTAGCGATTTACGTAAAAAACTGAACAAAATTCACAGCAAAAAAGCAGCTTTAACCATTATTGGTTTATTGTTCGGCTTGTTTTCGGCAACGGCACAACACGCACACAACAAACCATCTACCGCTCAAATTGATTCTCTGATTGTAAAAACAACTGTTTCGCAAGAACATGCCGATTTGTTTGGATCAATTATTATTCAGGATATAGGCGGACGTATGAAACCTATCAATACGTTTTCGTCTGAATTGCTTCGTAAAGTAAGTAAAGACGATCATTTCCGCGGTATGGATTCTGATCAGGTAATACTTTCTATTACACAATTTCCGCAGTTGTGGTATCATGTGCCAATCATCAATCTAGCAAAAGGAAACGATAGTATTCGTTCGTTAATCGGAATTCCTGCAGATGCTAAATATGCTTCGTTAGCCGATTTCTTCGATGATAAAGGAAATTATAAATTAGATCAATTTTTAGATGAAGCACATCAAGCATCAGTTAAGAATAAGTT
Source organism: Paenimyroides baculatum (assembly GCF_008629655.1). Classification (GTDB taxonomy): domain Bacteria; phylum Bacteroidota; class Bacteroidia; order Flavobacteriales; family Flavobacteriaceae; genus Flavobacterium; species Flavobacterium baculatum. The sequence continues at coordinate 134,596 of NZ_VWSG01000002.1, forward strand.
TCAAACAGATTATATCGCTACCGATGAAAAAGTAAATTTATTATATTCTGCTGTTAGTGGTCAAATAATGAAAATTTTTCCAGTTCCGGGACATGAAAATGATAAATGGGTTTCGTATTTGGAGTTGAACGAAGCAGGAATGAAAGGTATGGATTCTATCTATGCTAAAAACATTCTGCCAATGTACACCACCTCGCTTTTAAAATCAATCGAAACAAAAGATTTTAAACCGTCAGACGAACTTTTAACATCAATTATAAATTTCCAAAAGAAATACGGTAGTAAAGTAGTACCAAGCGAACAAAAAGTAAAAGCCGAAATTTTATACAACAAATACGACATCTTTAAAAAGCTATTTTCGTACTACATGTACGTGTCGGTGGTGTTGTTTATCATCGTAATCGTCCGCATTTTTAAAGACAATAAGGCTTTAAAATTTGCAACTAAATTTTTTATTGGTGTTACTCTTTTTCTTTTTGCATTACACACTGCTGGTTTAATTGCTCGTTGGTATGTTTCAGGTCACGCACCATGGTCAGACGCTTATGAATCGATGATTTATGTTGGATGGGCAACAATGTTGTTCGGTTTAATTTTCGGAAGAAAATCGAGCTTAACAACAGCATCTACAGCATTTGTTGCCGGAATGATTTTAATGATTGCACATTGGAACTGGATGGATCCTTCGATTGGAAACCTACAGGCAGTTTTAGATTCGTATTGGTTAATGATTCACGTATCAATTATTGTTGGTAGTTACGGACCATTTACTTTAGGGATGATTTTAGGTGTTGTAGCATTGTTTTTAATGATTTTTACAACAAAAAGCAACAAAGCAAAAATGGAGTTAAACCTTAAAGAAATTACCTATATTAACGAAATGGCTATTACCGTTGGTTTGGTTATGCTTACAATTGGTAACTTTATGGGTGGACAATGGGCTAACGAAAGTTGGGGACGCTATTGGGGTTGGGATCCAAAAGAAACATGGGCATTAATTTCAATTATGGTGTATGCCTTTGTAATTCACATGCGTTTTGTACCGGCTTTAAGAGGTTTATGGATTTACAACTTAATGTCTGTTTTAGCTTTTTACAGTATTATGATGACCTATTTTGGAGTGAATTTTTACTTGTCAGGCTTGCATTCATACGCAAAAGGCGATCAGGTTGTAACTCCGTCATTCATTTGGTTTTCTGTAGGAATTATAACTGTACTAGGTTCGCTGGCATTTTACAAGTATAAAAAGCATTATAAAAAATAAACAAAAAAAGCTTTCCCTTCGGAAAGCTTTTTTATTGCATTGCAACCAAATAAACGATAACTTTATTAAATTAAACAACAATAAATTTTAAAAAACCGATTTATGAAATATATTTTTATTGCAAGTGCCGTTTTGGCTTTAAGTTGTACAAAAAATAAACCTGTAACAGAAAATCCCCAAATTATTATGGAACAACAAAAAAATGTCGACCCTATTTATCAGTTCAAAGTAAAAGATATTACCGGTGGTGAATTTAATCTTGCCGATTTAAAAGGTAAAAAAGTTTTAATTGTTAATACAGCATCTAAATGCGGATTGACCCCACAGTTTGAAGAATTAGAAAAACTGTATCAAAAATACAAAGATCAAAATTTTGTGATTATTGGTTTTCCAACGAACGATTTTATGAGCCAAGATCCTGGAACTAACGAAGAAATCGCAGAATTCTGTAAATTAAATTACGGCGTTACTTTTCCTATGATGAGTAAAATTGAAGTAAAAGGTGATGCTATGGAACCCTTATATCAATACTTAACACAAAAAAGCAAAAATGGTTTAGGCGATTTTGTAGTAGAATGGAATTTTCAGAAATTCCTTATAAACGAAGAAGGAAAACTGGCAAAAGTAATCAGCCCAAAAGTTTCGCCAACCGATAGCGAAATTACCAATTGGATTGAAGGAAAATAAGATACTGCAAAAAGTTATAAATTTTCAGACCTCACAAGTTTAAAAAACCTGTGAGGTCTTAGTGTAAATACATGAGTTTTCAACGATAAAATTCTTCCTTTTCAGGATAGTTCGTATCTTTGAATAATTAATTTTTAGAAATGAATTATCCTGAAATACCTTTGGCGCAAAGTATTTTACAACTTTTTAAAGCAAAGGGAATACAACATATCATTATTTCGCCCGGTTCTCGCAATGCTCCTTTAACCATTGGTTTTACAAACGATTCTTTTTTTACCTGCTACAGCATTGTAGACGAACGTTGCGCGGCATTTTTTGCCATGGGAATTGCCCAGCAATTAAACCAGCCAACGGCGTTGTTGTGTACATCAGGTTCGGCATTATTGAATTATTATCCTGCGGTTGCCGAAGCTTTTTACAGCCAGATTCCCTTAATTGTAGTTTCTGCGGATCGTCCTACTTCTAAAATTGATATTGGCGACGGACAAACTATTCGTCAGCGAAATGTTTTTGAAAATCATTCGTTGTTCAATGCGAATTTATCGGATGAAGTTTCTGCTGAAAACGATGGTTTAATTCAAAAAGCAATTTCTACGGTAAAAAATAAAAAAGGTCCGGGTCATATAAATATCCCGTTCGAAGAACCTTTGTACAATATTGTGAACGAATACAGCTATAATCCTACTTTACTGAATGATGAAACTGAAGTTAAAGCTGAAGAAGAATTTGACACAACAATTGTTCAAAATGCAGAAAAAATTGTTGTGCTGATCGGATCTCAAAATCCTAATATCATTTCAAAAGAAAATATTGATTTTTTGGCGTCGTTACCAAATGTGGTGATTCTGACAGAAATCAATTCAAACATACATCATAAAAATATTGTTGAAAATATTGATACATTGATTACCACTTTTTCTAAAGATGATTTTAAAGATTTTCAACCCGATTTGTTGCTGACTTTCGGCGGAATGATCGTATCAAAACGTGTAAAAGCATTATTTAGAAATTATCCGGGTAAAAATCATTGGCATGTTGATGAGTTACGCGCATACGATACTTTTTCATCGTTAACCAAACATATTAGTGTTTCGCCAAATCATTTTATTAATCAGATAAAAGAACAAATTTCAATTGTAAACTCGAATTTTTCAGAGAAGATTCAATCAATAATGATCAATCGAAAAAAAGGACATCAAACCTATATGGATGCCATTCCTTTTTCTGATTTAAAATCGTTTCATATCATTTGGAACAATCTTCCTAAAAATATTCAGCTGCAAATAAGCAACAGTGCAGTTATTCGTTACGCGCAATTGTTTGAAACCGATAAAAGCATTGATGTTTACTGCAATCGTGGCACAAGTGGTATAGACGGATCAACATCAACAGCCATTGGTGCAGCAGTAATTTCAAGCAAACCTACTGTTTTAATTTCAGGCGATATCAGCTTCTTTTACGACAGTAATGCGCTATGGAACAATTACATACCTAGAAATTTTAAAATTATTATTATAAATAACAGTGGCGGTGGGATTTTTAGAATTTTACCTGGTCATGTTGAAAATAAAACCTTTAATACGTTTTTTGAAACAGAACATAATTTAACTGCCGAACATTTGGCAAAAATGTATCAGTTTAATTATTTAACCGCTCACAACGAAGAAGAATTAAACTTGGCATTAAAATTGTTATTCTCCCAAAACGATCAACCGCAGATTTTAGAAGTTTTTACTCCGAGTAAAATCAACCGAGATTTGTTGCGAAATTATTTCACAAGTATATCATAAATAAAAATTTAGTATGAAAAAAATGATCATTCCAATTGCAGTTGTTTCATTAATGTTAAGTAGCTGCACAAGTGCACAGTTACAACAAGCTGCCAGCCAATTGCCACAAATTTTAGAAACATCTGGGTTAGGGCAAACTCAGATTGCAGCAGGTTTAAAAGAGGCCTTACAGCAAGGTATTGACAAACAGGTGGTAAACCTTACAAAAACCGATGGTTTTTACAACAATTCTTTAGTTAGAATTGGTTTACCAAGCGAATTACAAAAAGTAGAAAAAACCTTACGCGATGTTGGTTTAGGAAGTTTAGCAGACGAAGGTATTAAATCGCTTAACAAAGCCGCAAGTAACGCTGTGAAAGAGGCTACGCCTATTTTCGTTGATGCTATCACAAAAATGACTATATCTGACGCTACAAATATTTTAATGGGTAATAAAAATGCTGCAACACAGTATTTGCAAAAATCAACCAAAACATCATTATACACTAAATTTAATCCGGTGATAAAATCGTCGTTTACAAAAGTGGGTGCCGATAAAGTTTGGAGCAACATTATTACAAAATATAATGCGATACCAACGGTTAAAAAGATCAATCCAGATTTAACAGATTATGTAACACAACAAGCTTTAACCGGCGTTTACACCATGATTGAAAAAGAAGAGGCAAATATTAGAACTAATGTTTCTGCACGTTCAACCAATGTTTTAAAAACGGTTTTTGCAATGCAGGATAAAAAGTAATTATACAGAAAAACGCTTTCATTACGAAAGCGTTTTTGTTTTTTATAAAACTTCCAATAATTCAACTTCAAAAATCAACGTACTGTGTGGACCTATTTCTTTTGAAATCTGTTGATCGCCATAAGCAGCATCAGGTGGAATTACAATTTTAACTTTAGATCCTACCTTAAGTAACTGCATTACTTCTTGCCAACCTTTTATTAACTTGTTGATCTGAAAATCTGCAGGTTTTCCTCTATCAACAGAACTGTCAAACACTTCACCAGAAATATTCGTTCCGTGATAATGGCATCGAACTTTACTTTCAACAGTAGGTAAAACTCCCGAACCTTCATCAATAATTTTGTAAAGCACACCACTTTCTAACTTTACAACATTTGTTTCAGAAGCAAAATTTGTACGAAAAATTTCTCCTTCGTTTATATTTTTAGCGGCTAATTCCTGCTTGCGTTTCAATAATAATTCTGCTACTCCCATTTGGTATTTTAAATCGTTTAAAGATCAAATATACTAAATCTTTATGTTCTTGATTTTGGACTTCAATATGTTTTTTGTAACTTTAAAAGAAAAAATCATGCAAAGAAAGAAAATTTTATTAACCGCAGGTGCCGTAGGTGTGAGTTCTCTCGCATATCTGGCATTAAAAAACAGAAAAAAAGGCGATGATGTTACTGTTGTAACTCCGTTTGACACCATGAGGTATTTAGGGAGATGGTACGAAATTGCCCGTTTAGATTTCCGTCACGAAAAAAATTTGGACAATACCACAGCTCATTACAGTTTAAACAAAGACAATTCTATTAAAGTTGTAAACCAAGGTTGGAATTACGTTAAACAGGAATGGGAAGTTGCTGAAGGAAAAGCAAAACCGCGTAAAAAGAATACAGGCGCTTTAAAAGTTTCGTTTTGGGGACCTTTTTACGATGAATATAATGTGGTTGAAATTACAAACGATTATCAGTATGCGCTTGTTTTTGGAAAGAATACCGATTATATGTGGATTTTATCAAGAGAGAAAACCATGCCCGAAATTGTTAGGCAATATTTTGTTTTAAAAGCACAAAGTTTTGGATACAATACCGATAAACTGGTTTGGCCGGAACACGATTAAAAAACTGAATCCAATGGATTCAGTTTTTTATTCTTCTATTCTGTTTTGCAATGCTTTAAAATACTGGAAAGCCTTAAATAATCTGGTCCCGTACCACGAAAACATTTCGCCATCTACAAAAACGGTTTTGGCGTGATGCGTAACCCGACCAATTTCAAAAGCATGTTCTTCTTTAAAAGGATAAGGTTCAGACGATAGTAAAACCAAATCTGGATCACCTTGAATGCGCATTTTTCTGATTTCGACTTCCGGGTATCTACCTTCAAACAATTCGTACATGTTTTCAAACTTATTAAGTTTCAACATTTCATTGATAAAAGTTTCACTTCCGGCAGCCATGTAAGGTTCGCGCCAAATTAAATATGCCGCTTTCTGCCATTTTTTATCTTGCATAAAACTGGCAAAATCATCATTTGCAAACTTAATTTTCTCTGTCCACTTTTTGGCATCGGTAGTTCGTTTAAAAAGCAATCCGAAATCGTTAATGGTTTTCAACGTATCTTCTACGGTAACAATATCGGTCACAAAAACCGGACAAATCTCTCTTAAACTGTCAACGATTTCTAACGTATTTTCCTCTTTATTGGCAATGATGATATCTGGATTAAGAGCTTTAATTTTTTCGATATGAACATTTTTTGTCCCACCGACAATGATTTTGACCGATTTTAAATGATACGGATGCACACAGAACTTTGTGATTCCTATAATTTCATTTTCCAAGCCCAATTCGTACAAGGTTTCAGTTAACGATGGAACCAAACTTACGATGCGTTTTGGTGTTTGATCAAAAATATGTTGCGATCCTAAATCGTCTGTAATTGTCAACATTTTAGTTTTGTTCTAAAATTATTGCCATTGCTCTTTGAAGTTTCAATGCTTCGTTTCTGGCAGCTTCGGCAAAATCTTTTTGGTTTGATGCATAAATAATTCCGCGAGATGAATTGATTAACAACCCAACTTGCTTGTTCATTCCGAATTTACAAACATCTTCCAAGCTTCCGCCTTGTGCTCCTACTCCAGGAACCAATAAAAATGAATCTGGAACGATGTTACGGATTTCCTTGAAATATTCTGCTTTAGTAGCACCCACAACATACATTAAATTCTCGCTTTTTTTCCAGGTTTTCGATGTTTCCAATACGGTTTGATACATTGGTTTATCGTTCACTTGTTGCGTTTGAAAATCAAAAGCACCTTCGTTCGATGTTAATGCAAGTAAAATGGTATGTTTGTTTTCAAAAGCCAAAAAAGGCTCAACCGAATCTTTACCCATATAAGGTGCAACGGTAACCGAATCGAAATTTAGATCTTCTAAAAAAGCTTTTGCGTACATGGTTGATGTATTACCGATATCGCCACGTTTTGCATCGGCAATGGTGAAAATATCTGGATAATTTTCGTTGATGTAATTGATTGTTTTTTCTAAAGACTGCCAACCTTTTAAGCCGTAAGCCTCATAAAAAGCAGTATTTGGTTTGTAGGATACACACAAATCGTGTGTAGCATCAATAATTGCTTTGTTAAACTCGAAAATTGGATCTTCGGTTGTTAACAAATGCTGTGGAATTTTATTTAAATCAACATCTAAACCTACACATAGGAATGATTTTTTTTGCTGAATTTGGTTGTAAAGTTGTTTTGTAGTCATTTTTTTGAAACTTTAAAAACAGGCACTATGTTTATGTTTAGCCCCGATTGAGTGGATTAGCTTTTGTGAAACAAAACTATGAACGAAAGCGGGACTATGTAAAAAAGATGCCAAATGTTTGTGCTTTAAAATAGAAAAAAAGCCTCTAAAAAAGAGGCTTTACAAATATAATAAATTAAAATACTTCTGATTCTTTTAACTTTTCGGTATTTGCTACAAGCTGTAATTCATCGATAAATTTCTGAATTTTTCCACTCATAACTCCGTCCATATCAAAAACGTCCATTCCTATTCTGTGGTCGGTTACACGACCTTGCGGATAGTTGTAGGTACGAATTTTAGCAGAACGGTCGCCTGATGAAACCTGCGAAGAACGTTTTGTTGCGTCTTCTTCCTGCTTTTTAGCCAGTTCCATTTCGTATAAACGTGAACGTAAAACGGTTAACGCTTTGTCTTTATTTTTATGCTGCGATTTTTGATCCTGACATTGCGCTACCAAACCTGTTGGAATGTGCGTTAAACGTACCGCCGATTTTGTGGTGTTTACAGACTGACCACCCGGACCAGACGAACAGAAAAAATCTACACGAACTTCGTTCATATCAATCTGTACATCAAACTCTTCTGCTTCTGGTAAAACCATTACCGTTGCTGCCGATGTGTGTACACGACCTTGTGTTTCGGTTTGTGGAACACGCTGTACACGGTGTACGCCTGCTTCGTATTTTAATGTTCCGTAAACATCTTCACCGCTAACTTCGAAAATAACCTCTTTAAAACCGCCCGATGTTCCTTCGTTTAAATCTACAACCGAAGTTCTCCATCCTTTGGTTTCACAGAATTTTGTGTACATACGGAATAAATCTCCTGCAAAAATAGAAGCTTCATCACCACCTGTTCCAGCACGGATTTCGACCATTACGTTTTTAGCATCTTCCGGATCTTTCGGGATCAGCATAAATTTAATTTCTTCTTCTAATTCAGGTAAGCGTGTTTGTGCTTCGTCTAACTGCATTTTAGCCATTTCAACCATTTCAGCATCACTTCCGTCTGAAATGATTTCTTTGGCTTCATCAATATTTCCGACAATATTTATATACTCTTCACGCTTTTCAACAAGAGCTTTTAAGTCTTTGTATTCTTTATTTAATTGCACATAACGTTTTTGATCGGCAATAACATCTGGCTGAATAATCAAATCAGATACCTCATCATAACGTTGTTTTACATATTGTAAACGATCTAACATCATAAATTAAACATTTTCAGTCTGCAAATTTACGAAAAAAAGAGGAATGTTGGTACAATTCCTCTTTAATTTCATTTATAGATTTTTGTTAAAAAGCAAAGAATTACCCGCATTTAGACGATCCACAATCTTTACAGGTTAAACAGCCTTCTTGGTACATTAAATTTGTAGAACTACAGTTCATACATTTTTGTCCGTTTGCTTCGGTTCCGTCTGGTACAAAGCGTTTTAATGCGCGCGCCACACCGTTTTTCCATGTATTGATTGATTCATTATCTAACTGTAACGAGTTAATTAAATCTACCACATTTTCAATTTTCATTCCATGGCGTAACGTTCCCGAGATTAATTTTGCGTAATTCCAGAAAACCGGATCAAAACGGTACGATAGTCCTTCAATCGTAGTTTTATAACCGCGTTGGTTTACATATTGAAAATCATAACGTGTGTTTCCTTTTTCGTCGCGGTTTTTAATGATAAAACCTTCGTTTACCCAGCGTGGAATCAAGATTCCATCTTCATCATCTGCCAAACCGGTAAAAATTTCGTACGGCTGATTTTCGATTTTCCCAATAAAAGCAATCCATTTTTCTTTGTTGTTTTGAAAACGAACTACATCTGCTTCTAAAATCTGCGGACGTTTTGTTGGGAATGAAACTTCGGTTTCTGCTTCGGTTTCGGTTTTCTTTTCTTCTTTTTTATCGTTAGAAATCAATACACCAGAACGAGATCCATCACGATAAACCGTTACACCTTTACAACCAACTTCCCACGCTTTCATGTACAATTGACCAACCAATTCTTCGGTAACATCGTTAGGAACGTTAATGGTTACAGAAATAGAATGATCTACCCATTTTTGAATAGCACCCTGCATTTCTACTTTGCTTAAATAATCTACATCGTTTGATGTTGCTTTATAATAAGGCGATTTTTCAATCAATACATTAATTTCGTCTTGCGAATAGTTTTTAGAAGAATCCATTCCGTTTACTTCCATCCACATTTTAAATTTATGGTGGAAAACAACATATTCTTCCCAAGAATCGCCTACTTCATCAATAAAATCTACACGAACATCTTTATCGTTTGGATTTACTTTTCTTCTACGTTTGTAAACCGGCATAAATACAGGTTCGATTCCCGATGTAGTTTGTGATAGAATTGATGTTGAACCTGTTGGTGCAATGGTTAACAAGGCAATATTTCTACGTCCGTATTCCTGCATATCGTTATACAATTCCGGATCTGCGTCTTTAATACGCAATGCAAACGGATTGTTCAACTCACGTTTAGAATCGTAAATTGCAAAGGCTCCGCGCTCTTTAGCCATTTCTACCGATGAACGATAAGCAGCCAACGCCAATGTTTTATGTATGTTTTCAGAAAAGGTATTTCCTTCTACTGATCCGTAACGAATATTTAATGCAGCCAACATATCACCTTCTGCAGTGATACCAACTCCGGTTCTACGACCTTCATCAGCTTTTTTACGGATTTCGATCCATAAATTACGTTCAATACGTTTTACCTCTGCTTCTTCTGGATCTTCGTCGATTTTTTGGATTATGGTATCAATTTTTTCCAACTCCAAATCAATAATATCATCCATCATTCGTTGTGCAACAGCTACGTGTTTTTTGAATAGATCAAAATCGAAATAAGCATCAGCAGCAAACGGATTTACCACATACGAAAACAGATTGATCGCCAATAAACGACAAGAATCGTACGCACACAAAGGAATTTCACCACAAGGGTTTGTTGATAAGGTTTTGTAACCTAAATCGGCATAACAGTCTGGCAACGATTCTTTAATAATGGTATCCCAGAATAAAATGCCCGGTTCGGCAGATTTCCATGCGTTATGTACAATTTTTTTCCATAAATCGGCAGCATTCAATTCCTTTGAAAACTTTGGATTCTGAGAAAAAATAGGATATTTCTGTGTGTACAATTCATTATTTCGAACAGCATTCATGAAAGAATCGTCGATACGAACCGAAACGTTTGCTCCGGTAACTTTGCCTTGTTCTAATTTTGCATCGATAAAACTTTCAGCATCGGGATGATTGATTGATACCGACAACATTAACGCACCACGACGACCATCTTGAGCTACTTCGCGAGTTGAATTAGAAAAGCGTTCCATAAAAGGAACCAATCCTGTTGATGTTAAAGCGGAATTTTTTACTGGTGAACCTTTCGGGCGAATGTGCGACAGGTCGTGCCCTACTCCACCGCGACGTTTCATTAATTGAACTTGTTCCTGATCGATCTTCATGATACCGCCATAAGAATCACTGTCGCCATTGTTACCAATTACGAAACAGTTTGATAACGACGCAATTTGAAAAGGATTTCCGATTCCTGTCATTGGACTTCCTTGCGGAATTATGTAATTAAAGTTCTTAATTAGATCAAAAAGCTGTTCTGCGCTCATTGGGTTTGCATATTTTGCTTCTACACGAGCAATTTCAGATGCAATACGGCGGTGCATATCGTCTGGCGTTTTTTCATAAATATTCCCTTGCGAATCTTTCAAAGCATATTTATTAACAAAAACCGTTGCCGCCAAAACATCGCCTTTAAAATATTCTGTCGATGCTTTTACAGCCTCTTCATTGGTATACGTTTTTTTCATTTCTAAAACCTGTGGTTCTATTTCCATACTATATATTTTTTTAATTTTTCTCTGTTGTAAACAATTCAAAAACAGTTAAGTAATTTACTTTTTCTGCAGATGAATTTCTTTGCTAAAATTACATATTTTTAATTAACAAAACACAACTTACTTTAAAATAAATCAAAAGTTATCAACAACAACCAAAATCAATAAAAACAAAAAAGTTTACAAATAAATTATATTAAAAAACTAAATATCAACACTATAACATTTTTTAAAATTAAAAAAGTTTACAAAAAATAAAAATATTTTAAAACTAAACAAGCGAAATGATTTAAATTTAGGTAAAATTTCAAAAATTAATTATCAACAAAAATTGTTCATAACTTATCATTAAAAAAACACAAAAATGAAGTTGAAAATCAAATTAAATACGATAATTTTGACATAGATTTTTACAACGATTAAGAGAATCAAGTGTAAGCCTTGAACTGTTGCGCAACTGTAAATAAGTGAGAAACTTATGAGTCAGACCTCTTGTAAAAAACAGCGTTGCTTTCGCCCTTTAAAGTAAATTGCTAGGAAACTTTCTTTTTTATATGGACGTATTCTTTCAAAATTTACTTCTATTGTTACATATAAAAAAATTTAATTATGAGTATTTTTACCAAACGTGTTAATTACAAACCATTTGAATATCCGGAGATTTTAGACTTCACAAACGCTATTAATAAATCGTTCTGGGTACATTCTGAAGTAGATTTTACGGCAGACATTCAAGATTTTCATTCGCATCTATCGCCAATTGAACAAGAAATTGTTAAGCGCAGTTTATTGGCAATTGCACAGATCGAAGTGAACGTAAAAACGTTCTGGGGCAACTTATACACGCATTTGCCAAAGCCAGAATTTAACGGTTTGGGAAGTACGTTTGCAGAGTGCGAATTCCGTCATTCAGAGGCTTATTCACGTTTGTTGGAAGTTTTAGGTTACAACAACGCTTTTGAAAACGTTATACAAATTCCAGTAATCAAAAAACGTATCGATTATTTGTCTGACGCTCTTAAACATTCAAAAGCCGAAGACAAGAAAGACTACTTAAAATCGCTGATTTTATTTACCATACTTATAGAAAACGTTTCGTTATTCAGCCAGTTTGCTATTATTTTATCGTTCACGCGCTTTAAAGGTGCTATGAAAAATGTAAGCAATATTATTGCTTGGACATCTGTAGACGAACAAATTCATGCAAATGCCGGTATTTACATCATCAATAAAATAAAAGAAGAATTTCCAGATTATTTTGATACGGCAACGGTTGAAGAAATCAATCAGATTGTTAAAGAATCAATCGAAATTGAAAGTGAAATTTTAGATTGGATTTTTGAATACGGCGAATTGGAAACCATTTCTAAAAAGAATCTTTTAAATTTTATGAAATTCAGATTAGACGACAGTATGCGTCAGATCGGATTACAAAAGATATTCAACGTTTCAGAAACAGACTATCAGCCAATGATATGGTTTGAAGAAGAAATTTTTGCAAACAGTTTAGACGATTTCTTTGCAAAACGTCCGGTTGATTACACCAAACACGACAAAAGTATTACTGCCGAAGATTTATTCTAAAAGCAACATCAGAAATTAAGTTTAAACATTTATTGTTAGATCAAACCAAGTAAGATTTTTCTACTCTATTCGATCTAACAAACAAAAATAAAATCAACTATGGAAAGATTATGGTGGCTTAACGAAGAAAGCGAACAAATATTAAACCGCGGATACCTTTTAAAGGGCGAAACCACACAAAAAGCAATTGAGCGTGTTGCGAATGCTGCAGCAAAACAATTATACAAACCAGAATTAGCCGAAGCTTTTATTGAAATGATCGAAAAAGGCTGGATGAGTTTATCATCGCCAATCTGGGCTAACATGGGAACAGAACGCGGATTGCCAATTTCATGTTTCAACGTGTATGTTCCAGATCATATCGAAGGAATTACGCACAAGTTAGGTGAAGTTATTATGCAGACCAAAATTGGTGGCGGAACAAGTGGTTACTTTGGTGAATTGCGCGAACGCGGAAGTGCCGTAACCGATAACGGTAAAAGTAGTGGCGCGGTAAGTTTCATGAAATTGTTCGATACTGCAATGGACACCATTTCGCAAGGTGGCGTTCGCCGTGGTGCTTTTGCTGCTTATTTGGATATTGATCACGACGATATTAAAGAATTTTTAGATATTAAAAACATCGGAAATCCTATTCAGAATTTATTTACAGGCGTTTGTGTGCCTGATTATTGGATGCAGGATATGATTGATGGCGATAAAGACAAGCGCGAAGTTTGGGCTAAAGTTTTAGAAAGTCGTCAGCAAAAAGGTTTGCCGTATATTTTCTTTACAGATAATGTAAACCGTAACAAACCAGAAGTTTACAAAGACAAAGAAATGCAGATTTATGCAAGTAACCTTTGTTCGGAAATTGCTTTACCATCATCTAAAGATGAATCGTTTGTATGTTGTTTGTCATCAATGAATTTAGAATTGTATGACGAATGGAAAGATACCGAAGCTGTTAAATTGGCAACGTACTTTTTAGATGCCGTTATGAGTGAATTTATTTCGAAAACCGAAGGAAATTACTATTTAACATCAGCTCATAATTTCGCTAAAAACCACCGTGCATTAGGTTTAGGAGTAATGGGATGGCATTCGTATCTACAGAAAAATATGATTTCGTTTGAAAGTTTAGAAGCTAAAATGCTTACAAACCAAATTTTCAAAGAAATTGAAGATAAAGCATTAAAAGCATCGCAAGATTTGGCTCGTATTTATGGCGAACCATCTATTTTAAAAGGATACGGAAGAAGAAACACAACTTTGTTGGCAATTGCGCCTACAACATCATCATCGGCAATTTTAGGACAAACATCTCCCGGAATTGAGCCTTTCAGCAGTAACTATTATAAAGCAGGTTTGGCAAAAGGTAACTTTATGCGTAAAAACAAATACCTTAAAACGCTTTTAGAAAATAAAGGTATCGATACGGAAGAAACTTGGAGAAGCATCATGTTAAACCACGGAAGTGTGCAGCATTTACCAGAGTTGAATCAAGAGGAAAAAGATGTTTTTAAAACGTTTAAAGAAATCAGTCAGTACGAAATTATCTTGCAGGCATCAATCCGTCAGAAATACATAGATCAGGCACAAAGTTTAAACATCAACATTCCGTCCAATTTATCGGTAAAAGAAGTAAACCGTTTGTTGATCGAAGCCTGGAAATTAGGTGTAAAAACGCTTTACTACCAACGTAGTCAAAGTGTATCAAAAGAATTTGTAAATAATTTAGTTACTTGTACAAGCTGCGAAGCTTAACATATATTTTTTAAAATGACATTAGAAGAAAGAATTAAAAAAAGCGAAACACGAATTTTTAAAGCTGTTTTCCCAAATACAACCAATCATTACGATACTCTTTTTGGAGGAACTGCCATGCACATGATGGACGAAGTTGCTTTTATTACGGCAACACGTTTTTCAAGACAAATGATGGTAACTGTTTCATCTGATAAAATAGATTTCACCAAACCAATCCCAGCAGGAACCATTGTTGAACTTATAGGAAAAGTTACACATGTTGGCAACAAAAGTTTAAAAGTTTCGGTTGAAATTTATATCGAAGAAATGTACACCGATGTACGATATCTGGCAATAAACGGTGAATTTACTTTTGTTGCTCTAGATAAAGATAAAAATCCAACAAAGGTTATTAAGGAATAAAAAAATCATATTAAAATTAATTATTATAAATGAGTTCGTTGTAGTATCGAACTCATTTTGTTTAATGCAAATTTATTTTATAGTTATTAGAATAAATTGTTTTAATTCTTTTCTGTATATAAAAAAACAAAAAGCCCTTTTCAGAGCTTTTTGTTTTACTGTTATTTATACTTTTTTATTAAAAATCAAACTTATAAATGGCACCGCCTAAAACCTGTAATCCTTGAACTTGGTATTGGTTAAAACGGAAATAATTTTCGTTTGCCAGATTCATTCCTTTTACAAAAACAGTCCATTGTGCAGTTGGTCTAAAACCTACGGTAAGGTTTAAATCGTAATAATCGCCCAATTTAATATCGTCTGGCATTGGAAAAGTTTTAACTCCGCTGAATTCATAACGCTGACCAACGAATCCTAAATTAGCATCGGCAAACCATTGTTTCGTAAAGTTGTACAATACATTTACGTTGACTTTGCCTTGTGGTAAATGAAAAACATTTTTGTAATATTCTGCACTATAATTGTTGTATTTGCCCGATAGTGCAATCTTCGCTTTGTCTGAAAAATCAAAATTCAATTCTCCGAACAAACTCAACGTATTTACTTTATCGTAAATTAAACCGAATGAATTACCATATTGATATCCCTGTTTATTTTGTAGGTTGATATCGTACGGATTAATCGTAAACATAGCTTTATCATCTTCAACCTTGTAGTTTGCACGAACGTTGTACGATAAATTATGATACAGTTTTCCTTTTAAACCTGCATAGAAATCGTAATTTGTTTTGGTAGGTTTCAACATTAAAGACGGAGCCACAAACGGATTTTCTTCAGCTAAATCGGCATACGAGTTTTGTTTAACACCACCCACTGCGCCAAAATAAGCCTGAACAATGTTTGGAACCAAGTTAAAATTAGCCTTCACCATTGGATAAACAACCAACGAATTATCTTCAACTCCGTTTTCTTTTCCTAACACATACGTTAAACCTGCACCGACTTCTACTGAATAATTCGCATCGAAAAACTTAATACTCGGATTAACCGAAAGGTTTAAGTAATTATACTTATCTACCGCATTATCAAGACCATTTTTTGCAAATTGTGTATTTAAATAATCTGCTTCTAAATTAACGTGAACGGTATTATTTGGCAGTTCGATATTAAACTTCGGAGCAAAAATAAATCGACTTTCTTTACTATCAAACTCATCCCAGAAATATTTGTATGACACATCTGCTTTTTCAAATGCACCAATATAACTTTCGTAAGATCCGCCAATGTGAACATCGTTGTATTTTTGCAAAGGATCAACCAAATCGAAATTAAAGTTCGATACATAAAAATCAGATGGTGTTCCGTACCAATTGTATTTCGATGTCATTGCACCGAACTGGGTATTCCACTGACCGTTTTCGTTTCGCTGACCCAACGTAAAATCTAAATTCAATTTACTGAAAGAATCATCTAATTTCACATCTTGAATTCCACCACCAGAAGAAATATGTTTCAAGAAACCGCCCACATACATATTGTTCGATCCTATTTTTTCTACAATACCCAATTCGCCGCGAATGGTATTAAAATTTCCGTAGCCAAACAATGCATAATTGTTGTAAAAATTTGCCAGCGAATCATTGTCAACCTTTGCAGCTTCGCCTTTAGCAGGAGAAAAAGTTGAGGCAACCGGAACCGAGAAAATCGTATATTTTACATCTTTTTTTTGATTGATGTCTTCGTCTTCAATCAACGGATTGTCGTTAATCTTAAAAGCATCGTTCAAAGTTGCCTGATATTCTGATGTTACGTTAACAACCTCTGTTCCTACCGTAGTGTTTTTCTTGTCTTTATCGACTTGAGCATTTGCTTTATTTGCCAGCAATGCCGTTAATATAGTGATACTGAATAAGTACTTTTTCATAACAAATTATTTTACCGATGAATTACGTTTCGCCTCTTCTGACTTTATTTTTGCCAACTCTGTTTTAGCCTCTGTAACAACATCTGCAAATTCCGTTGCATTTGAAATTACACTTTCTAAAATGTAAGTTGCCTGGTAACTGTCTTTTAACTGATAAAAGTTTTTAGCCAGTAAAACCAATCCTTTAGAATTGTAATACTTATAAGCGGCGTATTCTTTTACCAATTTTTCTACCGTTTTGTTAGAAGCATCGTATTTTTTATCGGCATTTTTAAAATAAGCATCATAATACAATGCTTCGGCTTTTAATTCGCCTGTTCCTATTGTATTTAACTGTTCGTACAGTTTGCGAGCAGTTGCTGTATCATTGTTTTTAATAGCAACGCGTGCGCTAATTGCTGTAGCATCGGCTTTAATACGTTTGTCAACTTTTGAATTTGCAGCTAAAATAGTGGCGTATTTTGCAGCAGTTGCTGTATCGCCTTCATCGTAAGCTGCTTTCATTAAGTTAGATTGCGCAAACAGTTTGTTGGTATCGTTACTTGCATCGGCTTCTAACTGCGTTAAAACGCGTTTTGCATTTGCCTTGTCTTTTTCGGTTAGATACATGTTAGACAAACGAACCAAACTTTGTTCGGTATATTCAGATTTTCCACGTTTAATTACGTTTTCGTAACTGCTTTTGGCATCATTTACATTATTTTTTGCGTAATTGATTTCGGCAATATTAAAGTGTGCCTTTGTTGCATGTAAACCGTTTGGATAATTTGCAATATAATCTTTCAGACTTTTTAAAGCGGCATCGTTATTATTTTGTGCCATTTGATTTTCTGCTGAAGTATAAACATCGTTTTCCAATTCAGCCGTAGAAATATCAACAAAATCCAAACCTTTTACCCAAGCAGCAAATTCGTTCGATCTGCCTGTATCCAAATACGCAATTCTAGCATTTTGAACAGCTTCAATAGCATCTTGAGATCCCGGATAATCGTTCACAACTTTCTTGAATCGTTCAATAGCTTTATCTTCATCATTCGCATTTATGTACACAACACCCTGACGCAGAATAGCTTTTGATGCCAAATTCGATTTAGGGTAATTCGTCAATAACTGATTGAATGTTTCAATTGCCTTGCTGGTTTGATTGCTGTTGGCGTACGTGCTTCCCAATTCGTAGTAAGCATCATCTACCAAACTTGATGATTTATAGTTTGATATAAATTTCTGTAATTCTTCTATTTTCGTCGGATTTTTATCGACAAATCCATACGCAACCGCCTTTTGAAAAGCTGCATAATCTTTGTAAGACGAATTGCTGTTTAATATGGAATTATACATTTCCATAGCCGGCCAATATTGTTTGGTAACAAAATAACCATCTGCCAAACGAAGCGTTGCATCGGTTTTCTTGGCGTCGTCTTTAACAACACTTAAATAGCTTTTAAAATGTGTATTTGCGTTGTTGTAATTCTTTAACTTATAAGCTGCGTAACCCAAATTGTACTCGGCACTTTTAAATTCAGGTGTATTTTGAGCTTGCGGCAATTGCTTAAACGTGGTAAATGTTTGGTATGCATCACTAAAACGGTTCAACGCATATTCGCTTTCGCCTCTCCAATATGTTGCACGCGCCACATATTTGTTATCCTGACGTTCGGCAATCGATTTATTAAACATTCCGTTTGCCAAACTGAATTTGCCTTCGTTAAAATATTCAACTCCGCGGTAAAAAGTCACTTTTTGATAAGCCGCTTTATTCAACGGCGTTCTGTTCGATTCTAAAACATCTAATGCTGCCTGATAATTTTTGGTCGATATATACGAATCGATCAATAAATCGTTCAATTCTGCCTTGTAAGGTGTTTCGGGATATTTCACCAAGAAATCGGTTATAACTTCGGGAACACTTTTGTACGGATTACCAATATCATAACTTAATTTGGCATAATTTGCAAAAGCATCTTCTTGAATCTTTGCAGAAAAATTCATTTCGGAAGCATTTTTAAAAGCATTCAATGCTTGAGTTTTCTGACCTAATTTCAGATAACTTTCTCCTAAATGATAATAAGCGTTTTGAGCAACCGCATCGTTTCCGCCAATAATTTTATTGAATTCTGAAACTGCTTGGTCGTAATCTTTCTGCTGGTAATAAGAATATCCCAACTGATAAAAATCTACGTTGCTTAATTTACCGTTTTTACCTTCGTAAGCCAATAAATACGGTAACGCTTTATCGTACTGTTTAAGGTTGAAATAACTTTCACCGATGATTTTAGATAATTCTGATTTTTCTGCTTCGGTTGATTTAGGCATTTGTGCCAAACCTTCTTCTACAGCTTTATCGAAATTACCGCTCTTGAACTGCATATCGGCTTTATAATACCCCATGCGTTCCTGATATTTCTCTACCGATTCTACATTTGCAAAATATTCGTTTGCTTGCGTATAATCATTATTTGCATAAGAAATGTATCCTAAATAATATTTTGCCTGATTGCCATACGTTCCGTCTAAATCTACTTTTTCAAGATAATTTTTAGCTTTATTGTTTTCCTTTTTGCTGAAATACGCGTATCCTTTTTGGAAATTGATACGGTCTTTATCAGCCGGACTTAAAATATCTTCGTTGATTTTTTCGGCATAACGCAATGCTTGGTCATAATCGCCTTGAGAAAAATAGAAATTACTTACATCGATATACGCTTGTGCCTGTTTGCTGCTTGTTGGATAATCGTAAATAAACTGACTGATCTTTTGTTCGGCTCCGGGCTGACCTAATCGAATAGCACAATTTGCACTGTAATACGCACTTTCTGCCTGAATTTCGTCGTCATTATTTTTGATTTTAGTTTTATCGAACAAAATCTGCGCTACCGCATACTGCTGTTCGTTGTAAAGATTTACGGCATCGTAAAATTCTTTATTTTCTTGAGTGTAATTGTATGATTGCTGTGCCTGTACAGATAAACCGCCCAACAAAAACGATAAATATAGAAAATGATTCGCTTTTCGCATTTCAACTATTTTTTTAAGTACCAAATATATTAAATTATCATAATATTATTGTAACGCTTTATATGATTATTAATTGTTTAAAGGGCTTATTTTATAAATTCTTTTCATAAACTAAAAAATCAGTTTAACTATAAAAATCAAAGAAGAATGAATTTTACATCTTTTTAACAAAAAAGCATTGTTAACATAATTTTATATTAAAGATTTACTTACATAGCTGGAGTTATTTTGCAGTAAACAAAATACAATAAAACAATGAGAAAAATTTATGTAGGTAAAATAGCTTTATTAGCACTAACCTCGTTATTAGTAACATCTTGTCAAGATGATATTTATCCTCCAAAAGAAGAAGAACAAAATCCTGAACCAGAAGCTCCGCAAACAGCAATTAATTTAGTAAATCATTCAAACATTCCTGCGTTGGTTTATGGAATGCAAGGGTTTGAAAATTTAGAAATTCTTACTCTAATTTCGTCATCGGATAAATTAGCAGAATCGCCAAATTTCGTTTTTGGTGCACAGCCAGATGGTGGTGGCTTTATGAAAAACCCAAATGGCGAAGGGTTTATTATGATTACCAACCACGAAATTTTACAATCTGTTTCACGTGTATATTTAGATAATAACTTTAAACCAGTTAAAGGTGAATATATTGTTGATGCCGTTGGTGGTATGACGCGCTTATGCTCTGCTACTTTAGTTGATCCAAAGGAACATGGTTTTGGTCCAGTATTTTTAACAGCTGGTGAATCGGGTGAAGAAAGTTTAGTACATGCTATTGATCCTTTAGGATCTTTTGCTGATCGTTCTAGAACTGATCGTGTTAAACCGGCTTTAGGTAGAGCAAGTATGGAAAATGCCGTGCCATTACCTACCGATGTTTCTGGAAGTGGAACTTATATTTTAATTGGGGAAGACCAAAGCTATGGTACAAGCCATCAAAGTGCAGGACAGCTTATTATGTATTATTCGCCAACACGTGGCGATTTAGATAATGGTAAGTTATATTCGTTAAAAAGAAAAGATAATACCCAAACCGAAGGTAGCATGACTAAAAACACAACTTACAATGTTGAGTTTGTTGAAATACCTAATGCTAAAAACTTAACCGGAGCTGAAATTAATGCAGCGAATATTGCTATTAATGCTTTGCGTTTTTCACGTGTTGAAGATGTTGATTACAGAAAAGGTAAAGGCAACGGTAACGAAATTTATTTTACAGCAACCGGGCAAGCAAGCGGTGGGCAACCTGTATCTGGCTATACTATGTGGGGACGTGTTTATAAATTAGTTTTGGATAAAAACAATATGTTTACCGGTAAGTTAGAAATTATTGCTGAAGGAGATTCTAACCCAGGAAACGATTTAATTAACCCGGATAACCTTTGTGTAACCGAAAATTATGTTTATATACAAGAAGACGGAGATTCTTACTATCCTGGTGCAAACCACGATTCATACATTTGGCAATACAGCATGGCTACAAAATCGTATAAACCTTGGCTAAATATGAAGCACAACCGTGGAAATGCAGAATGGTTTAATTTGTTCGATCAATCTGGCAACTTAAACAAGTTTGGTTCTTGGGAATATGGTGCTATGGTAGATGTGTCTGATTTAGTGGGAATTCCTGGTACATTTGCCGTGAATATTCATCCACACACTTGGCAGAAACCCGAATTTCAAAACGCCGATGGTTCTGGAACACAGAGTAATAAAGAAGGTGGACAAGTAGTTTTAATCAAAAATGTACAACGTTAATAAACAAACACTGGTAAAAAGCCAGTGTTTTCTTTATAAAATGAAAAAAATATTAGTACTTATACTTTTTCCTTTGTTGTTTTTGCAATGTAAAGAAAACAGCTACATAAGCAATCCTGCACAAAAAGTAAAACAACATGTTATTGTTAACTTACAAAACCTTTCTAAAGAACTGCAAATTTTTGAAAATCTTATTAATAAAAACGGTTCTGAAGCCGACTTACAAAGTCAATTTTTAAAATGTAGATTATTATTCAAAAATACTGAATGGGCTACGGAATATTATCTGCCAAAATCATCTAAATCATTAAATGGTCCGGCTTTAGATCAGTTAGATTTAGATGAAAATAAATTTTTAGATGCAGAAGGATTTCAAGTTTTAGAAGAATATTTGTATCCACAAACACAATTGAACGAAAAAACTGAAATAATAAAACAAATTCGCATCATTGACAATTTAATTCGCGCAGGAATTACCAATATCGAAGCTACAAATGTATCAAACGAACAAATTTTTGATGCTTTGCGTTTAGGTGTTTTTAAAATTACCACTTTAGGAATTACTGGTTTTGATACGCCTGTAAGTAATTTGTTGTTTCCCGAGTCGCAAGCGGCGCTTAAAGGTATAGAAGATGTTTTAAATTTATATACTAATTTTAAATCGTTCAATTCTTTTTCAAAATCAATGGAGCTATTAAAAACCGCGCAAACAAAAATTTCTAATAAAACTGATAAAAACAGCTTTGATTATTTAGGATATATTGTGACTTATTTAGATCCTATTGCTATACAACTACACCAATTACAGGTTGATGCCGACATACCTTTTGTAAAACGAATTAGCATGTTAAAGCCCGAAACTACTTCACTTTTTGCCGAAGATGCTTTTGATTTAAATGCTGTTTCTGCAGATGAAAACTTAAAATCGAACCCTGAAAAAATTGATTTAGGTAAGAAACTATTTTATGACACCAAGCTCTCTAAAAATAATATTCGCAGTTGTGCAAGTTGTCATAATCCTGAAAAAGCATTTACCGATGGTTTAAAAGTAGCTACTGATTTGGTTGGGAGTCCAATGTTTCGCAACACTCCTTCGTTAAATTATGCAGGTTTTTATCACGGGCAGTTTTGGGATATGCGTCAAGCAGATATTGAATCTTTAACAACCAATGTAATAGAAAATAAAGATGAAATGCACGGTAATATGGCAGATATTATTAAAATGGTTCAAACCAATACCGATTATGCCACAACTTTTAAAACCATTTTTAAAACCGATAAAATTGAAGGCTGGCAAGTACAAAACGCCTTGGCAAGTTATGTTAGATCGTTAAGTACATTTTCCTCGAAATTTGATGACTACATGCGTGGCAACAAAACAGCTTTAACTGACATAGAGAAAGAAGGTTTTAATGTTTTTGTTGGCAAAGCAAAATGTGCAACCTGTCATTTTTTACCTATTTTTAACGGAACCGTTCCACCGCGTTTTTCATCGTCTGAACAAGAAGGTTTAGGTGTACCTGCCGATGCTGCAGTTACAAAACTTGATACCGATTTTGGTAGATACATTTACAATCCCGATTTACAGCAGTTAAAAAACTCGTTTAAAACAGTTACAGTTCGCAACATAGAAAAAACGGCACCTTATATGCACAACGGTGTTTTTGCAACTTTGGAAGAAGTAGTTATTTTTTACAATAAAGGTGGTGGCTTAGGTTTTGGTTTACCGGTTGATAGCCAAACCTTACCCGAAGATGTTTTAGACTTAACCGAACACGAACAAAAAGCACTCATTGCTTTTATGAAAACCTTAAATGATAAATAAAATAAAACCTTGCCAGTTTTAATCTTTGGCAAGGTTTTATTTTAAATTGAACTTTTTATAATACGAATTATTTTCTTGACTGTACTTTTTTAGCTTTTTGAATAATCGATTTAGCGTTTAAACCGTATTTTTCCATTAAAGCTTCTGGTGTTCCCGATTCTCCGAAAACATCGTTTACTGCTACAAATTCTTGCGGAGCCGGTTTGTTTAATGCTAATACACCCGAAATGCTTTCGCCTAAACCACCTAAATAATTATGCTCTTCGGCAGTTACGATACAACCCGTTTTACCAACCGATTTTAAAATGGTTTCTTCGTCTAACGGTTTAATGGTGTGTACGTTGATCACCTCAGCAGAAATTCCTTCTTTTTCTAATTCTTCGGCAGCTTGTAACGCTTCCCAAACTAAATGACCTGTTGCTACAATGGTAACATCTGTTCCTTCTGATAAAACCACTGCTTTACCAATTTCAAACGGAAGATCTTCCGGAATAAAATTAGGTACTACAGGGCGACCAAAACGTAAATAAACAGGTCCTTCGTGATCTGCAATGGCTAATGTAGCGGCTTTTGTTTGGTTGTAATCGCAGGTATTGATTACGGTTACACCTGGCAACATTTTCATTAAGCCGATGTCTTCTAAAATCTGATGCGTTGCACCGTCTTCACCTAAAGTTAATCCGGCATGCGATGCACAAATTTTTACATTTTTCTCTGAATAGGCAACCGACTGACGAATTTGATCGTACACGCGACCTGTTGAAAAGTTGGCAAATGTACCTGTAAAAGGAATTTTTCCACCAATAGTCATTCCGGCAGCCAAACCAATCATGTTAGCTTCGGCAATTCCTACCTGAAAAAAACGTTCCGGATGATTCTTTTTAAAATCGTCCATTTTTAATGATCCAATTAAATCGGCACACAACGCTACAACGTTTTCGTTCTTCTGACCTAATTCTGTTAATCCTGCTCCGAAACCAGAGCGTGTATCTTTACTACCTAAGTTTATGTATTTTTTCATTAATCTAAATTCTTTATAAATTCTAAAAGTAATTTTTGATCTTTTTGTGATAATGAACTTCTTAATTTTTCTATTTCCAAATAGCTTTTTCGCATGCTGTTTATCGTTTCAAAATAACCTACGTTTCCGCCGTTATTATAAAGGTATAAATCGCAAATTTGTCCGGTTAAATTGTGAACGTGCGTACTTAAACTTTTATTTTGGAAGTTTGGAATTTTACTTTTTAAATTATCACAATAATCTGGTGCGTATTCTTTAATTTTTTCGTTGTCTTTTACATCGATATCATAAGCTAAAACAATTTCATCGATTGTTTCATTCATATAATCAGACTGATATTTTGTGTAATAATCGTAGTCTTCTGCGTAAGTTGCCGTATCAGCAACTGCATAAGCTTCAGCTACATCTGTTGCAGCATAATCTACCGCTTGGTTAGGAACAAAACTCTTTATTTTTTCGTTTTGTGCTTTATAGAACTTGTCTAATTCTTTCTTTTGATCTGCAGTAATCATTTTTGCAGATTTTAAGTTTTTTACCAACGATTTAGATTCCTTTTTGTAAAACGACACAATTTGATCGCGACCTACTGCATCTTCGCCTCCACCATATTCTTTTGTATTGTATAAAGCGGTTGTGGTTACCGAATAAATTGGCGAAATGTATGTGTACAAGCTGTAATCTTGCAATTCGCTGCCATCGTAATTATACGTGTATAGTGGATCGCTGTAAATATTGCTGTAATCGCCGTAAGCTGCATCAATTGCTACTGCTGCCGAATCTACTGCATAATCTGTGTAAGATTCTGCTTCTGCGCTGTTTTGGTATTCTTCAATATCTGCTGAAAGTTTATCACTGTCGATATCTAACTTTAAACTTACATTTTGGCTTGATTTATAAACCAGTTTGTAAGAATTTTCGCTGTTATATTCTACCGATACAATTAATCCTTTTAATTTAGAATCCGGAAAAATAGATTCTGCATTATTGATCTTATTACTTTCATCGATACAAAAACAATAATCGTAACTTTCTTTGTTGTTGATATCTCTTAAAATAGCATAATACTGACAGTTTGTTCCGCCAATTGTTCCTTTACGGTCTAATTTTGTAACTGACTGCCCTTCGTTCAAAATTTTAAAAGCACCATACGCTGTATAGTTTACACTTTTTGAAATTCCACTAACAGTTAAAGGAATCATCCAGTTTTTAGAAACAAAATAATTAGATTCGCTACCACCGTAACTTGCTGTAGCTGTATCGTTATAATAGAAAGACAACAAACTTTCTTTATTGTTTTTATCTAAATAATGATCGTAATTGATGTTTGAGTAATCTTCGATGCTGTCAGGTGAATCTGACGATTCGATTTTATAACTCAATTTTTTGGTAAATTCTACCGATTTATTGTTTTGTGCAAAACCTGCAAATGCGGTTAAACTTACTGCCAAACAAACAATTTTTTTCATAGGGTTTCTCTCTTTTTCTATTAATAATCTTCTAAAATAACAATGTTTTGGTTTAAAGCACTTTCTAACTGATCGTTGTTTGGTGCTTTACCATGCCAAGCATGTGTATTCATCATAAAATCTACACCGTTGCCCATTTCGGTGTGTAATAATATCATTACCGGTTTTTTGTTGCCGGTTTTTTGTTTTGCTTCTTGTAAACCATTGATTACAGCATCTAAATCGTTACCTTTTTCAATGTTTAAAACATCCCATCCAAAAGCTTCAAATTTAGCCTGTAAACTTCCCATGTTTAAAACCTCATCGGTAGTACCATCGATCTGTTTACCGTTTAAATCAACAGTAGCTATAAGATTATCGATTTTATTGGCAGCAGCGTACATTAATGCTTCCCAGTTTTGACCTTCCTGCAATTCACCATCGCCCATAAGTACATAAACCAGATTAGCATCGTTATTTAATTTTTTTGCCTGCGCTGCACCAATTCCTACAGATAAACCTTGCCCTAATGAACCTGATGCCATGCGGATTCCCGGTAAATGACTGTGAGTTGTTGGGTGACCTTGTAAACGAGAATCGATTTTTCTGAAAGTAGCCAATTCGCTTACAGGAAAATAACCGCTGCGAGCCAAAACGCTGTAGAAAACCGGAGAGATATGTCCGTTTGATAAAAAGAAGATATCCTCGTCTTTTCCATCCATATCAAAGCCTTCTTTTCTGTTCATAATAACTTGATACAATGCAACGAAATATTCTGCACAGCCTAAAGATCCGCCCGGATGACCAGAATTTACGGCATGTACCATACGTAAAACATCTCTTCTAACTTGTGTTACCAAGTCTTGTAATTGTTGTGTGTTAGGTTTCATTTATAAATACATAAAATTTACTGTACACAAAGATAGTTTTTTTAAAAGATTGCACACACAAACTTAATGTTTTTGTTTATTAACAAATTACATTGATATTAGTACCTTTGCAAAATGGAAAGTTTAAAATTATACTGGAAAAACTATATTAGCGCTTACCAAGGTTTATCGCAGGCTACATGGCTGTTGGCGCTTGTTATGTTTATCAACCAAAGTGGTTCTATGGTACTGCCTTTTTTAGGAGTTTACATGACCACGGTTTTAGATTTTTCTTTAAAAAATGCCGGTATTGTTTTAAGTACTTTTGGTGTTGGATCTATTTTAGGATCGCTTGTTGGCGGTTGGCTTACAGATAAATTCGGATCGTTTAAAATACAGGTTAGCAGCTTGTTTTTAAGTATTCCTTTTTATTTGATACTGCCTTTCTTTAAAAGTTTTGAAACACTTTGTTTATCGATCTTTTTCTTGAGTTTTATTAAGGAATTGTTTCGCCCGGCAAACAGTGCATCGGTATCTTATTACGCTAAACCCGAAAATATTACCCGAGCTTTTTCATTGAACCGAATGGCATTGAATCTGGGCTATTCTATTGGTCCGGCAATTGGTGGATTTTTAGCAGCGGTTTCGTACAACTTTTTGTTTTACACCAATGCAGTAATGTCGTTTTTGGCAGGAACGCTTTTTATCATCTATTTTAAAAACAGAAAAGGCAATACGCCCGAAAAAGTAATTGCCGATAAGGCAGAGCAAATCATTAAAACAAAATCAGCCTACGCCGATCGTAAATTTATATTCTTTAGCATATTCATTGCCATTTATGCTTTTTGTTTTTTTCAGATATTAAACACACTGCCCCTATTCTATAAAAATGTAGCATTGATGGACGAAAAAGAAGTCGGTTTATTAATGGCATTCAACGGAATTGTCGTTTTTATTTTAGAAATGGCACTAGTACATTATGCCGAGAAAAAATTCACACTAACCGCTAATATGATTATTGGAAGTTTGTTTTGCGGTGCTGCCTTTTTAGTATTACTGCCATCGCATTTAATCGTGGTTTTATATCTTTCGATCTTCTTAATATCTATTTCCGAAATATTAATCATGCCGTTTGCATCAACTGTAGCTGTTAACAGATCAGGACCAACCAATCGCGGATCGTACATGGGTTTAAACGGAATGTCATTTTCGCTGGCTTTTGTAACATCGCCTTTAATTGGAACATTTATCGCTCAAAATTATGGGTTTACCAACCTGTGGATTTTTAACTGCGTTATGATTTTAGTTGCAACCGTTGGGTTTTATTTTGTAATGAAAAAAATGTAGTGTATGACTGTTTTTAGAACCGAAAATTTAAGCATTGGCTATAAAGATAAAACGTTGTTTAGCAACTTGAATTTCGAGATTAAAACCGGAATTCTTACATCGTTATTGGGAAGCAACGGAATTGGAAAATCGACTTTATTAAAAACGCTTTCGGGTTTGTTGGATAAAAAATCGGGTGCTGTTTTTATTGATGATAAAAATATTGATGCTTTTTCTATTGCCGAATTTGCAAAACAGGTTAGTGTGGTGCTTACGCATGAAAACGTGAATAAAGATCTTACGGTTTATGAATTGGTTAAATTAGGCAGACAACCTTACACGAATTGGTTAGATAAATTAACTGAAGCCGATGAAAATCTGATAAATGCTACATTAGTAGATTGTGAAATAAGCAGTTTAAAAGACAGGAAATTATCACAGTTAAGCGACGGACAGTTACAGCGTACCTTTATTGCGCGTGCCGTTGTGCAAGATACTCCGTTTATATTTTTAGACGAGCCTTCTACCCATTTAGATTTGTATCATAAGGTAAAACTTTTTAAACTGCTTAAAAAACTGTGCACGGTTAACAACAAATGTATTTTATTTTCTACCCACGATTTAGATTTGGCGTTACAGTTAAGCGATGAAATTATGTTGCTGAAAGATGATAAATTTTATCACAATACCACAAACAACCTAATTAACAATGGTGTTTTTGATCGCTTTTTTGACACAGATGATATTGTGTTTGATAAAGAAAGAAAGCAGTTTTTGATACTGTAAATTTGCCACAGATGCACAGATATTTACAAGATATATCTTATGTCATTCTGAAAGAAACGAAGTGGAATGAAGAATCTTTACTTTAAAAAAGAGATTCCTCCTTCGTCGTAATGAAAAAATGCAATAAAATCACAAACTACTATTATGCTTTTTATTTAAAGAAACATTCTGCATTGTCCACTTTAAACTTTCTTGAAACGGATGTTTTCTCACAGGACAATCAGTTTTACTGCAGATGTGGCACGAGTATTCTTTGCAGGCATCTAAATGCACAAAAAGTTCAATTCGATCGCCAAAATGATTCTTTACGGCATCTTCCAACGCATCAACTTCTTTATGACCTTCTTCGATATTAAAATACCAAGGCACCGTCATGTGACAATCAAAATGTAGCGTACTTCCGTATTTTATGATTCTTAAATTATGCAGATCAATCCAGTTTTCGCGACGTTCTTCACTCAAATAATCAACCACTTCTTTTAACAGTAATTCATCGGTTTCATCCATAATTCCCGAAATCGATTCGCGCACAATCTTGTATCCTGTATAAATAATAAATCCTGCAAAAATTAAAGCAGTAACACTATCAATCCAAGAAATTTCGGTAAAATACAGAATAATCAATCCAATGATGATTCCAATGGTAGAATAAGTATCAGTTTGTAAATGTTTACCACTTGCAATTAACGCCAATGAATTGTTCTTTTTACCTTTTTTAATGGCATAATAACCTAAAACATAATTTATTACGGCAGTTAACGATACCAAAATCAACCCTAAATCGAGTTTTTCAATTGTTTTGGGATTTTGAAGTTCGCCAATAGCTTCGTAAATAATAACAACTCCGGCAATAGTTATCAATGCACCTTCAATAGAAGCCGAAATAAACTCTACCTTTCCATGACCATACGGATGATTATGATCTTTTGGCAGCGACGATAAATACAGGCTGTACAAACCAATTAAACCGGCAATTACGTTAATGGTACTTTCTAAAGCATCGGTTAAAATGGCTACAGAATTGGTTTGATACCACGCATACAACTTCACTAAAAACAGAATGATACCGACTATTGCAATAATCCGTTGGAATTTAAAGTTTTCGTTTGCTTGTGTATTCATTATTTCAGTTAGTCTGCATCAAATTTAATAAATATAACTTGTTATATTTATTAATATTATTACAATTCAATTTTTACAACTTCGCCAACACTCATTCCTTTTAACTTCCAATCGCCAATACGAATGCGGATTAATCGTAAAGTAGGGAAACCAATGGCAGCTGTCATTTTACGAACTTGTCGGAATTTTCCTTGTGTCAATGTAATAGTCAACCAACTTGTAGGTCCGTGTCTATCGCTGCGAATACGGTAACCTTCGCCCACATAATCAGGTTTATCAATAATTGCTGCGAAACATTCTTTGGTGGTTAACCGTTCGCCCTTTACCCCTATTTCGACTCCGTTTTTCAATTTTTCGATTGCTTCATTAGTAATAATTCCATCAACTTGAACAACGTATTGCTTTTCGTAATGTGCACTGCGAATATCTTCACTGATTTTACCATCAGTAGTAAGCATGAGTAAACCTTCGGAATTTTCATCTAACCTACCAATTGCCATTGTTCCTTCGGGAAAATTGTACAATTCGCCGAGTTTTTTCTTGTTTCGCTTTTTTTCATAAACAAACTGCGAAATATAACCCGCGGGTTTGTACAACAGAAAATGCTGGTGCATGATTAATGGTTATAGATTGATGGAAATATTTTTCCCGGATTCATAATGTTTTTGGGATCGAATATTTTTTTGATCTGATACATTAAATTTAGTTCGATATCAGTGAAAACAATCGGCATAAATTCTTTTTGAACCAAACCGATTCCGTGTTCGCCCGAAATAGTTCCGTTTAATGATTTTGTTAACTCAAAAATTTCTTTTACGCCTTTTGGAACTTCGTTTTTCCAAGCATCTTCGGTCATATCTAATTTTACGATATTTACATGCAAATTTCCATCCCCCGCATGACCATAACAAATACTTTTAAAACCGTATTTTTCGCCAATAGCTTTAATTCCAATCAATAATTTAGGCAATTCAAAACGAGGCACAACGGTATCTTCTTCCTTATAAACCGTATTTTGTTTTACAGCTTCGGCAACATTTCTACGTAATTTCCATAACGCATTTTTCTGTTCAACGGTATCTGCAAAAAGAACCTCATCAATCTGAAACTGTTCAACAACCGTCAGGATTTTCTCTGCTTCACTCATTAAAATTTCCGGATAATTTCCATCGACTTCAATCAGCAAATGAGCTTCAATTTCAAGCTTTAAATTCAAATCGGGAACATCGGTAAATTTCATCGTCCAATCAATCGCATCGCGTTCCATAAATTCCAACGCACTTGGGACAATTCCAGCCTTAAAAATAGCCGAAACAGCTGCTGCAGCTTCTACCATTTTAAAAAAGGGAACCAATAACAATACAATATGCGGAACGGCAGCCACCAATTTCAACACAATTTTAGTAACCACGCCTAATGTTCCTTCGCTGCCCACCATTAACTGCGTTAAGTTATATCCTGTAGAATTTTTCAATGTATTTGCAGCGGTATTTATAATATCGCCGTTTGGTAAAACCACCTCTAAATTTAGTACGTAATCTTTGGTAACACCGTATTTTACCGCCCGTGCTCCGCCACTATTTTCTGCAATATTTCCGCCAATAAAACAACTGCCTTTACTGCTTGGATCAACAGGATATAGCAAACCTTTTTCGGCAACGGCATTCTGCAAAACCTCAGTAATTACCCCGGGTTGCGTGATTACCTGCAAGTTTTGTTCGTCGATTTTTTCTATTTGATTCAATCGTTCCAACGAAAGTCCGATTCCTTTATGAACAGCCAAAATTCCACCACTTAAACCTGTGCGAGCTCCAATTGGAACAACCGGAATTGCGTGTTCAAAAGCGATTTTCATTATAGCACTTATTTCTTGAGTTGATGCCGGTTTTACAACAATCGAGGGTGGAAAAACCAAATCTTCGGTATGATCTTTTCCGTATTCATTCAAGGTTTCGTCATCGGTAAAAACATACGATACACCAACAACTTCGACCAATTTATTTTTTATATCAAGAGTAATCATTATTCTACATCTTTATATTTAACTTTCTGCATGTTCGGAAGGAAATAAGCAATAACACCGATCAGCGGTAAAAACGAACAAATGTGGTAAATGTACTGTATAGAAGTTGCATCTGCCCAAAGTCCTAAAACGGCTGATCCTACTCCGCCCATTCCAAAAGCAAAACCGTAGAACAAGCCCGAAACCATTCCTAATTTCTTTGGCAATAATTCTTGTGCATAAACCAAAATCGATGGAAATGCCGATGAAATGATCAAGCCAATAATTACAATTAAAATTCCTGTTAACTGTAAATCTACATAAGGCAATGCCAATGTAAACGGAGCTGCACCTAATACCGAAAACCAAATCACATATTTACGACCAAAACGATCGCCAAAAATTCCGCCTAACAAGGTTCCTACAGCAACTGAAATCAAGAAATAAAACAAATAAACCTGCGCCTGAACTTCGTTCAAACCAAATTTATCCATGGTATAAAACTGAAAATAACTGGTAATGCTTGCTACGTAAAAATATTTAGAGAAGATTAAAACCAACAAAATAGTAATTGCCGAATTTACTTTAAAAGCAGATAAATCGGGTACTTGAATTACTTTTTTGGTTGATCTTGAAGCGATTTTTAATTTATCGTTGTACCATTTTGCAATGTATCCTAAAACAATCTGCGCCAAAATTGCAAAACCTAAAAACCACAAAATGTATAATTGTCCGTTTGGCAATACGATCCACGCAATTAATAACGGAGCCAGAGCTGTTCCGGTGTTTCCGCCAATTTGAAAAACCGATTGTGCAAAACTTCTTCTTCCGTTTGATGCCATAAAAGCTACACGCGATGATTCTGGATGAAAGATAGATGAGCCAATTCCAACCAAAACAACCGAAACTAAAATCAATTCGTAATTTGGCGCATAAGCTAGCAAAGTAATTCCTGCCATGGTAAACAACATACCAAAAATCTGCGAATATGGCTTTGGGTTTTTATCGGTATAAGCCCCAACAACCGGCTGAAATATCGATGCTGCCAACTGGTAACAAAGCGTAATCATACCAACTTGTGCAAAAGTTAAATGGTATTTGGCTTCTAATTTCGGATAAATTGCAGGGATAACCGCTTGCAGCAAATCGTTCAACAAATGGGCAACGCTTATGGCAATCAGTATTGCGTAAACGGGTTTTTGCGCATCTGTATTTTTTATTGTAGACATTTTTTATAGATTGAAACAACAAATTTACTTAAACCACCCCAATACAACTTAAATTTTAAAACGATTTTTAGAACAATTTTGTAAGTTTGTTGAAACGATTCATTATGCCGAACGAAAATCTTCCGAATAAAAAATCTTTACATGAAATTGATGGAATTTCGCAACCAGATCATGTGAATCAGGATTCCATTCGAACCATTCAGAATTTCAGAAGAAAGTCGTTAAATATTGATTTGCTGATTGAAAAACTACTGCAAGGCGATATTCCGTCGTTAAGTAAAGCCATCACTATTATAGAAAGTACCAACCCAACTCACAAAGAACAAGCGCATAAAATTATACAGACGTGTTTGCCGCATGCAAATAAATCGGTGAGAATTGGAATAACAGGAGTTCCCGGCGTTGGAAAAAGTACATTTATTGAAGCATTTGGAATGTATCTTACATCAATCGGTAAAAAAGTAGCAGTTTTAGCAGTTGATCCCAGCAGTACCATAAGTAAAGGAAGTATTTTGGGCGATAAAACACGAATGGAAGATTTGGTTAAAAATACAAATGCGTTTATACGTCCGTCGGCATCGGGCGAAAGTTTAGGCGGCGTTTCCCGTAAAACCCGTGAAAGTATTATTTTGTGCGAAGCCTGTGGATTTGATACTATTTTGATTGAAACGGTTGGGGTCGGACAAAGTGAAACAGCAGTTCACAGCATGACCGATTTCTTTTTACTATTGAATTTAGCCGGTGCTGGTGACGAATTACAAGGAATTAAGCGCGGAATTATGGAAATGGCAGATTCTGTCATCATTAATAAAGCCGATGGCGATAATTTAAAACACGCCAATAATGCCAAATTAGATATTAACCGTGCGTTGCATTTATTCCCTTTGAAAGATTCTAAATGGCAACCTAAAGTTTTATTAGCAAGTGCCTTTTACAATCAAGGAATTGAAGATGTTTGGCAACTTTTAGAAAAGTATTTTTCGTTAACCAAAGAGAATGGTTATTTTGAAGCTAATAGAAAAAATCAAAATGCTTATTGGTTAAGAGAAACCATTAACGAGCAATTGCTTTCGAATTTTTATCAAAACCAAACCATATACGAACAACTCCAAAATGCAGAAAATGCTGTACAGAATAACGAGAAATCTCCATTTACAGCCGCAAATGAGTTGTTGGAATTATACAGTAAAATAAAAAAAAGCAGTTAAAATTAAGTGCTTTTATGTTTCTTATTTATTCCCTTTAGCGTAATCTGCTAAAAACTGTTCCAAACCTAAATCGGTTAATGGATGTTTCAGTAATCCTAAAATAGAACTTAACGGACCTGTCATTACATCGGCACCAATTTTAGCGCAATTAACAATATGCATGGTATGACGAACAGACGCTGCCAAAATCTGCGTTTCGAAACCGTAGTTGTCATAAATCAATCTAATTTCATCGATCAAGTTTAAACCATCGGTAGAAATATCGTCTAAACGACCAATAAAAGGTGATACATAGGTTGCACCCGCTTTTGCTGCCAATAATGCCTGACCTGCCGAAAACACTAATGTTACATTGGTTTTAATGCCTTTATCAGAAAAATATTTACAAGCTTTAATTCCATCTTGTGTCATTGGAATTTTCACTACAATCTGCTCGTTTAATTCAGCCAATTCCTCACCTTCTTTAATCATTCCCTCGTAATCGGTCGCAATAACTTCGGCACTAACATCGCCATCAACAATAGCACATATATCAACATAATGCTTTAAAATATTGTTTTTTCCGGAGATGCCTTCTTTCGCCATTAACGACGGATTTGTTGTAACGCCGTCTAAAACTCCTAAAGCCTGTGCTTCTTTAATTTGTTCAAGGTTTGCTGTATCTATAAAAAATTTCATTGTGTTGTTGTTTTAATTATTTGTAAAAAAATGTCATCAAAAGTTAGTAAAAATCTGTGAATCTGTGGCAAATAAATTACTTAATTTTATAATGATTCATCAGCATTTTTTCGTAAACAGTATCTGGCAGAATCTTTTTTAGAAAGATAGAAAATTTCTGCATAAAAGCACCTACTTTATAATGAACTTTTGGATTTTTTGTCTGAATGATTTCATCAATCGCTTTTGCCATTTCTATAGGATCTCCACCATCATTCACATGTTCATTAATGGTTTCCAATTGTTGACTGTAAATTTCTTTATATGGCGATTTATTTAAAACCGGAGCATGAAAACGTCGTGTAGCGATATCGGTTGCAAAATCGCCCGGAGCCACATTTGTAACTCGGATATTAAACGATTTCACTTCCATCCGTATCGATTCGGTAATCAGCTCCAAAGCTCCTTTCGATGCCGAATAAATTCCACGATAAGGCAAGCCCATATAACCTGCGATTGATGTTACATTAATGATCAATCCCGATTTTTGTTGCCGCATTTGTGGCAAAACCGCTTTCATAACTTCAATTGGTCCAAAAACATTGGTATGAAAATTATTCTGAATTTCATCTAACGGAATTTCCTCAATTGGTCCGGTAATTCCTACTCCTGCATTGTTAATCAATACATCAATTCTGCCTTCTTTTGCAATAATTTCGGCAACCGCGCTTTGTATCGATTCATTGTTTCGAACATCAATTGCAACCAACGGAAATTTACCATCTATAACATTTTCAGGATTTCTGCTGCTGCCGTAAACCGTATAACCTTTGGTTAGTAAAAAATTCCCTACTGTTTTGCCAATACCTGATGATCCGCCGGTTATCAATACAACTTTGCTCATTTTTAATATTTTCAACAAATATACAATAGCAATCGTAAAAATTAGTATTTTTAGTACTTGGAAAACTAAAATGATACGAATGAAATTTAAAAATAAAATTTTTCTGTTTGTTGCCTTTGCATCAATAAATTCGAGCTTTATTCATGCGCAAAAACAAAAAGACCGTGTAAAGGAAATGATGGAAAATCTATCGAAAGATGAATTAATAAAACATCTTTCGATAATTGCAGGTGATGAAATGGAAGGCAGAAAAACAGGTGAAGCCGGTCAAAAAATGGCAGCAAATTACTTGCGAAACATCTACAAAAATTTAGGAATTGAAGCGTTACCTGGAACTGATGATTATTATCAATTTGTTCCGTCTGAGGCAATGAAACGTATGTTTAGTCCGAAATTAAACGACAGTGAAAATGTTGTTGCCTATATAAAAGGAAGCGAGAAACCCGATGAATATTTGGTAATTTCTGCACATTACGATCATGTGGGTATGACAAACGGCGAAATTTATAATGGTGCCGATGATAACGGAACCGGAACTACTGCTTTGTTAGAAATGGCACGTATGTTCAAAATTGCAGAGAAAAACGGTAACGGACCAAAACGATCGATCGTATTTCTACATTGTACGGGCGAAGAATATGGTTTGCATGGATCGCGTTTTTTTGTGAATTCTAAAATTATTCCTTTGGAAAATATTGTTGCCGATTTAAATGTGGATATGATTGGTCGCAGAGATTTAACATACGATAAAAATAAAAAAGACTATATTTATTTGGTGGGAAGCGATAAGTTAAGCACTGAATTACATGATGTTTCTGAAGCCATGAATAAAAAATACACCAATCTGGTTTTAGATTATACGTTTAACGACGATAAACATCCGGAGATGATTTATTACAGATCAGATCATTACAACTTTGCGAAATACAACATTCCGGTAATTTTTTATTACAGCGGTGAACATGCAGATTATCATAAACCAACAGACACAGTTGATAAAATTAATTTCGACGATATGCTAAAACGCACCCAATTAATTTTCGTAACTGCTTGGGAAATAGCAAACAGAGCCGATCGTATTAAACTAAAACAATAATGAAAAAGATCTTTCTTATAATAATATGTATGTTTCTGGCAACATCGGTATTTGCACAAAATAACGATGCAGAAATTAAATCAATCCAAAACTACATACAATCAACATCGCAAAACGAATGGTTCGATCCTATCAACAAACCGGGCACAACAGCCACTGGTACAACGTATGATCTTTCGTATTATGTATTATCCAACAATAATATCTTTTCAATAATCTATACCGTTTTCGATAAATACACACTGCAAAAAGTTTTTTACTACAAGAATAATGAGCTGATTGCCTGCATTATTGAAGAAACCGATGCCAACAACGTCAACAAATTATTACGTTACGCCGATTACTTTTTCAAAGACGGACAATTGATCAACACGGCAGATGAAAACAAAGAAATACCGTCGGC
This sequence comes from Paenimyroides baculatum, assembly GCF_008629655.1. Taxonomy (GTDB): domain Bacteria; phylum Bacteroidota; class Bacteroidia; order Flavobacteriales; family Flavobacteriaceae; genus Flavobacterium; species Flavobacterium baculatum. Next base: position 172,089 of record NZ_VWSG01000002.1, read on the forward strand.
AACAATATATCAAGAAGGTATTCAAAAGTTAAAAGAAGTAGATTTTAACTAAAGTAATTATAAAAAACAGTGCAATTATGCTAAAAAAATAGTATTTTGCATAAATAGTCATCAAAAAAAGTACACAATATATGTCTCAAATAGGTAGATTATTCGATATTCCTTATTACCAGTTGCAGAATTATCCGTTGCAAAAAGCATTTACAACAAAATACAACGGCGTTTGGAAATCAACAAGCATACAGGAATATATTGAACAGGCAAATTATGTTTCAAAAGCATTACTTGCCATGGGTGTTAAAAAAGGCGATAAAATTGCACTGATAACCTCTACAAACAGAACCGAATGGAATATTATGGATATTGGTATTTTGCAGACCGGAGCGGTTACTGTGCCTATATATCCAACCATTTCAGAACACGATTACGAATACATTATAAAGCATTCAGAAAGTGTGTATGTGTTTGTTTCCGATAAGGTTATTTTAGATAAGTTAGATAAAGTAAAATTCAATATTCCCAAGCTTCGAGGTATTTATTCGTTCGATGAAATTCCGGGATGCGCCAATTGGAAAGATATTATTACTGCCGGTAAAGATGCACTGAACGATGCCGATGTGGAAGCTGCGAAAGCCAACGTAACTCCAGACGATTTAGCGTCGATCATTTATACATCGGGAACAACAGGTACTCCAAAAGGCGTTTTACTTACCCACAATAACATCATTAGCAACGTTTTAGGATCAGAAGAGCGTGTTCCTTTTGATAGAGGAAGTTACACTGCGTTGAGTTTTCTGCCGTGCTGTCATATTTTTGAGCGAATGATTCTGTATCTGTTCCAATATATGGGTGTATCGATCTATTTTGCGGAATCTATCGAGAAAATTTCTGATAACCTGCAAGAAGTTAAACCACAGGTAATGACGGTTGTTCCAAGGGTTTTAGAAAAAGTGTTTGATAAAATTTATGCCAAAGGATCAGAACTTTCAGGTATTAAAAAAGCACTGTTCTTTTGGGCATTACGTTTGGCTGAAGATTTTAAACCATACGGTGCAAACGGCGGTTTTTATGAATTTAAACTGAAAATTGCCCGCAAACTGATTTTCTCTAAATGGCATGCAGCCTTGGGTGGAAATTTAGAATTGTTGGTATCAGGTTCTGCCCCATTATCTCCACGTTTGTCTCGAATTTTTGGCGGAGCCGATATTCCGGTGATGGAAGGATACGGTTTAACCGAAACATCTCCGGTAATTTCTGTAAACGACCAGCGAAACAATGGTTGGAAAATTGGATCTGTAGGTAGAATTTTAAGCAATGTTACCGTTAAAATTGGCGAGGATGGCGAAATTCTTTGTCAGGGACCATCGATTGCAGAAGGATATTATAAAGACGAAGAAAAAACCAAAGAAGCATTTATCGACGGTTGGTTTCATACAGGAGATATAGGTGTAGTTGATGCCGACGGATTTTTGTTTATTACCGATCGTAAAAAAGAAATGTTTAAAACAAGCGGTGGTAAATACGTTGCTCCGCAAATGATTGAAAATGCCATGAAACAATCTCGTTTTATTGAGCAGATTATGGTTGTTGGCGAAGGACAAAAAATGCCCGCAGCGTTAATTCAACCTAATTTCGATTTTATTAAAGAATGGGCAAACCGCAACAAAGTTAATGTAGGTTTTTCATTAGACGAAGTGGTAAATAACGAATTGGTTATAGAACGCCTGCAAAAAGAAATAGATTTAATTAACCCGCAGTTTGGTAAATGGGAACAAATTAAAAAGTTTGCACTTACACCAAATGTCTGGGCAATTGATTCTGGCGAATTAACGCCAACCTTAAAACTAAAACGTAAAGTTATTTTAGAGAAGTATAAAGATTTGTATGAAAAAATGTATTCTTAATTAGTTTAGAATGTCAAACAATGCCATCATAGTAAATATTCAAAATCCATGTGAAGAAAAATGGAATGAGATGCAACCTCATGATAGAGGCAAATTTTGTATGCAATGTTCAAAAGAGGTTATTGATTTTACAAAGTTAGATAATACGGAAATCGTTAAAGTTATTGAACAATCAAAAGTTAGAATTTGCGGTAGAATGTCTGTATCACAATTAAATCGTCCAATAGAAATTCAATCTAAAAAGAAAAGATCAAAATTATACAAAGCTTTAACGGCTATCTTTTTAATAGGATCAACAGGAAGTGTGTTTGCAACAAATCTGCCATCGACAACAAACAATTTGAATGTTTCTAAAAATGAATCTAATTACAAGAGAATTAATTTAAAGCAAATTAAAACAGATAGTTTAAAAGATACAATAAAAGGACAAGTTTTAACTGAATTAGGGGAACCTTTAGAAGCATCTATATATGTGAAGGAATTAGATTTAATACTTGAAAGTGACTTGGAAGGTAATTTTTAGATTCTAATTCCTAAAAACTTCTCATTAGATTATTTATCATTAATGATTGAGGGATCATATCATGAGCTTATTGAAACACGTATTTATAAAAATGATTTTCATTCTGTATCTAAATTCTATTTAAAAGAGACAGAAGCTTTAACAGGTATTGTTGTTACTAAATATGTAAAAAAAAAGATGGTGGCAATTTTGGAAATGATTTGAATCTTTGCATTAATAATTCTTACAAATAAGAATAAAAACATCCTTTTAACGAAAATTTAAATTTAAAATAGTATGCGTGCATACTATTTTTTTTATTATATTTGGTATAACTAAATAAATTCATGAAAAATAAAACACTAGATTCAGTAATAAAAAACACCTGGCAAGCCATTGCCCGTATGTATAACGAAGAAGCTTCGCAATACGGTGCAAGTATGGCGCTTGGTTATGCTTTATTAAACATAGATAAAGAAGGAACGCCTTCTACAGCTTTGGCTCCGCGTTTGGGTATGGAACCAACAAGCTTAACGCGTACCTTAAAAACAATGGAAGAAAAAGGACTGATTTCAAAAATTAAAAATCCAAAAGACGGTCGTGGTGTAAATATCTATTTAACTCCGCTGGGTGTCGAAAAACGCGGACTATCAAAACAAACGGTAATCAATTTTAATAATAAACTTTTAGAAACCTTTTCGCAACAAGAGATTGATAACTTTATAGAGATGTCAGAGAAAATTCAGAACATCATTGTAACAAAAAAGAAATTTTAAGAAACCAAACTTCATAGAATTATGAATAGATTAATAAAAAAAGTGGCTGTTATTGGTTCCGGAATCATGGGTTCTGGCATCGCCTGTCACTTTGCAAACATTGGCGTTCAGGTACTGCTTTTGGATATTGTTCCAAACCAGCTTACCGAAGCCGAAGAAAAAAAAGGTCTTTCCCTTAACGATAAAGTGGTAAGAAACAGAATGGTGAACGATAATTTGGCAACTGCCTTAAAATCGAACCCCTCGCCTATTTACGACAAAAAATTTGCCGACAGAATTTCGACAGGAAACACAACAGACGATCTTCCAAAAATTAAAGATGTTGATTGGATTATTGAAGTTGTTGTAGAACGTTTAGATATTAAAAAGGCAGTTTACGAACAAATTGAAAAATATCGTAAGCCTGGAACTTTAATTACATCGAACACTTCCGGAATTCCGATTCATTTTATGAGCGAAGGTCGAAGCGAAGATTTTCAGGAATATTTCTGCGGAACGCACTTTTTTAATCCGGTTCGATACTTGAAGTTATTCGAAATTATTCCAGGACCAAAAACAAAACCCGAAGTTTTATCATTCTTAAACAATTATGGCGAAAAATTCTTGGGAAAAACATCGGTTGTTGCTAAAGATACACCTGCATTTATTGGGAACCGCATTGGTATTTATGGCATCATGAGTTTGTTTCATTTGGTAAAAGAAATGGATATGACCATTGAAGAAGTCGATAAATTAACCGGACCAGTAATTGGCAGACCAAAATCGGCAACTTTCCGCACGGTTGATGTGGTTGGTTTAGATACTTTGGTACATGTGGCTAATGGTTTGTATGAAAATGTTCCGAATGATGAAGCGCATGAATTATTCAAACTTCCCGATTTTATTAACCACATGATGGAAAATAAATGGTTGGGAAGTAAAACAAAGCAAGGCTTCTATAAAAAAGTTGATAAAGATATTCTTTCGCTTGATTTGAATACGTTGGAATATCGCCCAAACAAAAAAGCATCTTTCCAAACATTAGAACTAACCAAAACTATTGATAACGTAATTGATCGTTTCAAGGTTTTAGTGAACGGAAAAGACAAAGCAGGCGAATTTTACCGTAAATCGTTTGCGGGATTGTTTGCGTATGTTTCTAACCGCGTGCCCGAAATTACCGATGATTTATATAAGATCGATGATGCCATGAAAGCCGGTTTTGGCTGGGAACATGGTCCTTTCCAGATTTGGGATGCCATTGGTGTTGAAAAAGGTATCGAATTGATAAAAGAGAATGGTGAAAATGTTGCAGATTGGGTTAATGAGATGTTGGCATCGGGCAACTCATCTTTTTATAAGGTTAAAGAAGGAGCTACTTATTATTATGATATCGATTCAAAATCGCAAAAGAAAATTCCGGGACAAGATGCGTTTATCATTTTAAATAACATTCGCGATACCAAGAAAGTTTGGGGCAATTCCGATTCTACTTTATTTGATTTGGGCGATGGAATTTTAAATCTAGAATTTCATTCAAAAATGAACTCGATTGGAGGCGGTGTCATCAGCGGAATCAATAAAGCCATAGATCTTGCCGAAAAAGAATACAGTGGTTTGGTTATTGGAAATCAGGCAGCAAATTTCTCGGTCGGTGCCAATTTAGGAATGATTTTCATGATGGCAGTTGAACAAGAATATGATGAATTGAATTTTGCCATAAAATCCTTCCAAGATACCATGATGCGTGTTCGTTATTCTGGCATTCCGGTAATTGCAGCTCCACATGGAATGACGCTTGGTGGCGGTTGTGAATTGGTTATGCATTCAGACAAAGCCATTGCAGCAGCGGAAACCTATATTGGTCTGGTTGAATTTGGTGTAGGTGTAATTCCTGGCGGTGGCGGATCTAAAGAGATGACGTTACGTGCTGCGGATCAATTCAAAAAGAACGATGTTAAACTGAATATTCTTCAAGAATATTTCCTAACTGTCGGAACCGCAAAAGTAGCTACATCAGCTTACGAAGGTTTTGATAACGGTGTTCTTTTATCAACTAAAGATATTGTTGTGGTGAATAAAGACCGACAAATTGCAGAGGCTAAAAAACACGCTTTGTTAATGGCTGAAGCTGGTTACACGCAGCCTGTTCAACGTAAAGATATTTTGGTTTTGGGTAAACAAGCATTGGGGGCTTTCTTGGTTGGAACAGACGGAATGACAGCAGGAAATTATATTTCTGATCACGATAAAAAAATTGCCAATAAACTGGCTTACGTAATGGCAGGTGGCGATTTATCTGAACCTACATTGGTATCCGAGCAATATTTATTAGATCTGGAACGCGAAGCATTCTTAAGTTTGTGTACCGAACGCAAAACGTTAGAAAGAATTCAGTTTATGTTAACCAAAGGGAAACCGTTGAGAAACTAGAAGTTTAACTGTATAATGTGGTTTGTATATTGTATAATGAACCACTAAAGTTGTAACTTTTTTTAATATACAAAAATAGAGCTGAATTACTTTAAAGAATTAAAAGTTTGGCAAAAGGCAATTGAATTGGTTACCGAAACTTATTTAGTAACCAAAGGATTTCCAAAAGATGAACTTTTTGGTTTAGTTTCTCAAATCAGAAGATGTGTAATTTCTATTCCTTCAAACATTGCAGAAGGTTGTGGAAGAAAAACAAATAAAGATTTCAGCAACTTTTTAGGAATTTCATTGGGGTCTTGTTTTGAATTTGAAACTCAAATCATTATATCTAAAAATATAGGTTATTTAACTAATGAGCAATTTACAGTATTAGAATCTGAAATTCAACATATTCAAAATATGATTATAAAACTACAATCATCTTTGGAAAACAAATAGTACATTTTACAACAATACAATATACATTATACATTAAAAAATACAATATACAATGAGCAAAACAGCATATATAGTAAAAGCATACAGAACAGCCGTTGGTAAAGCACCAAAAGGATTGTTCCGTTTTAAAAGACCCGATGAACTGGCGGCAGAAACCATTGAGTTTATGATGAATGAAGTACCGCAGTTAGACAAAAAACGTATCGATGACGTAATGGTTGGAAATGCCATGCCGGAAGCCGAACAAGGTTTAAACATGGCGCGATTAATCTCATTAATGGGATTAAAAATTACCGATGTTCCTGGAGTTACCGTTAACCGTTATTGCGCATCGGGAATCGAAACTATTGGTATGGCAACGGCTAAAATTCAATCGGGAATGGCAGATTGTATTATTGCAGGCGGTGCCGAATCTATGAGTTTTATTCCGATGGGTGGTTACCGTGCAACGCCCGATTATAAGGTTACGGCTGCCGGTCACGAAGATTATTATTGGGGAATGGGCTTAACTGCCGAAGCTGTTGCAAAGCAGTTTAATGTTTCGCGTGAAGATCAGGATCAGTTTTCGTTTGAATCGCACATGAAAGCTTTAAAAGCACAGGCTGAAGGTAAATTCGATAGCCAAATTGTGCCAATTACCGTAGAAGATACTTTTATTAACGATAAAGGTAAAAAAGAAACAAAATCATACATTGTAACTAAAGATGAAGGTCCGCGTGCGGGAACAAGTGTAGAAGCATTAGCAAAATTAAAACCAGTTTTTGCTGCCGATGGATCTGTTACCGCAGGAAATTCCTCTCAAATGTCCGATGGTGCAGCGTTTGTTTTAGTAATGTCCGAAGAAATGGTGAAGGAATTAAATTTAGAACCTATTGCCCGATTGGTAACTTTTGCATCAGCAGGAGTTGAACCACGCATTATGGGAATGGGTCCTGTGAAAGCAATCCCAAAAGCATTAAAACAAGCAGGCTTACAACAAAACGATATCGAACTAATCGAACTAAACGAAGCTTTCGCTGCACAATCGTTAGCTGTAATTCGTGAATTGAATTTAAATCCTGAAATTATCAACGTAAATGGCGGGGCTATTGCTTTAGGTCACCCTTTAGGATGTACCGGAGCAAAACTGTCTGTTCAATTATTCGATGAAATGAAGCGTCGCGGTAATAAATACGGAATGGTAACCATGTGTGTTGGAACCGGACAAGGAACAGCAGGAATTTATGAATTGCTTTAATTTACTAATCAAATTTAAAATACAAACGATATGAGCGATATAACAAGAGGCGGTCAATTCTTGGTAAAAGAGACCTTGGCAAAAAATATATTTACACCGGAAGATTTTTCGGAAGAACAAAAAATGATGCGCGATTCGGTTAAGGAATTCGTAGACCGTAAAATTTGGGCAAACAAAGATCGTTTCGAGAAAAAAGATTACAAGTTTACCGAAGAATGTATGCGCGAAGCCGGCGAATTAGGTTTTTTAGGTGTTGCTGTTCCAGAAGAATATGGTGGTTTGGGAATGGGCTTTGTATCAACCATGCTAACCTGCGATTATATTTCTGGTGCAACTGGTTCTTTTTCAACTGCTTTTGGTGCACATACCGGAATCGGAACCATGCCAATTACTTTGTACGGAACCGAAGAACAAAAGCAAAAATACGTTCCTAAATTGGCAACGGGCGAATGGTTTGGATCATATTGTTTAACTGAGCCAGGTGCTGGATCTGATGCAAATTCAGGAAAAACTAAAGCCGAATTAAGTGCCGACGGTAAATCGTACACAATAAACGGTCAAAAAATGTGGATTTCAAACGCAGGCTTTTGTCATTTAATGATTGTTTTTGCTCGAATTGAAGACGATAAAAACATTACAGGTTTTATTGTGGAATATGATGCCGCAAATCCAAACGGAATTACTTTGGGCGAAGAAGAACACAAATTAGGAATTAGAGCCAGCTCTACACGTCAGGTTTTCTTTACAGATACCGTTGTTCCTATCGAAAATATGTTGGGTGGTCGCGGCGAAGGCTTTAAAATTGCCATGAACGCTTTGAATGTGGGTAGAATTAAGTTGGCAGCTGCGTGTTTAGATTCACAACGCCGTTTAATTACACAATCGGTAAATTATGCCAACGAACGCGTGCAATTTAAAACACCTATTGCAAATTTTGGTGCTATTCGATCTAAAATTGCCGAAACCGCTACAAATGCATATATCGGAGAATCAGCTTCGTACAGAGCTGCAGGAGATATCGAAAACAGAATCAATGCTCGTTTGGCTGAAGGAAATTCGCATCAAGAAGCAGAACTAAAAGGTGTGGAAGAATTTGCGATTGAATGTTCAGTATTGAAAGTTGCTGTTTCTGAAGATGTTCAACATTGTGCCGATGAAGGAATTCAAATTTTCGGTGGAATGGGCTTTTCTGAAGATACACCAATGGAAAGTGCTTGGAGAGATGCCCGTATTTCAAGAATTTATGAAGGAACCAATGAAATAAACCGAATGTTGACTGTGGGTATGCTGATTAAAAAAGCAATGAAAGGTCATGTTGATTTATTGGGACCGGCAATGAAAGTTGGCGAAGAATTAATGGGAATTCCCGATTTTGAAACTCCAGATTATTCTGAATTATTTGCAGAAGAAAAAGCATTGATTGCGAAACTGAAAAAAGCCTTTTTAATGGTTGCAGGATCGGCAGTACAAAAATACGGAACTGAATTAGACCAGCATCAACAATTATTAATGGCTACATCGGATATGCTTATTGAAATTTACATGGCAGAATCGGGTATTTTAAGAACTGAAAAATTGGCGAAAAAAATAGGCGAAGAAGCAGCCAATGTTCAAATTGCTATGGCGAAATTGTATTTATACCAAGCTGTAGATATAATTTACACTAAAGGAAAAGAAGGAATTGTATCATTTGCACAAGAAGACGAATTACGCATGATGCTGATGGGCTTGCGCCGTTTTACTAAATACGATAACCATCCAAATGTTGTTGCCTTAAAAGAAACTATTGCAAACAAAGTAATTGCCGATAATAAATATAGTTTTTAAATAGTTAGTTAAGTTTATAAAAAAGCCGTTTCAAGTTTTGAAACGGCTTTTTTTATTTATATAATTTTATTTCCCTAACTTATAATTTTCGTAACATTCATTTACAGCGTTAAAAATCTGGTAGTCGTTGGCTGTATAAATAAATCTTTCGGAATGATTGCATCTTTGAAGCATTTTTACAATATCCTCTTTTGAAATACTCAGCAAAACAGAAACCATTTCACGATCGTATTTTTTCTTCATTACTTCAATAAGCTCAACTTCTTTTCGTATTTGATTGATCTTTTTAGTTTCACGCGAATTTCGTTTCATGGCGTTGTAAATCCCGTTAATAGGGTTTAAACCACTGTTGTAATTTGCTGTAAAACCGGTAGCGCCAAAATCACGGTAATACGGATAATCTGCCAATGCAATAAGTTTTGTATCAATAGACAAAATTCCGGTAAGTTTCAAGGTGTTAATCACAACCTCATCTAAAACGGTAGAAAGGTCTTTAATGTAGATATTCATTTTACCTTCTTTGTACCAGTCGTTCGTAACCTTTATTTTTAAAGATCGAAAACCTTCAGAAGAAATATGCAGGGTATCGTTTACGCTTGCGGGAATAGAAAAAGATCCATCGTTGGTGGTTTGCGCTACTTTTAACGAACTCAAGTTCACAATATTTGCTTTGCCTTCCGGTTGATAGCTTAATTCGCTAAAAACGATTCCCTTAATATTTTTTTCTTGTGCAAAAATTGAAAAAGAAAATAGCGTAAAAAGTAAAACTGCAAAATATCTCATATTTGTTTTTAGTATGCACCAAAAATAATGGATATTTTGCAGTTTTAAATATTTATTTTGTAAATATTAACAACAAATATTATTATTAGTTTGATCTGCGCGGACGATCGCCACGTACTGATCTTCTTTCGTTGTGAGCAGGGCGATCGTCTTCACGATTACGTCCGAATTTGCTTTCTGTTTTACGATCTCCAAAACGATCACCACCAGCAGGTCTTCTGTCTGATGAAGAACGTTCTCCACGGAATCCTCCGCTTCTTTCACCACGGAAACCACTACTTCTTTCGCCACGGAAACCGCCACCACCGCTGCTTCTTCCACCTCTGCCATTGTGATCTCTTCTTGATGAAGAACCACCACCGCTTGTAGAAATTTCAACGTTTACCTGACGACCTTCGTGGTGCATATTGTTCAAAATTTCGATAATACGCTCACTGTGTGTAGCATCGGTATTAAAGAAAGAGAATCCTTCTTTTACATCAACTTTAAACAAATCATCTCTGCCTAAATCTAAGGTATCACGTAAGAAATCTTTCAAACTCATCCAATCAAAATTGTCACGAGCTCCTAAATTTAAGAAATAACGTACAGAACCATCAGAACTTACGGCAGTTCCACCTTCGCTGTTTTCACGCGGTCTTGGTGAATCGATCGTATTTTGTTTTTTGTAGTATTCAATAAAACGATTAAATTCTACAGAAAACATTTTTTTAATTAACTCTTCCTTCGTTAAATCACCTAATAATTCTTCGATTTGTGGAAGATATGTTTCAATTTCAGCATCAACCTCAACAGATTTAACTTTGTTTGCCAAGTGAATTAACTGTGCCTGACAAATTTCCATTCCTGTTGGAATTGGTTTATGAACAAATTTTGTTTTGATGATTCGTTCTATCTGACTGATTTTTTTGTATTCAGATTTTGTTACGATAACGATTGATGTACCTAATTTACCGGCACGACCTGTACGGCCTGAACGGTGATTGTACGTTTCAACTTCATCTGGTAACTGATAGTTTATTACGTGTGTAATATCGTCCACATCAATACCACGTGCAGCAACATCGGTTGCAACCAACATTTGAATCTGGCGTCCGCGGAATGCCTTCATTACACCATCACGTTGTGCTTGCGATAAATCGCCGTGTAAAGCTGCTGCGTTGTATCCATCTTCGATTAATTTTTCGGCAACTGCCTGTGTATCACGCTTTGTTCTACAAAAAATAACCGAAAAAATATTTGGGTTGATATCTGCCAAACGTTTTAAAGCAGGGTAACGGTCACGTGCACCTACTAAATAATATTCGTGAGAAACGGTTGTTGAACCTTGATTTTTTTGACCAACAGTAATTTCATGTGGTCTTTTCATGAATTCTTTTGCTATTCTTGCAACTTCTTGTGGCATAGTTGCAGAAAAAAGCCAAGTGTTTTTTTCTTCTGGTGTATCAGATAAAATTGCTGTAATGTCTTCATAGAATCCCATGTTTAACATTTCATCAGCTTCATCTAAAATACAAATCTGTATGTTTTTAATGTTAACAAGGTTTCTGTTAATCATATCCTGCATACGTCCTGGGGTTGCTACAATAACCTGCGCCCCTTTTTTAACTTCTCTTGCCTGCTCTGTAATGCTGGAACCACCATAAACAGCAACTGTATGTAAACCCTTTACATATTTAGAATACTGTTTAATCTCGTTTGTAATTTGTAAACACAATTCTCTGGTAGGCGATAGGATCAATGCCTGTGTGCTTCTGTTCTCTGGATCGATTTTCTGAATCAGAGGAAACCCGAAAGCAGCTGTTTTCCCAGTACCTGTTTGCGCTAATGCAACAATATCCGTGTCTTGTTGCAATAATAAGGGAATAGCTTTTTCCTGAACCTCTGAAGGTGTTTCAAAACCTAAGTCTTGAATTGCTTTTAAAAGCAATTCGTTTAATCCTAATTCTTGGAATTTATTCATATAATATTTAAAATATCTGCAAAGGTACTGTTTTTTTTGCGAATTTTAAATTTAAAGTAAGGTTAAATTATTTATTTTCTAATAATCAACTTTAACGTTAATTATTTACTTGTTTTTGATTAAACACTTTTAAGAAAAACCTTTTTCAATATTATTAATTTTACAATATACGTTATTAAGTTTTTCTCATAAATGAAAAATAAAATAAACTTTTTCTGTAGTTTGTCGACTATTAGGAAACGTTTGTCGAAAAACTTTTCACACTTCTTCAGAATTCACAATTTTTGACTTATAAAAATTAAAAATTATGAAAACACATTTTTATTTAGTCGCACTGCTTCTTTCGTTTACTTTTTCAAAAGCACAAAAAATCAAAACTAAATTCAACAATCCAGTACAAGTTCTAAATATGGGAACTTTTCATATGGGATATACTTCAGATTTAAGAAGTACTGAATTTGATGAAAAGAATAAAGAAAACGTTCGTCAAATTCATGAAATTGCAAAAGCAATTGCTGAATTTAAACCAACAGTTATTCTTGTTGAATACCTTCCTAAATATCAGGATGTAATTGAAGCTAATTATCAAGCTTATTTAAAAGATCCAGAAATGAAATTTGAAAACCCTACAGAGGTTGAACTTTTAGCTTACGAGGTTGGTAGATTATCAGGCACAAAAAAGATTTATGGTATTGATTATAAAGAAGGATATAATTATTCTATTGGTTATCATCTTAAAAATGGAAAAGATACAGTTACTTATATAAATTATATGAAGATGTTTGATAATTTAGAAAAAGAATATCCTAAAGATAAAATGACATTTTTAGAAAAATTGAAGTTTTATAATAATCCATTGTATTTAGATATGCTAATGAATTTAAATGCAGATATACTTACACATGTTTCTACAAAAGGTAAATACCAAGGAGCAGATGAAGCAGCTAAATTTTATCATAGAAATTTGGTTATGTATTCTAATTATGAATCAAGTTGAACTAACCAAAGATGATAGGGTTTTTATATTGATGGGTACTACACATACAGCTTTTTTTAATATGTGGATAGAAAGAAGTTCTAAATATCAACTTGTTAATGTTTTTGATTATCTAAAATAAGAAAATAATCCAATAGCTTTAAAACTATTGGGTTATTTCAGACAGAAATTTAATTAATTGTGCAACTGCTCTTCCACGGTGACTTAATTTATTCTTTTCTTCTAAAGACATTTCGGCAAAAGTTTTACCCAGATTTTCAGGTTCAAAAATAGGATCATAACCAAAACCGTTTGTTCCTGTTTTTTCATTTCTGATTTCGCCTTCTACAATTCCGGTAAATAAATGTTGTTGATTATTAATGTTTAAAGCAATCACGGTTTTAAACTGTGCCTTTCGGTTTGTTGAAATGCCTAATTTTTCTAAAACCGAATCCATGTTTTTATCGGCATTTTTATCTTCGCCCGCATATCGAGCAGAATAAACACCAGGTTCGCCGTTTAAAGCATTAATTTCTAAACCGGTATCATCAGCAAAACAAGGGAAACCGTATTTTTTAGTTACATAATTTGCTTTAATTATGGCGTTTTCTTCTAACGTTGTACCAGTTTCGGCAATATCTTCGGTACAGCCAATTTCGTCTAAAGTTACAATTTGAATTGTTTTTGGCACTTGGTTTTGAATTTCCTGTACTTTATTTTTATTGTTTGATGCAAATATGATTTTCATACGTTAACTTATATAATTCCAAATATTGTTTTTCTTTGCCAGTATTTCAAACACATACTTTAATGCCTGATGCTCTGGTTTTTCTAAATTGATATCATCTTTTAATAATTCGATAGCTTTTGTTCGTGCCAGTTTTAAAATGTCTTGATCTTTAACCAAATCGGCAATTTGTAAATTTAACACACCGCTTTGTTGTGTTCCCATAATATCACCAGGTCCACGAAGTTTTAAATCGATTTCGGATATTTCAAAACCATCGTTTGTTCGGCACATAGCATCCATTCTAACTTTGGTATCGGCACTTAACTTATTTCCGGTCATTAAAACGCAGAAACTTTGTTCGGCTCCACGACCTACACGTCCACGCAACTGATGCAACTGACTCAACCCGAAACGTTCGGCACTTTCTATAATCATTACGGATGCGTTTGGAACATTTACACCGACTTCGATCACCGTAGTGGCAATCATAATATGAGTTTCGCCTTTAACAAATCGATCCATTTCTGAATCTTTATCTTTAGAATGCATTTGTCCGTGAACAATACTGATTCTGTATTCAGGAAAAGGAAAATCGCGCGAAATTGCTTCGTATCCTTCCATTAAATTCTTGTAATCTAACTTTTCGCTTTCCTGAATCAATGGATAAACAATATAAATTTGTCTGCCTTTTGCAATTTCTTCCTTAATGAAATGCCAAACCTGCAATCGTTTGCTTTCAAAAAAATGAAGTGTTTTTATAGGTTTTCGTCCCGGTGGTAATTCATCGATTACCGAAACATCTAAATCACCATACAAACTCATAGCCAAAGTACGCGGGATTGGTGTTGCCGTCATAACCAAAACGTGTGGTGGCAACGAATTTTTCTTCCACATTTTTGATCGCTGTTCAACGCCGAAACGGTGCTGTTCATCGATAATCGACAAGCCTAAATTTTTAAACTGAACTTTATCTTCTAACAACGCATGTGTTCCGATTAAAATATGAATGGTTCCGTTTTCTAAATCTTCATGAATTTGGTTGCGCTCTTTTGTTTTGGTCGATCCTGTAAGCAAAACCACCTTTACATTAATTTTATCTGCCAACTCTTTAATGCCTGCAAAATGCTGATTCGCCAAAATTTCGGTCGGAGCCATTAAACATGCCTGAAAACCGTTGTCTAACGCCAAAAGCATACTCATAAAACCGACAATGGTTTTACCTGCACCAACATCGCCTTGCAACAAACGATTCATTTGCGCTTCGTGCGCCATATCAATTCTAATTTCTTTCAACACGCGCTTTTGGGCATTTGTCAAAGGAAACGGTAAGTGATCGTGATAAAAAGAATTAAAATAATCGCCCACAATATTGAATGCAAATCCTTTAATTTTATGTTTTCGAACCAGATTTTTAGAAAGCAGTTGCAGCTGGATAAAAAATAATTCTTCGAACTTCAAGCGAAACTGCGCTCTGTTTAACAAATCGGCACTTTTAGGAAAATGAATATTGAAAAATGATTCGTTTTTGGGTAATAAACGTAATTCATTAATTAATGATTCAGGAAAAACTTCTTTAAATAAATGATGCGTTTCTATAAAAACCTGTTGCATCATTTTAGTAATGCTTCGGTTGGAAATATTTTTCTGATTTAATTTTTCGTTCGATGGATATACCGGTTGCAATGCAGACTGCAAACTTTTTTTATGTTCTTCAACCGTTTCCATTTCCGGGTGAGGCATCGAAAATAATCCGTTAAAATTATTAATTTTTCCAAAAATCACATACGATGTATTCAACTGCAAATTTTCTTTGATCCATTTGTGTCCCTGAAACCAAATCAGTTCCATTTCTGCAGTTCCATCGGTAAAAACAGCAACCAAGCGGCTACCGCGTTTTTGTTCAACCGTTTTTAATCGAATAATTTTACCAACAAGCTGAACTTCTGCATTAATTCCGGAATTTAATTCGTTAATTTTATAATACTTTGTTCGATCTAAATATTTGTAAGGATAAAAATTGATTAAATCTTTATAAGTAAAAATCTGAAGTTCTTTTTTTAGTACAACAGCCCTTTGTGGACCAACGCCCTTAAGGTATTCAATAGGTGTATCTAAAACATTTTGCTGCATTTTTACTTTTTTGTAAAGTTAAAAGTAATTGTTTAATTTTTCAAAAAGTAAAAATAGTTTACCCGAACAAATAACTTTATTTTATATTTACAAATAATTAACAACAATATAGATGAAAAAACTTATAACAGTATTATTACTTTCAACTTTTACATTTATTTCATGTAAAGACGATGAAAAAACAAGTCAGGATCCATCAAAAACTACTATAAAAACTTTTGATAATGTGAAAGTTGCTTTTGGTGATGGATTATCACAAAGTGCCGAAGGTACTTTTTCTTTCCCAACAAATTCTGAAAATATCAAGACGATTAAAATGTTCATTAAAGATATTTGTCCGAACAAAGAATGCGATGAGTGGGACAGATATGCCAATTTGTATGCTAAGGATAAAACAACAGGCGAATGGTATGAATTAGGTAGATTTATTAATCCGTATTGGGTTGGAAACGAGAAGTTAGAAAGAGGTTACGAGATTGATGTGACTGATTTTAAATCAATTTTAAGCGGATCTACCGAATTAAAAATCTATACCGAAACATGGTTAGCAAAAGGGCGAAAATACACTGTGGAGTTTGATTTTGAATTTGGAACACCAGACTATAAGTATTCTGCAGTTGTACCTGTTTTTCAATATAATAAATCATCAATAGACGGTGTACCTTACGGAACTGCATTTGATACAAATGTGTTTGATTTAACTAAACAAATTAATATCCCATCTGGTGCAGAAATTGCATACTTAAGAACTATTATTTCTGGTTGGGGTCATGCAACACCTAATGATGCAGGCGGGCGCGGTTGTGCAGAATGGTGCTACCGTACACATCATATAAATATTAATGGTACGCAAACTTTTGCACACGATTTAAAAGCTATTGGTTGCGCGCAAAACCCAGTTAATAACCAAGCACCAGGTAACTGGAAACCAGATCGTGCGGGTTGGTGTCCTGGAATGGTTGTTCCTGCACGTTTTGATAACATTCAAAAAAGTATGTTTGGATCAACTTTTAATTTTGAATATAAATTTGAAGATTGGACAAATAACAATGGTAATGGTAACGCTTTTTACGCCATTTCAACTTTTGTAGTTGTAAAAAGTAATTCGCCGATTAATAAGGCAACAATATCAAATTAACAATAAAGAGTTCCAAATTTGGAACTCTTTTTACTTTAATATCTGTGTTGTGTGTTCTTTGGTTTTCACTTTCGCAATAATATCTTCAATAAATCCGTTTTCGCTAATAATAAAAGTAGTTCGGTGAATACCATCAAACTCACGACCCATAAATTTCTTTGGTCCCCAAACGCCATAAGCATTAATAACTACTTTATCTTCATCGGCAATTAGCGGATATTGTAAGTTATTTTTAACGGCAAAATTCAACTGTCTTTTTTGCGAATCGGCACTAACACCAATTACTTGATAATTTTGTGCTAAAAAACGTTCAATATTATTTTGCAAATCACAGGCTTCTGCAGTACATCCGGGAGTTGATGCTTTTGGGTAGAAAAACAAGACAATTTTTTTTCCTTTAAAATCTTTTAATTGAACGGTTGATCCGTTTTGGTCTATTCCTGAAAAATCAGGAGCCTTATCGCCTATTTTTAGTGTGGTCATAATTTACTATTTTTGTAAAATTACAAATCATTTACACATTAAAATGACCAAAAAAGAAAAAGTTCAGTTTGTTATTGATACTTTAGAACAGCTTTATCCGGAAGTTCCTATTCCGTTAGATCATAAAGATCCATATACTTTATTAATTGCCGTGTTGTTGTCTGCACAATGTACCGATGTTCGCGTGAACCAGATCACTCCCAAACTATTTGCTATTGCAGATAATCCGTACGATATGGTTAAACTTACTGTTGAAGAAATAGCAAATATTATTCGTCCGTGTGGTTTGTCTCCAATGAAATCGAAGGGAATTTACGGTTTAAGTAAAATTTTGATAGATCAATACGACGGAGAAGTTCCTGCGGATATGAATGCTTTGGAATTGTTACCTGCTGTTGGTCATAAAACGGCTTCGGTTGTAATGTCACAAGCTTTTAATGTTCCTGCATTTCCTGTTGATACACATATTCATCGTTTAATGTATCGTTGGAATTTAAGTTCAGGCAAAAATGTGGTTCAGACCGAGAATGACGCTAAAAGTATTTTCCCTATTGATTTATGGAATAAACTGCATTTACAGATGATTTGGTACGGACGTGAATATTCACCTGCCCGTGGATGGAAACTGGAAAAAGACATTATCACCCAAAAAATCGGTAAGAAATCATTGATTAACGAGCTTTTGAAAACGAATAAACAATAAAAAAAGGAACTTTTTAAGTTCCTTTTTAGTTTTGAAAAGTTATGAAATTTATTGACCCTTTCTTTAAAGCAGTTGTACTTTTTGAATAGTTTAAAATAAAGTTTATTGTACTTTGCTTTGGT
Source organism: Paenimyroides baculatum (assembly GCF_008629655.1). GTDB lineage: Bacteria > Bacteroidota > Bacteroidia > Flavobacteriales > Flavobacteriaceae > Flavobacterium > Flavobacterium baculatum. The sequence continues at coordinate 190,213 of NZ_VWSG01000002.1, forward strand.
AAAAGGTGTGTTTGTGGTTTACTGTTGTTTTTGTAATTTTTTATCATAGAATAGGTTTCATTTTATGATATAACGCAACAGCAAATAAAATTATTGTTAGTCGTTTAAAATAATTTGATTTTTATCTATCATTTTACGCAAATTAACAATCGCATAGCGCATTCTGCCTAAAGCGGTATTTATGCTAATCTGGTTTAATTCGGCAATTTCCTTAAAAGTTAAATCATCGTACAAGCGTAAACGAATAATTTCCTGCTGATCTTGTGGTAATTTTAATATCAACGTATGTAAATCATCTTCAATCTGTCCGGCAATCATACTTGTTTCAATGTTCATTTCAGAATCAATCATTTTACTGAAAACTGAATATTCTTCTTGGTCGCGTTGAAATTTCACTTTAGACTGTTTTCTAAAATGATCGATAATCAAATTATGAGAAATACGCATCACCCAAGGTAAAAATTTACCTTCTTCGTTGTAATTCTGTTTTTTTATGGTGTTAATTACCTTAATAAAAGTTTCCTGAAAAATATCGTCCGATAAATCTCTGTCTTTTACTTTAGAGAAGATAAAACTGTATATACGTGATTTATGACGCTCTATTAATTGCGCCAAAGCCCATTCATTTCCAGATGCGTATTGGGTTACCAACACTGCGTCTGACAAAATTTCATTTGCCATCTTAACTTATGTTTTTAGGTTTTTACTATAAGTATAGATACGTAATAGGCTTTTGTTTTAAAGTTTATCTAAACAAATATATAAAAAAAATCGTTTCTTAAAAAAAACTTAAAAAAAATATTGACTTTTTTTAAATTAATTGTCGCTTTGGCATAAAACTTCTTCGTTTAAAAATTTGTAATTTTGTAGTTATTTTATAAAAATGAAAAAAATAGATTTTTCTAAAATCGATCCAAAACAGAATATCATTATTAAAGGAGCGCATCTTCATAATTTAAAAAATTTAGATGTAGTTATTCCCCGAAATAAAATGGTTGTTATAACAGGTTTGTCGGGTTCCGGTAAATCAAGTTTGGCTTTTGACACCTTGTATGCCGAAGGACAACGCCGTTATGTTGAAAGTTTGTCATCGTATGCGCGTCAGTTTTTAGGTCGAATCAACAAACCAAAAGTAGAATATATTAAAGGTATCGCGCCGGCTGTTGCTATCGAGCAAAAAGTGAATACAACAAATGCACGTTCAACCGTTGGTACATCTACAGAAATTTACGATTATTTAAAATTGTTATATGCCCGTATTGGTACAACTTTTTCGCCAATTTCAGGGAATGAAGTTAAAAAGCACACGGTAACCGATGTTATTGATACTGTAAAAACGTTCGATGAAGAATCGAAATGGTTATTGCTTGCCCCTGTTTACGAAATTAAGGAACGATCTATTATCGATCAGCTAAAAATTGCGTTACAGCAAGGTTTTGCTCGATTATTTTATAAGAACGAAACCAAAAGAATTGATGAATTTGTTGAAGAATTTGCATCAAAAAAAATAAAATCAGAAGATATTCAGCTGATTATTGATCGTTTGGTTGTTCGTCATGATGAAGATTTTTACAATCGATTGTCTGATGCTGTTTATACGGCATTTTTCGAAGGAAAAGGCGTTTTGCATTTGTATGAATTAGGGACTGGCAATCAGTTGGAATTCAACAATAAATTTGAATTAGACGGAATTACCTTTTTAGAACCTAACATTCATTTGTTCAGTTTTAACAATCCGTACGGTGCCTGCCCAAAATGCGATGGTTTTGGAACAACCATTGGTATTGACGAAGATTTGGTTATTCCAAATACTGCTTTATCGGTTTACGAAAACGCTGTTTATCCGTGGCGTGGAGAAAGTATGTCGTGGTACCGCGATCAGTTAGTTAACAATTCTCATAAGTTCGATTTCCCAATTCACAAGCCTTTTTACGAATTAACAGCTGACCAAAAGCAATTGGTTTGGGAAGGGAACAGTTATTTCACCGGACTTAATTATTTTTTTAAAGATCTTGAAGCGAATAATTACAAAATACAAAATCGTGTTTTATTGTCAAGATACCGCGGTAAAACCAAATGTAATGTGTGTAACGGCAAGCGTTTACGACCAGAAGCGAATTATGTAAAAGTTGCCGATAGAACTATTTCAGATTTAGTTGATTTACCAATTAACGAATTGCGTGAATTCTTTAAAAATATTCAGTTAAACGAATTTGAAAGTAAAGTTGCCAAAAGATTATTGCTGGAAATTAACAACCGTTTGCAGTTTTTAAGCGATGTTGGTTTAGACTATTTAACCATAAACCGCAGGTCTTCTACCCTTTCGGGTGGCGAATCGCAACGTATAAATCTGGCAACATCTTTAGGTAGTAGTTTGGTTGGATCTATGTATATTTTAGACGAACCTAGTATCGGACTGCATTCGCGCGATTCTGAAAAATTGATCGAAGTTTTAAAAGATCTTCGCGATTTAGGAAACACTGTGATTATTGTAGAACACGACGAAGATGTTATGAAAGCTGCCGACCAGATTATTGATATTGGTCCGGAAGCCGGAGTTTTAGGCGGAAAATTAATGGCACAGGGAACTTTTAATGAAATTTTAAAAGCCGATACATTAACTGCAAAATATTTAAACGGCGATTTAGAGATTGAAGTTCCAAAAAAACGCCGACCGGTAAAAAATTATATCGAAGTAAAAGGTGCTCGCGAAAACAACCTTCAAAACATAGATGTTATTTTTCCGTTAGATTGCTTAACAATGGTTAGCGGAGTTTCGGGCAGTGGAAAATCTACATTGGTTAAAAAGATTTTATATCCTGCATTAGAGAAACATTTAACGGGAGCAAGCGAAAAACCAGGGCAGTTTAATGAAATTACCGGATCATTTTCGCACATAAAACATATTGAATATGTAGATCAAAATCCGATAGGGAAAAGTTCACGATCTAACCCTATATCTTACATAAAAGCGTACGACGATATTCGTGATTTGTTTGCAAAACAACAGCTTTCTAAAATGCGAAATTATCAACCAAAGCATTTTTCTTTTAATGTGGAAGGTGGTCGTTGCGAAGTTTGTAAAGGCGATGGTGTGGTTACCATTGAAATGCAGTTTATGGCAGATGTACATTTGGAATGTGAAACCTGTAAAGGAAAACGCTTTAAAAAGGAAATTTTAGAAGTAAATTTTGAAGGCAAGAATATTTTTGATGTTTTGAATTTGACGGTTGATGAGTCAATGGAATTTTTCACAAAACACAAACAAGATAAAATTGTACAGAAAATTCAGCCTTTACAAGATGTCGGTTTAGGATATGTTGCTTTGGGGCAATCATCTTCTACCCTATCTGGTGGTGAAGCACAACGCGTAAAACTGGCAACATTTCTTGGTAAAGGAGCCGTAAAAGAACGTGCTTTGTTTATTTTTGATGAGCCTACAACCGGTTTGCATTTTCATGATATTCAGAAGTTACTGCAATCGTTTCAGGCGTTGATTGAAAAAGGACATTCTATCATTGTTATTGAACATAATTTGGACATGATAAAATGTGCCGATTATGTTATTGATATTGGTCCCGATGGTGGTAAAAACGGTGGAAATGTTGTTGCAACAGGGACTCCCGAAGAAATAGTTAAAAACAAAAAATCAATTACAGGTTTGTATTTAAAAGAAAAACTAAAATAAAACAAAAGCGTTTCAAATTTGAAACGCTTTTGTTTTATATCTCCTCCATTAACTTTTTTAAGGCATCGTGTTCGTCTTGTGGTAAGTATGGAATTAGCTTTTTAAAGTGGTCTTTAAATTCTTTCTTTTCAGACAATCGAACAATAGCATCACGACCAAATTTTTGAAAACGACTGTTATGATGCACTAAAGCATTTACCAAGTGTGGCAGCGTGTTACTGTCGTACTTATTTAAATACCACAACGCATTTATAGCATTTGTACGAATATTGCTGTTATATTTGTTATAGGCAAAATTTTCTAATTCAGAATACAAATGTGCTTTTTTGTCGTTTTTATAATTTTCGGTTGCTAATGCGAACATCAACCAGGTAATTCGTAAATTATAATCATTAAAACCTTTCCAAGTTGCCGTTTTGTCTAACAATTCTGCTCTGCCGGTTTCATTCTGTAACCATAAATTTTTCAAGACAATTTCGCGAGTTATATATGAATTATCGTTCAAAAACTTTTTATAATCTTCCATAAAATCTGTAGGAATCTCACTTACAACCTGAACCAAAGCCTGACGAACCTTTAAATCATTCGACTGTACAACGGTTTGATAAAACTCTTTTGCCTGATCGTAAGGAACATTGTGCAACTGAAAAACAATTTCGCGTTTGGTATCGGTAAACGTATTCGGATCTTTCAATAATTTAAGCAATTGATCCTTTTTAACTTCAAACCCTTTTTCCTGCAATGACAATACTTCAAAATACGATTTTACCAAAGGAGAATTTTCAATTAAAAACAAGGCATCTTTCGTATTAAAACCCTTATTTTCTAACCAATTTTGTTTGTAATTACTCACGTTAAAATTAGGAACAACAGCAGTAACCTCATTTAAAAAATCTTGTGTCGAAGCATTTTTAAAGGCATATTTATTCAAATAATTCTTAACAACGGTATTAAAATTAGCTTCGCCAATCTGGCTTGACAAATAAAACAACATCCACGCACCTTTTTGATAATAAGTTGTAGTTGTAGCCTTTTCACTGTAAACCGCCGTGTTTTTATTTTCTTTGGCATCTTTGGTAATCAATTCAGCCATTTCGTATAATTTCCAATAAAAATCATCAACTCCGTAAACCTCACGTTCTGCCAACAAAGCATAATACGTTGCAAAACCTTCTTGCAGCCAATGATCTTTGTTTGATTTTGCCGTAACCAGATTTCCAAACCATTGGTGCGCCATTTCGTGTGCATTTACATTTACGTAATCACGATCGTTCACACCAATATTATCAACCACATAATCACTGTTAAAAATGGTCGAAGTCGTATTTTCCATTCCGCCATACATAAAATCTTCTACCGGAATGTTTCGATAAATTTGCCACGGATACGAAAAACCGGTTTGAGTTTCCAGAAAATCGAACATTTTCTTTGTATGCTGATAGGTTGTAGTGTATTTTGTAGCATCAACCGGACGAATATAATTTTCAATGGTTATACCTGATGCCGATTTTTCGGTCTTTTTTTCGAATTTACCAATCGCCATCATAATTAGGTAAGAACTCATTGGTTTACTCATTTTATAACTCCAAGTAGTCTGCTTGCCGCTAACGGTTTTACCGTCTAAAGTTCCATTGCTAATCACATCGTAACCCGTTTCAAACGAAATCTTGGTATTAAAAATCACTTTTTCATTATAATCATCGAAACTTGGCAACCAATGACTGGTGTATTTCCCTTGACCTTGTGTCCAAATCTGCAAATCGGTTCCAGATCCTACATAATAAAGTGCCTGTTTTGGATTGGTTTTATAACTGATTGTAACGGTATTTTCGCCTTCTTTAAAACCTTGCGTAAAGGCGATCTGTTTTTTATCGTAATGATATTTAGGTGTTTGTCCGTTCAACTTCACTCCTTGAATCATCATATTTTTAGCATCGATCTTAATAGAATCGGTTGCTTCATTCACAGTAAACTGATAAGTAACATCGCCAACGACCATGTGTTCGGCAATATCAAATTTAATAGAAGCATTTGCAGTAGTAAAGTCGACTTTTGGTTTTGTTTGCGACCAAATATTTAAAGATATTAGTAAACTTATTGCAAGTATTGTTTGTTTCATAAACCGAAATTTTACGGAAGATATTAGAAATTCTTAAAAGTACGAAATTAAAAACGTAATTTTGCTTAAAATTTTGATATGAATTTTACCGAATTTGCACTAAACAACAATATTGCCGAAGCTATTAACGATCTAGGTTACACCACTGCCACACCTATTCAGGAAAAAGCAATTCCGTCTTTAATCGATGGAAAAGATTTGGTGGGTTGTGCGCAAACCGGAACCGGAAAAACGGCTGCATTTGCCATTCCAATCATAAATCATATTCACAAAATTGTAGGATCGGGAAAAAAACGCAAGCAGATCCGAACTATTATCCTTTCTCCTACCCGAGAATTAGCCATACAGATTGCCGAAAACTTTGAAGCTTTAAGCAAATACACACAGATTAAAACGTATGTTATTTATGGTGGTGTAAATATGGAGCCACAAATTAAAGCGCTTAAATATGGTATTGACGTTTTGGTTGCAACACCCGGAAGATTTTTAGATTTATACAAGCAAAACTTTATTAAAACCGATGCTTTGCATCAGTTAGTGATCGATGAAGCCGATTTAATGCTGGATATGGGTTTTATTAACGATGTTCGAAAAATTATAAAACTAACACCGCCAAACAGACAAACGTTGATGTTTTCTGCTACCATGCCAATGGGTGTTCGTGAATTAGCTGACGAATTTTTAAGCAATGCCGTGTATGTTTCGGTTGATCCCGATTCTAGTACGGGTGCAAATATTACGCAGAAAACGTATCTGGTTGAAAAAGAAGACAAAAAGAAACTTTTAAAACACGTTCTTGAAACTCAAAACCTGAAAAATGTTCTGCTTTTTACTCGAACAAAGCAAGGAGCCGATAATGTAGTTGATTTTTTGCAGAAGGAAGGTTACAAAGCCGATGCCATTCACGGAGATAAATCGCAAGCAGCCCGATTACAGATTTTAGAAGATTTTAAAAACAAACAGATTGATATTTTAGTCGCCACAGATGTAGCTTCGCGCGGGATTGACATTCAGCAGCTGCCCTTTGTGATTAACTACGATATTCCGAATATTCCTGAAATTTATATTCACAGAATTGGTAGAACTGGTCGTGCCGGCGAAGAAGGTTTGGCACTTTCGTTTGTTGGTCGCGATGAAAAAACTTATTGGCACGATATTGAAAAGCTGATTCGTTTGCAGGTTAAAGTTGTAAAAGACAATCCTTTTCCGTGGCGTGAACCAAACCCGAATGCTAAAAAAGATTTAAGAAATAAAAATAAATCTGCAGCAACAGGTAATTCCAACAAAAAGAATTCAACACAAAATTCGGCATCACGAAAATCCGATGCTTCTAAAAAGAATAAAAAGAGATGGTATTAACCATCTCTTTTGCTATATTTCAGTTTCTCTTCTACTTTTAAATTCATCACTGTAAGGCACAAAAACTTCCGGAAAATCAACTCCGATTTTCTTGTACAACCAACCACCGGCAACCCGAGTTACCCTATAATAAATAATCTGTTTCAAGCGGTTTTCGTATTCAGGTATCATGGTTTTCACCACCGTACTTTCATGCAAATCTAATTCATAAACTGTTTTCATAACTAATTTTATCACATTGTAACCAAAGATAAAAATATTAGGAATATCTTTACAAAAAATATCAGAATTATGGAAAATAACAGCGTGCCTATTAACGATTTTGTGTTACAACTTAAAGAAAATTATACACCCGATATTATTGAAGATGATGTAATTGGCTTTTATAATGATGCTTTTGTATTGTTACAGCATTTTTATAATTTAAAGGATTTTGATGCTGAAACCGAATCTTTTTATGCTGAATTTATCAACCATATTATTGCAAATGAGAGTATTTTAAAGGAATATTCAAACTTTGATTTTGGTTCGATTAAAACATTAAATAGTTTACAAAAAAGCACTGATTTTAAATCACTTGCACCCATTTACACTCCATATATTTTTACAGAAACAGAACAAACTATCGATCAGATTTTTGAAGAATTGAAAATTGTAAAAGAATTCAAAAAAGAACTGAAAGAAGAAATCAGTTATTTGTTAGATGAGTACCAGTTTCACATAGATCATTTAAAAGAAAACATACAGTACAATTTTTACACGTATGAAGAATTAGATGGTATTGAACCTTTTAATTTAGATGAAAAAGCCGATGAATTAAAAAGCGAGAAGCTAAAATTTGTTCAAAGCTGGAATGATAAATTAACGAAGAAATAGAATAATTATGAGAAAATACAGAAATATATTAGCAACCGTTGCCGGATTTATTATTGGGTCTGTAGTAAACATGATACTTGTTGCTTTAAGCGGTAAAATAATACCTTTACCAGCCAGTGTAAATAATAACACAGCCGAAGGTTTGGCTGCAGGTATGCATTTAATGGAGCCTAAACATTTCATTTTTCCTTTTTTGGCTCATGCTTTAGGAACGTTGGTTGGAGCTTTTATTGCTACCAAACTATCTAATCCTAAATCAATTGTTGGACCAATGGTAATTGGTGTTTTGTTTTTAGCAGGTGGTATTGCTAATATTTTTATGATACCTAACGCACCAATGTGGTTTAACTGTCTTGATTTAATTTTGGCATATATTCCAATGGCATATTTAGGATATATTTTGGGAAGAAAATAGAAGAAATTTCTCTTCAATATAAAATTTAGAAGAATTCATTCATATCATAAAAAACTAAACTTTATAATAAAGCTCGGAAAAATCCGAGCTTTATTTACTTCTTAATTCTAATTTCGAACATTTTATCCCAGTTTTTGCCGGTTACAAAGAAAGTACCCGTTTTTTTATTATAGGCAATTCCGTTTAAAACATCTAAATCTGGGTGTGGTGTAACTTTACTTTTTAGATCACTTAAATCGATTACCGCGTTTACAGTTCCATCAATCGGGCTAAAAACACCTATCGCATCTTGACCATAAAAGTTTGCGTAGATTTCTCCATTTACCCATTCTAATTCATTTACTGATGGAACAGTACCACGATTTGTTGAAACTACAGCATAATCAATCAAGGCAAAATCTGCGGGATTTACTTTATACACTCTGTCACTTCCATCGGTCATATACAAGTTAGTGCCATCATTCGTTAACCCCCAACCTTCAGTATTTTTAAAATAAGGCAACGTTTTTTCTTTTTGTAGCGATTCTAAATTATATACGTAAGCTTCGTTATTTTTATACGTTAACTGATAAATTTTATTGTTTAGAACCGTTGTTCCTTCCGCAAAAATAGCATCGTCTAATTCATTAATCTTTATAACTTCACCTGTTTTAACATTTACTTTACGAATACTTGATTTTCCTTTGGTACGTGTTCCTATTCCTTCACCGTTTCCGGTACTTTCAATCAGCAAATCACCATAAAATTCCAATCCCTGTGTGTAAGCTTTAATATCATGCGGATAGGTATTTACAATGGTATAAGAATATACCGCAGGCTGAACGTGAGACAATACATCAAATTTTGTAGTGGTCTCAGTTGTTTTTCCTTTGATATAAGCAATTGCCTTAATATTTTGAATGCCGTGTTTTGCCTTTGATAAATTATAAGTAAGTACCGAATTGGTTTTAACCGAACCTATTTTTTTACCGTTAATGAAATATTGTACAGAATCAATTTCGTTGTCAGAATCGCTTTTTAACTGTAAAGAAACATCTTCATTTAAGGCGTAAGTCTGTTTTAATTTACTTGAATCGATAGATAAAGAATTGTTTTCGATTTTTTTATCGTCTTTACATGCGATAAAAAGTAATGATAAAGTAAAGACAGTTAAGTATTTATATTTTTTCATGGTTTATGTAATTAGTTGTACAATTATACAACCCTTTTTTTATTTGGCAAAAGGCTTGCTAAAATATAATTTGTTTGTATATTTGCAACGGCAAGTCCTACACGACCAGCTCCTGCAGACTCCTCCAGGGTGGGAACACAGCAAAGGTATGTGGTTGTAGCGGTGCGATGTAGGTCGCTTGCCTTTTTTAAAAACTTCATTTTAATTGATTTTTTTTTTAATATTATATATTTAATAAATTATCATATACAATTTAAAATTCCATAATCCTTAATTTATTGAATTAGAATATTGAAAAAACTACAAAGTATTTTACAATATTATTTAAAAAACAAATCTTTTAATTAGATTCAACTTCATTCAAGGTTGTCATTATTAGGTAAAATATATCTAATTATAAATGATTAATTTTTTATATTTGATTTTATCATGCGAACTAAACTCATCCACATCTTTTGATATAGGAGAATATAAAAAAGTAGTAAAAATTAATTATAGAAGAAGAATAAGAGTGGAAAAAGAAAAATTCTATCATTAAACTCTTTCTCATTAAAAAGTAAATTTACCGCAAAGAAAACAACAAAGCCTATCAAAGAATAAATTAAATAGTTTTTACTTTCTTTTTGTCCTACATGTTTAAACAAGCTAAAATTAATAGCAATTAAAAAATTATATTTAAAATTTGTAACATGATGATTATATTATATAAAAAAAAGCAACTCAAATGAGTTGCTTTTGTGACCTCGACTGGATTCAAACCAGTAACCTCTTGAGCCGTAATCAAGTGCGCTATTCAGTTGCGCCACGAGGCCGTTGTAATTTTGTGACGATGGCAGGATTCAAACCTGCAACCTCTTGAGCCGTAATCAAGTGCGCTATTCAGTTGCGCCACATCGCCGTGTTAATTTTTATAACGGTGCAAATATAGTGGTTCTTTAATACACAAACAAAACATTTTTGTCCTTTTTTTGAATAAAAAACAAATGCGTTTTATAAGTTATTTGTTTTTAACGTCTTGTGATTATTAAAAATTAAGTTTGCCTTATTATAAAACTTAAAATACCTTTGGTGTTTAATAATTTCAACAGAAAAAGTGTTTTCCTATCTTCAATTTTTAGTAAAATCTACCAATCAGCATGGGGTTCATTCGCCTTTTGTGTACAATTACATTACTAAAGGTTTGTATCAACAGAAAAAAGATTTTTCTATTTTGCATAAAAGCAATCAATGGTTATTACAATCAATACAATATTTTAAACCAAACACTCTTTACCTTTCAGATAAATCGTTCCTGGATAATATCAAACAAACATCAACAGAAATAACTGTTGAATTACAAACTGCAGATTTAATTTTAGATCGCTATACAGTAGAAAATCACACACGAATACTTCTAACAATAAACAGCATGAGCAATTCCCAACTTTTACTGATTGCGACATATAATTATCCGAAAGCCTTTATTAACGAATTAAGACAAAACCCAGATATTACATTGGTTGTTGATTTTTACTACGGCTGCCTAATATCAAAACGTATCGAACAGCCAAAACAAAACTTCTCTATACGCTACTAATAATAAGTTCGTTTGTTTATTCGTGCATCTATACTATTATCACCGGGACCAACAATAAACAGAAACACAAAACCAAGCAAATATAAAAATCCCATTTCGGCTTCGCCAAAAATCTGCCATCCGTGTGTCCCTATCGCCAATAACATAGTTACGATTAATGGTATTAAAACAACGCGGGTGTATAATCCAAATATTAGTAATATCGAACATAAAATTTCGGCAGTAATTGCTAAAATTAAAGATACTTGCGAACCTAAACCTAAAAAATCATAAAACTGCGTCTTTAACACTTCTAAATTAACAATTTTAGTCCATCCGTGGTTAGCTATCATCAATCCGCCTAAACATAAACGAAACAACAACAGCCCAAAACTTAAGGTTTTAGGTGATATTTTCGTGGTACTCAATTTCATAATTTATCTTTTCTTTTTAATAACAATTACCAATTTAGCCAATTAATATTAAACGCACAACTTATTTTTTTAGTGTATATTTACGAAAACATTTTTTTATGAAGGTTTACACAAAAACTGGCGATAAAGGCACTACCGCATTATTTGGCGGATCACGCGTTCCAAAATATCATATTCGTATTGAAAGTTATGGAACGGTAGACGAGTTAAATTCGTACATTGGTTTAATCCGCGATCAAGAAATCAATACTATTTATAAAGATCAATTAATTCGTATTCAAGACAGATTGTTCACTTTAGGCGCTATTTTGGCGACAGATCCTGAAAAAGCAATTCTAAAAAACGGTAAGGAACGATTGAATATTCCCAAAATTACCGAAGAGGATGTTGCCTATTTGGAACAAGCTATCGATGAAATGGAAACCAACCTGCCGCAAATGACTCATTTTGTTTTGCCAGGTGGTCATACAACCGTGTCATATTGTCATATCGCTCGATGTGTTTGTCGCAGAGCCGAGCGTTTATCTACCCATTTAAATGACATGGAACCTACCGATGAAATGGTTTTGAAGTATTTAAACCGACTTTCTGACTATTTGTTTGTGTTGGCACGAAAGTTGACTTTTGATTTGAACGCCCAAGAGGTAAAATGGATACCCGAAAAACAATAAAAGGTTCTATTAATAAAAAACGTTCTTTATTTAAAAAGATTTAATGAAAAAAAAATTGCTTTTTTCATTTTAAAATTTATTTTTGCACATAATTACTAAAAATATACAAAGATGTATTGGACATTAGAATTAGCATCGTATTTAAGTGATGCGCCATGGCCAGCTACGAAAGATGAGCTTATTGATTACGCTATCAGAACTGGTGCACCTTTAGAAGTTGTAGAAAATCTTCAATCTATCGAGGACGAAGGTGAGATTTATGAATCAATGGAAGAAATTTGGCCAGATTATCCTTCTGATGAAGACTATCTTTGGAACGAGGATGAATATTAGAAATACATAGCAAAAAAAGTCTCGGTTAACAAGAGGCTTTTTTTTGTAACCACCTATCACGGAATATTAATTTAAATCAAACTTATTTATGAGTATCATAAATAGTATCTTAAAGGCGTTTGTGGGCGATAAATCACAGAAAGACGTAAAGTCCATCCGCCCTATTGTAGATAAAATCAACCAGTATTACAGCTCATTCGAAAATTTAACGAACGATGAGTTAAGAGACAAAACCATTTCTTTTCAAGAAAAAATAAAGCAGGCGCGCTTTGGTCAGGATTCTAAAATTGCTTCGTACCGCGAAGAATTAGAGAAAACGACTGATATCGACAAACGCGAAACAATCTATGCTTCTATCGATACTTTAGAGAAAGAAGCTTATACCCTTTCGGAAAAAGCTTTGTTCGATATTTTACCAGAAGCTTTTGCAGTGGTTAAAGAAACTGCACGTCGTTTTACAAACAACAACGAATTGGTTGTTACTGCTACAGAACAAGACAAATTGTTTGCACAATCTAAAGGTCACGTTCGTATCGAAGGTGATAAAGCAATCTGGTCTAACACATGGGAAGTTGCAGGGAAAATGATTCCTTGGAACATGGTTCATTATGATGTACAGATGATTGGCGGATCAGTAATCCATCAAGGTAAAATTGCCGAAATGCAAACGGGTGAAGGTAAAACATTGGTATCTACCTCTCCTATTTATCTTAATGCATTAGCAGGAAACGGCGTACACGTTGTAACGGTGAATGATTACCTTGCAAAACGTGACTGCCAATGGAATGCACCATTGTTTGAATTCCACGGATTAACTGTTGACTGTATCGATAATCACCAACCAAACTCTCCGGGGCGTCGTGAGGCTTATCAAGCATCAATTACGTACGGAACAAACAACGAATTTGGTTTCGATTATTTACGTGATAACATGGCACATACGCCAGAAGAATTGGTTCAACGCAAGCATAACTTTGCAATTGTGGATGAGGTAGATTCTGTTTTGGTTGATGATGCACGTACACCGTTAATTATTTCGGGTCCGGTTCCAATGGGGGATCGTCACGAATTTTTAGAATTAAAACCAAAAGTTGATTCATTGGTAGCACAACAGCGCCAACTTTCAAACGGATTTTTAACCGAAGCTAAACGCTTAATTAAAGCGGGCGATACCAAACAAGGTGGTTTTAACCTGTTGCGTTCGTACCGTGCGTTTCCTAAAAATAAAGCGTTAATCAAGTTTTTGTCTGAAGAAGGTGTAAAACAAATTCTTCAAAAAACCGAAAATCATTTTATGCAGGACAACAACCGCGAAATGAAAAAGGTAGACGAAGGTTTATTGTTCGTAATCAATGAGAAAAACAATCAGGTTGAATTAACCGATAACGGTATTAAAGCTTTATCTCAAGGAATGGATGACAGTTTCTTTATCTTACCGGATATTGGAACCGAAATTTCAAAAATTGAAAAAATGAACATTTCTGCCGAAGAAATGTCAGAACAAAAAGAGATCTTATTCCAAGATTTCGGTATAAAATCAGAACGTATCCACACATTAACACAGTTATTAAAGGCATACGCGTTGTTCGAAAAAGATTCGGAATACGTTGTTGTCGATAACAAAGTAATGATTGTTGATGAGCAAACAGGTCGTATCATGGATGGTCGTCGTTATTCAGACGGATTACACCAGGCGATCGAAGCTAAAGAAAACGTAAAAATCGAGGCCGCTACCCAAACATTTGCAACCGTAACATTACAGAACTATTTCCGTATGTACAGCAAATTGGCAGGTATGACAGGTACTGCAATTACAGAAGCAGGCGAATTATGGGAAATCTACAAGTTAGATGTTGTTGAAATTCCTACTAACCGTCAAATGGCTCGTGAAGACCGTGAAGATAAAATCTACCGTTCTATCCGTGAAAAATTCAATGCGGTAATCGATGATGTTGTAGAATTATCAGAAGCTGGTCGTCCGGTATTAATTGGTACAACATCGGTAGAAAATTCAGAATTATTAAGCCGTATGTTAAAAATGCGCGGTATTAAGCACAATGTTTTAAATGCAAAATTACATAAGCAAGAAGCGCAAATTGTAGAAGAAGCAGGAAATCCGGGAGTTGTTACCATTGCAACAAACATGGCTGGTCGTGGAACCGATATCAAGTTAACTGCAGAAGTTAAAGATGCAGGTGGTTTGGCAATCATTGGTACAGAACGTCACGATTCTCGTCGTGTAGACCGTCAGTTACGTGGTCGTGCAGGTCGTCAGGGTGATGTTGGATCATCTCAATTCTATGTTTCGTTAGAAGATAATTTAATGCGTTTGTTTGGATCAGAGCGTGTTGCAAAGATTATGGACGGAATGGGCTTAAAAGAAGGTGAAGTTATTCAGCATTCTTGGATGACCAAATCTATCGAACGTGCACAAAAACGCGTTGAAGAGAACAACTTTGGTGTTCGTAAACGTTTGTTAGAGTATGATGATGTTATGAATGCACAACGTGAAGTTGTTTACAAACGTCGTCGCCACGCATTACACGGAGATCGTTTAAAAGTGGATATCGCCAACATGATGTTCGATTTATGTGATTATTTGGTTGAAGGAAACAAAATAGGAAACGACTTTAAAAATTTCGAATACGATTTGATTAAGATCTTCGGAATGGAATCGCCGGTTACAGTTGATGAATTCAACAAATTAAGCGATGCCGAATTAACAGATAAGTTGTACGAAGTTGCTTATAAAAAATACGTTGCTAAATGTGATGAAAGCGCAGTTGAAGCTTTTAAAGTAATTAAAAACGTACACGAAAATGGTGGTTACGAGCGTATGGTTGTTCCATTTACTGATGGAATTAAAACTATAAACGTGGTTACCGATTTAAACAAAGCGTTTGAAACAGAAGGCAAAACGTTAATTAACGATTTCGAGAAAAACATTGTTCTTTCTATTGTTGATGAAGCTTGGAAAAAGCACTTACGCAAAATGGATGAATTAAAACAATCTGTTCAGTTAGCCGTACACGAGCAAAAAGATCCTTTATTGGTTTATAAGTTCGAAGCTTTTAACTTGTTTAAAGATACTATGCAAAGCATCAATAAAGATGTAATCTCGTTCTTAATGAAAGGTGATTTGCCTAAACAAGAACAGCAAGAGCAAAGTAATGAACCAGAAATTAGAACAAACGGTTCGTTTACGATTTAATATAAAAATAAAAACTCCAACTTTAAAGTTGGAGTTTTTTGTTTCTTATATAATATAACATGTCATTACATTAATCTAATCACAAACTTATTTCAAAACCAATATTTTCCTAAAGCCTGAAAGAAAATTAAATAAAAGATTGATCTTAATTAACTTACAACAATAAAAAAAGCTGCCAATTGGCAGTTTTAATTTTTTATCTAGTAACAGACAAAGTATCTGTTGCGGGTGTATCAATAATAGGTATCACTGTTTCGTTTACAGGGATAATAAATTCTGTAATCCATTCACTTGTTTTTTGGGTAGTTAGAATAGATGTCTTGTAAATAGAAATTGGTTTTAAATCGGCACGTTGCGTTAAATTCTTTGTAGCAATTTCTTTTTTAACTTCTGTCCAAGCTTTATCGCTATGGATATAATCACCAGTCAAAACTGTTTTGTAGCCATGAAAAGCTGGTAGTTTTTCGCAGACAATATCGCTTCCCTCTGCTGTGCTGAAAAAGTTTTTAATTGGTAAACAAACCGAATAACGCACGTTTCCTGAAAGTACATTGATATTTTCGAACACAGTAAACGGAGATCCGTAAGGTTCCAACTCAAAGTTTTTGGCGAAATTATTCATGTGCTCCATACTTTGAAAAATCTTATCGCCCAAGCCTTCAATATCTGATTCTACAATTTGTTTAATGTAAAACATTTCAGGTATCATTACGATTCCTTCATTCTTAATTGAGAATTTTTTAAGACTTTCGGTAATGTTTTTATTAATTTTTGTCAAACCTTCTTCAAAAGTTGGAGCGATCATACTGTCTGGAGTTCCTTGAAAAAACAGTTTGAATTTTTCGCTAAAAGATAAATTTCCCTTAACATTCCAATTTACCGTAGTTTTTCCATCAACTTCATCAAAATACATCTTGGTATCATAATCGTTACCTGAAACATTTAATTTTAGGAAAATAGTATCATTAGGAATTGATTTTTTTATAAAAGCTTCATTTCCGTTCCATGAAACTTTTGCATCTTTTCCTTTATAAATAGAATCTAATTTAAAAGCAGCCGCATCATTATTCCACGGATTCCAATCGCCAAAATTCTGCAAATTATTCACATATCTAAACAATCGCTGGTTAGACAATTCTGTTTTCTTGCTTACATTAATTTCGTAATTACTTTTACCGGTTGCAATATAAACGGTTAAAAAAACTACTGCAAGCGCTGCAATAATGAAGATGTACTTTAAAATTTTCATAGAATTTTAATCTTTTAAGGTGACTTTAATTACAAAAAGTAATGCTATAAACAGTAAAAAAGTAAGTAAAACCCACAAACTGCCTTTGTAATAAACTTTATGCATTTTTAAATCTTTGCGGTACATAATAATCATTATTATTACAAAAACTATTACAAATAAAAGTGCAAAAATAATCTGACCTTGTGAAAACATACTTTTTTATACAAATATAACTAATTTAGGTGCATAAAAAAAGCTTGCGTTTGCAAGCTTCTTCATTATATCTTAACAGTCCAGTTAAACGGATCGTCTGCTAATTTGTTCTGCAGTTTTGTCAATGCGTTTTTAAGTTGTAAGGCATAAGATCCTTCATCTGCCATTTCTGGTAACTGATAGTATTGATCTTTGTAAGAAAAACCTTCGATCTGGTTAACAACAGCCGCTGTTCCGGCTCCGAAAATTTCTTTCAAAGTGCCATTTTTAGCAGAATTTAATATAGTATCAACCTGTACAGGTTCAATTTTAATATCGTAACCCAAAGATTCTCCTAATTGAATCAAACTTTTACGAGTAACACCGTCTAAAATACGGTCAGATGTTGGTGCGGTAAACAAAGTATCGTTAATTCTAAAGAAAACATTCATTGTACCTGCTTCTTCTAAATGCGTATGGTTAGAATCTGTCCAGATTACTTGATTAAAACCAGCTTCTTGAGCTAATTTTGTAGGATAAAACTGTGCTGAATAATTACCGGCAGCTTTTGCAGCACCAATACCGCCATTTGCAGCACGACTGTAATAATCGGCAATTTGAACTTTAATTTTACCCGCGTAATATGATTTTGCAGGCGATAAAAGAATACAGAATAAAAATTCGTTCGATGGGCTTGCAATCACACCACTTTCGGTAGCGATCATAAACGGACGGATATATAAAGAATTTCCTAAACCTTTACGCACCCACTCTTTTTCAACTTTGATCAATTCTCTCAATCCGCCAATAAAACGGGTTTCATCAATCGCAGGCATTGCCAAACGAATCGCCGATTTATTAAAACGCTCAAAATTTTGATCTGGTCTAAACATCCAAATATCGTTGTTATCTTCTTTGTAAGCTTTCATTCCTTCAAAAATCGCTTGTCCGTAATGAAAAACTCTTGCCGAAGGATCTAACGTAATTGGTGCATAAGGCTTAATTTCCAAAGTACCCCATTCACCGTTTTTATACTCACAAACTAACATGTGGTCTGTAAACTTTTCTCCAAATTTCACATTTTCAAAATCAAAAGTATCGATTTTTGAAGCAGCTACTTTAGTTAGTTTTAAGTTGTTTAAAATGTTTGAATCCATTTTTACTTTTACTCTTTAAAATTTGTTATGCTGTTTTGAACTTTACAAATTTAGGAAAAAAAAATCGTTACAAATAGTTTCAATTATGTAATTTACAACAAAAAGCTATTATTACTATAAATATACTAATTTTATTAAGGTTTGATAAATTAGCTGAAATAAAGTTAATTAGCCTGTTTTTAGTTTACTATTTTTATATTTGTAAAAATTTATTTTGAATCATGAAAAAAATAGTATTTGTTTTCGCAGCGGCATCTTTAATGATTGCCTGCAATAAAAAAGAAACTGTAGCTACAGATAAAGTTGAAAATACAGCTGAAACCGCAATGAACTATCAGGTTTTTGGTGACAGTATTACTAAAGACAACGCAATTACAAAAGAAGAAATGTTGGCTAAATACGAAAGTATGAAACCAACTGATACTTTGGATGTTAAGTTTACATCGGAAATTAAAGCTATCTGCAAGAAAAAAGGTTGTTGGATGACTTTAAATTTAGCTAATGAAAAAGAAGCTTTTGTAAAGTTTAAAGATTATGCATTTTTTGTGCCTAAAGAAGGCGCGGAAAACCATACTGCAATTGTTTCGGGTAAAGCTTTTATCGAAGAAACATCGGTAGATCAGTTAAAACATGAAGCGAAAGATGCGGGTAAAACTCAAGCCGAAATCGATCAAATTACACAGCCATCTAAAAACTATCGTTTCATGGCAGACGGTGTTTTAATTGCAGCAGCTAAATAATGAAGAAATTACTGTTAATTGTCTTAACCGTTGCTTTTGTAACTAGTTGTCAGCAAAAAAGTGATAAGAATGAATCTATAACTGTTAAAGATACTGTTGCTGATGCTAAATTTCAAATGTACGAAATGTCTGAAATGGCAGCTTTAATGGAACAAATGTATGCTTACAACACGCAGCTTAAAGAACGTATTGCAACCAATCAAGATTTAGGCAGTTACCCTGTTGCTTTTGATAAGCTGCATACCGCGGTTTTGACAGAAGCTTCGGATCGTGATCCATTTTTTAACGATCAGGCAATAAAATTTATCGAAGCTCAAAAATCAATTTATGCAGATCCTGTTCAGGCAAAAGACAATTTCAATAAAATGGTGAATCAGTGTTTAGAATGTCATTCTAAAAAATGTGGCGGACCTATTCCAAGAATTAAAAAACTGATTATTCCGTAAATGGATCGTGAAATTATAGTTACCGAAGACGGTTCGCATTCTTTATTTGTTAAGGATATGGGCGAAACTTTTCATTCTAAACACGGAGCCGTTCAGGAATCTACCCACGTTTACATTAAAAATGGTATTGAGTTGATCGACAAAGAAACCATTAATGTTTTAGAATATGGTTTCGGCACTGGTTTAAATGCCTTGCTTACACTGGAATTTGCGGTTAACAACAATAAAAAAATCGTTTACGAAAGTATTGAAGCCTATCCGCTTACTGCAGATGAATTTAATTTATTGAATTATAATGATTTTGTAAAAAGTCCGATTTCGCTTCAAAGATTACATGAAATTCCGGTTGATACAAATGAAATGGTAACCGAACATTTTAGTCTGCTGAAACATTTCTGTAAGATCGAAGATTTCAAAACCAATAATAAATTCGATATTGTTTATTTTGATGTTTTCGGATTTGATTATCAAAGCGAATTATGGTCGGTAGAAATTTTACAGAAAGCCTATGATTTTTTAAATACAGACGGAATTTTTGTAACCTACGCCTGTAAAGGACTAATAAACCGCAGATTGAAAGAAATTGGTTTTAAGGTTCACAAAACCGCCGGACCACCAGGAAAACGTGAGATGATTATTGCTGTTAAAAAAATCTAAATTTTTTATAAAACTAATTGCTTTTAGTTATATTTATATAAAATTACAGATTATGACCGAACGATTAAATCACACCATAAAAATTTTAGAAAAAGTAAGTTTCAGTAAGGACTTATTTCTAAAAGAGATTACCAAAGCAATTGAATTTCTGCTTCCGTTTGAAATTGACAAATTAAAAGAATGGATCGCAGATTTTACTAAAAACAAAAGCGATTTAGAAGACATTATAGTGATCTTATAAAACAAAAAGGATGGAGTAATTTCCATCCTTTTCTTTTATCTATCTATTTAACTTTGGACTGATAATCGCAATATTCTGAAAAGCAATCGCTCCTTTCACTACTCCTGAAATTGTTTGTCGCAACGCATCAACAATGTGAATTTTTAATTCGTTTTTAGGAAAAATCAAACTAACCTCGCGTGACGGTTTCGGATCAGCAAATTCAATAATATTCTTTTTATCTTTTTCGCTTAAATTCAACGTGTGCAGATAAGGCAACAGCGTTACGCCTAAACCTTCGTTTGCCAAACCAATCAATGTTTCAAAACTACCCGATGTCAATTCAAAATTCTGCGATTGATCTAATTTTGAAGCCTTGCAAATGTTTAAAATTCCGTTGGTAAAACAATGTCCATCCTGCAAAAGCAAAATATCGTTTACGTTTAAATCATTCGGAGATAATTCGGTTAGTCCGTTTCTAAATTCTGACGGAAAATATCCTACAAAAGGTTCGTAATAAAGCACAATTTCTTTTAAATCGTTTTCATTTAAAGGCGTTGCAGCAATAGCGGCATCTAATTGTCCTTTTTGCAACCTGCTAATAATTTCATCAGTCGTATGTTCTTCAACAATTAAATTTATTTTCGGATATTTTCTAATGAAATTCTTTAGAAACATTGGTAATAACGTAGGCATAATGGTAGGAATAATCCCAATTTTAAAATCACCGCCAATAAAACCTTTCTGTTGTTCAACGATATCTTTAATTCTGTCGGCTTCGTTAACAATGCTTTTTGCCTGCTCTACTATTTTTTTACCAACTTCGGTTAACTGTATCGGTTTTTTGTTTCGATCAAAAATTCTGATTTCCAATTCCTCTTCCAGTTTTTGAATCTGCATACTTAACGTAGGCTGTGTAACAAAACACTTTTCGGCAGCAACAGTAAAATTTAAATGTTCTGCAACTGCAAGCACGTAATTTAGTTGGGTAATGGTCATTTTTAAAAGATTTTAACTATTGCGCAATTGATACTATCAATTAAACTTATACAAATATCGCCTATTTATTTGTAAATTTGATAGTAGAATTTTAAAAATAAGGTTATGAATATTTTAGGATTACCACAGAAACAGACAAAAGAAAATATTGAATTGTTGAATGTTTTATTGTCAAACTTTCAAGTTTATTATCAAAATTTACGTGGGTTGCATTGGAACATCCGCGGAAAACGTTTTTTCGAATTGCATGTGAAATTTGAAGAATTGTACAATCAGGCACAGTTAAGAATTGATGAAATTGCCGAGCGTGTTTTAACTTTAGGCGGAACACCGTTACATACGTTTGACGATTATTTGAAAAACAATTCGTTGAAAGTTGCAAAAAATGTTACCAATGATGACGAGGCAGTTGAAGTAATTATAAAATCGTTAGCTTCTTTACTAACTATTGAACGGGAGATTTTAGAAAAAGCCGGTGAAATTAATGATGAAGGAACCAATTCTATGATGAGCGATTTAATTACCGAACAAGAAAAAGACATCTGGATGATGCAAGCATTCTTGGGATAATTTAAATATCTAAAAAGCTGAACATTTTGTTCAGCTTTTTAGATATTTAAATTCTTCTTAACGCAACGGTTACATCGTTAAAAAATGCGTAATTTTGAAAAAAATTATCCCAATTGAAAACCTTTTTTTTAAATCTGTTTTTTCTGTTGTTTTGCTGTGCTTTTTCGTTTGCACAAACACCTGAACCAAATGGTAAAATCATAAAATTGTTAGCAGCAGATTTCACTGATGTTAATGAATATGAAGTTCCTGGAGCTAAAATTCTTACCGGGAATGTTCAAATGCAGCACGACAGTATGTATATTTACTGTAACAAGGCGTATTTTTTTGAGAAAGAAAATTATGCTAAACTGTTTGGTAACGTTAGAATTGTTCAAGACGATACCTTACAATTAAACAGTAAATATGCGGAATACAACGGTGTAGAAAAAATTGCTTATGCTTCTGGAAATGTAGTGATGACATCGCCCGATTCTTCGTTAAAATCAGAAAAAGTTTACTACGATAGAAATATCGGAATTGCTTATTACAACGATAATGCAACAATTACCAACAAACTGAATACCTTAAAATCTAAATCGGGTAAATATTACACGCGCGAATTAAAGTATGAATTCAGAACGCAGGTTGTTATTACAAATCCTGAAAATGTTATTAAATCGAATCATTTAGATTTTTACGAAGATTCCGGTCATGCCTATTTGTTCGGTCCATCGACAATCGATAACAAAGGAAATCATATTTATACCGAAAATGGTTTTTACGACACCCGTTTAAATGAAGGAAAGATGATCGAAAAATCGTTTATTCTTTATGATAACAAGCGTATCGAAGCTGATGAAATGTTCTATGACGAGAAAAAATCGTACGCAAAAGGTATCAACAATGTAAAAGTGATCGATACCATTAATAACACCATTGCTACAAGTCATTTTGCAGAGGTTTTTCGTGCAAACGATTCTATTTTCATGACTAAAAAGCCGTTGATTCAGACTATTGCCGAAAAAGATACTACGTATTTCCATGCGAAAAACATTCAAATTGTTGGTCCGGACAAGCAACGTGTGATAAAAGGTTATCCAAATGCGCGTATGTATCGAACACCTGATATGAGCGGAAAAGCAGATTCACTGCATTACGATCAAAAAATTGGTTTGCTGCAATTAATTAGAAAACCGGTTTTATTTAAAGATGAAAGTCAGTTAACTGGTGATGTCATCCATCTGATAAATAATGTGGAAACAGAAAAACTCGATTCTTTAAAAGTACTCACCAATGCCTTCGTCATTCAGAAAGATTCGCTCGGTTCCGGCTATAATCAAGCCAAGGGAATCAACATGTACGGAAAATTTATCGATGATAAAATTAGGCAGATTGATCTGGTGCAGAATGCCGAAATGATTTATTATGTGTACGATGAAGAAGTTTTAAAAGGAATTGATAAGGGAATTTGCAGTAAGATTGTTTTAGAGTTAGAAGACAATAAGATTACAACAGCAACGCGAATAATCAATCCAGAAGGAACAACCTATCCACCCGAACAATTCCCTGAAAATGCTCGGAAACTGGCAGGCTTCAATTGGCGGGGAGATGAACGAATGTACAGTGTGGACGAACTCTTTAGCGATGAAGAACTCAAACACGACGACAAAGCCGAAGAAGAAGTTAAAAAGAACGAGAAAGTAAGCGAAAAACCAATGGAAGTTCAGGAAAAAACACTGAATTTTAAGCGATCGGGAAAATCACCAAACGTTATAAAAAAACGTAGCGAGTAAAATGAAAGAAGATTTTTTTAAATATCAGGCACAAACCAGCCTGTATCCGTTAGAAGTTGAAATTTCTCATGCCAAAGGCAGTTATATTTATAGTACCGACGGTAAAAAACATTTAGATTTTGTTGCAGGCGTTTCGGCTTGTACGTTGGGTCATCAGCATCCGCGCGTTGTAAATGCCATAAAAGAACAGCTAGACAAATACATGCACGTAATGGTTTACGGCGAGTATATTCAAAAACCCGCTGTAGATTTTTGCAAATTGCTGGCTCAAAACCTATCTCCTACGCTTAATAAAACGTATCTGGTAAATTCGGGTACCGAAGCTGTTGAAGGAGCATTAAAGCTGGCAAAACGCGTAACCGGCAGAACGCATATTATATCTTGTGTAAATGCGTATCACGGAAATACACAGGGATCTATGAGTATTTTAGGCAACGAAGATCGCAAACGCGCATTTCGTCCGTTACTGCCAAATGTAGATTTTATAACATTCAATAACGAAGAAGAATTACAGCAAATCACAACAAAAACGGCAGCTATCGTATTGGAAACAATCCAAGGAAGTGCAGGTTTTGTAACACCCGAAAATGATTATTTGTTGAAGGTACGCAAACGTTGCGATGAAGTTGGAGCTTTGCTGATTTTAGATGAAATTCAGCCCGGATTTGGTAGAACAGGAAAATTGTTTGGTTTTCAGAATTACAATGTTGTTCCTGATATTCTGGTAATGGGCAAAGGCATGGGTGGCGGAATGCCTGTTGGTGCTTTTACTGCCAACGAAAAAATAATGGATTTACTGGCACACGATCCTAAATGCGGACACATAACAACTTTTGGCGGACACCCGATCATTGCTGCAGCATCGCTGGCAACATTACAGGAATTGTTAGAAACCGATTTAATGGAACAAACATTGGTAAAAGAACAATTGTTCCGCAGTTTGCTGAAACATCCGCTGATCACCGAAATTCACGGCAAAGGTTTAATGCTGGCACCAATGACGCCATCGGCAGAAATAACCAACGACGTAATTTTAAAGTGTAAAGACAAAGGTTTGGTATTATTTTGGCTGATGTTTGAAGGGAAAGCCATTCGTATTACACCGCCATTAACAATTTCTGAAGAAGAAATTAAAGAAGGATGCGCTATTTTAATAGAAGCATTAAACGAAGTTCAAGCAGAACTTTGTTAATTAAAATGTTTATAAGATAGATTTCAGTGTACTTATAAAGTGCCGTTTTTGAGCTATCTTTAATAATAAAAACAGTCGATTATGTTTACAAACGACGAGGAAGATTTTTTTAGAATGTCTATTTCAAAATTCGAGAATATGCTTAAAACAAACAAAATTTGTTTTTTCGATTCAGAAGAATTTGAAAACATTATACTGCATTATTTAGATTCAGGGAAGATAAACCTGTCTAAAAAGGCATTGAAACTGGGTTTGGAACAACATCCGAATTCCATAGGATTAAAATTGGTTCAGGTAGAACTCCTGGTTTTTGAAAACAAGTTGGATAAAGCCGAAAAACTACTGAACGAATTACAGCACATTGACCCACGAAACGATGAAGTTTATATTCAGCGTGCAAACATCTTTTCAAAACAAGGCAGTCATAAAAAAGCTATAGAATGCTTAAAAATTGCTTTACAATACACCGAAGATTTTGCCGATGTTTATTCTTTGTTGGGTATGGAGTATCTTTTCATTGATGAAATTTTACAGGCAAAAGATGCTTTTATAAAATGTTTGGAACATGATTCTGAAGATCAAACGGCACTTTACAATGTTGTTTATTGCTATGATTTTTTAGATAATCATCAGGAAGCCATAGAATTTTTAGAAGAATTCATTGATCACAATCCGTATTCCGAAGTAGCTTGGCATCAGTTGGGTCGTGAGTATTACACGCTCAAAGATTACCGCAAAGCCATTGAAGCTTTTGATTTTGCGTGTATTATCGATGAAAATTTTGTAGGTGCTTATATTGAAAAAGGTAAATCGTACGAAAAAATAAAAATGTTTTCACAGGCAATTATTTGTTACAAGGAAACATTGAAGTTAGACGATCCTTCGTCTTACGTGTACCGTAGAATTGGATTCTGTTACGAAGCTTTAAAAAATTACGACAAAGCCTTAAAATATTATTTGCGCTCGGTTCATGAAGATCCGTTGATGGATAAATCGTGGATTGCAATTGCAGATTTGTACTTGAAAAAGAACGATTTTAAAAAGGCTTTGCAATTTGTAAATAAAGCGTTGGGAATTGATGAACACAACCATTTATACTGGCGAAGATTTGCAATCATCAATAAAGATTTACAATTTTTAGAAGAAGCAGAATTAGGTTTTAGAAAAGCGGTAGAACATGGAGATACTTTTTTAGATACTTGGCTGTATTGGAGCGATTCGCTTCGTTTGTTGGAAGATTATACTCAGGCAATTGAAAAGTTGCTAAAAGCACGCGATATTTTTAACGATGAATACGAAATTGAATACCGTTTAGTAGGTTTGTATATGTTAACAGATCAAACCGAAAAAGCGATGTATCATTTAACAAATGCTTTGGCTTTAAATTATAAAAATCGAACATTGTTACAGGAATTTTTCCCTACAGTTTGGGAAAACGAGCAAGTACAAGCTTACATTCAGAACTTTAATCAAGAGTAGTTTGTCCACTCGTAATTCAAATCAGTTTGAAGTATTAAAAAGCTTACCTGCTTATGGACCAATGTATATTCCTATAAATACAGATGGCGAAGATTTCTTTTCAGAAGGTTTTGTTATAAAATTTTATACTAAAGATGGAACTAACTGGGTAGCAAATTTTAAAACAGGTTGGACAAATTATTATGATGTTTTTGATTATCCAAAGTTTAATATTGTAATTGTTATAGCTGGAGGTTATGTTTATGTAATGTCGCCAGAAAATAAAAAACCCATTGTTTCTTATGAGTTAGCGGTAGAACATGCGTTAAATCATAACAATAAAAACTTAATCTTTTCTGATTCTACAGAGATTTTTTATTATAATATTTATGAAAATAGTTTGTGGTGTAGTGAACGATTATCTATAGATGGTATAAAAGATTTAAAAATTCATGACAATGTTCTTTTTGGAAAGACTTACGATCTCTATGACACTGAAGAATGGGAAAATTTTTCAATAAATTTGGATACTAAAGAAATTAAAGGAGGATCATTTATTAAGAATAATCCAACTACTACATTTAGAAAAAAATCCTGGTGGAAGTTTTGGAAAAAAAATTAATTATTTATGAAAACATACGGTTTAATAGGTAAAAAAATTGGCTATTCTTTTTCACGAAATTACTTCAATAATAAGTTTAAGAATGAAAATAGATTAAATTCGCAATACATTAATTTTGACATAGATAACCTATCAGAATTAAACAATATATTCAATATAAACAATTATGGTTTTAATGTTACTATTCCGTACAAAGAAACCATAATTCCTTATTTGGATTCGCTTGATTTTCATGCAGAGAAAATTGGCGCAGTGAATACAATTCAAATTAAAAAAGGAAAAAAAATCGGTTTCAATACAGATTGGATCGGCTTTAAAAAGTCGTTAGAACCTTTGCTAAAACCACATCATAAAAAAGCATTAATTTTAGGAACTGGTGGTGCAAGCAAAGCGGTAATTTATGCTTTAAAACAATTGCAAATTCAAACACTAATTGTATCGAGAAACGGTGAAACAACGTATGAAGATTTATCAGAAGAAATCATTCAGAACAATACAATTATCATAAACTGTACACCTGTTGGTACTTTTCCAAATACAGATTCAGCGCCCGAAATTCCTTATCAATTTATCACAAAAAATCATTTGGTTTACGATTTGATCTACAATCCTGCTGAAACACTTTTCCTTAAAAAAAGTAAAGAAAACGGTGCTGTTACAAAAAACGGCTTGGAGATGTTGGAAATTCAGGCAGAAGAATCATGGAAAATTTGGAATAGTTCGTATTAATTCTTACGAAATATTTGTTGTCTTTCAATTAATTATTTATCTTTCAAAAATAATTTTGTAAAACTTACACATTTAAGAAAGATGTTAGAAGAAAAGAATGATAACCTGCCACAAGCAGACGGACTTAACCCTGAAACAGAAACAAACACTATTGTTGATGCGATAAACTCAACAAATGCCGAAGACAGCGAAGCCACATCAATCAATGAAAGTGACCACATACCTTTGGCTAATTACGACGAATTATCTTTAGATGAGCTGAATACCGAGCTTGATACTTTACTAAAAAACGAAAAAATTACAACGATCCGCGAACACGTGGAAGCTATTAAACGTAGTTTTTTACACAAATACACCGAACTGATTGACGAAAAAAGAAAGGTTTTTTTAGAAGAAAATCCGGATGCTTTTTCTACAGATTTTCAATATGAACTTCCTGCTAAAAGTCAATTCGATTCGTTATACCACAATTACAGAGACCAACGAAACGGTCATTTTAAATCAATACAAGATCAATTGAAGAAAAATCTGGCAGAAAGAAACCAGATTATTACTGAATTAAAAGAGATTGTAGAAAACACCGAAAACTACAACACCGCATTAAAAGACATTCAGCAATTGCGCGAACGTTGGAAAAACGGCGGACCAATTCCTAAAGACAACTACAACCACGTTTGGAATAATTTCCATTTTCATATTGAACGTTTTTACGATCAGCTACATTTAGATCGTGAAGCGCGTGATATGGATTTTAAAAATAATTTAGAGCAAAAGCAAAGAATTATTGACCGTGCAAGTTTATTGATTAACGAACCGGATATTCGTAAGGCTTTCCGCGAATTGCAAACGTTACACCGTATCTGGAAAGAAGAAATTGGACCGGTTGCAAAGGATCACCGTGAGGAAATTTGGCAGAATTTCAGCAATATTACCAAACAGTTGCACAGCAAACGCGAATTGTTGCAAAATGAAATTCGTGAGCGCGAAGAAAACAATCTAGCTAAAAAGAACGAAGTTATTGCTGCAATTAACGAAATAGCTTCAAAAGAATTTCAATCGCACAGTGATTGGCAAAATGCTATCAAAGAAATTGAGCAGTTAAGAACGCAATTTTTTAACATGGGCAGAGTTCCTATGGAGCAAAACGAAGAAACTTGGGCAAACTTTAAAAACGTTACCAGAAATTTCAACGTTCATAAAAACAATTTCTACAAAGACATTAAAAAGGAACAACAAGATAATTTAGTTAAAAAACAGGCTTTAATAGAACAGGTAAAATCGTTAAGCGAAAGCACCGATTACGATAATACAACGCCTGTAATGAAAAAGATTCAGGAAGAGTGGAAACATGTTGGACATGTACCACGTAAATTTTCTGATAGTTTGTGGAAAGAGTTCAAGCAGATATGTAATTCATATTTTGACAGGTTACATGCCGAAAGAAATAAGGAAATTGATGCCGAAATGGCAAACTTTAACAGCAAAAAAGATTATTTGGAAAGTTTAAAAGATTTTGAATTGACCGGAGATCATAAAACTGATTTAGATGCTATTAAAAAGCATATTGAAAACTGGAAAGGTTTAGGCGTTGTGCCACAAACCCGCAGACATATTGAAGGGAAGTTTAATAATGTTTTAGATGCTTTGTTCGATAAATTAAGTTTGTCTAAAAAAGAAGCCGAGCTGGTTAAATTCAATAATAAAATTGAAAACCTGATGGAAAGCAACGACAACCGACGTTTACAGAATGAAACCATTTTTGTACAGCGAAAGTTAGAAGAGCTTCAGTCTGAAATTTTTCAGTTAGAAAACAACGTACAGTTTTTCTCTAGTGCAAAAGCAGACAATCCGTTGGTTAAAGAAATCAATAAGAACATCGATCGCCATAAAGATGAATTAAACTTGTGGAAAGAGAAATTAGTTCAACTAAAAAACATCAATAAAAATGATGCATAACACACAAAACCGGAGATTTCCGGTTTTTTTCGTTTCAAAACAAATTGGTATGTGTTTAATGATACTTTTTATGGTTGGCTGTAAAGCTAAAACCGATTGGCGCGATAATTACAAGAAAGATAAAAGCAGCAAAAGTACTAACACTACAAAAAAAACGACGATTAAGAAACCAAATGATTTAGCTGAAATCAGTAAAATTTTAGACGTTAGTGAAAATACCTTGAAAAATAAAAATCTTTATAATTTTATTATCGATTGGTACGGAACTCCATACAAATACGGCGGAATGAACGAATACGGAATTGATTGTTCTGGTTTTACTAATATTTTGTACAAGGAAATTTATAAAATTCAAATACCACGTGTATCAAAAGACATTGCCGAAAATGTTAAGCGTAAATATACCGAAGATTTAAAAGAAGGCGATCTGGTTTTCTTTTCGTTCGGAAAAACCGGTATTGTTAATCATGTGGGAATTTACCTGCACAACAACAAATTTGTACATGCGTCAACAAGTAAAGGAGTCATTATTTCCAACTTAACCGAACCTTATTATGGCGATTATCTGGTTAAATGCGGTTCGTATAAAAATTAAATAGAAAGCAAATTAATGAAGAAGACTTTTGCCGATAAAATCATTGCTTTTAACAAACAATTAAACTATTCGGGCGAATTACCGGATAATTTTCAGGTTATAAATCCGTACTTATCAAATCCTGAAACGCTGAAAGTAATGAAGCAGTTTTACAACAAATATTACAATGATAACAACAAACGAAAGTTTATTATCGGCATAAATCCAAGTCGGCATGGTGCAGGTGTTACGGGCGTTCCGTTTACCGATACCAAACGTCTGGAAAGTGTTTGCGGAATAAAAATGGAATCGGCACATACACACGAAATTTCATCGGTTTTTATTTATGATTTAATCGAAGAATATGGTGGTGCAAAAAAGTTTTACGAGCAGTTTTACATCAACTCCCCTTTTCCGTTGGCAATTATTCAGAAAAATAAGAGTGGGAATTGGATCAATGCAAATTATTATGATGATGTAGAGCTTTTTAAAATGGTAAAAGATTTTATGATCAATTCTTTAAAAAAGCACATTGCATTAGGTTTAGATACCGATGAAGTTTTTGTTTTAGGAAAAAAGAATGCAACCTTCATAAACAAAATAAATAACGAAGCCAATTTGTTTGACAAGATCACGGTTTTTGAACATCCGAGATATATCCAACAATACAAATCAAAAGAAAAACAGCTTTATATTGACAAATACATCATGGCATTAAATTCAACCGAATAATTATGAATCAGGATATTATAAACTATAACGAGGCTCTTTCGTTTGAAGATCAATCAATTTGCGAACTTATTTCTACCGAAATATCAAAAAACCTTACCAATGCCGAAAGTAAAATCTGGCATGCGCATCCGGTTTGGTTTTTAAACGGAAACCCTATTGTTGGCTACAGCAAACAAAAAGCAGGAATACGATTAATGTTTTGGAGCGGTATCGATTTTGAAGAAGAAAAATTAAACGTTCACGGCAAAAAGTTTAAAGATGCATCTGTTTTTTATAATTCGGTTGAAGAAATCAACACAGAAGATTTACACAGATGGTTAAAAAAATCTGTAGAAATTCAGTGGGATTATAAAAATATCGTAAAAAGAAAAGGCGTTTTAATTAAATTATAACTTCATTAATTCAATTGTAAATTATTTACCTAAAGTGTACAAAAAATACACAACTCAGCCTTATTATAAGCACTATTTATATATCCTTTTAAAAATTAAAATTAACAAATAAATCAGTACATTTAACTGTTTTTACAGATGTTTATGGAAATTAACGATTTTCTTTTTGGCGATGCAGACTACAATTTTCTAACATCAATTATGGTGCGTACGTTTGTAATGTTTCTTATTATTTTAATCTTTTTAAGAATCCTTGGCAAACGTGGCATTAAACAGTTATCGGTTTTTGAACTGGTAGTAATTTTAGGATTAGGTTCGGCAGCGGGCGATCCTATGATTTATAAAGAAATCGGGCTTTTAAGCGCATTAACGGCATTTACTGTAATTGCGGTTTGTTACAAACTGCTTACTCTTTTGGTTTTTAAATTTAAATGGATTGAAAATCTTGTTGAAGGGAAAGAAGTTTACATCATTAAAAAAGGAAAATTTTCTATTGACGAGTTTAAGAAAGAATCCTTAAGTAAAGATGAATTCTTTATGGAATTAAGACTTCGAGGCGTTTTTCATCTGGGTCAGGTTGAATATGCTATTTTAGAAACAACTGGGGAAGTAAGTGTTTATTTCTACGATCACGAACAAACAAAATATGGTTTGCCTATTTTACCCGATTCTTTAAAGAAAACCATTAAAACATTTGAGGCAGATACTTTCTATTCCTGCACGTTTTGTGGACAAACGATTAAGTATAACATTGAAAACACATTTCTTTGTCCTAATTGCCACAACACAGAATGGGTAAAAGCAAGTAGCAGAAAAATAATTAAATAGAAATTATAATCTCGCTCTTGTTAAAATAAAATGTTTTATGTAAATTTAATTTATTAAGATATTGATGTTTAGAACTATAATATGGTAATAACAATCTTTCGTTTAGAAAGTGCGTTCTCACCTACAGTTCTTTTTGGTAATGCTTATCTTTATGGTAAGCATTATCTTTTATAAACGACGATAAACAAAGGAGTTTTATATCAATCTGTAATAACCATTTTTAAGAAATATCAATAATATAGTATGCAAAAACTGTAAGTTTAAAAAAATTGTTTCTATATTTGTGAACTCACCTTTTTGATTCAAAAAACTCCGTTACACAATGGCTTATGTCCTCCGCTAATGGGGTTTTTTACTCAAAAAGAATTAAAAGGTGAGATATTTAATTTGTGCGGAGGACTTTTTTATTTCTACAAAAAGTCCTTTAAATATCCCCGATTCCTTTTTAGTATATTATTCTTTAACCTGAATGCGTTGTTTTTTCATTTTATCAATCTTACCAGGACTTCCAAAAACGTAAAACCATTTTTCCTTAAAGCTATTGGTCGATTTAATATCCTTAAGCATACTGTCGTATTCATGAAAATTCAAGTGCAGCGGATTTAGTTTATGATCGATTTTATGAGTAATACCGTAAGTTGGTTTTTCTTCTTCCAATTGATATGTTCCAAAAAATTTATCCCAGAAAATAAAGATCGCAGCAAAATTTTTATCTATGTATTTTTCGTCAGATCCATGATGAACCCTGTGGTTTGATGGTGTTACAAACAAAACTTCGAATATTCTAGGTAATTTCCCAATGTATTCTGTATGCTGCCAAAATTGAAACAAAACCGATATTTGATTTACAATAAAAAAGATCACGGGATGAAAACCTAGAAAAGCAACTGGTAAAAAGAAAAGTATTTTAAAATGCTGAACCCAGCTTAATCTAAAAGAAACAGTTAAGTTGTAATTGTCGGCACTGTGATGAATAACGTGTGTTGCCCAAAAAAAACGATTAAAATGCGAAACTCGGTGTGCCCAATAACTACATAAATCGTAAATTAACAAACACGGAAATAACGTCCACCAATTCAATTCCATTCTCCATGGAATTACATTATAAATGTAAACAGCTCCAGAAATAAACGCAACTTTAAGAACCAGATTAATGGCAACATTGCCCAAGCCTACAAACAAAGATCCCAAGCTTTCTTTAGTGTTGTAATTTCTTTTTTCAGAATACCATGAATACCAAATTTCTAATAAAGTAAAGAATGCCATTAACGGAATTGCGTAAATAATTAAATCGCCCGACTGTTGTTCTAATTCTTTAATGTTTTCATACGAAATTGGTGGTGCACCGAAAAAGTTACTCATACTTATAATTTTGATTTTCTATTTTACTACGCAGAAATTATGCCTAATTTTTTCAAGGTAGTTATTATATATGGAAAAATCAAACTAGTTTAATAACTTAAAAAAACAATTAGTCTCTTATTAATCTATAAATATCTTTAAAAAATATATTAATTCAAACCGATTGCAGACATTTGCACTTGAATTGAAATATCAAATTATTTCTTGCAGATATGAGTACCTCAATAAATTTAACACCAAAACATATCTTTTTAGCGTTGGTAACCGTTTTTGTATGGGGAACAAACTTTATTGCGATATATTTAGGATTAAAAGAACTACCTCCTTTTCTTTTTTGTACGATTCGTTTCGCACTTTCTGCACTTCCCTTTGTGTTTTTCTTACCTCGACCAAAAGCACCTATAATTTACATACTAGGTTTTGGACTATTCAATTTCGCATTGCAATTTGGATTGCTTTTCAGCGGAATTTATCTTGGTTTGTCTCCTGGATTGGCGTCACTAGTTATGCAGGTACAGGTATTTTTTTCCATAGGATTAGCTTTTTTATTTTTTAAGGAAAAACCTGACTGGTTTAAAATTTTGGGGTCATTGGTTTCGTTTGCTGGTATTGGTATTGTTGCGGCTCATGTAGGTGGCGATGTTACTCTTGTAGGACTTATACTAACCTTATTAGCTGCGTTAGCGTGGGCATCGGGAAATATGTTTACTAAAAAAATAAACGCCGGTTCACCACTTTCACTTGTTGTGTGGGGGAATCTTATTGCACTTCCATTTATGGCAGCAACATCGTACTTTATAGATGGTACAACAGCAATTACAAACTCATTAGAAAATATTTCATGGATAGCAATCGGCGCAATTGCTTACGTAGTTTACGTATCAACACATTTGGGTTACGGTATTTGGGGATCTCTGATTAAAATGTACCCAACATCAGTAGTTGTTCCGTTTACCTTGCTAATTCCTGTTGTAGGTTTTTTAAGTTCGGCTTTGTTTTTAGATGAACAATTAACCGATTGGAAACTTTGGGCTTCATTTTTTATCATGGGTGGATTAATTTTCAATTTATTTGAAAAAAAGATTTTAAACTTAATCAATCTTATCAAACCAAATAAAGTATAAATAAAGTATAAATATTGATTTATAGAGATAAGATATTAGATCGATCAATTCCGAAAGAAATTTGTATTTTAGAAGAAGTGACGTATTGGCATCTAATGCTAAAGCTTCTAAAATAAAACATCAAAAACTATTGCCGTTCCTTCCTATTTCTTTTTACTATAATATTTAAAGAAAGGCCATAAAAAAAACACCCCGAAGGGTGTAGTGACACTTTTCTTCCTCAATAAAAGTACCGGTTTGAAATCTATTTTACATAAATTTCTCTCCTAACCATAGTAGAAAGGGGAATAATAAACTAAGAGCACACCAGACTAAATAAGATAATTTTTGTTTCATAATTAAAATACTTAATTAGTTAATACTGATAACTTAATATCTAATAAAAGTAAATTATTAATAATTTTAAATATTTTTTTATCAGTGATAATAATTAAAAATAATACGACTTAAAGACTAAAGTTTTATAAGAAAACCTAACTATTGTTGCTCCTATATCACAAATCAATAAATTCTAGCTTACAGTACATACAAAACACAATTCAAATCGATTGTACAGAATTTCATTAGTTAACCATTATGAAAGAAATATTTATTTACTGAGACTTGATTATAATACAAGTCCATTCTAGCTCCTTGTTGTAGGCTTTCCTTAAGTGTGATTCTGTTAAATGTAATTGGTTTTTTTATCGAGAAACTAAATATTTTCAGTGGATGTTATTGTAAACGAAAAAGTACTGCCTGTTCCCGGTTCACTTACAACTTCTATACTACCACCTTGCGCTTCTATAAATTCTTTGCAGATTGCCAAACCTAATCCCGTGCCTTCTTTCTGAGTTCCGGGAACTCTGAAATAGCGCTCAAATATTTTATTTTGGTATTTTTCTGAGATGCCCGTTCCACTGTCTTTAACCAAAAATTTCACGTTGTTATTTTCTTTAATCAGGCTTAAGTGAACAACCGAATTATCGTAAGAATATCTAATGGCATTTGAAAGAAGGTTAATCAATACCCATGTTGTTTTCTGGCTGTCGGCCTGAATTTCAGGCAGATGATCTTCAATAGAAATAGCTATTTTAATATTCTTTTGTTCTGCCTGTGTTTTTGTAGCTTTTAAAGTGTGACGGACTATATCGGCAGTATTTACAGCACTAATATTCAACTGCATGTTTCCACTTTCGACCTGCGCGAGGTTTAAAAGTTCGGAAGTTATTTTTAAGAGTCGGTCTGTATCTTCGGTTATACTTTCCAAAAGTTGTTTCTGCTCTTTATTTAAACTACCCACATTTTCATTTTCCAATAACTGCAGGCTCATTTTCATAGATGAAATAGGTGTTTTGAATTCGTGCGAAACCGTTCCTATAAAGTTGGTTTTAGCCAGATCCAATTCTTTAAAAAGTGTAATATTTCTGAGCATAATTACGTGACCGATTAACTGCGATTGCTGTTCTCCGGTTGGGATAATATTAATGTCTATAATCTCTTTTTCGAAATAACTTTCTTTACCATTGGCGAAAATTTTTAGTGAATTTTCATTCTCTTTTTTTAGATCAGGATGAATCAAGTCTTTTATTAAATCTCTTATCAGATCATTGTTCACTGCAATATCCTGAATTTGTTTACCAATAAAATTCTCGGTTTTTAATCCTGAAATTTTCAATGCTTCTTCGTTTGCAAAAAGGACTTTCTTGTCTTCATCGATACCAATTACGGGATCGTGCATATTATTGATCAGGGCTTCGATGCGTTTTTTACCCTTGATGATTTTATCCAATTTACTTTCAGAATATTCTTCTAACTTTTCTGCCATTGTATTGAATGATTTTGCCAATTCACCAAACTCGTTATGATCTTGAAAATGCACACGTTCGCAGTAATTTTGATTAGCAATCTGTTTGATACTTTCTGTAAGTTCCCGTATAGGGTTGGCAATATTGCCCGGAAGGTTTACAAGCAGAACAAATGCAATTAGAAAACATGCAGTACCGATAACCGAAATCCATAACACAGCATTATCTGCAGTTGCATCTGCAATACTGCTTTTACGCTCAATAGCCTCCATGTTGAGCCGCATGAGCTCAGCAATATCTTCTCTTATACGAGATGTAAGCAAGGAATCTGCAGGATTTAATTTAAGGTTATTAAAATGATCTACTATATCTGCCGTTGCCTGCTGTTCGCCATTTTCGGTAACGTTTTGTTTCTGACTGTCAAGATTTTTCTCAAAAACCGATAAAGCATCTCTATCTGTCGCTATTTTTTCCAAAGCTAAAAGCATGTTTCTGGAATATTCCAAGGTATTGTAATTAGCAACCAGAATATTATTGGTATCTCTTTTTAGGGCATTTACATAAAATATACCCATAGTCGACAGTAAAATAATTAAGGCAAACAGTAAGCCTACACCGGATATTAATTTTGTCTTTATTTTCATTTTTCTATATTACTGTTATTGTAAAACGTGACTAGTAAAAAGTGAAATGAATTTGGTGTTCGTTTTAACTCAAATCATCTTAATTATTCCTTATTCACATCTTAATTTAAAGTTCAACTAAGTATAACTAAATCTACATTGTTAGAAGACAGTTTTTTTAAGAGCACATTAAACATACCCGTTGCCCTAATTACTTTCCAAAGTGTTAAATGCGGTTTTCCAATACAGACCGTTGTAATTTTCTTTTCTTCTACTTGGTTTATAATCTCTTTCGCGATTGATTGGCTTTTGACCTTAATAATTTCAGCACCTAATTCTGAAGCTAATTTATAATTATTTATGAGATGTCTTTGCTTGTTCAAGGCTATTTTATCGGCATTTTCATAAGGTGTCTGCACATACAGCACATACCATTTGCTGTGATAATAACTGGCAAGCCTTGCCGTTTTTTTAATGACCTTTTTTGCAGACTTTTCGTTACTGCTGATACAAGCCAGAAAACGTTCATGCTTTATGGTATTGGATTTTATGACTTCTGTTTCTACTTTTCGGTTTACCTGTGAAGCAACTTCCTTTAAAGCCAGTTCACGCAGTTGTAAAATATGATCGCTTTGAAAAAAATTGGTTAAAGCTGTTGTTATTTTTTCTGCCTGATAAATTTTACCTTCTTTCAGTCTTGCTATCAGTTCATCTGCTGTAAGGTCTATATTCACCACCTCATCTGCCTGGTCTAACACACTATCCGGAATTCTTTCGTTTACGGTAACGCCTGTAATATTTTTAATTTCATCGTTCAAACTTTCGATATGCTGAATATTGACCGCCGAGATAACATTGATGCCCGCATCTAAAATATCCAATACATCCTGCCAACGTTTTTCGTTTTTACTTCCCTCAATATTGGTGTGTGCCAATTCGTCTACAATCACCACTTCCGGGCGAAGATTGATCACTGCTTGTACATCCAATTCCTCCAATTCTTTTCCTTTATAAAAAAGTTTTCGCCTTGGAATAACTGGAAGCCCATCCAGCAAAGCAGCGGTTTCTACACGATTATGTGTTTCGATGTAGCCGATTTTTACATCAATACCGTTGCGCAGCAGGTTGTGCGCTTCCTGCAACATTCGGTAGGTTTTGCCCACACCGGCACTCATGCCAATATATAGTTTAAATTTTCCTCTCCTTGATTTTTTAATCAGGGAAAGGAAATGTTCTGCTGTTCTTTTTTCTTCGTCCATTAATTTTAAGTAAGATGTAAAGAGTGAAAAGTGAGAAGTGAAAGGGGAAAACGGGAACTCATTTCGCTTTTTACATTTCTCCTATCACATTTCACCCTAGTTTTTCACCATAACCTTTTTAGAAGCTGATTGCTAATGCAGTAGTAGCTGAAAAACTATTTTTTGTAAAGCTTTCATTTCGTTTTTCAAAAACATGATCTTTACTGCTTAGGTTTTTAATTTCTGTACGCCATACCAAATTGGGTAGAATAACATAATCGGCATTTAGGGAATAACCAAAAGTTTTAAATCCTTTTGGTGTTCCGGTTGCAATAATTACACCTGCTTTGTCCTCGTAATATTCGCCTCTTGCCGTAAGACTGAATTTATCGGTAGCATTATATTTTGCAACCAAAACCGTTGTGTACCAGGTGTTGTAATCACTACTGCCTTTTTCTTTTTGCTCCGCACCAATATCAAATCCTGCTGTAATTCCGAATTTTTCATTGATTTGATAAATAGCATAGAGGTTATGAAAATAACGCATTTGTTGGATGCTGTCGGGTTTGTCATTTCCAATAAATGAACCGCTGTTCAAAGTTAATTTCGCATTGGGTTTATAGGTTAACTGATGCCCGAAAGCGGGTGTGGAATTACCTTCTGCACGTTGTATGCGTTGCCATCCGTTCAAAATTAATCCACTTACAAACCATTTTCCACTTGGCGATGTGTAAGATATTTTTGCACCTGTTTCAAAGTAGGGAGAATTGTCGGCGAACAAACTTCGCGTCAATGTCCAGTTGTCTTTCCCTACGGCACTTTCAAAACCAAGATGAGAAGAAAAAATACCGGCATCAATCCACAAACCGTGCTTTTTAGAAATCTTAAGCCCCACATTGCCTTCATAGATGTTTTTTAAGACATCTGGTTCTGCAGCGTAGTTCACGGTCATATAAGAACCCACGCCAAGTGCGAGATTGGCTCTCAGTTTTTCGCTGCTGTAATTGGCTTTTAGGTAAGCAAGATTTAAACTTACTTCATTGTTTCGATTATGGCTGTACACAAATCCCGGACGTTTATTATTGAGTGGATTATTGGCATCAGACTGATAATAAACTTCGGCATAACCACTGATGGTTAATGGTTTATTTTCCCTTATTATCGTATCATTTTGTGCCATTACACTTGCAGTGCTACCCATAAGAATAGCAGCTATTATCATATTTTTCATTTTTCATTTTTTGTTAAATGTGAGAAGGGAAAGGTGAAATGGGAAAAGGAAAGTGAAAAATGATTTACTACGTTTTTCTTCTTACTTCTCACTCCTTACTTTTTACTATTCACTTAATTTATCCAATGCAATGTTGAGTTTCAAGACATTTATCTTTTCGGGTCCAAATAAGCCTGCTAATGGTTTGTCTGTATGTTCTGCGATAAGCTGTTCCAGTTTTCGAACGTCAACATTCCTGATTTTTGCAATACGTTTTATCTGAACTTTTGCTGCCTGTACAGAAATGTGCGGGTCCAGCCCACTGCCACTTGCCGTAACCATATCCACCGGAATTTCTGATTTTGTAATCTCCGGATTATGTACTAAAAATGTATCGATACGGGTTTGAACTTCCGTAAGATATTCTTCATTGGACGGGCCTTTATTGCTACCGCCGGAACCGGCAGCATTGTAACCAACGGCCGATGGACGCGACCAGAAATAGTTGTCTTCAGTAAAAGACTGCCCTATATTGCTGTAATATTGTTGACCTTTATGTTCTATAATTTCTCCTTTCCCATTATTAGGAGCAAACTGTGCTATACCCCAAACTGCAAGTGGATAAATGACCGCAAAAAATACAATGTTAACTGCTGTGAGCTTGATAGCCGGTAAAATATGTTTTTTCATTTTAATTGTTTTGTATGTGAAATGTTTTTAGTGAAAAGTGAGATGTATATAGTGAAAAGTAAAATGTTGTTGGTGAAATGTGATTGTGGAATGAAGTTTCCACTTTTCACTTCTCACTTATTTACTTCTCACCTTTCACTTTTTACTTATTTACTTCTCACTTATTACTTTTTTAAATAAATAATGACACTACGATATCGATTAATTTAATCCCTATGAACGGAACAATAACGCCGCCCAAACCGTAGATAAAAAGACTTCTACGGAGTAATGCCGATGCACCGATTGGTTTGTAAGCAACCCCTTTCAAAGCCAGTGGAATAAGAAACGGAATGATAATCGCATTGAAGATTACAGCCGATAAAATGGCACTTTGCGGACTGGAAAGATTCATAATATTCAGACTTTGCAATGCCGGAATGGCTGTAATAAACAAGGCCGGAATAATCGCAAAATATTTAGCCACATCATTCGCAATACTGAATGTAGTAAGCGTTCCACGGGTCATTAACAACTGTTTTCCGATTTCTACCACTTCAATTAATTTGGTAGGATCATTGTCTAAATCCACCATATTTCCGGCTTCTTTTGCAGCTTGTGTTCCGCTGTTCATGGCTACCCCCACATCTGCCTGTGCCAATGCCGGTGCATCATTGGTACCGTCGCCCATCATGGCGACCAATCTTCCTTCAGCCTGTTCTTTCTTGATGTAATTCATTTTATCTTCCGGTTTTGCTTCGGCAATAAAATCATCTACACCCGCTTTTTCAGCTATGAATTTGGCTGTTAAAGGATTATCACCTGTAACCATTACGGTTTTAATACCCATTTTTCGCAAACGTTCAAACCGTTCCTGAATACCGGGTTTAATGATGTCTTGCAATTCAATTACACCCAGTGCTTTTTCATTTTCCGAAACCACTAAAGGAGTTCCGCCATTGCTCGATATTTCCTTTACCTTTTCTTCAATTTCTTTAGGGAAAACATTGTCTGCTTTTTCTACAATATTCCTAATAGCATCGGTTGATCCTTTGCGAATTCGGGTATTTTTAAAGTCAATTCCAGAGCTTCTTGTTTCAGCAGAAAACTGTATGAAATGCGGCTCATCAACTTGAAAACTCAATGGATTTACGCCCGCCAATTCAATAATCGACTTTCCTTCCGGGGTATCATCACTCATAGAACTCAATACGGCGGCACGTATCAGCTGCTTCTCATCAATGGTATTTGCAGGATAAAAATGAGTAGCTTTTCTGTTTCCTATGGTAATAGTACCTGTTTTGTCTAATAGCAATACATCAATATCTCCGGCTGTTTCCACGGCTTTTCCGCTTTTGGTGATCACATTGGCACGCAGAGCTCTGTCCATTCCTGCAATACCGATGGCAGAAAGCAAACCGCCAATTGTGGTAGGAATCAAGCACACAAACAACGCAATAAATGAGGCGATGGTAATGGGTGCATTGGCATAATCTGCAAAAGGTTTCAAGGTTACCGTTACAATGATAAATACCAATGTAAAGCCTGCCAACAGAATCGTCAAGGCAATTTCATTGGGTGTTTTTTGTCTAGATGCACCTTCTACCAAAGCAATCATCTTGTCCAAAAAACTTTCGCCGGGTTCGGTGGTTACTTTTACTTTTATTTTGTCTGATAAAACTTTGGTACCGCCCGTTACTGAGCTTTTATCTCCACCGGATTCTCTGATTACGGGTGCGGATTCACCGGTAATGGCACTTTCGTCAATCGTTGCCAAACCTTCTATAATTTCGCCATCGGTG
Organism: Paenimyroides baculatum; assembly: GCF_008629655.1. Lineage (GTDB taxonomy): Bacteria > Bacteroidota > Bacteroidia > Flavobacteriales > Flavobacteriaceae > Flavobacterium > Flavobacterium baculatum. The sequence goes on from NZ_VWSG01000002.1 coordinate 232,330, forward strand.
GCAATAGCATCTCCTGCTTCGCAAATAAAAACATCTCCTTTTTTAAGCTGGGAAGAAGATATGATTTGACCGTTTTCTAATCTGGCCGGCGTTTCTTCCCGTGTTTTTCTTAAACTGTCTGCCTGTGCTTTTCCTCTTGCTTCGGCAATGGCTTCGGCGAAATTGGCGAAAAGCAAAGTAAGTAACAGGATTAAAAAGACCGAGAAATTGTAGCCGAAACTTCCTTGATTGGTTGCTCCAAACAATGTCCATAAAGAAACGACGAACATCACGGCAGTTCCTATTTCTACGGTAAACATTACCGGATTTCGAAACATTAATTTGGGATTGAGTTTCACAAAAGAGTGCTTGAAAGCTTCGTTCAGCAAATCTTTTTGAAACAATGATTTATTATCTGATTTCATTTTTTAATTTGTAAAATGTTATTTGTGAAAAGTTATTTGTGAAAAGTTATTTGTGAAATGAAAATGTTTATTTTAGTAAAAAACATTTCTTATGAAACCACACCAAAAATTAAACGTATGGGTAAATAGTTTCAAGTTTGTTAAAACACTTTATGAAACTACGAACACTTTTCCTGCCGAAGAAAAATTTGGATTAACATCGCAGATTCGTAGAGCTGCTGTTTCAGTTCCTGTTAACATTGCCGAAGGATCTGCGAGAAAAGGCAAAAAAGAGTTCATACAATTTCTATACATCTCATTGGGTTCATTGACAGAACTTGACACTTTAATTCTATTAAGTTGTGATTTAGGATTTATCTCAGGTGATAAGACAACCTTGCTGATAAACGAAATGGACTCCATTGGTAAAATGATATATGGTTTGATTAAAAAACTTGAAGGCGAGATGTGACGGAGGTGAGAAGTGAGATGTTTTTTGTGTGAGAAGGGATCAGTAAAAAGTGAGATGTTTTTGTGAAAAGTATAACTCTTACTTCTCATTAATCACTTTTTACCCTTTGTCTTTTCCCATTTTTACTTCTCACCTATCACTACTTCATTGAAAAATATTCTGCAATTGGACCCAATGTCAACGCCGGAAAAAACGACAATGCTGCTATGATTGCGATTACCGCGAATACCATTAAACCAAATGTTGCCGTATCAGTTTTTAACGTTCCGTTGCCTTCAGGAATGTATTTTTTGTTAGCCAAGAATCCTGCAATGGCAATCGGTCCGATGATGGGTAAGAATCTTCCCAAAATCAATACAAAACCGGTTGTGATGTTCCACCACAAATTATTGTCACCCAATCCTTCAAACCCGCTACCGTTGTTGGCTGCAGAGGATGTGTATTCGTACAAAATTTCACTAAAACCATGGAAACCGGGATTGTTCAAAGTTGAAGCTCCATGCTCTGGAAATGCCGTTGCTAAAGCGGTTCCCACCAATATTAAAAATGGATGCAGCAAAGCGATAATCATTGCAATCTTCATTTCTCTTGCTTCAATTTTTTTTCCCATAAATTCGGGTGTACGTCCTACCATTAATCCACTGATAAAAACAGCGAGGATAATGAAGATGAAAAAGTTGAGCAATCCCACGCCACAACCGCCATAAAAGGCATTAACCATCATTGCGAGTAATTCATTCATTCCAGACAAAGGCATGGTACTGTCATGCATCGCATTAACCGAACCAGTAGAAATTACGGTGGTTACAATACTCCAAAATCCTGTAGCAGCCGCACCAAACCTGATTTCCTTTCCTTCTGTTGCTCCTAATGAATTATCGATTCCCATTGCAGAAATGGCAGGGTTTCCATTCATTTCCATATTGATGTTGGGAATAGTGAGGAGTAAAAATCCAACGGTCATCACACCAAAAATCATCCATGAGAACTTCTTTCTCCTAATGAAATAACCAAATGCAAAAATCATTGCCAAGGGAATAATCAGCTGAGCAACCATCTCTACCATATTGGTAAAATAGTTGGGATTTTCGAACGGATGGGCAGAATTGACTCCAAAGAAACCACCGCCATTGGTACCCACGTGTTTGATGGCAATAAATGCGGCAGCCGGCCCGGTAGAAACATTTACGGTATCGCCCTGTAAAGACGTGATTTGATCTTTGCCTTCAAAAGTCATGGGTGTGCCACTGAAAACCAATAGCAGAGCCACGATAAACGAAACAGGCAATAAAATTCTGGTACAGGATTTTATTAGAAATTCATAGAAATTACCTAATTTATCGGTTGTTTTTTCTCGGAAAACTTTAAACAAAATGGCTGCCGCTGCCAAGCCTGTTCCGGCACTTACAAACTGTAAAAACATTAACCACATTTGCCCCAGATAGCTCATTCCTGTTTCACCGGAATAGTGTTGCAGATTGCAATTGACCACAAAAGAAATGGTGGTATTAAATGCCAAATCAGGACTCATATTCGGGTTTTTATCCGGGTTGAGCGGCAACCACTGCTGCGTCATTAAAATAGCCATACCCAACAGGAACCAAACAAGATTAATGGTCAGCATAGCAACCATGTGTTCTTTCCAGTTCATTTCTTTGCTGGGATTGATACCGCTGATTTTGTAAAATATTTTTTCTATGGGATTAAAAACGGGGTCGAGCAAGGTTTTCTCGCCGCCATAAACTTTTGCAATGTATATACCTAACGGCAGTGCTAAAACAAGTGCAGCAACAAACATTGCGATTATACCTAATATTTCTGTATTCATTTTTTATTTTTTTGTGAAATGTTTTTTTGTGAAATGTGAGATGTGATTAGTGAAAAGTAAGTAGTAAAATAAACTTGCTGTTTTCACCTCTTATTTTTTACTTCTTTCTCAAAATCGATCTATTAAAATTTTTCGGGTTTCAGCAAAACGTAAACGATATAGGCGAAAACGCCTGCTGCCAGGAAGAAAAGTGCTATCATAATTATTGTATTTTAATAAGTTGTGGTTGATACTGCTGTGTGTAAACCGCTTTAAACGGCAGCGGTATCTTTTTATAAATAAGATTCCATTGTTCGGTAGTAGCTCTTTTTTGAATTCCATTAAAAGAACGTACAAACAGATTTTCTACAATGTATCTTATATACTGGTCGCCGTTCATATAAACCCAATAAACAAAGCCTATGCGCCGGCTTACCGTCTTGACCCTGCCCTGAACAACCAACTGCTTTAAGTTATTGACCACAGCCTGCAGAACCCCCGGGAAATTTCCGTATTTAGAAAGACTTCTTATCTCAACTTTAATTTCTGAAAAACGACATCCCAGATAAGCGGAAGCCCTTAATGGTGTAATTTGGTACATGACTTATATTTTTTCAAAAAAACCGACTGATTTATAAAAGATTGCGAAGCAGGCACAACCTGCAATTATTAGAATGAGTGTTAACATTTTTTTGCTGTTTAGTTATTGGGATTAAATTCAAAATCAGATCGCAGAACTGTAAATCTGTTTCAGATAAACAGCCTGAAGGCTTTGTGGCAGTATATTAATCAACCGTTTACGATGGGAAAGTATGCACGAAGCAAGGACTGCATCCAATGAAAAAACAAATACATCGGTAACGGCAGTTTTAAGTACGGCATCTCCTTTGATATAAATATTCCCTATAAGTTTCATGCACTTATCCGTCATTAAATCGTTGTGCTGTTCTATCATTTTACGCGTATAACGTGTAACTGATCTAACTACTGCAAAAGGATTTCTGCCATTGGCTGTTCTTGTTATTTCAGGCTCGAGTTCAGGTAAGACAGCAGCTATTTCGACAATTAATTTAGTTTGATTCATTTTGACTGTAATTTGTTTTACTGCTTTATACCAACCAGATGCCAGATTTAGAATACCAACACAAAAGCACTAACTATCAATAACTTATAATTACAATTAAAAAGTAGCGCATAAAAAAAGCCTATCAAAATGATAGGCTTTTTCTCAAAACGATACGGTAAGATAATTTACAGACCATATTCTTCGATTTTACGGTAGAGGGTGGCAGTGCCTATTTCGAGCAGTCTTGCTGTTTCGGCTTTGTTGCCACCGGTATGGTTAAGAACCTTTTGAATATGAAGTTTTTCGACACTCTGCATTGAAAATGCCGAAAGTTGCCTGCCAATTACAGCACTTGATTTCACTTGAATTTCCACAGGTAAATCATCAAGCGATAATTCATTCCCGTTGGAAAGGATTACAGCTCTTTCTATCACATTTTTCAATTCCCGAATATTTCCATTCCATTGATGTTGTTGCAACGCCGTAATAAAATCAGCATGGATTGCAGTTATTTTTTTATTCATTTTCAATGCGAAAATACCGGTAAAATGATGTGCTAAAATCTCGAGATCGGCTACTCTTTCACGCAATGCCGGCAATTGTATTTGAAACACAGATATACGGTAGAACAAATCTTCACGAAAATGCCAGTGCTCAATCTCTTGCTTTAGATCACGATTGGTAGCAGCAATAATACGCACATTTACTTTAGTGGGCTTTGTTTCGCCAACCTTTATAAACTCACCCGATTCAATCACCCGCAGTAATTTTGCCTGTAAATCTAAAGCCATTTCACCCAATTCGTCTAAAAATATGGTTCCATTATGGGCTTCTTCAAACAAACCTTTTTGGTCCTTCGCCGCACCGGTAAAGGCTCCAGCTTTATGACCAAACATTTCACTCTCCAACAAATCTTTGCTGAAAGCCGAGCAATTTATGGCAACAAAATTCTCTTTACTGCGGTTACTTTCGTGATGGATTGCTTGTGCAAACACTTCTTTACCAGTTCCTGTTTCACCGGTTAAAAGTATAGTCGTATCCGTTTTTGCAACCTTTTTAGCCAGTTCAACAGCCTGTAAAATTGGCTTTGATTTTCCGATAATTTTATCAAAAGAATGTTTGCCTTCCAGCTGTTTTTCCAACTTTAATAATCTATTATTAAGCGCAGCTTTTTCGATAGCCCGATAAAGCAACGGGATGATTCTGTTATTGTCGTCGCCTTTTGTAATATAATCAAATGCACCATTTTTTATTGCCTGAACACCATCGGGGATATTGCCGTAAGCAGTTAGCAAAATGATTTCTGTGGCGGGATATTTTTCTTTAATAATTTTTGAAAGTTCCACACCGCTGCCATCGGGCAATTTCACATCGCAAAGCACTACATCTACCGTTTGTCTGGATAATTTCTGCAATCCCGTTTTACAGTCGGCAACCTGTATTACTTCAAACCCTTCCAGAGTAATGATCCTTGCAAGCAGTGTGCGAAGTTTCTCTTCGTCGTCTATTATCAATACTTTTTTCAAAACCTACCTTTTTAAGATCTATCAGTAATTTTACGTTTTAAATCAAACGCTTTTACCGGTTGGTAAACCAACGGAATATGTTCGATCAACACATCGTTTCTGTCCAGACCAAATGCCTGTTCATCTTTTTGGGCAAACTGTTTAAGGAAGAAATACGATTTTAAGGTAATGCTTTCTTTGATTGCAAATTCGTTATCTACCGAAAGATATGCCTGTAAAACGATAAATTTAAAATCGATGGAAGGATTGTATTTGGTACTTCCATTATTACGCAGGTGCAGATTAAGTTCTTTGTTGGCTATTAAATCGTCAATCACTTTTTCGAAATACAGTTCGGTTTTTGGCTGTATGCGGAAACCTATGTTCAATACAATTTTAATAACCTTATCGTCTACCAGTTCAGACACTTCATAATTTAAGGTATAGGGATTGTTTGTTCTGTTGATATGGAAAAACCAGTAAACATCTGCCCTTTTAGGTTTTTTATCGAATATTGAACGGATAATTCTGGCTTCGATCTGATCTCTTCTATCTGCTTTTGTAAGGTAAATTAAATGCGTTGTAAATTTCGGGATGCTTTCATCATTACTCAACTCTGCAATGGTATGGGCGTATTTACCCAAATCTTCGAATTTGGTATAACTGCTGTTTATTTTTCTGGCGAAATAACTTACATACATTACAAAAAAGAATATTCCACCTGCAATCACGGTTATGTAACCACCTTCTTGGAACTTAACCACATTGGCAACAAAGAACGACAATTCGATAAGAAGAAATACCGCCAAAAACAGGAGTACCAGCAGCTTGTTCCACTTTAACTTGAACAACAGGAAGTAAGACAGCAGAACGGTAGTAGTAATCATTGCCAAAGTAATGGCAAGACCATATGCGGCTTCCATGTGTGACGAATCTTGAAAATAAAGAATTACAAGAACACAGCCTATCCACAATAAATTATTTACACTTGGTATATAAATCTGTCCTTTGGTATCAGAAGGCTGCTTAACCCCTACTCTTTGCCAGAAATTAAGGTTTATAGCTTCGTTAATCAGTGTAAACGAACCGCTTATCAATGCCTGTGAAGCAACTATAGCCGCCAGCGTTGCAATTACTATACCCGGTATTAAGAACCATTCGGGCATCATTTCAAAAAACGGGTTACGCCCGTTCAGGTGCAAACCACCGTGATTTAGCAACCATGATGCCTGTCCCAGGTAATTTACAATAAGACACAGTTTTACAAATGCCCATGTAATGCGGATATTATCTTTACCGCAATGCCCCAGATCAGAGTACAATGCTTCTGCACCTGTAGTACATAAGAATACCGCACCCAAAAGCCAGAATCCCTGAGGATAATGCGTTAACAGTTCATACGCATAATAGGGATTCAATGCACGAATTACAGATGGTGACTGAACCACCTGGAAAAGTCCGATTGCCAGCAGCACGGAAAACCAGATCATCATAACCGGGCCAAATGCCTTACCCATTTTGTGCGATCCGAAGCGCTGCAGGAAGAATACAAGCGATACTACTGCAATAACAACAGGTACCACAGGAATATGCTTTAAACCGTTGATTTTTTCCAATCCTTCAATAGCCGAAGTTACAGATACAGCAGGTGTAATCATCCCATCTGCAAGCAGTGCCGCAGCACCAATCATGGTAGGTATAACCAATTTTTTACCGTACCGCCTTACAAGCGAATATAAAGAAAAAATACCGCCTTCGCCCTGGTTATCTGCTTTCAGGGTTAGCCATACATATTTTATGGTAGTCTGCAGAACAAGTGTCCAAAAAACGCAAGACACACCGCCTAAAACCAATAATTCGGAGATTTCTCTTTTTCCGATGATTGCCTTAAAGGTGTAAAGCGGACTGGTACCTATATCGCCATATATAATGCCAAGGGCAACAAGTAAAGTAGCAAAAGTTATTTTACTGTGGTTATTTACCAAAGAATGACCTGTGTTTGGTATAGATGAATTTTCTTTCATTTATATAGTTGTTGTAATTTTTGTACAAATTTGGACAACAACCCATCAAGGAAATATAAAATTTATCCGAAACCGTATAAAGAAAATATAAAGACCGATATAAGTTTGAGATAAACCAGCCTGAAAACAACTATTGAAACCTGTATCCTACCCCATTTTCGGTAATAATATGTACCGGTTCGTTAGGCGAATCTTCGATCTTTTTTCTTAAAGCAGCTACAAAGACGCGCAGATACTGCGTTTCGGCCTGACTGCCCACACCCCAAATTTCCTTCAGAATATATTGATGCGTGAGTACGCTGCCTTCGTGTTTGGCAAAAAGTACCAGCAGATTATATTCTGTAGAAGTAAGTTTAATAATTTCATTATTTTTCTTTACCGTATGTGCCGTAAGATCTATTTCGAGATTGCCGATGACAAAAACACTGGAATTATTATCTATATTATGATTTCTACGGATTGCCGAACGTATACGAGCAAGAAGTTCTGCAGTACGAAACGGTTTGCATAGGTAATCTGTAGCCCCATTGTCTAGCGCAGTTACGATATCGTGCTCACTATTTTGTACAGACAAGATGATGACAGACTTTCGGTACCACTGCCTTAATTCTTTAAGTACCTCATGACCGCTTTTATCAGGCAGACCCAAATCGAGCAAAATCAATTCGGGAGTATGGTTAGCAGCCAATAGAATACCCTCGTGACCTGTTTCTGCCAGAAATGTTTTATAATCGTTACTTTTCAGCGTAATTTCCAAAAGTTTTCTGATTTGTGGCTCATCGTCGATAATCAAAATCTCGTTTCTACTCATTTTTCAAATTGTTTAAATAAGACATTTCGGCGGGTATTCTTATAATAAATCTTGCACCGCCCGTTGGAATATTTTCAAGTGTTACGGTTCCGTTCTGCGCCTCGGTAAATCCTTTAACAATTGACAACCCCAGTCCGCTACCGCCTGATTTTGTATTAGGCAGTCTGTAAAACTTATCAAATACCATAGAAAGCTGTTGTTGCGGGAAGCCATTTCCATTGTCGGAAACCGTTATGATGCAGTCATCTAAAAGTGGGGCTACTTCAACCATTACCACTGACTGTTTGGGAGTGTACAATACCGCGTTATGAATAAGGTTTAACAGGATCTGCTCGGTAAAACCGATATCAAACTTAAACAACGGAAGGTTTGCAGTAGGAGTAAAAGATATCTTATGCCCGTTTAAAACATCTGCTTTACGGATAATGCCGTTAACCAGTTCTTCCATATCGCACCAATCTAGTTTGGGTTTAAGCGTTCCGCTTTCCAACCTGCTCATATTCAAAATATTTTCAACCTGACGGTTTAAACGTATACTTGCAATGCCGATATCGTTGAGCAGATCGAACTGTTGTTCCTTATCAAGCTTATCATTATTGTCCTTTAATGTATCAACCGTTCCCAAAATGGTAGCTATAGGAGTTCTTAACTCATGCGAAAGAGAGTTAAGCAGGGTATTGTACAAGGTAATGGTTTTTTCTTTCTCTTCCCTGTCTCGAACATTTTTCTCTGCCTGCCTGATTTTAAAGGTAAGTACCGCATTTAACATGGCTACAAAGAAATACGACATAAACATAAGCAGATCTTCGGCATTGCCTACATCAAGAGTGAAAATAGGCGGAATGAAGCAGTAATTCCAGATAAAAGCACTTAACAGCGCCGAAAGTAATACCGGAAAAATATCGTAAAGCATTGCGATTACAGATACTGTAAGCAGAAGTATGAGCGCCACGATTCTGTAATTAAGATCTTCTTTAACGATAAAACACAAGCCCGACACGCTTAGAACTATTGCTACGCTGACAATATACTGTAATTTACCCTTGTTTAATGTAAAAAGCATCAGTTTAAAATTTACATACGCTAAAGGTAATTGTAAATTTTATAAATGAAAAAATGATAAAGCTTCTTTTTAATTATCTGACCTACAAAATAATTTCTTTTTCAAAACAGATACTGCTTTCTACATCTGCATATTGACCATAGTTAGGTATAATTTGAAAATCATTTTTCTTATACAGATCAATTGAATCAATCATATTTGGAAATAAGGAACTTGATGAAAACAAGCTTGAAAAAAGTATCAAACCTATTGGAACACTATGAAAATGGAACAGTTGAGGAAAAAAGAATTATAGTGAGTTCGATGTTCCCAGAAAATTTGGAATTTGACGGAGCCAAACATCGAACTCAAAGATTAAACGAAGCCATCATACTTATTTATCAGAATAACAGTAAATTACAAGGTAAAATAAAGGAAACAAATCTATCCTTTTTAGACTTGTCCCCAGAAGTGGAGTCGCAGGGAATTTTTTAGATACAATCTAATATTTCCATAACTAGCTCTAAAATTGTACATAAAACTTTTGTAATCGAGATATTTTCAAATTTTCAAATGTAGAATGAAATCTAAAGAAATTGAATCAAATCGACAGAAACTATACAAGTACTATACAACTTATTTGTATTTGTAACTTTACTAAAAATAAGGAAAATTATGGCAACAATACAATTCTTGTAAAGATTAAAAAAAGAAAAAACAAACCTAACATTACGGGTATTTAACAGAATTGAACAAAGGAATACTTTTGTTGAATGTAAAACAAAGGTTGAGGTTACTAAGTTATATTGGGAGAAACATCATAATGGAAAACCAAAAGAAATTGAAATCAGAAATAAAATCATTGAGGTTAATGCAGAACTAAATCTTATTGAAAACTATGATTCAACAAATAGTAAATTTGGTAATTCCTGTAAATATTACAAAAGAATGGTCACCAACAAATGGAAGAGTTTTACAACCCTAAAACAAATGATATTAAAGTACCTCATACTTTGGTTGATTATATTGATTTCTATATTGATTACAGGCAGCATGAAATGAAATCAACATCGGTAAAAAAATATACTACAATTAAACATAAATTGGAACGTTTGCAACTACATCGGAAAAAAGTTATACTTATTAATGAAGTAGACGAAAGTTTTAAAAAAGAATTTGAAACTTATTTAAAAAGTGAACAATATTCTCAAAACACGTTACAAAGAGAATTCAAATTTATAAAGTCGTTTTGTATGAAGCTAAATATTTAGGTGTTGAAACAGTCGGCAACTTGACAAATTAAGTTTTAAGGAAGAGAAATTTGAAAAAAATTATTTGTCGTTTGAAGAAATAAAAATTAAATAATCTATTGAAGATGAAAAACTTACATATGGTTAAAAAAATACACGTGATTGGTTAATTATTAGTTGTTTCACAAGGCAACGTATTTCAGATTTTATGAAATTCAGTAAGAAGAATATAACGGTAGATGAAGGAAATCATTATATTGAGTTTATCAAAAAAAAACAGATAAATCAATGGAAATAGCCATGCACCCAAAAGTTTTAGAAATTTTAAATATAAAGAAATGGAGAATTTCCTTACGCCCTTTCAGATCAAAAATATAGTGAATATATTAAACAGATTTGCAAAATAGCCGAATTAAACCAACCAATAAAAGGAAAACTGTTACAAGAAACAGATGTAGATAGAAAAAAAGAAGGTATTTATGAAAAGCGGAAATTGGTTAGTAGCCATATTGGGCGGCGTTCGTTTGCTATAAATCATTTTGGAATAATACCAATATCTTTTATGATGAATATCACAGGTCATTCCACAGAAAGAGAATTTTTGAATTACATCGGTAAATCAAGTAAAGTGATTGCAAAAGAGACTTTTGCTTTTTATATAAACCAATCAAATTAAAAATTTCAATTCATAAAAAGGTAAAAACTAAAATCATACCTTTACAATTAAAATTATCAAAGATGCAAATGCGAGAGCAACTACAGTATTTAGACGAATTAAAGAACAAACTTAATGCGTTACGAAATCAGCAGGGCGACAAAGTCGCTAAAGCTTTTGATATAGAATATACTTATGAAAGTAACAAAATCGAGGGGAATACGCTAACGTTGCAAGAAACTGCTTTGGTTATTGAAAAAGGATTAACCATTGGCGGAAAAAGTTTAAATGAACATTTAGAAGCTATAAACCACGATTATGCTATTGAATTTATAAAAGAGTTAGCAACTGAAAAAAATAGTATTACCGAACGTGATGTGTTGCAGATACACCGTTTAATTCTACAAGGAATAAACAATAATAATGCAGGAAAGTACCGTAATGAACAGGTTCTTATTTCAGGATCAAAACACGTACCACCACAACATTATTTAATACAAGAAGAAATGGACAATTTATTTATTTGGTATAATGAAAATAAAGAGAAATTACACCCTGTAGTATTAAGTGCCGAAATGCACGAACGGTTGGTTACAATACACCCTTTTGTTGACGGCAACGGTAGAACATCAAGACTATTAATGAACCTGATCTTATTGCAAAATGGTTTCCCTATCGCAATTTTAAAAGGAGATACAGAAAATAGATTAAAGTATTACGACACGTTGGAAATAGCTCAAATAAACCACGATAAACAACCGTTTATATACTTTATTATTGATAATGTAAAAGAAACAATGCAACGTATTATTAGAATCGTAAAATAATCTTTATCATTAGTATGACGTTAGAAAATTACGCTAAATTAGATTTTGAATCTTTTATAAAAAATTATGATATAGCTTTGGTTCATTCTTTTAGAAGGAAGCAAAAATATTATGCTATTACTGAACAAGATAATTACAATCTTGAATACGATAACGAGGAAAAAAATTCATAGAAAAAATAAATGCTCTTCTATTAAAAGAGAGCATTTATTTTGATGAAATATCACAAACATTGTAAAGAAACTAATAAAAACCTTTTTTTGTACTTTATTATGAAAGAGAAAATTCATTAAACAAAGTAACATTTTTAGAATATAATTTCTATCAGTACGAAGTTCCAAGAATTATTAATCAATCAATTATTAAACCCTATTTATCAATAGAAGGCGATCCTTATTTTAGAAAAGAACATGCTGATTTTCAAACTATCGGATTTTCTGGTTTAATAAATCATCAGGTTATGCCAAGAATTTTTGTTGGTGTTCGATACAATACTTCAATCTATACTTTTGGATATGCAAGAAACGGTTTTGAATATCAAGATGTTATAGGGCTTGATTTTAGAATGAAATTCTAATAATATCAATAAAGATAAATTTATAAAACATTCAACTTAAACGAAATAAATTGAAAACACTATTTAAAATTTCAGCAATACTTTTAACGCTTGGCTTAACATCGTGCAGTACCGTTTTTAGAACCAAAACGCATACCATAAATGTGTTTACAAACGCGGCAGAAGCTAAAGTAACAGTAAACGATTCTGTATATTCGCTTCCTGCAAAGATTAAACTTTTGCGAAGTAAAAAACCGGTAACATTATCTTATCAATCAGAAAACAAACAGTTTGATACCATTGTTAGTGCCGTAAAAGGACCTGTTTTTTATTTGGGAAATCTGCCATCGCTTCCGTTTTTTGGTGTTGGTTATTGGGTTGATCTTACAACACAGAAACGATTTAAATATCCTAAAAATATCTTTTTAAACGATAAAGAAGGTTTGAAAATTCAAGAGTATAAAGCCGACAGGTACATTGCCAAACGTAATATAACTGATACGGTAAAACAATTGGAAATTAGAGAAAACATCAACAAACATTTTGCCGCAGCAGATGCTAAAAGAAAAGTGCGCGAGCAGCGTGAATTTAAACGATACAACCCTACCGAAGGTACTTTTAAATTTAATATGCAGCCGCCTACTTTGTCTTTAATGGGTTTTTCTAGTAAAAACACAAACGTAGATTATTTTAGTAACTCTGTCGGGGGAATGGGGTTTGGAATTGGCGGTGATTATTATTATAAAAACAATCGATTTATTTCTTTGGAATTATCACATAGAGTAAATCAATTCAGTCCGCCTGGTCTCCATACAGAGTACAATTTTCTTGCTCATAATTTAAATATCTCACTTCGTAAAGGGCATCGTTGGCAACGACTTGAATACAGTTATGGTTTAGCTTTTAATTTGTTTGATACCGAATATTCACAAGGTAATAGATCAGTATACAATACTTACAATACGTTAGGTTTTTCGGGTTTATTCAGCTATCAGTTAACATCGGTTATGTATATTGGTGTTCGATACAATCCGTCTGTTTACAATTTAAGAAGTTTTAACAAAGGTTTCGATTACGGACATGTTTTAGGTATTGATTATCGAATTAAATTCTAACATGTACAATCGTTCTAACTTCTTTAAAAATACGTTTGCGGTATTTAACAAAACAAATCAGCCAAATGATTTTGTAAAAGCAAATTATGTAAGCAAACACGGCAGTAGTTATTTTTTTACGAAAGAGGGTGTTTACAGATATTCAAACCATTGGGGCAGAGTTGGAAATTGTCGTTGGCGGTTAGAGAATATCGACCATAAACAACAAACCAATTATTGGGGCTTTTGTAGTTGGCAGCATTTTTACAATAACGAAGAAGGATTGCCTTTGTATTTTATAGAAAAAGTGGGCGAAATCAATTATTCCTACAATCATAAAAAAAATAAAGAACAATCAAATGTAGTGTATCGATCTGCTGCTGACACCGCTAAAATCCTGAAAAAAATCCACGAAATACAAGAGAATGATTCTTGGGCAAAGCATCTAAAATATCATGATTATACTGAAGTTCAAGAGTATTTTATCAATCAATTAATAGCTACCAATAAAACCTTTATAAAAATTAAGCAGGAATATATCGCACTAAAATAAATAAAACTTTGTAAACAAATTATTTGTAAATTGTGACATAAAATAGATTTGTATTTGAAAACACTGAAGAAAATTGTGGGATATTTGTTATTAGTTGTAGGCTTTTTGGTTATCTATTTAATTTTAGCCACTGGCGCAGCGTGCATTCCTGTTAATAAAGACCAATCTGAATATAAAGAGCAGAATTTATCCATCTACATTTTAACCAATGGTGTGCATACCGATATTGTTGTGCCTTACTTTAACGAAGCTTATGATTGGCGCACCTATTTGGACCCTAGTTTAACACCTGGAAAGCAAACATCGGCACAATGGGTTTCTTTTGGTTGGGGCGATAAAGGTTTTTACCTGCAAACACCCGAATGGAAAGATCTAAAAGCATCGGTTGCATTCAATGCAGCTTTTGGTTTAAGCGAATCTGCTATGCATGTTACGTATCACGATAAATTGGTTACGAGCGATGATTGTATCGAAATTAAACTGAACAAAGAACAATACCAGCGACTTTGTAAATATATATTGAACAGGTTTGATATGGAAAATAATAAGTTGGTTCTTGTAGAAACCGATCAAAATTATGGTTTGAACGATGTTTTTTACGAAGCAAAAGGCAAATACAATTTGTTTTACACCTGCAATACATGGGCAAATAATGTGTTGAAATCTGGCAATTTAAAAGCCAGTTTATTTACTCTTTGGGACAAAGGAATTTTTTATCATTACAGAAAATAATAGTCTAAATATTTTCATTACAATTTAAAAAGCACTCAACCGAGTGTTTTTTTGTAACATAATTTTTTGATGTTACTTAAAAAGTTGCTATATTGTATATTCCTTTAAAGCATAATAAAAATCACTTATAATTATTAAATACCTAACAGTAAGGTAATATTTAGCTATTATTTTTAATTATAAAAAGATATATTATGAGACTAGTTCAATGGAAACAATATCCGCAGTGCCAACCGGAAGAATCAGGATTATACGTAGTTAACTGGAAACTGAATAATATATATTCAAACGTTTTGTCGTTTTTTGATTCCAATACAAAAAAATGGTACGATTGTTACGATCGCGGAAAAATAATCGACGGAATAAACGCTTTTAATCCTTACAAAGTAGTTCCGTTTATTTAATTGTAAGTACTGTAATTGCATCTTTGCAAAATATAATTTCATTATTTTGAATATTTACAGATTATTCAATAAAATCTTATCTCTGTAATTTAGTAATTCAATTTTTAAATTGATACTTTTAAAATAAAATACATCAACAATCACCGCTATGATTAAAGAAAAATTTAAAGGGATATTCAATTTATTCAAAGTTTCTGTAAACGAATTTTTAGATGATAACTGCATGAAATTCAGTGCGTCGTTATCGTACTATACCATATTTTCTATACCGCCGTTAGCAATTTTAATTATAACATCTGCCGGATATTTTTTTGGTGAAGAAGCCGTTCGTGGCGAGTTTTTCTTGCAAATTGAAAATCTTGTAGGTCAAAAAGCAGCGTTTCAAATACAGGAAGCTATTAAAAACATAAAATTATCAAACAATTTAAGTATTGCAGCCATTGTAGGTGCTGTAACACTTTTGTTTTCCGCATCGGGGATTTTTGCCGAAATTCAAAGCTCTATCAATTATATCTGGGAATTAAAACCCAAACCTAAAAAAGGAATCATGCGCTTTGTTGTAAATCGATTATTGTCTTTCTCAATGATTGGTGCTTTAGGATTTATCTTATTGGTCAGTTTAATGATCAATTCGGTAATCGATTATATGTACGATCAGTTAAGTCGACTTTTTCACGACGATACCGTTCTTATCGCTTCATGGGTTAACACAGGAGTTGTAGCTATAATTATTACCATAATTTTCGGATTTATCTTTAAAACATTACCCGACGGAAAGTTAGGATGGAAAGAAACTGCCGTTGGATCTGGCTTTACAGCCGTTTTATTTATGATTGGTAAATGGGGAATTGGTCTGTATTTGGGAAATTCATCGCAGTTAGATTTGTATGGCGCAGCAGGTTCTGTATTGGTAATTTTAGTATGGGTTTACTACTCGGCAATTATATTATATTTTGGTGCGGTGTTTACAAAAAATTATTCAGAAATGTACGGAAAGCCCATTCAGCCAAACAATTACACGGTTAGAGTTATTTATAAGGAAGAAGAAGTTAAGTTTGCAAAAACCGATGCAGAAATTAATGATAAATTAGCTTCAAATGAAAAATAAATGCTTTTAAATCTGTAATAATTTCTGTATTTTTACAGAAATTCACTACATTTTATGCTACAAGAATCTCAGTATACTGAAGATAACATCCGATCGCTCGATTGGAAAGAACATATTCGTACACGCCCTGGAATGTATATTGGTAAATTAGGCGACGGTTCATCGCCCGATGACGGTATATATATATTGATAAAAGAGGTGATGGACAACTGTATCGATGAATTTGTAATGGGCGCCGGAAAAACTATTGAAGTTACCATTAAAGACCGAACTGTTTCGGTTCGTGATTATGGTCGTGGAATTCCGTTAGGAAAAGTTGTTGAAGTGGTTTCCCGAATGAACACGGGTGGAAAGTATGATTCTAAAGCCTTCAAAAAATCGGTAGGATTAAATGGTGTTGGTACAAAAGCAGTAAATGCGCTGTCGTCTTATTTTCGTGTAGAATCGGTTCGTGACAATCAGCAAAAAGCTGCCGAATTTAGTGCCGGAAATTTAACTTTAGAAGAAGAGCAGGTAGAAACCACCAAACGTAAAGGAACAAAAGTTACTTTTACGGCAGATGAAACCATCTTTAAAAACTACAAGTTTCGTAACGATTATATCGTTCGCATGCTTAAAAATTACTGTTACCTGAATAAAGGGTTGACGATAATTTACAATGGCGAAAAGTTTGTTTCCGAAAACGGATTGAAAGATTTGCTGCAGGAAACCATTGCCGATGAGGACATGATCTATCCGATTATTCACTTAACGGGTAATGATATCGAAATTGCCTTAACACACAGTAAAACGCAGTATTCTGAAGAATATTATTCGTTTGTAAACGGTCAAAATACTACGCAAGGTGGAACACATTTAACCGCTTTTAAAGAAGCTATTGTTCGAACCATAAAAGAGTTTTACAATAAAAATTTCGAAGCATCTGATGTTCGTAAGTCGATCGTTTCTGCCATTTCACTAAAGGTTGAAGAACCTGTTTTTGAATCGCAGACCAAAACAAAACTGGGTTCAACCGATATGGGACCCGACTTATCAACAGTTCGTACGTTTGTAAATGATTTTATCAAAACAAATCTTGATAATTTCCTGCATAAAAATCCAGAAGTAGCCGATGCCTTGTTGCGAAAAATTCTTCAGGCAGAACGTGAGCGTAAAGAACTTTCGGGAATTCGTAAACTAGCAAAAGATCGCGCTAAAAAAGCATCACTTCATAACAAAAAACTACGCGATTGTCGTGTGCATTTAACCGATGCCAAGAATCCACGCAGTTTAGAAAGTACCTTGTTTATTACCGAGGGAAATTCAGCTTCGGGATCTATCACCAAATCACGCGATGTGAATACACAAGCCGTTTTTAGTTTACGTGGGAAGCCTTTGAATACTTACGGAATGTCTAAAAAAATTGTGTACGAAAACGAAGAATTCAATTTATTACAGGCTGCGTTAAATATCGAAGAAGATTACGAAGATTTACGTTACAACAACATTGTTTTGGCAACCGATGCCGATGTGGACGGTATGCACATTCGTTTGTTAATGATTACTTTTTTCTTACAGTTTTTTCCCGAATTGATAAAAGAAGGACATTTGTACATTCTGCAAACGCCTTTGTTTCGTGTGCGTAACAAGAAAAAGACAATCTATTGTTATTCTGATCAGGAGCGTATTGATGCCATTGAAGAGTTAAAACCAAAACCCGAAATTACCCGATTTAAAGGTTTGGGAGAAATATCGCCCGATGAATTCAAGAATTTTATAGGTCAGGATATCCGTTTGGAACCTGTAATGTTAGATAAATCATCGTCTATAGAAAAACTATTGGAGTTTTATATGGGTAAAAATACACCTGATAGACAAGAGTTTATTATTGCAAATTTAAAAGTTGAATTAGATAAAGTAGAAGCCTAGCTTTTTAAATAATGACAGAAGAAGAGTTAAACAATTTAAATGAAGATTCTGAATTAAACAGTTACGAGCCGGAGTTGGATCATAACGGTTTGGAAAGCGCAGAAGCAGAAACCATAAAGAAAGTTACAGGCATGTACGAAGATTGGTTTTTGGAATATGCTTCGTACGTAATTTTAGAACGTGCTGTTCCTGCAATCGAAGATGGTTTTAAACCGGTTCAGCGCAGAATTATGCACTCAATGAAAGAGTTAGACGATGGTCGTTACAACAAAGTAGCAAACATCGTTGGTCACACTATGCAGTATCACCCGCATGGTGATGCCAGTATTGGCGATGCTATGGTACAGGTAGGTCAGAAAGATCTGTTAATTGATACACAGGGAAACTGGGGAAATATTTTAACGGGTGACGATGCTGCGGCTTCACGTTATATCGAAGCGCGTTTAAGTAAATTCGCGTTAGATGTTTTGTATTCGCCAAAAATTACACCATGGCAGCTTTCGTACGATGGTCGTAGAAACGAACCTATAAATCTTCCTGCAAAATTCCCAATATTATTAGCACAGGGTGGCGAAGGAATTGCCGTTGGTTTATCAACCAAAATTCTTCCGCATAACTTTATAGAGTTAATAGATGCTTCAATAAAAATACTAAAGGGTAAACCATTTATAATTTACCCCGATTTTGTAACAGCAGGTATTGCAGATATTTCTAATTATAACGATGGTGCTCGTGGCGGACGTGTTCGTGTTCGCGCGCGTATTTCTCAATTAGATAAAACTACGCTGGTAATCAAAGAAATACCATTTTCTACTACAACTACTACTTTAATTGATAGTATTTTAAAAGCCAACGAAAAAGGTAAAATTAAAGTTAAAAAAGTAGAAGATAATACATCGTCTGATGTTGAAATTTTGATTCATTTACCGCCGGGCGTATCGCCAGATAAAACCATAGATGCCCTTTATGCTTTTACAAGTTGCGAGGTTTCTATTGCTCCGCTTGGTTGTGTAATTCAAAATAACCGACCTTTATTTACAGGAGTTTCCGATATGTTGAAGCAGTCAACCGAAAGAACGGTTGATTTGTTACGTCAGGAATTGATTATTGAATTAAACGAATTAGAAGAACAATGGCATTTTTCATCATTGGAACGAATTTTCATTGAAAACAGAATTTACCGTAGAATTGAAGAAGAAGAAACGTGGGAAGGTGTGATTTCTGCTATCGATGAAGGATTGAAACCTTTTACGAAACATTTGAAACGCGCAGTAAACACTGATGATATTTTGCGCTTAACTGAAATCAGAATTAAAAGAATTTCTCGATTCGATTTAGATAAAGCACAGGAAAAACTGGATGCTTTAGAAGGCGATATTGAAAAGGTAAAATACAATATCGAACATATTATCGATTTTACCATTTCATTCTTCACCACTTTAAAAGAAAAATACGGCAAAGGTCGCGAACGTAAAACCGAATTGCGCAGTTTTGATAATATCGAAGCCACAAAAGTAGTTCTACGCAACCAAAAGCTGTATGTAAATAAAGAAGAAGGCTTTATTGGTACGGCTTTACGTAAAGATGAATACCTTGCAGATTGTTCTGATATTGATGATGTAATTGTGTTTTTGCGCGATGGTAGCATGATCGTATCAAAAATCGAAGAGAAAAAATTCGTTGGTAAAGACATTATTCACGCTGCGGTTTTCAATAAAAACGATAAACGTACCATTTATAACATGATTTATCGCGATGGAAAAGCAGGTGCATCGTTCGTAAAACGATTTAATGTTTCGGGAATTACACGTGATAAAGTGTACGATTTAACGCAGGAAAAACCAGGGTCGCAAGTATTATATTTCTCAAGCAATCCAAACGGTGAAGCCGAAGTTGTTACCATTTTATTACGAATGTTAACCAATGTTAAAAAGCTGAAATTCGATTTAGATTTTGCCGATTTGTTAATAAAAGGTCGGGTATCAAAAGGAAATACTGTTACAAAATATCCAATAAAAAAAATAGAATTAAAAGAAAAAGGAATATCAACCCTTCGTCCGCGAAAAGTTTGGTTCGATGATACCGTTCACCGCTTAAATGTTGATGGTAGAGGTGAATTATTAGGCGAATTCAAACCGGAAGACCGATTGTTGATTATTACCCAAAGTGGAAAGATTAAAACGATTATTCCTGAATTGACCACGCATTTTGATGATGATGTAATTGTGTTGGAAAAATGGATTCCCAATAAACCGATTTCCTGTATTTATTTCGATCCGGAAAAAGACAAGTATTTCGTTAAACGCTTTTTGGTAGAATCGGTCAATAAAGAAGAGGTTTTCATTTCCGAACATCCGTATTCGCGTCTTGAAATTGTTTCAACAGATTATCGTCCGGTAGCAGAGATCGTTTTTGCAAAGATCAAAGGTGTAGAAAAAGAACCTTTAACCGTTAATTTTGAAGAATTTATTTCTGTAAAGGGAATCAAAGCTCAGGGAAATCAGCTTTCAAGCGATAAAATTAAACTGATCAATTTGCTGGAATCTTTACCTTACGAAGAAGAAATTACAGAAAATGAAATGCCTCAAGATTTTATTGATACGGTCGATGAAAAAACGCTGACTATAGAAGAAGACGGACAGATCGGATTTAATCTGGAATAAACAAACGTTTAATTTAACACCAAAACACTATGAATTTTGTACTTATCGACGATCATCCCTTTATTTTAGAAGGCTATGGCAATGTTATAACACAAAATTATCCGCAAAGTAAAATTGCAAAATTAGCAAGCTGTAAAGAGGTTTTTGAATATTTTGAAAATGTTCCTCAAGCAAAACTGACTGATATTGCTTTGATTGATTTTAATATTCCGGCTTACGATGATAAAAACATTAAAAACGGAATAGATGCTGCCAATCTGGTACGAAAAGTTATTCCGTATTGCAAAATTATTATGTTAACAGCGCATACCGAAAAGATTTTTATTTTGGATATTATAAAGAATGTAAAACCCGATGGTTTTTTTACCAAAGGTGAACTTACTCCTGAAAATTTGAAAAATCTGATCGAAAATGTGTTGAATCATGATAAGTTTTACAGTGATTTTGTACAGGAAACCTTCAATGAATCATTAGACGACAAGTCGTTGATTGACGATTACAACAGACAGATTTTATATTTATTATCAAAAGGATACAAAATAATAGAATTAGACAAAATAATACCTATATCATACAGCGCCATACAAAAACGCATTGCAAAAATGAAACAGGTAATGAAAGTAGATGATGATAAAGGACTTGTAAAGGCAGCTATAAAAAACGGATATTTATCTTAAACTATAAGAAGTGAGTATTTTGCTCACATTTTGTTAAGTTTTCGCATCTAATTATTTTTATTAATAGTTTGCCTATACATTTGTACAACATTTGAATCACAAAATATTTAATAAATTATTGGGCAAAAATAATTAGGGAATATTAAGTTGTCACGTTTTAATAAGGTTAGATTAGGTTTAGAACGTATATGTTGTTTTGTTGATTACTTAAAAGATTCAAATGATAAATCCTGCTTGGTTGGCAGGATTTTTTTTATTATTTTTGTACCACTTTTTGGGGCCGATCGGTTTTGACAGCAGGTGGAATTGAAAAGTAAGCACGTCGAGCGCTCATACACAGCTCGTAAATATCATGAATGAACTTTTTTTTACACGGCGAAGATAACTACGCTTTAGCTGCTTAATCCGAATTATAGTAAGATTTGAGCCTTGTCCTATTAGATAGGAGAGCTAAATTCCTTAAAGAAGCCTTGATTTATGGCGTTTTAACAAAAGGAATCGTAAAAGTAAATCTAGAGTAAATAGCACCTCGGAAGTTACTCGAAACCTTAAGAGGTTAAGCATAAAGTGGCTGTTTTTGGCAAAGCTTTATGACGAAAATCTAAACAAAAACTAAACGTGTAGAAAGCTCTTTGATTGCTTGTTTGGACCAGGGTTCGATTCCCTGCGGCTCCACAGAAATAAAATATAACGCATTGATTTTTTATATCAATGCGTTTTTATTTTGTGAAAATTGACTTGTCCTGAATTAGCTATACACAAATTACAAGTGTATGAAAAAAACAGAACAAGTTCATTATGCAGTTCGGGAGAACGAGCGTAGCCGCTATGACAAGCGTTTAGTTATGAAAATTGTCAAAGAAGTTGAAAATGGTTTACCGAGAAAGGAAGCTACTAGAATTTATGGTTTAGGGAAAGCAACCCTAGATGTGTGGATGCGAAATTATGGATCAGAGATTTATCATGAAGCTATAAAACGTCGGAGCTACACCAAGCTTGAAAAGCGAACAATCGTAAGTGCTATAGAGCAGGGAAGAATGACTGTAAATGAAGCAAAAATAGCTTATCAGATAAAAAATGAAAAATTAATTAACGAGTGGGTAAGGCAATATAAAGATGAAAAGGTCAATATTTGTTCTGATAATGAGTTTGTTATGAATAAATTTGACTTAATTTCAAAGAAGGCAGAAAAAGAATCTTTACAGAAAGCAGAACTTCAGATAAAAGCTTTAAATACTCTGATAGACGTTGCCGGTGAACAATTAAAGATTGATATTAGAAAAAAGTTTGGTGCCAGGCAGTCTTAAAAATGAAAGAGGATTTTCCTCACTTGGGAATAGCTGTTTTATGTGGATTGTTTGGCAAAACAAGGCATGCATATTATGATTTTCTGTGGCGTAAAGAAAGTAATTTAATTAAAGAAGATATTATACTTCAAGAAGTAATTGCTATTAGAAAAGAACTGCCACGAGTCGGTACTAGAAAACTTCATTATCTAATTCAAAATAAATTACGCTCACATGAGATAAGTTTTGGAAGAGATTATTTATTTGATTTATTATCAGAGCATAAATTGCTAATAAGACAAAGAAGAAGAAATGTTGTAACAACAAACTCCAGAAATTGGATGAGGAAATACAGCAATTTAGTAAAGAACTTAGTTGTAACAAGGCCTGAGCAGGTTTGGGTAAGTGATATAACATATATACGACTAGGTAATCAATGGGGTTATCTTAGCTTAATAACAGATGCTTATTCAAGAAAAATAATGGGATATTGCTTCCGTGAGGATTTATCAGCCGATGGTTGTATTGAAGCACTTAATATGGCGGTAAATAATAGGCTTTACTATGAATCCATAATTCATCATTCTGATAGAGGATCGCAATATTGCTCACATAAATATGTAGATTTATTGCTCTCTAATAACATAGCTATAAGTATGACAGAAAAAGGTGATCCCTATGAAAACGCAATGGCAGAAAGGGTTAATGGAATAATTAAAATGGAATTTAACCTGTATGAAAGCACATTAGGTTTTGATCAGACAAAGATTAAAATTAATAATAGTATTAAATCTTATAATGAATTGAGACCACATGCAAGCTGTGATTATTTAACTCCAAATGCTGCGCATTTACAGTCAGAAAAATTAAAGAAAAGATGGAAAAACTATAATAGAAGTTTTAATTATCAAAACTCCCTTGTATAGTAAGTTTAGGATTACCATCAATTGGTGTATAACTATAACAGGATTTAATTAAAAAATGTATAGTTTTTAGGACGGGTCAAAGAATAAAATTCATTAATTGTATTAATTATATAAAAGCAAATATCATACTTCTCAAAATAAAATTTAGACGATTCTAACTTAGCATATAAACTAAAAAAATTTATACAATCAATTTCTACCAAATTATATCTGTTTTTTTTATTAAACACCTCATTGTTACAATAAATTATGTTGTTTCTCACATTAATCAAAAATGAAAGTTTTTTATTTAAAATATCTAAATCTTGTTTATCATTAGCAAACTTTAAGATTATTTGTTCTAATTTTTTGTGATTATTTAGATCTTGATTAATAGACAGTAGACTCGTTATTAATTTAAGTTCAATTTCAAAATTTGAAATAATACTCAGGCTAGTTGAATTAATAAAAATAGATTTATAATCATTTAGATATAATGATAATCTTAAATCTGTATTTATCATTGAGAATTTAATCTCGGGATTTTCTCCTTCTAATTCTTTAATAATGATAGCTTGTTAAGACTTGGATTTTCGTTAGAAAAACCCATCATATAAATACTTGGAAGCATTAAATTAAAAAATATTTCTCCTTTTTTGGTATGTACTCTTTTATCAAAATCTTTCTGTGCTTTTGATTTGCACCAAATGTAAAAAAAAGTTAATAAAAAAGCCGGATTTAACATTCGGCTCTTAAAAACTGGTTTAAACATTAAAGCGGAAATGCATTACATCACCATCTTTAACAATATATTCTTTACCT
This sequence comes from Paenimyroides baculatum, assembly GCF_008629655.1. Lineage (GTDB taxonomy): Bacteria > Bacteroidota > Bacteroidia > Flavobacteriales > Flavobacteriaceae > Flavobacterium > Flavobacterium baculatum. The sequence goes on from NZ_VWSG01000002.1 coordinate 256,880, forward strand.
TCAACACGCAGTTTTCCGGCTTCTTTTACTTTAGCTTCTGATCCAAAAGAAACATAATCGTTATAAGCGATTACTTCGGCACGGATAAATCCTTTTTCAAAATCACTGTGAATTACTCCGGCAGCTTTTGGTGCTGAATCTCCCACTTTAATAGTCCAAGCACGAACTTCTTTTACACCTGCCGTGAAATACGTTTGTAAATTCAATAATTTGTAAGCAGCGCGAATCAATACAGCCGATCCTGGTTCTGTTAAGCCCATGTCTTCCAAGAAAATCTGACGCTCTTCATAGCTTTCCAATTCGGTAATATCAGCTTCTGCACCAACAGATAAAATAATTACTTCGGCATTTTCATCCTTTACTAATTCTTTTACTTTTTCAACATATTCGTTTCCGTTAACTGCAGATTCTTCATTAACATTACAAACGTAAAGAACCGGTTTTGCTGTAATCAATTGAAAATCTTCTAACAACGCTTCTTCGTCTTGATTTTGCGCAACTACTGTTCTTGCCGATTTTGCTTGTAATAATGCTTCGCGAATACGCTCTAACAAAGCAGTTTCAACCTGTGCTTCTTTATTACCGGTTTTAGCAGCTTTCTTTGTTTTTTCCAAACGTTTTTCAACCGTTTCCAAGTCTTTTAACTGCAATTCTATATCAATGGTTTCTTTATCGCGAATAGGATCCACACTACCGTCAACATGCACAATATTATCATTGTCAAAACAACGCAAAACGTGAATAATAGCGTTACACTCGCGAATATTTCCTAAAAACTGATTACCTAAACCTTCGCCTTTACTTGCACCTTTAACCAAACCTGCAATATCAACAATATCAACAGTAGCCATTTGCACGCGCTCTGGTTTAACCAATTCTTCTAATTTATTAATTCTAGGATCTGGTACGTTTACAACCCCAATATTTGGTTCGATTGTACAAAAAGGAAAGTTTGCACTTTGTGCTTTTGCGTTAGACAAACAGTTGAACAAAGTTGATTTTCCTACGTTTGGTAATCCTACAATACCTGCTTTCATATAGTTGTGCTATTTTATATCGATTTTTAAAACGATGCAAATATATCGTTTTTAATTGGATTTTTTAGATATCATAAGTAGTTTGGTTTATTGTTAAAAAAAATTATATTTGAAGTAAATTAATATCTTATGAAAAAATTCAAACTTTTATTATTTATTTTTTTTCCATTAATTTCTTTAGCACAGAAACCAAAAATTAAATATCTTGATTTTGATGGTAAAGAAATAAGTTACAGTCAGTTTAACCAAATTCAAAGTAAAGGAATTTTAGTTGGGCAAAATGATGACGGAACTATTTACAGATTGATTAAAGAACGAGAAAAATCTGGAAAAATTAATGATTATAAAGAGCTTGTCAATTCTTTAAATAATTCTTTATCAACGAATTTAGATTTTAAAAAACCATTATTCGTTTATTATTATCCCGGACCTGACGCCACAAATATTTCTAAAAATCCTACTCCAAATGGTTCTCAAATTTTTAAGGATGAAACAGATGTTTTTGAAAACAAATTCAAAGAAACTATAGATGGTCAAACACTATTTTTATACAAAAAGGAGTCGAAAAACGTTTATAGTAATCATAAATACATGCCGTGGAAAAAAGATCCAAACAATGAAATAGAAAAAAGATTTTTTAGCGAATACCATTATCAATACGCAAGTTTCGTGGTCATTTTTCCAAATGGAGATTACAATGCTTATTTAGGTGAATTTTCATACGATTACGTATTTGATTACGTAAAAAATTGGAAGAAAAAGAATAAATCAAAATAAAAAAAGTGAACTCAACATTGAGTTCACTTTTTTACTATAACGTATTATTATTTTTACTTTTTGTATGTTTAAGCAACCAGTCATACAATTCCATGTGGCGATATAAATCTTCAACACTGCCATGATTACCTCCTTTTACAACCTGCAATTCAATTGGTGCTTGTTTATTGCATTTCTTTACAGCATTTACAATTTTCTGCGATTCAGACAACGGTACAATAAAATCTTTGTCGCCATGAATTACTTTAATTGGAACTTGAGCCAAATTACACGCATCTCCCACATCTCCTCCGCCACAAATTGATATCGCTGCAGCAACTCTATCCGGATATTCGCCAACATATTTCATTGTTCCGTATGATCCCAAACTCATTCCCGTTACGTAAATTCGGTCTTCATCAATACCGTAGGTTTTAATCATGTAGCTTACAATTTCATCTACTTTATCGGCATTCCAAGGTCCCGATGGTAATTGTGGTGCAACCAGATACGCAGGAATATCCAACCCTTTCTCAACTCCTTTTAAAGCACCGTAACGTTTAACTCGATCTATATTTGTGCCCGACAAACTTTTACCATGCAAAAATACAATCAACGGCATTTTATCGGTAGGTTTACTTGGTTCGTTCAGCCAGAAATTATACATTGTTTTGTTTAAAACAGCTTTTGGCTGGGCAAATATATTGATGCTTAAAAATAAAAATACGACTTTAAAAATGGTTTTCATGGACAATTTTTAAAGCAAATATAACATTATTTATCCTAAACAGAATGATGTCATTGACAACGATCCGCCAACATATTCATCGTTAAAAATAGAAACATCGTCTTTATTGTTCATTAAAGCCAACGCGTACAGCATAGGATAATAATGATCCGGCGTAGGAATTGCAAGCCTTGCAGCTTCACCCAATCGATCGTATTCTATTAAATCTTTATGATCTTTTGAAAGGATTCTCTTTTTAAAAGTTTCATTCAAACTTTTTGCCCAATCAAAACCAAAACCGGGTTCTGCCATATTATTCCAATCGATCATCCGCAAATTGTGAATCATATTTCCGCTGCCAATTACTAGAACACCTCGCTTACGCAGATCATAAAGTTCTTTTGCCAAATTATAATGATAAGCAGCCGGTTTGTTATAATCGATACTTAACTGTAAAACGGGCACGTTGGCATCAGGAAACATGTGTCTAACTACAGTCCAAGTTCCATGATCCAAGCCCCAATCGTGATCCAAACCTACATTGGTTGATGTGATTAATTTCGTAGTTTCTTCTGCCAAAAACGGACTTCCAGGTGCGGGATATTGCACATCAAACAATTCTTTTGGAAATCCTCCAAAATCGTGAATCGTTTTAGGTTCGCTCATGGCTGTTATCAAAGTTCCTGTTGTTAACCAATGTGCAGAAACCACCAAAACGGCGCAAGGTAAATCAATTGTTTTACCAATTTCCTGCCATTTTTTTGAGAATATATTTTGTTCGATTCCGTTCATTGGCGATCCGTGACCTATGAAAAAAACAGGTTGTAATTTTTCGCGTACTTTGAACTGATCTGTATAATTTTTAAAATTGTTCATAAATAACATTTATCTTATACAAATTTCGACACTTCTTTCAATTATATTCTTAATTTAGATTAATATGTTACCAATAAAAATCAGATTTTATTTAATGAGGAATTTTTACATTATCATCATACTTTTTGTTTCGAATTTAATTACTGCACAGAATTTTGCAAACGAAATTATTATTGTACAAAATGAAATAAGCAAAACCATAACGAAGGAAAATGATCGGATTAATTTAAAAAAACAACCGTTTACAATTCAGTTTCAAAGTAAATTTCACAATTCTAAAAAAGAAAATTTCAACGGATTAAAGGTAACTGTTGTAAAAAACGAAGCTGATTTGCAAGTTATTGAAGAAGGAAACCCAATAAATCTGATTCCATTTTTTGAAGAAGTTTCTGCAGTATTACCAGATAGCGACGGTTTTTATTCATCTGTAGTTATTAGCGATTATGTGCATCACTATTTATTTTACGAAAATGATACAAACAAAAGTATTCAACTGATTTCGAAAAAGAACGAAATTGGTTTATTTGAATGGAATGTTGAACGGTTTTATTTAGAAGGAAAAGAATTTCCTATTGAAAGCCTGAAAGAAAACAAACTCACTTTTATTATTCTGAACGATTTCAATTCAAACAAAATAATTGATGCTGACGAATTACGAATCGTGAGAGTTCAATTTGACTAATTTTAGAAATTACGGAGCCAAACGTTCTATTTTCCAATCGCCCGATTCTAATAAAGTGTAACGGATACGGTCGTGTAAACGGTTTGCGCGTCCCTGCCAAAATTCAATCGACACTGGTTTTACCAAAACTCCACCCCAATTTTCTGGTCTAGGCACTTCGATATTTTCATATTTATCCTCTAATATCTTTAATTTTTCATCTAAAAATTCTCTGTTTGGAATAATCGAGCTTTGTTGCGAAACAACTGTTCCGATCTGACTTCCTTTTGGTCGGGAATGAAAATATCCTTCAGAATATACTTCGGTTTGTTTTTCTGCAATTCCCTTGATGATTACCTGACGTTCTACCGATGGCCAGAAAAAAGACAAACAAACCTGTGAGTTTTGTAACAATGCTTTTCCTTTTTCAGAATCATAATTCGTAACAAAAGTAAATCCGTATTCATCGTATTTTTTTAGCAATACAATGCGCGATTTTGGAAATCCGTCTAAACCAATCGTTGAAATAGTCATCGCGTTCACCTCTTCTACTCCACCAAATTCCTCGGTTTCGTAAAACCATTTCTGAAACTGCATCATTGGGTTTTTATCAATCATTGATTCCAACAATTCGCTTTTTTCGTACGATTTTCTATAATTACTTAAATCACTCATTCTTTCTAAAATTTAAAAACCAAACCATCGTCTGCTAAAAAAGTAGGTTCAAAAACAGTATCGGCTTCTTTTTTAAACAGATTAATATCGGAATATCTTGTGGAATAATGTCCTAAAATTAAATTTTTAACATTGGCTTTTTTTGCGATAGTTGCTGCCTGAATGGCTGTTGAATGCCCCGTTGGAATACATTTTTCAATATCCTGCTCCAAAAAAGTACTTTCGTGATACAAAACATCCACATTTTCAATCAACGGAATAATTTCTTCATTGTAAACTGTATCCGAACAAAAAGCGTACGATTGTGTTGGTAACGGATCAAAAGTTACGGTTTCGTTTTCTATAACAGTTCCATCTTCCTGTTTTAAATCACTGCCTTGTTTCAGCTTGTTAAAGTAACAAACATCGATGTTTTGTCCAGTTGCAGCATCGATGTTTATACGACGCAAACCCGGTTTTTCCTTAAACAAATAACCGTTGGTGTACACGCGATGCTTCAATGGAATAGTGTAAACGGCAATTTTATCATCTTCAAAAATTAATTCCGATTGATCAGATTCCAATTCATGAAAAAACAGATTATATTTTGTGTACGATTTACTCAATTTAATTTGCAATAGAATAATCTCTTTTATGCCTTTTGGTCCGTAAATATGCAGATCATTTGGTCTGTTTAAAAGAGAAAATGTAGATATCAACCCGATCAATCCAAAGAAATGATCGCCATGCAAATGAGAAATAAATATCTGGTTAATGCGTGAAAATTTAATTTTATGCTTTCGCAACTGCACTTGCGTTCCTTCGCCACAATCGATCAAATACATCTGATTGTTGATTTCCAATACCTGCGATGTTGGATTGGTTATGGTGCGTGGAGTTGCCGAATAGCAGCCTAAAATACTTACTTTCATTTACTTTTAATGCTAAAAAAAGATTTAGAATCCTAAATCTCTTTCAATTTCTTCCATTTCGATGATATCGAAACCTTCTTGAAGTGTTGGTACAACGATTATTTCTTCTGAAACTTCGTCAAAATCAATATCTGCAACAATTACAAACGATTTTTTCTGTTTTTTTTGAAGAACCGCCAATGATTCAAAAGGAATAATTTCAGACGGACGCAATGCTAATTCTTCTAAATCGATAATTATGTTTTTATCTTTAAATACGTTTGGCTGATCGATTATTTTTTCGGCGAAATCAGTAAGATCCTCGCTACTTTTTTTAAATACAACAACGTTATTTTTCTCTTTCACTTTCATATTTTCTTTTAAAAATACAATTATTTTATTTTAGATGCAAGCAAATAAATAACTGCCATACGTATTGCTACACCGTTTTCTACTTGATCTAAAATTACCGACTGTTGAGAATCGGCAACATCAGAAGTAATTTCAACGCCACGATTAATTGGTCCAGGGTGCATAATGATTATTTCTTTGTTTAAAGAATCTAACAACGCTTTATCTACACCATATTGTTGTGCATATTCGCGGGTTGATGGGAAATAATTTACATCTAAACGCTCGTTTTGTACACGCAGCATATTTGCAACATCGCACCATTCTAAAGCTTTACGTAAATTAGGTTCGTATTTTACACCTAAATCAGTAATATAGCGCGGTATCAAGGTTTTTGGTCCGCAAACCATTACTTCGGCTCCCTGCATCTGCAAAGCAAAAATGTTTGACAATGCCACACGCGAATGCAAAACATCACCTACAATAACAACTTTTTTACCTGCAACTTCACCCAAACGTTCGCGAATTGAAAAACTGTCCAATAAAGCCTGTGTTGGATGTTCGTGTGCACCGTCACCAGCATTTACAATACTTGCCTTTACATTACGCGACAAAAAATGAGCCGCACCTGGATTGCTGTGACGCATTACTACCATATCAACCTTCATTGAAAGTATGTTGTTAACGGTATCAATCAGCGTTTCGCCTTTTTTTACAGAAGACTGTGCTGCGGAAAAACTGATAACATCTGCAGACAAACGTTTCTGTGCCAGTTCAAAAGACAATTTAGTTCGGGTACTGTTTTCGAAAAAAATGTTGGCAATTGTTATATCTCTTAACGACGGAACCTTTTTTATAGGGCGATTAATTACTTCTTTGAAATGATCTGCTGTTTCAAAAATTAAATCAATATCATTTTTGTTGATGTATTTAATACCTAATAAATGGTTAACGCTTAATTCTTTCATTTTGAATTTGCTGTTGTGTTGTTTTAAATTATGAAGGATTAGATATCAGGTAAACTTCGTCTGCCGGTGCATCTTCGTTTTTCCACTGAACTTTTACTTTTTCGTTGTTGAAGGCATCAACTTGTCGACCACGGTAATCGGGCTGAATTGGTAAATGTCTGCTAAAACGTCGATCAATCAATACCAATAATTCGATTTCATTTGGTCTGCCAAACGATTGAATTGCTGTTAAAGCGGCACGAATGCTTCTGCCTGTATGCAGTACATCATCTACAAAAACCACGTTTTTATCTTCAACTAAAAAATCTATCTGTGTTTTATTTGCCTCCAAAGGTTTATCGTTTCTACGGAAATCGTCTCTGAAAAAAGTGATGTCTAAAAAACCTAAATCAACTGATGGAATTCCGTATTCGTTTTTCAATATAGTTGAAATACGCTCTGCCAAAAATTTGCCACGCGGCTGAATACCTATTAATACCGTGTTAGAAAAATCGTTGTGCTTTTCTATTAACTGGCACGCTAAACGATGTAAGATGATATCAACTTCTTTGGAAGTTAATAGTATTTTTGAACTCATAGCGAAGTGTTGTTTGGCTGTAAAATTACTATTTTATAATTATTTTAGCTATTATTTGATTGGATTTTTCGGGATTGATTCCATAAAAAAATCTAACTTTTAAAAAGTTAGATTTTTTTATTATTTGTCATCGTCGTCATCTTCCTCGTCGTCGTCAAAATCTTCATCATCCTCATCGTCGAAGTCTTCATCATCAAAATCATCGTCATCGTCTGAATCATCCTCGTCGTCATCTTTCTTTTTCTTTTCAGACTTCTTTTTCGATGCTTTTTTTGATTTTTGATCGTCTTCGTCTTCATCAATATCCAAATCTTTTACATTGATTGAATCAACAGAAGAAATATCTTCTTCATCAAAATTTTCAATTCTATCTTGTAACTTGGTACTTACTTTTACTAAATAAATAGTATCGTTGGTTTTTACTTCAACAGCTTCAATAAGTTCACCTTTAGCATTGGTAAATTGGATGACATCGGCATCATCATATCCGTCGGGAAATCTTTCGACTAACAAGCTTAAAATTTCGTTTGTTAATTTTGCGTAATCAACAATTATTCTCTTCATTATTGTGGTAGTTATTGTGTTTCAAAAATACAATAGCTGTGCTGTATTATGCAAATTATTTGAAACTTTTTTTCTGTTTTTTTTATTGTCCTAAGATATAGGCGAATACCAATGGCGCAACAATAGTAGCATCAGATTCGATCATAAATTTAGGTGTATCGATATCTAATTTACCCCAAGTAATTTTCTCGTTTGGAACTGCACCAGAGTAAGATCCATAAGATGTTGTTGAATCAGAAATCTGACAGAAATACGACCAGAAAGGTACATCTTCCCACTCTAAATCCTGATACATCATTGGAACTACACAAATTGGAAAATCGCCCGAAATACCACCTGCAACCTGGAAGAAACCTACACCTTTACCACCGGAATTAGCACGATACCATTCTGTTAAGTAAATCATGTATTCGATACCCGATTTTACGGTTGATGCCTGTAAATTTCCTTTAATTACGTTTGATGCAAAGATGTTTCCTGTTGTAGAATCTTCCCAACCCGGACAAACAATCGGCAGGTTTTTCTTTGCTGCTTCAACAATCCAAGAATCTTTTGGATCGATCTCATAATACTGCTCTAAAACTCCAGAATTTACTACCTGATACAAAAATTCATGCGGTAAATAACGTTCTCCTTTTGCTTCTGCTGCATACCAAACATCTTCTAAATGTTGTTGTAAACGGCGAAATGCTTCTTCTTCTGGAATACACGTATCTGTAACACGGTTAAAGTGCGTATCTAATAATTCGCGTTCTTGTTCCGGCGTTAAATCTCTCCAGTTCGGAATTCTTTTATAGTGTGAATGTGCAACCAAATTCATTACATCTTCTTCTAAATTTGCACCTGTACATGAAATAATATGTACTTTGTCCTGACGGATCATTTCTGCCAACGAAACTCCTAATTCTGCAGTTGACATTGCGCCACCTAACGAAATAAGCATTTTACCGCCTTCTAATAAATGTTGTTCGTAACCTTTTGCTGCATCAACCAAAGCTGCTGCGTTGAAATGACGGTAATTATGTTCGATAAATTGCGAAATTGGTCCTTTCATAATTCTATTATTTTTCTTTATTATTTTGTTTGTTTATTATTTGAATATCCTAAGATTTTTAAAACATCGTCTGCGGTTTGCTGTTCCGAGAAAATTTCGGTTGCCAGAATTCCGTTTTCGTCACGATCTATTAAAATATGTTTTGGTTGGGGAATTAAACAGTGATGAATTCCACCTTGTCCACCAATTGTTTCCTGATATGCACCCGTGTTGAAAAAACCTATATACAGCGGTTTTTCTTTATTGAATTTAGGCAGATAAATAGCATTCCAGTTTTGTTCTGAATTGTAATAATCATCAGAATCACAAGTCATTCCACCTAAAAGAACGCGCTCATAAGATTCGTTCCATCGGTTTACCGCCAACATAATGAATCGTTTGTTAATTGCCCAAGTATCTGGCAACGTGGTGATGAAAGACGAATCGATCATATTCCATTTTTCACGATCGTTCTGTTGTTTCTGATACAAAACTTTATAGATTGCTCCCCCCGATTCTCCTACCGTAAACGATCCAAATTCTGTAAAAATATTTGGCAAATCTACATCGGCTTCTTCACATGCCATTTTGATCTGATTGACAATTTCATCAACCATATACGCGTAATCGTAATCAAAATTCAACGAGTTTTTAATAGGGAAACCACCACCAATATTTAAGCCGGTTAATGTTGGGCATTCTTTTTTAAGACTTGTGTAAACTTTTAAACATTTACCCAATTCGTTCCAATAATACGCCGTATCGCGAATACCGGTATTAATAAAGAAATGCAACATTTTAAGTTCAACATTCGTATTTTCGGCAACAGTTTTTCTGTAAAAAGGCAGAATATTTTTGTAACCGATACCCAAACGCGATGTATAAAATTCGAATTTTGGCTCTTCTTCTGATGCAATACGAATTCCGATTTGGAATTTTCCTTTGATACGTTCTTGCAACAAATCCAATTCTTCGTAATTATCAATAATCGGAATGGTATTTTTATGTCCGCCATTAATTAAACGTGCAATATTTTCAACATATTGGTCGCGTTTAAAACCGTTGCAGATTACAATTGTCTTTTTATTTATTTTACCGTTCGCCAGTAAATTCTCAACAATATTAATATCAAAAGCCGACGACGTTTCCACATGGATATCGTTCTTAAAAGCTTCGTTCATAACATATTCAAAGTGTGAACTTTTAGTACAGTAGCAATAGTAATAATTACCTTCGTACTTATGTTTTTCCATTGCTTTTCTAAACCAGCCTTTTGCCTTGTTTATATTGTTTGAAATTTGTGGAAGATAGGTAAATTTCAATGGTGTTCCGTATTGTTCTACCAATTTCATTAAATCGATATTATGGAACATTAAATTGTCTTTATTTAATGAAAACTCTTCTTGCGGAAAGTAAAATGTTTGGTTTATTAAGTCGAAATATTTTGTATTCATAAAAAATCTTCTTTAAAAAATTATTAATTAGTTAAGTGTATTTGATATAAATACGATTTTCAAACCCGTAGATTGGCAAAAGCAATTGATAATTTTTGATTGTAGATTTTACTTACAATTACAGCCTTTAAAGGTTTATTTAAAGTAACAGATAAACCCAACTGTTTTATAACCCGACTGATTTTTTTAACCAACGGATTTAAAACATTTATTATTGGAAGGTTATAATTTTTGTTCACTTACAAAATTTAGTAACGTTAATAGTAAATTAATTGTACAAATAATCGTTAAAAGCTTCGGTAATCAACTCACTTTCAACAACTTCATTAAAAACACCTTTACCAATACCGCTTAACAACGTAAACTGCACAATACCGTTCACATTCTTTTTATCGTGTATTAGTAAATGGGTACAAATTTCAATATCATTTTCGGTAAAAACAATATTTTCAAACATCAAATTTAAAGTTTCTTTTATTTCTAAATATGAATTTTTTGTTAACAAGTCTTTTTTGTACGAAATAAATGCTTCCAAAATCATTCCTATTGCAACAGCTTCGCCATGTAACAAAGGCTGAATACCTTTTCCGGAATGACTGTATGTTTCGATTACGTGACCTAATGTGTGTCCGAAATTTAATAATTTTCTAACATTTTCTTCGAATGGATCCTGCAAAACAATTTCGTTTTTAATGGAAACCGAATGATAAATAAGCAACAATAAATCTTCGGTTGTTAATTCGCCTAAATTTTTAAGCTGATTCCAATACGATGCATCCGCAATTAAACCGTGCTTAAACATTTCTGCCAAACCAGAACGCATCTGATTTCCCGGTAATGTTTCCAGAAAAGCAGTATCAATCAAAACCATTTGCGGTTGCGAAAAACTGCCCACCATGTTTTTTAATCCGCCTAAATTAACGCCGGTTTTTGTTCCAACCGAAGCATCAACCATTGCCAGCAAACTTGTTGGTATGTTCACAAAATCGATTCCTCTTTTATAGGTTGATGCAACAAATCCGCCTAAATCGCAAACCATTCCGCCACCTACATTAATAAGGAGTGCTTTTCTGTCGATATTCAGCTCAACCAAACTTTCCCAAACAGCAGTGCAGGTTTCTACGGTTTTGTTTTCTTCGCCCTGTTCAATTTCAATAATTTCAAAAGTAACATCAACAGCCAGCCACTGCAACACATAATTTAAACAATGTTGTGCTGTATTTTCATCGACCAACAATACAATTTTACTGTATTTTTTATCGTTAATTAGCTGTGAAAGAGTAGAATAACAATCAACTCCAAAACCAATAATGTAATCTGCTGCCTGTATTTGCATGCTTAAAAAAAATTTGATGTAAAAATAAAGCAATTTTTATAACTATTGTATCTTTGCAGCACAACTTTAAACCTAATGGAGAAGATATTTGATAATACCGAGGTTGCTTTTGCATTAAAAAACAACACCGAACTAAATAAAGCATACTACTTGTTTAAGTTAATAAGCAGTAATGCATTAGTTAAAATAGGTACCTCTTTAACAAGTTTTGCCATATCAACAAACCTGCCTGTAAAGGGATTGATAAAATCTACCGTATTTGATCATTTTTGCGGTGGTGTAACAGAAGAAGACTGCTTAAAAGTGGTTGATAAAATGTACACAAAAGGTGTTTCGTCGGTTTTAGATTATTCTGTTGAAGGAAAAGAAACCCAGGAACAGTTTGATCATGCGTTGCAAATGACCTTAAAAACCATTGAATTTGCTAAAGAACGCACGGCAATTCCGTTTGCTGTTTTTAAACCTACAGGTGTTGGCAGATTTTTCTTATTTGAAAAGAAAGGCGAAAATTTACCTTTTACCGATGCTGAACAACAAGAATGGAACCGAATTGTAGAACGTTTTGACATTATTTGCAGAACGGCTTACGAAAAAGGTGTTTTATTATTGATTGATGCCGAAGAAAGCTGGATGCAGGATGCTGCCGATGATTTGGTTTTGGATATGATGCGTAGGTACAACAAAGAAAAGTGTATTGTTTTTAACACGGCACAAACATATCGTTGGGATCGTTTTGACTTTGTTAAGAACACGCATGCCGTTGGTTTACGCGAAGGCTTTCATGTTGGTTTTAAAGTGGTTCGCGGTGCTTATATGGAAAAAGAGCGTGCACGTGCCGAAGAAAAAGGTTACCCCTCGCCCATTTGCGCTACCAAGGCTCAAACCGATGCTACTTTTAATAAAACGGTTACCTATATGGTGGAAAACTTGGAAAATAAAATTGCTTTGTTTGCCGGTACACACAACGAAGACAGCAGTTATATGTTAATGGAACTGATGACCAAAAATAATATTCCACACACAGACAAACGCATTTGGTTCGGGCAATTGTATGGAATGAGCGATAACATTAGCTACAACCTATCAAACCACAATTACAACGTTGCTAAATATTTACCTTTTGGACCTGTTTATGATGTTGTTCCATATTTGATTCGTCGTGCGAATGAAAACACATCGGTTGCCGGACAAACAAACCGCGAATTAGATTTGTTGGATAAAGAATTAAAACGAAGAAGATCGAAATAGATAAATTTATCAAAATCATATAAAAATTAAAGCACTCTAAATTGAGTGCTTTAATTTTTTAGTATATACTTAAAGATTCCTGCGGAAAGACAATATATTATTTGATCTATATAATGCTTAGATTCAACTTTTAGCTTTATTTAATTTACTATGAAAACGCGAATAGCTAAAGTAAATCAATAGACCTATAATTAACCATACGCTGAAATACAACCAGTTCCAAATGGTTAATTCTGCCATCATATAAATACAGCAAATTAATCCTAACATTGGTATCAAGGAAAGATTTTTTCTAAAACTCCAGATACACAAGAAAACCATCGCTACTAAAAATAACCACATAGGTATTTTATGTTTGAACAAATGAAAACCTGTTTCGAACTTTAATTGTTGATCTACCGGAGCTTTTTCAATCAAAACCACATATTGATCTCCTGATTTTTCTTTTACAGATGAAAGCATCGCTTCTAAATCATTATTAAAATCAATTGGTTTTAATTGATAAGCAGTTTCTACATAAGAAGACATTTTTACAGCATCGTCTTTAGAAAGCTGTGTAACAAAATCTGTAGGTTCGTAAACTTGAGGTGTATTATAAACAAATGCTTCTGCTCCGTTTTTATTCCACATGAAAATCGAAATCAATCCTAAAATAAATCCGACAGGTAAAATATATTTTCCGTTTAAATAAGGAATACGGAATTTTCCACGCGGAATATCTTTATCCTGCAAAACCAAAACACCCGCACAAACCAATGAGAAGGCAAATAATGTACCAATACTGCATAAATCGGTTACCATTGTTAAATTCATAAACAAAGCAGGAATTGCCACAACAAAACCTGTAACAATAGTAGCAAACGATGGTGTTTTATATTTTGGATGGATTTTAGAAAACTTGAGTGGTAATAATCCGTCACGGCTCATACTCATCCAGATTCTCGGTTGTCCCATCTGAAAAACCAAAAGCACACTCGCCATAGCAACTACGGCACTTACAGCCACGATTCCGGCAAACCATTTCAAATCAACCTGATCAAAAACGTACGCCAACGGATCGCCTACATTCAACTGTTTGTAATTAACCATACCTGTTAAAACCAACGCGATGGCAATGTATAAAATAGTACAGATAACGATAGACCAAATCATGCTTCGAGGCAAATCGCGCTGCGGATTTTTACATTCTTCTGCTGTTGTAGAAATAGCATCAAAACCAATATAGGCAAAGAAAACTGCCGACACTCCCTTTAAAACGCCCGATAAACCGTTTGGAGCAAAAGGATAGAAATTATCGGTATCCACATAAAAAATCCCGACAATTAAAACCAATGCAATCACCGCTAACTTAACATAAACCATGATGTTGCTTGCGTTACGCGATTCTTTCATACCGCGATAAACCAACCAGGTAATCAGCACAATAATTGCCAATGCAGGAATATCTGCCACAAAATGAAAGCTTCCAATTCGCGGAGCAGTTGTCCAAGCCGTATGTGCCAATTGTAAATTATTAGGCAGGTTTTCAAACGATTTTCCGCTAGTCATCAATGCCACAGCATCGTCAAAACCTTTGTGCGCCGAAAGGTAATCCATCTGAATCCATTGCGGCAAATGAATCCCCATATTGCTTAACAATCCGGTAAAATAATCACTCCACGAAATTGCCAACGTAATGTTTCCTACGGCATATTCCATAATTAACGACCAACCTATGATCCAAGCAATTACCTCACCAAAAGCTACATAACTATAGGTATAAGCACTGCCCGAAACCGGAACCATCGACGCAAATTCGGCATACGCCATTGCTGCAAATCCGCAGGCTAGCGCAGTAAACATAAACAGGAAAATCACTGCCGGACCTCCATCAAAACTCGCCTGCCCAATGGTACTGAACACACCGGCACCAACAATAGCGGCAATTCCGAAAAATATTAAATCTTTCTGTGTTAAGAATTTGCCCAAGCTGTCTTTTTTACCTTCATTCGCCTGTAATTCGGCTAAAATATTGGTCACATTTTTTTTACGGAATATATTCATTTACTGTAAAAAGTATGATAATTGTTATTTTTTATTTTGGTAAATCTAACTAATTTTACCAAAAGATTACAAGCTATTTGAAATTCATTTACTATAATCAAAATTTATTGTTTGATAAATTTTAACGATAAAAAATTTATAGTTCATTTAAAAATTGAAGGTATCTTTGTATTACAAAATTGAGAAACAACAAATAATCAGTAACTTAAAAAGATAAAAATTATGGCTTTAGTAGGAAAACAATTCCCAAACATTACAGTTGATGCAATTTCTGAAATGGGTGACGATTTAAGAATCAACGTTTTAGAAGAAGCAACAAAAAACAACAAAAAAGTATTATTATTCTGGTATCCAAAAGATTTTACTTTTGTCTGCCCTACAGAATTACACGCTTTTCAGGCTGCTTTACCGGAATTCGAAAAAAGAAACACGGTTGTAATTGGTGCATCTTGTGATACAAATGAAGTTCACTTTGCTTGGTTGAATACTGCAAAAGATAATGGTGGAATTGAAGGTGTAACCTACCCTTTATTAGCTGATACTACTAGAAACTTATCAAGCGTTTTAGGAATTTTAGATGTTACTTCTGAAGTTTATAACGAAGAATTAGATTCAGTTCAAATCGAAGGATCAAACGTAACTTACCGTGCTACTTATTTAATTGACGAAACTGGAAAAATTTTCCACGAAGCAGTTAACGACATGCCATTAGGACGTAACGTAAACGAATTCATCCGTTTAATTGATGCTTACGCACACGTACAAACTCACGGCGAAGTTTGTCCTGCAAACTGGGAAGAAGGTAAAGAAGCTATGAACGCAAACCGCCTTTCTACTGCAGAATATTTAGCTAAACTTTAATTTGTTCAAAGTTTAAGGCTTAAAGTTCAAAGTTCTGAGCGAAACCTTAAACTTTAAACCTTAAACAAAAAAATTATGTTATTAGAATTAGAACAAGATAATTTACAGGAGCTGGTTGCAAACAACCCTAAAGTAGCTGTACAATTTTCGGCTTCATGGTGCGGAAACTGTCGTATTATGAAACCAAAATTCAAAAAAATGGCTACCGAAAAAGAAGATGTAACTTTTGTAATTGTTGATGCAGAAAAATTTCCTGAATCAAGAAAATTAGCTAACGTTTCAAATTTACCAACATTCGCTATTTTTAATGGTGGTGCCTTGGTTGATGAAACACAGACTAACAAAGCCGATGTTTTAGCAGAATTAGTTAACAAATTAGCTTAATTATGAAACTACCTGTAATTAAACATTTAACTGAATTTATTCAGGAAAATGATCAAGACTATATCAATGAAACCATTGAAGTTTTAGAGGCTTTATGCGAAGTTCCGTCTTTAAAAGATGAAGAATTAGATGTAATTGCTGAATTAATTTCAAACATGTACGGTGCCGTTGAAGTTGACAAGCTTATTAAGGCGGGAACGCCTAAAAAAGAAGCTTTAAATACTTTTATGCAGCGCGTATTGGGATCTATTGATAAATAAAAATCTTAAACACGAATATAAACCACGAGCAACAACTCGTGGTTTTTTTATTTCTACAATGATAAATAATTCAGTAATTTTGCCGAAATTGCTTTTGAATGAAACACCAACAAACATCCTTTATTTCGGGCAGAATTAAGAGTGTAACCTATGCCGTTAAAGGATTTTACTTATTAATTACCACCGAACACAGTATTATGGTTCAGTTAACCATTAGTGCGTTAATGTGTATTCTTGGTTTTTATTTAAAAATCAGCGCTGTAGAATGGATGTTTCAAATACTAGCAATTGGGTTGGTTTTAACTGCCGAAAGTTTAAATACTGCCATTGAAGCAATTTGCGATTACATTCAACCAAATTTCGACAAAAAAATAGGTTTTATTAAAGATATTGCAGCGGGTGCTGTAACATTTGCCGCATTAACGGCAGTTGTTATAGGCGCGATTATTTATTTACCAAAATTAATTTAGAAAATGACTGCTAAAAAACAAAATACAAAACAGGCTAACAATAAGCAAATGCCGCCTAAACCAAAGCAAACTGCTACAAACGGAGCGCGCATAAGCTTTATTTTTGGAACTTTATTTTTAATGTTTTCTGTAATTTTATTGTGCAGTTTCATTTCGTACTTTACTTCGGGCAATTACGACCAAAGTGTGGTTGCCGAATTAAACAACCGCGAAATAGAACCCGAAAACTGGGTTGGCAAATTAGGTGCCTGGTTGGCACATAAATTTATTTTCGAAGGATTTGGTATTGCATCGTTCCTATTTATAAAAATATTTGGCGAAGTTGCTTTATGGTTTGGAATACGTTTTAACGCAGCCAAATTACGTCGCATGATTTTTTGGGATTTATTTGCCATCATCGTGTTATCAATTGCATTGGGTCATTTTGGATCGAAATATCCGTTTTTAGGTGGAACAGTCGGTTTTGAAATGAACGATTACCTTCAAGATTATATTGGACAAATCGGAGCGATGCTTGTGGTACTTTTCCTGATTATTTTCTATCTGATTTTCAGAATAAAAATGACTCCGAAAGCTTTCACAAACGTGGTTTCAAACACGCATGCTAAAATCAAGGATAATATCGAAAAAGCCGAAGAAATAATAAATACACAACCGGTTCAGCCAATAAATATTAATCAACCTGTAAGAGAAGATGCTAAAATCATCGTTCCTCCTACTCCGGTTAAAGAAGAAATTCCCGTTGCGAAAATCGACAATGAAGTATCGTTCGATCTAAAGAAAACAGAGAGAAAACCGGAACCTGTACACGATTTTTCTATTACAGATACTTCAGCGAACGCAGATCATCACGAAGAATTCATTATTGAAACTATTGAAGAAGAAGAACCACTTGCCGATGATGATTTATCGAAAAAAATTGTTGAGAATTTTGGTTTGTTTGATCCAACGTTAGAGTTGTCAAAATACCAGTTTCCAACAAGCGAATTGCTGTTTGAACACACAACCGGCGGAATTACCATTAATCAGGCAGAATTAGAAGAAAACAAAAACCGTATTTTAGAAACGCTGAACAATTATAAAATCGGGATTGCACAGATTAAAGCAACTGTTGGTCCAACCGTAACGCTTTATGAAATTGTGCCCGATGCAGGAATCCGTATTTCAAAAATTAAGAGTTTAGAAGACGATATCGCACTGTCTTTATCGGCTTTAGGAATCCGTATTATTGCACCAATTCCAGGAAAAGGAACCATAGGTATTGAAGTTCCGAATACCAAACCATCGACCGTTTCAATGAAATCGCTGATTTTATCTCCGAAATTTCAAAATGCAGAAATGGAACTTCCAATTGCAATCGGTAAAACCATTTCTAACGAAACCTTTGTATTCGATTTAGCAAAAATGCCCCATTTATTAATGGCAGGTGCTACCGGACAAGGAAAATCGGTTGGTTTAAATGCTGTTTTGACATCGTTACTTTATAAAAAACATCCTGCCGAAGTAAAATTTGTTTTGGTAGATCCTAAAAAAGTAGAATTAACGTTGTTTAATAAAATTGAGCGTCACTTTTTAGCCAAATTACCAGATACCGAAGACGCAATTATAACAGATAACACAAAGGTTATCAACACTTTAAATTCGTTATGTATTGAAATGGACAACCGTTATTCTTTGTTGAAAGATGCCATGGTTCGAAACATTAAAGAATACAATGAAAAATTCAAACAACGCAAATTAAACCCAGAACAAGGTCACCGCTTTTTACCTTACATTATTTTGGTGGTTGATGAGTTCGCCGATTTAATTATGACGGCAGGCAAAGAAGTTGAAACACCTATTGCCCGTTTGGCTCAATTGGCGCGTGCAATTGGTATCCACTTAATTATTGCAACGCAACGTCCGTCGGTAAACGTAATTACAGGTATCATTAAAGCCAATTTCCCTGCACGAATTGCTTTCCGAGTGAGTTCGAAAATCGATTCGAGAACTATTTTAGATGGTCCTGGAGCAGATCAATTGATTGGTCGCGGAGATATGCTTTTTACACAAGGAAACGATACGGTTCGTGTACAATGTGGTTTTGTTGATACACCCGAAGTTGAAAAAATTACAGAATTTATCGGCTCTCAAAAAGGTTATGGTGATGCTTATTTGTTACCGGAATATGTTGGTGAAGAAAGTGGCACAAGTCTTGATATTGACATTGCAGACCGCGATGTTATGTTCCGTGAAGCTGCAGAAATTATTGTTACAGCCCAGCAAGGATCGGCATCGTTGTTACAAAGAAAACTAAAATTAGGTTACAACCGTGCCGGCAGATTGATAGATCAGTTGGAAGCAGCCGGTATTGTCGGTTCTTTTGAAGGAAGCAAGGCACGATCTGTAAACATTACCGATTTGGTTTCTTTAGACGAATTTTTAAACAACGAAAAAAACAGAATGTAATGAAAAAATTAGCTGCAATAATCTCAATTGTTTTTATAAGTGTATCAAGCTACGCGCAAAATGCCACTGCTGCAAAAAAATTGTTAGACGAAGTTTCTGCAAAAACAAAAACGTACAACAATATGGTAATTGATTTCAGTTTTAACAACGGAAAACAAGATGCCAAAGGAAAAGCAACTATTCAAGGCGAAAAATATGTGGTAGTTTTTATGGGAATTACCCAGATTTTTGACGGATCTAAAATGTACATCATCAACCCAAACGATGAAGAAGTAACGGTTGCCAGCGCAAAATCTGCCGATTCACAAGCAGTTAGCATTGCAAGTTTGCTATCGTTCTACAAAAAAGGTTACACGTACGCGTGGGATAAAAAACAAATCATAAACGGTAAATCTATTCAGTTTATCAAACTTATTCCTACCAGCAGTAAAGATGTTAAAGAGGTTTATTTGGGTATTGATACAAAAACCAAAAATATTTACAATAGAACCGATGTTTACAAAGGCGGCAGTAAATCAATTATTACCATAAAATCTTTTAAAACAAATCAAACTTTGTCAAAAAACCTTTTTACCTTTACAAAATCTAAATATCCAAATTATTACATCAACAATTTAGATTAAAGTAACACGTGAAAATACTTGATCGATATATATTAATAAGTTTTGTAAAAACGTTTTTTTCGGTATTTGCAATCTTGTTTTTCATTTTTGTATTACAAGGAGTTTGGGTCTTTATTGGCGAATTAGCTGGTAAAGACCTTGATTTTATTACAATAATTAAATTTTTATTTTTCTATTCGCCAAAAATGATTCCAATGGTGCTGCCTTTGTCAGTGCTACTGGCATCGATTATGACCTTTGGCGATTTTTCTGAAAATTACGAATTTGCAGCTATGAAATCGTCTGGAATTTCATTGCAAAGAGCCATGCGTTCGTTGATTGTTTTCATATTGATTTTATCGGGAGTTTCGTTTTGGTTTGTGAACAATGTAGCACCAAAATCAGAATTTAAGTTCGTAAACATGCGTCGTGACATTATTCACACCAAGCCGGCAATGGCAATTGCTGCGGGGCAGTTTAACGATTTAGGCGCGATGAACATTAAGGTGGATGAAAAATACGGAGAGAAAGACGAAAAACTTCGAAACGTAACCATACACGTTATCAACCAACAAAGCAGTTTGAACAAAACCGTGATTAAAGCTAAAACCGGAAAGATCGAAACCAACGAAAACAGTCCGATTTTAAAGCTGCATTTATTCGATGGAAATTATTATGAAGATGTAACATCGCGCCGCAGTTCTGATACAAAACCTTTTATAAAATCGGAATTTGAACATTACATCATGAGTATCGATGTATCTGAATTTGATAAATCTGATGATGAAATGCAGGAAATATCAAATACGGCAACCATGATGAATATTTCGCAGTTAAACTATACGATTGATTCGTTAAACGTGAATTTCAAAAATGAAATAAAAACGCAGGTTGATGCCGATAATAGCAACAATCGTTTGTTTTTATCGAATGCAGAAAAAGACAACGATATTGTTTACAAAACAATCAGTTTAGATTCATTACTGTCGATTAAAAAACGATCTCAAAAAATAAGTCTGTACGCAAATGCATCGGCAGTAGCAGAAAATATCCGATTCAATATCACCAACAACAAAAGTGCACTTTTAGAAAAAACCAAGCACATTAACCGCCATTGGATTGCTTTTTACGAAAAATTCGTCATTGCATTTTCATGTCTTTTAATGTTCTTCATTGGTGCTCCGCTGGGTGCAATCATTAGAAAAGGTGGTTTGGGTTTACCAATGGTTTTT
The DNA here is from genome assembly GCF_008629655.1 of Paenimyroides baculatum. Lineage (GTDB taxonomy): Bacteria > Bacteroidota > Bacteroidia > Flavobacteriales > Flavobacteriaceae > Flavobacterium > Flavobacterium baculatum. Next base: position 278,333 of record NZ_VWSG01000002.1, read on the forward strand.
GCCGTATTAATATTTATTTCGTACCACTTTATAAACACATTTGGTAAAAAACTGGCACAAGAAAACGGTATTACACCTTTTTTCGGTGCCTGGTTATCTACTATGGTATTGTTGCCAATGGCAATTACATTAACTTATAAAGCCACAAAAGACAGGGGAATTAACAGTATAGATAACTTGTTGTATCCTGTTACAAATTATCTGAAAACAAAATTTAAAAAGAAACAACAAAACAACACATAAAATGTCTGATATAAAATTAAACACCATAGAAGAAGCTATCGAAGATATTCGTCAAGGGAAAATAATTATTGTAGTAGATGACGAAGATCGTGAAAACGAGGGCGATTTTATAGCTGCAGCAGAAAAAGTAACGCCAGAAATGATCAACTTTATGGCAAAGCACGGTCGCGGTTTAATTTGTGCACCTTTAACGCAAAAACGCTGTAAAGAATTAGATCTTCACCCAATGGTAATCAACAATACGGTTTTACATCAAACTGCTTTTACGGTGTCGGTTGATTTAATCGGACACGGATGTACTACTGGAATTTCGGCACACGATCGATCAAAAACCATTGAGTTTTTAGTAAAAGACGATACAAAACCAGAAGATTTAGGTAGACCCGGACATATATTTCCATTAATTGCAAAAGAAGGCGGTGTTTTAAGAAGAACCGGACATACCGAAGCAGCTGTTGATTTAGCCAGATTGGCAGGTTTTAAACCAGCAGGAATTTTAGTCGAAATTTTAAATGAAGATGGATCAATGGCTCGTTTGCCTCAATTGGTCGATGTTGCGAAGAAATTCGATATGAAACTGATTTCGATTGAAGATTTGGTTGCATACAGAATGAAACACGACAGTTTGATTCAGAAAAAAGAAGATTTCGACTTACAAACCAAATATGGAACGTACCGTTTACGTGCCTATTTACAGGTAACCAACAAACAAGTCCATATTGCACTGACAAAAGGAGTTTGGAATAATGGAGACGCAGTTTTAACCAGAATTAACTCATCGCAGGTTAATAATGATATATTAGGAAATCTTACCAATAATCAGGATGAAAAGCTAGATTTAATGTTCCAAGCAATTGATCGTGAAGGAAAAGGTGCGATTTTGTTTATCAACCAAGAATACAATACCCTTGATTTACTAAAACGCCTAGGCGAATTAAAAGAATTACAGTCAGAAACTGATGCTATTGTGAAAGCTCCGAAAATTCAGCTTGATAATAAAGATTTCGGAATTGGTGCGCAGATATTACACGACATCAACATTTCGAAAATCAAATTAATGAGTAATTCTGAACACAGCAAACGCGTTGGTATGGTTGGTTATGGTTTGGAAATTGTAGATCATATTAATTTTTAGATTTTTTTCATCTCACTATTTGCAGATTAATAAAAACATATTATATTTGCACCACAATTAACGAAGGAAACAACGTTAAGGAGAAATGGCAGAGTGGTCGAATGCGGCAGTCTTGAAAACTGTTGACTGTAACAGGTCCGGGGGTTCGAATCCCTCTTTCTCCGCGAGCCGAAAGGAAAATCGTACTAAAATCCACTAAATTCAACAATTTAGTGGGTTTTTACTTTTAGGGCTATATCAAATTATTCATTAAATCTAAAAGTTTAGGTGTCTTTCAATGTGTCACTAAAAAATTAAATTTAAAGTAACTCCTCTCAATGAAAACACCGCTACGACAAGGTGTTCAACGGCATATTCAAAAAATGTACATCTTGTGTGTAGTTATTAAATCGAATAAATTTAATCCTAACTTTAAGGTCACCAACAATGAACACATCAGTATGTATTCTCTTTTACATTAAGAGAGCAAAAGCAAACAATATCTGTTTTATCAATCAGATCAATCTTCGGATTTTTAAAAGAAGGATCGATAATCGGAGAAATTAAAAATAGTTTATCTGGTAACCTTATTTTATTTTCAATTAATCTTTGCGTAAGTGTTATCGGTAAGGCTCCTCCTACCGAATCTCCTATACAGATTATATTCTCAGAATCAAAATGCTGTAATGCTTCTCTATAAACTTCGTCAATATTTCTAGAAATTTCGGGGATTTTATTTTCGGGAGCTTTAGGATAATTGCACATCCAAACAGTATATCGTGTAAGTCTGCTCAATTTTTCCATCGTGTCCCAATGATGCTTTACCGGTCCGTAACCAAATGCACCACCATGTATAAAAAGAATTAATTTTTTCGATTCTTTTACTGAACTTCCTTCAGTAACTTCAGTGTTGGAAACCCTAAAAGTAGTTAAACGGCTCTTTTGCCTAAAATACTTATTCCTGGGAACAGGAACATCTTATTTACGCAGTTTTCTATAATTGATAGAATCAGTATTAAAAGTTTTTTTATGCCTTTCAATCTGATAACAAATAAGGCAAGATAATATGATAAACTGTATTTCATAAGATTAATTTAAGTTGATTTATAAAGTTAGGTCTTTACATGCTAGTTAGCAACCGTAGTTCCATGATTGTTTGAATAAAATATTATCTTAAGATTATTTTAATGATTTTTTTATTATATAAACACAAATACATCAAGTACTATTCATTATTTTTTGTTAAATTTACATTAATCAACAACATCTCTAACCTTTAAAAGCAATCTTAACATGAAGAAAAATATTTTTTACAAAGCTGCCCTTTGTTTTACTGCTGCCTTGTTATTTGGCAATATACCACAAGCAGATGCCTGCACCCGCGTGGTCTACAAAGGTACCAACCAAACAATTATTACGGCTAGATCTATGGACTGGAAACATGAGATTGATGCAAATTTATGGATTTTTCCACGCGGCATGGAACGTTCAGGAAATGTAGGAAAAAGCTCCGTAAAATGGAACTCAAAGTATGGAAGCGTAATAGCGAGTGCTTGGGATATTGCAACAACCGACGGAATAAACGAAAAAGGTTTGGTAGCAAATGTGCTGTGGCTTGTTGAAAGTGAATACCCAAAGTTTGACTCAAAGGCATCAAAACAAGGTCTGACAATTTCTGCATGGGCGCAGTATGTGCTTGATAATTATGCTTCGGTTAAAGAAGCCGTGCAGGATTTGGAAAAGGAATCATTCGTTATAGTGTCTGATTTTATACCAGGAACAGATCAGTTTACTACACTGCATCTGTCAATTTCAGATGCATCGGGCGACAATGCTATTTTTGAATACATTGGAGGAAAACTTAAGATTCATCATGATCCTTCGTACACCGTTATGACCAATTCGCCTGTGTTTGAAGAGCAGTTGGCTATAAGCAAATATTGGAAAAGTATTCCCGGAACCATTATGCTTCCTGGTACAAACAGGGCTGCCGACCGTTTTGCAAGAGCTGCCTACTATATCAATGCCATACCGCAGACCGCAGACACACAGACTTCTGTTGCCAGTGTTTTCAGCGTTATACGCAACTGTTCTGTTCCTTTGGGAATTTCATCGGAAACGGAACCCAACATATCCTCTACCCGCTGGCGATCAGTTGCAGATCATAAAAATCTGGTTTACTATTTTGAAACCGTGAAAACACCCAATACTTTCTGGGTTGACTTGAAAAAAATTGATTTCGGAAAGAAAGGCGGCGTTAAAAGATTAAGCTTGAGTAAAAACGAAACCTATTCAGGGGAAACATCCAAACAGTTTGCAGATGCGAAACCTTTTACTTTTATAGGACTGTAAAACAACAAACCTCCCGCAGTGAATCGGGAGGTTTAAATATCTGTTAATATTGTTTATCTTTAAAAACTGTTTAGTTTTCCATTCCTAAAAAAATCCCCTCTCTACTAAATCTCAAATCGAAATTATTTGTAAGGTCTACATTAAAGCCATATATTTCCTTACCAATACTTTCAATTGAAGCTGAAGGATAATTAGAATTTACGTATGTTACAATATTAGCATGTATAAAACTGGTTGGTAAACTGCGTCCGTTTCCGTCAACTTCTGTCCACATACCGTTTTTATCGAAATCGACCTGTGTTCCATCTGTTAAACGTACTTCATAATATTCGTCCACAGACCTTGCATCTCTCTGAATTTGTACTATCGGGTATCCTAGAAAATAAGTTTCTAAAAATGATTTTGACTGAGACGGAAGTTCAGATGTCTGAACGATGGTTTCTGAATTATTGTCGTCTGAAGAGCAAGAAGCTGCTAATAGCGTAACAAAAAAAAGGTTGATAATGATAAAACTATTCTTTTCATATCGTACTCAATTTTAATCGTCTATTCTTTTAAATTCTCCCTGAGCGTTAAATTCCAATTCCAATCCGTTAGACAACTTAACATCCTGTTTCCCGAAACGCCCTTTTTCAATCTTTACAATATGGGTATTGGGAAACTTCTGTTTAACATGATTCAGGATGTTTTTTGAAATAAATGCAGTTGGAATTACTGTTCTGTTGCCATCAACTTCTGTCCAATTTCCGTCTGAATCGAATTCGATTTCCCTGCCGTCGCTAAATTTTATTTTATAATCTGTAGAAAAAGTTTCTTTATCCTTTTTGATGTAATCAACGGTACTTTTTGAGAAATGTTCCAATACGAATTTCTGTACCACATTAGGCAGTTCGGCTTTCGTAATAATTGTTTCCTGTGCGTATGAGCCTATTCCTGTTAAAAGGAAAAAGGCTGCCAAAAATTTAAGCTGTACTTTTTTCATGATATTGATCTTTTAAAATTATACAGCAAAGGTCTACAGCAAATTAGGAAGCATTTAGGAATTCTTGGTTTTTAAAGAAAAAACATGAAAGTTATTTTCAAACGAGTACAGAATATTGAGTGCAGCATGATTTTCTGCAATACTTTTAACTATTGAAAGTCCCAGCCCTGTTGAAGAATTATCGTTTACAGCCTTGTAAAACCGGTTAAAAACTAGCTCACTCAAAGGTTCATTCCCTATAGACGTATTTTTAATTTCTACACCATAAGAATCTACTGTAACGATGATTTTTCCACCGTCTGAATTGTATTTTACAGCGTTTCTTATAAGGTTTGAAATAAGTATGTAGGCAAGATCAGGATTAATTACCGTTTTAAACTGTGCTGATTCAGAAAAATCAAGATCTATATTTTTAAACTGCAACAAGTCTAAGAAGTCTTCCAAAACATGCTTCAGTACCTCATTCATTTCAATTTCACTTTTATCTGCATACTGGTTGTTTTCTATTCTGGAAAGCATTAAAAGTGATTTGTTCAGATTTACCAAACGGATCAACCCGTTCTTAGTTTCACTTAGATCTATCAGATTATCTTGGGGAAAAGATTCTTTTTCAATAAGCAGATCCAGTTTGTTAATGGCAATTGCCAAAGGTGTCTGCAATTCATGCGAGGCATTTTCTATAAACTGTTTCTGCTGTAGAAAAGCCGCTTCGTTTCTTTCGATCATTTTGTCTATTTTCTGATCAAGCAGTTTAAATTCCCGTATTTCTGTAGTACTTTGTTTTGCTTTGTATAATTTTCCAAACTCATACTTCCCAAGATTGTCTAAAGTAATGTAAAAGGGTTTCCATACTTTTTTAAGTACAATGTTATTAATAAGTACAATACTTACCACTAAAAAAATATACAGGAAAATAAGCGCAAAAAACAGATCCAACCTAAAATCGTCTTCTTCCACGGTTGATGTTCTTATTTCAAGCTTCTGACAATTTCCGTTGCGATCAACGAAATATGTTTCCAAAATCCTGTAAGGTTCCATTTCGTCATCATATTCCATATAAAAGAGTTGGTTCCTAAAGAAATTTCCTTCTTTATATTGCGAATGATTTACAGGTGTAATCTTGAACTGGTTAAAATTAAACTCCTTGATTTGCAGAGTAGCTTCGTCTGTATATGCTTTTCTTATGATCTGAATTTTCAAATCTTTGAGTCCGTCATCGGTATTGTCATAAAGTTCATCGAGAATAACAGCATAAAAAAGTGCTGCCCATACAGCTATAATAACCAGTAATGCTAAAGCAAGATATTTTAACGTATAATTTTTTAGCGAAATACTCATACTAATTTATATCCAATTCCATAGACTGCCTGAAAGTCAATTTCTGCATGGCTTTCTTTCAGTTTTCTACGAAGGTTTTTAATTTGCGAATAGATAAAATCCAAACTATCTGCCTGATCTATATAATCTCCCCAAACCGATTCAGCTAATGAAGTTTTCTGCAGAATTCTTTCGGGGCGGATCATAAAATAATAAAGCAAGTCAAACTCTTTACGGTTTAACAAAAGCTCTATCGAGTCCACAAAAACTTTACGTTCGTCAGGAAAAAGTGCTACATTTTTAAAAACAACACTGCTTTCCCCTTTCTGATTATTTCGACGGATAGCCGATTTAATGCGAGAATGCAGTTCCATTAGGCTGAAAGGCTTTGCCAGATAATCATCTGCTCCAAGATCTAATCCCAGAACTTTATCTTCTACCGAATCTTTTGCAGAAAGTATAATAACCGCATCTTTTTTACTTAATGCTTTTATTTCTTTAAGCAAATCTATCCCGCTTCCATCTGGCAACATGATATCCAATAAAATGCAGTCATAATCATAGGTTCCTATCCTTTCCAATGCTAATCTATAATTATTTGCTGTTTCAACAATGTATTTTTCGTTTTCCAAAAAATGTTTCACCGTTGCAAGCAAAGTGGGTTCGTCTTCTATAATAAGTATTTTCATGCACTAGAAAATTTTTCACAAAAGTGAAAATAAATTTAGGAATGATTTAGGAATAAAACCGTATTTGGGGAAATATTATTTTTCAGCGGAAACATCGTTTCAGATATACTTAAAGGAATCAGATCTTTCAAAAGAATAAACAACGGATAAAATATTTTAAATTAATTTTTAAAAACACATTGTTATACTATGTAATTTGTTATACATTTGATTTATGAATGAAGAGTATAAAAACAAATGGATATCACAATTAAAGAAAGGTACACTTCCTTTTATTGTACTTAGCGTTTTAAGAAGAAATACTTATTACGGATATGACCTTATAAACGAAATTAAAAAGCTTACGGATATTGTTATTGCTGAAGGTACACTGTACCCTTTGCTAGTAAGACTGAAAAATGAAAACCTTGTATCGCATTCTTGGGTAGAACAAGAATCGGGAATCCCGAGGAAATACTACCAGATTACCGAAGAAGGTAAAAATACCCTAAATGCAATGAAGGACTACTGGACATATATCAACAATACCATACAATCAATTTAAGATGAAATTCAAAGAACTTACCTTTAAAGACCAACATACCGAAAGAATCTACAAAGATTATATTAGCCGGGTTAAAAATTCCGTAAAATCACTAAACAGCGACAACCAGAACGAAACGCTTCTGGAAATCAACAGTCATATTTATGAAGCCTTGCAAGCGCCTGCAGAAAACGAAACCACAGATTTGCTGAATGTTCTGCAAAAGCTGGGCAGTCCGGAACATTTTCTAAAAGAATTGGTTCCCGAAAAAAAATTGGAAGAAGCAGCAAGTTCCTTTAATCCTTTAAAAATACTGAAAGCTTTGATTTTAAACTTCGGAAATGGATTTTCTTATATTGTATTCTTTATACTTTATGTACTCCTTGCAGGATTTATTTTTATGATTTATTCAAAAATCGTCAATCCTGAGCAAACCGGATTTTTTTATACAAATGCCACTTCATGGGTATTGGGGATTTCAAAAAATTACAATCCGCATGAAAAAGAACTGTTAGGCAACTGGTTTATTCCGGTTATGATACTGCTGACTATTCTTTTTTACGTTGTAATTACCTTGTTGTTAAGATTTAAAAAGAAATTCCTTAAAAAATAAATTCAAAATGAGACAGACATTACTTTTATGCATTACCCTGGTAACTGCAGGAGCACTATACGCCCAAAACTTCAGCGAGGGAAAGATGGACAGCCTGTTCACTATATTAAAGCAAAAGGACAAATACATGGGCAGTATTGCCCTATCAGAAAATGGAAAAATTATTTACACAAATGCTGTTGGTTTTGCCGATATAGAAGCTGTAAAGAAAGCAGATACCCAGACACGTTACCGAATTGGCTCAGTATCCAAACTGTTCACAGCCACATTGGTTATGAAGGCTGTAGAGGAAAAGAAAATTTCACTTCAACAAACTTTAGATGCTTATTTTCCTAAAATAAAAAACTCGGACAAAATAACCATTCACCAACTTTTGAACCACCGTAGTGGTATTCATAACTTTACGGACGACGACGAGTACTTTGAATATTATACCCAACAACAAACAAAATATCAGATACTTACAATTATAGAGAAAGGCAATAGTGATTTTGAACCGGATACCAAAGCAGCGTACAGCAATTCAAACTACGTTCTTTTAGGCTATATACTTGAAAAGGTTTACCAAGCCGAATATTCGGTAATTCTAAATGAAAAAATAACCAAGCCTCTGAATTTGACAAACACTTTTGTTGGCGGGAAAATAAATCCAAATAAGAATGAAGCGTTTTCTTACGATTTTAAAGAAACATGGCAGAAAGAACCTGAAACAGATTTGAGTATACCTGCCGGTGCTGGCGCACTGGTCTCTACTCCTATCGATCTTGTCATATTTATTGAAAGTTTATTTAACGGTAAAATCATCAGCCAAAAATCACTGGAAATCATGAAAACCATAAAAGATGGTTACGGCAGCGGTATGTTCGAGCTTCCCAACACAGGCAAAACCAATTACGGACATGACGGCGCAATAGATCGTTTCAATTCTTTGGTAACCTACCTTCCTGCCGATAAGCTAGCAATCGCGATAATATCAAACGGCGGTGTTTATAAAAACGAAAATATTCTTTTATGCGCGGTAAACAGTTATTATGACAAACCATTCGAACTGCCGACGTTTGAAAACCTTATGGTTTCCATTAAAATATTAGAACAGTATACCGGCGAATACAGCAGTGAACAGTTGCCTATAAAAATTACCGTAGATATTGATGAGAACCAATTGACAGCGCAGGCAACCGGACAAAAAGCCTTTCATTTGGAAGCCAGTTCGGAAACGGTCTTTAAATTTGAAAAAGCTGGCATTGTATTGGAATTTGATGCGCAGAAAAATCAGATGATTTTGAAGCAGGCTGGGAAAGAGTTTAAACTGAACAAGCAATAAAATCAACTACATTTCACAATTTTCATTCTAAAATAATTGATATCCTTATATAAACAGCTTTTTTGAAGTATAGAAAAAGCTTACTTTTGCATCATTATAAAAATTTAAACAATATATCATGCAAGAACTAATCGGAAAAATCAATGCTGAAATGGCAGCTTTCAACGAAGACGCACAATTACAATCAGAAAAAGCAAACAAAGCTGCAGGAACAAGAGCCCGCAAATCGACATTAAACCTAGAAAAGCTTTTAAAAGAATTCCGTAAGTTATCTTTAGAAGAATCAAAGAAATAATAGAAGCTCCATAAGGAGCTTTTATTATTTAACAGAGCATATCAATATTTTGTAATCGGAAAAATATCATAAATAAATATACCGTATGGTATATTTTACTATATTTGATACTAATTTAATTCAATAAAATGTCAAAAGCAGACCTAACGCGTCAGTTGATTATAGAAAAAACAGCTACAATTTTTAACAAGAAAGGGTTTGCAGGTACATCGTTGTCAGATATAACTAATGCAACCGGACTTACAAAGGGTAGTATTTACGGAAATTTTGAAAATAAAGAAGAAGTAGCACTTGCCGTCTTTAAGCACAACGCAGGTGAATTATGGAAAAAGAAAGAGAACTGGATCTCGGGTTACAGTGATGCCAAGTCAAAATTAACGGCACTTATTGACTTTTACCGAAAAAACTGGAGAGAGCTTTTTGAAAACGGAGGCTGCCCTGTTATGAATGCCGCGACAGATGCCGACGATGTAATGCCCTTAATGAAAGAACGCGTAAAAAAAACAGTTGAAAACTGGGTAAATAATGTTGCGAAAATTCTGGAAGAAGGTATCGAACAAAATACATTTAAACCCACTATAAATACGGTGGAATATTCGCGCTTATTTATCATGATGATTGAAGGTGGTATTTTATTTTCAAAAATTACAGACAAACCTGACAGCCTGTATCTGGTTTTAGACAGGGTTGAGAAAATAATAGAAAACGAGATATTAATTTAATTTTTTTTAATCAAAAATATACCAATCGGTATATATATATAGAATTTAAATCAGAGAAAAAATGACCGCATTAGATAAAATAAAATCCTTTATGGGGAATGAATTCACGGCATCGCCCTCTCCTTTTATGCGCTGGCTGAAGCCGATTGTTGTAAGTGCAGAGCAGGGAGCGTTGGAATTTAAATATACTGTAAGAGCCGAATGGCTGAATCCGGCAGGAAATTTACACGGTGGTGTGACCGCAGCAATTATCGACGATATCATCGGCGCCACCGTATTTTCATTAAACGAACCCGATTTCTACACCACAATCAATCTTGTGGTAGATTATTTCTCTTCGGCAAAAGCAGACGAAAAAATAATCGCCAGCACACATATCATAAAAAAAGGCAGGCAGTTTTTAAATGTACAATGCGAAATTTGGAACAGTGACAAAAGCAGAATGCTTGCCAAAGGAACATCGAATCTATTCAAAACACAAACAAAAATTGAACAATGAAAAGAGTTGTAATAACCGGTATGGGAACAATAAACCCACTTGGAAACAATATAGCCGATTTTTGGAAAAATGCCGTAAGCGGAAAAAGCAGTGCGGGAATCATTACCCGTTTCGATGCATCTAAATTCCGGACACAGATCGCATGTGAAGTTAAAGATTTCAAACCCGACACTTATCTTGACCGTAACGAAATAAAACGAAGCGATCTGTTTACGCAATATGCCCTTTACAGCGCTTCGCAGGCATTAGAAGATTCCGAGCTGAACATTTCCCAGATGGATCCGTTTGATATAGGCGTTATCTGGGGTGTTGGTCAAGGCGGTATGGAAACCTTTGAACAAGAAGTAGAAAACTATGTAACCGGAAATTATGTACCGCGATTTAGTCCGTTTTTTGTTCCACGACTCATTGTAAACATGGCTTCGGGAATGATCTCGATGAAATTCGGATTGCAGGGAATCAACTACACTACCGTATCGGCATGTGCTACTGCCAACACGGCGATGATGGATGCATTCAACTATATCCGTTTGGGAAAAGCTAAAGTTTTTGTAACGGGCGGATCAGAAGCTCCTATAACTGCAGCTTCGATAGGCGGATTCTCTGCCATGAAAGCCATGTCTGTACGAAATGCTGATCCACTTACTGCCAGCCGACCTTTTGATAAAGACAGGGACGGTTTTGTAATGGGCGAAGGTGCAGGTGCCCTTATATTGGAAGAATACGAACATGCCAAAAAAAGAGGTGCAAAAATTTATGCCGAACTGGTAGGCGCATCAATGACAGCAGATGCCTACCACATGACTTCTCCGCATCCCGAAGGATTGGGAGCTGCCAAAGCAATGCAGCTTGCGTTGGAAGAAGCGAAACTTAATCCGACCGAACTCGATTATTTAAACTTACACGCAACATCTACTCCTGTTGGAGATATTGCAGAACTTAATGCGGTAAACAAGACCTTTAGGGAAGCCAGCAACCTGTGGGTAAGTTCGTCCAAATCAATGACCGGGCATTTATTGGGTGCTGCTGGAGCAATTGAAGCAATTCTTGCCGTTAAATCGATAAACGAAAATATTATTCCACCAACCATCAATATCGAAAACCCGGACAGTGAGATTCCTCATGGCATACAGATCGTAACAAAAAAGCCAATGCATAAAAATATAAAGACCGCCATGAGCAATGCCTTCGGATTTGGAGGACATAATTCCACTCTTATTTTTCGTGAAATATAAATAAATTTAAAATGAAAGAAATATTTATAGTAGCCGCCAAACGTACACCCACAGGCGGATTTTTAGGCAACTTTGCCGAAGTTTCGGCAACAGAATTGGGAGCTGCCGCAATTAAAGCAATAATTGACGCTACAAGTATCGATCCCAAAAATATCGATGCTGTTTATATGGGGAATGTTCTTTCTGCAAATCTTGGTCAGTCACCCGCGCGTCAGGCTTCAAAATTTGCCGGTATTCCAGACGAGACCGATTGTACCACCGTAAATAAAGTATGTGCAGCCGGAATGAAGGCTACTGTAATTGGCGCACAACAAATTGAACTGGGACTGGAACATCTTGTGGTTACCGGCGGAATGGAAAGTATGAGCAACGTGCCACATTACACCAATAAAAGGAAAGCGAACAAACTGGGACACGAAACTTTAACCGACGGGCTTTTAAAAGACGGACTTACAGATGTATACAACCACTCACACATGGGGAACGCAGCAGAACTATGTGCAGAAAAATATCATATCAGCAGAGAACAGCAAGATGAGTATGCGTTACAGTCTTACGCAAAGGTTACCAATGCTACCACGCAAGGCAAGTTTAAAGAAGAAGTTATTCCGTTTAAACTACGAATTAAACAGAACGAAGTTGTTGTAAATGATGATGAAGATATCTATAAAATAATTCCGGAAAAGGTTTCAAAGCTTAAACCAAGTTTTGTAGAAGACGGAACCATTACGGCAGCAAATGCCAGCAATCTTAACGATGGTGCAGCTGCACTATTGCTTGCATCTGCTGAAGCGGTTGAAAAATACAATTTAAAACCTCTTGCAAAAATTATAGGATATGCCGATGCCGCGCTGGCACCTGAATGGTTTACCATTGCACCGTCTGTTGCTATACCGAAAGCTTTGCGAAGAGCGAACCTTGAATTGGAGGCTATCGATTTTTTTGAAATAAACGAAGCTTATGCTGCAGTGGCACTTGCCAACCAGAAAATATTAGGATTGGATCCTGCTAAAGTTAATGTGTATGGTGGTGCTGTGGCTATAGGCCATCCATTAGGTGCTTCCGGAGCAAGAATCATCTGCACTTTAGTTTCGGTTTTACGACAAGAAAAAGGAAAGTACGGTGTGGCGGCCATCTGCAATGGCGGAGGTGGTGCTACAGCAATTGTTATTGAAAATTTAGATTAAAAGAAATTATATTTCTGTTTTTTATTCATAAAAATGCCCCAAAAAAGTGTTTACTTTTTTAGGGCATTTCCAACAGAGCCTTTTTTCAAAATCATTATTGAGTCAGTAGATTTTTTGGAATTCCTACTATATATCCGAAGTTTACTAATCTAATTTTAAAAAATCCCAATATCTAAAATCCTTCCATTGTTAGCTCATTATTAATCATCGATCCTGCAATTCCGCCTGTTGCAACCGCATACGATACCGAACGCATGGGACTTGAATTATCTCCGCAGGCAAAAACACCCGGAACAGTAGTTTTTTGAAACATATCTACTTTGATGTGCTTTGTTTCAGTGAATTCACAGCCTAAAGAATGAGGAATATCCGAATGTTGTTTAAAAGGAATTGAAGCATAGACGGTGTCAAAAAATTCTTTTGATCTATCACTAAAAATCACCGCGTTAACCGCTCCGTTTTCATGCACTACTTCAACCAGTTCTTTATCAATAATCTGAATTTTATTCTTCTTCAACCTTACAAACTGTTCTTCTTTAAAATCAGGTATACCATTGGTAAGAATTGTAATTTCTTCCGTTAGATTTCTAACTAAAGCAGCTACATGGAAAGCTCTTTCTCCATTTGATAGAATAGCGGTTTTCTTTCCTTTAAATTCATATCCATGGCAGTACGGACAATGAATAACAGACTTTCCCCAACATTCTTCAAAATTTTTTACATCCGGGAAAAGATCTTTTACACCGGTAGCAAAAAGTAATTTTTTACCAGTAACTATTTTACCTGTTTTTGTTGTAATTTCAAATCCTGCATTCATTTTTCTAGCTTCCAAAGCTGTATCCTCACAAAATTGAACTGTATCATATTTTAAAACCTGTTGTTTGGCTTTTAATGCAATTTCTTTTGGAACAGCGCCATCATGCGTGATAAAATTATGGGAATGCGGTGTGTAGCGATTACAAGGTTTTCCACTATCAATTATAAGTACTTTTTTCAGGGAACGCCCTAGCGACATAGCAGCGGATAATCCTGCGTAACTTCCTCCTATGATGATTACATCAAATTTATTTTCTTTTTCCATAGTATCAAATTTTGCAAATGCAGTTAAAGTAAAAGGCAATGCAAACGACGTCAAAGCCAACCCACCTAATTTCAATATTTCTCGCCTGTTTATTTTTCTCATGGTATTTCAGATGTTTCCACCAGATGGATATTTCCTTTTTGGAACAGTAACTATTTTGATTTTAAATCATCTTTTTGTTTTTAGTTAACAGCTTTCTTAATGCAATTAAGTTGCAAAAATAAGTTTTATATTTGTAAATGCAATTTTGTTGCAATAAAAAATATGAAAAAAAGCAGAAATACATTAGCAAAGACCAAAATATCAGATCTTTTAACTCAATCAAAAAACGCCTTATCGCATTCTGAAATTCATGAATTTTTAGATGGATTTTGCGATAGGGTTACAATTTACAGGGTATTAGATCGACTGATAGAAGAAGATTTTATTCATAAAATAGTGACAATTGATGGTCTGGTTAAATATGCAGCCTGTCATGATTGTTCAACAGTTAAGCATCATCACAACCACATACATTTTAATTGTGAACAATGTAGCACAGTAACTTGTATTGAAGATGTTGAACCGTTGTTCAAATTACCCGAACGATATAAAGTAAACAATGTAAACTTTACTGTTTCGGGAATTTGTCCGAACTGTATTTAAGTTATATTACCGATAAGATTCATTTAGAAAAATATCGCTTTTTATCATGAAAAAAGTAATTATATTAGAAAGAGTAAGTACGTTATCCTGTTAAAAACTGAGTCTTTTACATCTTCTGCATTGTAATTACACTTTCTCCCTGTTGTTGGGTAAGTTGCTGCTTTTCTGGATTGAATGTAAGGTATATGTCTTCATATTCAAAACTGTTGCTTCCCAAGTAAGTAAACGGAACGTACATCTGCCCTGCTCTTGAATCCTGAAAAATCAACATGTTTCCATCAGAAGAAATAGTAACTGAAATACGTTTATCAGGGTAAAAATAGGTGCCTTTAATTTTTAAGAAATCTTCTTTATTCATTTCATCTATGATGTTGTAATCTTTCAATGTAGGAGCATTTCCAAAAGCAAATTGAAGCATGGCTACCTGTACCAGATCGGTATTTATATTTGTAGCATTTGCCAAGGTTACCAAACCTAATTGTTCTTTTGGAAAATACCAGTAATCTGAAATATAATTATCTACCCTTCCTGTGTGTTTAAATACTTCCAAATCACCCAACATGAACTTTTCAATACCAAGACCGTATTCATCGTTTTCTATGTGTAACATTAATTTTAAACTTTCAGGGCTTATGATTTTTCCCATAAACAAAGCAGAAACAAACTTATTAACTTCTACAGGTGTTGAAAGTAAGCCTCCGCTTCCCGGTTCGTTTGAGTAATTTATTGATCCATTTTTAAGATACTTATCTTGTATACCGTAAGAATAAGCTTCGTTTTTTGCAGGATCATTTTCAAAAGTATAATAGGTATTTTCTAACTTTAATGGTTTACAAATTTTCTCCTGAATCAGCGTATTATAATCTTTTTGATAGATTTTTTCAAGAATAAAACCGATTAACGCATAGTTGGTATTACTGTATTCGTAAGCTGTGTCTGGATAAAAGTTATTTTTAGGTTTGGAAACATAATCAATAAACTCAGCCTGAGTATGGGCGACAGCTTCCCAAGTAGATTCGCCAGGGATTTCGGTAAAGTTAAAAATCCCCGAACGGTGCTTCAGCATCATTTCTATGGTAATTTTATCGGCATTTTGGAATTGAGGAAACCATACAGACAGCTTATCACTCAAGTTTATCTTTCCTTCTTCCATTGCTTTCAAAGTCAATACCGCCGTATAGGTTTTGGTAATGGATCCGATACGGAACTTGGTATTTTTATCGATTTTTTTCTGGGACGCTACATCTGAAAAGCCTACCGATTTGTTATAGATGATAGAATCTTTAAACAGAATGGCTGCACTGCCCATAAATTTTCTATTCTCTGAAAGATGATCGAAATAATTATCTAGTGAAGATTGTGCTTGCACAGAAAACTGTATCAATATTGCAATAAAAAGGCTTCCAATTGTTTTAATATAATTCATTATGTATTAGTTAAGATTTTTTAGTTTCGATATAATCCATATTAAAAAGATGGTTGGGTTTCAAATACACAAATCCGTTTTTGTAATCCATGAACACATTAAATCTTTTCAATACTTCGTTTCCTAAAATATGTGCATTTCGGTTTTTCATAGGTTTGTTACCCGTTATCTGCTGTACCGGAACATTCTCTAATTTAAAAGTTCCGATTTTTAAGACCTGCAGTTCCGAAGTTATTACCGGAACTTCGTTACCCTGACCACCTCGCATCATTACCCTATTTAACTCTTTCATTTCCGGAAAACCGTTTTTCAACAATTCTTCATTATCAAGCATAGCCGTACGCTGGTAGCCTGTATCAAAAAGAAAATAATCTTTCAAGCTTTTATCGTTCTGTATAATTTCAGCTTCAATGAAAGGAATTCCTTCCATTATTTTAAAAGGTAAGCGTGTATAAGTATCATTCTTTAAAACTTCATTAGGTAACTCATTATGAACTACCATTATTCCACTATCATAATTCAGTTCTACGGTTTTATCTGTGAAAAAATTCCATCCAAACCTGCCTTCCGTCCCGTGACCTGTCAACTGCGCGTCATATACTCTGGTAAAAAAAACGGATTGCCCTATTTCCAACGAATAATCTGTGTTATAAAGTTTTACTGAGTCATACAACTTATTTTTAAGAACATCTGTTGTCAGAATCAGATCGGTACAGCCGGTATCAAAATTGAGCGTTAGCGTATCTTTTTTATTAAAAACCGTGGTTACATAAATTGTATTATGGTCGTTGATTCCCATTTTAAGCGTATCTGCCACTACCTGCGCAGGAGCATTCAGCCACACTAACAGGCATAATAATACTGGTCCTTTTTTGTATATTTTATTAGTCATATATATTTTTTTTCGATCCTGGATCGAGTATTTGAATACTTTCACAAGTCTGATTATATCTTTTTACTGTCATAATTTCAGCAAATATATAAACAAGACACCAAATAGTGTTTAAAATTATTATAAATTTATTAAACTTGCATAAACAAAGTCAAAACAAATGGAACGAAAGCCTGCCGGTGGAGCAATCAGGAATACAGAACGCAGTAAAGAGAAGTTTTTATCGGCAGTTGGAAAAATACTGAAAACAAAAGGTTATGCCGGATTAAAAATCAACGATATTGCCAAGGTTGCCGGCGTTGATAAAAAAATGATCTATACCTATTTCGGTGGTTTGGACGGTTTGATTGACGAATACATACGCACACAAGATTTTTGGAGTAACGTACATGCAGATATGGCAAGCGAGCCTATCGATGACGGAGGTAAAGCATTCACCAAGGAGGTATTTCTGTCACAGTTTGATTATCTATCTAAAAATAAAGAGGTGCAGAAAGTACTGCTTTGGCGGCTTTCGGAAGAACGAAAGTCATTACGAAAACTTACCGACGAGCAGGAAGAAAACGGTGAAGTGTTATTCTCCCAAATAACTGATCCGCATTTTGGTAAACATGCAGAAAAGTTCCGTGCTGTAAGTGCGGTTTTGGTAGCCGGGATGTATTACCTGAATATGTATGCAGAACACAATGGCAGCATATTCAGTGGTATTGACCTGAAAACCGACGACGGAAGAAAAGCTATTAAAGACGCAGTTTCATTTTTGATTGATAAAACATATGATGGTTTGTAACAGAACTGCTCCTAATGTTTCCTGTATATTATCAATACTTTCATTCTGATCCTCAATTTAAATCAGCTTAAAATACTTATCTTAAACTTTTAAGTATATAGCTTCTGCTTTTTACATCATAGATATTATTCAATATTTTTTAACAAAGAAAATAAATCAGTCACATAATTTAAAATCAATATGTTTAAAAAATAATTATATTTACTCAATTAATTTAATTAAATATATGAAAACAAAACTATTTTTATCTTCTTTACTATTATTATCTCTAACTAATTTAACAAATGCGCAGTCATTAATAGATGAGAATTTTGATAATTACACGATAGGCAATTTGAGCAGTGACTTATCAGGATCGGTACCTGGTCAAGGAAACTGGCTAACAGAAGTACAAATTGGCGGAAAATTTCCCGACTTTCAGATTAAGTCAGAAAATACCAAAGGCAATATTTTACAAATAACCACTCCGATAACTCCATCTACCCAAACAAATAATTCTGCTAAATTCGCATGGAAAAACCTACCGGGTGGAGGGTGGCAAAATAGAAATTCCGGAAATGATATTTTAAGGGTAGAATTCGAATTTTATACAGGTAATTCCAGAGGTGTAGGTGTTGAAGCTTATCACAGGAATATTACATCTACAGCAAACGGTACCATTATTGCAGGATTTCAATATGAAACTGAAACAGGAAGATTCAGAGGAATGACCAGATTGATTATTCAAGGTGTACCCGATCTTAAATTCATTCTTTTTGGATCAAATCAAACAGATCTTTACCTAAAACCGGATACCTGGGTAAAGGTTTACTATCAAATAGATTATGCTAATGATCTGGTATATTTCCAGATTCCTTCAGAAAATATTGCAGGAAGCGTTCCTACGGTCAGCTTAAAAAACGATCAACCAGCACAAATATATTTTGCCGGCTACATGTTACAGGGAAATATGGAGGTACCAATGCAATACGACAATTATAAAGTATCAGCGGTTAAATCCGCATCACTAAGCACAAATGAAGTAAGTACAACTGACTTCAATGTATACCCAAACCCTGTGGATGACATCATTAATATTACTAACAACGAAAATGTTCTTGTTGAGAAAATTGATGTATACGACACTAATTCACGTTTAATACTTACTAAGAATTTTGATAACAAGTCAAATGTGCAGATTGATCTTTCCTTTGCAAAATCGGGAATATATATGATACATATTAAAACTGATCAAGGTATTCTTTTTAAGAAGATAATGAAGAAGTAATAACAATTGTATATTGTACTAAATACAAAGAAACCACTCAATAGAGTGGTTTCTTTACTAACTAAATTTAGGTACTAACCCGTAAAGTGGGTATTTAGAGTTCCGACTTTATAATCTGAACCTTTTAAAAAAAAAATATAAATGGCTTAGAACAATGTCTATGCTTAGCCACGTTTCAATGTAATTACCGAAATCTCTGCCCAAACACCCAATCTGCCTTTGAGACCCAAAAAACCAAATCCGCGATTTACATAAAGATAACGTCCATAACTTTCATACAATCCTGCCCAACGCTGGTAAATGTATTTACTAGGACTCCATTTAATACCCATAAATTCAAAACCAAACTGCATTCCGTGCGTATGCCCCGACAGTGTAAGATGTATTAGTGGCTGATAATCTGTTACAACAGCATCCCAGTGTGATGGATCGTGCGACAGCAATATCTTAAAAGGTTGTTGCAAGACACTCTCTATTGCTTTGTTTAGATCGCCATAACGATGAAAATTTCCTTTACCCCAATTTTCCACCCCGATAAGTCCAACAGATGCATCTTCTTTCTGTATTTCAACAGATTCGTTCAATAATAATTGAAACCCTATTTCCTGATGTATCTCTTTCAAACGTATCAAATTTTGCTCTTTTACAGCTGGGCTTTCCCATGCTATATAGTCACCATAATCGTGGTTACCCAATATAGAGAACATACCATAGGGTGCATTCAGTTGGGCAAATGTATCAATCCATGGTTCCATTTCGGCTGCGCTATTATTAACGAGATCACCGGTAAAAACTATAACATCGCTGTTTTGTGCATTTACAAGATTCACTCCCTTTTGTACACCTTTTTTACTTGTAAAACTCCCCGCATGGATATCTGATAATTGTGTAATGGTAAATCCGTTGAATGCTTCAGGCAAGTCTGCAAACGATATGGTAGTTTTGTGTATTTTGTAATGATGCCTGCTTTGGCGCAGCACTATCATCAGAATCAATACGAAAGCAAGAGAAAAGACAATCATGCTGCCCGTTATCAAAATACTTCTTGATTCAAAGCCTGCGAATTGTCTTACAATATCAATAGTAAGCAATAGAACGCCTGTAAACAATTTCGAAATAAAGGTAAGCAGCAAGATTGTAATTAATCGTGCCACCAAACCAGTCTTCTTCTGCATCATACCAAATACAGCCATTCCAATGAGCACTACCTCAAAAAGCCAGTAAGCTGTATATATAAGGTAATTGTCTGTAACTGTTTTAACAGCAGTAAAGAATAAGTAATCAACAGCAAGCCATGCAAAAACACAGGCTAAAATCTTTAATTTCATAATTTGAAAAATATATTTTAATTACATGAAAAGCTCGCAGAGATTTTAAAACTAAAACTGTTGAATTTGATAAAACAGATATCCAAATATAACACAGAAAATAGCTTTAAAATATGTAAAATCAAATGTACAACTTGAGTTTTAAAATACTATATCAAAGATGAATTAAATATAAAACTACTATTTATTCCAAACAATAAGTTAATTGTACTTTCCTTCAGGTAACTACTATCTTTTAGTTAGTCATTTTAAAGTAATTTTGTAGTGAAACAGACTTTCCTGATTCTATACATAAATTTAAAAAAATGAACAAACATACAGCATACTCCATTTTAGAACTTGCCATCGTTTCTGAAGGCAGCACATTCCGAGAGACCCTTCATAATTCACTAGAACTGGCGAAACTAGCAGAAGCGCATGATTATAAAAGATACTGGTTCGCGGAACATCACAATTCGGCTTCGGTTGGCAGTAGCGCTACCTCCCTACTAATTGGTTATGTGGCCGAAAACACCAAAACGATAAGAGTGGGATCAGGAGGGATTATGCTTCCGAATCACTCGCCTCTGATAATAGCAGAACAATTTGGAACCCTTGCCCACTTATATCCAAACCGAATTGATTTAGGTTTGGGAAGAGCGCCGGGAACAGATATGCTTACTGCAGAAGCCATAAGATCTGACTTTATGAAGGCGGCACATTCATTTCCTGCAGAAATTGAGAAGATAGAGCATTATTTTTCGGCAGCAAACAACAAAGGAAAAGTACGGGCACCGATCGCTGAAGGTGTTGACGTTCCGATCTATATTCTGGGTTCTACCACCGACAGCGCGTATCTGGCAGCACAGAAAGGACTTCCGTACGCATTTGCAAGCCACTTTGCAACCAATCATCTGATGCATGCACTGAAAATATACCGCGAAGAATTTAAACCTTCCGAAGTATTAGAGAAACCTTACACCATTGCAGGAGTGAACGTTATTGTTGCCGATACCGATGAAGAAGCACAAAAATTATTCACCTCACTGATCAGAATGTTTTTTGGTATCTTAACCGGAACTTCACAACCTTTGCATGCACCAATTGAAATGACCGAAGATCTTAAAGATATCTTTCAGCATCCAAGTTTGAATCAAATGCTTAAGTACTCTTTTGTGGGCACAAAAGAAACAGTAAAACAACAGACAAAAGCCTTTTTGGAAGACACCCAGGCAGACGAACTGATTATGGTATCGACCATTTATGACATAAAAGCCAGGCTTAAATCTGTGAAGCTATTTGCTGAAGTAATGAACGAGATAAACTACCCTAATAATCTTTAATATAAATAAATGGCACAAAAAAAAGTCCACTGTGATTGTATGGAAACCATACTACCCGTAAGAGATACTTTAGACGTTATCAATGGTAAATGGAAAGTTCCAATTATTATTTCAGTCGGTGCAGGCAATGATCGTTTTACCGATATTCAGGAAAGTATTCCTGGTATCAGTCCAAAAGTGCTGGCAAAGGAACTTAAAGATCTGGAACAGCACCAACTGATTAAAAGAATTGTCATTGATGATTATCCTGTAAAGATTTCGTACCAGCTTGAACCTTATGCAGACAGTTTAACACCTATTATCCGTGCACTTAAAGACTGGGGAATCACTCACAGGAAAAAGATATTTCCGACTATCTGATACGAATGCCTGCTTTACTATTTTATATTGTTAAAAACTAAAAGTCCCTAATTCGGGGACTTTTTATATCAAATGGTATCAGATCGATTACATTTAAAAAGGTTTTGTAATTTTACGCTCACAAAAATGGAATACGATGACCTTAAAGTTTTTAGAGATCGAAGATTTTCTTAAAATTACCACCGGTAAACCTAAAAGTACTGTAGAGGTCGATTTCTGTGTGCTTACTACTGATCATAAAATGTTGTCATTTGATGCAGTAACCTTAAATTTTCAGACCGTATTTCTTTGTACCGCCGGAAACTGTACTACCACAGTAGGTCAGCACAGGTTTTTAACATCTTCTCATTCCCTATCTGTCATTCCTGCACACACTTCTTTTTCAATCAGCGATATTTCAAAAGATTTTAAAGCGTTTCTGTTGTTGTTTAAACCGGATTTTCTGAAAAAGGGATTTGTAAAAACTGAAATTATGGACGAACTGCTGTACATAAGTCCTGAATATGCGTCTATTTTTGATCTGAATACCGCAGATTTTAGCGATACCCTTTATAAGATCACTAAAATTAAAGAAGAAAACGATCAACAGTCGCCTTTCTGTACCGAAGTCAGCAGATTGTATATTTTACAGATCCTTTACGATTACAACCGAGTATGTGAACTATGTCTGATAAATTCTGACAAGCTTATAAACAGGCAGTATCAGGTGCTGTACCAATTTCGCAAACTGACTGATAAACATTTCAGTACCCTAAAAACGGTAAAAGAATATGCCGGTTTAATGAACCTTTCTGCAAAATATCTGAGTGAATGTGTAAAGAATCATACGGGAACAGCGGCACTTTCACTTATTCAGAACAGGATTATTTTAGAAGCGGAACAACTGCTTAATTATTCTACCCTGAGTATAAAAAGTATTTCGTACCAATTGGGATTTACATCTGCAGCTTCTTTTTCACGCTTTTTCAAAGGATTAAAAGGAGTGTCTCCAGTCGAATTTCGGACGAAACCGTAAAACTGCCAATACAAACCGCGTTTTTGCAATTGCCTAAAATTACTTTATTATGAAACTTTGCTACTTAATTTTAAAGCAGCTTACCATGATAAAAAAATTAACTGGGGCAATAGCAACATTATTTGCAGGCGCTTCCCTACTTTCCTGTAAAAGCATTGCAATTACTGAAGAAGCAACAGATGGAAAAAAAATGCAGGCAGTACAGTTTAGAACTGCACGACCTACCAATAATCTGGAACAGGTTAAGATTTTCTATACAGAAGCCCTAGGGTTAGAAGTATTAGGATCATTTAAAGGGCATGCAGGATACGACGGTATTATGCTGGCAATGCTAGATAAAGCACATCATCTGGAGTTTACACAATACGAACATTATACCGAATTACCCAAACCTACAAAAGAGCATCTTATGGTTTTTTACTACAGCGATACAGAAGCGTACAAAACAGCCAACGAAAGAATACAGAAAATGGGGACTCTACCTGTTGAACCTGAAAATCCGTATTGGAAAGATAAAAGCGAAACGTATGAAGATCCTGATGGATGGAGGGTTATTCTTTTTAATGGTGTTTACAATCCGTAACAAGCGTTGTTTTTAAACTTGTAAAAACATTCATCGGTTTACGGCTTTTTTATGATGTCGATTTTTGATTCTGGTTAATATTCAATTTGATTTTAATTGAGAATTTAATGAACACAAAGCTTAAATGGGACTACTCTACAAAGCCCAAAAAAAGCTTAGGATTTATCGTTTACATTTTTTTAACCTGCGAAGTTTTGGTAATCTTGTAGGTTTAATGCTTTGTTTTTGTGATTCTAGTTTATATTTTTTAATAAACTGTTTGACTATTAGGGAAATTAATCTCACTAATTCCTAATAGAAACATTTCGGTTTTACTCTTCTTTGAAACACCAAAGAAGCAAAGTGTTTTTGCGGCGATCTTTTAATCGGTCGAAATTCACTTTTGAAGCTATATACGATCAATTGCTATTTATAAATTAATGAAATCGTGAATCTTCGATTTGATCGAAACGGTGTTTCACACCCCGATCTGCTCTCGCTTCATGCAGTGGCTCGACACTTCCCGAGAATCGGGACAGGCTGACTAAAAGCTCATACCGCTGAGTTTATTTTCTATTCAGTTTTCAATAAAGTTCTAAGAGTTGTGATTAGTTAACCCAAAGCTTAAATGGGCCTACTCTACACAGTCAAAAAAAAGGATTTGGCTTTATGTTTTTTGATTTGTTTTTATTTTACAATTCCTATTTACAATTAGACATTTCGCTTCTTAATTTCTATTGTTCATTTTTACATCAACGAATTATTTTACGTATTGGAAGCTGTGAATCTTCGATTTGTCTTGACACAAAAACGAACCAAAAAGGTCAAGACTCCATAAAAAAACCTACTCTTCAAATTTTTACACTAAACAAAATAAACTATTCATTCCTTATTATTTAATTGTAATGTATTCATGAATCTTCGATTTCGAGCAAGCTCTCAAACAGCATTTTGTTCTTAACGTGCAAAAACATTCATCGCTTAACGGCTTTTTTATAATGTCGGTTTTTGATTCTGGTTAGTATTTAATTTTTCGATTGAAATTTATTCGTGTTACCAACCTGCCTCTAAAGATTTATTAAAAGCAAAACCACCCCGACTGAGGTGGTTTATATAAAATGTGTTGATAACATTTACCGATAAATTAGATACTGCGCTCGTCCCAATCTCTGATTTCACGCTCGATATCTTCACGAGTTCTACCTGATTTTTCCTGCATCTTACCTAAAATTTCATCAAATTTTCCTTCTGCGAAAGCTTTATCGTCATCAAACCATTCACCGTATTTCTGTTTAACGGCTCCTTTTACACGATTCCATTTTCCTTCTAATTCTAATCTGTCCATAGCATTACATTTTTTAAAATTATATATTAAAGTTACTCGGTTCATTACGGATAAGCAAAATTCTTAAGAGAACATTAGCATTTTTATTCCTTTAAAATTCAAGTTTTATCTATTTTTGATTTCATTTACCATGCTGCCTACTGCACATCTAAATATCTGCTTTGGTTTCGTATGCCGCTTTGTATACAATATCATCTTTTATATCTGCTTTTGTATTCGGTTTCACATGATCTGCGACTTTTTTTAATTCGGATAATTTACGTTCCAATGCTGCAATCACCTCTTCCTTTTGATTTGAAGCACGATCGGTAATCGTTCGAAGTTTTTTATCGAAATTGTTTTCTTTTTCCGAAACAAAATCCAGCAGCATATTGCTAAAAGTGCTCTTTGAATCGTTCACAGCTCCAATGCCTGCCTTTAAATTATCTAAAATCTTATGGCGTGTTTTTGTTCCTTTTCCAGGTGCAAGTAAAACTCCGACTGCGGCACCTGCTGCAGCTCCAGCCAATACAGCTCCAAATTTTATCAAATGTCTCATAATTTCTACTTTTTAAGGTTTAATGTTTGTTTTAATTATTTGGAAAGCCAAAGCAGCATATAGTTTTGTCATGAATTTCATAAGCAATGCTGCTTTCAACAGCTACCCACTAATCTGTTTAGGATCGAATGCCGCGACCCCTACAAAATTTCTTTCTTTAGAAGTCCCTTCGTACCATGAAGCCGTTCCAGTGTCAAAAAATGACATTACGGTTATGTACATATTATTAACTTTACAATTGATCATATACCACCCTGACTGCGCTGGCTGGCATAGAGGAAATTCTTTCCATCTAAGAACTTTAGTCATTGGATTTTTATTTACAAGATTAATAATTACTGATTGCCAAAGTGCTTATTTTTTTAAGTCCTTACAAAGGCTCAAAAAATTAATACAACACAGCTACCTTTTGCAAAACTATCTGGCTTGCTGCAATGACTGGTTTATTTGCTTGCTGTGATGATTAATAACATAACCCACCTTAACAGTTTCGTGATGATTTAACTTGAAATACTGCTGTTTGTTTTTTGAAGTAATCGACGCAAGCCTACTTTCTTTATTTATTTCTTTTAGTCGTTCAATATCGTATCTGATAAAATACGGTGTGCCTTTAAGCAGTGCTTCTACAATTTCAACAGCCACCATTGCGGCAAACATACCTGCATCTTCATGTATGTATGATACTACAATATTGTATATTTCTTCATTTTCTAATATTACTGCAGTGCTAAAGTCCGTTTCATTACCTGCAAGAGTCTGCAGTTCTGCAGCGATATGCGCAACTACCTCTGGTATAGTAATACCATTATCTAGTGATCTGAAAAATCCGCCCGTGACACCCTGCTGACATTTGCGAGAATAAAGGCTTGGAATGAGTGTTTTAATGCGGTGTGAAAACCCTTCGATTTCATTTGTAGATTTCAATTTCAGATCACCGATATTCAATCTCATCTGGATTAATTTCTTAGTTTCTGCGCCCCAAATATGAGAGGCATTTACAACTTGTATTTTTTCGATTTCCATGGCTTTTCTTTTAATTAAAAAGTATGAAAAATTGTGCCAATACAAGCAGTCTTCTTTTTTAATTGCACTTGATACGACTAATGATCATATAAAACTGTAGAATTAAGACACTATTACCAGAATAATTTTCTATAAAATTGAGCTATTTAACTAAAAAAAAAGTTGTTACATGATTAAAATTAAATTTTTATTAAGAACTAAATCTGCAAACAAAAAAGTGTGCTTAAGGCATAATGGTTAAGTAATATACTTAAATCTTATAGAATTAGTATACAAAGTGTAGAATTTTTTTACTGGTCTTTTAACTATTCATTTATTAGAATGCCTGAAAAACTTTTGTCGTTAAATCGTCAGGCTAACAATAATAAACCTTATTCAAGAAGGTTGTTAAAGCAGACTGTAAATCAGCAAAAAAAAACCGCTCTTTTACAAACATTAGAACAGCATCCCTCTGTTCCATATTAAACAATTCGTGCTTTAGCTACTTCAATTATTTTCTGGTTATATTGTTCACTTCCATGATATAATCAATAATTTTTAGGTACGGAACATTGTATTCTACTTTGGTATTAAGTGCTACAGCCTGATAACAATAGTGCAGTGCCCTATCAGGATCAATTTCTTTAAGAGCCTCCAACAGCATGATGTTGAATTCGTTTTCGTAAGGATAAATGGAAAAATAGGCATGACAGTTTTTTAAATCTCCGTTAGCCACAAGGATCTGTAACAATACCTGTTCTGCTTCCAAGGGCAGTTTGAAACCTTCGTTTAAAAACTCGTTTAAATTTCGGGCTATCGATGATGAAAGATTGTCTTTCTGTTCTTTGTGGGCGTTTGCATATATACTGGCAATAGTGTTTACTATTACCCCTTTTCCAAAATCAACTTCAAAAAACCTGCCGACTAAATAATCGGACTGTGCCTTCCATAAGGAACTGTCTTGCAAATTGTTCAACATCAGCGCATATTTTTCAATAATTGCAAGCTGGTATTTCTGCAGCCTTGTACCCGGTACCCGGTATTTATAATATTTGTTGTTAAGGCTTGCAATGATCTCTTCTAAAAAAAGGAAGGCTTTTTCCTGTGCAATTAGCGACTGCATATACTGAAAAACAGGCTCCAGAGACTGTTCAAGGTACTGGATGATTTTTTTTAGTTCGTTTAATTCTATTTTTTTACGTTTCGCCATTACGGAAGTGAACGCTTTCTGAATAATCTCTTCTATTTCTTTTATTTCGAAATTTATCGTTTTAGCCGAGAATTCCAACAGAAACATCATTTCTGCCTCTTTATTTTTACTGAAGTAATCGTGAAGCCACGCGGTTATTTGAGGAAGGGTAAGATCTTGAAGGATTTGTTGTGCCTTACTTTGCTTTGCCGCTTTCTTTGTGCGTACCTTCTTACCTGGTATTTTTCCTGTTATGCTGTCTTTAATATTTAAAAGCAATGCTGTTTTATGTATACAGAAAGTTTCTGCTGAACCGCAATCGCAACTGTGACTTGTTACCTCTGTGCTTTTTAATGTGAGGGAGACATCGAAACTTTCAGCATCATCATCAACAAATGCGATGTAACTTCCGTCTGTCTGCTGTTCTACTTCACGTACGTTCAGTTGTGCAATCTTATTTTTTTTTGTTGCGGATAATTTATCCAGTATTTCTGCAGCCTTCATATATCTATTTTACAACATGTAAAGTTATATTTTTTTGGGGAATGGTGCTTTAATCTCGATGGCAATCAGGACAGGCTTCTTGTTTTTGACCTATTACACTAGATTCTGTATGCGGAATAGAAATATTTTGGTTTCTCTCTTCTTTTGATAGATCAAAAGAAGCAAAAATCTTATTTCTTTTATCTTGCCGTATCATTAAAACGTTCGACTACGTTTTATAAGCTAAATCATAAAAAAATATTCATTCTTTTCTATTTATAATAATGTATTCATGAATCTTCGATTTCGCTTTGCTCTCTTATGATTTTGCGCTTACTGCAACTTGTCAACGCTCGATTTAATGATAATGGCCCTCGATTCTTAACTTCTTCCGTTCATTTTGCCTTGATGCAAAACGAACCAAAAAATCAAGACTTCAGCTTTTCACCGGTCAAAATATGTTTCATTTCCTAAAAGAAATAAACTCGAACAAGTTCTCAAACAGCATTTCTTTTCACGGAAATTTCAACATTTTTGACACTCGTCGAAAATCTAATGTCACTGGATCCTTTATATTATTCAATTTGATTTTAATTGAGAATTTAATGAACAAAAAGTTTAAATGGGGCTACTCCATAAAGCCCAAAAAGAGCTTAGGGTTTATCGTTTACATTTTTTTAACCTGCGAAGTTTTGGTAACCTTGTAGGTTTAATGATTTGTTTTTGTGATTCTAGTTTATATTTTTTAATAAACTGTTTGACTATTAGGGAAATTAATCTCACTAATTCCTAATAGAAACATTTCGGTTTTACTCTTCTTTGAAACACCAAAGAAGCAAAGTGTTTTTTCGGCGATCTTTTAATCGGTCGAAATTCACTTTTGAGGCTATATACGATCAATTGCTATTTATAAATTAATGAAATCGTGAATCTTCGATTTGATCGAAACGGTGTTTCACACAA
>NZ_VWSG01000002.1:307732-410248 GCF_008629655.1 Paenimyroides baculatum
AAAGTGTTTTTTCGGCGATCTTTTAATCGGTCGAAATTCACTTTTGAGGCTATATACGATCAATTGCTATTTATAAATTAATGAAATCGTGAATCTTCGATTTGATCGAAACGGTGTTTCACACAACGATCTGCTCTCGCTTCATGCAGTGGTTCGACGCTTCCCGAGAATCAGGACAGGCTGATCAAAACGTCATACCGCTAGTTTAATCTCTATTCAGTTTTTAATCAAAAATGAAATAGCTTTATACAGCAAGTCATACTGCATCGTATCTATTTACTTTCCGGGGACAGTGTAATTTAGATTCAGCTTTTTTTATACTAAATTGATTGAGTGCTAATAATACGTATCAAAAATAAAAAAGAAAACCGTTACTACCACGTAAGCTACAAGACCGATTATCTGTAATGAAACAGGAGCGGTTTGGATATTAGAGGAAGTATGAATATTTTTTGATGTATTAAATAAAGGTTTTATCCGGTACCAGTCCCACCCTATCAGCAAAAGTGCTGCGGCAACCATAAAGATCATAATTAATGATTTGTCATTTAAACCAACACTTAACGTAAAAACAAGAATATTGGAACAGATGCCGAAGAATAGCAGTGCTGCCAATGCCGTGTAACGCTGGGTAAATAATAACAATGCTGTAAGCAGCTGACAAAATCCTAAAAATTTCCAATACGTTCCTGTATGGTGCAGTTCTGTAAAGAAAGAACCCGCATACATTTCGGGGCATATTTCAGAAAACCTTTTTCCCTGTATCTTCAACAAACCCGAAGGTATCAACACCGTTGCGACCACAAATCTTAATGCTAAAATAGAATAATACCGCAAACTGATGCGTAGTTTTGCTTTTTCCTCCATGGGTTATTTAAAACTCTTTATTAAATTATTTATTATACCAGACTGTAAACCAGCAAAGACCGAGGCTTAAATAATGTATGAATATATTACAATTCAACGGAAACTGCAATGGGTACTGATGTAATCCATCAATAAAATATTGTATTACTTTTGTAATCTGTTTCTAAAAAATATAAAAGCAAAGCCAATACCGGCACCAATGATTACGGCTTTTTTTAAATTACCCGAGTCATTGTTCAATTCCGGTCGACCATATATTCTAAGAGGTTCCTGCGACTGCTTTAATACGTTGCCTTCTACTTCAGGCCCTTTCTTAATCTTCATCATCAGCCTCACAACCGCCGATGCCGCATTGTTGAAGAGCGTTGGGAAAATTTTGTACATTGTGGTAATTACTCGAGATTTAAAATCCGGGAAGACGTCTTTTTTAGGATTTTTTGCCAATGCAACCATAGCGTCTGCGGTCTCTCTTGGATCTGATGCAAGGGGTGAAATATTCATTTTAAAACCCGAATATTTAGCCGAATGCAGATTGCCTGTAGAATTCTGCAGCTGTGGATAAATATTGCATACGTGTATATTTTTATGGTTGGATATTTCGGCCTGTATACCTTCCATCATACCCCTGATCCCATATTTTGTAGAGGAATATACCGCACTGTAAGGCGCAGGCATGTATCCGCCAATGGAAATATTATTTATCAGAATTCCCTCATTCTGTTCTTTAAAAACCTGTACAGCATTATACGCGCCGTGCATATAACCAAAAAGATTTGTCTTTATAACCTGCTCGTGGACTTCCATGGGAATTTCTTCGAACTTTCCGCTTGCCATAACCCCTGCATTGTTTATCCAGACATCGATCCTGCCAAATTTTGCAAGTGTTTCTGTGGTTATTCTTTCTACATCGGCAGCTATAGAAACATCGGCAGCAATACCAATAACCTGTGTATTAAGCGCTTTACAAAGTTCTACAATCTCATTGATACCTTCCTGTCCGCGGGCAACTATCACTACATTGCAGCCTTCACGGGCAAATGCTTCTGCCGCCGCGCGACCCACACCACTGCTTGAGCCGGTAATCACCACTGTTTTGCCAGCCAAATCTTTCTCATAATTCTCTTCGGTTTTCATAAAAATCTTTTTTCTTTTTCAGCTACTCTACAACATTTATTGTGCCATGATTCACTTTATTACTTTACACCCAAATCGTCTATCACAATAGATCGAATATTAAGCAGCAGATAATCCTAACAACGTTTTTGACATAGAAATGGTCGGAATTTCTTCCGACCATCACTAGGCGTTCACCCTTTTAAATTATTTTTTCTCTTTTGTTTCCTTCTCGTTCGAAGTTACATCGTCACCCTTTCTTTTTTGCTCTTCGTGACCGCGGCTGTCTAAATTGTCTTTGTTTTCAGGTTTGCCGTTCTGTTGTTTTTTTACGAGTGTCGTTTCTTTGTTTTGTTCATTTTTCATAGCTCGGTATATTTAAAATTTAAATTACTTATTGATTGACAAAAGTTGCTGAAATAGTTAAATTTCTGTCATTGTTTAAAGGGTTATGTCAAGCTATCCTTCAGCTTCATAAACTGCATTGCATTTATTACAGCTGCTGTAGATGCCGTGTTGTTAAAATACACATATACCTCTTTGTAGGATGCTGCCTTTATTGTATTGTAAAGTGTTTGTATTTCTTCTTGCGAATATTCAGAATAAAACAGCTTTGGGACACCGTGCATGCGAAAATATCCAATTTTACCACCATCTATCAGATCAACATCCAAACCGGGATAGCTGGGATTGCAAAAAATTACACCCGTCTGCTGTAATGTTTCAACAGCATTTTTGTTCCACCAGCTTTTGTGCCTGAATTCCACAACGTTCTTAAAATCGGAATTTAAAAGTTTTATGAGCTTAACCAAATTCAGTTCGTTGTACAAAAAGCCTGGGGGAAACTGCCACAATACACACGCCAGTTTTTCTTTTAGTCCTTTAGAAACAATCTCGTAAAAATCTGACACTTCTATTTCACAGTCAACAAGTTTCTTTGTGTGCGTAATCACTTTTGGTATTTTGATACTAAAACTGAAATCATCTGGAGTTTTATCATACCATTTTTCTAAACTTTCTACGGTGGGAAACCTATAAAATGAACCATTGAATTCATACGTTGAAAAATGCGTGCAATAAAATTGGAACCAGTCTTTTTTTGGCAGATGATCCGGGTAAAAAACCGATTTCCAAGAAGGTGTTGCAAAGCTTGAACATCCGATGTTAAATTTAGTGTTACTCATACATACAGTTTTTGACAGTTTGTACAAAAGAAACTTCTGCGTTTTTTCTTACCTGTGTATTCCTTTACCAATAACCGACCACATTTAGAACACTCTTTTTTGGTATGCACCAGCCAATTCTTTTTTAGTTGGTTTTCTTTTTTCCATCGCAGAAAGTCGAAACTGTAGTTTTGCGCCTGCTCAACGATTTCTTTCATCTTTTTAGACGGAATTTTGCCTACCAATGAATTTGGATGTACACCCACCCTGAACAAAACTTCGTTCTTGATGATGTTCCCTACTCCTGAAAATACATCCTGATCCAGCAGTTCGTCACAAATCAATTCTTCTTTTTTATCAGCAAGTTTTTTAACTGCCAAACGCGGATTCCACTGTTCACTCATTACATCGGCGGACCAATCGTAAAGAGAATCTGCAGTTCCTTCCAATACCTTTACAGAAGCAGCATAAAAATTCATATGTCCGTTCTTGAAAAAAAGTCCTAAACGAACATTTGCCGATTTTGATTCGTTTACCAGATAACTGCCAAACAGCAAAAAATGAATACGGACGGTAAAGTCGTCAAAGCAAAGCAGCAGGTGTTTACCCCATGATTTAACATCGGAAAGAACTTTACCTTCCAACCTGTCACTATCAATTTTAGTATTACCGTGTGCTTCAACAACCTTTTTGCCGATAAAAACACTCATTTCTTCTTTTGCGATAACAATACTAGGACCTTCTGGCATATCTATTTGATCTGTTTAATTGAAAATTATGCCCAAGGATCTAAAACCACCTTTACACAATCTTCCTTCTTGTTTTTAAAAATGTCGTAAGCATGTGCCACTTCAGTAAGAGGTAGTCTGTGCGTAATGATATCATCCAACACAATTTTTCCATCGATCACATACTGCAACAGCTTGTCAATATGTTTGTGTACGACAGCCTGACCACCTCTTAAGGTTATTCCCTTATCGAAAAACTGACCTACAGGGAAATTGTCATAATATGTTGGATATACACCTAAAACGCTGACTATCCCACCTCTTCTCACAGCACTCATGCAAGCTTCAAGTACTTTAATAGATCCTTTTTCAAAATTTATTACCGCTTTTGCCCGGTCTAAAATAGATCGATCCGGTTCAAAACCTACAGCTTCTATACAGACATCTGCTCCACGACCTTTTGTTGTTTCCCTTATCTTCTCTACTACTTCTTTAGCACCGCTGTCCCACAAAATTGTTTCACAGTTTGCAGTTGCAGCAGCCTTGTCTAAACGGTATTGCAGCGTGTCAACAATTATTACGCGTTTTGCATTTCGCAGCCAAGCACTTTTAGCGGCCATTATCCCCACTGGACCAGCACCGAAAATTACAACAGTTTCACCACCGTTAACTTCTGCCCAATCTACACCCGAATAACCAGTTGGAAAAATGTCCGTTAAAAACAGAACCTGCTCATCTGATAAGAAATCAGGCACCTTACGGGGTCCGATGTCTGCATATGGAACACGTACAAACTGTGCCTGTCCACCATCATATCCACCGTACAGATCGGTGTATCCAAACAGTCCGCCTCCTTTCTGATCAATCAATCCGCCTTCGGGACCGTAGTGTTCATGGTTACTGTTTTCGCAATGAACGGGAAGATCACTGTTACAGAAATAGCAGGTTCCGCATGCAATTGGAAAAGGTATTACCACTCGGTCACCTTTTTTAAGATTTTTTACATCCTTGCCGACTTCTTCTACCACTCCCATAAATTCATGACCCAGAATCATGGGCTTAGGTTGCGGAAATCCACCAGAAAAAATATGGAGATCGGATCCGCAAATAGCTGTTGATGTTACACGAAGTATAACGTCGGTAGTATTTTTAATTTTCGGATCTTCTGTATTATCACAGGTTATTTTACCCGGTGCGTGAATTACTGCTGCTTTCATAAAACATTTTTTTAAAGTTATTATTCGTCTTTAAAATTTTTTCCTGACTTTTTATTTCTTGCCTCCTCCGTATTTTCGTCGGGTACTTTGTCTGCGTCTTCGGGCAACAGATTACTACCTTCTTTTATCTGTGATGCGCCGGCACCTGAATTTGTCTGATTGGCTTCATGAACATCTTTTCCTTTAATGTCTGTCGGGCTTGTTTTTTTATTCTTTTCACTTCCCGGAATGTTTTTGTCATCACTTTTCATCTTTCAAAGTTTTAAGTTGTTATATGGTAAAATAAATTACAAGAAGTATTCCCTTAATATTAAACAGTTCCTGATTATTGACTTAAATGCAGGTTTAATGCTTTGAATTATCTTTAAAAATGTTGATTAAATACTAAAAAAAACACACGTGTAATTTACTGAACATCAGTAAAGTGTCGATAAATTCCCCAGTACATAGAACGGTTACTCGACATATTATGTAACTGTAAACTCACTTCTGTATCAAAGTAACCTTCTTACTTAAGACGATAATTTTTTAATTGCCTTTAGCATATCGATCCCTTTACCCAGCACAGGTTTAAAAATATCGCCTTTTTCTTTCAGTCGATCTAATGCGTTATAGATATTGTAATCGGTTGGTTTTAATCCCTTTTTAACTTCTTTCCAATCCAAAGGCATAGAAACCGGTGCACCCTTTTTTGGACGCAGACTGTAAACACTTGCAAGTGTCTGACCTCTTCTGTTCTGCAGATAATCCAAATAAATTTTATCCTTGTCTCTTTTCTTCAAGCTTCTTTCCAAGGTTGTAAGATCGGGTAATTTCTGCTGAACCATCTGCATGAGCAAGTGCCCAAAATCTTTAACCTGTTCGTAAGAATATTTTGCGTTCATGGGAATGTAGATATGAATTCCCGAACTGCCCGATGTTTTTGGAAAACCTTCAATCTCTGCCAGATCCAGCACCTCTTTTACAACCTGCGCTGTTTTAATTACGTCTTCGAAGGTATTTTTCTCTGACGGATCGAGGTCTAAAACCAAATAATCAGGATTATCTGCCTTTTGAATTTTGCTTGTCCATATATTAAGTTCGATACATCCCAAATTATTCAAATAAGCCAGTGTTTCCTTATCATTACAGATTATGTAATTGATATACTTATCACCGCTTTCAGAGAACACTTTCTGTGTTTCTATCCAATCAGGGGTTTCATCGGCTGCGTCTTTCTGATAAAAACTCATACCGTCAATCCCGTTAGGATAACGGTTCATAGACTGCGGGCGGTTTTTAAGGTGTGGTAAAATATATTTGGAAATACTTTGGTAAAAGGCAATGACATCGCCTTTTGTAACATCATCATCGGGAAAATAAATTTTGTTCTGATTTGTAAGTTTCAGTTCCTGCTTTCCTATTTTCTTCAGCAACTCGTCTTTTCCGGTTCTTTTCTCAGGTTGCACTTTCTTCATCATTTCTTTTTTTGATTGTTTTTCGGTATTAAATGTCACATCATCAGGTTCTACATCATCTCGAAGCCTCAAAAAAATGGGATGGCGGTAAATATGATCTTTGGTAAGTTCCGTGAATTTAATTTCGGCAACCAGTTCTGGTTTTATCCATGTAGCTTTGGTATTTGTCTTGGGTGTAATTTTAAAAACCGATTTATCGGTAATCAGTTTCTGCATTTTATCGTAGATATCAGAAAGCGATTTATCGTTAAAACCACCACCAGTGTGACCGCAGAAAACCATTTCGCCATTGAGATATTTGCCCAGAACGAGGGCTCCGAATTTCTTTCGAGATCCTTTCGGTTGTGTAAAACCGCAGATAACGGCTTCGTCTGTTTTATTGATTTTTATTTTAAGCCATTCCGAACTGCGGATATTTTCTTTGTAAAGACCGTCTGTTTTCTTTGCTACAATTCCTTCAAGACCCATATCTTTTGCTGCCTGAAAAAATTCTTTTCCGTTCTGTAAAATATGGTCGCTGAATTTAATGCTATCGGTTTCAACCAAGGCGTCTTTCAATAATTCTTTCCGTTGCAGATACGATAAATCCATAGTTGAGTGACCGTTAAGCCACAGCAGATCGAAAACCTGATAAGCTAACACCAAATCAGGATTATCACCAATTTGCTGCAGCCACTGAAAGTTTGGTTTTCCTTTATCGTCATAGGCAACAATCTCGCCATCGAGCACCATATCGTGTTCCTGAAGTTTAAGCGAGTTGGTCACTTTTTTGAATTTCTGAGAGAAGTCGACCCCGTTTCTTGAATACAAGCGGATTTTATCTTTAGTTAAGTCGGCAATGGCGCGGTAGCCGTCCCACTTTATTTCGAATGCCCACTCTTGGTCATCAAACGGTTTGTCTGTCGTTTTGCACAGCATGGGTTTAATAAATTGCGTTAGTTTTTTCGCACCGGAAAGTGCCGGTGCATAATTTTTAAAATGTTTTATTCCGTTATTTGATTCCTTTTTTTTTTACTGCTTTTATCTGCTAGATAAGCCGTTACTTTCGAGTTTTTAGCAGTATTTTCTTCTGCGTCGTAGCCTTCGTCGACCGCATATTCGTCTTTATGCTTAATAAGCAGCCAGGCATTATCGTCTTTAGGATTTTTCATTTTAACCAACGCAAACTCCCCTTGCAGTTTTTTACCGTGCAATATGAATTTTAGCGACTGTTTATGCAGTTCGGCGCGCATGGTAAGATCATCACTTTTTCCAGAGGCTTTTTCAATAGGTTCATACGTTCCTTCGTCCCATATTTCCACTTCGCCGGCACCATAATTACCTTCGGGAATAGATCCTTCAAAGGTTCTGTATGAATACGGATGATCTTCTACCATCATTGCCAACCGTTTGTCGGCAGGATTTAGTGACGGACCTTTAGGCACCGCCCAACTTTTCAGCACGCCCTCCATTTCCAGACGAAAATCGTAATGCAGTCTTGAAGCAGCGTGTCTTTGAACAACAAACTTCAACTTTTTACCGCTAGCTTTCTTTTTACCTTTTGGTTCGGCTGTTTCCTTAAAATTCCGTTTTTTATTATAATCCTCCAGTGCCATAACTTATGATCTATTAATGAATAATCTAAACTATTATTAACCCGCTTTTTTCTTAGTTTTTTCCAAACTTGCCTTCAACATTGCCATAAGATCGGTAGCCTTACCTTCCGGTTGCTTTTGTTCAGTAAGTTTTACTTTTTTTCCTTTTGCCTTTTGTTTGATGATTTTAAGCAAGTCGGCATTATAGGTGTCTTTGTATTTTGACGGATCAAATGCCGTTGCAAGCGATTTTATCAACTGTTCTGCCATTTTAAGTTCGTCGGCTTTTGGGGCTTTTCCGGCGGGTATATTTAGATCTTTGTAACTTCTTAATTCTTCGGGATAGCGCATTCTGTTTACCATTAAAACCTTATCTTCATACGGACGGATCAAACACAATATTTCGCGCTCCCTTAAAACAAAAGAACCAATGCCTGCCATTTTTGTTTTCATTAATGATTTCAACAACAGTTTATAAGCTGCTTCGCCATTTTTCTGAGGTTCCAGAAAGTAAGGTGTTTCAAAAAGTGCGGTATCAACCTCTGCTTCTTTCACAAACTGGTTTATACTTAGAATTTTTGATTTTTCGGGACTGGCCGCTTCAAAATCTTCGTCTTCCAACACAATATATTTGTCTTCAATTTTATAACCTTTCACAATATTTTCCCAAGCCACCTCTTTACCGGTTTCGGCATTCACCCGTTTAAATTTAATGTTGCTAAGGTCCTTACTGTCCAACATATCCAAATCTAGTGTACTTGAATCTGTAGCCGAGTATAATTTAATGGGGATATTTACTAATCCAAAACCTATGGCACCGTTCCAAATTGCTCTCATAGCTTTAATTTTTTTTATGTACTGCAAAATCCTTTCCACTATTTTAAGATTTCATGTTTGAAATACTATCGGCAGATTCCTCTAAATATTTAAAAATTTATGATCTACACTGCTTTGTAGTTTTCCACAAAATGTCGTTAAAATCTACAAGTATCTGGTTGAGAAGCACGTATTTAAATACCCGCATCAAAAGCACGGCAGGTTTCGGAAAACGGTTCTACTTTTGCTTGCTATAACATATGGGGGAGAAATTAAAATACACGGCAGATTTAGATGCTTTAACAGCAGCAGAGCACCAACTCTTAGATGATTTAACAATAGACATCCGAGCATTTGTGAGGAAGTCGGCATCTATAAGCAAGGTATCATACAAAACGCGTGATGCCCATGCCACAACGTACAGTATTTTGGAAGGAAAATTTGCAGTTGATCCCGATTTTGAAGATCAACACCTGTTTCCAAAAAAAATAATGGATGCCGTTCTGCGGATTTCAAATGCACATTTAAAGATTATAAAAGGCAACGGTATCCCTGCTTACGGTTTTTCGATAAAAATAAGTGATGCCGGTACAACAACTGCCAATTTTCCATTGGTAAACTTTCCCTTATTTCCTTTTAACAGCGTAGCCGGATTTTTAAAGCTCTTTACCGCGTTAAATCGTTACTATACAGGTAATTTATTACAGAAGACCTATAATATTGCAAAAATACTGTTCGGCGTAACCATGGTTATCCCAAACGTGCTGCATAGATCATTCGTAAAAAACATTATGGGTTCTCTTAAAAAACGCAAAGATCCCATACTGTCATTCGACTACCATTCTATTGGTGTGTACCGATTTGGAGCTCATCTTGTTAAACTGAAACTTGTTCCACATGACAGACACCCTTCAAATAACCTGTCAATAGAAGGTTATATGAAAAACAACGGCCACTTTATAGCACAGCTTTACGTACAGTATGCATACAACATCGCAAACCAACCCGTGAACGAACTGCACAGGGAATGGACGGATTCGCCCTTTTTACCTGTAGGGAAATTTATATTCACGCAGATCGCCGACAAAAATGCTATGGAGC
The DNA here is from genome assembly GCF_008629655.1 of Paenimyroides baculatum. Classification (GTDB taxonomy): domain Bacteria; phylum Bacteroidota; class Bacteroidia; order Flavobacteriales; family Flavobacteriaceae; genus Flavobacterium; species Flavobacterium baculatum. The sequence goes on from NZ_VWSG01000002.1 coordinate 317,769, forward strand.
AGGAACTGCTTTCTTTTAATCCGTTTGACAATATTGAATCTTTTAAACCCGTAGGAAGAATTCAGCAGTTACGCGACAAGGCATACAAAGCATCATTAGAAGAACGAAGCAAGTAAGTTTATGAATAGTACTCTTATAAAAATACAACAATTTGCAGATCGTGCGCATGGCGAACAAATGCGTAAGTACAGTTACGAACGATACATAGTACACCCCATCAGAGTTATGGAAACCTGTATGAACTATACTTCTAAAACAACACTACTTGCAGCGGCACTGCTGCACGATGTTTTAGAGGACACCGCCGTTACAGAAACCGAACTGTTACATTATTTAGAGACACTGATGGATACCGAAGCTGCACATGAAACCTTAAACCTTGTGGTGGAGCTTACCGATGTTTATACAAAAGAAACGTATGCGCATTTAAACCGCAAACAGCGAAAGGAAAGAGAAACAGAACGTATTGAAGAAACAAGTGCAGATGCACAAACCATAAAATATGCAGATATATTAGACAACTGTAAAGAAATAACCGCAGCCGATCCAAATTTTGCTCCGAGGTTTCTTAAAGAATGTATGACCATTTTAAAAGCTGCACCAAAAGGAAACAGTGAATTATACAGTCTGGTTTACAACAGCGTACAAGCCGAAATACAAGGTTTAAAAAGAAGATCGCAATAAATTAAACATTAAAACCACCCTTTTTCAAGAGTGGTTTCTTTTTTTTTTGAGCAATATTAAAGTTTTTAATCTTCTTCTACGGCATCAAAATTAATATCATTGTATGCAGCTTCTGTGAGCGTAACATCGGCCTCTTTTTCTTCGTTCAGCGTTTGTTCCAGCAAAGAAGCTACTTTGTCTTCGCCTAACGTTTTGGCAAAAGCAACCAATGTTCCGTATGAGGCAATTTCGTAATGTTCGATCTTTTGCGATGCCGAAATAATGGCCGCATCACGTACCGGTCCCGGTTCGGTTTCTTCTAGAATTCCTTCACCTTCCTTAATAAGGCCTTCCATTGCGTCGCATTTTTTACCACGGTCTGATTCACCCAAAAGATCAAAGACCTGTTTTAAACGATCGACCTGTTTTTCGGTAACCACCACATGTTCTTCAATAGCCTTTTTTAGTTTTGTACTGCTGCTGTTGTTCGCCATTTTCGGCAACGCTTTTAAAAGCGCACGTTCCGCGTAAATGATGTCTTTTAATTCGTCAACAAATAATTCTCTCAAACCTTCGGCAGCAGTGCTTTTCGGTTTCACCATTGTTCCATTTTCTGGTTTTGACGTGTCTTTTTTTTGTTCATTTTTCATAGCTTTATACTTTTTAATTTAACAATACTGGTATAAGTTTATAATGGTTTATTAATCTAAAAACATTCTGCGTTGTTCTTTGGTTGGTAACGGGCAGTTACCTGATGCTAACTTGCTGCGGTTCTTTGCAACGAGATCATATATTTTATCACGCAGAAATTTTGGCAACACTTTAAAAACAGCTGCCAATTTGTACCAGCTACCCAACAGACTGCATATTTTAATGACTGCATTTGATTTTTCATCCACTTTTCCGTCTGGATGTATCAGGTACAGGGTATTAAATCTGTTAAGCGGCAGTTTTTTATCCGTTAAAAATTTTTGTCCGAAATTTCCCTGTAGTGATGCAAAGTTGAATATCCCTTTACGATCGTTTTTCATAACCCAGTTTACCCAGAAATTACAAAAGCCGCATTCGCCATCGTACAATAAAACATACATTTCCCTCATAATAATTTTTCGTTATAATTAAGTAGTCCATGTGACAGTGTTTTCCACTGTACCTTACTCACTGCCAAAACTCCCAAGGTAGCAAAGAGCACATTGCGGACTTTTTTACTTATTTTAGATACTTTTAAGTTAGGCTGTTCGTTTCTACCGTGCACAGAAAGTATAATTTCAGATTCTGTACGGTACAGAATCAAAGTATTTGATGCGTCACCGGTGAAAAAATGATCGACCTCTGATCCTGATCTGGCAGGATTGTGCGCCGGCTGCAACTGCATTACCACCGCATCGCCCAAAATATTCGGTATAGTCATGATACTGCTTATATAAACAAAATCATGTTGAGCATCAATTATCTTCTGTACTTTAGAAAAGCGTACCTTCATAAAATCGCCTTCTTCCGCCAAACGATCCAACCTGTATCCGTGTCGATCCAGCAATATAAAATCGGCATCGGTAAGGGTTGCATAATGTGCCCAATTGTTCACATCGAGCAACCTGTTTTTAATGCTTTTAAAAGCAATATCGGGATTATTCAATTCTTTAAGTTCCAAACTGCTGCAGGTATCACTGTACCTACCCTTTGTTTGTACAGGAATACATTTTTTAAGTTCTGCAGGTATCCTATTAAAATCGTCTATGTTCATACAGCTCCTTATGTTTGGTACTGATTGTTGTGCCTACACTACTATTCCCTATTAAAATCTGTTTCCTTACTACAACGTTTAAAAGCATGCCCCATAAGATTATCTGTATTAAACAATTTTCCGTTTAATCCGTCAATTATTTTACCTGAAAGATAATCAGGTTGTTTGTTCGGGTTGCTGTATAAACCACCATTGCATTCCTGGGTTGACTTATCTGTATTCATAACTTTTTGTTTTAATTAGACAAATAGCTTTTAGCAGATTTATTAGTTTATAAGGATCACAGTGTTTTATTAATAACAAGCAAAATTGAAACCAATTTTATTGTTATGAAAGTAATATCGTTTTAAGTAATATCGTTCAAGGTAGGGATCGCAAAGGCTGATAAGATGTAAACAACAAATTATCAGACTTCAAGCACAATAAGTAGCTACCAAACCGATTTAAAAATGAATGCACTCCATTAAAGGAAAATTCTGCACAAAATGTATAATAAAACCCCAATTTAATTTTGTTAAATTTTTGCTTTTTTTAAGAATCCCTTACAGATCAAAACCTAACTATTATTGGAACATTCTTTGAACATTCAAACACACAACCTACTTAATTAACAAAACAACCAAATACAAATAGCAATGAAAGAAAACGACCCTAACAACCCAAACCGACAAGAATCCAAGCAAGAAGATTTGTCGATCAACAAGTCAGACGGAACCAACAAATTCCTTACAACCAATCAGGGAGTAAAAATCAACGACGATAACAATTCCCTGAAAAGCGGTGAAAGAGGACCTTCTCTTTTAGAAGATTTTATCCTTAGAGAAAAGATCACCCATTTTGATCACGAGCGCATACCGGAGCGTATTGTACATGCAAGAGGATCGGGAGCTCACGGTTTCTTTGAAGTAACCAATCCCATCCCCCAATTTACAAAAGCTGCATTTCTGCAAAAAGCCGGACAGCGTACACCCATTTTCACCCGTTTTTCTACTGTAGCAGGATCACGAGGATCAACCGATTTAGCGAGAGACGTCCGCGGTTTTTCGGTTAAATTTTACACAGAAGAAGGTATTTACGATTTTGTAGGCAACAATATGCCCGTATTTTTTATACAGGATGCCGCAAAATTTCCGGACCTTGTTCACGCGGTAAAACCCGAACCGCACAATGAAATTCCGCAGGCAGCATCTGCACACGATACCTTTTGGGATTTTATTTCGCTGATGCCCGAGTCAATGCACATGATCATGTGGCTGATGAGCGACCGTGCCATTCCGCGCAGTTACCGTATGCAGGAAGGTTTTGGCGTGCACACCTTCAGATTGATCAATGATGCGAATGAATCGCATTTTGTTAAGATCCATTGGAAACCAAAATTGGGAACGCATGCCGTTGTTTGGGACGAAGCACAAAAAATATCAGGCAAGAACCCCGATTTCCACCGTCAGGATCTTTGGGAAGCCATCGAATCTGGTAATTTTCCTGAATGGGAATTAGGATTGCAGATAATTCCGGAGGCAGACGAACACAAATTTGATTTTGATCTGTTGGATCCTACCAAAATAGTTCCCGAAGAACTGGTACCTATCACCATTGTAGGACGAATGGTTTTGAACAAGAATCCGGATAATTTCTTTGCCGAAACCGAACAGGTAGCTTTCCATCCAGGACATATCGTACCGGGAATTGATTTTACGAACGACCCACTGCTTCAAGGCAGGTTGTTTTCGTATACCGATACCCAGCTTTCCAGATTAGGAAGTCCGAATTTTCATGAAATTCCTATCAACAGAAGCACCTCGCCAACGCACAACAACCAGCGCGACGGACATATGCGACAAGAAATAAACAAAGGCCGTGTAAGTTATCATCCAAATTCGTTAGGTGGCGGCTGTCCGTATCAGGCAATGATTGCAGAAGGCGGATTCAGCAGCTTCAACGAACGAGTTGATGCCCATAAGGTACGTGCAAGAAGCAACAGCTTTAACGACCATTTCAGTCAGGCACGTATGTTTTACGAAAGTCAGACACCTACAGAACAACAGCACATGGTGAAAGCATTGCGTTTTGAACTGGGAAAAGTTGAAACAACCGCGATCCGCGTGCGCATGCTGGGGTTATTGTCTAAAATAAACAGCGAACTGGCAGAAAAGGTAGCAGCAGGTTTAGGATCTAAAGTTCCTGCACAGCCAGAGCAGCCAATGAACCACGGTGTTGGTGCAGATAATGTTGGCGGTAACGAACCGACAGAAATTTCAAAAAACATTGTAACATCAGATGCTTTAAGCATGATTAAAAATCCCACGGTAACACCAACCATCGCCTCGCGCAAAATTGCATTTATCTGCAATCATGGTGTTAGTGAGGCATCGGTTATGAAAATGAAAACAGCATTGGTGGCAGAAGATGCCGAAGCATGCATTATTGCTCCGAACCTTGGATTTGTATCAACCAAAGAAGGAGGAGAAATCGCTGTAAAATTCAGTTTCTTTACGTCTTCATCGGTTCTTTTTGATGCCGTTTATATTCCGGACGGAACAAATCAGTCAGCACTTTCATCAGATCCAGACGTGATGGAATTTTTAAACGATGCCTACAGACACTGTAAAATCATCGGAACAGACGGGGACGGCATCGATCTGCTTTCTGCCCCACATTTCATGGCAAAAGGTGATGATTTAAAAGATGATGGAATTATTACCAGCAACCATACAAACAACGAACCATTTGAAACAGCCTTTATCGATGCCGTTAAAACGCACCGATTCTGGAAACGCGAAGAACTATTAGGTACCAACAAATAATCAAGGAAATCATGAAAAATAACGAACGACAAAAAAATACAGATACCACTGCAAAAAGTAGTAATGCGGATATTGTAGAAGCTGGAAAAGATGCTGCGACATCATTAAGAATGTTATTTATAGACGGCCTAAAAGATATCTATTGGGCTGAACAGGCACTCGTTAAAGCCTTACCAAAAATGGCAGCGAATGCTTCGGCACCCAGTCTTAAATCGAGCATTAAGGATCATATTGCCGTAACTGAAAATCAGGTAGTACGTCTTAAAGAAGTATTTAATATATTAGGTGAAAAAGCAGAAGGTATCAAATGTGAAGCACTTGCCGGACTTTTGAAAGAAGGCGACCATATGCTGGAAGAGACCGCTTATGGACCAGTGCGAGATGCTGCCATCATTGCTGCTTCACAAAAAATAGAACATTACGAAGTAGCTACTTACGGCACCCTTTTCGCCTTTGCCAAAGTTCTGGGTGAGAACGATGCAGCGAAACTACTGCAACAGACATTGGCAGAAGAATGTGAAGCTGATAAAATTTTAACCGACGTAGCAACCGGTTGCGTAAATATGGATGCTTCACAACTTTAAAGTAACATAAGGTAGGAAGTTATGAAGATTGCACGATGGATAAAATTCCCGGAAAGCCAGCCCGAAGAATCCGGGCTGTATGTAGTAAACTGGAAAATAAACAATGTTTACATCACTGTTTTGTCTTTTTTTGACAGAAATACCAAAAGATGGTACGATTGTAACGACCGTGAAAAATTACTTGAAGGCATAAATGCGTTCAATCCTTTCAAGGTAATACCACCTGTTTAACCCAAATGCTGACTAAACATGAAAAAGAATACCGTTTTAGCTATTGCAGTGATTTCAATACTTAGTCCGTTACTTATTGTAGCAGCCATCCATTATTTAAACGGCAGGCAAAGTAACAATACGAATATTATGGTTCAACGATAATAAATAAGCACCTGCGGGTGCTTATTTTGTTCTATAAAGCCTACTAATTAAACAGTAACATTAAAACATAAACAGCATATTATGAAAGACTTATTTTTTAAAGACTGGGAAAGCCTTTACCACATTGTGGTCTGCGCAACAGTATCGTATATCACCTTATTCCTGTTTATTCGAATTTCGGGCAAGCGCACACTAGCGAAGTTAAACGCTTTTGATTTTGTGGTGGCAGTTACGCTTGGTTCCACTTTATCGTCAATGATTCTGTTAAAGGTAACCGTATCCGAAGGATTAACCGCACTAATCATAATTATTGCCCTGCAATACCTACTGGCATATTTCGCAAAAAAGTCAAAAACCATGGAGAAAGCCATCAACAGTACACCCACCCTTTTATTTTACAATGGTGAATTTATAAACAGTAACATGGAAAAAGAACTGATTACAGAAGAAGAGATCTACGCGGAGATAAGGCAATACCGAATTGAACGTATAGCCGACGTGCGAGCCGTTGTAATGGAACTTAACGGTGAAATGACTGTCGTAAAAAAATCTGACGTTTTAAGTGCGCGCACTTCACTTGACGATATCGATACAGACAAGAAGTGATCAATTTCAAACTGGAAGCGGTAAATAATGGTCTGTATTTTGCTTGTATTTTATGAAACAATTTTAGCCACTTCAAAAGAAATAAATTATGAATCATACCAATGAACATACAGAAGATCCACAATCGGACGTTTATGTTGAACTTTCTGCCGTAGAAGAAAACAACATACAAAGAGGAATTATATTCAGTAACGTGAATTCGCTAAAACAAGACTGTGAAGTTTCGTATGAGCCGCATGAAGATCCTTTAGCTGCCGGTATTTATTCGTTTGATCTGTTTTACGAGCCAAATATTACAGTTGATGATGCTGGCTCAACAGATAAAAAAACCGAGCAGATATCCACAAATAAAACGTTGCTTAAATTAAAGAAACCACAAGAGTAATAAATGCGTTTTATTCAAAATTGAATATACTTAGGCATCTGAAAGCGGAAAGCGTATCGGCTGAAATACATACCTACCCAGCTAGGTTACAACATTATAATTTTTATAATGCTTGCCCGATGCTCTAAATAAACAATACAAAACCATGTACTCCTTTACATAAATAAGCTGGTAACCCTGTATATGGCTACCAGCTTATTTTTTAACTTTTTTGTAGTACAGCTAAATTAATAAAAATTATTCCTCTGCGGCGTCAAAATTTACATGCTCTTCAGCTATTTCAGTTAGCAGAAAATCTGTTTCTTCTTCTTCGTCCAAGGTTGTTTCCAATAAATCTGCTACTTTTTCGTGTCCCAAAGTTATTGCAATCTGTACCAGTCCGCCGTAGGTAGCAATTTCATAATGCTCTACTTTTTGCGATCCGATGATAATGGCCACATCACGTGTCATTGAACCGTCTTCGGTATTTTTAACCATTTCATCTACTTCCTTCAGAATTCCGTCGATGGCATCACATTTTTTCTTTTTAGCTTCTTCACCCAGATGTTTGAAAATTTTTTCCAATCGCAAAATCTGCTTTTTAGTAACCAGTTCGTGATCTTCCAACGCCTCCTGAAGCTCTTCTGAAGTTGCCTTGTGTTTTATTTTTGCAAGAGATTCTTCTATTTTAGCCTCCGCATAATAAATATCCTGCAAAGCATCTAAAAAGAATTTGCCTAAATCTGTCTGATTATTTTTACTTTTCATATTTTGCTGCTTCGAGTTGTTCTCTCCTTTTTCTGTATCAGACTCATCTGTCTTTACAGCTTCTTTTTTAATTTTATTCTTATCTGCTTTATTATCTTCCATTGGAATTACAGTTGACTCTTCACTTTTAGAAGGAGCATTTTTTTCCGGTGTTTTATCTTTTTGATCCATAGTTTACCATTTTAAAGATTAAAAAAGAGGGAATATCTCCCTCCTTTTCCTAATTATTTCTGCGTCCGCCAAATCCAGAACGAGTTTTGCCAGAAGCCAGACCTCCCATACGGGCAATCTTTGTTCTTTTTGCCTTACTCATAGAAGCGAATCCGCGGTTTGAGGTATCGCCAGACGATGAATTTGATCCACTACGACCTGAAGAAGAGCCTGATCCACGACCTGATCCAGATGAAGATCCACTACGACCTGAAGAAGAGCCTGATCCACGACCTGATCCAGATGAAGATCCACTACGTCCTGAAGACGAGTTTGATCCACGTCCTGAACCTGATGAAGACCCGCTACGACCTGAAGACGAGTTAGATCCACGTCCTGAACCTGATGAAGAGCCGCTACGACCTGAAGATGCGTTTGATCCACCTCCTGAAGACGAGTTAGATCCACGTCCTGAACCTGATGAAGACCCGCTACGACCTGAAGACGAGCTTGATCCACGTCCTGATGATGCGTTTGATCCACGACTAGAACCTGAAGAAGATCCACTACGTCCTGATGATCCGTTTGACCCACGACCTGAACCTGATGAAGATCCACTACGGCTAGAGCCTGAGTTTGATCTACGTCCTGAACCTGATGAAGATCCACTACGTCCTGATGAGTTTGATCCACGACCAGAACCTGATGAAGATCCACTACGTCCTGAACGTCCTCTTGAAGTAAATCTTCCTTGAGAATCTCTTTCAAAGTCATCATCATCGTCGTCATCTTCCATATCATCGTCGTCATCCATATCATCGTCGTCATCTATGTCGTCGTCGTCCATGTCGTCTTCATCATCCCATTCATCTTCGTCTTCATCATCCCAATCATCTTCGTTATCGGAATGTGCCTGGAAATCATCTTCGAATTCAGAGAAGTCATCATCGTACTCTTCGTCTTCAGACCCGTCTTCATATCCGTGCTCATACCCTAACTGGTAAATTTCTTCATGCAAATCTCTCATATCATCATGAGAATTGTTTCTAGAGTTTCTTGAGTTAGATCCTCTGTTGTTGTTTCTTGAATTCATAATAGGTTGGTTTATTAAGTTAATATTTTACAAGTTGCCGGCTTCCTGTATGGAAGTATCACAATATGCAGTCCTTATTATTATTCTTGCACCTTCACCTTAAAACAACAGCAACATGCTTTTTAAACCGGGCAACCAGCCTATTGATTGTGTTTTCAGTAGACCTACTTACTATTTAACATTTTTAAACAGTTCATGATGAACGTATATAATTACTCATGAAAAAAAAATTTAATGTTCCAAAACATCATAAAGTAAACTTCTTATATTATTTATAATTAAAAGTTAAGATAATATACAATTTATTAACTATATTTTTTATTTGTATTCTGTATTTTATATAAAATATTGAAAATATTAAATTATTTTACTACCAAAATATTTATTATAAGACCTTATTTATTAGTACGTTACACATTAAAATCACGAGCCTTTCTACCCAAAAAGAGGGATTTTTCCACAGTTAGGAGTAAGCTTAAAGTCGATCTTTTTAAAGTTTATCTCTTTTTTAAACAGCATGAACTTAAAATAGGAATTAAAGGTTCCTAAATTATCAGCGGCTAATTCATAAAAATTCAGTCTTCCAGGGTTTTAGCTCTGTATAAAACAAAATTAAAAGATCGCAGGTAGCATAAACATGTTATTTAAGTATAGAATTTGCTTCTGCTTATACATTACAAGTCAAAATATCTCACTATGAAAAAAAATTTACAATTTGAAAGTCCGCCCAGTGCTTTTTCAGAAAATGAAATAAGTTCCTTTATGAAAATTACCCCGCAGTATACAACAGACGAGTATAAAGGGACTGACAAGCTGCTGGATAAAAGTGTAGTTGTAACCGCCAGCGATAACGGGGTTGGCAAAGCCGTATCTATTGCTTTTGCTAAAGAAGGTGCTGACATTATTATGGTTTACAACCATTTAAATTATGAAAAAGAAGTAAAAAAAACGGTAAAATTAATTGAAAAACTCGGCAGGAAAGTATGGCTGTTTAAATCGTCTACCTTTGACGAGTTTAAATGTAAACGGCTTTTTGAAAACATTTTGAAGAAAGTGCCCAAAATTGATATACTGGTAAATACTTTTTCCATATCAAACAAACAAGAGACACAAACCGGACATTACCTGCTTCGTAAAAACGACAGTTTAAAAATACAGTCGCTATTCACATTAGGCCGGCTTGCGCCCGAATATCTTGCACCTAACGGCATCATCATCAATTCGGCAACACTTTGTGCGTATGCGCAACCCGACCAGCTTATATTTTACGCCGCCTTAAAGGCCGCCGTTAAAACCTATACATACGAAATGAACAAAATGCTGGCTTTAACGAAAAAGAGCCTTCGCATTAACGGCATCACCACAGGTTTTATATGGTCTGATTCATTACCCGATGAATTACCACATTACAGCAGCCTGCCAACAAACATAAACTCGGCTGCACCGATGCATCCTTATGAAGTTGCTCCGCTTTATGTGTTTATTGCGTCAAAAGAATCGAAATCTATCGCCGGTGAAACTTTAGATGCCGGAGGAAAAATTTACAAATACTAAAAATCATCGTTATGAAAAAAGAAAAAGAAAACAACATCCGTCAATATGCCAGCCCACCCTTTCACGAACCAAGACAAAATCCGCCTGCATCAGAAGATCAGATGGAATTAAAACCCGATCACGGTGAGGAATCTTACAAAGGTTACAACCGCATGACGGATAAATGTGTACTGGTTACCGGAGGTGATTCGGGCATTGGAAAAGCCATTGCCATTGCGTTTGCGCGCGAAGGAGCCGATATTGTTATATCCTACTTAAACGATGTGGAAGATGAAGATGCCAAGGATACAGCAGAGTGGGTACGCAAAGCCGGCAGGGAAGCACTGCTATTTAAGGGTGATATTAATGATAAGACAATATGCCAGGCGTTAATTGAAACCACCGTTAAGAAGTTTAAAAAAATAGACGTGTTAATCAACAATGCCGCTTACCAGATGGGCAGGGAAACAATCGACGAGATAAGCACCGAAGAATGGGAACTAACTTTTGATACCAACGTACTGGCTATGTTTCATTTGTGCAAGTTAAGCATACCTTTTATGCCAAAAGGCAGCAGCATCATTAATACAACCTCGGTAAACGCCTACCAGCCCAACCCCACGCTTCTGCCTTATGCAGCAACCAAGGCGGCAATACAGAATTACACGGCTAATTTAAACCAGATGCTTATAGAGCAGAAGAAAGATATCCGTGTAAATGCGGTGGCTCCGGGTCCCGTGTGGACGCCTTTAATACCAAGTACCATAATTGATTATAAAGACTTTGGAAAGGATACTGCGTTAAAAAGACCGGGACAGCCCGTTGAAATTGCGCCCATTTATGTTTTTCTTGCATCGCAGGAAGCCTCGTACATAGGTGGTATCACTATCCCTGCAACGGGAGGAAAAATTGCCTACTAACACTTAACCAATTAAAAAATATGACAGAAATAAGCGTTTTAAACTGTTGCGCTTTGTTAGCCGAAAGAAAACTTAAAATTGCTTTTACAGAAAGTGCCACAGCAGGAGCGCTCTCTGTTGCATTTGCACTTACCCCTTATTCAGGTGCTATTATGCTTGGAAGCATTGTTTGTTACGATGCCGATGAGAAGGTTAATATACTTAAAGTTCCACAGGAACTAATAGACCAACATACGCCCGAATCAAGCGAAGTAACAACGTGCATGGCCTTAAACGCAAAACAAATGTTTAACAAAGCAGATATTCTTGTTGCTGTAACTGGTCTTACCAAAGCCGGAGGCAGCGAGACCGACGATAAACCGGTCGGCACCATGTTTATTGATTTTATCTTTCCGGATTACCACTTCCAGGTGAAAGAAGTTTTTGCTGGTAATTCCAATCAAATAGTGCACAGCACCATTAAAAAAGTAGCAGATATAATTACTGCCCATTTAAGCAAAGAAGACGAGAATTAAACAAAAAATAACCTCTCTTAACTACTTAGGAGAGGTTATTTTACTTAAGTAAACTGCAAATTTAATCTTCAAAGTTTTTGTTGTTTTTACGATCATCGTCGTTCACAATGTCTTCGTTAAAATCTCTGTCACCGTTTTTTACATTGGTATCCATACCGTCGGGATTTTTAGATCCATCGTATCTTTTTTGATCCTGGTTGGTACGGTGTTCTTCAGAATTATTATTTCTGCCAGCACCTTGTTCCGTTGAATTTTCCTGACCTCTGTCCGGATTCTGGTTTTGATCATTGCGAGGATCATTAGTCTGATTTTTATCAAAAGAAGGATCGTTCTGATTTTTTTGATTTTGATTTTGATTTTGCGGATTGTTTTGGTTGTTCATTCCGTCTTGTCCTGGGTTGTTTTTGTTATTTTCCATGATTATAATTGATTAGGTTGTTTAATAATTTGTATCGAATCTCACTTAAATACATCTGTAAATTTCATTTCATCTACCTGGGTGTTTCCCACTTAGTATACTTCAATAAACGATCCAACTAATTATAAACCTGAGTTTTATAACTTAATTAAGCCTTTAATGCCCGATATCGAAATCAAAAAAACTTACCAAAATAGCGCATTACAAGTTTTAACATTTGTTAAAGAAAGCTGTTTAGTTTAGTAAAACAAGAAATTACTATAAACAGATCAATAAAATGAAGTTTATAGTCAGTCTTTTTATTAATATTTAAATTATATAAACATTAATTAACATTATAAATATTATATATTTAAACATATTGCTAAAAAAAATTAAATTTAAGATACGTAATAATTTCGCGAAAGGTGCCTTATTTTAAATATGAATAAATTATCATAATTGTAAAAAAAGTACATTATATGTACCAATAATACACAAAGTGATGACGATTGTAAATTTTGGAAGAAATAAAACAGCCATATTTTTAAGGGAATACTTTTTGCTTTTACTAAAACATCTTACTTAATTACGGAATATCTTATTTCATTTTGCTATATACAACAACTGACGTTTATATAAACCTTCGTTTAGAAGAAAGTGTCACTAAAACAATATTGCTATGAAAAAGAATTTATTCAAAACATTATGTGTAAGCGCATTCGTTAATGGTTAGTACAACAATTGCGTGCAGAGAAAATAAAAATACGGATGAAGTAAACCGATACGACTCGATACCTGAACAGGAAAGATTACATAACGATCCCGATCCTTTGAATGAACGAGATGCATCAGGAGGTAGTATTGACAATCATCAGGGACGTACAGCAACCCAATCAGATGACATGAATGATACTGTTAACAGTGTAAATTCGTCATCGGATAACCTGTAAAATATATAAGACAACCTTTGGTTACACCCTATTATTCATTTTACATTTTTTGTACCGATTTAAACTATTAGATCGGTACAATTTTTTTAGAATGACAACTACGGCATGATTTTTTTATGTGAAACTAATAATAAACGAGAAACCTAATAAACAATTTAATGAACAAAACTATTACCCTCTATTTAAAACAATCTAAAGCCTATTTACTAATCGTTGGATTTTTTCTAACCTTCCTTTTAACAAGCGGCTGCCACTTTGATCAGGGAGAAGTAAAAATTGCAACAAATAAAGTTTTAGTTTTAAAGTTTGATGAAGAATCAAAAGATTTTAGCTGGGGAAGAGAATATCTTTATTATGATCATCCCGAAACATTTACTATAAAAGCTAACAAAGAAATGAGTGCTGAAGGAACTGTTATCAGTATTTTTTATGAAGAAGAAAATGCATTACTGTTAAAAGCAACTGCAAAGCATGCTCCTTTAGAAGGTGATATTTTAATTCCGGAAGATTTTAGACCTTCAGACCATTTTGAGAGGGTAACAACAAACGATTTTGTAACACCCGCGAATGGTTATAAGGAAATGTCAGAAGATTTATTACCTGAGGTTCATTTTGAAAACATGTGGTCAAAAGTACAAAGCCTTGTAAAGGTCCGCGAGTATTTACAAAGTAACCCAAACCAACAGATTCAGGTATTTTTATATAAGCCTACCATAGAAAGTTCGAACAATAACCGCTGGATCTTTATACTTAAAAATTAATAGAATCAGCAGCGTTAGATAAAAAAGTACAATAGTTGAAGTACAATCTACAGCTGTTACCATTTTACAAAAAAAACTTAAAGAACTATTTACAAATTAAACACCAATCAACATGAGAAGAGAAAGAAAAATAAGTATTACCACATTAGCAATTCTACTGATAATCCTTGGCGGTATATCTATAATGCTGTATGCAGGCGGTTATTAATTTTATATTGTAAAAACCCTTGTTAAAGTAACAAATTATAAATCAATTACGTATGAATATCATAAAATTTACCACCAACGATTTTAAAGAAACATTTGACGGTTTTATATTTACCGCAGAATGTGAGGGTGCAGAAGAGCGTAAATTTGCTGTTGAAGCGCTGCAGGCAGATGGATCTTATTTGGAGGCACCGGTAATTATTACCGCAAAAGAGCATATTGTTGAAATTCATGTGAATACGATACCGTTTGAAGGTAGAGTAATCTATACTTAAAGTAGGATGTTTTTTATAAATTCATTTTAAATACAACTGATTAAATACAACTGAAATATTTATGTTTTATTTTTTTCTAAAGAAATTTAATAAGTGCGGATGTTTTAGTTGAAATGGTCTAACGTTGTATGAATCAACTCCCCCCTATTTGCACATGCATCTTCTGTTCATTTTGCCTTGATGCAAAACGAACCAAAAAATCAAGACTTCAGCTTTTCAACGGTCAAAATATGTTTCATTTCCTAAAAGAAATAAATTATTCATTCCTCGCTATTTTATAATAACGTATTCATGAATCTTCGATTTCGAACAAGTTCTCAAACAGCATTTCTTTTCACGGAAATTTCATCATTTTTGACACTCGTCGAAAACCTAATGTCGTTTTTTAGATTTTGGTTACTATTCAGTTTGATTTTGATTGAGAATTTAATGAACCTAAAGCTTAAATGTGGCTATTTCATAAAGCCAAAAAAGAGCTTTGGGTCTAGATAGATTATGGTTTTTTGATTATTAAACTGTTATTAAGATTGTTGAACTATTTGGAAGATAAATCTCATTTATTTATTTTATGAACATCTCGGTTTTTCTGTACTTTTTAAAGATAAAAAGTACCAAAAATCTTTTTTCTTTCTTAGTCTTGCCTTATCATTAAAACGGTCAATTTAAATTTTGAATACTAAAGAATCGAAAAGTATTCATTCTTTTCTGTTTTTATAATAATGTATTCATGAATCTTCGATTTCACTTTGTTCCCCGATTCTTTTACGGATTCTTCAATTAATTGACGCTCGTTTTACTGATAAATGGCGCTCTGATCCCTCCTAGTTAATTAATCCAGTTTTCAATCCAAAAATCCATAATTTCTATCCATACTGTCATGCTGCACTCCGATGCAGCATCGCATCTAGTTTGTAAATAGAATTTTTAGTTTCAGGTTCGTAATTTAATGAACCCAAAGCTTAAAATGGGGCTACTCCATAAAGCCCAAAAAGAGCTTTGGGTTTATTTTTTTTATCTAACAAATCTTAGAAACCTTACGTATGTATGTTTTTTGATTTGAGTTTTTATTTATGATGTAAAAAAGCATAAGCGAACAGATGATGAGTAAATCGCCTGTCCAGCTATGTGCTTACCTAAAATTCTTTATTAAGGAAATTCAGTTCCACCCTAAGAGGCATGTCCAGTTCTTTCAGCATGTTGTTCCATGTATTAATCTGTGCGAGAATTTCTTCGGTTAAGATTCTTTTGCTCTCTATTTCCTCGTCTAAGTAACTTTCTTCCATATTATTTTTTTAGGTGTTTGTGTATTCGTTACTCCAAATGATCTTACCCCTCGTTCATCCTCTGTCTGTACTGCTTAGGTGTTGTACCGGTAAGCGTTTTAAAAAACTTTGTAAAATTGGTTACTTCACTGAAACCGAACTTGAATGCTATTTCCCCGATGCTGATATCGGAACGGTTCAATTCGATCTTTATTTCTGTAACCAGTCTTCTGTTAAGCCATTTTTTCGGCGTTATGTTTTCGTGCTTTTTGAATGCCTTATCCAATGCAGCCAAACTTATATTCAGTTTTCTGCTAAAATACTGAAGAGAATGCCTACGGTTCAGTTCTTCGTTTACCAGCAATTTAAAATCGCGGACGATCATTTTATCGTTGTCAATTGTAAGCGGTGCTTTTCCCTGTTTTCCCAATTCTTCGCCAATGAGCAATATGCTGAAAACATAGTTGAGCAGTATTTGTTCCTGTAACTCGCTGTAAGGTCTTGCCAAACCATCTGCAATGAGGCCTAACAAACAAAAAAGTTCTTCGAACCGTTCATCGGCAGCAAAATGCACCACCTTTTCAGAACTGTTGAACAACTGCGTGTGATGCAGAAAAAAACTTTTAATGGTAGTTTTACCAAAAAAGCTCTCTGAAAATATCAGTACATAGCCTTCACAGTCGTCTGCCGGACAAAACTGTCTTATACGCAAGTACGTGGTAAATAAAATGGCTT
Source organism: Paenimyroides baculatum (assembly GCF_008629655.1). Classification (GTDB taxonomy): domain Bacteria; phylum Bacteroidota; class Bacteroidia; order Flavobacteriales; family Flavobacteriaceae; genus Flavobacterium; species Flavobacterium baculatum. Next base: position 334,478 of record NZ_VWSG01000002.1, read on the forward strand.
TTCCATCGATGTCGACCGATTCATCACCAATTCTGTAAATTCCTTTCCCCTTCAAATAAAAATGGACAATATAAAGCTCCATTTTTTCTGCAGAAAATACCTCCGGATCCATCCTTGCGAATTCTTCCAATGAGCAGATACTTAAAAAAGGTTTTTTTGTAAAGTTTAAAAAGGGCTTTATAAAAAATTCTTGCATTTAAAATTTCTCCATTTCGCTGCTACCTATCCCCGCTTCTTTTAAAAAAGCAACTTCTTCGTATACTTTATGAAGCAGCGTGTAAACATTATATCAAATGTAATAAGCATTATTCTAATTTCTTTAATACTTTTCCCGTTTTAAATGGTAATTTTATGATTACGTGTCAAATAGTAGCATCTACTAAATTGCCTATGAGCGGCAGGTGCGTATAAGTATTTTAAAGATCACTTTGAAATATTTGCTACCTTACGCAATAATCTGTTAACCATACCTGTTTAAAACCAACATAAATATAAAATCCCTGCCATGCTCAAAATTTTCTGTCTGTTCTTTTTTACCGTTACAACTGTAATGCATGCCCAAAATAATTCGATAAACTGGTTAAACAGCAATGTGCATCATTTACAGAGCGGTTCAAACACAGAAAGCCTTGACGATCTGCATTTCCTGGCAGCACTTGTAAAAGACAAACAGATCATAGGTTTGGGCGAGGCATCTCACGGTACCAGCGAATTTTACATTCAGAAAGGCCGCATCGTTAAATATCTTGTTAACGAGCTTAACTACAGACTCATTGCCTTTGAAGCTCCCAATACTGCTGTACAGCCATTAAACAGTTATATCCAGGATGGAAGTGGTGATGTGACCGTACTATTAAAAAACATGGGTCTTTACAATTCAGAGGAAATGCTGCAGTTATGTAATTGGTTACAGCAGTATAATAAAACAGCTAAAGAAAAAGTACAGCTGATCGGAACTGACCGGGAAGAATTCTGGTCGGATCCAATGATGCGCGATGAATGGATGGCTTTGGTTTTTATGGAAGAGTATGCGCAAAAAAAAGGTAAAGCTATTGTATGGGCCCACAACCTTCACATTGCCAAAGACAATACCATGAGCGAGTATAATGCCATGGGTTTTCATCTGCATCAAAAATTCGGCAGCAATTTTTATGTTATAGGTTTTGACACTTATAAGGGGAGCGTAACGGTGTTAGACAGCAATGGAACACTAGAGATACATTTTTTTGAAGGAACCAACGACACATTCTCAAGTCTGTTTGCCGAGGTAAAATATCCCATATTCTTTGTCGATTTTAATGCAACAGGCAATCCGCTGGGCGGTATGGTAAATAAGATAACCAACCTTTATTCAAACTGGCAAACACCCGTACCGCTTCCTATAAAGGCGGGATCTGATTTTGACGCACTGATCTTTATCAGGGAAACCACTGCTTCGAAAACTCCGAATCAGTAAATTTGCATTTGAGGTGAAGCAAAAGATGTCCTTCGAATTCATTTTTTACTTTTGATTTTCTAACATCCTGTTATTTATTCTTCACATGCCAATTAATAAATTTATCTAAAAACTGAAGAAAGATCTTATCAAGCTCTTTAGCCCTGTCGTGCATGTATTTTATGGAATAGAAATGTATCATGGATTTTTCTGTATGAACTCTGTCTCCGTTTGGCACATATACTTTGCCATCAGACGGATAACGTTTGTATACGTAATCTGTGCAGTGCGTTAATAGTTCGTTTTTCTTATCAATGATGCTTTTCAAATCTTGTCCTGAAAATTCCTGCTGAAACTGTAATAAAAAACTCTCAAACTCTTTAACCTTACTACAAATAATTTTTTCCAAATCTGCATATATATCTTCCATAACGTACTATTTTTAAAGCTGTTTACATAAAGTTACAATTTTTATAAAAGCGATTTACTAATTTATAATCAAAATCTTTCTATTTATTATTGCAGAATAATACAGCCGTTGAATATTGATTTTTATTTATCCCTAGGGATTACGTTTTCATTTTTAACCTGCGAGGTTTTGGTAATCTTGTAGGTTTAATGCTTTGTTTTTGTGATTCTATTATATTTTTTAATAAACTGTTTGACTATTAGGGAAATTAATCTCCACTAATTCCTAATAGAAACATTTCGGTTTTACTCTTCTTTACGTCTAGGCATAATTTTACTGCTTGGAAGCCGTGAACCTTGCGGTTTGAAACACCAAAGAAGCAAAGTGTTTATGCGGTGATCTTTTAATCGGTCGAAGATCACTTTTTAAAGCTATCAGATCGAAACGGTGTTTCACACCCCGATCTGATTTCGCTTCATGCAGTTGTTCGACACTCGACTAAAAGCTCATACCGCTGAGTTTATTTTCTATTCAGTTTTCAATAAATTTTTAAGATTAGTGATTACTGATCCCAAAGCTTAAATGGAGATACTCCATAAAGCCCAAAAACATCTGTGGGTGGGTTTATATAGATTATGTTTTTTTGATTATTACATTGTTACTAAGATTGTTGAACTATTTGGAAGATAAATCTCATTGATCCATACTATAATCAATTTGGTTTTCCTGCACTTTTATTTTACAGACTTTATTTATGGAGAGGTTTATTTTGCACTGCTATAGTACAAAACAGCTATTTGCTGATGTGCCTGCGAGATGATAACTACTTAAAAGAGAAATTATTATATATAAAAAAGCATCCTTAAATAAATAAGAATGCTTAATGAAGCACAGTGGGAGGTACAACCCTTACCCTCTGTAGTAGCGCAAATGTACAACTTTTTAAATAACATTTAAAGACTATCTAAAAAAAGGTTTTTACAAAAGTGTAGTTAAACAATTGGAAGGTTTTTATTTTAATGATTATTGTGGTTTTATTATTTAGAATTGTTTGACTGTTCGGGAAATTAATCTCTTTAAATCATATTATAATCATTTTGGTTTCTCTGTACTTTTTAAAGATAAAAAGTACCAAAAATCTCTTTTTGCGGCGATCTTTTAATCGGTCGAAGATCACTTTTGAAGCTACCAGATCGAAACGGTGCTTTGCACCCCGATCTGCTTACCCTTCATGCAGTGGTTCGACACTCGATCAAAACCTCATACCGCTGAGTTTGTAGTCTTTTTTCGATTTAAAATCAAAATTCCATAAGTTCTAGCCATACTGTCATGCTGCACTACGATGCAGCATCGCATCCAGTTTTGACATAGAATTTTTAGTTTCAGGTTCGTAATTTAATGAACCCAAAGCTTAAATGGGGCTACCCCACAAAGCCCAAAAAGAGCTTTGGTTTTATGATTTGTTTTTATTTTACAATCCTTGTTTACAATTAGACATTTCGTTTCTTAATTTCTACTGTTCATTTTTACATCCAAGAATTATTTTACGGCTTGGAAGCTGTGAATCTTCGATTTGTCTTGACACAAAAACGAACCAAAAAGGTCAAGACTCTATTTTTTAAACGGTCAAAATGCGGTTTATTTCCTAAAAGAAATAAACTATTTATTCTATACTATTTAATGATATGGTATTCATGAATCTTCGATTTCGCTACGCTCAAACAGCATTTCTTTTTACGTAAACATCACCGCTTTCGACACTCGCTTAAAAAATAATGTCGTTTTCAGATTTTTGTTAGTACTAAATTTTTTTTTTGATTTTGGGTTTATTATTTAGAATTGTTTGACTATGCGATGATCTTTTAATCGGTCGAAGTTCACTTTTGAAGCTACTAGATAAAAACGTTTCTCACACCATGATCACCTCTTATGCAGCGGCTTAAGCGATACAAGTCTTTCTGTATCTTAATTTTTTCATTTGTAGCCGAAGAATGGACCAATTACAGCAATTGAAATTTTCTAACACAAACTTATCAGCAAAAAACTGTAAATTGCCTACAAGATTCAATACTGTTAAACGTTAATGAAACAAAACATATCATCTTCTAAACCGCTACCAAAAACATAATAAAATTATTATCTTTAAAAGATGAACCAAAAAAATTACCTTATAACCCGCAGACCTAAAGATAACTTTTTAAAAAAGCACATTGCCTATTACTACTTTCATGTTTCAAACGATGAAGAACATTCGGAAGCTTTTTATTTTTACCCTAACTTCATGCATGCTCTGACTATCTACAAGGGGAACGATGTGGAAATTGATCTAGATGGTAAAAGTTCTAAAGTACGCACATCTGCTGATACAGACAAGCTAACGTTTTTATACTGCATAAATCTGAAGGATAAGATCCATGTTGACCTACAAGGAACTTACCATAAAATTGGAATTGTTTTTTACCCGTTAGGCATCAATCATTTTATTGACAAACCATTAAATGAATTTTTAAGCAATTCTTTTCAGAAGTTAATAATGGATACTATTTTTGAAGAACATATTCGTACACTTAAAAAAGAGCAACCCCTTGAAGAACAAGTGGAAATACTTGAAAGTGCACTTATCGCCGTCATGCGTCCGTTCGAAAATAAGGTTATGCAGAGAGCTGTAAGAGAAATAATTCTATCCAACGGAACTATCAAAGTTGACGCGCTGGAAGCAATAACCTTTACAGCCAGGAAAACACTGCTTCGCCTGTTTAAAAAACATCTGTACGCTACTATTGAAGACTACAAAAAAATGGTCATGTTCCGCAATTCCCTTAACTATGCACTCCAACATCAGGAAATGTTAAACCTAACGGATATAGCGCTTTACAGCATGTATTACGATCAGTCTCATTTTATCAGACACTTTAAGAGCATCACAGAAGAAACCCCAAAAACCCTACTTCCAAAAATTGTTCAGATAGGAAATGAAGACCTTTACTGGCATTTTATAGACGAAAAGTAAAAATGTCCCAATTGTACAATTTTAAGTTATCAGACCATACTAATTTTACTTTAAATATAAACAAGTAATAAATATGGAATCCGATAAAAACCCCTACCAGTCTTTCAATAGTACTACCCGCAATTCAATAAAAAGGAAATGCATTACAATCGGTCTATTGTTATTCATTATGATAGTATTACACTTCTTAATTTTTCCTTTTCTTATCGACAGAAAAATTATTACTGAAAGTATAGCTAATTCCGTTTCGATAGGATTGCTTGGAGGATTATTATTTATACTTTTCATGCGATGGTACTTATCATCAAAAAAATAGTTAAAACAACCTATATCAGCACAAAGAAATCTCAAAACAATAATTTATAAACCTCAAAATTTTAACTATGAAACAATTATTTTGCCTTCCCTTACTTTTATTATTTATCGTTATCGGATGCAGCAGTGACGATTCGCTACCTCTACCTTCACAAGAAAAAAGTCTGGAGCAGCAGTTACAGGCCAAATGGAATATGACTGCATTTAACTTTTACGATGATACTGATGGAGAATTAGTGCAGTCACTAACAAAAAACGGCAACTGTGCTTATTTCGGATATATTGAATTAATGGCAGGTGGTAAAGAGATTGTCGGATATTACAACGCCCAAAACAACTGTTCCGAGCAGAAACATCCCGGAACATGGATGGTTGACGAACAAGAAAGAGAAATAACTTTGAAAATAGACCAGACCGGTATGGAAGCTGCTTATAAAGTTATCAGCATGGACGACCATTCAATGGAATTACAGGTTATTCATGAAGGCGGCGTAAAACCTTCAGACAGCGGTATAGACCTACGTGTGTTACTTGAAAAATAAAGATATAAATGATCTAATATCTGAATTAGTTAGGGCTGTTTCTTAATAGAAACAGTCTTTTTTTTTTGGTGATAACTAAAATATATGTTTAATTATCTTAGGCAAGACACAACATTACTTATTCATCATCGTCCTCACATTCTTAAAAATGTTTTACACTTGTTTTTTGCAAGAGCTTCGGCACATAATACTTCCGATTTTAATTAATCAACTAAATTACTATATTAAAATCTCTACTCTAATAGAAGTGATTATGTGCTTTTCTCAATTTTTTTTTCTATTATATAGTTATAATAATTTCTTTTTCAGTTTAGATTCTCATTTATCCGGAATAGAAATATTTAGTTTTTTCTGTACTTTACGTCCAGGCTTTATTTTACAGCTTGGAAGTCGTGAATCTTACGATTTTTATAGACAAAAAGTACCAAAAGTCTTTTATTGGGGCGATCTTTTAATCGGTCGACGATCACTTTTGGAGCTACCAGATCGCAGTTCGCTACTTCGACGAGCTCAGCAACCGAGGCTCACTGACCACCAGATCTGCTTACGCTTCCGCTAAAGCGAGACAAGTCATGCAGTGGTTCGACACTTCCCGAAAAATCGGGACAGGCAGACCAAAAGCTCATACCGCTGAGTTTATTTTCTATTCAGTTTTCAATAAAGTTCTAAGAATTGTGATTAATGAACCCAAAGCTTAAATGGAGCTACTCCACAAAGCCCAAAAACAGCTTTGGGTTAATTTACCTATTTTTTTGGTCGTGCGTTCGTAACATTTAGGTATTCATTCTTCATGCTTGGTGATTGACACTTTTAGTTTCTCTGTACTTTTTAAAGATAAAAAGTACCAAAAATCTCTTTTTGCGGCGATCTTTTAATCGGTCGAAGATCACTTTTGAAGCTACCAGATCGAAACGGTGCTTTGCATCCCGATCTGCTTACGCTTCATGCAGTGGTTCGACACTCGATCAAAACCTCATACCGCTGAGTTTGTAGTCCTTTTTCGATTTAAAATCAAAATTCCATAAGTTCTAGCCATACTGTCATGCTGCACTACGATGCAGCATCACATCCAGTTTTGACATAGAATTTTTAGTTTCAGGTTCGTAATTTAATGAACCCAAAGCTTAATGGGGCTACTCCACAAAGCCCAAAAAGAGCTTTGGGTTAATTACCTATTGTTTTGGTCGTGCGTTCGTAACATTTAGGTATTCATTCTTCATTCTTGGTGATTTACACATTTAGTTTCTCTGTACTTTTTAAAGATAAAAAGTACCAAAAATCTCTTTTTGCGGCGATCTTTTAATCGGTCGAAGATCACTTTTGAAGCTACCACATCGAAACGGTGCTTTAACGCTTCATGCAGTGTCTTGACACTCGCTTAAAAGCTCATACCGCTGAGTTTATTTTCTATTCAGTTTTTATTAATCTTCTGGAAAAGCTTTGGGTTCAGGTATATTCTTCTTCTACCTTGTTGCGGAAATGGTTCAGCAGTTTAACGAGGAACCTTGCGGGTTCCAGTTTGCGTCGCTTTATGTCGATGTATTCCCTGTAAAGTTGTTCGGTGATCTGTATCTGGAATAATTCGCCGAACTGTTTTGCCAGTTCGTGTACCGTACATTTATCGGTATCTACCGCTCCGGAATAATACAGTGCGTATACCAGTTCCACGGCATCTACTTTGTTTGCTTTCCATTCCAGCGGTAAAGCTACTTTGATATGTTCAGCTCCCACAGGTGCTTTGAGTCGGTTTAACTGCCGTGTGTAAAAACCGATCAGTTTTTCATAGGCAGTTATTTTTGCCAACAACAATCCGTGTGAACACGACGACTCCAGATCTGCATTCAGGTTGTACAGCGTACGCGATGCACCGGAATCAGACAGCCGTCTGAAATAGCGCTCGTCGTTATGGGTATGTGTTTTCTTTATATAGCCGTAAAAGTCTTTTTCATCCCTGATGAAATAGAGCAACCGATCTACTTCCTTTTTATAGGGTTTGGACTGTTTTATTTCCAGATCCTGATGTTTTTCGTAGAAGCTTTTCAGCGAGCTCAGATACACATACTCCTTTACCAGCTGTGGTTTTATCTCTTTAAAATAGACAATTTCATCTTGAACGGAATTAAAACGATAGCCTCGTATGAAGCTATTCAACTCCGTTATTCCGTTCTCTATCTGCTGAATCTTATCATTTAACCTGAATTGCAACTCTGGATCCACATATTCAAATACTTCCATGCCTTTTGTGAGTTCGGTTACCCGTTCCAATAACTTTACGTTCATTTTTAGTTGTTTTTTAAGGGGGTTAAAACAGTGCTTTAACGTGTGAAAGTTGTAAGGAACTACTCGAATGTAGCCAACAAATCAGAACTGTAGGTATCCTTAGCCTGTACGTAGGCATATTTTTTAATGATTCGTGCACCCATTTTTTTCTTTTCAAACGAAGCAGACAAACCAAGGTATGATTTGGTACACTTCATTTCTACCGCAAACAGCAACGTATGGTACAGCAACTGCCTGTACAGCAACAGACGGTCAGGTACCTCATCCATCCCGATCAGTACAGGACTGAAAGACCGGGCCACATCATTGTAATAACAGAACATACAGCCCGCCAAACTGCCGTCTGCAGGATTCACTGCCTTGAGAAAATACCAGTTGGGGTGCTGGTTCATTTCATCAAAAACCTGTTCTTCGTACGGAAAGTTATTTATTGCGAGGTTGTTGTCTTTCACCATGAGGTACAGCCTGTGCGCGTGCTTCAACTCATCTGGTGTAAGAAATGAGGTAAGCGTAATAGTATAAACTCCGGTGTAAGGCAGTACCTCCTCCTTCAAATGGCGCCTGTTACGCTTAGAAAGCATCTCAGAAAAATTTTGATCATTCAATTCAGCCACTGCAGTATCGGGCATTTCAACCTGCACAAACCCTTTATCAAGAAAACAGCTGTTCAGGTTCGCGTCTTCTTCAAAATCTCGAAAAACCACTTTCTCTGCTAAAGTTTTGTCAAAATCAGCTGTTATAGTTCTAATCATTTCAGAAAGCACCTCGGTGCAGTTATCTTTTAGATAAAGATGAACACCTTCGGAAAACGTAGTTCCAGACGACCAAGCGAGTTCGACAAGGAATAGTGGCTCCTTTTTTCTTACCTCCTCTATTTTCTGTGAAACCTGCGGTTTTGCAAGCATATCTTCCTTCCAAAGAGCTTCGGACATCCCTACCATACCCACACAATCACCATCGGTATCAAAAAAACCGTAATACCAGAACGTCATAAGGTTGTATGATGAAGCAGGAAGCGAAGTAAAAGTTTTTTCGACAAACAGCATCCCAGCGTAATCAAAGGCGTTGCTGTTGCCAAGGGTATCGTTCCACAAGGCTTTCGGAATATCGGCGATGCTGTTCCACTTCTTAACCGTATATCGCTTATGAGGCAACGGTTTGCTTAACTTCCCAGTATCCATACGGAATGCGGTGTGAACCGTGTTAATGGAATTGCCCGTTTGTTCCAATGCCTGTGGGTAGTGGTATTTTAATGCTTTTACCAACTCTTGTATATGTTCCGGTTCGTTATGGTTTGAAACCGTTATCCGTAATCCGGCATTCTTTACCGGTACGGCAGGAAATATTCCCGGATTTACAATAAACCCGGCCTCCATCAACCTGTTTACCAATAAATAGGCCGTCTGCGGCATGGCGGTAGCCACATAAAATACCGGGGTGTTACAGTTTGCTACCAATGGAATGTCTGTATCAGACAACAACCTGTTCATCAGTCCGATCCGTTCCCTGAGTTTGCTCTGCAGTTGCTCCACTTCCGGTGACAGGAAAATCTTTGCGGCTGCCGTAGCGGCTGCCACCGCCGCGGGCTCCAACTGAGCTGAAAAGGTCAGCGGTCCTCCGAAATTCTTTACCTGCGCATGGAGCTCCGGATCACCGCATAGTACAACCGCACCACTGGCTCCGAAAGTCTTACTAAGGGTAGTTACCAGCACCATGTTGTGCGGTACACCGTTCCAATGGCTGTAAGCAAAGCCGGTACCGTTCTTACCGATCCAACCTGTACCATGAACATCGTCGATATACAGATGGAGTGCCGGATATCTTTCCGCCAAGTTTTTTAGTTGTTCCACCGGTGCATGGTCGCCGTACATCGAATAGATGCCGTCTGCCATATACCAGACCTTTCTGCCCGAACTTTGGTATTTTCTTAAAAGATCCTCCAGCTGCTCCATATAGTTGTGTCTGATCATGTGCACCGGAACGCCACCCGCTTTTACCATTTTACAGGCGTGCTGTACACTCCAATGAACCTGATGATCCATCACCACCACATCATCGCTGCCCACTGCCTGTGGAATCACTCCCAAATGCGCCAGCGTACTGTTCTTACACACAATGACCTGTCGGTTAAACATTTTGAAGAGCAACTCTTCCAATTCGGCATACAGCGGGTGCGATATATAGGTCTTTGAAAGGGGAAACTGCGTACCGTACTTCATAACGGCATCTGCTGCCGCCTGCTTCAGGCGCATATCCTGTTCCAGTCCCAAATAACCCGTCGTGGCAAAATGCCAGCAGTCCGTATCAGCGATCTTCAGTGATCTGCCGGTGAGTATTTCGTCTTGTGCGTACAGATGCACCGCATTCTGCATACGCGCATTTTCAATAAAACTGTTTATTGTTTCAAATGCATTGTTGTGGTTAATTTTAGCCATAATCTTCTTTTTATTTTTCTAAAGTTGTAAATTAAGCGCTGAATAAAAAAAAGGATTTGGACAACTCTGCCTTTTGTATATGCTTTTCTACTTATATGAGATGTTTATGTTAAAAACCATGGCTTTAAAAAGACCGCATTTTATCAATATTAAAGTTATTTTACTAATTTTTTGTAGATTGTAACATAAAACTACAGATATGAACACTTATCATGAAAATAACTACGCTACCTATTCTCTACTTTTGGGAATCGTATATGTTTATTACAAAAAAGATGTGGTAATAGACCTTGAAGCTGCCAAAGAAATTGTTCGTGACCGGCTGCAATTTCAGGACGGCAGATCATACCCCGTACTTTGCGATATTACAGACGTACACTATGTAGCATACGAAGCCCGCACGTACCTTGCCTTTTACGGATCACAACTCACGGATCATGTAGCGCTGGTATGCCGCCAGATGGGTAATTACCGTATGGCAGAGTTTTTCATAGGAACCGATCAGCCCTTACAGGAAACACAATTGTTTACAAACGAAGCTGCGGCACTGGAATTTCTTGAAACCCTTAAAAAAAAGAATAATGACCTTTCTTAAAAACGTACATCCGCTTATCGTTCAGATAAATGAAAAACTAATGGAAATGGCGCGGGGGGACTTCAACACATTCATCCCTAAAAGTAGCGAGCAAGGCGAAATAGAAAGTATTGCGATGAGCGTGAACATGCTGTCTGAAACCCTTGCCCACCGCATCCGCCAGACTGCCTATTCAACAAAGACCAATGCAGACCATTACTTTCAGGTGTTCCACCTGCAACTGGATGAAGATTTAGTCATCAGGGATTTCAGTACTTTAAGCAGTTCCCTGCTGAACGTTCCTGCAAACCAGCTGGCTAATGCTTCCATAGCCAGTTTTTTATCGGAACGTTCGTACAACAACCTGTGTACTGTGGTTAAACAACTGCATTCGTTATCCAAGGAAACGGTTACCGTTTCTTTGGAATTTCAACATCATTCCCTGCCTTTCTTTTATGAAACACAGGTACAGTACAGCAGCTATACCCAAATGTTTACCCTGCACCTTACGGCCATACGGTTTAAGAAATTTACCCCCGAAACCGATACGCCGTCAAAAAGTCGTGCCGAACAGAGAGATTATGTAGAACGGCAGATACAGAAAATACATACCTACCTTTGCAGACCCGAAAACTCCCAGAGGGCTACATTGGACTTCCTCAGCAGGAAATTTTTCATCAACAAAGAAATACTGAAAACGAAATTTAAAGAAATGTACCGCGATACCGTTTGTAACTTCCATCTGCGGATGCGCATCGAGCAAAGCAGACTGCTGGTTACCAGCACAAAAAAACCGTTGAAGGAAATTGCTGCCACTACGGGCTTTAACTGTTATGCGAGTTTTCACCGCACCTTCGTGAAGCACCACCATGTGAGTCCGAAGATCCTGCGCAAACGTATGCAGAAGAGGGAATAACTATTCAAAAAAAAAACTTCTTATCGTATATGCGATTTATTTTTTATCTATTTCTTTTCTCGTTTGCCTTTGTGAGCTTTACAATATACAAAAATGTAAAGTCATGCGTAACATTCTATCAACCAGCAGACAGGTCTTTATTTACTTCTTCATTATACTGTTCGTATATGCAGCGGTAAGCAAGCTGACCGACTTTGAAAACTTTCAGGTACAAGTAGCACAGTCACCTTTACTTAGTGTTTTCGCCACTTTTATTGCATACGCCACCGTCATCGGTGAACTGATCATTGCCCTGATGCTCTGCTTTAAAAAAAGTAGGTTATTGGGGCTTTATCTTTTTCTGGGGTTTATGACCGCGTTTACGGTTTATATTTTTCTGATTTTAAATTATAGTCCGTTTGTTCCCTGTTCTTGTGGTGGGGTTTTGGAGGATTTGGGGTGGTGGGAACATTTGTGGTTTAATGGGGTTGTTTGTTTAGTGACAGTTTTCATAATAATTACGGACAATGATACCATTTCTTCTTCTTTTGTGACCAAAAGAAGCAAAAGTCTTTTTTCTTTAATCTTGCCGTAGTTCAAAAATGGTTGATCTATTCCTCTAAAGCTATCTGATCGAATTGTCGCTCTGCTCCCCGATCATCTCACGCTTTAGTCGTCGACTCAACTTCATTTTTTCACTAATGGCGTTTTAAGTTCGTGCTCTATTAAATATTCAAGTTTTAAACTTTAATCTGTTCATTTTTTTCTTGACAAAAAAACGAACCAAAAAAGTCAAGACTTCAGATTTTTCAACGGTCAAAATATGTCTTATTTCCTAAAAGAAATAAACTCGAACAAGTTCTCAAACAGCATTTCTTTTCACGAAAATTTCAACATTTTTAACGCTCGTTGAAAATCTAATGTCCCTTTGGATTCGCGACGGTTCTCATCTGCGGTTTTGTTTGAAGCGGTAAAAAGACAATTGAGACGGAATTAGAGTAAAGCACATTTACGATAGAACATATAACTAAAAACTTATAACCATAAACTATAAAATTATGAAGAAAAAAATATTCTATATCGTATTAACCATGGTGATCAGCGGTGCGGTGGTGATTGGATTGTTCGTGAGTTCGGAGCATATCATGAAACGGGAGAATCCGTTTGTGCGGAGGTTTATGCCGCATCATATAGACAAAGCAGAGTATCTGGATATGGAAGTGAATTCGTACTACATCGCGGGGCTTACCAATGATACAATCTATCTGGGGAACTATACGGCTCCGCTACTGATAACGGCTGTGCCTACAAATCTAGGTACGAAGGTGGAGCATCAGATTAAGCTGGATGAAACAAAACGTTCGTTCCGCAGTCTGACTATACGTGTGCAGGAGCAGGAGTTCTTTGTGGGTGACGGTACTATTCCAATTATATATAAGGGAAATACTGCCGACTGGACTGCTACTAAATATATGGAAGAAAAAGTATATTTCTCTTTACTGCAACCGATGAAGAGCAATACTTTTTTGTTTAGAAGTCAGCGGGCTGTGAACGGTGAGCATGTTTTAGGAAGATTGGATGTTAGTGACAGTACAAACTTTGAACTGTATGATGAAGCTTTGCAAAAGCAGATCGACGGGGTCTTTGATACCGACGGACAATTGGTTACCGATGCTAAGACCGACCAAGGTGTTTATACGTACTACTATCGCAACCAGTATCTGGTTTATCAGCAGCAGGGTAACAGATTTGTAACAGGTAAAACCATAGATACCACTACCCTTGCGAAGATTGAAGTAACCACTTTAGCCAATGGCGAACGCAAGATGGGTGCGCCACCGCAGAAGGTCAATTCTAAGACCTATGCCTACAACGGACTGCTGTATATAAAATCGGAACTGATGGGTAAGAATGAACCGAGAAGCATGTGGAAACAGGCAAGCATCATAGATGTGTACGACTATAACAAGAATGAGTATTTATACAGCTTTTACGCTTATGACCACCAAGGTGAGAAAATTAAAGAGTATGCGGTAAATGATGGTTATTTCTTTGGGCTTGTTGGGAATTCGTTAGTGAGGTATGTTTTTTTAGGGAAAAGGGAATGAGAAGTTTGACGGGTGTTGGATGCTTGATGCGAAATGTATTTGTATACTGTAGTGGTAGAAAATTGAGCTTCGAGATCTCCACTTTGGTAATAGGCATATTCGGTTTCTCTATACTTTTCGGATGAAAAGTATCAAAAATCTTTTTATTGCGGCGATCTTTTAAACGGTCGAATCGAACTTTTGAAGCTACCAGATCGAAACGGTGCTTTGCACCCCGATCAGCTTGCGCTTCATGCAGTTATTCGACACTCGCTTAAAAGTTCATACCGCTCTTGATTCGTGTAGAATGACTAATAGTGTTTTAGTTTAAATAGGAAAAGGAGAACAATTAGGGAGTGGATTGTTGGGAACAGGAACCGGTTACGGGCAAACCGGATTCCTATTTCCCAACTATTAACCACATGCTTAAACTAAAATTGATAAAATAATTATACAATCAGGAGTTGGAGTAGCAGCTTAACGCATAAAGTCATGGGTAGATCATTGCATAGCTGCTCTCCTCCTTCTCTAAAATAAAAATACTATCGGCCGATAGACAGGGGTAACGGTTGAAAACCTGTAAAAAAGAGTAGACCGAAAAATTATAAATTTTTATATTATGAAACAAACATTTAAAAAAGCCATGATGCCACTTGCAGTAGTGGTGTTGGGCGCAGCGGCGGCATTTGCAACAAATGCAGCGAAACAGAGTGAGAAAATTGAAACCGCAGCAATTCAAGGGTATTACTATGACCACAATGAAACTGCGGGTAACAGATGTAAACCGATTACGGTTGACTGTAAAATGGGTGCAGGACCTGTATGTACAGATTTTGTATTGGGACAGATATGGGCACTTGATGCGGAGACAGAAACTACCTGTTCAGGTTATTTATCACGACTGTAAAATAGTTTTTAACTTTTAAATTAAAGGGCTGCTTAATGCAGCCCTTTAATTTAAAAGTTATTTTTTCTTTGATTTTTTTGCTTTCTTTTTTCTAGCTGCAGCTTTCTTTTTAGCCTTTTTTTCCTTCAGTTTCTTTGCAGCCTTTTCTTTCTTTGCTTTTTCCTTTTTCTTTTTCTTCGCTTTTTTGTCTTTCTCTTTTTGCTTTTCTTTTGCTTTAAGCTTTTTCTTTGCTTTTTTCTCTTTTTCTTCGTCTTTCTTACTCATCTTCTTTACTTTTTTCTTGTTTGATTTATCTGTTTTTTCTGTATTTTTTTCAAAGGTATCTGCTGTGTTTATCACTTCGCCTTCTACACTTTCTATTTCCAAACCTTCGTTATCTAACGATTCCTTTTCATCAAGAAATTCTACTTCGATCTCGGGTTTTGCTACATCTACAACTTTTTCATTATTGACAGCAGTATTGTCCTTTTTTTTATCTTCTTCCATATATTTTATTAAAGTTAACTTTACGTTAATCAAATGTAAACTATTAACTAATAAGTCAATGTTAAGTTTTTAGTTCAGACAAAAGCTTAACATTGGAAACGAATGGTTCTACAACAATCTAAAACAAAAGTAACCCTAAACACATTTGTGTTTAGGGTTACTTTTAATTATAGCCTGTTAAAACAAACCTTTTAATTTATCTGTATGTATATGTATCTATCAGTTTTTTGCGGTCTTGATCTGAAATTCCCATTTGGTTTTTCAGATATTGGTCAATTCCGCCAAACTGCGAATCGATGATATCAAAAGCAGCCTTTAAAAATTCACGGTCAACCGTCATCAGTTTTGCCAAAGCTTTTGTGTCCATCCCCGGAAACATTGATTTTCCTTTTTCTGCCTGTTCCATCATCCCTTTAATTTTATCTTTTGTATAAAAATTTGTCATTTCGTACTCGTCATAAATTGTTTCACGATCTACATTTAATGTCGAAAGTATCATTGCAGACATAAACCCCGTACGGTCTTTACCTGCGCTGCAATGAAAAACAACCGGTTCTTCCGTTGCCAGCATCTGCTGTAATATGCCCTTAAACTTTGCCGCATATTCACTTGCAAACTGTTTGTTACCTACCATCAACAACTCTGCTGCATCTTTTTCGGTAAGGGTTCCGTTCTTCATTTTTTCTTCGATACCTGCAAACATACTGCTGTGCATTTCATCAAAAATAGGTACATGAATATTCTGTACACCTTTCGGTAACATGTTAGGCGCCTGCTTTACCTCGTTTGTAGAACGCATATCGAACACTTTTGCTACATTAAGTGCCGCATAACGTTCCAGTTCTTCACTAGTAAACGAAGCCATCGCATCAGAACGATAGAATTTTCCCCACTGAACAAAACGACCGTCCTGTGTTTCAATACCCCCCAGATCTCTGAAATTTGCCGTTTTTTTGAAGGGTATTTTTCTTTCTGCTACCATTACGGTATCCTTTTTATAGTTTACAACGGCATAAAACGGGCGCAGACTCTTTTTCTCTGCTGTATAAACAGCCGTATTTTTTACGTTTACCGGCGAATTCCAATCAATGGATCCGACAGATCTTCCTTCATAAATTACATAATCACCCACTTCATTAAATTTCAGTGTTATGGTTTTATCGTCTGAAGAAACAGAAACTGTTTCCTGCAATGTTTGCTTAATGTTCGTCTGCGCAAATATAAACAGCGGCATAAAAGCAACTGTTAAGGCTATATTATTTTTAAGATTTTTCATTTTTAAGATTTTTAAAACAAGTTAATATTTACGCCCGCCATTCCTCTAACAGAATAATATTCCAGCTGTTCCGGACGGTTTGACGTACCCTGGTAATAACGCAACGGGGCATTTGTAAGGTTGTTTACTTCTACAAATGCGGTTATTTTCTTTGATATCTTGTATGAAGCAGACAAATCTACCGTGAAATTTTTGTCGTACCATCTGTAGTTTTCCGGGTTTCCCTGAACTACCGCTAAAGCTTCCCCCTTGAAGTTGCCTGCAACACGAACCACTGTTTTTCCTTTTTCATAAAACAGCGCTGCGTTGAAGATGTGTTTTGACTGGTTTGGAAGTGGTTCTTCAGAAGTTGTTACAATCACTTCTCCGTTAGCATCTGCCGAATAGTTAGGTACCTGCATTTCTGATTTGGTGAACGTATAATTAGCATCTACTCCCAGACCACTCAAAATACCCGGTAAAAAAGACAACCTTTTGTTAATACCCACTTCAAAACCTGCCAGCCAGCCGCTTTCAGAATTTTCAGGCTGTGTTAAACGGTACAGACTATTATCGATGACGCGGAAGCTTTGCGCCGTGTATATCACGTTTTCTAGCTTTTTATAAAATACTCCTGCATTTACGATACCGATATCGTCGAAAAAGTATTCACCTAATAAATCAAAGTTATTTGCGAATGTTGGTTTCAAATCGATATTTCCTCTTGAAATTGTTGGTGGAGTACTTAGCAGACTTCTTGATTCCGTAGGGTTCAGATCGGCAAAGTTAGCACGCGCAAACGTTCTTGTATAAGCAAAACGGATATTAAAATTACCCTGAGGCGAATATTTTAAATGCAACATTGGCAGAAAGGCATTAAAACTACTTGTACTTGTAGTAGGCTTTATTTCAACGGTTTCGTCCTGTAGGGTAACTACTTCATTACCTGTGTATTTAATTTTGGTATGTTCAAAACGGAATCCACCAATCAACCTCAACTGACTGTTCAACTTGTAATCTCCCATTACATAGGCTGCATACACATCTTCGTTTCCTTTATAGAAAGAAGCTGCCGAACTAGGATTCTTTTCATCCATGGCAATCTGGTAAAACAGCGGATTGTTCAAGTTTTCTTCAGAAAAAAGATTCCCCAGCTGGTTCAAACTTATTCCCGGCATCATTGCGTCACTGTAGGTATTTCCCAATTCGGTAAGGAATCCACCGTTGTATGGAAATGCGCGACCTTCCAAGCTGCCCATCGATATCGGATTGTCTTCACCGCCCAAATAGGCATATATATTCATGGGATTACCTCTCTCAAGGTATTTTGCCTTTAACTTTGCACCTGTTTTAACAGTAAATTTATCAGAAGGTTTATACTCAAGATTCATCTCTCCTACCCAATCCCTTTCATAACTTCCCATATCTATAGCCATGAGCTGTGTAAGCATCATATCATCCGGGGTTACCGTACCATTCATACGAGGAGCAAGGCTTTTGTACGAATCACCCTGATAGCCTGCAGGACTGTCTATATCCAAATACCTTTTACCGTCCGGCGCCAGTCCGTTATAGGTCATAGGTGTTGAAAACACTGACATAAGGTAACTGCTGTGTTTGGAATTTGAATCCTTCGGTTTTCTAGACTCCATATCGGTAGCATACATTGCCGTTTTCCAATCGAATTTCCATTTACCGCTATCAGAATCATGAATACCGCCGAATTCCCCACCATATAAATTAATACCGATTATTCCCTGGCGTACACGCATAGAGAAATCGTTTTCTGTGAAGTTGTAAATATTTTCAATTGCACGTTCATCGTCCTGAAAATCGGTGTAAACAGCCCTTAGAAATAATTTGTGGCTGTGGTTGAACCTGTATTCAAACCCCGTGTTAATACCTGCTGTCCTACGGATACCGTTATAATCCCTTAACTGTAGATTTTCTATAGAATGATCGTTTGGATTGTAAACCACCTCCATATTATCGGTTCCCCAGTTACGTTTCCAATAAGAAGCAGCAATCATGTAACCGAACTTTTCATTTTTTGAACGGTCACCGTAAAGGAAAGAAGCTCCGTAAGAACCATCGCGTACCTGATCGTTGTATCCACCCGAAGCCGTAAGGTTCAAAGTTCTTTTATCTGGAGCTGTTTTGGTAATAAAATTTACCGATCCGCCAATGGCATCACCCTCGATATCCGGTGTGATCGCTTTAGAAAGCTGAACATATTCGATCATTTCAGAAGGAAAAATATCCAACGGAGATGTACGGGTTCCAGAAGAATTGTCGGAAGTACCTTCGGAAGTAGGCATACGGCTGCCGTTAATAAGCGTTGAGTTCCACTGTAAAGGTGTACCGCGCACGGTAACGTACCTTCCTTCCCCGTGATCTCTTTCAATAGAAACTCCGGAAATACGCTGAACAGCTTCGGCAGCATTTCTGTCCGGAAGCTTACCTATGGCATCAGACGCAATTACGTTCATGATACCAGCAGCATTTTTTTGAATATTATATGCCTTTGCCTGGCTTGGTGCCTGATAACTGGTAATTACAATAGCATCTAATTCTTCCGAATCGGCCGTAAAATTTAAGGTTCCTACATTGTTTACCTGTCCCGAAAGTACCTCCACTTCATATACCAGATCGGTATGACCCAAGTACGATACAATAAGGGTATATTTACCAGGAGGAATATTGTTAAGGGAAAACTCGCCCTTTAAATCGGTGTCTGCCGTGTATTCCAGTTCCTGAATAGCAACAGAGGCTCCCGGCAGCTTACCGTTTGTATCTGCAACCGATCCGAAGACACGACCGTGATCCTGTGCATAAACCGCAGCCTGAAAAAACAGCCCGGCCAATAATGACATGTGTTTGAATTTCATTGTTTTTAAATTTTCGGCAAATGACGAAAAAAGAAAAATTTACAGTGTGCGAACCAATTTAAACGAACGTACGTACGCCCTCGTACGCCTAAAAAACAAAACAAACATCTGATTATCAGAGTTTTAATCAATATAAACAAATTATTAAGGAATGTTTACCAAATTATTTTCCCTGTTTTTAATGTAATCGCTTGGTGATGTTCCCGTATGCAGCTTGAAGTATTTATTGAACGTTGATTTAGAATTGAAGCCACTTTCAAAGGCCAGTTCCAGAATTGATTTTCCTTCTGTTTCAATTTCGTGGATATGTTCTAAAAAATAATCAACCCTTTTATAGTTTATAAGCTGGTAGAAATTTGTATTCAGATGCTGGTTTAAAATATACGACAGGTCGTGCTTGCTTATACCGGTTTCTTCAGACAATTGGTCAAAAGTCAAATCCATATCCAGGTATGGTCTATCCTTTTCCAAATATACCTCCACCTTATCAACATACGTGTGCAACTTTTCTGCATCGTATCCTACCTTTTGGTACTTTGGTTTTACCTCATCCATTTTGGTTTTAAAGATCAATTCTTTCAACAGTTGCTGCTGTTCTGCGATTTTATGCTGATATGGCAGAAATACCCTATAATACATAATCAAAGAACTGATTACAAGGTTTTGAAGAAACGCCAAAAATGAGAACACGTTATAATGAAAAATGCTAGCAGTAATAATTGCTACCAATACCAACTTATTGGCAATAAAAACCGCAACCAGAACCTTATCGGTCTTAAAAGAAAAAAACGGTCTTTTATCGGCTGTTTTAAAAACATAATATATATCTGCAAACAAATAAACAACCAGTGAAACCAGCCTGAAATACAACGCAAAACTGCTTACTATCAAAACTACCCCGTGATTTTTAAGTTCAGGAAAAAAGAAAATAATAAAGACTTCACCAATAAACAATACAATTGAAAAAAGAAACGGAAGCAGATGCAGAAGAATTGTTCTGTTGTTTATTTCCTTCTTTGTAACCACACACCTGATGTATAAATGCGTAAGTGCCGCAAATGCAAAAGTAGAAGATACGGTTACCAGTAGGTTTGGGACGTTTTCGTTCACAAGGAGAACAAATTTAGAAAGCACCGATATTCCTGCAATAAGTATGTAGATTTTTAGGAGTTTATCCTGCATTAAACCACTTTTTGACCGGGAAATAAAAAACAGGTTTATAAACAGCTGCAGCGTAATTAAGAGTAAAAAAAATTCCATGGCTTTTATTTTGTTTTTGTTGCGAAATATACGGCAGCCAGTTTATTTTAAAATTAACGGAATGTAAACATATTTGGTCTAAAGTTATTATTTAAAAGCCTTACCGAATATCCAAAAATGCTTCGTCAACGGAATTCGCTAACTGCTTTATCCCAAAATATCTAAAGCCATCAGTACCTTAAATTTAAAATTTTATTATTGGGCTAAAGAATCATTTCATATTAAAACAAAATACTTTTTTTATATTTTTATTATATTTGAATAATAAACAAAATAAATTATGAAAAAAACTACACTTTTTACACTAATATTGATATTATCAGTTGAATTTATTAGCGCACAAGTACTATTTACAGAGAATTTTGATACTTATCCGGTCGGAGATTTGAATACTGATTATACCGGTACTACTGTAGGACAAGGAGGATGGCTTGTATCAAGATATTCCAACGGATCAGATACTGCATTGGTAACAACTGAAACGGGAAAAGGTAAGGCACTTACAATAAAAACCAATACTAATACTTCTTCTGGAATTAACATAAAGCAGGCTCAAGGCGTTATAAATAACTTGTGGAATAACAGGTCTGCAGGTCATGATATTTTGAAATTTGAATATGAATTTCATGGTTCAGGTATTTACCACGCAGTTGGTGGAATATCAAGTCAGGGATCAGTTTTGGCTAATGCACTTTTTTTTCCGGGTCAAAACCGTATAAGTGTTGGTTACTGGCATACTAATAATATAAGTGCGCAAAATACTGTAAAATTTTATAACTCTACTAATTTCCCTCATAATATGTGGATAAAAGTAGAAATATTTATAGACTATAATACCAAAACTAACCATTTTTACATTCCAACCCTTAATTATTATAACTCATTTCCTTTCACACATAACCGAACACCTGATAATTTAGAATTTGATACGAGATATTCCGCTGTCCATGAGGTTAAGTTTGATAATATCAAATTATCAGCATTACCAAGTTTACCTTCCTATTTAAGCAGCAGTGAGCATTTAGCAGCAAAGTTTAATCTATATCCAAACCCGGCTACAGATATTGTGACCATTACTAACAGTGAGAAACTATTTGTTAAACAAACTGAAATTTATGATTTAGCAGGTAAAGTAATCAGCACACAAAGTTTTAACAGTGAAGCAGAAGTACAGTTAAACGTTGCAGATCTAGCAAGCGGCACCTATATGCTGTACCTTGAAACGAACCAAGGAACAGCAGTTAAAAAATTTATTAAAAAGTAAAAAGCAACCTAAATAGGTTGCTTTTTTACTGTTAATTATACAAGGACAGATTAATTGCTGCTTTCATACATCCATTGTTGTTTGTCCTTACTTTTTAAGTGGTAATCAAACCACTGTTTAATTTTTAGCGTCAGATCTTTTTGGTTTGGTTCTGTACTCAATACATGTCCTTCTTTTGGATACATTAAAAGGTTTACCGGTTTGCCAAGGTCTTTCAATGCCAAAAACATCGATACACTCTGGTGCCAGTCAACATGATAGTCTTCCCTACCAGTCCACAGCAGCAAAGGTGTCTGTACCTTATCTGCGTGAAGTATGGGCGAGTTGGCAAGATATGATTCCTTTGCCTTAAAAAAACCTTTACCGATGCGGAAGCTCTCTTCATAATACCTCCAGAATTCCGGCTTCCTTCTTTCCCAGTTTACTGAAAAATACCAGTTGACGATATCTGCAATGCCGGCACCCGAAACAGCTGCTTTAAACATGTGTGTAGCGGTTACCATGTAGTTGGTTTCATAACCGCCGAACGAATGGCCGATGATACCCATATTGTCACGATCAATCGCCACCTTATCCTGCAGTTGATCCAGAGCTTCTGTTATGTAGTTCAATATAGAACCACCCGGATCTCCGTAAGTATAGTAGATGTCGGGCTCTATCACAATATAGCCATCACCTACGTAGTCGTGGTAATTAAAACCTGTCATACTTTGTGCAAAGGGAGAGGTATATTCATTTTGAATTATAAGCTTTTGTTCGTACACATCTACAATTACCGGGTATTTCCTGGCAGGGTCATATCCCTTGGGGAAGCGTACTATCGCTCCCGTTTCCTGCCCGAAAGCGTTCTTCCAAGTATAATATTTTACTGCGTGTTGGGTTGAAATACTGTCGTGCTTATTGCTTTTATACAGTATATCCGTATCTCCAGTCACTAGATCAACATACCATAACTCGGGTACTGACTGTCCGTTTTCCCTCACAAAGGTAACGATGCGTTGAGACCTTTTAAGCTGACCGTATTTAAAGTTGCCTTCTACCATATCACGAACCTTATGATCTGTACCTGCATAGGCAATACCCTCTAGACTGTGATCCAGTGAATGCCAACGCAATACGTTGTCTTTATACTCAGCTGTTTT
The DNA here is from genome assembly GCF_008629655.1 of Paenimyroides baculatum. Classification (GTDB taxonomy): domain Bacteria; phylum Bacteroidota; class Bacteroidia; order Flavobacteriales; family Flavobacteriaceae; genus Flavobacterium; species Flavobacterium baculatum. The sequence goes on from NZ_VWSG01000002.1 coordinate 357,662, forward strand.
AAGTATCTTACCGGGTACGGGTCCGTCATATATAATATTTCCGTTGCATTCGTCCATATACCAGGTACGGTCTGCAGTAGCTGTAAAAACAACTGCAGGTGATTTACCATCAAACCTATAATACGTAATGTCATTACCAACAGGAACTGCTATCCTTTTTTGTCCATCTGTAAATATGCCAGACCCTTTCCGCTGAAAGCGTTCGAAATAAGAGGTTTTGTTTACTGCAACCGTATCGGTTTCATTACCGAGCTTTTTGTGTGTGCTTTTGTCTTCATCATACAGATACCAATTATTCCGGTAAAAATATACCGCATACGGTTTATCGGGTATAAAATAAATTGTTTTTGCCCCTTCTGTGAGCTCAGCCAACTTTTCGGCTGTTTTATATTTGCTGTCGATCCTATAAAAAGTTTTGGTCGGGATAAACTTTGTAAGGTCGTCATTGATCCGGTACGCATATATGCTTTTTGAAAACGGATGAACCAAAAACTGCATTGCAGGGAAGCGCTCTGCGAGGTTTAATACCGTACCGGTTCCCACATCTGCTACCACAAATGAAACAGCTGCAGGGCTGTCCGGTCTCAGATAATCACTGTTTCCCTCCCATACCTCTATTTCATCTGCCCTGTCTGCTGCCCTGCCCACCGCAGAAAATGCGATCTTTTGGTTATCAAGTAAAGAAACCTGCATACGGGAGATATCTATTTTGGTATTAAATGCCTTTTTGTAATCTGCCACCGTTAGCAAAGGAGTAATTTTATTTTTCAACTGTTTAAAAACAACGAGATTTTCAGCATCGGCAGCAATCAAATAAATCAAACTACCGTCTTTATTCCAAAGTACGTGTTTTGCCTGCATACCGTTATCCACATTCCCCAAAAGTCGCGTACTGCCTGTGCTTGTTAACATATTAAAAACCTCACCCGAAGCTTTCACCAATAAAACAGCGTTACCATTTGGTGAAGCTTCATAAAACTTGACATCTTCAAACTTCAACATCTTTTGTGTAGCGGGGTTTAACAGCACCACTTCTTTCGTATTGTTCAGATACAAAAGCTTCTGCTGCCTGTGCAGCCAACTGTAAGAAACTACACCGTCTATTTGCTCTGTGTTGAAATCATGCAACGATACTTTGACCAACTGTCTTTTATTGTTCATTCCGAAAAAGTACTCATTGGTCAACTCGGTTTTAGTACCCATCCCTTCAAAGGTCAAAGATCTGTTAGAAGCTACTTCCCTCAAAATCAGATCGGGCTTTCCATCTTTAACACTCACAAAAGTTACATACCTGCTGTCTGGGCTTACCTTATCGTTTGCGATATGTTCTACCATTGCTTGCTTCTCTTGTGCCACAGCTAGATTTGGAAGCAGCGTACAAAAAAAAAGTATTTTAAATAACATCTTCATATACCTTGGATTAGTAGCCCGGATTCTGCGGAAGCAGACGGGGATTTAACAATAATTCGTTTTCGGGCAGCGGCAACAGGTTGAAATACGATTTCCAACCAGGTTTTGAAGCTGCGAGTACCTCCAGTTTACCCGTTCGTTTAAGATCAAAGTAGCGATGCCCGAACTCACAAAACAATTCCCGGCGGCGCTCTTGCAACACCACAGCAGTCATTGCATTTATATCCGTTGCAACAGCAGGGGGCAAAGCGCAACGCTCACGAACTGCATTCAGGTAGTCTTCAAAATCGGTAGTGTTACCCAGATGCGCCGAAGCTTCTGCCATGATCAGGTACATTTCTTCGATACGCAACACCACGGAATATTCCTGTGATGCCGATGTAGCACTTCTTTGTCGGTATTTATAGGCGCAGTAGTTTTCCGGATTACCGTTTACCTTGTTCAACCAATTTGCAGCTCTGAGATCACCTGTTTCAAAAGAATTTACCAGTTCCATTGACAGCCTTGACTGTGGAGCCGGTATCACCGTAAAAATATATTCGGTACCTTCCAAGGTATTTCTACCGGGATTATCTGGTTTAAACTGCCAGATGGCACTTTTACTGTCTTTTAAAAACACTTTTTCCACTGTTTCCATTTCGTAAGCAGGGTCATCCAATACTTTTTCGGCATACTGCGCCGCCAACTGCCACTGCTGTAAATACAGATACATCCTTGACAAGAACGCCTGTACCACCCGCTGATTGATACGCACCCTTTCTGCCGACGGATATTCGGGCGAAAGCAGTTCTTCTGCCTCTTTCAAATCGGCAACCGCTTTTTCCATAACCGCTACAACCGGCATCTTTTCAATGCTCTTGTTTATATTGTAATCTGTTACCGTTACATAAGGCACACTGCCAAAGGTCTGTGTTAGGTAAAAATGCAGTATACCGCGTATTGCCAGTGCTTCGCCACGAAGCTGACTGTTTACTTCGGCAGATACACCAGAGCTTTCCTGCAACCCTTCCAACACACTGTTGGCGCCGTAAAGCTGTTTGTAGGTATGGTTCCACACATCCCTGATTCCGTTATTTCCTGCCAACACCGATCCTTCGTAGAACAGGCGGTGGTTGCTTGACTGCGGATTGACCACTTCCAATTCATCTGTTAAGCAACCCAGGTAGTAACCCATTCCGAAACGGTTGCCCGCGAAGAAGCCATTGGCACGCATCTGGGTGTAGATGTGTGTTACTGCAGAAACCGCCATGCGGTCGTCGTTAAACACCTTTGGCGAACCGATCTGTTCTTTAGGCTCACCCACTTCCAGGTAGTCTTCGCAGCCTGTGAAAAGCAGTGCCGCACAAAGAAAACCAAATATAATTGTTCGTTTTTTCATGATTGTAGCTGTTAAAGTTAGAAGTTAAGAGAAGCGCCTACCGCTATGGTGCGTAAGGCAGGCAGGTAGCCTGTAGCAGTTTCCGGATCGCTGCCCCAGAATTTCGTAAGCGTAAACAGGTTGTAACCCTGCAGGTACACCAGCTGTGTTCCTTTGAACCAGTGTTGCGGAAGCCTGTACTGCAGCTGAACCGATTTTAAACGGATGAACGATCCATCGGAAATACTGAGGTTGCTGTTTCTGAGGTAGTCTGTTGCCTGCAGTGCCGGACGGTTTGCCCCGGTTGTAGGCATCTGGTATACCCCACCCGGATTTTCGGGCTGAAAATAATCAGCATAGCGCGTATGGCTGTTGTTCATAGATCCGAACAATCCTGCATTATAGTCGGGATTACGCACCGTTTGCTTAACAAACTGTACCAGAAAGCCTAATGAAAAGTTTTTATAGTTTAACTGGTTTGCGATACCCATGTGGTATTTCTGCCCAAGGTTCATAATCATAGAGCGGTCGTCACTTGTTATTACACCATCGCCATTGCGGTCTTCCACCTGATAAAGACCCGTTTCAGGATCAACACCCGTTATATGGTATACCTTCTGTATAAATACCGGATAGCCTACCGTATATTGCAATGCATAAGTAGATTCTTCCAAATTAGGGAAATCCAACAACTTGTTTTTAGGAAGCGATAGGTTTATATCGGTACTCCATTTAAAATTTTCCTTTACCACATTCAAAGACCTCAGGGTAACTTCCCAGCCCGAGTTTTCCACCAAGGCACCCAGATTTGCCTGTACGCTGCTAAAGCCTGTTGTTCCCGGCAACGGAATACCCACCAGCTGATTAGACGAGCGGTTGCGATACCATGCCACTGACGGTGCCAGCCTGCCGTTGAAAAATTCCAGTTCTACTGCTGCTTCCAGTTTTTTGTTGCTCTCCCAGCTGAAATCGGGATTGTACAGCCTTGCAGGCTCCAACCCCACATTACCGTCGTACTGGTTATGGCTTATCCTATAGGCATTCAAGTATTGGTAATCTCCTATCAAATCACTTCCCGTAATACCGTAGCTGGCACGCAGTTTTCCGAAGCTTAGCCAGGAACTGTTTTCCAATGCCCCTTCCCTACTGAACAGCCATGCAGCACCTACCGCACCAAAATTGGCAAACCGGTTGTTGGGACCGAAACGGCTTGAACCGTCACGACGGCCGGTAAGGTTTACAATATACCTGTCCAAATACTTATAGTTAAGCCTTCCGTATAATGCTATGTATTTATACAGCGTCTCGGAATCGGTCAATATGTTTTTATTCACCGCATTTGCCAGATTCATGATGAGGTCGTTTGACGAAAAATTACCACCCTGCACACTGAACGCCTGCTGTTCCCTTGTTTCAAGGGTAGCACCGGCAACCAAGTTCCACGCATTATTGCCCTGCTCTACATTCCATACCACTTTAGGTTCCACAATAAAGCTGCTTCGTTTGAGTGAAGATTTCGTCATGGCAGATTCCCTGCTGGTATAGTTGTATGCCGGACTGTAAACGGTATGCGGTACCGTAACAATTTCTTCGGTAGAAGCATCGCTAAAACCGGTAGAAACACCGATCTGCAGGTTTTGTAAAAGGTTGTACGACAGATTTACATTCGCCGTATAATCGGCTGTTTTTGAGAAATATTTAGAATTGAGTTTTGCTGCCGGATTTTCAAAGGTGTTGTTCTCCCAGTTCAGGTTGCCCTGTGCATCATACAATGCAGGTGCATTCGGCGCCAGAAAAATAGAGTTTGTAAGATCATTGGCCATGAGCCTGTTGTTCTGGTTGCTTTTCTGTACGCTTACCTGCAAACCGAAACGGTCGTTTGCAGACCTGTGGTTCACATTCAGTAAAAAATTGGTGCGTTTATAACCAAAGTCGCCCATGTACACGGTACCGTCGGTGCGGTGTCCTGCACTTAAAAGATAAGATGTGCGCCCCGAACCGCCTCCCACAGAAAACTGGGTGTTGTGCGATACCGCCTTGCCCCCTATGAACTCGCGCTGCCAATCGGTATATCGGTTTTGATCCCATGTTCCGTTTATATCATACGCATTTGCAGGATATTCTGTAATGCCGTCGTTTGCGAAAGCATCCCTACGGACTTTTAAATACTGATGCGTATCCATTAGATCCATGAATTTTGAAACGGTACTTACGGAAGTGGTGGATTGAACGGAGAATGTTGTTTTATCTGTACTGCCTTTTTTTGTGGTAATAAGCACTACCCCGTTTGAACCACGGGAACCGTAAATAGCGGTCGCGTCGGCATCCTTCAAAACCTCGATACTTTCAATATCGTTGGGGTTGATGCTGTTCAGCGGGCTTGTATTCCCAGAAGGAAACAGCATAGCGGTAAGGTTCATATCCGAAGCGGACTGTGACGGAAATGGAACACCATCAACGATATACAGGGGCGCATTTCCCTCGGTACGTAAACTGTTGCGCCCCCTGATCTGTATATCGAAGCCGCCGCCGGGGGTACCGCTGCTCTGCGTAATGTTCACCCCTGCCATACGTCCCTGCATTGCGGCCAGCGGGTTGGCAACTGGTTGCTGACCAATTTCCTTCGAGGTGATCTTTGAAATGCTTCCGGTTCGTTCTTTGTCTTTAACGCTGTAATAACCTGCATTAATCACCAGTTCTTCCAACGTATCATCGTCTGGTGTAAGGGTAACGTTGAGTATACTGCCGGAGGCTTTTACGGTCTGGGTTTTGTAGCCGATGTATTCGAATACGATGACTGCATTTGGTGAGATACTTAAGGTGTAGAAGCCCTGTTCATTGGTTTGGGTACCATTAGCGGTGTTTTGCTGCCACACGGTTACGCCTTCTATTGGTGTACCGTCGGCAGTTTTTACCACGCCGCTTAGAATTGTTTCTTGCGCGTGTAATTTGTTGCTGCTAAAAAAGAGTAATATGAGCAACACCCACATTAGGGGTACAGCAAGTGCTGCAAAAGTAATTTTTTTCATACCTTTGGGTTGTTAATTTATTTACGTTAATTAATACTATCTCCCTGATCCGGTTGCCAAACTTAGTTTCAGGGGGATTTTTTTTTAACCTGCGAGGTTTTGAAAACCTTGTAGGTTTATGTTTTGATTTTAGTTTTTAATCATACTTCTGTTTTTTTATTATATAAGATTGTTAGACTATTTGAGAAATTAATCTCATTTAGTCATAATATGAACATTTCGGTTTTGTTCTTCTTTTGTGACCAAAAGAAGCAAAAGTCTTTTCTTTTTTATCTTGCCGTATCATTAAAACGGTCAATTTTAATTTTGAATTCTAAAGAATCGAATCGTCACTTCGTTCCCCAATTCTTTTACGCATTCTTCAATTAATTGACGCTCGTTTTACTGCTAATGGCGCTATACTTCTCCTAAGTAGTCTATTCATTTTTAATCAAAATCCTGATGTTCAATAATTCCAGATTTTAAAAACGACATTATTTTTTCAGCGAGTGTCAACTCTTTGAAGAAAAGGAATAAATCAAATACGACCGTAGGGAGCGATTATTTGATTTCCTTTTCAAGAAGTTTGTTGACCGTTGAAAAAATAGAGTCTTGATCTTTTGTAACTTTTACATCAAGGTAAAAGTTAAAGAAAAGTCTTACTAATCCAGATTATTCTACTAATCACTATTTTAATCAAAGAACAAATTTTTTTTTGCAGAGCGGCGGCACATAACTTCCTCCGGGTTTTAACTACTTATAAATCAACTAAACTAACCTTGTTAATATAAATCACTACTTTACTCTGGTTGGAAGTCGTTATGTGCTTTGCTCTGACCTTGGCAAACTACTTTTTTGTATTATGATTCGGTTTTAGTTGCAAGGTTTTATTTTAAGGTGGCAGCTTTCTGCTATCACTTTTAATTTTGATTTTATTCATAATTCGTTTTTTAAAATTTTACCTCGCGCGCGCGCGCGCGTTTTTCGAAAATTCTCTTCTCGTGATAAGTGAGCCACGCCAAGATTTATTTTTTTCCTGTAATATTGATTAGAGCGTAAGATCTTTTTCGATTCTAAATCTCCATTGTAATGCTCTTATTGCGGTCAAGCTTTTAGCGGTCAAAATCTTATTGTTGAACAATTCGGGTTCATGCTGTGTTTTCATTAATTCGAGATCAGGTTTATATAACTTGATTGTACTTGAGCATTCTATGTTAAAGCTGTATGGCACATAAATTGTCTATAATACAGTGAAACAGCTTTTTATAAACCGTATTAAATCTATCTTTATGAAAAACCTATTCTCTATTTTATGCTTTGTGCTGCTGGTTTCGTGTTCCAGCGACAACGGTTCGGACATTAATACTTCTCCTAACAGCTATCCGCCTGATTTAACGGGTACCATCTATTATAAATGGGCTACAGAGGGAATTCTTAAAGTAACTTTTCCATCGGCTACGGGCGGTTCGTTTATTGGTGATGATTCCAAACTGAACAGCTTTGATGTATCGCGAGACGGCAAATACCGCCTGACCGCTACTAACGCAAGTACTCTGGGAAACTACGTTGTTAAGTTTACACTGAGCAACATGGATAACGGATCTATCGTTAACGAGTTCAACTATACCAGTCCGGCGGGAAACAGCTACTGTAAGGGTCAACTTTCTCCGGACAACAGTCTGATCCTTGTGGAATCGAACGATGAGGAAGACGGCATTACCCTACTTAAAACAGACGGTGAGCTTTTGGTACGTTTGGACGGACTGAACAACACGCCTTTCAGCATGGATGATATGGCGATGTGGCTGCCTGGCAACGAACTGCTTGTTACACACGGTAACAATATCATCCGTATACCGCCTCCGTACACTTCGGGCACCCTTATCAAGGAAATGAACTACGCAGACTGGGGGCACCTTGCGGTGAACCATCAGGGTACGCAACTGGCTGTACGCATTGACAACCATATTTACACAATGGGTATTGACGGCAACAATATGAGGCAGGTTACCACAAGCAACTTTAAAGAAAGCAGACCTGTTTTTTCACCTGACAGTAAATATCTGATGGTTGGAAGCAATTACCGCCAGAGTTCCATTATGGGGTATTCATGGGATATGAAAATTATCCCGAATGACGGTAAGGAATACAACGTGGGTCCTGTGGAAACAAATTCTCCGGGTGTTCTTCCGATATTGTGGAAGGGTGATGATAAGATTGTTACCGGCAGTGGTGACGTTGTTTGGAAATAATGTTCTTGGTGTGGTTTTATGATGAGTCTTTTGACTTTTAGAATGAGCCACGCCAGGATTTCAGATTATTGTTACTGATACCTGTTACTGTATTGTTTCCTTTTTTATTTTAAAATTCAAAGAACGTATTGTTAGTAATTTTTTTTATTCAATAATTAAATAATATTCCTTTTGGTCTTAATGATTAAACACTGTTTTTGATTTGTTGTTTTAAAATGTAAACAAGCCAACCTGTTAATCTGTCGTTTTTAAAATAGCCATAACATAAAGCCCACGCCAAGATTTGATTTTTAGTGTTCGTAATTGATAAATCTATTTCAGTCAAAAATCGAATAGTGAAGTCCCTTCTGTCATGCTGCACTTGATGCAGCATCGCATCCGAATGTACGTCCAGTTTGTCATCTTGTACGGCATGAAATGGAGTGAAAGATCTTTTTCGATAATCCTCATTCTAATTCCTTTTCTTTTGTCGCGCAAAAGAAACAAAACGCCTCGGCTCCACTGCTCGTGGTCAGTATACGTTTTGACAACTAAATCAAAAAAACTCGAACAAGTTCTCAAACAGCTTTTGATTTTACGTTGTCTGCAACTTACTGACGCTCACTCCGCCGTGAATGCCAGTTTTTAAATACTCCTGAGTAGTCTGTTGCGTTTTCAATCAAAATCCTATTGTTTAACAAATCCAGATTTAAAAGCGACATTATTTTTTCAGCGAGTGTCAAATAGGCGAAATTTCCGTGAAAAGAAATGCTGTTTATTCGAGCATATCTATTTTGCTCTTGTTCTCATGAATGCTGCACTTACGTTTGCATTTGAGACGCAGCGAGTTTATTTCTTTTAGGAAATAAGACTTAATTTGACCGTTGAAAAAATAGAGTCTTGATTTTTTGGTTCGTTTTTGCATCAAGGCAAAATGAACAAGATCATTAATCAAAAAACAAATTTTATCTATGGTATAAAAAGCATTTTTGCAAACGGCGTTTTTACCGTTTGTTTTTAATTTGCTATATTTAACTGTTTTTACATCTTAAAACACCAATTTTTCCTTTTTTGAATTTTCTGTTTTTTTGGACTAAATTGAAAAATTTAGAATAATCTTCTGTTTTCGAATATTTTTTCCGAAAATGTGTTTCATGCACTATCCATGCTTTATCCATACAGTATCTACCTAGTATCCTCCCACCTGCTATTTCCGAAAATTTTTCGGTTTGGCTTTTTGGCGAAATTGTTCATAATTGACCTCTTTTTTCTAGTACTTTTTAGACAAAAAGTACCAAAAGTCTTTTTTTGCGGTCAAGCTTTTAACGGTCAAAATTTGGTTTGTTGTCTAGCCCATCGGAACGTTCGCTTTGCGACCCGATATGCTTAACGACAACTTCACCCTTTTGACACTCGCCAAAACCTTAATACCGCTTGTTTATAGAGCATCTATGTTATTGAATCAAAATTTTTGATTTAACGACATTAATTGCATAGGCGCATTCGTTTTTTACACCAGACTTTATCTTACAGCTTGGAGGCTGTGAACTTTGCGGTTTGATGTACCAATACGCAAAACGAGGTTTGAAATTTTAGTTTAAAGGTTAAACGACCACAAAAAATAACATTGTTTAAATATTAGTGCGTGTACTTGGCACTATAACCATCGGCGGTTGAGTAAAAAGCATAAAAAAAGCCGTGGTACTCAACATTATCCGACTTGAGGTACTGGTATACCGTGCAACAGATAAGTGAGCCCACGACCTAGGACGTGTGAGCTTATCTACTTATCATCTCGTTGCTTTTAAATTACCAGTTTTCAAGTCGAGAATCAAAGCAATAGCTTTAATATCTTCTATTTAAAGTATTGCAAAATTACATTTTATCATGTAATTCAGAACAAACATACAAAATTATTTTCAATTGGAGTCTTTCGACTCCAAAAAAATATTAAAAAATATGCTATTTTGAGAAAACATAACTCATGAATAGCAAAAAATTAAATACTAAAGTTGAAAATAAAGACCTATTTCTCCATTCTAATAAACTAATTTGTAATTTTATTTCTCAAAAATTTATATACAAATACACTACTGAAGAAGAAAATAAAAAAGTTTCTCTCAGAAAGTATGAAGACAAAACAGGAATAACACACACAACTTTACAAAAATTAGTAAGTGAAAATGGATACAATATACCAACTGCTGTAATTTTTGTTATCTTACATTACGAAAACGTTGCTTTATCAACTTTTTTCAAGGAGTTTGAACAATTCTGTAAAACACAATATCCTTTAGACGAATTATTATCAAAATAAATTGAACAACTAAAATATTTCACAGTATATTAAAAATTAAAAAACACTTATAAAAGTTCACTTAAAATTAGTTAATTGAATTTATTTTAAATGCCTATAAAACGTAGTTGTTCTAATTATTAATTAACACTTTTTATTATATTTACATTTCATAATTATTTTGAAATTAATGGCAAAAACCGACAATTCCACTTTTGAACAAAAACTCTTTAAATCAGCCGATAAACTAAGAAAAAATATTGATGCAGCCGAGTACAAGCACGTTGTATTAGGCTTAATATTCTTAAAATACATTTCAGAATCCTTCGCAGAAAAATACGACGAACTAAAAGCAGACGAATATTCAGACCCGGAAGACCACGACGAATACTTAGCAGCTAATATTTTCTTCGTTCCCAAAGAAGCACGCTGGAGTCATATTCACGCCAACGCCAAACTTTCATCAATAGGTCAGACTATAGACCAGGCAATGGAAGCAATTGAAAGTGAAAACAAAGAACTAAAAAATGTATTGCCGCAGGTTTACGGTAAAGCCAATTTGGATAAAACCGCTTTAGGCGAATTAATTGATTTAATTTCCAATACCGACCTTCAAGCAGAACATCACAATTCCAAAGACCTTTTCGGTCGTGTGTACGAATACTTTTTAGGAGAATTCGCCAATGCCGAAGGTAAAAAGGGAGGACAGTTCTACACCCCAAAAGCCATTGTAAAACTAATGGTGGAAATGATAGAACCCTACAAAGGCCGTGTCTATGACCCTGCTTGTGGTTCGGGCGGTATGTTTGTGATGAGCGAAAAATTCGTAGTAGAACACCAGGGACGTATTAACGACATTACAGTGTACGGACAAGAAAGCAACCAAACCACTTGGAAATTATCCAAAATGAACTTGGCTATTCGCAATATCAACTCCAAGTTTGTAGCTTGGAACAGCGAAGGTTCTTTCTTAAAAGATGCACATCCCGATTTAAAAGCAGACTATATCCTAGCAAATCCACCATTCAACCAGTCCGAATGGGGAATTGATATACTACAAGAAGACGCCCGTTGGAAACACGGAGTTCCGCCCAACGGTAACGCCAACTACGGTTGGTTACAACATATGTTATACCATTTATCGCCTCGTGGGGTAATGGCTACCGTTTTGAGTAATGGTTCGTTGAGCTCCAATACTTCTGGCGAAGGCGACATCCGTAAAAACATGGTCTTGGCCGATTTAGTCGAATGCATCGTAGCTTTGCCGAAACAGTTATTCTACAATACCGGTATTCCTGCTTGTATCTGGATTATGCGCCGTGACAAAAACCACCATAACAAAGAAGTATTATTTATTGATGCCTCTGAAATGGGCTACATGAAAGACCGTGTACACCGTGAGCTGTCTGATTCAGATTTAGAAAACAAAGTTGGTAATTTTCACGAAAATGGTTTAGGTGATGTTCAAAAAATAGCTAAAACTTATCACGATTGGCGTGCCGTCACATCGAGTGATAATGCGTTAGCAGCATCGTATCAAGATGTAAAAGGCTACTGTAAAAGTGCCACCCTTACAGAAATCGAAAAACACGATTTTGTATTGACTCCTGGTCGTTACGTAGGCATTGCAGATGTGGAAGACGACGGCATCCCTTTTGAAGAAAAAATGCAGTCTTTAACCACGACCTTAAAACAGCAAATGGATAAGGAAGTTGCATTAAATGATGAAATCGCTACACAATTGGTTAAAATTGGTTTTACGTTATGAGTGAAGGAGTAAATATTCCAAATGGCTGGGTAGAAACTACATTAGGTAAATCAATTAATCTAATTGGAGGTGGCACTCCCAATACTAAAATTGAAGAATATTGGAATGGTGAAATTCCTTGGCTATCGGTAGTTGATTTTAATAATGATAATCGTTGGGTAAGTTCTGCAGAAAAATCAATCACAGAATTAGGTTTAAAAAATAGTTCAACAAAGTTATTAGATGTTGGAGATATTATTATTTCAGCACGTGGTACTGTTGGTGCATTAGCTCAATTAAAAAAGTCAATGGCTTTTAACCAATCTTGTTATGGAATTAAAGAAAAATTAGATGTTACAGATAAGAATTATCTCTTTTATTTACTTAAATATTCAATTATTCAAATAAACCGAAATACATATGGAGCTGTTTTTGATACAATTACAACTAAAACATTTGATTTTATAAATGTAATAATCCCAAAAAACATTGAAGAACAAAAATCCATAGCAGCAATCCTAACCGCTTTTGATGACAAAATAGAACTTCTACAAGCCCAAAATAAAACCCTCGAAGAACTCGCACAAACTATTTTCAAAGAATGGTTTGGAAAATATTCCGTAGAGGATGAATTGCCAGAGGGTTGGAGAATTGGAAAGTTATCTGAAATTGCAAATTTAAAATCTGGTTTTGCATTTAAAGCAGAAGATTTTATTGAAGAATCAAATTTTAAAGCAATAAAAATAAAAGATTTAAAAGGAAATGGAAATATTAGTTTAAGTGATATTTCAGCAATTACAGAAGATATTACAAAATTGGGCAGAGTTCAATATTTTAAGTTAGATGAAGGAGATATTTTGTTAGCAATGTCTGGAAACACCACAGGAAAAATTGGTGTTTTACCTTCATCAGAGAATGAAATTTATTTAAACCAACGTGTTGGTAAGTTCTTTTTAAAGAATAATATTTATAAAAGTTATTTATATAATTTTTTGATGTCAAATGATTATGAGAATAAAATTTTAGCAATGGGTTATGGTAGTGCTCAGCCAAATATAAATCCTACTCAAATTGAGAATATTGATATTTGTTATCCAGATGAAAGAAAATTAAATGCTTATTTAGGTATCTCAAATCCTATTTTCGAAAAAGTTTTAAAAAACAATACCCAAATCCATACCCTCACTCAAACCCGTGATGCCTTATTACCAAAATTAATGAGTGGAGAAATACGTGTAAAAATGTAAAATTATGATGCGAAAAATTGGTTTATTTATCTTATCACTTTGGTTATTTTTTATTCTAACAATAATTATAACGATTCAGATTCCTGTCTATTTCGCAGAAGATTATGTATTTATTGGTTGGTATGAATTTTTATCAACCAACATTATTCCTATATTTTGCTTATTAGGTATTATTGGTGGTTTTGCTTCCTTTTTCGATTTTAAATATGTTTTAAAAGATGCAACAAATATGCCTTTCAGTATCAATAAAATTGAAAATATAAATTATGAGCATTTAACATTTCTTACTACCTATATTGTGCCTTTAGTCTGTTTCAATTTTGTTGAGATACGATATCAAATTGTATTAATGATAGTAATAATTGTTATTTGTGCTATATATGTTAAAACTGATTTATTTTATGCAAATCCAACATTAGCACTACTTGGATTTAAAATCTATAAAATTGATGGCAATTTTGAAGATGGTATTAGAGAAGGAATAATTCTTATTTCTAAGGATAATTTAATAAAAAATCAAAGGTGCGATTACTTAAAGTTAGACGATAGAATATATTACGCCAAAATAAAATAAAATGACAAGAAATGAATTAATTGAAGGTTTAAATAATGTTTTGAATCAGCAAGAGCAACTTTCTACTGTGGTTTTTGCAGTTATGAAGGAAACATTAATAATTAAAAAGCTTAATATTCATAATGATGAAATTAACCACATTCAAAATATGTTTATTGGTAGTATCAATGATAAAATTATTAATGTAGAAGAACAAACTATTATAAAAGTTTCTGAAGCTGATAATAGAGCAAATACAGTTTTTGAGTATGATTTAGATTTACCAGAAGGACTAAATTTTTATGATGCAGCATTGAATGACCAAGCTGAAATTTTTTCTTTTCAAAATGACGACTTGGGTGACATTGATTCGTTAATAATAAAAATAGGCACTGAAGAACACCAAATAAAATTATTTAAAAAATTATCAACGGTTGAAGTTTTTGGTCGCGGAGGTTTCTCACTTTGGCCATCAAATAATAGATTAGAGAGGTTTAATGATAAAGTTTTACGTTTAACTCCTAATTTTAATTCAGTATTAGTGGATGATACTTATGTTTTTTTAGATTTAAAATTACTAGAAAGAAGCCATGGTTTCCATGACGTAATTGTACGGGAAGCTAATAATAGTTTACTAATGGTTGAAGTTTTAGGCATTTTAGATTCTACTCAAGGAATTGTTGATTTACTTGGTAAAACAAGTTTCGCTCGAAAAGTTGTTAAAATCCGATATTCCCCAGTGTTGGTACGAAATATTCCAAATGCTCAAATTATTAATTTCACTAGGAATCATCCAGCATTAGCAAATAAAATGCGATACAGTGAAGACGGAGAACAAATTATTTTGCATACTAAAATTGCTAAAGAATTATTTATAAAAATGCTCGATGATGCTTACTTAACATCGGAGCTGACAACCCAATATTACGAAAGTACTGCCAAGGATGTTGTCGAAGCTCAAGAATTAGAAGAAGTTGTAAACGCTTAATGTATGAAAGAAAAAGTAATATTCGATACCAATACATTACGTAATACGGAGATTAATTTTTTTCTGGGTAATAGAAAAGAATTGGAGCGTTTTGCTCAAGATGCAGATATAGTAGTACCTCATGTTGTAATTGAAGAAATAAAACGTCAAAAACGAGCTGTATTAAAAGGCAAAAAAGATAGCTTTATTGGTAATCCATTTCATAATCTACTAGGCATAAATGAAGCCTATACTAAAGCTTTTGATATTGATAATTATATTGAAAATTTACAACTAGATGAAACTATTGAGTTTGACATTATTGATTTAAAAAGCAATGATGTTTTACCTATTATGAAAGAATTGGCTTTACTTAAAAAAGCACCTTTCGAAAATGCAGATAATACTGATAAAGGGTTTAAAGATGCCTTGATTTACTTCTCTGTATTAGAATACCTTCAGGAAGTTGAAAATAAATATGTCTTTGTATGTGCTAAAGATAATCTGTTAAAAGAAGCCTTTAAGAATGAGCCTAATGTAATAGTTGTTAAAGATTACGAAGAATTTAAGAAACAAAGCGTTACACAATTTATTGGAGATTATTTCATCGAAAAAGTGAATGCTGAATTAGATATAACCATCACAGCTACTGATATAAAAAATTATTGGAATAATATTTCTGATAACAAAGTCGTGTTAGTGGAAACCAATGGTGAACAATTTGTCATTGAATCTGATTCAGGTGAAATTATTAATCATTGCAATGTAGCAGAATATCAGCCTAATATTGAGAGATTAATATCTTCTCCAAATTTTGCTAAAACTCATGATTACATAGCAGATTTAAGTCCTTATATAACTTACTTTTCTGAAAATGAAATTTTAAATCTTTTAGAAAAAGCATTAGAAAACGAACAGGTAAAATGGATTCTAGGAGATTCTGATGTAAAAGAATTTTTCGGTCAATTATTTGAAGCAAAAAAAGAGCAAATTCAGGATACTGAAATAGTAACTTATTATAATAATTTTTTAAACGAAACAATTACATGGCAATAGAAGTTACAGGCAAACAAATAGCCAGCGATAAAATAACCATTAAGGATGTCTTCGGAGAAGACATGTGGTTTACCATTCCCGACTATCAAAGACCTTACGTTTGGGGTGAAGACCAAATCAGTACTTTACTAGACGATGTGTCTCACGCGGCTGTAAATACTCCCGAAAGTCAGTATTTTTTAGGTTCTTTGGTTTTACATTGTGAATCAAAAACACTAAAAGGAACTTCCTATACCGAGAATAGTGTTTTAGATGGCCAACAACGATTAACAACGCTTTATATTCTTCAAGCTGTATTACGTGACATTACTATTTCTGAGACACGAAAAGCTACTTGTGCCAAAGCTATCTTTCAACAAGGTAATCCTGATGATGGGATTCCTGAACGTTTACGAATTGAATTTGCCATTCGAGAAGAAGTAGAAGAATTCATCAATCGATTTATAAAGGAAAAAGGTGGTACCTTAAAAACAGAAGAAATACAACAAATTGCAAATAATTCGAAAGAGGTTTCCATTAGAAATATGGCAAATGCCATTTTAATAATCAATAAATGGTTTTCGAATGAGGATAACTTAGATATTGATACATTTTTTCCTTATCTAAGGCAGTATGTAATCCTAGTATATGTGGCTAGTAGTGAATTAGAAGATGCTTTCCGTTTGTTTACAGTACTAAATGATAGGGGGATTAAACTTCGTAATAGTGATATTCTTAAAGCACAGAATCTAAAAGAAGTAAGTACCCAGGAAAAGCAAACCAAATATGCCAAATTCTGGGAAGAACTTGAAGGTGAATTAGGTGAAGATTTTGACTTATTCCTCTCATACATCAGAACTATTTTGGTGAAAGAAAAAGCACGCCACAATTTACTTAAAGAATTTGAAGACAATATTTATAATCCTACCAAATTTAATTACAGTACTAAAAAACAGGAAATTGCGACGCCTCTTTTGAAAAAAGGTGATGAAACTTTTGATTTAATAAAAGCGTATAAAGTGCACTACGATGCCATTTTTAGTGGAAATAATCATCACATCACTAACAATTGGGCTTTTGATAATTTGATAAGCATTTTAAATGATACGGCTTTGTCTGATATTTGGATTCCACCTTTGTTAGTATACAGACACAAATTTGGCGAAGAAAAAATATTCGACTTCTTAAAAGCTTTAGATAATAAGTTTTCAGGCGATTGGATTGGTCGCGAAACACCAACAACCAGAATTGAAGCGATGAATGCTATAATCAAAAAAATTGAGGAAGTAGTAAATCAAAAAGAAATTTCAAAAGAAGAGCAAATCAACGATTTACTTTCAGATATCGTCTTAAAATTTGACACGAGTTATTTCTTGTTCGACCTGGAAAGCAGTCCTATTTACGGTAGAAGATACGCACGTTATAAATTAAGAAAAATTGATTTTTTATTAGATGCACCTAATTACTCTGAAAAGAGAAATTCGTATAAAGAAATGACTGTGGAACATATTTTACCGCAAACTCCTGCAGTAGATAGTCAATGGACTAAAGATTTTACACAATCGCAACGGGAAGAATGGACGCATAAATTGGGTAATTTGGTACTGATAAGTCGTCGTAAAAATGCAGGACAAGGTCGTTTAGACTTTGAAGATAAAAAGAAAAAGTATTTTACTTCAAGCATTGAAACTTTCCCTAATTCCATTCGTATTATGCAAAAACCACAATGGACTATCCAAGAATTGGAAAAAAATCATAAAGATTTAATGACAAAAATAAAATCACATTACAATATTTGATATGATTTCAGAAAACACCATTGAACTATGTCTAATAGAACAGCTAATCAATCAAGGCTATACCTATCACTATGGTCCAGACATAGCGCCTTATTCGGATAACCCACAACGAGAGAATTTTGCTTCGGTAATCCTGGAACAGCACTGTAAAGAAGCTTTAAAAAAGCTGAATCCTAACTTGCCGGAATCCGCTCGTGTGGAAGCCTTTCAAAAAATAATTAATTTAGGAACAGAGGATATTATGGAAAACAACGAACGTTTCCATAACTACCTCGCCAATGGTGTAGAAGTAGAATATACAAAAGACGGCAATACAATCGGTGTTCCGGTTACCCTCTTAGATGCAGTCAATCCCGAAAACAATAGCTTTTGGGTGGTGAATCAATTGGTGGTCAAAGAAAACAACAACGAAAAACGCTTTGATGTTGTTATTTTCATCAACGGTTTGCCTTTGGTGTTTATCGAACTCAAAAATGCAGCAGATGAAAAAGCGACCGTTCAAAAAGCCTTTCAGCAAATCCAAAACTATAAGGTGGCTACACCTAGCATCTTTTACTACAACGCTATTTGTGTAATTTCAGATGGTATCGATGCTACAGCTTCAAGTGTGTCAGCTCCGCTATCACGTTATTTGGCTTGGAAAGCTCCAGAGACTTTGGTGCAAACTACCATTCTAGACAAGCAATTAGAAATAGCTGCCGAACCTAGCGCTTCTTACGGCATGACTGATTTGCAAGTGCTAACCCAATACATGTTTAACAAAGAAACATTGGTAAAGCTCATTCGCTATTGTACCGTTTTCGAACAGGAAGAAGTTAAGAATAAAGAAACAGGTTTAATCTCTCAAGTCAAAATTAAAAAAGTAGCCGCCTACCACCAATACTATGCGGTGCAAAAAGCGGTTAATGAAACCATTCGGGCGACCCATTCCACAGACGGCGACCGTAAAATCGGTGTAGTTTGGCACACCCAAGGAAGCGGAAAATCACTATCAATGGTGTTCTATAGCGGGCAAATCATAACGCATCCACAAATGGAAAACCCAACCTTGGTGATCCTAACCGACCGTAACGACTTAGACGACCAATTATTCGGAACTTTCGGAAATTGCATCGGACTATTACGTCAAAAACCGGTACAGGCCGAAAGCCGTGAACACATTAAAGAACTTTTAAAAGTTTCGGGTGGTGGGGTAATTTTTACCACCATTCAAAAATTCGCACCTGAAAAGGGAAATATTTACGATACCCTTTCAGAACGTACCAATATTGTAGTCGTTGCCGATGAAGCCCACCGCAGTCAATACGGTTTTTCGGGTCGCGAAGTAGAAACCAAAGAAGGTTCCGAAATTCGTTACGGTAATGCAAAATACTTGCGTGATGCTTTGCCGAATGCTTCTTATATCGGTTTTACAGGTACACCAATTGAAAAAGAAGACAAATCAACACCTGCCGTTTTCGGCGATTACATTGATGTATACGACATCAAACAAGCCGTAGATGATGGTGCGACAGTACCAATCAGTTACGAGTCGCGTCTAATCAAAATTAAATTAGACGAAGCCACTGCAGCAGGTATTGACGAAGAAATAAATGAAATAGCAGATGCTACAGAAGAGCAAATAGAAAAAGCCAAGAAAAAAGTAGCCACTATTGATGCAGTTGTAGGTCATCCCGACCGTTTAAAAGACATCGCGAAAGACATTGTCAACCACTTTGAAGCACGGCAAAAAGTATTTGAAGGAAAAGCCATGATTGTATGTATGACACGCACTATTTGTGCCAAATTATACAACGAAATCATTGCACTTAGACCCGAATGGCATCATAACGATTTAGACAAAGGAATCTTAAAGGTAATCATGACCAGTTCCTCAGATGATGCAGCTATTTTACAAGCGCATCATACCACCAAAAACCAAAGAAAAGCATTGGCAAGTCGCATGAAAGACACCAACGATGAATTAAAATTAGTAATCGTTCGTGATATGTGGTTAACCGGTTTTGATGCACCTAGCATGCATACGATGTATGTCGATAAAAAAATGCAGGGAGCCAATTTAATGCAGGCCATTGCTCGTGTAAACCGAGTGTACAAAGACAAACCGGGCGGACTAATTGTCGATTATATCGGTATAGGACAAGACCTTCGTAATGCTATGGCAACCTATTTACAAAGTGGTGGTGAAGGAACACCAATTGTCGATATTAAAGAAGCCATTGCAGGTATGCAGGAAAAAAACGAAGTCATCGACCAAATGTTCAATGGCTACGATTACAAAGCCTATTTCCAAGCCGATACAGCGCAAAAACTTCAGATTATATTAGCAGCGCAAAATTTCATCTTGGCAAATGATAAACTAAAAGAACGTTTTTTAAAGGAAATTACAATACTCTCTAAATTGTTCGCCATGTCCATTCCGAGTAAGGAAGCCGACATCATAAAAGATGAGGTAGCCTTTTTTCAAGCCGTTAAAGCACGTATTAATAAGTTTTCAGCCAATGGTACAAAATCCGATTTTGAAGTAGAAACCGCCATCAAACAAATTGTCGATGAAGCTTTATCCAGTGATGGAGTTATCGATATTTTTCAAGCGGCGGGTATCAAAACACCTTCTGTCGGAATTCTATCAGACGAGTTTTTGTTAGAAGTCAAAAACATGCAACAAAAAAACGTAGCATTTGAATTATTGAAAAAGTTATTGAGTGATGAGGTAAAAGTGCGCAAAACCAAAAACATAGCACAAGGCAAGAAATTTTCCGAAATGTTAGAATCAGTCGTAAAACGCTACCACAACAACCAAATCGATTCGGCTCAGGTAATCAAAGAATTATCCGAGATAGCCAAAGAAATGCGCCTCGAAGACCTAAAATCTGACCAATTAGGACTTACATCCGAAGAATATGCGTTTTACAGCGTCCTTAAAGAAAACGATTCCACCTCTTTCTTAGCAGACGACAAAATGAAAGAGCTCATTCATACCATTGTGGATGTCATCCGTAAAAACGCCACTGTCGACTGGAGTAAAAGAGATGACGTCCGTGCGCAATTACGCCTAACAGTAAAGAAAATCCTAATGCGTTATGGTTACCCTCCAGACCTTGCCAAAATGGAAGCCGACCGTGTCATCGCCCAAAGCGAAAACCTAGCCGATGTGTTTTCAAAAGAAGAAATAAACTAATATCATACCAGCCAAAATGACTAATAAACCAATTGAAGAAATTAAACTTAAAACAAAGAAATATCTCGAACTAGAAAACGTAAGTTTTTTGTTTGGTGCAGGTTCTAGTTTTCACCTGGGGGCTCCCGTAATTCGTACAATACCTAAGGAATTAAAAGATAAATGTCTAACTGAAATAACAAATTATTTTGGGCAAAATGCCGATCCTTCTTTTGAAGATTTATTCAATTGTTTACAAGCAGATCGCTATTTGCAGGAAATGAAAGGTCAAGATGTTTCAGGTATTAACGATTCAATGGTGAAAATGCAAAAATGGTTATTTGAGCAATGTGATACCAACAAAACAACCATTCACAGTATTTATACATCTGATACCAAATTAGAAAAAAACAGATACCATTATCATGAAGTACTCGTTAAAAAATTATTGCAAAGACCCATACATCTAAAAAGAGCCAATCTTTTTACAACCAATTACGACATGGCGTTTGATTATGCATTGGATAATTTAGGCGTTCATTATGTAAATGGTTTTATGGGAGTGCATAACAGATGTTTCAGACCCGAGGTGTATGATTATGATTTATACTATCCAGGACAAAGTGTAGTAGGTAAAGTCCATAGAGCCGAGAAAGTCTTGAGATATTATAAAATGCACGGTTCCTTGTCATGGGTAGCAACTCCGCCGTCCGTATCGAACACCTATGGGATAAAAGAAATTCCTTTAAATGGTGACTTTACACCCGATGAAAATAACGAAATAATGATTTATCCTTGTGTAAGTAAAAAATCATTTACGCTAGATTTACCGTATTCTGAGTTATTTAGACAGTTTGCTCAGGCAATAAATCAGCCACAATCAGTTTTAATTTGTGTGGGCTATTCTTTTTATGACGAACACATCAATGATATTATTAAACAAGCGTTGTCTATCCCCTCGTTTACTTTAATCATCGCTAATTTTTCGCCTTCAATAGATCCGAATTCAGAAATTGAAAAACTACGTGCTTTAGAGGATAAGCGCATTATCATTCTAGACCAAACAGATGCTAGCCAATCAACCTTCGTCAGTTTCGTGGATAAGATAATGCCTGATTTATACGAACAGGAAGAATTGGCTTATGTTACGGAAACCTTAGAAAAGCTATATCCGTCTGATGAATCAACAAACTCAAATGCTGATACTGATGAGTAACGATAATAGACTGATAGGACGTGTATTATCGGTGGATAATTTCCGCGTTTTTATAAAAATTGAAGATGATTTAAGAGGAACCTATAAAAGCGGGGTCTTAGACATTTATGAAGTGGCACGAATTAATTCTTATTTGATAATTCCTGTAGGGGCCGACCGTGTGGTAGCTTTAATTACGCGTGTTACAATGAAAGAAGAAGTAGAATTTGGAAAATCTTCTACTTCAATTTCGTTACCTACCTCTTCAAGGTATATTTCTGCAACCATGTTAGGTACTATCGCTAGCAACAATGGTACAGAAAAATTTATTCAAGGAGTTTATAATTTTCCCACTTTAGACAATCCGGTTTGGTATGTAACCGAAAAAGATTTACGCCATATTTTTGACGATAAATTAGATGAATCTAAAATCCAATGGGACAAAGATTATTATTTACCTGTTGGTACATCTCCGGCATTTTCCAATTACAAAGTCAAAATCTCTCCCGACCAGTTTTTTGTAAAACATGCTGCAATTTTAGGTAATACAGGTTCTGGTAAATCATGTACACTAACGTCAATTCTAAGAAACCTTTTCAATTACGATTATAAGGGCAGCAAGCTTTCAAATGCCCATATCGTTATTTTTGATACTAATGGAGAATACAAAGATGCCTTCATCCCTGAAAAAGACGTATTTGATGCTTTAGATTCAGATACCCAATCTGATTTAGCATTAATCAATGCCAATTATTACGGAGGTGAAGATAAAGTTCAAGTTCCTTATTGGTTAATGAATTGGACAGATTTTCGTGCTTTATTAAATCCATCAGAAGCAACCCAAGCACCATTATTGAATTCAGCTATTGGCTTAGCAAAAAACAATGTTCAAAGTACTAGTGTTTCAGTGCTTCCAACTCATCTAAAAGCAGATATTGAAAGTATTTTAAATTGTTCTACAGACGACCTTAAAAAACGTACATGGGACGCTGGCGGTAATTGGAAATGGAAAAGTAATAATGAGATTACAAATATTGCAGAAGCCATACTTCCTTTTGATGGTACTCTAGCTGATTTGATTTCGGATTTAGGATCTGAAGCCAATTTCAATAATGCCGCACTTCAAACTCCAATAAGGGAAAATATTCAAAATAGACTAACTGAATTATTAACTCAAGTAAGTGAAATAAACATTACAAGTGCACAAAATATTGACCTTCCAATTTACTTTAATTATCAGGAGCTTTGCACCAAATTTTTAGACGCAGCCATAAAAAATGAAGGTTCTGGCAATGCACGATTAAATGAGTTTATTTCAACCTTACGTTTGCGTATGAATAGCTTCCTAAATGATAAAAGAATGGCGGTTCCACTAATGCTTAAAAATACGGAAGAAATTAATAAAGCGGTGCTACCGCAATTTTTAGCATTCCTTTTAGGAGATTATAACAAAGTTTTTTCTGCTGAAACGGATGAACATTTTATCAAACTATATAATGATTCAAATCCAGTAATAGATAAAAAAAGAAACCATCAAATAAATATTTTGGACGTTTCGCAATTGCCTTTTGAAGTATTAGAAACGGTTACCGCTTTATTAGGGCGAATCATTTTAGAATTTGTTTCTTATTTCGTTCCAACAGACAGAGGGAAATACCCAATTGTAATTGTTTTAGAAGAAGCTCAAAATTATATCGCTGAAAATAAATATTCGGTTGCTAAAACGGTATTTGAAAGAATTGCTCGTGAAGGCAGAAAATACGGTATTTCGCTAATAGTAAGTAGCCAAAGACCATCCGAATTATCTAAAACTGTTTTGTCGCAATGCAATTCATTTATTATTCATCGTTTACAAAACCCCGAAGACCAAAAATACATTCGTGGCTTAGTATCCAGTGCCAATGTTGATATTTTAGACCAATTACCCGTAATTCCGCAACAACACGCGATTATTACAGGCGACTGCGTTCGTGCTCCTATACAAGTACGCATTGATGATGTAAATCCTACTCCAAACAGCCATAACCCTAAATATATTGAAAATTGGTTACAGGATAGTACAATCCCATATAAAGATACAGTTGATAGGTGGTTAGGCCTGTAAATCATCAGCAAAAAGTAGGCTAATTTAGAACTAACTCTATAGATTTAGCCTTCCCTTCAATTGTTTTATTAAGTGACATATGGCATAAAAAAGAGCATGCGGTATTAAATATTATTCACTACGAATCAAAAAAAGTAAATTTTTGGAAAAAATTTCTTCATTTTATTTCAAATGATATAGTTAATGAGAAAATTGATTTTGGTTTTGACAATAGAAAAATTATATATCCATTACAAATTAACATATACTTGAATTTCTAATCTATTGGAAATGAACAATAATACAAAGGATTTTTCATCCGAGATATTTGAAATATTGAAGATTGAAAATTTAAGATCACAAAGTATATCTATAAAAGATATGCCCGGAAATGCAACAATCAATAAACTAAAAAAAGAATTTCAACTTTCTTTCAATGGAATTTTTAAATATCCAGCTAAGGGTAAATTGGAAATAGATATGAGTGGAGTAAAATATAAAATTGGTTCATCAGATTTTCGCTACCCTACTAGCTGGCATAGAAAATTCGATAATATTGAGTGGAATCATACATTCGATATCGATTCAATTGAACGAGGAAACCTTAAGAAATGTACAAGTTTTAGAATGTTTTTCTTTGATACTTCTAAGAGAAGCTATTTATTTCACTATAAATTAGAATCTCCTAAATACGATGGAGTGATTCCTTGGGCATTTAATTGTGTACGTATTATATTAAATGGTAATAGATACGACATTGTGCAATACAAAAAGGATGGCGCATCATACATTGTCATAGAAAACCATGATCCGGTAAGTTATAAAGATTTTAAAAAAGATTCATACGCTATTCAGAAAGGTATTGGTTATCTTATAGGATACATGCCTGGGGGTGAACATTATATTTTTTCGGGATCGGATTTTGAATATCAGAGATTAGCTAGAGGGGCCTTAAAATCGATCTATTATCCTGTTACAAAAGATCCGTACTCTTTTGTTGACTTACATGATGATAAAGAAACAATAAATATTTACAAAGATAAACTTAGCGTCATACCTCTTTCCGTTATCTCTAAATTTGTACAGGAAATCAAAGATAATGAAGACTTTTCTGTAACCATATTGTATTTGATGGAAGTATTACATTTAAAATCTTTAGTATCAATGCCAGGTGCATTTTCAGTAGTATTAGAATCGTTAGCCAACATAATTATTAATCCTTCAAGAATAAAAACAAAGCTGATTTCTGATAACGAACTTGCTGATGAAATTATCGAGGAACTTAATTTGGTTATTGATAAATATTCTTCTCAGTTGGATAATGAAAGTATAATAAAACTAAAGAGGAAACTCAACGCAGTAAACAGCCCTATTAACCCAAGAAGAATTACAAATGCGATGAAATTGCGTGAACCTTTTGACCAACTTGGGATAAAACTGTCTCTAAATGATGAACACGCAATTGAATACCGTAATTATTTACTTCACGGTAATATTTTAATGAACGATGGAAATGTAAGAAGCAGTAATGAGATAGATGACCATATGATGTATATTAGTGCTAAACTTTATACTTTAATAAGCAAGCTGCTTCTTAAATACTGTGGTTTTAGCGGATACGTTGTAAATCATGCAAAATTTCACGCTTCAGAGAAAAGTCCGAAGGAACTCAACCATTTTGAGAAAGTATAAATACAATTTTTATTTAGCCAAATATACATTGATATGACAGAAATTTATCAAAACTTATTTGTCGGAAGTTTAATTGATTATGAGCAAAATCAATTTAATGAAGATTTTTATTTTGTGCAAGCTTGTAAAGAACCTTGCCATAGAAAAGCCTTAGGTTACAGTGGGAGATCTGCTGATGAAAATCACCCCGAGTATTTAATTGCTTACAGGGAAAGACGAATTATTTTAAATATGATTGATCCACCAACTTCAAAATATTTTGAAAATGTACTTTTTGAGAAATCTTTAAATTTTATAGATGAACATCTTAAAAGCGGTAAAAAAGTATTGATACATTGTAATCAAGGATTTTCGAGATCCCCAAGTATTGTACTACTTTATTTAGCGACTATAAAAAAGATAGATAGCAGTTCTTTTGAAAATGCAGAAAGCGATTTTTTAAAACTATATCCAAACTATAAGCCTAGCGGAATAAAAGAGTTTTTAATTTTGAATTGGAAACATTATTGTGGTTGATTACGTTAATTTAAGAAGCATTAAACACGACATTTTACGACGTGTTGTAATATTATATTTGGAATAACTTAAAATATTTAACCACGATCATGTATATTTTTCAAACAGAATTTTACAAATACAGCCCCGCTTACTTTGATGAAATTTCTATTTTAGAAAATGAAGTATTAAACAATTCTTATTTAATTAAAACTAAAGAACTATTAAAGGATACAAACTACTACGGACAGCTTGTTTTAGGTTTTTACAGAAACAATTGGTATCCGTTAATTTTGCCTTTGAATGTAAAAGATGAAAAAGAATTGATAAAATTTGTAGAAATTGTAGGCAAGTATTACCAATCTAAAGCATTGGTGATTTCTGATATATTTAAACATCTATCAATTGAAGATGAATTGGAAAGATTAGATAATGAACAAACTATTCAACTCAATATTTTTTTAGAAACTTTTAAAAAGATCTCTTAGTTAACCATTTATTATTCATTTAAACCTCTTTTAAAATTGAGATATGCTTTAGACGATAACGGTGCTAAAATAGAACCTTCTCACTCAGGACAGAAGGCAAAGTGTATATTGTGTAAAGGAACTGTTATTGGGAAATGTGGTGAAATATATGTTTGGCATTGGCAACATCAAAATGACAGAGTATGTGATCCGTGGAAAGAACATGAAACAGAATGGCATCGCAATTGGAAGGCAAAATTTCCAATTGACTGGCAAGAAGTTATAATTGAAAATTATTATGAAAAACACATTGCTGATATCAAAACGGCTGATGGAACTGTAATTGAATTTCAGAACTCTTCCATTTCAAATGATACAATCAGAGTACGAGAAAATTTTTATAGGGATATGATCTGGGTTGTTAATGCAATAACATTTAAAGATAACTTTAAAAAATTAAGTTTGGTACAACTATCATTAAAAACTATTGAGCGTGAATATTATAAAGAGTTAAAATATTTAGAAGACTCTTATAAAGCAGATTTAAAGAGAATTACGGAAATAAATAAGAAAAGTGAACAAGAAATAAGTAGAAAAATTGGAATTATTAAAATTAAAACTAATTCTGTTGACAAGCTGCAAGAAATTTTAAAAGATCATGAGAATTTTACTAATGAAGTAATTAAAAAATGGAGTGAAGAAGGTGTTTATTGGGGAGATGAGACATATGATGTAGCAAACAAAATAAACCCAGAAAGCAAAAGACAACTTGTAAGTATTCCTGAGAAGAAAAAAGAATTACACGACGAAATCAAATCACTTGAAATTGGTTTGCAAAAGATCAATAACCTTGATGATTTTGAAATTGAAGGTCAATTATTTAAAATTCTTCCTTATTCTAATTTACCTGCTGAGAGTTTTCCTAGGGCTAGAGCAATTTTGAAGAAAAGCAGAACCTCATTATTTCAAGAAATAGTTAGTTTTAAAACAGAGTCTGAATTTAAAAGTTACAAATATCGTCAAGATCAATTTGATTTTGCAGTTGATCCTACTAATGGAATTAGCAACTATCATAAAAAGATAGAAGGTGTAAAAATATCAATACATAATTTAGATATGCAGTTACAAGGGTTAAAAAATTCCATTGCAGAAAATCTTGTGATACATTTAAAAAGTAAAATTCAAGACTTAGAATCTCAGATACACTCTCTTAATGTTGAATTGGATGATTTGATTGAAGAAAAAGTTGGAAAGCAGCAAACAAGACAATTTATTTTGACTTAGGACAGTCATATCTTTATGAGCTTATAAATGATGATTTATTAAAAAGGATTGATAAAAGGGCTTTTATTGAACGATATCTTTAATTCTATATTTTATTATTTGAATTGGAATTTTAAAAAGCAGAGCTATATTATGAAAACTCTTGATTGGAAAATATACGAAAGTGTTATCAAGTATATCTATGAAACTTTAGGTAAAGAATATGGAGTTACAATTGTTGGTTATGGCTCAAACTTCAAAGTAACTGGAAGTTCAGGTGTTAAACATCAGATAGACGTGTTAACTTCGCAAACAAATGGAATTCATATAACACGAACTGCTGTAGAATGTAAGTGTCTGAATAAAAAAATTACTAAAGATGTTGTGTTTAAATTATCAGGGATTATAAATGATGCTGAAATTGAAAAGGGAATAATAGTTTCAAGATGTGGCTTTACGCGAGATGCAGTAGCTCAAGCGAAAGCATGCAATATAGGACTGGTAGAATTACGAGAGATTGAAGATAAAGATTTTGCTGAGAATCCCAAACAAATTGAAATAGCAGATTTGGATATTCATGTAGGTATTTTAAGGAAGCGAGCGGAAATTATAAAGATTGATATTGGCGAGAACCGAACAATAGAAATTAAAGATGAAATCGATTATTTAGATTATTATGATTTCTATATAATAAATGAAGAAGGAAGTTCTTTACCATTTATAAAGTACCTAAATGATTTTCGAATAGAAGTAAGCCTGCAAAATAGAATGTATGAAATAATTACAAAGAAGCATGATACTTTTAACAGTACTTTATTAAACAGAAGAACAAAAGAATCTTTTAAGATTGATGAAATAATTTTTACAGGAAGATTAACTGAAAAAGATTTAAGTAAAAGTTTAAAGCTTACTCTAGTTGATGAAGTTTGGCTAATCATGAAATCAATCTTTGATGAGAGAACATTTAGTTTTTCTGAAAATGGAGTAATAAAAGAGAATATGAAATAAAAACGGAAGATGTAAAAATCATCCCGTACATACTAAAGCCATGTTCCTACTCGTTCAAATAGTTAATGGGTAAAAAGGGAATATAAAATTGATTAATGATATGAAATTAAAATTTTTGTACTGTATTTTAAGTTTAATATTTATAATAATTGGATGCAATAGAAAAGAACCCTATTCTACAATTGAGATAAAAAAAACAGCACAAAATAAACCAAATAAAACTAACACGGAACGAATCAAATTTATTTCTAAATACAATTTTGAGCAATTTCCCTCAAACACTATTGAAAATAAAAATTCTAAAATAAAACTGAATACGAACCAAAATGATTTTTCAATAAGATATAAAACAATGATAAATCAAACATATGAAAAAGAGCCAATTAATTTTGCAGGAAAATATGTTTTAAATTATTGGGGTTGTGGTTCACCTTGTCAAGTTGGAATAGCAATAAATGCAGAAAATGGAAGATTGATTGAAATTCCGTCTGCAAATGTGGGTTACAAATTTCAAAAAAATAGTCGTTTACTAGTTATAAATCCTCCAGATAGTTTAGATTATTATATTCAAGATTGTTCTTATTGTAAGCCTGAATTCTATTTATTGGATACTCTTAAATACAAATTTGTAAAATTAGAGGAATAAAAAACTTGCTTACGAAAAATATCGCTTGGGATAAAAACCAGCTTCATTTTAACTAGCTAAAATCAACCCGTGCAAACTACCATGCTTCGGCAAGCTCAGCAACCATGCTTCGACACTTCGGCGGGCTCAGTGACCACGGGCTCAGCAACCATGCTTCGATGAACTCAGCAACCGCCGCCCTACTATTTGTTTCAATGGGAAATGGGAACAGTTCGACAGGCTCACTGACCAGGGAAATGGGGAAAAGTTATTATATTCGTGAATTAAAAAGTTAGCAGTAATTCTATAAAACACTATTTGTAAAATGAAATATATTTTTCAAGTCATATTTATTTCATTGCTATATGGCTGTAAACAGTATCAACAATCAAAAGAAAATGAAGTTTTTTTTGCTGGACCAAATGAAAGTGGTTTCGGAGCAACTTTTTTCACTTTATATGATGACAATTCATATAAATTTTGTGACGGTGATTTTTTTAATCCAAATTGTTATTCCGGAATATACGAAATTAATGGAGACACATTAATTTTGGAAAATCTAAAAGTGAATGACCATGTAAAAAATAATAGATTTATTATTTATCGAATGAGTGAGCAAGATAGCAATTATTGGAAAAATAAATATCCAAAATCCAATGACTGGAAGTATTCAAGAGAAAGTGATTCATTGAGAGGATTTCAAGGTGATGTTTATGAACTTGACAAAAATAATGTTCCAATAACAAAGGTTAATTATTACTATGTAATTAGGCTTGATAAATTAACGAAATAAAAAAAATCAGCTAACGAGAGTTTGCATAAAGCGAGCTGAAGTTCTTGGATTGAGCATTTCTCCCAAAGACAGGACAAGTCATTTAAGTTCAAAAGCAGTAATTCTATTGAACTTTTGTGCTCCCCCTTTCGGCAAGCTATGAAACGTTATAAAGCATTATGAATAACGTGACACTAAAAGAATTAATCAAAAAATATCCATCTGAAATACTGTTTGATGAAATTGTTGATTTCGGGAGTTTCGACGAAAGATTACCAATTGTAGATTGTATTGTAGCAAATACTATTGGAGTTACTGAAAGATCTATTGAATTTATTCCTGATAATAATCCACCATCAAAAGATGAAATACTTTGTTGGATTTGGGCTTTTAGACCAGACTTGTCAATAGAAATTCTTGAAATAACTGAAAATGAAAATATGAAATTTGCATTAAGTTATTATTTAAATGATACAATGGATAAATTTTGGGATTATATTAGTTAAGCTATGAGTGAAAATTATATACAGTATCTTGGCGGATACAGTAAAGAGAATATTGATTTTTCTGATATTGAAAAAGCAATATTAGAAATTCAAGAAACTGATGATGAACACAGTGTATTTTGGGTTTCCGTTATTACAGATGATGAAAATGTAATTGAAACAGACAAATTTTTAAATTTAGCAATTGTGTTTGATGGAAATGAAATTAGCTACGAAGCGAAAGATTGGTCAGAAGTAAAAGAATTCTATAAATTACTTTTAGAAGAAAACTTTGAAGCTATAAAACAGAAAATTAAATAACGCCTGCTTAGATGAAGTCTTTAAAACACTATTTTACAATTATCTTGCTGAAAAATGATGCCTCTTATCTCTGTTAATCTATCAAATAAATATCATCAAACATTATCTATATTTGACCAATTAAAACTAACCCATGCAAACAACCGCCCTCCTACTCCTTTGCATCCTTCTAATTGCTATTGTTGTGATTCGACATCAATCCGCAAAGAAAAAATATGAGCATCCAGACTATCTTCAGCATCTTGAAACAATAAAAATATTTATTGAAGAAGTAAACAGTTTAAACGATTATGTTACCTGGGTAGCGCGAGACGGTATAAAAACCAGATATGCATTGGCAGGGCGCTACTTTAAAAACAAAACCGACTACTACAAAAAAGAGCCTATAGTAAAGGAGTTTAATGCTATTTACGGAGATTGGGATGAATACATAAAACACTACAACCAAGACTATGTATCAGCCCAAAAAGAAAAACTGGAAGGTTATTTTAACAATATTGAGGGCAAGATACTGGACGATCAGCAACGGACGGCGATTATTACAGACGAATATTCGAACCTGATCATAGCCGGAGCGGGATCAGGCAAAACACTCACCATTTTGGGTAAAGTGCAGTATTTGATCGAACAGAAAAAGATCGATCCGAACGAGATCCTATTACTGTCGTTCACCAAAAAAACCGTAGAGGAGCTGAACCACCGACTGCAAAAGATAAACCTTAATACCAAAGCCACCACCTTTCACAAGCTGGGATACGACCTTATTAAAGCGTATTATGAAGCCGTACCCGTTGTTACCAATGAAAATACGCTGAGCAGTGTGGTTACAACGTATTTACAGGAAGATTTGTTTAACGATACCGATGCCCTGCAAGCCTACATACAGTATGTTGCCTGCTATATGAACATTCCGGAAGATTACGACCACTACGGGTCATTGGGAGAAAAGACAGATACCGAAAAAGGCATTGACTTTGTGACCCTGAAGGAGAAATGCGAGCCTTTGAATATGGTAACGAACGCCATACACGACACGCTGAAGGGCGAACGGGTAAAGAGTGTGGAAGAACTGATGATTGCCAACTACCTGTATTTGAACGGGATTGACTATGAGTATGAAAAAGCGTATCCGTATGGAACGGAGGTGTACCGCCCCGATTTTTACCTGACGGAATACAACCTTTACTTAGAGCATTTACGCCCAGGCTTTATTTTACAGCTTGGAAGTCGTGACTCGAGCTAAGCGATTGAACGAAGTTAATCTTCGATTTCGGATGAAAAGAAGGATCAAAATGCGGCATACACTGTCTGTTACATCAGATTCAGCTGTATTTTAGGACTTAAAAAGTCAGCTCACCACTTACTACGTTGCTACTATTAATCGCGCCCTTATTATAATTATCTTGCGCCAAAAACCTTTTCACGGTGATTAATACCCCAGTCTTTCATAGCATAAATTATTGGTGTTAATGTATCTGCGTAAGGCTCTCTCGTATATAGGATCTTAACCGGATAATCATCAATAACTGTTCTTTTTATAAGTTGATGTTGTTCCAATTCTTTTAATTCTTTAGCCAAGACTTTAGGCGTGATACCCGGAATGCTATCCTGTATATCGGTGAATCTATCATTTCCTACCCCTATAGATACTAGTATAGGAAACTTCCACTTCCCGCTCATTACATCTAAAAAATCACGTACCGGTTTTATCGTGTCAATGCAATTGCTGTAACCTCTTTTAACTGCCATAATATTAATTAAATAAAAAATACACTTTCCTTGAGGAAAGAACTATACAAAGTAAAGCAATTTAATCGGAAATTTGTATCAAGATAAAAAATCGTTTTAATTATGGATAGAAATATGACGGAAGACATTATACATAGCAATTATACATTTAAAGAGGTGTTACGATTAAGAAAATCCTGCCGTGGATTTTTGGATACACCTGTAAAAGAAAATATCATTACTTCCGTATTGGATGATGCAAAGTATTCACCCTCCAACTGCAACACTCAGCCCTGGGAAACGCACATCATTTCAGGAAATAAGTTAAGAGAATTGTCAGAAGCTTTGGTAAGAGAAAACAAAGCAGGAAGATTTTCTCCTGATTTTACTTTTGACGTAGATGATTATCATGGCCAATACAAAGAGCGGCATTTTAACCTTGGTCAGACCATGTATGAAGCGTTTGATGTCAAACGTGAAGATAAAGAGGGACGAAAAGAAATTTCAGACATGAATTATACATTTTTCAATGCGCCACATATTGCAATACCATTTATGCCGTCGTTTGGTGATAATGTACGTGTAGGTGGTGATATTGGAATGTATGGACAGACCTTTTTGTTATCGCTTACCGCTCATGGTCTTGCAGGCATCCCGCAGACAGCACTCGGCTTTTTCGCAGGAACTATAAGGGAAATCTTAAATGTGCCTGAAGAGTTTAAAATGTTGTTTGGAATTTCATTTGGCTACGCCGATCCCAATTCACCAGGCAATTCATTTAAGTTAGGAAGAGATCCGATTTCCAGCAATGTCACTTTTCATAAATAATAGGCAAGTACTAATGGAAAATGTCAAAAATAGAAAAATGATCATCGGTCTGACTTCAGGCAATGGTTACGGCTTTCAACCGGGCGCATGGCGCACGCCGGGCGTTGATCCGACAAGCTACACAAGTTATGACGCCCGCGTTAGGCACGCACAAGCGGCAGAGCGTGGGAAGTTTCAATTCATATTCCTGCCGGATGGTCCTTTCACTGATGATTCCACTCTTCTCGAAACTGAAGCGCCGAACTTCAATCTCGATGTAATGATGACCTTGGCCGCCGTGGCAAGGGAAACGAAAAGGATTGGCTTGGTCGCTACAGGTTCAACCACGTTCAATGCGCCATATACATTGGCGAAACAGTTCAAGGCACTCGATATCATGAGCCACGGCAGAGCGGGCTGGAATGCCATTACTTCCACCAGTAATGATGTGGCTGCGATCTACGGACAAACCATTCCTTCAAGCAGAGACCGTTATGGTCGTGCTCATGAAGTGGTTCAATTGGTTCAGGCATTTTGGGGAAGCTGGGGAAAAGATGCATGGGTACACGATCAAGAAAGCGGTCAGTTTGCGAAGCACGATGAGATTTCGACCATCAGCCTAAAAGGGAAATATGTAAATGCCAGAGGTACGCTATACATTCCGCCATCTGAACAGGGACAGCCAATCATTTTTCATGCGGGCGCGAGTCCGAACGCTCATGAGTTGGCGGGAAGGTTTGCAAATGTGGTGATCGGAGCTGCGTTCACAATTGAAGACAGCATACAGCAGCGCAAGGCATTTCGTGAATCAGCGAAGAAGTATGGACGTGATCCTGATGAGATCAAGTTTATCGCAGGAATGATGACCACCATCGTTAAAGACCGTCGCACAGCGCTAGACCGAAGGTTGCAGCTCATGGGACACCTTCTCCCACAACGTGTAGCGTATCTTCAGCAGATGCTGGGTATCAGACTGGATGGTAACGATCTAAATGAACCGCTCTCCCAAGAACAATTGCAGGCGGCGCGTCCATCGCCTTATGATCCCCGGTCTGCCAACGCCC
Source organism: Paenimyroides baculatum (assembly GCF_008629655.1). Taxonomy (GTDB): domain Bacteria; phylum Bacteroidota; class Bacteroidia; order Flavobacteriales; family Flavobacteriaceae; genus Flavobacterium; species Flavobacterium baculatum. Next base: position 392,477 of record NZ_VWSG01000002.1, read on the forward strand.
TTAAAATTGCGAAGGAAGGCTGGAGTCTGAAGGACATTATTGCACATGGAATTATTGATTATCACCCCTCGATCGTGGGACCGGGTGTTGAGGCTGCAGATCATATGCAGGCTTGGTTTGAGGCCGGAGCCTGCGATGGTTTTTGGATCTCGCCCGATATACTGGATGACGGAGTTGATGCTTTCGTGGATGAAGTAGTTCCGATTTTACAGGAACGTGGACTTTTCCACAAAGACTATGAAGGCACAACATTAAGAGAGCATATCGGTGCCCCTGAACAATATGGAATTGACCCACGGGTTTCAAATATAAAATTATTAATTATAAAATTTAAGAATATGAAAATAGGAATTGTTGGAACAGGAGCCATAGGAAGTCTTTTGGCTCAGAAACTATCTAAAGCAGGACACAGTGTGAAAGTGACCAATACACGGGCAATGCCTGAACTGGAAAAAATTGCAGCCGATCTGGGCGCAAAAGCCGCAACACTACAGGATGTGGTAAAAGATGTTGATGCCATCATCTTTTCTATGCCTTTCAATGCGTATAAAGATCTGCCAAAGGACTTACTAAAAGAGGTGCCTCAGGATGTGGTGGTGATGGATACCTCAAATTATTATCCGTTCAGAGATGGCGACATTGCAGAGTTGGAGGAGATCACGGAAAGCGAATATATTTCAGGCATATTAGACCGACCGCTTATTAAAGTGTTCAACAATATTCTGGAAGGAACCTTAAAACATAAGGGCACAGCAGCCGGGACAGAAGGGAGAATAGCCATTTCTACAGCAGGCGATAATGAGGAACATAAGAAGATTGTTGCTCAAATAGTTGATATCACAGGTTTTGACACCGTTGATGGTGGAAACTTGTCTGAATCCTGGAGACAACAGCCGGGAACTCCGGCCTATTGTACAGAACTGGATGAAGCAGAATTAAAAAAGGCATTGGACAGCGCTGAAAAAGGAAAAGCTCCTGCCATCAGAGATTCTATCATGAATAGTCTGATGAGTAAGGATACCTGGCCTTCATACGAAGAAATTTTAGCAGGAAACCGTGTACATCAAAAAGGAAAAGGTAAATAGTTTCTACGTATCACAAACACAAATTTTAAAATAACTTAAATGGAAAATAATTCAAATCCTACAGTTCTTGTTCTAGGAGCCAGCGGAACAATCGGTAAGCAGGTAGTAAAAGACCTGAAAGATAAAGATGTCAACGTACGGATAACTTCGCGAAAACAGGAAGAAGTGGACAAGCTTCGCAGCGAAGGTCAAGACTGCAGGTTTCTTGACCTTGATGATCCCACTACTTTTGCGTTAGCTCTTGCCGGTGTAGACCGCGTATTTTTGCTGACCGGCTACACCGTTGGTATGCTTACGCAGAGTAAAACGTTAGTTGATGCTGCTAAAAAAGCCGGTGTCAGACATATTGTTCACGTTGGTGTATTTGCTGAATGGGATACTACGGATGCTCACTTTGCGTGGCATCAGATGATTGAAAAATATATTGAAGCGAGCGGTATTGCGTGGACACACCTTCATCCTAATATGTTTATGGAAGCCTTAACTGGCGCTTATATTCCGAAAAACTTGACTTATACCACCTATTGGAAAGACCGCAGGGTTGGATATATTGCTGGAGGTGATATTGCTGCAGTGGCCGCACAGGTGCTTGTAGATGGTCCTGAACGCCATGCAGGGAAAGATTATTGGCTGAGTGTGGAAAGCCGTAATGGCCAGGAGATCGCCCAGCTGATGAGCAAAGTCACGGGACTTGAAATCAAATGTGAAGAAAAGGGACTTGAAGAATTTAAGGAACTGATCGGAAACTGGATAGCAGGCGGTGCCGACAAATGGTACGCGAGCGCTAATATCGAATTTGTCAAGCAAATGCTGGATGGCAGAATGTCTTATATGTCTATGGTTCAAAATGATATTCCATATATCCTCGGCAGGCCTGCAAAAACTTTGGAAGAGTTTTTAACTGAAAACAAAGATCTATTGGCAGCCTCTGCCAATGAAAAAAAATAGGAAAATTTTATTCACAGGCATAAAATCTGTCTGTGATTATTGTTGATTGCTCCGAGGAATCTCGGAGCTTTTGTATAGAAACATATCCTGTCCTTATAGATTAATATAGACGATTTGACTGTAAAATCCTGTATGTAAAATTCTCAAAATATTCTATTATTTTTACAAGAATGGATTATGATTTTAAAAAATCCAGGCTAAAGGGAATAAAATACCAAAGTAACATGAATTGCTTTGGTTTTTTTAATTATAAATTCGGACTTATACTGCTATATAAATGATTCTAAATCAAGCTAGGAATGTAAGATTCATCATACTGTTTTTATGATAAAAATAATTACTTAGTTTGTATATTTAAAAATGGTAAAATTTTATTACCTATTTCATCAACGTGAATTTCAAATGCAAGATCTGGGCAATGGAAACAATTTAGAAATAAATGTAAGAATTACAGCAGATAATAAAGCACTACTAAATTTAGGTTGGCACGATGAAACCAGTAATTATACTGCATACATAATTCTGTATTCCTTGAAGTCATTTAATTTCAACGTTAGATCATCAAAAATAAAAAATAACGGCAACGGTTATACAATTGATGAGGTTTTAATTGAAAATACATTGTCAACCAAACAAGATGGTTATTATAGAATTACGATTGAGTAGACAAACTATTTTATATTGTTCATCAAGCCGTGCAAACTACGATGCTTCGAGACTTCGACGGGCTCACTAACCGTAAACTCAGCAACCGCGGGCTCAGCAACCACCGCCCTCCTACTCGTTTCAATGGGAAATAGGGAATGGGGAAATAGGGAATGGGGAAATGGGGAAAAGTTATTATATTAGTTGATGACTAAATTGTGCGACATTATAGCCAATGCCGTTATTAACGGACATAGCGTAGCGGTACTATCTAGCAATAATTCTGCCGTTAAAAATGTTTACGAAAAACTATAGGAAGCAGAGAATTTTAAAAATCGCAAAGCTTTTAAGTAATATCAGAAACAATAAACTAATAACATCTGATCAAAAATATGGAATACTGTGGAATAAATAAAAGTCCGCATTTTATATATCAAAAGTTCACATAATAAATAACTTCTTCAAAAATAGACGATAAAAAACTACTAAATGAGAACATTAAAAAATGAACCACATAAATACAAGTTCGTATATTTGTGTGTAAGCTTTAAATGTCAAAAATAAACTGTATGAAAAGAATTTTATCATTATTATCACTTGTCATTTTTACTCAAATTTCTGCACAAAACACATCAATTCAAGTCCTTCCATCTGGACATATTATTGCCAAAGCAAAAATAGATGGTAAAGAAGGAAATTTTATTTTTGACACGGGTGGTGGAATTAATTTATTCTTTAACCATTTTGCTAAAGATTTAAAACAAAAGTCAACTTATAATTTTTTTACTGGTTATCGTGCAACAGGTGAAAGAATTGATATTCCATTATTTGAAAACGAGGAAGTTGAATTTGCAGGAAAAAAATTCATTAAAGTTCCTTATTCTACTTTTGACATGAAAATTGATGGAATTGATGGTTTAATTTCACTTCAGATGTTTCATGACACTGATTTCATAATAGATTACAGTAAAAAAGAAATTGTATTAACCGATTTTTCAAAAGAATACATAACAAAATCTTTTGATATTCAATTAACCACAAATGCAGACAAATCAACTGATATTATAACCTATATTTCATTAAACGATAAATATAGCGTGCAAGTTTTATTGGACTCTGGCGCTGGTAATGATTCTTTTTGGTTGAGTGATAAATTAATTTCCATACTTAAAATGGATAAGTCAAAACTAGAATTAAGTGAAAAGAAAAGTGAGTTTGATGAAAAATTTGTAACCAAATTTTACAAAGGTTCTATAAATAGTATTTCTAATAAATTTGTAACATTAAAAAATCCAAAAGTAATTTTTGTTGAAGGCTTAATATACGAAGGAAAAACAAGTATTAACTGGTTTGGAAATAAAATTGGTATAAGTTTGAAAAACAAAAAGATGTATATACTTGACTAATTACATTACAGCTGATATAAACTGTGTAAAAACGCTAATTTATTATGCCCTTTTAATAATAAAATTATCGTGACACATTGTTGTACTGTTTTATACAACCCAAAATACAATTTTAAGCAGCTTGTTGCATACCGCAATTACGGCTGCTTATTTGTTCTTTCCCCACTCTATTAATCTGTCACAAAGTATATTATGCCTGCTGATTAATAATCGATCACAATAATATTATCAAACATTCTCTATATTTGACCAAATAAAATCAACCATTGCAAACAACCACCGCCCTCCTACTCTTTCAATGGGAAATGGGAACAGTTCGACACTTCGGCAAGCTCAGCGACCGCAGGCTCACTGACCAAGGAAATGGGGAAAAGTTATTATATTTGATAATGATTAAATTGTGCGACATTATATTTAAGCAAAAACGCAAGAAAGTTGAATATACAAATTGACAAAAAAGAAATTATTCCTTTGAGTGATTTCACATTGGGATGGAGATTTGACAAAGTGAATAATTCTGATATTTCAGATTACGACAAAAATGAAATTTTTGCTTTATCAGAAAATGAATCTAAAAGACTGAACAAAATAATCGACTATTATGAAATTGAATCAAACAGAATTGGAAAATATTTAGAAACAGATTGGTTTTCTGCAAATTTGAGAATTGGAATTAATAATACATCCATACCTGTAATAAATGCCGAGTTTGAAACCGTAGTGTATTTAAGTCCTATTGATTGTAAAAAATTTCCAGCAAGTAGGGGAATTCCAATTAAAAATCCGATTTTCACAGTTTTCTTGGAGATATTCTTCAGGTGATTGAAGAATACAGTACTGAGTACTACAAATGCAATAAGAAATTTATAAAAGAGAAATATATGGGGAGCCAGAACCTATTCCAACTTTAACGAAAGTAAAAGAAATTCCCAAAAAAACCGATTCCAAGAATTAAAAGCAGTAAAAAAAGGTTTTTTTTTTGCATATCTAAATATTTTAAATGAGTTTACATTCAAATATTAGAGTATGCATTCTGATGCAAAAGAAACACTACTACTCCCAATCTCTTCTCTAATGATGGAATAACAGCTAAAGTTTAATTTCTTATCCGCTACAAAGATATGAAATAAAGTGGTAATTTAAATTTCTCTAATAATTTTAGCAGGGTTTCCACCTACAATAGTATTTGGAGGAACATCCTTAATCACCACTGAACCTGCAGCTACTATAGAATTGTCTCCAATTGTCACACCCCCAACTATAGCTACATGACCTCCAATCCACACATTATTTCCTATATATATTGGTGAAGCATGACCTGACTTATGCCTATCTATTGGATTTATATTATGGCCTGCCGTATAAAGTCCGACATTTGGAGCAATCAGGCAATTGTCTCCTATTCGAACTACAGCCATGTCTAAAACTGTGAAATTATATCCAGCATAAAAATTTTTACCCACATGAATATTATATCCTAAGTCACAATGGAAATTATGCTCAATATTAATTCCTTCATTCAATGAACCTAACAATTCAGTAAGTATTGAAATTTTTAAACCAGTATTATCATAATCAACTTGATTATATTGCTGAATTAACTTTCCTGCTTTCTTAAATTTGGTAGCCAGAGCTGAATCGTTTCTTTTATATTCTATTCTTTCGTCCATATAAATATATTTTTATCAATCATCGTTTTTTGAGACTTTAATAGCAATTATTATGCTTTAGGTCTTTACGATGGTAACTCAATTAAAGTACAAATCTTCAAAATTTCACTAAAGTTGAACAGCAGATCTATCTTTGAACTTTGCACTTTTGACCCGCTATTGCAAAATCCTTGTTAGGATGTAATAGTTTCATAGATATTTTTATTCGTCTCTTCAAATATAATTAAATAACTTCTACATCATATTCTTAATGTAACACAGAAGCTATTTTTTATTTAATGTAATTTAAGCTTCATTTTTTTATAAAGAATCCAACTAATTTTACCTGACTATAACCCGCCAAAAGTAGCGACTTATTTCTTTCCAAATAAATTTTCAGCGATTCTGTTTCAATTCCGAATTCTGCTACTTCTTGCGGGTCTACTTTATAACCTTCAACGTTTTGCCATACGTGGCTATGAGCAGCTGGTTCGTAAAAACCAAGTTGTACAGCTTCTTCCACTGTTACTGTTCTGGTTTCAATTCGTTTTCCTGTAACCGCTGTAAGCATTTCTGCAACTTCTAAATGTCCCTCGATTACCCTTGTTTTGGTTTAGGATAACCCTGATTCCGTTAATTTTATTTTCAAAGCTTGATGCAATTTTGCAAGTATAAAAATCAAGATATGAATATTGTAATAACTGGCTCTTTAGGGAACATCGGAAAACCATTAACAAAATTATTGATTGCCAATGGACATAAAGTAACAGTCATAAGTAGTAAACAAGAAAGAATTTCTGATATAGAAGCTCTAAATGCAATTCCAGCAATCGGAAGCATTCAAGACGCCGATTTTTTAACCCAAACATTTAGAGGCGCAGATATCGTTTATTTGATGGAAGCCTGGGAAGCGATAGGAAGCCTTTTCGATAAGAATATAGACTTCGTAGCAGAATTCAAAAACATTGCCCATAATTATGTTAAAGCGGTTCAAGATTCCGGTGTCAAAAAGATCGTCCATTTGAGCAGCGTGGGTGCGCACTCCGAAAAAGGAACCGGCAGCCTTCTGGTTCACCACACCGTTGAAAATATTTTAACAACACTTCCCGAAGAAGTATCCATCAAGTTTATGCGTCCTGTTGGATTTTTCACAAACATCTACCGATGGCTCCCCATGATAAAAGCACAAGGTGCAATAGTTCAAAGTTATGGTGGCGACCAGAAAGAACCTTGGGTTTCTCCTGATGATATAGCATCCACTGTTGCTAAAGAAATGGAAAAGCCATTCAATGGAAGAACTGTACATTATCTTGCCAGTGATGAAGTTTCACCCAATGAAATTGCAAGGGTTTTAGGAAAAGCTATCGGTAACTCAGACTTGGAATGGAAAGTGATTTCTTCTGAAGAACTATTAAAACAGATGCTGTCGGCAGGTATTAATGAATGGATAGCAACTGGTTTGGTTGCCATGCAGAAAGCTCAGGCAGATGGAAGTCTCTACGATGATTTTTACTTGAATAAACCTGAATTAGGAAAAGTAAAACTTAACGATTTTGCAACCGAATTTGCAGCTGAATATAACCAACAAAATAATTGATAAGATGAAAAAAGCATTAATTACAGGAGCAAACAAAGGAATTGGATTTGAGACGGCTAAACAGCTTTTAGAAAACGGTTATTTTGTTTTCATCGGAAGCAGAAATTATGAGAATGGCAAACTTGCTGTGCAAAAACTTAATGAAGTCGGATTTAAAAATGTTGAAGCTATCCAATTGGATGTCACGGATATGACATCGATATTATCTGCCAAGCAGGTAATCAAAAGCAAAACAGAAACTCTAGATGTACTCATCAACAATGCAGGAATTAATGGTGGATTTCCTCAGACAGCTCTGGAAGCATCGGCAGAAACTTTTCAAAAAGTAATGGATACCAATCTTTACGGAGTGATAAGGGTTACCCAGACTTTTATGGATCTACTAAAAAAATCAAACCAACCGAGAATTGTCAACGTATCATCCAGCGGATGTTCACTAACACTTCATTGCGATCCGAATTGGAAGTATTACAACCATAAGGCAGCATTATACCCGGCATCCAAAGCAGCAATGAATATGTACACGATCAATCTGGCATATGAGCTACGGGATACCGCTTTCAAGGTCAATGCGGTCTGCCCCGGTTTTGTCGCGACGGATTTCAATGGTCACAGAGGTACGGGCACCGCCGAAGAGGGAGGAAAAAGAATAGCCAAATACGCAATGATTGGAAATGACGATGTTACCGGTAAATTTATCAGTGAAGAATATAATCCTGAAACAGGGGAAACACCCTGGTAATTAATTCAGTATTTTTGTAAGATATAGCAGTATCATCCCTAATTCCAATTATTATCTGTAATCCTTTTTTAAAAGATGAAAGGCAAAGAAAATAAAATATACAAATTCAACTCATTATCAGAATTCCATCAGGTATTTGGTCTTTCCAAACCCGAAAACCCGCTGGTGAGTTTTATTCGTATTGAAGACATGGAAATGCCTAATAGACCCCTGCCCGATTTTCTGGTGCTCGATTTTTATAAAATCGCCTATAAAGATACTATCGGGCAGGCAAAATACGGACAGCATCACTATGATTTCGGTGAAGGAGGCCTGGTTTTTACAGCGCCGGGGCAGTTATTTGAAAAACCCTCGAATAAGAAAAGTAACGGGTACATTCTGTTGGTGCATCCTGATTTTTTCTTGTCTTACACTCTTTCAAAAAAAATCAGGCATTATGGCTTTTTCTCCTACAATACAGATGAAGCATTACGGGTTTCCGAAAAGGAAAAGGAGACCTTGTTTTCCGTTTTTAAAATTCTCGACGAAGAGCTCAAAAGCAGAATTGATGATTTCAGTCACGATGTTGTCATTTCGCAAATAGAGTTGCTCCTTAACTATAGCAGCCGGTTCTACAAGAGGCAGTTTGCAACCTACCAGGCTGTAAATCAGAATATAATTCAGCGGTTTGAAAATGCTTTGGATATTTATTTTAATAATGAAAATGAGGAACAAAACGGAATTCCAAGTGTTCAGTATTTTGCGGAACAGTTAAATGTCTCTGCAAATTATCTGAGCGATATGTTGCGTTCATTAACAGGACTTAACACACAACAACATATTCATCAGAGAATTATTGAGAATGCCAAAGAAATATTGTCTGCAACAGATCTTTCTGTTTCTGAAATTGCATATCAGCTGGGATTTGATTACCCGCAGTCGTTTACAAGACTCTTTAAAAGCAAGACAAACCAAACGCCGCTGGAATTCAGGCAATCTTTTAATTAATAGAAGAGAAACCTGTAACTTAAAGATAAAAGATGATGGACGACGACTACACTTCACTAAGAAAACACATCGAAAAAATTGTACAGCTCACGGATGAGGAATTTGCTTTTGTAAGCAAACATTTTAATTTCGAAAAATTTAAAAAGAAAGAAACTCTTTTTACTGGAGGCGATCCGGTGAAATATGTATACTTTGTGCTTTCTGGCCTTCTAAAACTTTTTTATACCGATAAAGAGGCTAAAGAGCACATTGTTTCATTCGCTATGGAGGACTGGTGGGAAACCGATTTTCAGGCTTATTATACTGAAAGCAATGCTTTGCTTACATTGGAATGTCTAGAAGACACCAGGGTTCTACGTTTATCGCTGGAGGATTTTGAAAAGCTTTGCAACGGTTTGCAGAAGATGGAACGTTTCTTTCTAAAAAAATCCATTGCAGGGCATATTGGTTCCGAGAGACGTATTTTATCCTTTCTGACGTTGGGAGCCAAAGACAGATATGAACAGCTGCTTGCGAAAAGTCCATCATTAATGCAGAGAATTCCAAAGTCACTTCTTGCCTCATACTTAGGAGTTTCAAGAGAAACCCTCAGCCGCTTAATTTCTTGATAGCTGCAAATTGTGAGGTTTGTCACACGCCCTGCAGCAAGAATATTCTGAGCTTTGCATTACAATAATTTTAAAACAATGCAAAAGAAAGTAATCAATCCTTGGAAATGGCAGGACGCCAGAAACTATGTGCAGGCAGTAGAAGTTAAAAATCCTGAAGGAACGCTTTATGTATCAGGACAGACCGCCATCAGTGATGACGGAATTTCGAGTGATGCAGATATGAGAACCCAAATTTTTCATACGATTGAAAATTTGGAAAAAGTAATTCTTGCAAGCAGTTATGAGATAAAAAACATTGTCCGTCTCAATATTTACCATACCAATTCTGCCGAGTTATTTGAAAACTTTGATGTGATTCAGGAATGGCTGACCAAAAATGAGATACAGCAAACTAGCACTGTTTTAGAAGTCAAGACCCTTTTTGAAACTTTGAAAGTGGAGTTAGAAGCAACTGTAGTGAAGTAATTACTATTTTGAGGCTGGCCTAAAAGGTCAGCTTCTTTTTTTTGAATGATTTGCTGACAATTTATGTATTTTCAGATATATCCCGTTTTATTTGGAGGAATTTTAGGACTACCCTTCTTCAATTTTTCTACTCTCCAAAAATTAAAATATGGTAACGTTGAAGTTACAAAGTATGGATTTTGTTACAGTAACTTTTAGTTACAAAGTTACTAAAGTAAATTTAATTGATTTACATTTGCCTCAGAATTTATAACAGTTAAACGGAGTTTCAACCGAATGACAATGCAGAATCTTAATTACTCATATTTTTAATAATGAAAAATCGGTATTGTTGAAATCAATTGTTCTGAAGAGAAATCTCCGTTTAGATTTAATTAAAATAAAATGAACAAATTAAAAGACAAAGTAGCCGTTATAACAGGCGGAACTACAGGAATTGGATTTGCCACTGCGCAAGCATTCATCAATGCTGAAGCGAAAGTTTGGATCACTGGAAGGACCGCAGAAAAACTGGAAAAAGCTGCCGCTGAAATTAACAGTCCAAATTTAAAAACCGTTACATCAGATACATCCAAGCTGGAAGAAATTTCCATTTTGGAAAAGGTTATTGCTGAAAGTGGCGATAAAATAGATGTATTATTTTTAAATGCTGGAATAGGAACATTTAAAGGAATTGAGCAAATGACAGAAGAAGATTTTGATGGCCAATTTAACACAAACGTTAAAGGGCATTTTTTCACCCTACAGAAATTAATCCCTCATTTGGCTGATGGTGCTTCGGTCATAATTACCTCTTCAACAGCGGCAACAGCGGCCAATGCAGGGACAAGTGTATACGCCGCTACCAAAGGAGCCTTAAATAAAATTGCTCAGGTTGCTGCTAATGAATTAGCAGAAAGAAATATCCGGGTAAATGTTGTAAGCCCTGGATCAACGGCTACTCCCGGACTGACCAGTGTGATCTCTGAAGAAATCAAACAGCACTTTGCTAGCGTGACAGCATTGAAAAGATTGGGAGAACCTTCGGAAATTGCTCAAACCGTTTTATTTCTTGCTTCTGATGCCGCAAGTTTCATCACCGGAACTGAAATTATCGCTGACGGGGGTTATTTAAATTATGCAACTAAATAATTCCTTATAATTAATTCAAGATGTGGAGCGCAATATTGCTCTTTTTCGGTTTGAAAAAATATTATAAAAAAACAGGAGCTTTTTAAAACAACTTGTTTAAGCGAAACTTGCAACATTAAAGTAGATCCCCAATAAGAAAATGTTGGGGATTTTTACTTTTTTTCGTCTGTTTTAATCTTTGGTAATTTCTTTTCGATGTTCTGTTCCCCAATCTGAAAGATTCCGAATCACCGATGTCAATTTTTTGCCGTGAGGCGTCAGTTCGTACAACACACTTACAGGATGGGTATTCAGAATATTTCTTTGGGCGAGTTTATTAATTTCTAATTCTTTCAATTCTTTACTCAGCATTTTATTGGATATTCCGCTTACATCATTTAGCAGATCGGTGAATCTCCTTTTTTCGTTAAAACAGAGTGACGCCAAGATTGAAATTTTCCACTTGCCACTCAGCACATACATTGCGTCATTTACGGCTCTCACGTGCGCGTCACACGAATTGCTTGTCGTTTTTATGTCTTTCATTTGTTACTTTGTTACCTAAACGTTACAGTTACTTTTTGATACTTCGTTACAAATTTAAACAAATAGTCGATATATTTGCATACGAAAATGAGACGAATTATAAAACGTTGATTAATATAATTAAGACCCTTATAAAAAATGGAAAAGTTTACATTAGCAATTAAATTTACAGCAAAACCTGATAACCACGAACAATTTAAACAAGCCCTTACTGACCTTTTTGAAACAGTAAGCCAGCAGGAAAATTTTGTACACGCAACCATTCATCAGAATATTCAGAAGGCAGAAGAATTTCTTGTTTATGAAGTTTGGAATGAGGACATCGACCACTTTATGAACGTAACCCTTAAACAACCTTACGTCTTGGAATGGGAACAACTATTGGTAGATATGGAAATCGTACGTGAGCCGTCGGTTTACCAGTCTTTTGCGAAATTTAACCGCGGGCTCAGCAACCATGCTTCGATGCTTCGATAAACTCAGAAACCGCGGGCTCAGTGACCGGAGATTGTTGAAACGTTGAATTGATTATTTGCAATAGGTATATTTGGCTTCGGGATCTCCATTGTTAGTGATAGATCTATTTCGGTTTAATATACTTTTACGCCCAGGCTTTATTTTACAGCTTGGAAGTCGTGAACCTTACGTTTTGAGAGATCAAAAGTATCAACTACGAGCCTAACTCAATAGTCTCTTTACCGCCATAGATAAAGGCGAAGTAATCAAGAAAACTAAAACAAAATAGTTACGCTTGAATAAAAATCTTTTTTTGCGGCGACCTTTTAAACGGTCGAATTGAACTTTTGAAGCTACCTGATCGTGGTTCGACACTTCGGCGAGCTCAGCGACCACAGGCTCACCGAACAACTGATTAGTTTACGCTTGCTTCAACAATTTAATTGTCGATTTGATACCAATGGCGCATTGAATCTGTGTGGATTGATTATTATGTTTTTTGATTTTAATAGGAATGAGAAAAGGGAATAAAAAAAGTGATTATATTCGTTGATCATTAAGTTGTCCGTAATATTAGAACCACAATCCATACAAATAAAATATGAAAAAATTAATACCTTTTATACTAATCATAATGACATTAAACTCTTGTGTTTTAGGGATTACGGGTGCTCCTCACAAACATACTTATAAAGAAATTTACGGGAATAATGAGTTAAATTTGAGTGTTCGTTGCATGTCTATGAATAAAACATTTGAAATAAGAAATGCTAATCCAGACGATTCACTTTATATTAAATCTGTAAGTTTCAAAAATCCGAGTGAAATGAAATCTTTAAATGGCAAAGTACGACCTGATTCAATAAGACATTACAATTGGCGAATTTTAGATGGGAAATATCATAAAAATTTAATGAAAGATACAATTGAGATTATGAAGATCACAAACCAAAATGATCAAGAAAAATATATATTCACTGCTGCTTCTAAGAAGAAGAATTAAAAATAAATAACTACAATTAACAAGGGTTTATCTCATCGTTTCGATCTTTTTATGGTTTTGATGAAAGCCTAAAATTCACGTTTTATGCTTTGGTAGAAATTTGTATTTTAGTTGAAAGTTTCGGATTATAGATGCCCGCCATCAGCAAGTGTAATAACGTTACCTGTTATTTAAAAGAAAAGAAATTGCAAAAAAACAATTTTGAAATAAAGCTTATTGATTTATTTTGGCTTAAAAGTGGCGATGAAGAAAATGACTTATATGCTCATGGTCATGTTTATGTAAAAATTGGAGGCGAGATTGTCTGCGATGAAAACACTTTAGATGTAACAGTTACTGCCGCCGGTTTGTATCTTTTACGGAGTTTGAGCGAGAATTATAAAAAAGGTAATTACGATAGCCAATTATTACCTTGTTGCGGATTTGTTACATACTTTGATAAAAATCTAAGACCAGCAATTTCAGGATGTCCCGTTGGAATAGATTGGACAATCACCCATTTAACTAAAGATTTAATTCAACATACATCAGACAATGGTAATTCTGCAATACTTAAAATAGAAGATTATAAAAAAATGGTTTATGATTTTGTTGACAAAGTAGAAGAATTTTATCAATCAAGTCTTCCTAAAATTTTACCTAGAGACGAGTTTGAACTTGGAGCATACGAAGAAATTTGGGAGGAGTGGCGTGAATTAAGAAATAAATAAAACACAACCGCTAACAACCTGTAACTGCAATAGCGGATTTTTTAGTAATACGAACTTTTGTTATCACGAAGAAAGTTCTATCTTGGGTGAGAATACTCAGTTCGCTTTGATCCGCGACTGTCAGTTACAGGCAAAACGTTAGGCGTTATTTAAACAAGCATCTGCCATCATGGGATATTATACAAGAGTATTTTGCTCAAGCAAAAGAAAACCAAAAATTATCGACTTAATAAATAATCTAAAATCTGTCGGGTTTGACATTAAATCAAACTTAGATGAAAAAGATCTAGAAAATCCGGATTGGACAGATTTTGAGTTAATCTATGATTCTGAAAGATTGCCATTACTGGTAGAATTAAATGAAATCGGAAAGTCACACGGACTCGCTGAAGAAGAAGTAAATGAGTTTTTAGAATTTATTGGAAAGCCTAACTTTCTACAACTTAATAAGAAAAAAGTAATAAGCCAATTAAATAAAACATATTACATTGTTTGTATACAACTACCTATAACTGATATTATTGACAAAGGTTACGATGTAAATGGAGAATTAATGTCCTATGTAGCTAATAATTTTTCAGGAATGATTCAGGCAGATAAAGAAGGTTTTTATTGTAATAATAAATTGATTGTCAAATTAGAATAAACAACACCTAAGCGCCGGTAATTGCCAGTGCGGTTTTTAGGTAAAAAATAAAGCTTTAATTTATTAATTTTGTTTTCGTTAGCAGAAAATATCCTGCTCGTTTTCCGCAACAGGCAAGTAGCCGAACTGAACGTTGGGCAACATGTTAAAAAAATTCGAATTAAAATTAGGTTGAAAATACAAAAATATTATGATCAATTTGAGTGAATTAAATGATTATTCAATTAGAGTCTATGAGTATCTGAAAATTTATAATAGTGAGTTACTCAAAAATATATCATTACAACCTTCCGATTTTGGAAAAAACTATATTTTTTTAGAATTTATTACCGAAAACGAAAATAGTCCTTCAAATTTATATTTAAGTAGCGAAGATAACAGACTAACTGTTGGATTTGGTACTTACCATTGTCATTTTGATCAATTTAGCGGACAAGATTTTGAAGAACAAATGAAAATTGCCGTAGAATATTTTTATAAAATTCTAGATGAAGAATTATTTGTAGTTTGTGCTGGTGGCGGAGCTTCTACTCTATTAACTTATGAAGAAATTAATTTTATTGCAAGTGGACAGAAACTTGAAAAATTTGATTATGATTGTATTAACTATTATGTAACTTCTTGGAGTGGAAATAAAGATAGAGTATTGAAAAATCCTAATTAAAAAAGTTAGTTAGATTATAAAAACCCTTTGCCTAGTAACAAAGCTTTAGCTTCGCTCTGTTCGGCCAGAGCCCTCGGGTCGTCTTACCCGGAGGTCACGAGATTAATACCAGTGAACGGAACAGCAGGAATCTTACTATATGCTTGTAAATCGGTAGCAAAAAATAAAGATTTTGTAAGAAAAATATTCAGATCGAATGTCTAAAATATTATGTAGTACTTTTATATCTTTTAAATCAGTAGCAATACAACCACTTTAGTAAATTTACTATATATTATAGGATTTAACAGCAATTATCAAACTTTATCTATATTTGACCAATATAAAATCAACCCGTGCAAACATGCTTCGATGCTTCGATGCTTCGATGCTTCGATAGTTCGGCGGGCTCACTAACCGTAAAATCAGCAACCATAGTTCGGCAGGCTCAGTGACCATGCTTCGATGCTTCGATAGTTCGACACTTCGGCGAGCTCAGCGACCACGGGCTCAGCAACCATGCTTCGACACTTCGATACTTCGGTCAACTCAGCAACCACGGGTATAATAGGTATATTTGGCTTCGGGATCTCCATTGCAGTAAGAGATCTATTTCGGTTTTTCTGTTCTTTTATGACTAAAAGAACCAAAAGTCTTTTTTTGCGGTCAAGCTTTCAAGCGGTCAAAATCTTGTTTGTTGTCTAACCCATCGGAACGATCGCTTACGCGACCCTATGTGTTTTAACGACAACTGCACCGTTTTGACACTCGCTTAAAGCTTAAATACCGCTTTTAATCCGTTTGGATTGAAATATTTTGTTTTTGATTTCAAAAGGTAACTAGGGAAGTGTTCAGTTCAATACTTCGATGCTTCGATAAACTCAGCAACTGCGGGCTCAGCAACGGACGGCGATTGTTACAGACGAATATTCGAACCTGATCATAGCCGGAGCGGGATCGGGCAAAACACTTACCATACTGGGTAAAGTGCAAGTATTTGAATGATTTTATTTTACTCTTTCAAACACACCATAGCTAACATTATTAAATTCGTTATCCTTGATTATAAATTTATCCCTTTCAAAAGAATAAAACTCCACATCGAATGTATAGGTCTCTCCTTCAGATTCTCTTGTCTGTGTCATGATTTTTTGATCTTTCGAAAGTACCCATGTAAAAGGCTCTACAGAAGAATCGTACAAATATGTAGAGGTACCGGTTCTATCTTTTTTGTACTCGTCTATAAATGAATAATTTGGATCTGAGGGCACCAGACTATCCGGGCTTGATCCGCCATAAATAGTTATCCATTTCCCTACTAGCAGTTCGGATCTATTTAGATTTTCTGTCTGAGGTTCGTTATCTTCTTTAGAACATGAACTTATTAAAACTAAACCCAGAAAAATTGCAATAAAATTTCTAAAATACATAATTGTCCTATTTTTAATTTAATCAACGAATTAACCACTTAAATTATTGTATTACAGTTCGCAACTGTGTTTATATAGTTATATAAACAATACTTAAAACGACAAAATGAAAATTTATGTATAATAACTGGCAATAAACTAATTTAGAAAAAGTTGTGGTGTTGGATATTGAAATGGATAGTTTTAGGGTTCATAGGGAGTGCAGCGTTCAAAGCAAATACGATAAGATAAAGATTATATTTGAGGAAAGATAATAGGAAGCGAAGTTGGTAGATAGATTAAACAGAAAGGGGAAGCTATTAAAATACAACTCCCAAATTAATAATTATAATGTATACATTTCAACTGTGTTTAGTTACAGGTTTCAGTCTCAAAATGTAGCCACATTGTATTATTTTTTTTAAATTAGCAAATAGAACTGGCTTTTGCCACGGAAGTAGTAATTACATATAACAAGCTAGAAAACATGACAAATAAATTAATTGTGAGAATGAGTAAAAACATCTTTTTAAAAGATAAAAATTATACTATAACAGTTAATGAAGATGAACAAACGCATATATTAAATATTACAAGAAATAAAATTGAAATAGATTTAAATAATGAATTCAATAAGATAGAAATATCAAGTAAAAATAATTCTAAAAGCTTTCTTATTAAAAATGGGAATAATAGTGTTAAATTTCTAAATGTATATTCTAATTTAACTTATGAGTTCGCTTTAGGCGCTTTTATAGGTTTTGCATTTATAGCGTCTATTATTATATTATTACTATCACTAAATAGTGGTGTAAATTTACTTTTGATTTTTATTATATTTTTACCATTATTCTTTTTAAAAAAAGAGAACTTCGAAGATGGTTTTGTAATAGAAGAGCTTACTAAGTAAACTCTGCTTACACAAAACCTTATATAAAAAAAGACATTAAAAGCACTTTTTTCCAATAATTAAAACAGCTAATTAATAATAGAACTATCACTAATCAAACTTTATCTATATTTGACCAGTTAATATGAACATCTGTAAATAACAACTGCCCTCCTATTTGTTTCAATGGGAAATAGAAATAAGAGAATGGGGAAATGTTTTACA
>NZ_VWSG01000020.1 GCF_008629655.1 Paenimyroides baculatum
ATAAAAAACAGTACAATTCAGAAAAGAAGACAATTCTACAACCAACAAAAATTAATAAATTTATAAACTAAACACTAAATTAGTTTTTATATTTAACTGTCTAATTTACTTTGAAGACGTACAATTAAAGAATAAAGTTTCAATTGATAACTTTAAATTAACTTTTTACCAATACTACGCAACAGAATTTATTTAAAAAAATCTTTTATTAATTCAATATTTTTAAATAAAATTTTATTTTCATTTGTTTTATCAATTTGTCGATAAATTAAATCGAATAATTGCTTTTTTGTAAACCTCACATTATTACTTCTTTGTTGAAAGATATATTCGAATATTTGGAATAAAAATTTTCCTCTAAGATACACGTGTGGGTAGTTATCAAATTTTTCTATTATAGAACTATCGATTTTTCGATAATCAAAATCTTTATAATCTTGCGTAATTATGTCAAGATTTTGCATGAAATTATCACTTAAAATACTTTTGTCTGCATAACTACAAGGCATACCATTCAAATAAAGATGAACTTGATAAGCGAACCATCTAGATAAGTTATTAATTAATGTTTCAAATTGTCCAAATTCATCATCATCAAAAAGACTTAATATGAATTCCTTTGAATCTTCAAATAGATCATTTTCAATGGAATATCCAGTTGTTGATATTAAAGTTTCATCTCTCTCAAATTCACAATCTTTAAATAACCATAAATCTGAATCACAAAAATATAAACATTTGGTATCAATTTCTTTCCGTCTTTTATACACCTCAATTAAATTGTTTCTTCCGTTCCATGGGAAAAAATCAATTATTTGATCTTTAATATCTTTTTCTATATATTCAAAAATTTGTTTATCATCTTGACCTTCAATAAGAACTGTATCTAAAGAACTTCTTTTTAATGTTTCAACAATGATATCCGGAGTTAAAATATTTTTATTCATTATAAGTTTGTTCCTCTATCATTATCAATTAATATTTCTTTAGAAGGATATTTTGAGTATATAAATGGTGAATGTGTGGCGATTATAAATTGATTGTTTTTTTCCTGTTTCAACAATATTGTAAATAATATTCTTTGCCAATCTGTATGTAAACTTAATTCAGGTTCATCTATGAAGATTATACAATTATCGAAAAAGAAATTATAGCACATAAAACTTAACATCTGTTTTTCTCCTGCAGATAATTTATCTGAAAGGATAGCAGTACTTTCTTCTCCAAAGAAAATTCTATTAAATCTAATGGATTTTTCTTTAAACACTTGTTTAACAAATGAATCTAATAAAGTAAATGGCTTCAAATACTCCTCTCTAGATTTATTGTTTTTTTTGATAACATTTCTAATTTCACCAAGAGTTTCTTTTTCCTTGTCATTGCTTCTTGCAACTAATTCTAAAATTTCACGGGACTGTTGGTTTTCAATATTTCTAATTTTAAATGAAATATCTGCATATTTTTTACTAATTAAATTTTCAATATCATCTGTAGAAATAGATGTAATAAAGCGATGATTTTGTTGACTTAGTGATTCTGAAATTTCCTCTAATGATTCTCTAAGACTATTGTTTCTAAATCCTCTCCTGTTTCTTTCAATATTGAAACCACCTTCAATTCGTCTGAATGTTGGAAAAAATAGTGAAGACTTAAAAATTTCAAGATGTTTAAAATGGATGTCAATTTCATCATGATAAAAATCTCTCTCGAGCAATTCATTTAATTTACTATTATAGATTTTTATGTTAATTGTTTTTTCTAAATCCCTTTTTTTAAAGTTCACTTGATAATAACTATCATCGAAAGAGGTTATTTTAGCGAATTCAACGTCAACTTCATTATATAATTTTTCAAAGTTGAAGCTTATTAAATACCACATCAATTTCATCAATGTAGTTTTTCCGCATCCATTTTTTCCAGTTAGTATGTTTATATCTTCATTGAAGTAATAGATATTCGATTTACTATTATTTAGATTGGTAAATTCTAGTTTTTTTTATCATTTCTATAAGGTTGTTTAGAATAATTTTCAATAGTGCCCAAATATACTAAAGTTTTATATATGTTAAAAATATAAAAAACTATGTGGTATAAAGGTTAAATAATACTTGCGCATTCGACAACAAACGCTTACAATCGACTATAAATGATTAACAACCGAATAAAATTTGGAAGCTGTTGCAACTTTGTGCCAGATAATTATTTAATCATTTAAAATTTAAACGCCATGAGTACATTAAGAAACAGTGTTCGTCTTGTAGGAAGAGTAGGTAACACACCAGAAACAAAAACTTTTGACAATGGTACAAAAGTAACTTTATCGTTAGCAACCAGCGATTTTTATTACAACGATAAAAAAGAAAAAATAGAAACCACCCAATGGCACAATATTGTTGCGTGGGGCAAAACCGCAGAGCTGATTCAGAAATACGTAGAAAAAGGGAAGGAAATTGCCGTTGAAGGTAAATTAACTTATCGCACCTACGAAGACAAAGAAGGTATAAAGCGTAGCATTACCGAAATTGTTATCAACGAAGTATTGTTCTTCTAAAAATTAAAATCCCGATGCATCGGGATTTTTTTTATATTCACGAAAATTCGCAGATCCAGACGGACATATTATCGTTTGCAGAGAAATTGAAATGATTTTCTTATATTGTTAAAAATCACATTTATGAAAATAAAAAACTATTTTATTCTACTAGTTTGCCTTATAAACTGTTTTACAGCCCAAAGTCAATTATTTCTTATGTATGATGGTTTAAATCCCAATGATAATTATTTTGATTTGCCAAAATATAGTTTAGAATATAATCAAAAAATAAAAGAGAAATTATATGAAGGCTTGGAAGAAGATTTTCATATAAGAATGTTGGTTCGTCCATCTTTTGATGCCGAATATATTTTTCAAGTTGACAGGGATATTAGAAATTATGAAGCTGATAGTTTTGTAGCTCGTTTTCAAAAAACAAAATCTAATTTATGGTATGCTGAAGAAAATTATCAAAAAGTAAACATAAAAAAATATCAAGCACATATTAATAAGGAAGATGCAGAATTGTTAACAAACGCATTTGTTAAATTATTGAAAACTACAAGATATGAACGAAGTGATTTTGATATTTATGATGGAACAAACTATTTATTGAGTGCTTTTGAATATGGTCCCGGCATTGTAAGTGGCAATGTAAAATCGCCACGCGATAATGAAATTAAAGCTGTTGTTGATGTTGTTGAAAATTTAATAAATCAAACAAAATCAAAAAGAAATATTAAGCTTTCTGAAGAAGCAAAAAGTACACTTAAGAACATTATCAAACATATAGAAAAGAATCCAACTTCAGCTGATTACGAATTAATGAGCAGAATAGTTAAGGTGATTGAAAATAACAAAGAAAGTTACTGTTCAAAATTAACTGAAAGTAATCGGCTTCACGTAGAAGATGCTTTGCAAGTAATACAAGATCCAAAGCAGTTTGCTTATTACAATTTTGACAAATCTACCTTGAAAAACTTTATTGAAGGTATTGAAGAGGAATTTGTTGAATTTAATACTTTTGACGAAGATAGTAAGAATGAAATGTTGAAAAATGGATATGAAATAGAAAAAGAAGAGAACATTAAAAACAACATTTTCCAACTTATTCTAAAGGAGTTTGATTAATATCAAAATAATAATTCTACTCATTCAAAACATCTTGAAACAAATCAAAAAATCGACCCATATCAATACCATCAACCAAACCGTGATGTGCAAATAAGGCAACATTAAAAAACTTTCTGTCGTTTTTATCAATCATTTTACCAATAGAAACTTTTGGCGAACTATCGAGATGTTTAAATCCGCGCGCATGCGTTAACGAGGTGAAATTCACCCAAGGAATAGCCGAAAAATGAATAATGTTATCGCCGTAATCGTCTTTTGTAAGTAAAGTGTCGGTTTGTTGTACTCGTGCTATTTCCTTTTTTACCGATTCTCGAAAAACAGTAAAATCGTTATGATAGATAATATGTGAAAATCCAAACGTTTCGTTTTCCTTTAAAACTGTAGATGAAGCATCGATACGATCATGCTGAAAGACTTTTCCGTTATCAATTCGCAACTTAAAAGCCGGCAATTCATTAATGGTTTTCAACGTAGCATACAAATAGTAGATAAAAAACGATGTTTTTAATTCTTTGCCTTTTTTGTAGGCTTGCGTTACATCCATTTCAACGGTTAGTCCGTAAAAAGGTTCGTCCATTGCCGAGAAAAATTCAAAATGACTTTTTCGTTTCCAGGTATCTAAATTAATTTCCGTTTTCATAAATCCAATAAAGTCATAAGTTCACTTGTTTTTTCAACGCTGTAAAAATTATTGTGCACAATTTCATGGTCAATGCGTTCGTGTGCCCAAGTAGTGTGAAAAGGTACGTGTACGGCAGTTCCGCCAATATTTAAAACCGGCAAAACATCAGACTTTAGCGAGTTTCCGATCATTAAAAAATTTTCAGGTTCAATTTCTAAACGTTTCAAAAGCTTTTCGTAATCTAATTCTTCCTTTTCAACCATCACTTCGATATGATGAAAATACGCACCCAAACCCGATAAATGCAACTTGCGGTGCTGGTCTTTTAAATCGCCTTTTGTAGCAACAACCAATTTGTACTTTCCGTGTAACTGCTGTAAAGTTTCTTCAATTCCGTCTAACAAAACAACAGGTTTTGTCAATAAGTCCTTACCAATTTCAATGATTTTTTCCATTACTTTGGTCGATACCGTGTGGTTTGAAACCTCGTAAGCCGTTTGAACCATCGATAAAATGTATCCTTTAACGCCGTAACCGTACAAAGGTAAATTGTTTATCTGGGTTTGAAACAGTGCCTGCGCCAAACTCTGTTTCGATAAATAATCGCTCATTAAAGCACAAAATTTTTCTTCGGCTTCGTCAAAATAAGGTTCGTTAATAAACAGCGTATCGTCTGCATCAAAAGCAATTACTTGGATGTTTTCAATCATTTTGTGAAAGTTTCCTCAAAGATAAAACCTATAAATTTTTAATCGTTCAAAATTGGTGTTTTTGTTAAAAAAAATCGAACAATAATTAAATTTTGTACATTTAATAGAAAAAGAGAAACTATGAAAAATGTAATTAAACAAGAAATGCAGCAGCTAAATTACGAAGATATAGCTGCTTTGGTAACCACAGGTGCAGCGGCAGGTATTGCCGTAACAAAAATTACAGGGCATTCAAAATCATTGGGTGCGGCTGTTGGCGTTGGCTTAAGTATGTTGTTTTACGGAATTTTAAAAAGAATTTAGTCTTTTTTAAGTCATTTGTAATTCTGTTACATTCAATTGATTGAGGTATTTAAATTTTAATTATATTTAACCCTAATTTAGTAAAAATCAGTTGTGTATGATGGGTTTTAAAAATTTGGTACTAATGTTAGGTGGATCATTATGTGCATGGATGTGTGGATGCGGCGAAGATGATGATTATGTTCCATCTGAACCAGAAAATATGGTGTCAGTATTAATTGTTGATGATTTAACCAATAATTTCGAGGGCGGAGAAGTTTATCATTATAATGAACATTATCCAACGTATAATTTAACGGTTGAAAATGTTCCTCCAGCTGATGTTGGATATATTAAGGTTCATTATACCGAAGGAAATCAGTTGATTTATCATGCAACGCAGGTTTTCATGGGCAGTGGCGAAATAATTGTTCCAAACCCGATAATGCCACCGCAAGATTTTGGTCGAGTTTTAACCGAAGATTTTATGGCATTACCAAATGATGCTGTTGAATTAACAAACGCACCATCGCCAACTGGTAAAGCACAGGAAAAATGGGCACAGATTCAGAATTTGGAAGTTGTTCGTTACGCCCTGCAAAACAGCAATGGTAAAGTACATTATTTTAAGCAAGTATTCGATTCAGGTGTGGTTGAAAACGCCAAATGGATCTTCATAGTAAAAAATTAAGGTTGCCAAGTGCAGCCTTTTTTATTGATTTTCTAAAATAAACTTTTATTTTAGCAGTTAAAACAAACTAAAACTTTCAACTTTGGAACAAACAACTACAGACAACACCTTAAAACGCGGGTTGTCTAACCGCCATATTCAGCTAATTGCATTGGGTGGAGCTATTGGTACCGGCTTATTTTTAGGAATTGGACCGGCAGCCGTTTTAGCAGGACCATCGGTTATTTTTGGATATGCCTTTGCAGGAATCATTGCCTTTTTTATTATGCGCCAGTTGGGAGAAATGGTGGTAGAAGAGCCTGTTTCGGGATCTTTTTCGCATTTTGCCTATAAATATTGGGGTTCGTTTGCGGGTTATGCTTCGGGTTGGAACTATTGGATTTTGTACATTTTGGTTTCTATGGCAGAATTAACCGCCATTGGAAAGTATGTGCAGTTTTGGTGGCCCGATATTCCGTTGTGGGTTTCTAGTTTATTTTTCTTTGTAACCATAACCGCTTTAAATTTAGGATCGGTAAAAATGTTTGGCGAAGCCGAATTTTGGTTCTCCATTATTAAAGTAGTTGCTATTTTGGCAATGATTGTTTTTGGAACGTATTTATTGATTTCAGGAACGGGTGGCGAACAGGCAAGTATATCAAACCTGACAAATAATGGCGGATTTTTCCCGAAAGGCTGGTTTGAAAAAACAGAAAGCGGTTATCAAGGATTGCTCTCGGTCATGGCGATTATTATGTTCTCATTCGGAGGATTGGAATTGATTGGAATTACAGCTGCCGAAGCCGAAAATCCGGAGAAAAATATTCCAAAAGCAACCAATCAGGTTATTTATAGAATTTTGATTTTTTACGTGGGCGCCTTAATCATCCTTTTTTCGCTTTCACCTTGGGCAACTATTACTACAGAAACCAGCCCGTTTGTAACGGTTTTTGATAATTTAAAAGGTTTGCATTTTAACGTGTTTGGAACCGATGTTTCAGGAACAAACCTAATTGCAAATGTGCTGAATTTAATTGTTTTAACAGCAGCTTTATCAGTTTATAACTCATCGGTTTACAGCAACAGCCGTATGTTATATGGTTTAGCAGAACAAGGCAACGCACCAAAATTTGTAATGCATCTTAATAAAAGCGCTGTGCCAACACGTGCCATTATTGTATCGAGCTGTTTTGCAGGTTTGTGTATCATTATTAACAAATTTATGCCCGATGAAGCTTTTAAAATACTAATGTCGTTAGTGGTTTCATGTTTAATTATTAACTGGATCATGATTTCGTTTACACATTTAAAATTTAGAAAGTTTAAAGATCAGGCAAATATCAAAACGAAGTTTCCGTCTATAATATATCCAATTTCAAATTATATCTGTATTGTGTTTTTATTGGCAATTTTAGCAATTATGAGTATTACGGGTATGCATGTTTCGGTAATTTTAATTCCGGTTTGGTTGATTATTCTGTTTGTGACATATCAAATTGTTCAAAAAAACAAGCAGAAAAAAGCTGTTTAGCAGTAAATTATGAAGACACGTATAGATAAAACTATTCCTTCATTCAGTATGGTTTATGGAATGTTTTTTATTTTATTATTCTTGTTTTCTTTTAATTTGAATCAAATAACGATTTCCATATTTTGGCTTTTTTTAGGTGTTTTAATCATGCTTTTTAGCCTATGGAGAATAGGAACCTTTCTAATTATTGATGATAAACTTATAAAATCAAGTTTCTTGTGTTTGTATAAGAAAACGATCAACTTGAAGGATTCATTTACTTATAATAAGAAGATCGTAAACATGAATCATTTTAATAATCCTCTGAATATTATTAAATGGTTTTCAAATGATAACAAGTATTTTATATTTAGAAAAGTCAGTATTGTAACACAAAATGGTCGGAAAATCACTATTGATGAAAGATCAATTAAAAAAGAAGACTTTAATATTCTTTACAAAACTATTAAAAGCTATAAAAAACATCAATCTTAATATAGCTTAACAATTGTTGCCAAAGTATTTTATAATTTTAAAGAACGAACATAAAACTAAAATGGTTATGGAAATCAATCACAGAAAAGAAGAAAATAAAGGTGCTTTTATTGCAACTGAAAACGGAGCAAAAGCAGGTGAAATGACTTACAGTAAAGCGGGCGATACATTAATTATTATAGATCATACCGAAGTTGATTCCTCATTTGGTGGTCAAGGAGTTGGAAAAAAGATGGTTTTAGCAGCTGTTGATTTCGCTCGAGAAAACAACATTAAGATTTTGCCTTTATGTCCGTTTGCTAAAGCAGCATTCGATAAAGATGCAACTATTCAAGATGTACTTTAAGCATTAAAAATATTTGAAAGCAGTTCTTCGGAACTGCTTTTTTTGTTTATTCTCATTATATTTATAAAAATTTCGATACATGAAACAGCTTTTCTCTTCATTATTTATTTGTGTTCTTTTGATGATATCTTGCAAAAAAGATATTGCGGAAACCACAATTCAGCCAGATCACAATCAAAAAGCATTAAAATTAGAATTGGCTGAAGCGCAAAAAATCATCGCACTTCCGCTGCATTGTTTAGAGGTTGAATATCCGAATAAATTGGGACAGGTTTTAAAATCATCAGATGAATTGAAATCACCAAAACAATTACGTCCAATTTTTTACGGTTGTTTCGATTGGCATTCGTCGGCACACGGATATTGGTCGGTTGTAAAATTAGTGAAGCAATTTCCGGAATTAGATCAGGATAAAACGATCGATCAATTACTTACAAAAGTATTTACTGATGAAAATGTAGCGATAGAAAAAGCTTTTTTCGATCAACCACACAACAAAACATTCGAAAGAACTTACGGTTGGGCGTGGTTTTTCAAGTTACAAGAAGAATTATATACCTGGAAAGACAATCCGAAAGCGCAGCAATGGTATAAAACGTTACAACCGTTAGAGAATGTTTTTGTAGAACGATATTTGGAGTATCTGCCAAAATTAAATTACCCGATTAGAACCGGAACGCACGACAATACGGCTTTTGGTATGGCGTTGAGTTTGGAATACGCACAAACGGTTGGCAATACGAAATTAAAAGATGCGATTACCGCAAAAGCTAAAGAATTATACACGAACGATGCCAATTGCCCAATTACTTACGAACCAAGCGGTCACGACTTTTTATCGCCTTGTTTGCAGGAAGCGTGGTTAATGAGCAAAGTGTTGCCCCAAACCGATTATAAAGCGTGGTTACAGAAATTTTTGCCACAATTGTTTGATAAGAAATTTGATTTGGAGGTTGGTAAGGTTTCCGATAGAACCGATGGACATTTGGTGCATTTAGAAGGATTGAACTTTAGCAGAGCAACCTGTTTGTTTCAAATTGCCAAAGTGCTGCCTGAACTGAATCATTTAAAACCCATTGCCGAAAAACATTTTAACGCTGCTTTTCCAAACATATCAAACGATGATTATATGGGAAGCCATTGGTTGGGAAGTTTTGCGTTGCAAGCATTGGATGCGCAGTAGATTAATATTAGTTAAGTTGAACTTATTTCAGTAAAATAATGACAAAATGAAATCCATTTATTATCTCGTTTTACTTTTTTCTATTGTAAGTTGTTGTAGAACTACTGTTGTTAAGGAAGAAGTTGTAACAGAAACTAAGAATATATATACTTATCTTGAACAAAAAACAGATAGTATGCATAATGTATTAAATAATCGAATTATTGATCCTGATTATATTATTTTAGTGGATAATGATACGGTTCTATTAGATAAGTTTATAATTAAGCCTTTCCTTACAAATGAAGGTTTAAGTATTAAATTGAATGATAACTTAATTAAAACTTATGAATTTAAAACTTTAAATCAAGCCGAAAATGGATTTGTTGAACTTAGTTTTGCAAGTAATTTAAAGAAAGTAAAGTATTATAAAAATGATCAATTGATGATTTTTGAATTGAATTCATTTCCATGTACAGGTTTAGGATGTTTAATTGAATTTCACTTAATTTACGATTTAAAAAGTAAAAAAATACATCCTTTTGGAATGTTCAGAAATTATGAAGGTAATTTATATCGTTTTCCAAATTTAACAGAACCCTATTATCTGTCTAAGTCGTATGAAGGAGATTTGAATGCAGGTGAGTTTAAATACGAATATACCTTTTTTAAAATTTCAGAAGAGAATTCAGAATTTGTAAATAAAAATAATGTAACACAATCTATCTCAATTGAATATCAAGATTATATACCAACTAAAATTAATTTATCTAAATTTAACTTATTAGATTAAAATGTAAAAAGCCACTAAAAAAAGTGGCCTTTTTAAAATATAATGAAATTATCCTATCGTTGCGCCGTTATAAACTCCAGCTTCATCAGGGTTTACAAACACCAATTTACCTTCTTTCGTTTCGGTTAGTAACAGCATTCCTTCGCTGTTCACGCCACGTAAAGCTCTTGGAGCAAGATTTACTAAAACGGTAACTTGTTTGCCAATTACTTCTTCTGGAGTAAAATGTTCGGCAATTCCTGAAACAATGGTACGCACATCGATACCTGTATCAACTTTTAAAACCAATAATTTATTAGCTTTCGGCATTTTTTCGGCTTCAATAATTGTTCCTACACGTAAATCAATCTTTGCGAAATCTTCGAATTGTGCGGTTTCTTTTTGAGGTTCTGCCGTTTTTGCTTCGGCTGCATTTGCCAATTTTGTAGCTTCCAATTTATCAATCTGTTTTTGAATTTCTTCGTCTTCAATTTTCGCAAATAATAACTCTGCCTGGCCAATCTGGTGACCCGTCGCAATTAAATCTGATGTTTCTGCAACTTGGTTCCAAGTAATTGGTTCAACAATATTCAGCATGTTTTTAAGTTTCGCAGCAGAAAATGGTAAGAACGGTTCAGCCAATGTAGATAATGCAGCAGCAATTTGCAATGCCACATACATTTGTGTTTTCACACGCTCTTCATCGGTTTTAATCAGTTTCCAAGGCTCTTCATCAGCTAAATATTTATTTCCTAAACGTGCCACATTCATTAATTCGCCCAATGCCTCGCGGAAACGGTAACGCTCAATTGAACTTTCAATTACTGCCGGATACGCCTTTAATTCAGCCAGCGTTCTCTCATCAACTTCATTAAAAGCATTTGGCGCAGGAATAATTCCGTTGTAATATTTATTGGTTAAAACCACCACGCGGTTGATAAAATTTCCAAAAATTGCAACCAATTCGTTGTTGTTTCTAGCCTGAAAATCTTTCCAAGTAAAATCGTTGTCTT
Source organism: Paenimyroides baculatum (assembly GCF_008629655.1). Taxonomy (GTDB): domain Bacteria; phylum Bacteroidota; class Bacteroidia; order Flavobacteriales; family Flavobacteriaceae; genus Flavobacterium; species Flavobacterium baculatum. The sequence goes on from NZ_VWSG01000020.1 coordinate 11,250, forward strand.
TGGTTTCTGGCGCATTTGCCGTTAAAGCGTAACGCAAAACGTCTTGCTTTTCAGGGAAATCGATCAAATATTCATTCAACCAAACTGCCCAGTTTTTAGAAGTCGATAATTTATTTCCTTCTAAATTCAAGAACTCGTTTGCAGGCACGTTATCAGGTAAAATATAGCTGCCTTCTGCCTTCAACATTGCCGGAAAAATAATACAGTGAAATACAATATTATCTTTCCCAATAAAATGAACCAGTTTTGTGTCTTGATCTTTCCAATAAGGTTCCCAGTCTTTTCCTTCGCGGGCAGCCCATTCTTTGGTCGATGAAATATAACCAATAGGCGCATCAAACCAAACGTACAGTTTTTTGCCTTCGGCACCATCAACAGGCACATCAATTCCCCAATCTAAATCACGGGTAACTGCTCGTGGTTTCAAACCATCGTCTAACCACGATTTTACTTGTCCGTAAACATTCGGTTTCCAATCGTTTTTATGACCTTCAATAATCCATTCACGCAAAAAAGTATCGTACTGATCTAAAGGTAAAAACCAGTGTTTGGTTTCTCTTAAAATCGGCGTTGAACCTGTTATGGTTGATTTTGGATTGATTAAATCGGTTGCGTTTAACGAGGTTCCGCACTTTTCGCATTGATCGCCATATGCACCTTCGCTGTTACATTTAGGGCATGTTCCGGTTACGAAACGATCTGCCAAAAACTGATCTGCTTCGGCATCGTACAATTGTTCGGTAACTTCTTCGATAAACTTGCCTTCATCATACAATTTTCTAAAGAAATCAGAAGCGGTATCATGATGGATTTTAGCCGAAGTACGCGAATAATTATCGAACGAAATTCCAAATTCCTGAAAAGAATCGCTAATGATTTTGTTGTATTTATCGATGACTTCTTGCGGAGAAATACCTTCTTTTTTGGCTTTCATTGAAATTGCAACTCCGTGCTCATCGGATCCGCAGATAAAAGCAACATCTTTGTTTTGCAGGCGTAAAAAACGAGCGTAAATATCGGCAGGAACGTAAACGCCCGCCAAATGCCCAATATGTATAGGTCCGTTGGTGTAAGGCAAAGCCGCTGTAACGGTATATCGTTTAGGATTTTGAATCATGACTGTATGGTTTTCAGCCTACAAAAATAGTGAAAAACCTACAGAGTTTTGTATGAATTAAAAGAAACTACCAATCTGTTACCAGTAAATTTTTAGCAGCTTTTTCTGAACATTTTTGAAATTTGGAATATGCTTTTGCGGCTCGGCTTCTTATTTGCTGGTTATCTTCATTATTGACATATCCGGTAATTGCATCGTGTATAACGTAAGCTTCAGGAGCCATTAAATTTGTTGACCAAACCAAAGGATTTACGTTTGAATTTGATAAATGTGGAGAAAAGAAACGTTTGCTGTAACAAGCCAGAATAATTACATCTCTTTTTTTGTCATCAGTATTTTTAAAAGATTCTGAAAGTTGAAAATCCATTAATCCATCATGACCAATGTAAGATACTAAACTGGAATTGCCCGAAATACCAATAGTTTCGTTATTGATGTTTAAGGTGTCTTTAATAATTCCCGAGCTGCTTTTTAAAAAGTCAACGGTGCATTCTTTGATATATTTTCCATCATACGCATCGGCTATCAAATAATAATCTTTTGATGTATGCTTAAAAATAATTCGTTCTAATACTAAATTACTTATGTTTTTTTCAGATTTTAAAAACTTCCACTCTTTACTTTTTTTAAAGTACGATCTAATTCCGTAAGCGCAACCCCAATATAAATTATTGTCGGGATCTTGCCCGTAACCAATTTTTGTTGGCACCGGAACAATTCCTTGGTATTTGTTATCACAAAGCGCTACAAAAATATGAATGGTTTTACTTTTACCTTCAAAAGAAACAGCCGTGTTTTCTGGTTCGTTATTTGTTTCAACATCAGAAATTAATTTACTCTTCTCTTTACAAGAAAAAAGAAATAGTGATATAATTAACAGTAGTGTTTTCATTGTTTTTTTTCTATACTAAAATAACAAAAAAACCTGCAAGATTTAAAATCTTACAGGTTTTATATTTAATGCTAAACTGTTATTATGGTAATGGTTGACCAACCGATACATCGCAACGGTGACCTGGTTGCCCGTGTGCTGGGTTTGGTTTTCCTTTCATTCCCGGAGCTGTTTCTTGTTTAGGCATTTGCTGTTGTGGCGCTGCTTGTTGTTGTGCAGGAGCTTGAGCTTGTGCGTTTCCGCCTAAAAAGCCACCTTGACTTGCCGGAGCTGAAGTCGGCGCTGCTTGTTGTTGTGCTCCTTGTCCTGGAGGCGAGTTTAATGGTGCTCCTACAGGAATATCGCAACGGTGACCTGGTTGTCCGTGTGCCGGATTCATCCCTGTTGACGTTTTTGTGTCAGCTGTATTTGTAGTTGCTGCTGCTCCATGATCGTGGTCGTGACCTTCACCTGGTGCATGATTATGACCCGCATGCGGATCTACCGGAGCGGCGTCTGTTGTAGTTGTTGTTTCTGTTGTTGTAGTAGGTTCTGCTTTTTTATCGTTGCAAGAAACCAAACCTAATGCAGCAAATAATGCAATAATTGTTATTTTTTTCATGATTTTTGATCTATTAAAGTAACAAATATAAACATTTTGTTTAAAAAAACGCACGCAATTGAATACTTCCTGTGTGAATGGTTTTTGCGGTTTCGCTGGTTCTGCCCTGATAACTTATGTTGGCATCTAAATACTTGGTTAAATTACGCTGAAACAACAATCGCCATGTAATATTTTTACCGGGCTGTAAACCTTCCAGCATCTGATAAGCCACAGCCGACAAAGGATTGCCTACGAATTTGTTGTAGTAAAGCGAAAATTCTCCGTTCAATGTAAATTTCTGCGAAGTACTCCAGTTAAAAGCCGTTCCAATGCGGTGTTGTTGCAACGTTTCCAAATCGCCTTGAACATTTTCTTTATCCTTCCATTCATAAAATAATTCCACTCGGGCATTTTGCGAAAACAGATAACTGATTCGGGGATTAATGCTTAAATTATTCAGCAGGTAATTTTTAGATCCGTAGTTTTCCGAAACACTTTCAACCCGATCAAATTTATTGGTTAACTGCGCCAGCCACCACTTGTTCAATAAATGTTGAAACTGTATCTGATGCGTGGTAATTTTATTATCTAAACTTCCAAAATTCATCAGGTTTTTTGCCCGATTGTTTATTAACGAATAAATGGTAGTGTATTTTTGTTTCCCACGGTTGAAATAAATCGAATTACGAATGTTTGAATTTTCTGCCACCAGTTCATCAGACGAAGATCCGAAAGGATTCCATGCAATTCCGTTTCCATCTCTCAAAATACTTCGATCGATAATAAAAGACGACTGCAAATGAAACTGACTGGCAAATTTTTTAAAGCCGCTTTCGTTCTGCCAAATGCTGAAATTGAAATTAAAAACCTGCGTTAGTTTGGTTTGATGCGTTTTTACAAAACTCTGATTCGGCAAAAACATCCGCACATATTCAGCCAGATCGGGATAAGGCGCAATTTCAAACTCTTCCAATTCCTGAATTCCGTTGCCGTTATAATCGTTCCACATGTGCGTTCCCAAACCGGGATCAACCTTAATATAAGTAAATTCCTGCTGCGCCACAGCTCCCGATGAGGTTTCGTAAATAGTATTGGTTTGTATCAGATTTTTTAAATAGCGATCGTTGTAGGTAATGCGCGAATTCAATGTAGGTTCCACCAAGCCGGTATCGGTATATTTTAATCGACGGTAATTTGCGTAAACAGACAAATCGCTAGTCTGGGTTTTAAAAAGCTGTGATTTTACATAAAACGAATGCGCGTTTGAAACATTTCGCAATACATTATTCTGCAACGAATCGTTCACACGGAATTTATAACCAATTTCTACATAGGTTTTCAAGGTATCGCCACGACCTACGAACGCATCAATTTGCGCATATTTTTGTGATAAGGTTTGAAACTGCTGTGTAGCAACATCTTTTACCTGATAATTTTCCAAATCTAAACGCGAACCTGCCCAATTTTTATCTTTTGTGTAAACTGCTTGAGTTTTGCTTCGAACAAAATTGGTGTTGTAAACGCTGCCTTTTGCCGATAAAAAACTGGTGTTGGTATTTAGGTTGAAGTTTTTGTACAGATAATTACCAATCAAAGATTGTTTGTGCCCAATGTAGCTGTTTGTGTATTCTAATCGGCTGTATTGATAAGTGAAAAAACTATTGTCGTTCGGCGAAACTTTAGATCCGAAAGTCAGTAACGATTGATTTCCGAAAGTGTTTGAAACATTCCAATCCCGATCAAATTCAATAGAATACAAGCGTTCAATGGTCTTGAAGTTTTCTGTTACCAACTGCACATTCCCAAAAACGTCGACCTTCCATTTATTGTTTAAAACCCTATGCGTGGCATTAACATTGGCGGCAATTCCTTGATTATCTTCATCGTCAATGGGCGAAAATAGGTTTTGGTCGTGGTTGCTAAATCCAAATTCAAAATCTACCTGCGTAAAATCTTTCGGTTTGTATTGTCCCATAACGGTTGCCAAAGTCAAACGCGTAGGTGCAATCAATTGAATCAACGGTTCATAATCGCCTTGATTTAATCCATCTACAGGTTCAATAAATTCATAAATTTTACCAACGCCCGAAGAGTTTGCTAAACGATAATTTCCGTTGCTTGGACCCACATAACTGAACGAAACCATGTACAACGTATCGGTTGGCGTGTTAGAATACTGATAGAACTCGTATCCGTTTTGGTTGACTTTTTTGTACAGTGTTTTATTTTCTGAATAAGTGTCGGGATACGCAGACGGAGCCATCATTAGAGCCAAACTGTCGCCGGCTTGCTTTAGAATATCGACTTGTTCTTTGTTTAGATTTTGCTGTACAGGCTGATTTTTTATATCGGTTTCGGTATAAACATATCCGGCAATATTCCATTTTTCGCGTTCATGTTTAATGCCGCCATAACCCAAAAATCGAGCATAATTTCTGTCGGTATATTGATACTCCACCGCAATACGCATTTCAGCAGTAATTGGGAAAAGCGTTGTAAACCGAATTTCACCCGAATTGTAATCAATCACATAATCGTTCTGTTCGCCTCGGGTTAATTTTCGACCGTTGACATACACCGATTCCGACCCCGAAATAATCAGAATATACAATTGATTGTTGCTGCCTTTTAATTTGTACGGACCTTGATTTCCTTCTTGACCAACAAATTCGCTTTTTGCATATTGCCCGCGAACCAAAGCAGCTGCGGTTTCAATGGTGGTTTTGCTTTTATCGTTTCCAAATTTTACGGTGCCCGAAATTCCCTGAACTTTTTTATTGAAATTCAAAAAGCGGGAAGTTCTATTTTCTAAAAACAAATCTCCGGCTTTAATACTCCAGTTGGTCGAGAACAATTCCATAAAAATCTGATCAAACTCATCCATTTTTTGTGAATATCCGCCATTTTGCAAAGGAACGTTACTGTCTTGCAGCGATGCGCGAATTTGAACTTTATCTGATAAATTTCCGACAATCTGTAAATCCAGATTGGAATTTGTTACCAGATTTTGATTGTTACCTACGGTAATTCCTCTAGAAATACTTCCGTTAGTATTCAATCCTTCAAAAGGTGTAAATGTTGTTGTCTGTTTTTCGGGAACCGAGAAAATATACGCGCCTTCTTTATTTGGAACGATACGTTTGGTATCATACAAAGCATAGGTTCGGGTTAAAAAATCGGGATAATTTAAAAAGGAAACGTTTAAGGTATCTTGCATCGGTTTGGTAAATGTAAGGGTTGCCTTGTTGTAATCTACCGTGTAATTTGCGGTATCTAAATCGATTCCCTGATTGTTGACAATCTTAAAATAGGTGTTGTTTAGTGCAACGCTATCTAAATGAACCGTTGTGGTTAAAGAGTCGGTTATGATTTTTTTTGATTTGTACAGCGAATTTGTTTCCTGTGCATGAGCAAAAGAAAAAATTAAAAAACACCATACAAAACAAAAAAACTGTTTCATGTAAGTTATAACTTCAAAACATCAAAAATAGTGTATTTTTCTTGTAGAAAGTTTATGGTTTGAGTGATATGATGTTTTCAAGATTCGAATAAATAAAAAAGTCTGCATCATTTTAAACAATACAGACTTTTTTGAATAGTGTTTTTATTAAAAAGTATAACCTAGTTTAACGCCTGCTTTAAACACGAAGTTGTCAAAGTATTGGTTGTCAATATCGCCTTTGCCTTTCACTTCCCATTTCCAGTTGAAACCAACCGATGGATCTAAACTTAAATTTTTAGTAAGCTGAATTTTGTAACCAACGTTCGGGTTAATGATACTCCAATAACTGTACTTTCCTTCAAAATTCTGACCGTTGATTGTTTCATCGAATTTAATTTGTCCGTGCGTAATAAAGTTTTCTCCGTAAAATCCTTGGCGAACACCTTTCTTAAAATAATTACGTGTTCCTAATTCAACAACAAAACCTTGTCCGGTTGTTTTAAGGTTGTTTTCGTCTAATTCCATCTGTCCGTATCCAACATTTAAAATCCATGAAGAATGACGTTCGTCTAATTTGGTGTCCTTAGCAAATTCCATACTTACACCGTATTGGGTTGGTTCAGAAAAATTGTAGTTTGCAGAAACAGTTACAACATCTTTTTGTTGATCTTGGGCAAAAGCACTTGTAGAGATTAGGGCTAAAAGGTAAATAATTCTTTTCATGATTATTGTGTTTTTAAATTTGTTAACGCAAGCCAAATAGTGTGCCAAAAAAATCTTAAAAACAAAAAAGCCACTAATTTTAGCAACTTCAATTATTATTCTTTCGTTACAATTTGAATGGTTTCGCGGTTAACCTGCTGTAACAAAACGGTTTTGTCGGCAATTACTTTTTGTGCGTCGTTGCTGGTAAAATGACGAATTGTGTACAGTGAAACATTTTCGTTGTAAGTTATACTAAAGTTTTTTGCAAGATCTTCAAAAATATGATCGAAGTTTGCAAACTTATCTTCCACGCAAACCGTAAAACTAATAGCAGAGTTCTGAATAACGTTCACTTTTATATGCTGCTCTGCAAACAATTTAAAAATATCGCTTACCTGATGTTCCATTACAAATGAAAAATCTTTAGATGAAATAGAAATAAGCAGTTGGTTTTTCTTAACTATAAAACACGCGGTTTGAGGTTCTAATCCGGCACCTTTTGATACCGATGTTCCCGGCAACGTTGGATTTACGAACGATTTTACATACAAAGGAATTTCTTTGCGCTGCAACGGCTGTAAGGTTTTCGGGTGAATGACCGATGCACCGTAAAAAGCTAATTCTATAGCTTCGTGATATGATATTTTATTCAACAGAACGGTGTCTTCAAAATAACGTGGATCGGCATTTAAAACGCCCGGAACATCTTTCCAAATCGTTACGCTTTCGGCATTCAAACAATACGCAAAAATTGCTGCCGAATAATCAGATCCTTCTCTGCCCAAAGTAACCGAAAAATTATTGGCATCCGATCCTATAAAACCTTGTGTAATGTACAGTTTTTGGTCCTTAAGCTGGTTGGTAATATTTTCTTCGGTTGCTTTCCAATCAACGATAGCATCGCGATAAGTGGTATCGGTTTTTACTAAATTTCGAGCATCAATCCAAGTGTTTTCTATCTGCTGATCGTTCAAAAAATAACTTAAAACAGTAGTTGCAATAATTTCTCCGTATGATACAATCTGATCATAAACAAAATTATAATTAGGTGATTTGTTGTTCGCTAAAAAAAGTTCCATTTCGGTAAACAAAGCAGAAATTTGATCAAAAATCAAATGATTTTTATCTGTAAACAGATCTTCACTAATATCTAAATGATAGTTTTTTACAGCGTCAATACAATTTTTAAGCTCGGTAGGTTTCTTAAAATAAGCATTTACAACATCTTCTAAAGCATTTGTTGTTTTGCCCATAGCCGATGCAATAATTAAACTATCGGTAAAACCAACGGTTTTTAAAACGTGTAAAACGTTGCGAATTGCCTGCGGATCTTTAATTGATGCCCCTCCGAATTTAAATACCTTCATACGATTAACTTAAAAATATTTTGTTTGCCTAAAGCAAAAGTAGCGAACCATTTTCTTAACACAATACCTATTTTTAAAAATGTGAAAAGAAATAGATTCGTATCTACATTTTACCGATATTTGTACCACTTTTTTATACACAATTATGGAACAAAGATTTATTACGTTAGGCGAATTTATAATTAAAAAACAAGAGCATTTTGCGTATTCTTCGGGGGAATTGTCTCGTTTGATGAACTCCATTCGTTTGGCTTCAAAAATTGTGGCTCAAAAGGTAAATCAGGCAGGTTTGGTTGATATTACCGGAGCATTTGGCAGTGAAAATATTCAGGGCGAAGAGCAACAAAAGCTGGATGTTTTTGCAAATGATGTTTTTATTCAAACCTTAATTAACCGTGAAATTGTTTGTGGAATTGCATCGGAAGAAAACGACGAGTTTATTACCATTTCAGGTCCTAATAACTGCAATAGTAATAAATATGTTTTATTAATGGATCCTTTAGACGGATCATCGAATATCGACGTGAATGTTTCGGTAGGAACGATTTTTTCTGTTTACCGTAGAATTTCAGAAGTTGGAACGCCGGTAACTCAAGCCGATTTCCTTCAAAAAGGAATTAACCAAGTAGCGGCAGGTTACGTAATTTACGGATCTTCTACAATGTTGGTTTATACAACAGGTAACGGTGTAAACGGTTTTACGTTAGATCCATCGTTGGGAACGTTCTTTTTATCGCATCCTGATATGAAAATCAGCGAAGACGGAGGAATATTCTCTGTAAACGAAGGAAATTTCAATCAGTTTGAACAAGGCGTGAAAGATTACTTGGATTTTTGTAAAGACGATACTTCTAAAAAACCTTACAGCGCGCGTTACATTGGTAGTTTGGTTGCCGATGTTCACAGAAATATTTTAAAAGGCGGAATTTATATGTATCCGGGAACGGTTTCAAAACCAAACGGAAAACTGCGTTTATTGTACGAATGCAACCCTTTTGCAATGATTATTGAACAGGCTGGCGGAAAAGCAACCGACGGTCACCAGCGTATTTTAGAAATTGAACCTACAGAACTGCACCAACGCGTGCCTATTTTCTGCGGAAGTAAAAATATGGTAGAAAAACTTGAGAGTTTTCTATAAGCAAAAAGCGAGTTTTTTAACTCGCTTTTTTATTTACATTTTTAATATATACATCCATTTCCCGTTTAAAATCGTCTAGGTTATATTCCATAACCAACAAGCTTAAAGATTTATCTGTAATAGATGCGATGTCACCTACAAAGCCTAAAGCCGAAGTGAATTTTCGTAAAGTCGCTTTTTGCTCTGGTCCTAAAATATGATTTATAAAAACCATTCGCGCCAAATCGTACAAACGCTCAATACGTTGTTCCTGCAAATAAGGCGGATTTACGGGATAACCATTCGGGTTTTTTAAAATAGCTCTGTAATCTTCTTCGCTTATATCTAATTTATTTGCTAAAGCATCAATAAACTCACGTTCTGTTTTAGTGTATTCTCCGTCATTATAAGCCACCCTTACAATAGATGCAAAGTGCCCTTTATTTCTTTCCTTGAAACCACTGTCATAAATATCCTGATATAACATAACCGTCTGTTTTATTATTAATCTTTAAAATTAACAAAAAAATAATCATATCAAAACATTTTGGTTTAAATTGTGATTTTTTTATCAAATTTTAAAATCAAAATTTTTTTTCGTTTTTTTTACAGAATTATATCAATTTTAAACTATTTAATATTGTTTTTATGTAATTTTGCACTACCGAATTTTTGTTAAAAAAATTGTAATATTTTCCTTGTTTTCAATTCTATGAATGAACATGCAAAGTTGAATAAATACGACAAAGCCTACTTAAAAATTGCAAAAGAGTGGGGACAGTTGTCTTATTGTCAGCGTAAAAAAGTTGGTGCCATTATCGTTAAAGATAAAATGATTATATCTGACGGATATAACGGCACGCCTTCTGGTTTTGAAAATTGTTGTGAAGACGAAGACGGTAAAACAAAATGGTACGTGCTTCATGCCGAAGCAAATGCCATATTAAAAGTAGCAAAATCTACACAATCTTGTGATAATGCTACTTTATACATAACAATGAGTCCGTGCAGAGATTGCAGTAAATTAATACATCAGTCGGGCATTGTACGCGTTGTTTATCAAAATAGTTATAAAGATTTAGCTGGTATTGAATTTTTAAAGAGAGCTGGAGTAGAAGTGGTTCAGATAGAGGATATAAGCTCTTTGTTGTATGAATAAGAAGAATTATTTGTGGCCTTTAATAACAATGGGGTCTTTAGCGGCAGGTATTGTTTTAGGCGGTTTTTTTACTAAAAACGGCGCACCCTTTTCTGTTAAAGATGATAAAGGTCGTGTGAAGTTGAACAAACTGATCGATTTAATTGAACAGGAATATGTTGACAATGTAAATACCGATTCTATAATCGATATGACAGTGAACAATATTTTGGCGCAGTTAGATCCGCATTCTATTTATATTTCAAAGTCAGAATTTGATGAGGTTCAAAACGTAATGAAAGGTTCTTTTGTGGGAATCGGTATCAATTATCATGTTTTGAACGATACCTTGGCGGTTGTTAAACCTTTACCGGGCGGTCCGTCTGATAAAGCTGGCTTAAAAGCTGGCGACCGTATTTTGTACGCAGAGAAAGTTCAGCTGTATAACCAAGGTTTGTCAAACGATTCTATCATCAATTTGTTGAAAGGAAACGCCGGATCTAAAGCCTTACTTAAAGTTTACAGAAAATCGACCAATAAATTTTTCGATGTTGAAATAACCCGTGGCGAAGTTCCGTTGAAAAGCGTTGATGTTGCCATTAAAGTGAACGATCATACCGGATACATCAAGATTAATCGTTTTGCAGAAACTACTTATACCGAATTTAAAGCCGGATTAGAATCGTTGCTGAAACAAGGCATTGATGAACTTGTTTTAGATTTACGTGAAAACGGCGGTGGTTATATGGAACCCGCGATACAGATTGCTGACGATTTCTTAAAAGGAAATGAGGTCATTGTGAAAACAGTGAACAAAAAAGGGAACGTAAAAATTACTAAAGCATCAAACAAAGGATTATTTACCGATAAAAAGCTGTACGTTTTAATTAACGAAAATTCAGCCTCGGCAAGTGAAATTATTGCAGGTGCTATTCAAGATAATGATCGCGGAACAATTGTCGGAAGAAGATCTTACGGAAAAGGTTTGGTACAGCGTGAAATGTATTTGGGCGATGGATCTGCCGTTCGTTTGACTACAGCTCGTTATTACACGCCTTCGGGTAGATCGATCCAAAAACCTTATGCAGAAGGTTTAGATGAATATAACAGTGATTTAAGCAACAGATTTAAGTCGGGCGAGCTGTATTCCAAAGACAGTATTCATCTGGCTGATAGTTTAAAGTTTAAAACTACTGGCGGAAGAACGGTTTATGGTGGTGGTGGTATTGTGCCCGATGTTTTTATTCCGTTGAAGAATAAGCACGGCGAAGATGCGATTCAGCTTTTAATGAAAACGTCGTTGGTAAGTTACTACGTTTTTGAAGAGATCGAAAGCGAGCGAGCATATTTACAGCGTTTAACGCCTAAACAATTGGCGGATCGTATCTATAAAGATCCTAAATATTTTAACGACTTAAAAGCGCATTTAAAAACCAGCGGCTTGACTTTTAATTTAGATCGACACAAACCTAATATTATGTTTTATCTGGTTGCAGAATACGTGCATCAACTGTACGATGACAATGCGTATTACAACTGGATTCTTCAACAAGATAGTATGATACAAAAAATAAACACCTTGTAGTAAGGTGTTTTTTTGTGCCTGTTTTATTCAAAGTTAGTAAGCTTATTATTTCCTGCAAGGTTTTCTTAACCTTGTAGGTTTTGTTGTTGTTTATTGTAATATATAGCTACAAGGTTTTTAAACCTTGCAGCAGATCATCAAATCTATATAAACAAAAAAACCAACTCATTTGAGTTGGTTTTCTATTTAATTTGCTAAGATATTTATCTTGTTATCTTTTAATTCAAGTGTTCCCGATTTAATTGGCAAATAATAAGTGTTATTGTCAATCTTTTCAAATCGGTTTTCAAATTGTGGTTCAAACTGTAAGTTAGTACCTGCGATTTTAATTCTTCCTTCAACTAATAAAGAAACAATTGGCGCGTGGTTGCTTAACATTTGAAACTCACCATTGATTCCAGGAACAGACACTGCGGTAACTTGACCTTTGAATAGTGTAGCCTCTGGTGAAACAATTTCTAAAATCATAATAAATTGTTTTATGTGATTATGCTTCAGCTAACATTTTTTGACCAGCTTCAATTGCATCTTCAATTGAACCTTTTAAGTTGAATGCTGCTTCTGGTAAATGATCTAATTCACCATCGATAATCATGTTAAATCCTTTAATTGTTTCTTTAATATCAACCAATACACCAGGAATACCTGTAAACTGCTCTGCTACGTGGAAAGGTTGTGATAAGAAACGTTGTACACGACGTGCGCGGTGAACGGCTAATTTATCAGCTTCTGATAATTCTTCCATACCTAAGATCGCAATAATGTCTTGTAACTCTTTATATTTTTGTAAGATTTCTTTTACGCGTTGTGCACAAGCATAGTGCTCTTTACCTAAAATTTCCGGTGTTAAGATACGTGAAGTAGAATCTAATGGATCTACCGCTGGGTAAATACCTAATTCAGAAATTTTACGAGACAATACAGTTGTTGCATCTAAATGGGCAAATGTTGTAGCAGGTGCCGGATCCGTTAAGTCATCCGCAGGAACGTAAACCGCCTGTACCGATGTAATAGATCCTGTTTTTGTAGATGTAATACGCTCTTGCATTGCACCCATTTCTGTTGCTAAAGTTGGTTGGTAACCTACTGCAGAAGGCATACGACCTAATAATGCAGATACTTCAGAACCAGCTTGTGTAAAACGGAAGATGTTGTCAACGAAGAACAATACGTCTTTACCTTGACCATCACCAGCTCCGTCACGGAAATATTCAGCAATTGTTAAACCAGATAAAGCTACACGAGCACGTGCACCAGGCGGTTCGTTCATTTGTCCGAATACGAAAGTTGCTTTAGAATCCATCATTCCGGCTTTATCAACTTTAGATAAATCCCATCCTCCATTTTCCATAGAGTGCATGAAATCGTCACCATATTTAATAATACCAGACTCTAACATCTCACGTAATAAATCGTTTCCTTCACGAGTACGCTCACCAACACCAGCAAATACAGATAAACCTCCGTGACCTTTTGCGATATTGTTGATTAACTCTTGAATTAATACGGTTTTACCTACACCGGCACCACCAAATAAACCAATTTTACCACCTTTTGCATAAGGTTCGATCAAATCGATTACTTTGATACCTGTAAATAAAACTTCTGATGATGTTGATAAATCTTCGAATTTTGGAGCAGGACGGTGAATTGGTAAACCATTTTCACCTGTTTTTGGTAAAGCTTCCAATCCGTCGATAGGATCACCTACCACGTTGAATAAACGACCGAAAACTTCTTTACCAATTGGCATTTGTATAGGCGAACCTAAAGAAATAACGGTTGTTCCACGGCTTAAACCGTCGGTAGAATCCATAGAGATTGTACGTACGGTATCTTCACCAACGTGCGATTGAACTTCTAAAACTAATTTTGATCCATCGGCTTTAGTAACTTCTAATGAATCGTAAATTTTCGGTAATGCAGCAGATGTAGTATCAAAAACTACGTCAACTACTGGTCCGATAATTTGTGCAACTTTTCCTGTAACTTTAGACATTGCTTATGTATTTATTTAACAGCTAATTATCAATTGTGAAAAAACGACTTTTTTCGATGTGCAAAGATAGTTTTTTTTTGTAATAATAAATAGCCCTAATTAATATTTTCTATAAAAAATGACGAACCCTGTTTGTGCTCGTCATTTTTAAATTATTCTACTGTAACCGATTTGGCTAAATTCCTTGGTTGATCTACGTTTGTACCTCTTAAAACAGCTACATGGTAAGACAGTAACTGTAATGGAATGGTGGCAATAATAGATGTTAACGCTTCGGTTGAATTTGGCATTTCGATGATATGATCGGCAAGATTTTTAACTTGTTCGTCACCTTTTGATACCAATGCAATGATTTTTCCGCTACGTGCTTTAATCTCCTGAATATTACTCACAACCTTATCGTAATGATTTTGTTGTGGTGCAATTACAATAACCGGCATGTTTTCATCAATCAAAGCAATTGGTCCGTGTTTCATTTCGGCAGCCGGATATCCTTCTGCGTGTATG
>NZ_VWSG01000021.1 GCF_008629655.1 Paenimyroides baculatum
TAGTACCAAAGCAGCAATAGCAGCCATTCCGTTAGGATTGGGGACCTTATTATCTGCACCGGCAAAGGCAGCAACCGCAACAACGGCTTACACTGCGCGTGCGGGTGCACTTACGGATGCGCTGCAGCTTGCTTTGATTTTAGAATATCTGGAAGATGAATATTACCGTATGGGATTGGATGCCGGCGGATTAATTCCATCTACAGACAGAACCGTTTTTATGCAGATATCTAAACATGAAACAGCACACGTTTCGTTTTTAAAGGCTGCATTAACTTCTTTAGGCGAAACACCTGGAAGCAAACCAACATTCGATTTTACAGCTGGTGGCAATTTTAGTCCGTTTACAGATTACAACCAGTTTTTAATACTTGCACAGGCTTTTGAAGATACCGGTGTGCGTGCCTACAAAGGTCAGGCGGGAAATGTAATGGAAAGCAGACAGATTTTACAGGCTGCGCTACAGATACATTCTGTTGAAGCACGACATGCATCGCAAGTCAGAAGAATGCGTGCCAACAAAGGTTGGATTGAATTAGCCGATGGCGGAAATATGCCCGCTGCAACCGCAGCTGTTTACGCAGGTGAAGACAATTTAATGCAGGCTGGTTTTAACACAGCAGCAGCCTTTGGTGAAGCAGCAGGATCAGCAGCTTATGACGAAGTTTTAAGTGGTAGCGATGCCGCTGCAATTGCAGGTTTATTTATTGTTTAATTATTATATTATTAAAAACGATCTTTCATAATTTTTTTTTGGTTTATAATGTGGATTGAAAATTAAAGGTATAAGTATAAATAGAATGGGTAAGCAGCTTTTTAGTTGGTTATATACTTTTACCCTACCATGTTTCAATCAGAAGACACGCTGTTATTTGCAGCGTGTTTTTTTTTTTGCCAAAAAAAGACTTTTATTTATTCGTAATAGAAATACTTGGCTTCGGGATCTCAATTTGAATAATAAACGGTCAAATTAAATTTTTGAAGCTAGCTGATCGCGGTTCGCTACTTCTACGAGCTCAGCAACCGCAGTCCCGCTGACCAGAAGTGCTTACCTGATTGCAAGAATATTTTTTGGTAGTTCTAAAGAGTTTTTAAGAAAAAAGGTGGCAACTTATAAACCGGAAGTAAGTACAAAAAATGCCTTTGATGTTTTTAGATATTTAAAAAAACGTTGCAGATACTGTTGGGATAATTAGGTAACGAAAGCTAAATACCCTAGCAAAGAGTTATGAAGTTATAACTACCATTCCAAAAGAATGTGTGCTTTTGAACTTTTTAAATGGTAGCTTATCTAAAAACCCAACCAACAATGCACAAAATGTTATCTTCACGTTTGGGTTTAATTTAAGTCCGCAGAAAGCCGTTGATATAGACTACAATTGCAAATGGAGGAATTTGGGAATGAAGAAAAGACGAGACATACTGAGAATATCTGATTTTGTTTGACGGTAATGCGCTCAATTTCCTTCTTCATCTTATCTTCTCCCCGCTCATCAACAAAGGATAGGATTTCCCGTAATTTCTTATAAGAAAAGTGTTGCTTCTCATCAATATAAAAAAAATAGTTAAAATTTTTAGAACTACAGCTAATGTGATCTGTTTAAAAAACAAACTTTTTTTAGTACTAGAGAGATTATTTTATAAGAGGTAAAATTTTATTATTAAGCATTTTTTTATAGTTTTTTGAATCACCTTCGTAATCTTTCCAACTTGTGGTATAAAGAATTTTTCCAGATTTATCAACCAAGATTAATTTTCCATAGCCATCTATTACCTCATTATTTTTCGGAGTTATTTCTGTTACAAATTTTTTATTTCGTTTTCCTGTATTAGTCCCGTAAAATTCATCTTTCAGAACTCCAAACTTTATGTTCTCTGATTTTGATTTTATGAAATTAATTGCATTAACAATTCTTTTATCTTTTTCCGATTCCACAAGAACAACATATAAATTTACCTTTCCTGTCTTATTTAATTCAAGGATATCAGGAAAATGTTCTCTACATGGAGCACACCAGGAAGTTAATGTATAAAATACGGTAAAAGGCTTCTCAGAATTTTTCGCAATACAAATTAATTCATTTTTGTCAATTTTCTGAGCGTTGATTGCTTCAGATTTTTGGATTTTACACGTATCATAATTCTGTGCGTTAATATTCATTGCTATTATGAACAGCAAAATTGAAATAATAAATTTCATATGATAGTTTTTAGTTACGCAATTTGTTTTGCTGCTCTAAAGTAATAAAAAAAACAGCTGTTTCAATTATTAATATATATAATTTAGAAGAATTGAAACAAAAATACAATGTATAGAATTATTGATTAAGCATTTTGAAGAATCAAGTAAAACAACAGAACAAGTAGTTTTTTTATTAAATTTTCGGGTGGTTAATATCAACTGGAATTGCATTGTCATTTTGGATTGGAATCACGTTATCAATATCACTGGAATTTTAAAAATAAATAGTGATATCAAAAAACAATCGACGTCAAAAAGCTATAGAAAAGTTAAAGCTCTTCACTCAGCCAAAGAGTTATAATTATAAAATAAAAAACTAAATTCACTATATTTGAATTCATCAGTGTTTTTTTTGTTATTAAAGAGGTTGCAAGTTTCTTACTGCAAGCTCTTTTTTGTTTAATCGAATCCACTACAAAGAAATGAGAATTTTTGCGTCCGATCTGATCGAAGAAGTATTACGTCCCGAACTGTTTTTATATTGCGATTTCCTGGCAATTTATATTGGTAAACTTTATAATTGAACACCTGCTTTAAAATTGTTGTCTAACTTATATTATCTTTTTACAGTTTACAGACTGCTTATTCTGCGTAAGCTTCATGCCGGTAACATTTCCTTTTTTGTCTATGATAAAATCAAACTCCGCATTATTCTTTCTTGCGTAGAACTTATTTTCTCCTTTTCGTTCCAATAAAATTTTTTGCCCTTCTTTTCCATCTTCATACATACTTAAAAAAAGATAATTGTTTGCTGCTTCACTTATCTGAAATGTTCCAACATTAATAAGTCCGACCAATTTTGCTTTATATACACCACTGTAAATTTTTGTCTGTGGTACGGTTTTACTTTTATAGATTGAAAAATCAGGATTCTGATAGGCTCTGCCATAATATTTGGAAACTACGCCCAAGACAATTTCATTGAGTGCTATATTACCTCCATTCGATAGTATTGAAACAGAAAGTCTATCATTTGGAAAGTAACCCGTAAACGAATGAAATTCATCTATGTTACCGGAATGCCCATAACCGGTTTTGTCATAAAATGGGGTTAGGAACAACCCATACCCAATTGCTTTCTGATTGGTTTGTCCCATCTGTGCCAATGAAGTTCCCGAAACCAATTTGCCTTTTAAAAGATTATCCATCAATTTAGATAAATCTTCTGTAGTGGAAACCACTGCACCTGCGGCAAAGGTGAAACTAGGATGTGTTTCGGTTTCTTTAGTCCATTTTTCTCCGTCAAACGAGTAAGAGGCATTTCTTTTAGGATACTGATTTTCCTCAGCTTCACAGTACGTATTTTTCAATCCTATTTTATCTGTAATTCTTACATTTAAATTTTCAGCGTATGGTTTACCCGTAATATCTTCTATAATATAACCCAATAGCAGATAGTTGGAATTACTATATCTGCAATCATCTCCAGGTTTGAAATCGGGCTTGCCTTGAGTTATTAAATCCAGCATTTCTTTTTTTGCAAATTTTTTCTGTTTGGAAACATAATAGTCATTCCATTCCAAGTAATTATAAATACCGCTGGTATGGTTTAAAAGATTGCCAATTGTAATTTTATCAGCATTTTTAATGTCAGGATAATATTTATCAAGCTTTGTATCTAGGGTTAATTTACCTTCTTCAATAAGTTGAAAAGTAATAACTGCCGTAAAAATCTTTGTAATAGAACCAACTCTGTATTTATCAGAATTGTCTCCAAATTTGTTGAATTCCCCTTTATAAACAGTTTCACCATCTTTTTGAAGCAGAACGCTTCCCGAAAAAGCATTATTTTGTTGAAATGAGTTCATAAGGCTGTCTATAGATTTTGTATAATCTGCATTTTGTGCAGACATAAGACCGAAAATACTGAGTGCAATTGCAAGGAAGAATTCTTTCATTTTTTTAACTATTTATTTAATGCAAATAAAGTGATGACCGCACCGTTTTTTTTATTTTTTTTGACCAATGATGCTTGAGCAGGGACGTAAAATTTTCATGCTATTGAATTTTTGTTTGTCTACAGATAATCATCATAACATTTACAGGATGTATTTGTTCAACCATTTTGTTTGTTCTTCATTTTAGAAAGGATATGAAACTGTATAAAAGAGAATTATAGTTGTCAAGATTTTTAAGAATAATACGTTACAGATATTTCAATTAAGACTGATATGACCCTTGACATTACAAAGTAATTTTGATTTATCGAGGTTTTAGATAACCTTAAGTTTTTCGTATACCTGCGGACGATACTGCAGACCTATTGGAATGTTTTTTGAGTTGGTAAGCGTTATGACATGCTGCTCTACAAATTTTAATTTATTTATGTTTACAAAGAATGACTTATGTACTCTGATTATCTGCTTATAATTTTTTAACTGTTCTTCTATAGCTGTAAGTGTTCCATGAACAATAACTTTCTGTGTTTCAAGGTACAGACACACATAGTTGCGCATACCCTCTATATAGAGTATTTCATCAGGATCTATCTTTACCAGCTTCCGATCGCTTTTCACATAGAAACTTTCGTTTGCGGTTTCGCTCAAAATAGGAACAGGACTTTTAAAAGCAGTAAGAAAAAGCTGTGCTTTCTGTACTGCCTTTGTAAAGCGTTCAAGCGATATGGGTTTTAAAAGATAATCGAGGGCATTATGATCAAAAGCATCAAGTGCATACTGGCTGAAGGCTGTTGTATAAATAATTGCAGGTGGATTGCGGAACAAATTTACAAATTCGGTACCGCTTATTTCGGGCATTTTGATGTCGAGAAAAATGAGCTCTATCTCTTTATCCCTATTTAAAAAGCTTATAAGTTCAAATACATTGTTGCAGACACCTGCCAGTTCCAGCACCTCGAACTTTGAAATGTGATGGATCATGACTTCCTGAGCCAGTTTTTCATCGTCTACCACCAGACATCTTATTTTTTCAACCATCTTTTCTACAGTAAAATTGATAATGTAATTTTAAATACTCCTTCTGACCTCTTGATATCCAGCTTATAGCGCGACGGATAAATCAACTCCAGACGTTTTTGGATATTCTCTATACCTATACCGCCCACTTTAGATTCCTTTGAGTCTTTGTAATTATTTTCACATGTAAAAACCAATCTATCATCGTGCTTATATACCGCTGCATTTACATAGGAATCGCCAACAGTAGAATCAACCCCGTGTTTAAAGGCATTTTCTACTAAAGGCAGCAACAGCATTGGAGAAATCCTATCAGCAGCACTGATTCCCTTATGCATGAAAGAAATACGTGCATTTTCGGAAATTCTTATTTTTTGGATGGCCAGATAAGTTTCAATTATTGCAATTTCATCCAATACACCCACTTCGCGTTCACGGGTTTCGTAGAGGGAATACCGCAAAATATCAGAAAGCTGCAATATTACACCCGGAGTATCATCAGACTTGCGGAGCGATAAAGCATACAGGCTGTTGAGCATGTTAAACAGAAAGTGCGGGCTTATCTGAGATTTAAGCAGATGGAGTTCTGCCACTGTCTGCTGCCCGTTTATTTCTTTTTCCTTTTTAAGTTTCGAAAGAAATTCTTGCACCACGTAACCTATCACCAACGCTGTCATTACTATAGCGACAGCCGGAAAAGCATCAAAATAATATTGGTAATTCTGTAAAAACTCTGGAGCGGAAGAAGTAATCCCTAAAGGCGTAAATGCAGTTAAGTCATTGGTATTATAGTATGCAGCAAGCCAATGCAGGTACTGCCCTAATGCAAAACATCCTACAAGAAAAACCATAAAGAGGAAAACGGAATATTGTAAGGGTTTTTTATTTCTGCGAAGTTTGGGCAGCAGACAAAATACATTGATCCACCCCGGCACAAAAATAAGCAGATTGTAAAGCACAATATGAACCACAGCAACTTTTTTACCGCTGTTGTTTATTATGGCTACCCAGAGAATAAACCCCGTAATGATGAGGTTTATCAACAGCCTTAAAATATTGTGCCTGCTTAGAGTTTTCATTTATACTATAGATTACACAGACAAAGTTAACAAATCTTAAACCGCCCGTACTATTTTTTACACCAACTGCATAAATTCAGGGACAAACACAAATTATACTTTTTAAAATATGTTTATCCTCTGTAAACCACTACAGGTCAAAA
Organism: Paenimyroides baculatum; assembly: GCF_008629655.1. Classification (GTDB taxonomy): domain Bacteria; phylum Bacteroidota; class Bacteroidia; order Flavobacteriales; family Flavobacteriaceae; genus Flavobacterium; species Flavobacterium baculatum. The sequence continues at coordinate 6,380 of NZ_VWSG01000021.1, forward strand.
ATTTTAGAACCATTTGGATTCCATAAACTTTATTTGTGGTGAAATATAAATCTGTGTATTTATTCACTTTAACCTAATATTATTTATTATGACATCAAGACTTATTTTTATGCTGCTTTTTATCGCAGCCACTTTCAATTCAGCAGCCCAGAACCTTCATCTGGACAAAGTTGATGCTTTTGTAACCCTGATTGAAAACAACAACAGAAGTATCGGCTCACTTACCATTTATAAAGATGGAAAGCAGCTTTACGACAGAAACTTCGGACAAATCCATATAACGGAGCAGAAATTTGACAAGCAGACAAAATACAAGATTGGTTCTATTACCAAGACCTATACAGCTGTTTTAATCTTTGAACTGATTGAGAAGGGATCACTTTCATTAGAAGACAAATTGGAGAAATTCTTCCCTGATATGCCTGGAGCAAAAGAAATTACCATCCGTCAGATGCTTCACCACAGCAGCGGCTTAGGAGACTTTGTTTGGAAAGAAGAAAACCCTGACTGGCTTAACCAAAAAGTAACTGAAAAACAGATTTTTGATGAAATTAAAAAACAAGGACTTGTTTTTACAACTGGTGAAAAACAGGAATATTCCAATTCCGGCTACTACCTGCTTGCAAAAATTGCAGAGCAGATAGGTAAGAAAGATTATGCAGCTCTTATTGATGAAAAAATATGCCGTCCGTTAGGATTAAAAAACACCGTATCAATGTCTAAAGAAGCTACTAACGTTTTTGCATCGTACACATACGGAACAGACCAAAGCTGGACCGAAGCAGAAGATTTTTATTTCCCGAACACAACAGGTGCCGGAGATATTGCTGCAACAACTGCTGACATGCTAACGTTTATCAACAGTCTGTTCACCTACAAGATACTGACAAAGGAAACAGTTGAAAAAATGAAGCCCGTTATTGAAAAGAAAGAGTACTTTGGGATGGGATTGCTACAGATGCCCATGCGTACCCAAATGTTTTCCGGACACGGAGGAGATACAAAGGGTACACATTCTGCATTGGGATACAACGAAAAAGACCAGATATCTATAGCTTTGGTGATAAACGGAGAACGCTACAGCAGAAACGAGTTTCTATTAGGGGTATTGAGCATAATGTATGAAGAAAACTTTGAAATGCCCACCTTTAAAAAAGTGGTAGTTACACCAGAAAACTTAGACATGTATTCAGGTACTTACAGCTCTCCCGAGCTTCCCATAGAAATTTTAATATTTCACGACAAGGACATTCTATATGCGCAAGGAACCGATCAGCCTGCACTACCTTTAGAAGCCTATGATATCCATAAATACCAATTTGAACAAGCAGGGGTAAAAATTGAATTCCTGCCAAAGAGCCACCAAATGATTTTTAAACAAGGAGGGATGGTTTTTAAAATGACCAAAAAGTAATATCATGGAATTAAATTTTAACAAATTATTGAGTATCTGTTTAAATAGATATAAATTAGCTGCTTCAAAAATCTTAAAATTGTTTAATTTCATATTAGAGGAACTTCGATTGTTTTACGTTGCCCTTACCCGCACCAGAAATGAGGTGGTACTGCTTATTCCGCAGGATGTTTCGCTGTTTGCAGTGGAACTGCTTACGGATAACAACTATTTGCTTTCGGAAGGTAACTGTAATTTTAAGACCACGCACTGCCCGTATTGTAAAACAGGCAGGCTGGTTGTTAGAAGGAATCGGACAAACGGGAGTCAGTTCTGAGATGTTCGCACTACCCTATCGTGATCAGATGTTTAATAATCTCGCGATTTTAGAGGACAGTATTTTATGTAATGGTTGTATGAGCGACTATATGGTTAAACGTTTTGGGAAATATGTTGCTTTTCTGGGGTGTACGAATTATCCGAAGTGTAGGAGTACGGTGAGGTTGAATTCACTGAATTAATTGTAATAGAGATATTTGGCTTCAAAATCTCCAGTTCAGTAACAGGTAAATTTCGGTCTTTCTGTACTTTTTAAAGATTAAAAGTACCAAAAATCTTTTTTTGCGGTCAAGCTTTTAGCGGTCAAAATCTTGTTTGTTGTCTAACCCATCGGAACGATCGCTTACGCGACCCGATGTGTTTTAACGACAACTGCACCGTTTTGACACTCGCTTAAAGCTTAAATACCGCTTTTAAATCTGTATGGGTTGAATTATTATGTTTTTTGGTTTTTAGGGGGAATTAGGTAATCTTGGATCTGTTAAGTTGAAAAGATTATTTGTACTAGGAATATCTGGCTTCGGGATCTGCATTGCATTGTCCAGTATGGTAGCTCCATTTAATATTTATGCTTTAAAATTCCATCAAAACGTTTGAAACACGAGTTACTACGATTTTCCATTTTTAAACGTTTTAAGCCACTTAAAATAATAAAGGCGAAGTTTGTAAGTGTTTCAAATTTTATCAACACTTTTTATACATTACCAAAATTGCTGTTCTTCAGTCGCCGGACGTTTGGTGCTCACGAACAATTTTATATCTTGGCAGAGCGAAATCAGTCCGCTTTGAAGCAACTTCGATTAGCGACCAAAGGTTAATGGCATGTATAAATGACTACCTAAGAAATGACAAATATCATTTCGGACCATTCTAGAAACCAATATCTTTGACAAAAAACTAAAAAATGACTGCAATTAAAGACATTAAACCAGCAAAACTTTGTTTTGAGCATATTGGCGGGAAACTTGGCGAATTATTGTTAGAAACATTTATTGATAAAAAATGGATAGCTAAAGATAACCCCATGAATAAACATTTTTACATCACGGAAAAAGGACAAAAAGAATTTACTAAAATGGGACTTGACCTTTCACAAATAAAACATGAAAAATTATGAGCATAATTAGTAATTACGACAATTTCTTTTTGCCATCAGACAACTTAGACTCTGCTAAAGAATTTTATAAAAACAAACTCGGACTTGATATTAAGTTTGACTTTTCGGAAATGGGAATGATTGCTTTTAAAGTTGGTGATAACGAGCCTGCCATCATTTTACGTAATGACGAAAATGTAAAACCTGCAATTTGGTTTACTGTTGACAATGTAAAACAAGCGTATAAAGAACTCAAAGCAAAAGGAATTGACTTTTTAAGTGAGCCTTTTGAAATACATACTGGAATTAGCGTTGAATTTCATGACCCGTTTGGCAACAAATTGGGACTAACAGATTATACAAAAATGCCTAAAAATAGCGAATAATAAAATTGAAGGTGGGGAAATACAGATAGACAAGTGTGCCAACTGCTAACACGATTTTGGCAAAGGTGTTGGCTCAGTGCTCCTCTGGCCTAGTTATAATTAATAAGCAGCTGCTGTATTTATTAACGTTTGTGATAAGCCCGCCCATCGCAAATGTGCCAATTGTTAGTACAGGGATAACGGGCGACAGAACAGACATAAAATACAATGGAAATGGCAGTACCGAAGGAAAAACACGAATTACAAAAAGCGATCGTTGACAACTACAAAAAGTTGACAAACGAATTTGCTAACATTCCAATTCACCTAACCAATAAAAAAGAACTTGAAGGGCATGCAAAAAACACGCTAATGAGTATTGAAAACCTTATTGCTTATCTTGTTGGTTGGGGACAATTGGTTTTGAAGTGGAACGACAGGAAAAGTGAAGGACTTGAAGTTGACTTTCCGGAAACAGGTTTTAAATGGAATGAACTGGGACTACTTGCACAAAAATTTTACAATGACTACGAGAAAGACGACTTCAAAACTCTTACCGAAAAACTTGACAAAACGACAAACGAAATATTGCAATTGATTGAAAGCAAAACGAACGTAGAACTTTATGAAATGGTTTGGTATGGCAAATGGACTTTTGGAAAAATGATACAGCTTAATACTTCTTCACCATTGAAAAACGCAATGGACAGAATACGAAAATGGAAGAAAACGAAACAATTGAACTGACAAGAATGCCAGCCGCTAACTACGTGTATAACAAAATCAAGATTAAGTGCTAAATCAAGGTTCTGTTGTTTTAATAAAAGTGTGTAGCAAACTGAAAGTGAAATGCTTTTTATTTAGCTACTTCTTATACACGCAAAACATTAGTGGTAATATAACCGAGCGCAACAGACACAACACAATGGCGATAGAATGAATTTAGACACTATAAAAAAATATTCCCTTAGCTGTTTCCTCTTGACACTACCAATTATGGCATGGAATATTGCCTTGACAAATAAATTGCCCAAAGACTTTCAACCCGATATATTTTGGAAAGACATTCCGGCTTTGTTGAAATATGCTGAAAATATTTCAAGGACATTGATTTTCATGCTTACTTTACTGATGCCTTTAAGTATTTCAACATTCAAACAGAAACGGGGACTTATTTTATATGTAGGCGGGACAATATTATATTTTGTCTCTTGGCTTGTCTTGATTTACTTTCCTGACAGCAGATGGAGTAGTAACGTCTTTGGATTTATGGCACCTGCATACACTCCATTGTTATGGCTAACAGGAATTGGAATGATTGGAAATTCATTTTATTTCAATCTGCCCTATAGACGTTGGTTTTTTATTTTGACTGCAATCATATTTCTGTTGTTTCATAATTTACACACAATGGCAATATATTTCAGGACTCATTAATTGACCATGGGATAAATAAAAATAAGAAGTATATACGTAAACCTATGCTAGTACAAGACACCTTTTAGATAGACAAAAAAGAGTTTCATTTTAATACCGACGCTTAAACTGAATATTACATTTTTGAAGTTAACGCTATTGTACTACTTTCTAAAAAGCTGTTTTACAATTGCATATTTTTTCTTAACTTCATACAAAATTAAAATTGCGTATTATGAAAAAATCAGTTTTATTATCAGCGATGCTTATTGCGGCATCGGTTATGATTTGTTCCTGTGGGGACAAAAAAGCAAATGGCAAAGACGGTGGTGCAGCCGAAATTGAAAATACGGACCTTGTTGCAAGCGGAACGTATATGGGAACTGCCAAGGAAGTTGATCCGGAAGAGCAGGAAATTTATGTAGAGACTGCTGACGGAAAAATTTTGGAGCTTTATTTTAACGAATCTACCAAACTTACAAAAGCAGGAAAAGATGTTACTTTCGGTGAGCTTAAAAAAGGCAACAGTTTAGAAGTAACCGTAGAGAATAACGGCAACAGTTTAAAACCTATTGAGGTTAAGATTCTGAATTAATTTAATTGCCAAGTTCTCCACAAGATTATTAATTCAACATTAAAATACCACCCCCTTTAGCGTTTAGCTTCAGGGGGTGGTTTTGTGTTTATGCTTTGATGTAGCAATTAAGTCTTATCTCTCATTTGAGAAAAATATGTATTACAAATGCTACAACTCTGTATCTGCCCGAAACGGTTCTATATGAATTAAAACATGTCCTAAATCAGGTATTTTGTACCTTAAATAATCTTTTAAGCGATGTGCTGTATCATGCCCCTGAGTAACTGTAAGATTACCACTTACCATAGCGTGCAAATCTACATGGTACTTTGAGCCTGACTTTCTAACAAAACATTTTTCCGTACCTTTAATTCCTTCAACTTCTGCAGACCTTTTCTTTATTTCATTTATGAGATCCTGATAAACATTTTCATCCATTATTTCCCCAAAAGCCGGACGGAAGATAAGGTAGCAATTGTAAAGAATGAACCCGGAAGCTAAGAGCGCTGCAAAGTCATCAGCACTTTCATATCCTTTTCCAAGAATCAGTGCGATAGAAATTCCAAGAAATGCTGCAACTGAAGTTATAGCGTCACTTCGATGATGCCATGCATCTGCTTTTAATGATGAGCTGTTTGTTTCCTTACTTTTTTTAATCACAAACCTGTATGATGCATCTTTCCAAATAATAATTACTCCCAGTACAAATAATGTCCAGGGCTTAGGAAGTTCATGCGGTGTACCAATATTCTGTATACTTTCATAAGCTATTATGGTTGCAGAAATAATCAGGAAGCCTACTACTGCAAAAGTAACAAGAGGTTCGATTCTGCCATGACCGTAGGGATGATTCTTGTCAGCAGGCCGCTGTGCATACTTTAGCCCGAATAATACCAGAAAAGAAGAAAATATATCGGCAGTTGATTCAATTGCATCTGCAATCAATGCATAAGAATTTCCGAAATAACCTGCAAGATATTTTAATAAAGCCAGCAGGAAATTACCTATGATACTAAAATAAGTAGCTTTTACAGCCTGTTTTTCTCTTGTATCTTCCATAACTACTCCTCAGTCTTATTTTTAAGGGCCATGAGTAAAGCATACGCTCCTTTACCCACTATACTTTTATTAATTAATGAACTGTGGTTTTGTATTGAGACCCATCCTCCATTGGTAGTACCCGTTTGAACTTCAGTCATACGGAATTTTCCAGACGCTATTTGTTCAAAAACATAGTTCTTCCCTTCAAAAGATACAACAGCATCTTCCGGCAAAGTAAAAGCATCAATATTCTCCAAATCAATCAAGGCATTAATATACAGACCGTTTACCAATTCTGAATTTAAATTTACTACTTTTGCGATAACTTCTGTGCTGCCGTCTTCTAAAATACTGTTGCCTTTGGTTACAATTTTTGCATTAAACTTGGTATCTTCATTACCGTTTGTAAAAACCGTTACATTTTGACCAATTGCTATTTTTGGAAGATCCTTTTCGAAAACCTTTATCTTTAGTATCAAACCTTGCGGATTTATCAATTCTACCAATTCGTCTGATGGTGCTACATATTTGCCCTTATTTACATTTACGTGGCTTACAATGCCACTAAACGGAGCTACGATACTTATACTTCTTTGAATTTTGCCAGCTGATAATTTTGATGGATTTATGTTTAACAGCCTTAGTTTTTCTTCCAATCCGTTTTTTACGGCCAGTAAGGATTTATACTCTGTTTCGGCCTGCTGCATTAATTTATCGCTTGTAGATTTACTTATGTTCAATTCTTTTTGGCGATTATAATTCGGTGCAGCACTCAACAATTGCGCCTGTGTTGTTAAATAATCTTGTTGAATCTCAATGAACTGATTATCTTCTATAATCACGATTACATCACCTTTCTTAACAGATTTTCCCGGCAAAACACGGACAGATTTTACATGTCCGCCCAGGGCACTCGAGATCGATACTTTAGAATCGGGATCCACATCAACCTTACCGTTTAATTGCAACGTACCAGAAACCTGCTTTTTCTCCATCTTAACAGTACTAAGTTCAATTGACTTCAGCTGTTCTTTTGTTAATACCAACTCATTCTGAGTAATTGGGGATGCTGGTTTTAATGTTTGATCTATAACTGCTTCTTTTTTACAAGACAGCATAAAAAGAGCACTGCATATTATGAATAGATATTTCATTTAATTTTTATTTAGCTTATAATATATAATTTAACTGAGCAACCGATTGGTTGTATTGATTTAGAGTCTCGAAATAATTACTTTGAATGGTAATTGCCTGATTATTTAGCATAATCCACTGTAGGTAATCTATTTCGCCGGCTACAAACTGCTCTTGAGCCGTTTTAAATATTAATTCAGCGTTGGGAAGTTGCTTTTCTTTATAATCAGTCAGAATTTCTTTTTGCGTGTAATAATTTTCTAAAGATTCCTGCAGTTTATTTTTAAAAAGCAATGATTGATAAGTATACTCGTTTTCTGCAATTTCTACTTTTTGTCTGCTAGCATTCACCACAGCTTTTTGTGCTTTTGTAAAAACTGGAATACCAATTCCCAACTGAACAGAATTGAACATTCCTTTATTAATATCGTTCATGGTTTGTGTGTAATACCCTACACTTAAATTGGGTAAAAATTTTGCTTTCTCTAATTTAACAGCGGCTTCGTTACTAATTATTTGCTGTTTTAATAATTGTAATTCGGGATGATCTAAGTTATTATCTGCAAGTAATTGTTGCTTTTTTATCTCGCTGATAATTTCTCCTTTGGGCTGATAAGTTTCATTAGAATTTAATAATATCTGAAATTTTAAAAGAGTAATATCATACACCGTCTTTAATTCTTTTAACTGAATTTTTATTTGTGAACGCTGCAAATCGGCCGATGCTTTTTCCATTACATTTGCTTCGCCATGTGTTAAGCGATTGGATGTTTTTTCTAAAAAATCAGCATAAAGAGTATCAACTCGTTCTAATAACTCCTGTTTCCCGGCAAGAATCAATAATCGGTAAAAAACTTCGGTTACTTCTTTTTCCAAATTAGCCGCCGTAATTTTTTCATTAATTGAAGCTTCTTTCCATTGTTGGTTTAAAAAGTCTTTTTTCCGATTATAAACGGTTGGAAAAGAAATTTCCTGACTAATTCCTATTTTATAATCATTTGACAAACTGTTGATTTTGCCAAATTCGCCAGATACAGCAGTTTGAGGAATGTCTAAATAACTTTCTTTTAATTTTTGCTGATACTGCGTTTGTAAAACACTGTTTTTTAAAACTAAACTGTTTTCATTTGCAATGCTTAAGGCTTGTTTTAAGGTAACTTTTTGTTGTGCAAAACTTGATAAACTGCATAGCAGCAGAATTATTACAGCTAAAGACTTGGTCATTTTTCTACGTTTTTTAGGTCTTGATATTTTTTCGAATAAAATATAAAGTATGGGTAGTACGAATAAGGTTAAGAAAGTTGCCAGCATTAAACCGCCAATTACCACCGTTGCCAGCGGGCGCTGCACTTCGGCACCCGAACCATTGCTTATTGCCATTGGTAAAAAACCTAACGATGCTACAAAAGCCGTCATTAATACCGGACGCAACCGTACTTTTGTTCCTAACAGCACAATGCGTGTTGTATTTGCAATTCCACTGTCTTTTAAACGGTTAAACTCGGCAATCAACACAATACCATTAAGTACTGCCACACCAAACAGTGCAATAAAACCAACGCCTGCACTTATACTAAAAGGCATGCCGCGCAAAGCTAAGAAGTAGACACCGCCAATTGCAGATAACGGAATAGCGGTATAAATTAACAGACTGTATTTTATAGATCTAAATGTAAAGTAAAGCAACAGAAAAATTAAAGCTAAGGAAACCGGTACAGCAATTCCCAAACGGGCTTTTGCCTGATTTAAATTTTCAAACGCACCACCGTAAGAAATGGTATAGCCGGTTGGCAATTTAATTTGGGCTTCTACTTTATTTTGCAGTTCTTCTACAATACTTTGTACATCGCGGTTTCTTACATTAAAGCCTACCACTATTCTGCGTTTGGTATCTTCTCTCTGGATTTGGTTTGGACTGTTTTTTAAATCAACCTTTGCAAGTTGTGCCAAAGGTATTTGTGTTCCGTTGTTTGCAGGAATTAAAATATTTCTGATATCGTCGATATTTTTTCGCTTGGCATCATCCAATCTAACCACAAGATTAAATCTGCGTTCACCTTCAAAAACCATTCCCGCACTTTGACCTGCCAACGCTGTATTTACAATACGGTTAACATCGGCTATATCTAAATTATAACGGGCAATTGCATTGCGGTCCATTTCTATAACAACCTGCGGCATACCGCTTACAGGTTCTATGTAGAGGTCTTGTGCACCTTGAACAGTTTGAATGATCGCACCCAGTTTTTGAGCATTCAATGCAAGCGAATCCAGATCTTCACCAAATATCTTACAAACAACATCCTGGCGTGCACCTGTCATTAGCTCGTTAAAACGCATCTGTACCGGAAATTGAAAGCCCGCCGTTAGCCCAGGAATGGTATGGATTGCCTTGCTCATTTTCTCTGATAATTCGGGAAATGTTTTAGCCGATGTCCATTCCTTTGTGGGTTTCAATACGATAATCATATCACCCGCATCCATAGGCATTGGTTCGGTAGGTATTTCGGCACTTCCAATTTTTGTTACCACTTTTTCAACTTCAGGAAACTGATCTTTAAGTATTTTCGCTGCCTTACTTGTATACTCAATAGTGGTATTAATGTTGCTTCCGGGTAAAATACGAGCCTCTACCGCAAAATCACCTTCTTCTAAAGATGGTATAAACTCACCCCCCATTCCAGATAATACTACAACCGCTCCCACAAACAATGTAGCCACTATACCCAATATCACTTTTGGAATACGCAGTGCTTTTATAAGGTATTTTTGATGGAAGTTTTCTACCTTGCCCATAACCCTGTCTGAAAGGTTTGGTCGTTCTTTTTTCTTCTTACTTAAAATTAGGGAGCTCATCATGGGAACATAAGTAAGCGATAAAATGAATGCCCCGATTAAAGCAAATGCAACTGTCTGCGCCATAGGCTTGAACATTTTACCTTCGATACCGCTTAATGTAAATATGGGCAGATAAACTATTAAAATAATGATTTGACCAAACACCGCACTGTTAACCATTTTTGTTGCAGATGACACAACCTGATTATCCATTTCACTGTTGCTGAGACGGTTATTCATTCCGAACTTTTTACGGTGCGCCAACTGGTGCATAACGGCTTCTACAATAATAACAGCACCGTCTACTATCAAACCAAAATCTAAGGCGCCCAAACTCATAAGATTACCACCTACGCCAAACATATTCATCATAATTATGGCAAATAGCATTGATAGCGGAATTACAGATGCTACCAGAAAACCGGCACGGAAATTACCCAAAAACACAACCAGAACAAATACAACGATCAATGCACCTTCTGCCAGATTTGTTTTAACGGTACTTATGGTATTATCTACCATTTTTGCCCGATCTAAAAAAGGTTCTATTACAACACCTTCGGGTAATGTTTTCTGAATTTCGGTAAGGCGTTCTTTTATATTCTGAACCACATCGTTACTGTTGGCTCCTTTAAGCATCATAACTATTGCTCCAGATACTTCGCCCTGATCATTATACGTCATTGCACCGTAACGTATAGCAAAACCAATGTTTACTTTGGCAACATCGCGAACAAAAACCGGTGTTCCCGAATTTGACTGTTTAACCTTAATATTCTCGATATCCTGGATAGATCCTATTAAACCTTCACTTCGAATAAACAATACCGCCGGACCTTTTTCTATATAAGCTCCACCTGTATTTTGGTTGTTTTTTTCTAAAGCAGAAAACACATCGTTTATGGTAAGTTTATGCGCCTGTAATTGCTGCGGATTTATCGATATTTCGAATTGCTTTAATTTCCCTCCAAAACTATTTACATCGGCAACTCCTTTTACGCCCAATAACTGCCGTCTTACAATCCAGTCCTGTATGGTGCGTAATTCTGTTTCATTGTATTTGTGTTCGTAACCTTCTTTAGCCCGAACCACATACTGATAAATTTCTCCTAACCCGGTAGATATAGGTCCCATTTCTGGTGCTCCAATTCCTTCGGGTATCTGGTCTTTCACCTGCTGTAAGCGTTCGGCTACCTGCTGGCGAGCCCAGTATATGTCGGTATCATCATCAAAAACAATGGTTACAAGCGATAAACCGAAACGCGAAAAACTACGTATCTCTTCAATACCGCTTATGTTGCTGTTTGCCTGTTCTACAGGAAAAGTCACCAAGCGTTCTATATCCAGTGCACCAAAAGACGGGGCTACCGTAATAACCTGTACCTGATTGTTGGTAATATCCGGTTGTGCATCAATTGGCAACTTTGTAGTTTCGTAAGTACCAAAAAACACTAAGGCTAATGTAAATAGCCCTATAATGAGTTTGTTCCGTACGGAAAACTCAATTATTTTATTAAGCATTAAAATCTTCTTTAAATTACTATTAATCAAAAACATATAGCATTACATCCCATCTTTTAGGATAGGATATATACTTTCAACAAAAATTGATTAACAATATTTTGGCGGTTGCCAAATAGAAGATAAATAATAATTAGGAATTGTACCCTGACTATAAAAAACAATTGTTTTAAAGTGTGTATCAAAAGTTATCTTATCGGGTAAGTTTAAGTTTTCGGCAGGAATAACCAGGATGTTCAGCAAATCGGAATGTTGCATAAACGGAAGCTTCATATCAGTTTCCCAATCAGCATCTTTTTCGTGTCCGCCGTAGTGATGAACTATATAATCCATAAAAGTCATACCATCATCTTCTTCTGTATGTTCAACGAAGTGGTTTATCAATACAGGAACTTTCAACAACTGAACCAATTCTGTTGTTGAAAAAAAATAGGCTGCAATTATAAATAGTACTAAAAACTTTTTCACTTTCGCAAAGCTACTAATTTTATTTTTTTTTGATTAAACGAACTTATTAAAATAATATTAAAACCTTGCTTCATTCGATTACATATTAAAGCGCATGTGGTTTTGAGTTATATAAAGAAAGAAGTTTTCGAAGTTAACTGGATATAATCTAAGAATCAATTCTTGATAAATACCAATTTCCTCTTTTTGTATTTTGGGAGCGGTTTAAATTGGTTTTTATACAGGAAAAGGAGCAAGCAGGAATCAGTTTCTGGGATGCCCGCACTACCGTACTTTATCTTTATATCGACGATAATGATGCGGTTTTAGAAAAAGCCTCCATATTAGGATCAACAATTCTTTATCCTAAAAGCACTACCAGTGATTATGGCTTTGCAATAGCTGAAATTGAAGACAGCGAAGGAAACCGTATTTCAATAAGTCAGATACACAGGAGCTAATTTTAAGATTTAAAGCTATTTGCTATTTACGTTGAAACTTGTAATTTTTCGCTTTGATTAAATTATAATATAAAAAAGCACAGACTAGGCAAAAGTATTCCGTGCTTTTTTTACTTTTTCATCTCGCCCAGTCTTTCTATTTTTTTTAACCAATTTTCGCGAAGTTTTTCGTCGGATGTTTTTACAATTCCCAAGTAAGTTACCCTAACCGGTTTTACACCGCAAAATTCTAGTACTGATTTTTTGAGCTGATTCACACTTGGTCTTCCAAAGAAAAATCTGTAGTATACACCTGGCTGATCTAACGTTGTAATAATATGGGCCGTTTTTCCTGTTAAAAGTTTATCCCACCATACTGAATTTTCTCTGTAACGAAATGCCATACCCGGTAAAAATAACCTGTCTATAAAACCTTTTGTGACAGCGGGTAAGCCTCCCCACCATACAGGATGAATCCATACGAGATGATCTGCCCAGAGAATTTTCTGCCATGCCTCGGTTAGATCCGGTTCTAATTCCATCCTTTTTGTATATCCGAACTGAAGATTCGGATTAAAATTCAATTCCGATATAATGATTTCCTGAATTTGGGCTCCAGATTTTAACGCCCCACCTTTATATGATTCAGCAATCGCAAAGTTGAAAGAGTCTTTATTGGGATGACCGTTTATGATTAGTATTTTTTTCACGATATATTTTTTGACAAAATTATTAGCTACTGTAAAGCTATTAAAGGACAAATGTCTAAAAATTAATAGCTTTTCTTATTCTACTTAAGTGGCGCTGTGTGATACCTAAATAAGAAGCCAAATACTGTAAGGGAATATCTTGTATATAATGTGCTTGATGATTTAAAAGATATTGATATCGATTGGTGGCGCTTTCTCTTTGTAGTTGGAAGAAACGCTTCTCTAATTCTAGATACTCCTGTTCTGCAACAATTTTTAAGAAAAGTACCCATTTAGGTTGTGTATTAGTCAATTGTTCTATGGTTTCTCTTTTGATTAGATATACCACTGCATTTGATACCGCCTGTATGTTCTCAGGGCTTCCTTTACCCGTGATAAAAGAAGAGTAAGAAGCTGCTGTTTCATTAGGAAATCTAAAACAATAAGTGGTGTCTTTACCATCATCTGTAATGTAAAAAGAGCGCAAGATACCCGATTCTATAAATGCTATGTGCTTACACATTTCTCCTTCCTTTATAAAGAAGTCATCTTTATTTATGATCTGTTTTACAAACAGTGATTCAATATGAACCAATTCTTCATCTGTAAAGAGTTCAAATTGCTTAAAGTAGTGTTTTATCATTTCTTAGTTGGGGTCTACTGATTTATTTATTTAAAAGTAATTAAATACATTTATAGAAAATACGCTTTATATTGATCAAGAACATAACGACATTTTACAAGGACAGGTATTTACAAGTTTTGTAAAGTTCTATTACTGCTATTAAATAAAAAACGTTCTTTATCAACAAGTATTAATAAAGACGTTTTTAAATTAGTAACTATTTTAATCTATTAACGCCAACCTAATTCGGGCGCAATATGTTTTAAAATAGATTCTAGTATGTGAATATTATAGTCAACACCCAACGTGTTTGGAATAGTCAACAATAAAGTATCTGCTTCTTTGATTGCCTCATCTTGAGCTAATTCTTTGATCAATTGATCTGGTTCCGCAGCATAACTTTTTCCAAAAATAGCCCTTTAAGTTCCTTCTAATACACCTACTTGATCTGTACTTTTAGCTTGTTGCCCAAAGTATAGCCTATCCTTATCATTCATGATAGCAAATATAGACCTACTTACTGAAACTCTTAGTTCACGGACATGACCTGCTTTTTTGTAAGCTTCTCTGTATTTGCGTATTTGTTCCGCTTGCTGTACATGAAATGGCTTGCCACTTTCATCATATTTCAAGGTAGAACTTTGCAGATTCATGCCAATTTCCCCTGCCCATTCAGCGGTTGCATCGGAAGCAGACCCCCACCATATACGATCTCTTAAACTATAAGAATTAGGTTCTATACCCAACAATCCTGATGGATTAGGAAACATTGGATTAGGATTAGGTTGTGCAAATCCCTCTCCTTTCAGCAAGTTGTAAAACTCCAAACCTTTTCTTCTTCCCATTTCTTGATCGGTTTCTCCATTTTGTAACGAAAAAGCAAAATGCTTCCAACCATCAATCACCTGTTCAGGTGAACCTCTACTAATTCCTAACTGTAATCTACCTTCAGATATTAAGTCTGCTGCGCTGGCATCTTCAATCATATACATAGGATTTTCGTATCGCATATCAATAACCCCTGTTCCAATTTCGATTTTATCAGTTTTAGCACCTATAGCTGAAAGTAAAGGAAACGGAGAAGCTAATTGGCGTGCAAAATGATGCACCCTAAAATAAGCACCATCAACACCGATTGCTTCTGCAGCTACAGCCAGATCAATAGATTGAAGCAACGTGTCACTCGCTGTTTTAGTATCATAAGCTGGATGATCAGCCCAATGACCAAATGATAAAAATCCTATATTTTCATATCTCAAAAATACACACAAAATTTTTCTTACACATTGATTTATGTTAATTTATTGATTTACAAAAAAACTAATCGTGCTTTCTCAAATCTATTTTCATAAGTATTGGTAAGAGTCCTACTCTTACATTCTGATAATTCCAAAAAAAAACTTGTATTGATGTACTAGACTATCTATTATTAACCAAAAATTAAACCTACCAGCGAATGAAACATAGGTTTTGAAAAATGCAATGAGTACTTTAAACCTTTAATCTTAATAATATTATAAAGGTAAATGTCCACCGAAATAATAACGGTAATTGACACCCGGTTCTAAACTGTTGTATTTATATACTTAAACCCCCAACTTTACATCTGGTGCAATAAAAAAAAGCTGATTTCTTGGTCGTAGGTATATCTAATTACGGGTCAAAAATGGAATTATATCTTAGTTAGTAAATAAAAAGGTATCATAATCATCCTTTCTTATATTTGATCATTTAAAATTATTGCAAATGTCGTTATGAACGGGCAAAGAGTAGTGATTGTATCAAGCAACAATTATGACATAAAGAATTTTTACGGAAACAGGTGAAACCAGTTTGGAATTTATGACTGCGGTATTGTATATTAACTACAGAACTAGGGAATGGGAAAAAGGAATGAAAAAAAGTGATTATATTCGTTAATAATTAAGCTCAAGTTAAGTTTATTACCATCCATAATTGACAACCATAAATGAAAGTAATGATAGAAACGGAACGACTAATTTTAAGGGAATTAGAGTACACAGATAAAAATGATTTATTTGAAATGGACTCTGACCCAGAAGTTCATTTGTATATTGAAAATAATCCCGTAAAAACAATTGACGAAATACAAAAAGCAATTAAGATACTTAAAAAGCAATATGATGAAAATGGAATTGCGCGTTGGGCTGTAGTTAACAAATTAACAAACGAATGTATTGGTTGGTCAGGATTAAAATATTTTAATCAGCCATTAAACAATCACAATAATTTTTATGAACTTGGATACAGATTTAAGAAAAAACATTGGGGAAAAGGTTTTGCGACAGAATCATCAAGAGCAATATTGGATTTTGGATTTAAAAATTTGAATGTTGAGCAAATTTTTGCAATAACTGACCCGAGAAACGAGAGTTCAAAAAAAGTACTGGCTAAATTGGGATTTGACTTTATAGAAACATTTGATTATGAAGGTGATCCAACAGATTGGTTTGAGTTGAAAAAGACAACTTGGGAGAATAAAAAGCCAAACCCGTAAAGATGAATTGTGGAAAAACCAAATAATAATATATTACAATAAAATTATTCTTGAACAGTGATTTGTTTTTAAACTTCACAAAAAAAATTTAAGCAGCTTATTGCGCATCACAATTATGGCTGCTTTTTGTTCTTTCCCCACTCTACCAATCTGTCAAAAAGTGTATTATGCCTGCTGATTAATAATAGATTAATAACTATTATTAAACTTTATTTATATTTGACCGGCTAAGATCACATTGCGTACACAACCACCGCTTATGGAGTATAAAACCGCAGCAGGCAATCATGGTCGCCAGCTGATAAGCCAATGGCAGATTGAAATATAAGGGAAGAGATCATTGTAAAAGAACAGCTTACCAGCACCTTTTTGGGGATCGTTAAAACTTACCACAATCAGACGAATTCCCTGCAACCTGCTTTTAGGAAGTACCGTAAAAGCAAATACGGTAGATATATTTCAAATCACGGAGAATGAGATCATCATAAATCAACCGTTAACAATGAAATTTCGGAGTTTACAGATAACCCCAACAGATTGAACGTAGCAGTATCGCATGCGCACGAACAGCTGATTTTAATGGTGGACGAAAATCAAAGCGTAAACGACAGAAAGAAAGTTATAAACTGCCAATTTTTAAAGAATTTGAAAGATACAGGATAGATCATACCTTCGCAGGCGAAATTATTAAAAGAAGCTACCAAAAAAAGACGTTTAGTGCTTATTGCGTAAACCTCTTTATTTTAGTAGTGAATTAAAATTATTTACATAATATAATCTTAATTTTTACACCAGATGATTAGGTTTGGGTAACTTGAGCGATAAATTGTAACCCAAAAGTAAAAATAATTTTATTTTACTCTTTCAAACACACCATAGCTAACATTATTAAATTCGTTATCCTTGATAATAAATTTATCCCTTTCAAAAGAATAAAATTCCACATCGAATGTATAGGTCTCTCCTTCAGATTCTCTGGTCTGTGTCATGATTTTTTGATCTTTCGAAAGTACCCATGTAAAAGGCTCTACAGAAGAATCGTATAAATATGTAGAGGTACCGGTTCCATCTTTTTTATACTCGTCTATAAATGAATAATTTGGATCTGATGGCACCAGACTATCCGGGCTTGATCCGCCATAAGTAGTTATCCATTTCCCTACTAGCAGTTCGGATCTATTTAGATTTTCTGTAAGAGGTTCGTTATCTTCTTTAGAACATTAACTTATTAAAACTAAACCCATTAAAATTGCAATAAAATTTCTAAAATACATAATTGTCCTATTTTTAATTTAATCAACGAATTAAACACTTAAAATATTGTATTACAGTTCGCAACTGTGTTTATATAGTTATATAAACAATACTTAAAACGACAAAATGAAAATGTATGTATTATAACTGGCAATACACTAAGTTAGAAAAAGTTGTGGTGTTGGATATTGAAATGGATAGTTTTGGGGTTCATAGGAAGTGCAGCGTTCAAAGCAAATACGATAAGATAAAGATTAGAAAGATAATAGGAAGCGAAGTTGGTAGATAGATTAATAGAAAGGGGAAGCTATTAAAATACAACTCCCAAATTAATAATTATAATGTATACATTTCAACTGTGTTTAGTTACAGGTTTCAGTTTCAAAATGTAGCCACATTGTATTATTTTTTTTAAATTAGCAAATAGAACTGGCTTTTGCCACGGAAGTAGTAATTACATATAACAAGCTAGAAAACATGACAAATAAATTAATTGTGAGAATGAGTAAAAACATCTTTTTAAAAGATAAAAATTATACCATAACAATTAATGAAAATGAGCAAACCCATATATTAAATATTACAAGAAATAAAATTGAAATAGATTTAAATAATGAATTCAATAAGATAGAAATATCAAGTAAAAATAATTCTAAAAGCTTTCTTATTAAAAATGAGAACAATAGTGTTAAATTTCTAAATGTACATTCTAATTTAACTTATGAGTTCGCTTTAGGGGTTTTTATAGGTTTTGCATTTATAGCGTCTATTATTATATCATTACTATCACTAAATAGTGGTGTAAATTTACTTTTGATTTTTATTACATTTTTACCATTATTCTTTTTAAAAAAAGAGAACTTCGAAGATGGTTTTGAAATAAAAGAACTTAATAAGTAAGCTCTGCTTACACAAAACCTTATATGAAAAAAGACATTAAAAGAACTTTTACCAATAATTAAAACAGCTAATTAATAATCGAACTATCACTAATCAAACTTTATCTATATTTGACCAGTTAATATGAACATCTGTAAATAACAACTGCCCTCCTATTTGTTTCAATGGGAAATAGAAATAAGAGAATGGGGAAATGTTTTACA
>NZ_VWSG01000022.1 GCF_008629655.1 Paenimyroides baculatum
AACATTCAGGCAAAACCCCCAGAGAGCACAGAGCATCAGCAGATATGTTTAAAAAGAATTCTGAAGAGGTTCTTTATTGATTAATTTAGTTTCCATTTTTTGACGAAATGTTTGTAAAAGATACCTTAAGCTTATGGGAGAAGGATTAAAAAAAAAATGTGAAAAATATTCCGTACAATATCTTATCTGTAAATTTGCCAAGGACGCATTTGAACAATAATACATACTTAAATTTAACATTACATTTTATAAGTATGACACCGGCCCTACTTATTAAGATGACACTTAACTGTTTTAAAAGACAGCTGTAAAAATATAACATGATACAATGGTACAAACTTGTCAATTTTTTAGAAAATAAAATTGAAAGAATAATTAAAGCAGACAGCAACCCAAAACAAACAATGACAGAATTTGAAGTGTAACGATATAGAATACAAATATATAGAACCTGACAAATCTTTATGTGACTTTGTGGAGAGTTTTTGGATGTTGCATAACCCTAACTGTACCGACAAGCAAGTTGTAATTTTACCTGACGGAAGAATTGATGTGTTTTTTTCACAATCTGCAACTGAACCTTTTCATATTACACTTTTAGGAATAGGAACAAATTACGAACAATCTATTATTAAAGCACAAACAACAACCTTTGCCATAAGTTTTAAACCAGTTGCAGCAGAGTACCTATTGAAACAAAATATTTCAGACTTGTTGACCAAAGGAAAGAATTTGCCTGATAACTTTTGGGGCTTTAGCCCTTTAGACCTTTTAGATTTTGAATTATTCTGCAAAAAGGCAACGCAACACATAAAATCACTTTTACCAAATGACATAGACAGCAGAAAACAAAAACTTTTTGAACTAATCTATAACTCAAACGGAGCAATGACTGTTGCCGAGCTATCTGAAAAGGTGTTTTGGAGCAGCCGACAAATCAATCGCTACTTTAACCAGCATTTTGGACTTACCTTAAAGGCCTACTGCAACATTCTCCGCTTTAGATCCTCGTTTCAACACATTAAAGATGGCAATCTTTTTCCAGAACAAAATTTTGCTGATCAAGCTCACTTTATAAAAGAAGTAAAGAAGCTGGCTGGTGTAAATCCTAAGCAATTGAACAAAAACCAAAACGACCGATTTATACAATTTTCTACCTTACCCAAAAAGTAATTTTGTGCCGTACTATAAAAATTTACGGTAATGAATATAAAAAATAGGAAAATAGCCATTATAGGTGGCGGTCCGGGCGGCTTAACCTTGGCAAAACTTTTACAACAAGAGGGTTGTACCGTTAAAGTTTATGAACGTGACATAAACAAAGATGCGAGAGTGCAAGGTGCAAATCTTGACTTACATGAAGAATCGGGTTTAGCGGCACTCAAAAAAGCAAATCTATTAGATGCGTTTTACAAAAACTACTTGCCAGATGCAGGAAAGCTGCGAGTTATGGACAACAATGGGAAAATATATTTGGACGACCATTGTGATGAGCACATTGCAGAACACAGACCAGAAATTGACCGTGGACCTTTACGGAAAATTTTATTGGAATCGTTGCAACCAGATACTGTTATCTGGGGCAGCCAATTCGATTCAATGGAAAAAGAAAATAATGGTTGGAAACTGCTTTTCAAAAACGGAAAACGGTTTTATGCTGACATTGTAATTGGAGCGGATGGAGCAAACTCTAAAATAAGACCTTATTTAAGCGATATAAAACCAATTTATTCAGGTATTACCATTATTGAAGGGAATATTTATGATGGAGAGAAAAGCACACCCAATATTTTCAGTTTACTAAAAGGCGGGAAAATATTTGCCTTTGGAAATGAGCAATCAATTATATTAAGTACAAAAGGTGATGGAAGCATTGCATTTTACACAGGCGAAAAAGTAGACGCCAACTGGGTAAAAGAAAGTGGAGTCAACTTTGACAATTTGAATGATGTTAAAAGATGGTTTGAGACCAGTTTTTCAACCTGGAATACAATTTATCACGAACTATTCACAACAGACAAGATTAAGATTGTACCAAGACCGCTTTATCATTTTTCAGGTGACCAACATTGGGTAACTCAAAATAACCTTACAATTATTGGCGATGCCGCCCACCGAATGCCACCATACGCAGGCGAAGGTGTTAATATGGCTATGCTTGATGCTTTGGAATTAAGCGAAGAGCTACTTAAAGAACAAAATATAAAATCGGCATTTGAAAACTACGAAACTAAAATGCTTGAAAGAGTAAAAGAAGTTACAGCAATTACGATGGAAAATACGGTTAAACTTCACGAGCCAGATGGATTGCAATATATCGTAAATATGTTTAACAGTTTTAACCAAAACAATCTATAAAACCGTTAGTGTCTTGTCCTAGTATAGGTTTACGTAAAGAAACGTAAACCTATATTGTTTTGAAGATATTATCCAATCATTTTTCCTTATCGTGTTGGGATTTAACCAAAATAATTTCCTTTTGAGCTTTAAGGGAATTTTTTACTGCTTCATTTCTTTAACCTCTAGAGAATCTGCAGGATTTAGATCATTGTTCTTTTCATTACATGCGCTTATCATGAAAATGGATAAACAAACAGTTATATATTTCATATTTCTTTTACACTTTAATTAATTCCGCTTTTAGCTTCTTTTAATATCTTTTCGGCTTTCATCCTTATGAACTTAGGTAATAATTTAAAATTATCATCCATTTCCTCACGGTATTTATCTTCAGGTTGAAATGAAATCCATCCGGTAATTTTTGATTTCAAAAAAGTTTTATTATTCTTTTTAGTGTATACGATAACCTTCAGTGGTTTTGCATCTAATCTATCAGATTCCTCAAAATAAGTAAGATAAAATTCTGGAAATCCGTCATTATCGGCATCTCCAATTTCACAATAATTAATAAGGTATCGAGGTTGGGCTAATCCTTTTGCAAAATCATTAAAAGTAATTACCGGGATTATTCCACCATGATCTTCAAGGTAAATTCCTGCATGCAGATCTTTTGGACTATCGTCTAAAAACGCTGTGTTTTTTGCTGTACTTTCGTTTAAATACCAAATATAGCTGCCATGTTTAGGCACAAATGTTTTTACAATCATTATAGGATTACCTTTTAAAGGATTACCCAAATCTTCAATAATATCAACAAATTTTCTGTCATTAGAAAAGTACACACCCGTTTCTATTTGGGCATTTACGGACAAACTAGCTATACTAAGAATTAGTACGAGTATATTTTTAAAATTCATTTATCGTTATGTTAATCAGTTATATTTTTATTAAACAAGCATGGAAAATTCATATAATTTATCTCTTAATATATTTCAGCAAAAACCTACAAAATTCTGAATTTGCGCTATTTTGTGTGTTGCTTTATTTCTTGTTTGTTTTTTTTAAGGTTTATTAATTGTTTAGAATGTAGTTCCTATTTCAAAGCCAATTCCATTTCGTATTGTTTAATATAAATATCCATTCCCATGCCATTAAAAAATTTCATTGTTTCTTTTGAAGTACTGTCAACATTGATGACAGAAATTTCTTTTCCATAATTTGTCGAAATATGTTTTAAAAGTTGCTGACCAACACGTTTTGTTCTGTAATTTTTATCAACTGAAAGTTGTTGAATTCTTTTTGTTATTGGATTAAAAATCGTGTAACCCAATAATTTTTCCTCGCCATAAACTCCGATAGAAATGTTGGAGTTTTTTAGCTTTTCGACCGCTGTAACTGAATTTTGCCACGATGGTTTTATGTCCCAAAAGGAATGCATTTTTTTCCAATCATACGCTTCCAATTCAAGAATTTCAAAATTATTGTTGGTACTTATTATATTTAATGAGCCTTTATAACAATCCAATTCTCTAATAATTTTGAAGCCTATATTCTTGTAAGTTTTGATTGCCGGCTCATTTGTAGTGATCACTTCCAATAACAACTTGTCAATATCATTTTCTTGCAAAATCGGCAAAACGTATTCGTACAATTTTGCAGTTAATTTATTTCCTCTTTTGGCTGGAATTACTCCTGTTCCTGCATTGTAAACAATTTTCAAGTTCTCAATAGTGTCATATCCGTGAAGTATGAAGGCAATTAACTCATCATCCTCAAATGCTCCTACTGAAAATTCTAATTTAATTCCATTACTTTGTATCTTTTCTTCGAGTTGCTCTTTAGTTAAGCAAAATGGAACAACGTAATCTGAAAATGATAAATTGAAAACTTCTAAAAGTTTCTCAGTTGTAACGTTCTGTAATGTTTTTAGGATAGTCATAAAATTAAAAATAATTGCATTAAAAAGTTAAAAGACCTCCTATAGATAATCTAAAACGAGGGTAAATATTATGGTTGTTGAATTTTTTGTCTAGAAGAAATTTTAAAGTCAACTGATTATAAAATTAGAGTTTTGCTTTGTCAACTTGGCTTCCATCCAACGGTTCATTAATATTGATATATGTATCTGCAATACTTGCGTCGCCTGAAAAATAAAAATTGAGCTTTGGGATAGTAGAAATTGAATAACAACTCTTCATTTATTATAAAAGTTCAATCAAAGAAATACAGTTGAATTTTACACTTCAAATCGCGATCTTTGCAAACTGCTGTTAGCTATTACTTAGTACTCTATTCAATATTGCTATTTGTCCGTTATGCCAAGATTGATGTTTAAATAAAGTTGTTAATGCTTCGTACTTAGTTTTTGCACTTGGATTTGGGATTTCAGTTGCACTATTTAATTCTTCAATTTTAACTTTACTTATTTCAAGAAAAATTAATTCAAATATGAATTCATATAATTTCAACAGCTCTTCATTTTTCGGCTTTTCATTTAAAAACAAATTTGGCGCTGAATTAGGTCCATAAAATTTTATGAAATTTTGCATATTAATTCTTTCTCTTACTTTTTCGTTTGCTCCTGAAATAGAAGCTATTCCGTGTAAGTAGTTTGCCAGAATCAGATGCCCAATTTGCCAGTTCATATTCGTTTCAAGAATATTCGGAGAAATATTCCACTTTTCTAATTCAATAGTTCTGATAAAACTATCTGTCTTTTCTTTTACAGAAATTATTTGGTCTTTAATTATTTCAATTGTATTCATTCTTTGTGTTTAAGGTTTGTTTTTCTAAACTGATAACGGTTCGGTTTTTTTTATGATGGTGGAAATTGAAAGATAATAATTCTATTTTGGAGAAAAGTTCAATTGAAAAAGAACAGTGGAATTTTGCACTTTAGCCACCGTATTTCCAAACCAATTTGGCGATAATTTAAATTTTTTTCATTTTTTTTAGAGTGTTAATTCTAATACTTCACCGGGTAAACCATCGAAATCTTTGAATTCTTTTGATACAAATCCGTTGTTGATTAAAATTTTTCTTGAAGGTAGATTTTTCGGGTCGATTATAGCAAATAATCTGTTTATTTCTTCTTGGCTTTTCGCTATTTCTATTAATTTTTTTCCTACTTTACTGGCAATTCCTTTTCCCCAAAATTTCGGCAATATCATATATCCAATTTCGGCTTCTTGGTCGTCTTTTGCCTTAATTTCAATTTTAGCTAAACCGATAAATTCTTTGCTAGCACTGTCAAGTATTTTGAAGTTTCCAAAGTTCTCACTGAGCTTGTTGTTTTGGATTTGTTTATCAAATTCGGCTTTTGCTTCGTCTGTTTCAAGTGCTCTTTCTGTAATCATTTCCATTACTTTCTCATCATTAACTAATTTCAAGTAATGAGTAAAGTCGTTTTCGGTAAATTTTTCAAGTTTGATATTGATTTCCACTTTATCGTCTGTAGATTTTATTTAGATACGTTGTTTAAATATGTCAGCTAAAGTTTCGGAGCTTTGCGATGGTGGAAATTGAAGTCGAAACTTTCAAGTAAAATGTAAATTTCTACCGAAACAAAAAGACTTTCCGTTTGTTATTGCCAAACCCCTATTTGTAGTTTTTATTCTTCAATTTTCCTCTTATAAAAAAATGTAATCAGTATTTATAGGTTCTATTCCGTTTTCTTGGTATTGTTTATTTAAGAATTCAATATATTTTCTTGCTTCTTCTATTTTTGTTATCGGGTTATTTCCTAAATAAGAATGAACACCGGGATTACTGTCTAATTCAAATATTCGATTTTCATCACTTGGTATAACTTCTCTTAAGTAGAATCTTTCGGTTTCAATCTCTATATTCATTTTTTTGACGATTTTCTGTTGTTTTACTCAAAGTTTTTCTTTTCGGTTAGTGTCGATAGAAAATGGCGCACAACACACAAATATCCACAATTTCTCAAAACATACAAAGTATATCTACCAACTACTTATGTTTTTTTACACTTGCAGATATTCAAAATACGAAGCCAGAATTTAATTACCATTTTTAACATCTTTTAAATTCGCAATTATGATTTTCTGTTTCAATTTGAACGTTAGGATGGTGGATGTTGTATTTCTGCATCAGATAGATTATGTTGTTTATGATATCAGGTTCAGATTTTACGACTAAATCCGTTGTAACTGCGTATACAGAACCTACATTGTAACTCCCATCCAAACTCCAAATTTGTATATCATGGATATTGGTTACACCTTCAATCTGGTTGAGTTCTTCTGTTACCGAAAATTTTGTACTCCGTTTTTTGCCCGATATTTTTTCTAAAAGTATGGCAACACCGATTGCTACGGGAAGTTGGGTAAATATACTACTAAAAGAATTCTAAGTGATTATAGAGAACGAAGACGTTCAAGATTTATAGTATATATCCCCATTTATTAGGATACCAATTATAAATTACGTAATTTTGATGACTTCTTCATGAACTTTGTTCTGCGGACGAGTTTTTAAAGGTTTACCAATATCTACATTTGAACTTTAGCAAACATCAAAATTTAGATTTTTAATAATTTATTATCGGCAATCGAGTATAATTCTTGTATGTAAGTTATCATTTAATTAGAAATTAATAAGAACACTTATTAAGTAGAATTTCATATGTTTTAAGATTATTAAAAGAAAATATCCGATTTAAAGCAAATGATCAACATGAAGTTTAAATTAAACTATTAATGAAAAGTAAGATTATGACAAACAGAAAAAAATTAAACGACCAATTTTTAGCCTTATTACTACTTGTTGTTGGAGGTATTTCTATATTAATTTATGCCAACAGCTTTTTAATCAATTAAAGAATTTCTTAAAATATATATGTGTCTTTGCATTTATTGAAATCAATTTAAGACACTAAAGTGAAATTGCCTTCGTTTTTATTTAAATAAGGTGGTACAGATTAAACCTGTACCACCTTTTATTTATATATTGAATTTCGCAGGCTTTTACTTAGTATAAAATTACATCAAGTGTCCAAAAATATCACTCCATCTTTTTATCGTATTTCTACTGATGCTGTAATGCCTTGCTAATTGAGAATTATTTAATTTTTGATCCCTTTTAAATCGTAATATTCTTAAAATGGTTTGTTTGTCATAGGCCCTATATCTGTGCTCCAAAGTAATCTGTTGTGACTTTTTTTCTCCAAATAACTTGTTATTTATACTCACTACTTCAAAAACTGAAAGATCCCTGTTTAAACGTGCTTTAAATTCCTCACTTCTTTCGGGAAATTTAAACGCGATGATATCTGTAAATATCTTGCCATAATCCGGTCCTAAATGTCGATTTTTTGGTGCTTTCTCAGCCATCTGTGTAAAGTTGTTTTAGGTATCCTGTATTCTTTGATGACTTCAGCCGCGCTTTTCTCTCCTGAACCAATTATTTCAATTATAAACTCTATTATTTCAGGTGTATACAAACTTTTTTTAAAGCTTGGAAGAGAAGATTTTAATTTACCATTGACGCTCTTTGGATTATTGTTGCCTGCAGAGGTGTAAAGTGTTAAATGGTGCGAGTATATTCGAAAAAAATCATACTCTAATAATTTACAGCATTTCAAAAGCATAACCGAATCCAAGCTTTTAGCGGAATATAGTAATTCAAGTTCGAGTTCATCAATTTGTAAAAAATCAACAATACGTTCAGATGCCATCTCTAATTCTGTTACGCGATCTTTGATAAGTTTTCCGATATATATTTCTTTATAATTAAATTGCATTTATTTATTATTTTACAATAAGTTTTGATTCATTTCTATTCCACATCTGTTTTAAGATGGTAACAGGACATCCTTATAGTCTTAAAAAATCATCTGTGCTTGGTCACATTCATATATTCCATACCAGTAATTTTATACGGAACAATCATTTGAACTTTTACTTTACAATTATATCTTAAAAAAATGTTACTCTATTACTATTTTAGTTACAATAGTTTTTCTCCGAAGGTTTTTTAATCACAGATATATGTATATCTATTTATAAGTTTTTTAATAAGAAGGATGTAGTAGGTGAAAATCTAAAATCACCAATATTTACGGAAAGAATGATTTTATCAAAGATAGTGTTTTTTATTTATAAAAAAAGGTAATATACTATAAATCAGTTTTATAAATAAATAAACTTTGATTATAACTAATAAGAAAAGATATTAGCTAAATAAATTTCTTTAAATATAAAGAAAAAGGTCTCCGAATAAATTAAACATCTCACCTTTCAATTCTTTTGAGTAAAAACCCGTTATCGGAGACCTGTAGATTATCAATGTTAGGTTTTTTATATTAAAAGGCGAGAATGTAAATTTAGTGATAAATAAATTTATATAGATCGTAAAAAAACAACTTATGAGAATAATACATCTGTATTATTTTAGATGTAAACTGATGCTATTAAAAAAGGCAGCAACATAATGATATGTGCCGCCTTTATATATACCGTATCTAAAACCTGTAAACCATAGCGTTTATATTCATTCCTGCACCAACCGAAGCAAAAAGTACAATATCTCCAACACTTATTTCATGATTTTCCAACTCATTGTCTAATATCATACTAAGTAAAGTAGGAATTGTTGCCACGCTGCTGTTCCCTAACTTACCTATGACCATCGGCATAATTTCTGACGGCATTTCTTTGCTATAAAGTGCGTAGAATCGTTTCACGATTTCTTCGTCCATTTTTTCATTTGCCTGATGGATGATTATCTTGCTCAGCTTGTCGATAGAGCAGCCCGAATCATCGTAGCACTTCTTCATTGCTGCCGGTACATTTACGATAGCGAATTCGTAAATTCTACGACCGTTCATCTTGAGGTATCTGGTTTCGCCAGATGATTGCTTATTGTATGATTTTCCAAAAAAAAGATAATCCATTTCCTTATGCGTATGAGATGCGGACAAATGTGATAAAATACCCTCCCCACTGCTACAAGCCTCAATTACTACAGCTCCTGCCCCATCGGCGTATATCATACTGTCTCTATCGTGAATGTCTACAACCCTTGAAAGCGTTTCTGCGCCTATTACCAGACATCTGGACGCGATTCCCGATTTAATAAAAGAGTTAGCCTGAATGACCCCTTCGATCCATCCCGGACAACCGAAAAGAAGATCGTACGCCACGCAGAAATTATTTTTAATTCCGAGTGCATGTTTGACACGTGCTGCCAAGCTGGGCACGGTATCACCCTGTACGGTACCAAACGGTACATCACCGAAATTATGCGCGAATATGATATAATCAAGTGTTTCGGGATTGATACCACTTTTTTCAATTGCCTTTTGAGCTGCAATAAATCCGATGTCTGACGTTACAGTATTCTGATCGACATAACGTCTTTCCTCGATTCCCGTTATCTGATGCAGTTTGTAGGAAATGGTGTGATTGTCTTCTTTTAATATCTGCCCATTTTTATCCATGAAATCATGGTTTTCGAAAAATGAGTTTCTTACTGCGTCTGAGGGGATATAGTTACCCGCTCCGATGATTTTACTTGTCATTTCGTTAATGTTTAAATATTATTAGAACGTTTGAAAAAATAGATCATTCCTGCCTGCAAATTTATAAATTCAAGGTTTATAACAAGAAGTCCGTTATAAGTTTTTAAGGAAAATATGATAAAAGATAAATAATTTAGACTTACAAGGGTCAGTCTTTCTATAAAAAGTAGAAAAAGCATATAAAAACGGGGGTATACAATTACTTGTATGCCCCCTATTTTTTTAACAAACAGATTGTTGTTATTTTCTTTTAACGTTTACCGCCATAAGACCTTTTTGTCCGCGTTCGATGTCAAACGTTACTTCGTCGTTTTCACGTACGTCTTCCATTAATCCTGAATTGTGTACAAATACATCTTCGTTACCATTTGTTTGCGAAATAAAACCAAATCCTTTAGTTTCATTGAAAAATTTAACTGTGCCTTCTTGCATCTCGTTGTTTATTTAAATTAATTATTCTGTTATTTTTACTTAACCTGCCTGATATCCTGTTGGTGGCAGTATTAAGTTATTCTATTTGTTATTTCTGTGTATAGCCAAGTTCTGTATATACCTTCATGATAGGCAGTATAATTTTAATTCTTTAAAATTGAAATTATATGTACCGCACTACAAGTTTCATACTGTTGTTGGTTTGCAAATTCCTTATATGAGCGCACTGCTACGGTCTGCATTTTTTTTAAATCCTGTAAAGCTTCTTTAATCGGCTTAATGGATAACCGGAAATGTGCAATGATTTTACTGTTGATATTTTACCTGTGGGAAAACTATAAATCTTGTATGTGCTTTCTTAAAGACACATTTCAGATTTGCCAATGAAATCTTTTTAAAAATAAAAGTGGCAACTGAGGAAAGTCAAGACTGAGAGAGAAAAATTGATGGTTAAACTTTTTCAGAAGAGGCAAAAACAAAAGCCTGTTAATAAATTCTTTACAAAGATATAAGAATATTTTAATATTTATACTTTTTTAATTAAAATTATTAAATATTTATTTTCAAAAACTATATTTTTTGATTTTCTTATAACAATATCACTCACACACTCTGATATCACAAGCAATTCTACGTGCTTTTTTAATAAGTAACAACTATATAGTTTTAACGATATCGAGCATTAAATAAAATAGGACGCTTCAAAACGCGTAATTCCATTTAATAATGGGTATCTTTACAAATATGACCGATTTAATTAAATACACACTGCTTTTTGCAGGCACCGCTGTTGGAGTTATTGTACTTGCAATAACTGTACAAGAGTTTATAGGATTTTACTACACTGCGAAAGCGAACACTCGCAAAAAATAAATTTTTAAAAGCAGTCTAAAGCTAAAAGCTATCATATATACCTCAATTGTTTTATGTAGCGACGCTACAAAATTTCTGGCTAAGCTATTTTCAATAACCTTTTCTTTGAGGAGATTTTGTTTTCTTAAAATTACACATAACAAAAAACACCATTTTTCAGGTGCTTTATTTAAGTTTCGATTAAAGAACTTCGGGACTTAACTGTTCTGTAAGTACGTTGTCGTACACACTTTTTACGTTTCTGTTCAAGAAATGTATCATTGCTATGATTAAAAGCGGTGCTAAAACCGCAATTACTACAAGAATAAATCTGTCTGTTTTGCCTATATGCATGCTAAACATATCTTACCTTAAAGGGATTGAATGCACTAACCCACTCTATATTACTCTCTCGATCGTTAGAGTCGTACCATTGGCTGGTAACGATATCAAAATAAGACAAAACGGTTAAATACATATTATTTAATTTTCTGTTTACCATGTACAGACCCGATTCCTGTGGACGGCATTCGGGATAAGTAAGCCATCTTACTACTTTCATAATTTTATTATTTAAAGATTTAAAAAACTTTTTAAGTAGTTTCTATTGCATTTTATAAGTTATACAAGGTAGTGATAATAAACCGCTTTAGATGGAAAAACACCAAATGATTAAAAATAAAAACACCTACCCAACCGGGCAGGTGAAATTTAAATAAAACAAAGATGTTTTTAAAGGTACACTATTAAATCTGGATAATACCCTTTTTTAAAGTTTATAAATAAAGCTGACAGTTGTCTGCTTTTAATCAATTATTGATAATCCTTACTGCGGTAATGGTACGTAATAAAAAATGAGGGCTTTTATAGAATCGTAAAAAAAATATTACATCTCTAAACTTTTAAAACAAGTAATTAAAAGAAATAAAATCTACAGGTAAAAACCTAAAATCTTTATAGTACCCTATTGAAATTCTGGATAAAAAAACAGAACATTCTACTATATAAGAAAAGAAAGTAAGTTTGAATTAACCAATAGATAAATCGTGATCTTGTATAGCCCGCCTACAACCTTTTACTGTTTTTTGATGATATAGTCGTCTTTCGCTTCCGTGCCAAAATGAAATTGAAATACTTCGCCAAAACCTACAGGAATTTTAAATGCATTCTCCAGTGGGTACTGTAATAAATAAGTCCAAAGGCTACGTATTACCCCGCCGTGGGTTACGATTAGTACTTTCCGGTAAGATTTATGCCTGAGTTCGTTAATAAACGACGAACTTCGGTTATATAGGTCGAGGAAGCTCTCACCTTGAGGTGTGGAAGTATTTACGAAATCATCGTACCAGGGTTGGATAATTTCAGTTGGAATATCACTCCACAGCTTAGATTCCCATTCGCCAAAATGCATCTCTTTCAGTCTGTCATCAAAGAAAACTTCCCCTTGGAATTTTCTCGCCAGTTGTGCACACCTTGATGAGGGGCTGCTAAAAACTTTATCAAAATCGTGAGGCAACTGTTTAGTTAAATATTTAGCTTCCTTTACAAAACTACTCGCAACATGAACATCAGTTTGCCCGTAGCAGATTCCCTGAGCCAAATTTACGGTGGTATGGCGGATTATATATACTTCCATAATACAACAAATCCTAAATAAACCAACACTTCCGTTACTTGTTGTACCGTACCTAGGCAGTCACCGGTGTAACCCCCTATGTGTTTTTTGAAATACCAGCCAAGGTATACTTTTCCCAGATAGGCAAAAGGCAGTACTAAAAAGACCAGCAGTTTTTGGAAGTAGAAATACGGTAACAGAGTAACTGCCATTCCCATAAACAGCGTTTTTACAGATAATGCCTTATTTGCCATGGGTTTTGATTTGCTGAGATCAGTATCTGCTACATACTGGTGCGTATGGATCATTAATCCCGACAGGTATCTGCTGGTACTGTGTGCAATTATCAGAATAACCAGAAAGCCGGTTAAAGAAGTTTCAGCCAGATGTTTCATGACCACATATTTTAATAAAAACAGTAACACGATGCCTATGGCGCCGTATGCACCCACGCGACTGTCCTTCATAATGGTGAGTATCCTTTCTTTTCCATAACCGCCGCCAAAACTGTCACAGACATCGATAAAACCGTCTTCATGAAATCCTCCGGTAAGCAATACGCCTGTGATCATCATAAGGATCAGGGCAATATCAATAGGCAGTACAAGATGTATGAGGAAGAAGACCAATGCATTGAACAATCCGACCACTATCCCTATCATCGGATAATATTTTTGCGAGTTGTTCATGATATCCGAAGAATATTGCAGCTTACTGGAGACAGGTATGCGCGTAAAAAACATCAGCGCAGTCAGGAAATAAGTGAGTTCTTTTTTAATCATATCAATTTATCTATTAGAAACCCCGGCTGTTTCAAAGCTCGCCATTTCATTCAAAAAGTTTACAGAAGCCTGTATTATGGGGTATGCCAGCGCACATCCAGAACCTTCTCCTAGTCGCAGGTTTAAATCTAGAATAGCTTTTTGGTTAAGCGAGTCCAGAAAATGACGATGGGCGCTTTCATTGGAAACGTGGCAGAAGATGGAGCGGTGTGCAATTGCAGGCTCAACTGCATGAACCAAAGCATACGCAGCTGTTGCAATGAATCCATCAACCATTATCAGCATATTGTTTTGGTGTGCCTGCAACATGGCACCGCACATCTGCGCTACTTCGAATCCGCCAAAAGTCTGCAGGATTTCCCAAGGATCTTTTATGGAGCCGTGGAAATCGATAACCTGCTTTAATATGTGTGTTTTATGCTGTAACTGTTCATCATCCACTCCGGTACCCCGGCCTATACATTCTTCAACTGGTTTGCTTAATAATGAGGCCATTATTAGTGACGCGGAAGAGGTATTTCCTATACCCATTTCCCCGAAACCGATGATGTTGCAGCCTTTATTAAAAATATGGTCTACGATCCGGGCACTTTCGGACAGACAAAAACGCAACTGTTCTGCTGTGATTGCTTTTCCGTAAAGTGCGCTTTGAGTTCCACAGCCTGCCTTGGCTTTAATGAGTGACGGATGGTCGGCAAAATCAAAATTCACCCCTGCGTCGACCACATGGATGGCTACACCGTTCTGTTTGCAAAATACATTTATAGCAGCTCCGCCAGCCAGAAAATTCATGACCATTTGATGAGTCACTTCCGGTGGATAAGCGCTTACTCCATTTTTTGCCAAACCATGGTCTGCCGCAAAAACGATCTGAGTAGGACTTTCTAATCTGGGAGTCAGCGTCTGCTGAACCAGTGCAATTTTTAATGCTAATGTTTCCAGATACCCCAATGCACCAACAGGTTTGGTCTTGAGATCTATTTTTTGTCGTATTTGTTCTTCTAAAGTCATATTTTGATTATGAGAGCGCGGCAGAGCGTACGTATGTACAAGATACACCACAGTTCAGGTTATTCAAGGTTTTGTTATTTTTAATCTCTTTGTTATATCGGTTATTACGCCAAATACTATCTCTTAAACACTTACAATACCAACTTTTTAATCATTTCAAATTCTTCCCGAAATGAATTACTCACGCAAAAATCTTTTCCATCAATTGAAAGCCCACTTGTTGTGTAAGAATCAATTTTTTGAAAATTCACGATTTGAGACCTATTAATTTGCACAAATAAACTTTTTGGTAAATACGTTTTTAATCGTTTTAAGGTAATTAAAGGAACGACTGGTTTACGTTCGTTTTCAAGAAAAATCTTTACATAATCACCTAAACTTTCCAGATACAAAACCTTTTGCGGAATTATTTTTACTTGCTCTGCTTCTATTTTAATAAAAAACGGCTCGATTTTATCTTCCGTTAATCTTCGGAGCAGTAAGCCGTTTTTTACTTTTTCTACAACGTTATTAAAATCATCAAAACTAAAAGGTTTCAATAAAAAGCCAACGGATTTGATTTGATATTCTTTAATCGCATATTGCGAATAAGCCGTCACAAAAACGATTTCGGGTTTATTAATGAATTGATTTATTATTTTAGAGAACTCCAAGCCGCTCAAATCGGGCATTTCAATATCTAAAAATATACAGTCCACCGTATTTTCAGCCAAATATTTAAGTGCTTTTGAAACAGATTGAAATGACTGAACCAAGTCAAGGTGATCTACTTTCCCAACTGCCTTTTGAATCATTTCCAATGCTAACGGCTCATCGTCTACAGCGATGCATTTTATTTTCATTTTAATTTAATTTTTAGCGAAATAAAATATTTTCCTTCTATGATGGATTGTTCCAATTTATAGCCGTCATTATAAAGTATATCTAATCTTTTTATGGTATTTTCAATCCCGATTCCATTTGATTTTTCCCGATTTTCAAACCACGGATTTTCTGTTTCTAAAATAAATACCCCTTCTGTTATTACAGTTGAAATTCTGATGAAACAATCTTCTTGCGAAGTAACACCGTGTTTAAAGCAGTTTTCAATAAATGTCAGCAAAATCATCGGTGCAATTTTAGCTTCATAATGGTTCTCGGAAATATGATATTCCAAAGTTACGTTTGAAGGCAAGCGATGTAACATTAAATCCAAATAATGCTGAATGAAAACCAATTCATTTTGCAAAGAAACAAACTCCTCATTGTCTTCATTCATTGCATAGCGCATCATTTTAGAAAGCTTTAACAGTGAGTCTTGCGATTTTTCGACATCCTTGTGCGTCAAAGCATAAATAGTATTCAACGTATTGAAGAAAAAATGGGGATTGATTTGCGCTTTCAAGTTACCCAGTTCTGCTTTTGCTTTCAATTCCTGCACCGCTAATTTTTTACGTTCTTCAGTGTTCCACTTCCGAATCAAAAAATTAGTAAAACCGGTCATTAGAACAATTGCCGTCACAAAAAAAACATAATAATTAGCATAAGATTTATGCTCCGAAGCAACATAAAATTTTTCAGGATACAGACTTCTGTAAACTTCTTGTTGTAAATTCAGGAATGTTTCTACAAAATTCATCAAACTCACCACTAAAAAACACATTCCCAAAAACAAAAGGACATAAAAGAAATTGATTGATTTGTTTACCGTTTTCGGTATGACTATTTGAATATTAAAATAATAAATACCAAACAAAACCATAAATAAATCCAAATGGTAAATATGATAAACTAAAGGAAGTTTTGCAGGATAAAGCATAGGAATGAACAAAAACAAAACAATAGCCAAAATCGACCATCCCATTATATCCAGTCCAATATTTCGATTAGAAAATGCTTTCATACCCTTTTTAATGTGCTTTTACTTGCAAAGGAAATCATTATTCACCAACCATAAAATGAACTCATCGAGAAAAACTTCAAGTTCAACGATTATTTTTCAACAACAAAAAAAATAATAGGAATTTTGATCCATAAATAAAATAATCAGAAAATGAATTTCACAGTTACCATTATGACAATTGTTTTGATAATCACACTATTTTCGCCATTCGGTGTATATTACGGTGTAAAATTAGCCAAAAACAAAAATTACAAGTCACACCAAAAAATACAAAATATAATCTTCTTTGTCTGTGTTGTCGGAGTTTTGTCATTAGAAGGACTTATCACTTCTGCCGGTGGCTCTGGAAGTTTAACATCTCAAAGCGTATACTATAAAACTATTTTTTTTAGATATACTTTATTTTCACACATTATTGTTGCTGTTTTATCTTATCTAATTTGGACTTTTTTAATTGTGGTTTCTAATATCTATTATCAAAAGAAACTTCCTGGAAGATTCTCTAACTTTCACAAAAAAACCGGTTACATTATTTTTGGCGGACTTATATACACTGCTGTAACTGCATTGATGGTGTATTTAATGAGTTTGCATTTAGTTTAAAATACAACAACCGATAGCATGCAATGTGTAAAAAAATAAACTATTCCAATCTGCTCTTTCCAAATATACATGCTGGCAGATTATTTGGTTTATTCATGAGTTAAAATATGGTTTTATCGTTTTGCAGAAAATCTTCTTGTTAAAGATAAAGAAAAATTGATTTTTAAATATTTGCAAACCGAGCAAATAATTTATTAAATCTCACATTTCCAAAAGCTTTAAGCAAAACATATTAAGTTTATGATTTAATA
This sequence comes from Paenimyroides baculatum, assembly GCF_008629655.1. Lineage (GTDB taxonomy): Bacteria > Bacteroidota > Bacteroidia > Flavobacteriales > Flavobacteriaceae > Flavobacterium > Flavobacterium baculatum. The sequence goes on from NZ_VWSG01000022.1 coordinate 17,312, forward strand.
TGTAATGAATTTTTAAAATGACCTTTAAATAAGGTTACCGAAACACAAATAAACTTTAGTTCCTAACAGTAAAACCTTAATAATATCACGGATTACTGCTATCAAATATAAATTCATTAAAAAATAAGAAAAAACTATAAGTAGTCTTTTTAAAGTTATAACATAATATCTCTATAAGAAACTAGTACTGAATGTGATTTTTTACAATTTTTGCTGGCGCCTTTTCATTATTTAATATGTATACACAAAACCCACTTATTTTAAAATTGAAAGAATACGGAATGCTCAGTCACGAAGTGGAAAAAGAAATTGAGTTTAGAACGAAAAAAATTCTAAAAAAGAAAGACGATTATTTTTCAAAAGAAGATCAAATTCTTACAAGCTATTTTGTATTTAGTGAAGGTGTCTTCAGAGCATACATATATCGAAAAAATAAAGAAATAAATGTTTGGTTTGGGCAAGAAAATCAGTTTTTTGGAACTGCTATGCTATACGCTAACCGACCTTCACCTGAAAAAATTCAGTTTTTGGAAGATTCGGAAATATATGCTATTTCAACAGATGATTTAGATAATCTCTATAAACTTTATCCGGAACTAAACCTAATCGGTATAAAAATTGCCGAAGAACTCTGCGTTATTCTAGAAGATAGAATTACTTCTTTACATACAGAAAACGCACCCGAGCGTTATCAATCGTTTATCAAAGAGCATCCCAACTTAATCAATCGAATTAATTTAGGTCACATTGCATCTTATGTAGGTGTTACGCAAGAAACTTTGAGAAGGATCAGAAAAGGTTAAACTATTTTGCTATACATCAAAATAAATACCCTTCAGCATACATAATTAAATCTATATTGCTACAAATTCCATCATGCTTTCGTTCTTATTTACGCTTTTTGGATTTTTATTGTGGGAAATAATTCGCATGGGACTTTATCCATTTGACATTATGATAACTTTTGCGGAATTCATATGTTCAACCATTTTGATTTTTTTAGAGAAAATATAAAATTTATATAAAGTAATTGTAAATAATCTGTTTATTTAGTAAGATACCTTTAAAGTGAAAATAAATATTCGTACATACTATAAAAAAACAAAATCCTAATTATAACGGTTTCGGCAGGTATTTAATCGTAGTTGAAGAACCCATAGAAAAAGGTAAGACTTATACCATAGTGAACATAATAGCCAATTGCCACTATGACTGGACAGAGCTTAGCAGTAGTATCAAGCAATAATTCCGGGGTAATATTGACAAAAAACCGGAAAAAGCAGATTTGAAAATTTGTTGCAGTGATGTTGGGGAGTAATGAATCTGCTGACAGGTAAAATACATACAATAACAAATATTTTTGCACATTAATGCCCTATCATAACCGTAAAGCGAGCGATGTTAGTGATGATTTTTACTTTATAACAATGGAAACAGGGTTTTTACTAAATTTGGTACCTGATGAAGTATAAAAATTAAAATAACCGAATGATGAAAAAAATTAGAGAAATGAAAGGCGAAGATGTTCAACTATTGGCTGATATATGGCTGAGAGTATCTTTAAAAGCTCACAAGTTTATTCCTGAGGAATATTGGATTGAAAACAAATATTTAATGGCTGAAAAATACCTTCCTGTTTCAGAAGTATATGTCGTAGAGGAAACGGATACCATTTTGGGTTTTATTGCGTTGATTGGCAATCATATTGCATCAATTTTTGTAGACAACGAAGAACAAGAAAAGGGAATTGGAAGTTTGCTTTTAAATTACGCTAAAGAATTACGAACTGATCTGACTTTAAGCGTTTATCAGAAAAATGAGAAAAGCGTAAACTTTTACAAATCAAAAAAATTTATAATCTTATATGAAACGATTGACGAACCAACCGGAGAGAAAGAGTTTACAATGCAATGGAAGAAACAATAAATTAAAAAAAATTCCAGTAAAGTCTTGAAAAATTCTACAGGTTTAAATTTAAATTCTGTACAGTACGGTGTTACTTTGCTATTAATAATGTCAAAAAAAAAGTACTTTAAAAAGATGCTTATTATTTAAACATATTTTCATGAAATGTCAATAAAGGGATTCGTTTGTGATAAGATAATTTTTCAGCGATACTGCTTTCAAAAACACGCTGAAAAAGTGACTTGTTTCTGGTAACACAGCTTAACATATCAATAGAATGCTGGTCGATAAAATCAAAAATACCCTTTACTATATTGTCTTGCTTTTTTTCGACGAAAAAAACAGGGTCATGTTTAAACTGCTCTTTCCAACGTATAATTTCTTCGTGAGTTTTAACTTCCTTTCCCTTATTCACGTGAAAGCAGTAAATATCAGCATTAGCCGCTTGAATATAAGGAATCATTTTTCGCAAAACCAAGGCATCTTCTTCATCATAAACAGTTGTGAACCCAACGGCGTCAATTTCTTCAAATTTACACATGTGCGGGATACTCAATACAGGGATATCGACATTTTTTATAACTCCAGCTGTTTTGGAACCTAGGATTTTATTTTCAAAACCAGAATTACCTGTTGTGCCCATCACGATTAACTTGATCGCTTCTTTTGAAACAAGATCAAGAATGCTTTGTACCAATTCACCTTCTTCCATAAAAAACTTTAAAGGCACCTGACCAAAATCATTTTCTATAGCAAGCTGGAGCATTCTATTTATTTCCTCTTTAAACAAATCTGACGGATCTCCTAACTCTGCATTCTCAGAAATCTTTGGAACATTACTTTTTGATGAATAAGAATGTAAAACAAACAGTTCTCCGCTGTAATTTTTACAAATTTGCATTGCGTAGACAAAAGCATTGTCTGCTGTTGCAGAATAGTCGGTAGGAAACAGTATTTTTATCATTTCAATTATATTTAATGAGTTAATTAAAGTTACGGAATTTAATGATACATAATGTAGTAGGAATGCATTATGTTTTGAAGGAGAATTTGTCTTTAATTCACAGGATATTTAAGCTGAAGGATAACAGTATATTACTGATATTTATACTATTTTTACTTAACATAAGTACATTAGACACAAACCTACCGAACATACTTAACCTTGGAATGAAGAAAAGCGTAAATACAGAAAAAATCTTTCAACATTTTGAAAAGTACATACACTTAAGCGACACTTTAAAAACGGAACTCGCTGATAGAATTACGCTTATATCTTTTAAAAAAGGTGCTCTTGTGCACAATGCTGATACTATATGCAGAAAAAGTTATTTTATTCAAAAAGGCCTGATGCGCACTTATTTTATTAAAGATGGTAAAGAAATTACCGAGTATTTCTCTGCTGAAAATGAATGGGTAAACTCACCAAAAAGCTTTATGCAACAGGAATTGGACATTTATTACATTGATACAGTTGAACAAGCAGAATGTTTCTGTCTACATGTAAATGACCTTGTATTTCTTTTTGAACATTTTCCTGAAATGGAGCGGTACGCAAGACTGTCAATGGGAACTGTATTTGGACATTTTATGGAAAGAATAACCTCTATGAGGTTTACAACCGCAAAAGAAAAATATTTACATTTTTGCAAAACCTACCACGATATTTATCACCGGATTCCATTAGGTATGGTATCTTCCTATTTAGGTATTGCACAAGAAACCTTAAGCCGAATTAGAGCTGATAAGTGATTATTTGATCTAGATCAAAAGCGGCGTGCGAAACATATCTGATATTTGTACTTTAATCTAAAAGAAAAAAAAGATGATAAATTTCAGTAGATACCTTTTTACTTTATTAGTACTGCTTTTTTCAGTTAGCAGTTTGGCTCAAATCACCTTGCAGACACAAAACGTTGAAAGTGTTCTATATGTTGGTAAAGGCAAAAGCCAGCCACTAATTGTGGGTCTTGGAGGCGCTGAAGGAGGTAATGCCTGGAACAGCGATTATTGGAAAAAGACAAGGGATCACTTTATTGAAACAGGATATGCATTTTTAGCAATAGGCTACTTTGGTGCTGCGGACACACCTGATGCATTGGATAAAATAGCCATTGATGATATTTATGATGCAATACAAACAGCAACAAAAAACGTATATGTAGACAAAAACAAAATCGCGATAATAGGAGGTTCCAGAGGTGCTGATTTAGGATTGCTTATAGGAAGCTATTATCATGATATAAAATGTGTAGTGAGCATAGTGGGAAGTAATGTTGTTTTTCCCGGACATACCGATCACTTCTCCACCTCCTGCTGGACCTACCAAGATAAAGAACTGCCCTTTGTGCCTATAAATGATGAAGCCGTTCATTTTTTGATGAAACAAGATTTAAGGTCAACTTTCAGCACAATGTTGAAAGACAGCCTTTCAGTTGAAAAAGCATCCATAAAAGTAGAACAAATTAATGGAGCCGTTTTGTTTATATCTGCATCAAAAGATGAAATATGTCCATCGACACACATGGCCGACATGATGGTTGAAAGATTAAAAAAAAATAAGTATAAATTCCCTTATGAGCATAGAGTTATTGAAGGAGATCATGCAGAACCACTAAAACATTTTTACCTTGTTTTTAATTTTTTAGAAACAAATTTTGCAGCAAAATAAATATTAAAACCTACAAGCGTGTAACTTTCTTTTTCTGTGATACCTTGGGCTGATATTTTATAGTAATTGTGTAACTTCCTAAATAAATTTTAAGCTATGCAAGCAATACCATTCTTTAATTTTTAAGTATTAATATTGTGAAGTAAAATTTTTTTCATAATCCATCTAAACTACCAGCAGAAAAAGGTTAATAAATCTTAACATTCAGTTTAAGCCAATAATAGAAAAAGAAAAACACGTTTTTTTGGCTTTTAAATACCGGAAGGCTCTCCTATTTATATTCCGTATATTCCAACCGAAGCATCATGGGCTCAGCCGTTTCAATATCTTTCCATCTGGTTTCTATCGTTTTTGGTAAACCATCATCATTGTACTCATAAATCCACTGGGTACCGCTTCCAATAAAAGTTGTCATATTATTACAGGATATATTTTTTTCGAACAATGCTTCGTCTCCAAAATAAGGTAAAGGTTCTATCTGGAAGACGGTTCCCAAACCAAAGTCCGGTTTCTTTTTGTCATCGTAGCGGAAATCTCGGAAAATTTCACGGTATGCTGTTGCTGTATTTCCAAGATCACCGTCGTCTTCCATAAGTATTGTGGTATGTAACGCATTAACTGTATTGTTATAGTCAACAGAATACCATTCAAGACCTGCCTGATCAACCATTGCCTTTAATTTGCCGTTTGAATAGTATGCGTAATTTTTAAAACCAATAAGTTTTCCGTACTGATACGTTTCATCACGAATAATTTTACCGTCAGTGTTATAAATCAAAACTATATTATGGTTGAACTGCGGGTACTTATAATCTATGTACTTAATGTTTTTAGCTTTTCCGTTCTCATACTCGATCTCATAATCAGAACTGGGGTTATTCGCATCATCTTTAGTTTCTCTCTTAAGAAGCCGGTTGCTATCGTTATAGGTATATACTGCGCGTAAATTATTGTTATAATCGAAAATTCTGCTTACCAGAAACTTCTTTTGGGAATTATTACCGTGATCAGGTGAATTACTTTCGTCGTCTTTACTACAACCAGCAATAATACCAACAGCAATGAACAGGAATAGAATTTTTTTCATGGGACAAATAATTTAATTTTAACAGCATAAAGTTAAATATTTTAACAATATAATGTTTTAAATAATTAATTATTTTTAGTATCAGTAAATAAAAATAAAAAGATTATGTAAAAAAACAGTACAAACCATTATTTACTAATGTAACCATTCATTTAATACAAAATGCTTGATTAACTTAATTATGGATGGCTTTACAAACCATTCTATACTTTCTAAAAAAATAAGTATGTGGTTGAAGTAGAACTTACCTTTTGGCGAGAGGACAGCTGTATTCGGAGGCGTATGGACATTCATAATTACTTTTTCTCGTTCATCTAAATATGTGTTTTTTGCAACTAAACAATTTACCCCCTATCCTTTTACTTTTAAACCTGATACTTTCTTGGATTTTGAATCAAAGTTTATAAAATAATTTTTTTTAATGCTTTAGAGATTAGCTTTAGTTTTAACCAAGTGTTATTTAGTTTACTGAATGTTAAAACAAAAAGTTTTATCTTAATAAAAGAAAAGTAATTTTTATTAAAAAAAATGAATAAGTTAAATGTTGACAAATTGTTTCTTAAAAAAAAACAGAAATACTTAAATATTTAAAAATTAATTATTTACATTTGAAATCATAAGTGTTTTTTTGGTTATTAAAGAGGTTGCTAGTATTATACTACAACCTCTTTTTTTTAAAAGACCCTGCTATAATTCTCTTACAAACAATAAATAGCTTGGTTGAATGATTACTATCTATAGATTTTCAAAAAACCAAAGCGCTAAATAACCACTTTAGGCTGCAGAAAACCGTTTAGCTTTTCACAATATAGAATGTCTAACTATATAAAAAAAAAAGCAACTTTTTAGTTCTATCATTCATCTTATCAAATTCTATTGGAGCGTTATTTTAAAAAAAACTGTCCGTTTTAGTTATGAAAATTACTAAATATAAATAGCAAGGAATTTTAAATATTAATTAAAAAAAATTAGTTAAAAGTTGGCTAATTAAAGGCTTTACATCACTTAAATTCAGTAACTTCATACAGTAAGCAGCTTGTTAAGATTTTAAAACATAACTAAAAATATAATGCATGTATATATATTATCTCAACAGTTGAAATCTGATGGTTTCAATATAAATACTCTTCAAAAAATAATAGAACGAAACAATGGGAACAGATCGTTTAATACTTTACAGTATTACTGCATTTATATTGTTTTTAAACATGCGGTAATATGTGTAGAAGGAACAGATTACGAAGTGGAAGGTCCTA
>NZ_VWSG01000023.1 GCF_008629655.1 Paenimyroides baculatum
ATAAAAAACAGTACAATTCAGAAAAGAAGACAATTCTACAACCAACAAAAATTAATAAATTTATAAACTAAACACTAAATTAGTTTTTATATTTAACTGTCTAATTTACTTTGAAGACGTACACTTCAACCGCTGTTCTTTCATTACCATTTCCAAACATATGTCCATGTGCTATAGATCTGAATATTGATGCCCCTTGATCAACAACATTATCATAATATAAAGCAGTATTTACTGCTGACGAAGGTGTACTGTTTAATAAAGTGCCGTCAGCAAATTTCTTATTTATTGATATAATTTCATCTGAAAAAGATCCAGGATTAATCCCTTTTGCTCTTCCAAAAAAACTACTTAAGTACTTAAAAAAACGTGCCCCTCCCTCAAGTAAAGCTGCATCTCCCAACATAGCTCCTGCTGCATGTGCTCTATTACTGTACCGTCTTAAATCCATGCGTTCACCGTTTAAATAGTAAATTATTTTACCATCTTCGGTCATTGCAGAAGTTAAAACTTCATTATCCTCAATATAACTAAATTCCTTATTATCTACTGTTACAGTTTTTAAAGCTCCAACCATTGAAGCTGTATTCCTTGCCTGCTGATAATAGTTCTCCCAATCTTCTTCGGTTTTACAACTTTCACAATCATTGTCACTTGCGTTTAATTGGTTTACCAACATTCCGAAAACATCTTGTGCTGCTTGTCCACTAAAACTCCAACTCTGTATACCATCAGGATCAACAAAAAATATCGGATTATTATACACATAATTATAAGGTGTCCATCTACGTGAATTCTCTGCTAACGGATCGACATTCAACCAACGCCCAATTGCGGCATCGTAATTACGTGCGCCAAAATCATATAAATCTAATCCTAATTCGTCGTTTAATTCTTTACCGCCATAAGCGTATTTATACTTGTTGGTTGTGCTGTAATCTGGTAAATCATTTCCTTTTTGTTTTAAACCAAATGGATAATAATCGCTTTTCTCAATAATCTCGCTTACCTGTATAACACCGTCTTTTGGATTTTCCAATGTAGCATGATTTCTGTATCCATCACGGTATGTTAAACGTATATTACCTAAGTGATCCTTGTATTGGTACGTATAAAGATATTGATTATTTTTAAATTTTACATATCCTTCAGGGTTGTGGAAAAAATTTATAAAAGTCGAAACTACTAAATGTGCAATAACAGTAAAGTGTTTTATAATAATACAGCCTCAATACGTTTGTAAAGAGGCTGTTATTGCTTTGTTATTGTATTAACACTTCTGATAGATTTATTATTTATAAATACCTATTAACTTCTCAAAATGGTTTGAAATATTATCTATATTTTTTTTAAATATCTTTTTTTCTTGTGTGCTTAAAGGTTGTACTTTAAGTTTTATTGGGATATAAAAATTTTTAATATTACTTCTAGGAAAGACTTTCTCTTTGCCACATTTGCATCCTACTAATTCTTTAATTTTATAAATTATTATTTTACTTTTTTTATTAGATAAGGAATATCCCTTTTTAGGAAGATTATCTTCTAATCCCATAATTTCGTCTTCATTTTTATGTATATCCCCCAAAAGTTTTTTGTCATTATCATAATTATTATCCAAACAACAACTATATACTTGATTTGCATCAAACGAAAAATGAAAATAATACACTTTAAATTTTTCATTATTCAACAATAAATCTCCTGATGAATCCTTCTCTAAATACCAAACAGCTTTTGTTTCATCAATATCGTTCTCATCCATGAAATCAGTAACAGATACTATATATGCAGAATTAACTTCATTCCTTACGACATTGTTAGAGGAACATCCTATTAAAAAACTGGTTATAAATAATATAAAAAATATATTTCTCATTGTGAATTATTTATTTGAATTGGGTTCTTGTCTAAAAAAGCATCCTTTAATATTGCATCCATAGCTTCTGCATCTAACTCTAATCCAAAATCACTAATAATCTCATGTTCAGCATTTTTACTTCTTGTCAAAAATTGATGTGCTGTTTCATGCCCAACAGCTTGATTATAATGTGTGTCATTATCTGGAACTCGAGTAATGATTTGATCATTATCGCCCCTTGCATTAGGATTTTCAGCAGAAATACCTTGAATAATATTCATTGGAGAGCTTTTAAATACTTCTTTTCCAGTTGCCTGATCTATAAGCTTGACCTCTCCGCTCTCAATTCCCGATTTTTTTGCTATGTTTCTTAACGACATTTCATTTGTCTTTTCTTTTGCTCCAATATTTAATTATTTACAACCCTTTTTTTAACTTCTTTAAAATTTCTTTCGAAAATTTCAGATTTAGTAGTTCTGCATTTACTTATTATTTTTTTATCTGTTTGCAATTCCAGTTGTGTTAATTTATTGAGTCAACACTTCTGATACACTATCAATGTTTGATATTGATACAATCAATTTCTTATATCAAATTCAATATATTCATTTGAATCATTAATTTTCATAAGACTTGTACTCATATATACTTCATTCTTTTCAATTTGAGTTAAAATGTCTTTAGGACTTTGTTTTACTCCAAATGTATAGTCAGTACTTAATAATATACGATAAGGTACACCATCCACTATAATGAATTTATTACTTTTTTCAATAAAAACATTATCTATATACTCATTAATATATATGCGATATATAGAATCACTTTCTTGTGATAATTCCATATAGACATTACTTTTTTCTTTAAGCTTTTCAGATAGACTTTTTTGAACTTTAGATGGTAATTTATATAATACACCATTACATAATTCCTTATTGGTTATCTTTCTATTTTGAGAATAGCAAACGAAACTAAGAAATAAACTTATAATCAGAATTCTATATTTCATACTTATTGTTTTTTAAAATCATCCATTATATCATCTCCAATGTTAAAACTCTCCGTCTTTCCAACATTATCAAATGACTGTCCAGTTGGCGTAGTTTTGTGAATACTATTTCCTTCTTTTGATTTCCCAGTAAAAGAATCAATAACATAATTGTTAATTTTTTGGGTCATTGAAGTGCTTCTATCTATAGTAGACGTTGTAGCTTCATTTTTTATTTTTCCAGTTACTAAATGATGTGTATGAGCTGTCGCAGCTGGAACTAAAGAAGTATCTTCAAATTTTCGTGAAGTAACAATACCTTCCTTATTAGTCATTTCAGCTATTGGAATTTCAACTTCGTTATATTTTCCGATAGGTCCAATCTGTGAGGTTAGTTCCCCTTTTGGGATATCTCCACTGTGATCAATATTAAAACCAATAATTACTGATCTTTCTTTCAATACACCTTTTGATTGATCCGAAATTGTTTGCTCATTTGCCTCTTTTACATCAGAATTTATTTTTTCATTATTTACTGTAAATATTGAACTATTTGCTTGTAACTGAGTAATTGCTAAAGAACTATTTGGCACTCCATACTTTTCAACAGCATCTTCCCACGCATATCTGTAAATAACTCTAACTTCATTTGTTTCAGCACCATCATGCCCTAAAACTTCACCAGTATTAGCATCAATATAAATATCATCTGACTCAAATGATGTTGCTATCATGCCATCAGGATCTCTAAAATATATTGGATTATTTAACGAATATGCATATGGTGAGAATCTTCTGCTCATCTCCGAAGCTGGATCGACATTCACCCAACGTCCAATAGCAGCATCATAATTACGTGCTCCAAAATCATATAAATCTAACCCTAATTCATCGTTAAACTCTTTTCCTCTATAAGAATATTTATACTTATTGGTAGCACTGTAATCAGCTAAATCATTTCCTTTGTGCTTTAACCCAAACGGATAATAGTCGCTTTTTTCAATAATCTCACTTACCTGTATAACACCGTCTTTTGGATTTTCCAATGTAGCATGATTTCTATATCCGTCACGGTATGTTAAACGTACATTCCCTAGGTGATCCTTGTATTGATACGTATAAAAGTATTGATTTTTTTTAAATTCTACATAACAGTATTTTTAACGATTGTACCAACAATATTTATTTTACCAACACTTTAACCAAACCAACTTTTAAATTAATTGTACGTTTTGAAAACACCATACAACCAAATTTAAACAACTGTTATTATATAATTAAATGCACAAACACCCACATTTATGGTATGCACGTGTTGTACGGTTTGTTTGTAGTTTATAAATAATTTGTGGTTGGTGTTGTTTGTAAAAATTACTTTGGTGTACTTTACCAACATAAAACACACTTACTTACTGCGTCCTTTGAAAAGTCGAAACTATTAAATGTGCAACAACAGTAAAGTGTTTGATAATAATACAGCCTCAATACGTTTGTAAAGAGGCTGTTGTTGCTTTGTTATTGTATTAACACTTCTGGTGCACTACCAATTTTTCTATTAATCCTCTAACTGTGATATTACTTAGGTAGGGGGATTTATCTTTTACTATTGGGTGAATCAGTTCGATAACCTCCTTTTGCTTCATCAGATGTTTCTAATATATCTCCCCACTTATTATTAAAAATAATCCAATATGTTTTTTCATAATTGACGGTATAAGATAATGGATTTTTTTTGTTTTTTAGTCCTGTTAATAGATCCTTATTACAGCATTCTCTCACTGAAAAAATTTCATCTAAATCGTTAAGTAATGGATACAACTTTTCACCAATATATAAATATCGATTAGTATTTTCGGTTAAATACCTATCTTTAGAAGCATGACTTTCAAGATCACATAATCTTAATTTATAAACCCTTTTGTTATTTCTTTCCATTGAACTAATAATGAAATACACATTCTGCTTATTTATTAAATTTGGTGCTGTAATAACATTATTGAACCAGTTTTCAACACTATTAGGAACTACATATATAATTTTTTCCTTGTCTGATTCCTTTTTTAAAGAAGAACAACTATATAAAAATAGTGTTGTTATTAAAGTTATATAAAGAATATTTTTCATTTATTGTTTGTTTGAATTTATGAAATCATCTAAAACTTGATTTCCAATTACACTTGTGTCATTTGTTGTTCCAACATTTATACCATTTTCGGTATTAGAGTTCGTCATATGTATAGCATTTCCACCTTGTTGTTTACCCTGATATGAATCAATAGCATAAATATTAAAGTTTCTACTTTTTGAAACATCATAATCAGCATCTGAAGTTCCTGGTAGGTTTGTTCTTCCTGTTTGATCCAAGTTATGAGTATGGGCTTGTCCTACTATCATTTGATCGTTATTAAAACCTGTTACATTTGGTATATCTGCAGATCCATTCTTTCCAAGTTGTCCAATTGTGGTTGTTAGTTCTGCTGCAGGAAAGCCTTCACTATCTTCAGTACGCTCTAACATAAAAATTGCCTGACGTTCTGCAGTCTGATCATTAATTGTGTCGTCGTTTATTGTATTTAAATCAGAATGAATTTTATTATTATTAACAGTAATGATATTACTCTCCTTATGTAATTCAGCAGTTGCTTCTTTAGACATACTCCCACCAGAATTTGTTATTTTTGCCCACATTGTACCCTTAATTACCCTAAAGTTATTAGTTTTAGCTCCATCTTGCCCCAAAACTCTTCCAGAATTCCAATCTATATACCAATCTAAAGGTTTCATTCCATCAGGATCTAAAAAGAATATAGGGTTATTAAAAGAATATGCATAAGGACTAATTCTTCTCATCTCTTCAGCTTTAGGATCTACATTCAACCAACGTCCAATTGCTGCATCGTAATTACGTGCGCCAAAATCATATAAATCTAATCCTAATTCGTCGTTTAATTCTTTACCGCCATAAGCGTACTTATATTTGTTAATAACACTGTAATCTGGTAAATCATTTCCTTTTTGTTTTAATCCAAACGGATAATAGTCGCTTTTTTCAATAATCTCGCTTACCTGTATAATACCGTCTTTCAGATTTTCCAATGTAGCATGATTTCTATATCCGTCACGGTATGTTAAACGTACATTCCCTAAGTGATCCTTGTATTGATATGTATAAAGATATTGATTATTTTTAAATTCTACATAGCCTTCAGGGTGCGGAAAAAACTTTAACACATTGTCTGTATACTGGAATCCATTCACGTAATCGGTAGTTACTAACGCACCACCGTTTGGCTGTACTTTTTTGCTTAAACGCGTACCTCCAGCATCATAGGCGTATTTAATATTACTACCGTTAGCAAAAGTTACCTGATAAGGTAAATTTAAATGATTGTAGCTTATAGCAGTTACACCTTTGTTTTTATCTTGTGTTATATTACCAAAGGTATCGTAAATAAAATCATCACCTACTTTGTTACCGTCTTTAAAACCATCGTTTATGGTTGGCGAACTACTGTCTGTTACGCTTAATAGCTGGTTGCCGTTATATACGTATGTTAAATTATCTATAGTTAATGCTTGTTGTGCATCTAACAATTCGCCTGTACGATTCATTGTAAGGATATTTCCGTTTTTATCGTAGGTAACTGCTTCTCCATAAGAATCGTCCATGTATTGCCCCATCAACCAACCACCTGGGCGATGATAATACATATTCTTTGCCTGGGTAAGGCGGTTTAAATGGTCGTACCAGTAAACATACCCTTTAAATAAATTATCGACTTTTGTACGCACCCAAACACTGCTGATATTTCCATTAAATAAATTTACATTTTGCAGAGCATATCTGTTGTAGTTTATTTTAAACTGGAACAAATCGTTTTCACCATCTACATAATCCATTTCGGCATTATTGATATCGGTTAACCAACCACGTATATTGTATTTATAGTCTACTTTTTGAAGGTTGCCTGTTGCTCCTCCTACATTTTTGGTTATCAACACTCCTAATTGATCGTAGGTGTTTGATACAATAGTTTCAATACTACCCGTACCAATCTGTCTTGTTTGTTTGGTTAATCGATCCCTACGGTCATAAGAGTAAATATCAGTAACTGTCAGAACCGTTGCACTGTTATTTTGTTTTTGATAGGTTACCGTTTTAGCAGTTGTCCCTGTAAAATTTATTTGATTGTCTACCTGTGTATAACCACCCAAGTGGTTTTGGCTGTAGGTTCGTATTACACGGTCTTTATTATCGTACAAATTATAGGATAAGTTACCCGCCGTACTCGCTGCTGTAGTTAAAATACGTGTCCATGTACCTGTTATTTGCCCTTTTACAGCTGTGTTTACTACCTGTGTTTCTATGTTTGAAAATCCTGTTGGCGCATTTGGATAATTATAATCATCATAATAATTTATACTTAACAGTTTAAAATTTGTTGGAAAACCTGCATTGGTATAGCGAGTAGTTATACCGTCAATTGTGGTATTACTTGCCATTTTGCTTTCTATTGTAAAATTATTTTGTGACAATGTGTTTCTGGTTGCGCTTGTAAAAGTACCTGCTGCATAATAACCTATATAAATGCCTCTGCCAAAAACATCATATTTTGTAATAAGCCATCCTTTGCTACCATCTCCAAACGGGTTATAAACAGGACCTGTCATTACCACACGGTCTGATTTGTCATAAACAATATACTCCCAGTCTTTCTGCGGAATTTTTTTCTCTACCAACCGTTTTTTTGCATCGTAATTATATTGATAACACCATTTTTCCAAATGATCGCCTAATACAGTCCCATTTGCCATAGGTGGTATCACAAAGGCAAGTAAGTTTAACTTATTATAAACGTAGTATGTATCATGTGCTTCACCATTATTATAAGTACGTTTTAACACCACATTTCCTTTACTGTCTTTAAATTCTTCTGTGGTGTTGTTTAAACCATGATTGTACGTCTTCAAAGTAAATTAGACAGTTAAATATAAAAACTAATTTAGTGTTTAGTTTATAAATTTATTAATTTTTGTTGGTTGTAGAATTGTCTTCTTTTCTGAATTGTACTGTTTTTTAT
>NZ_VWSG01000024.1 GCF_008629655.1 Paenimyroides baculatum
TTGAGATACAAGTGAAGAAAAGAAGACAAGTTCATAGACATATTGGATTAACAGAAAAATAAAGAGTAAGAGCTTTTAGGAAACTAAAAGGTCTTAAACGCAACATCAAAAATATAAAAAACATACGATGAAGAGTTTGATCCTGGCTCAGGATGAACGCTAGCGGCAGGCCTAACACATGCAAGTCGAGGGGTAGTTGTCTTCGGACAATGAGACCGGCGCACGGGTGCGTAACGCGTATGCAATCTACCTTATACTAAGGGATAGCCCAGAGAAATTTGGATTAATACCTTATAGAATGTTGAAATGGCATCATTTTAATATTAAAGATTTATTGGTATAAGATGAGCATGCGTCCCATTAGTTAGTTGGTAAGGTAACGGCTTACCAAGACGATGATGGGTAGGGGTCCTGAGAGGGAGATCCCCCACACTGGTACTGAGACACGGACCAGACTCCTACGGGAGGCAGCAGTGAGGAATATTGGTCAATGGGCGCAAGCCTGAACCAGCCATGCCGCGTGCAGGATGACGCATCTATGGTGTGTAAACTGCTTTTGTACAGGAAGAAACAGTTCTTTGCGAAGAACCTTGACGGTACTGTAAGAATAAGGATCGGCTAACTCCGTGCCAGCAGCCGCGGTAATACGGAGGATCCAAGCGTTATCCGGAATCATTGGGTTTAAAGGGTCCGTAGGCGGCCTTATAAGTCAGCGGTGAAAGTTTTTGGCTTAACCAAAAAATTGCCATTGATACTGTAGGGCTTGAATGTTTGTGAAGTAACTAGAATATGTAGTGTAGCGGTGAAATGCTTAGATATTACATGGAATACCAATTGCGAAGGCAGGTTACTAACAAATGATTGACGCTGATGGACGAAAGCGTGGGTAGCGAACAGGATTAGATACCCTGGTAGTCCACGCCGTAAACGATGGATACTAGCTGTTCGGTTGTAAGACTGAGTGGCTAAGCGAAAGTGATAAGTATCCCACCTGGGGAGTACGGGCGCAAGCCTGAAACTCAAAGGAATTGACGGGGGCCCGCACAAGCGGTGGAGCATGTGGTTTAATTCGATGATACGCGAGGAACCTTACCAGGGCTTAAATGTAGTTTGACCGATTTGGAAACAGATCTTTCGCAAGACAAATTACAAGGTGCTGCATGGTTGTCGTCAGCTCGTGCCGTGAGGTGTCAGGTTAAGTCCTATAACGAGCGCAACCCCTGTTGTTAGTTGCCAGCACGTAATGGTGGGAACTCTAGCAAGACTGCCAGTGTAAACTGTGAGGAAGGTGGGGATGACGTCAAATCATCACGGCCCTTACGTCCTGGGCCACACACGTGCTACAATGGACGGTACAGAGAGCAGCTACCAGGTGACTGGATGCGAATCTATAAAACCGTTCTCAGTTCGGATCGGAGTCTGCAACTCGACTCCGTGAAGCTGGAATCGCTAGTAATCGGATATCAGCCATGATCCGGTGAATACGTTCCCGGGCCTTGTACACACCGCCCGTCAAGCCATGGAAGCTGGGGGTACCTGAAGTCGGTGACCGCAAGGAGCTGCCTAGGGTAAAACTGGTAACTAGGGCTAAGTCGTAACAAGGTAGCCGTACCGGAAGGTGCGGCTGGAACACCTCCTTTCTAGAGATGGTTTAAGCATCTCTTACTCTTTAACTGTTGGTTCAAAAAAACAAGAATAAGTAAGATACAGAGTCTCGTAGCTCAGCTGGTTAGAGTACTACACTGATAATGTAGGGGTCGGCAGTTCGAGTCTGCCCGGGACTACTATAATACTTATTTAAAGGAAATTTTAGAAGTTGAGAATACTAATTCTAAATTCTAAGAAAGAATTTGGGGGATTAGCTCAGCTGGCTAGAGCGCCTGCCTTGCACGCAGGAGGCCATCGGTTCGACTCCGATATTCTCCACAAGATCGAAAGATCAGAAGTTCATTGACATATTGAGATACATTTAAAAAGTAGAAAAGATATTAGAAATAATATAAAGCACATTTAATCTTTAGGGATTAAAGTAGAGCACAATAAGCAAAATAAGGGCGTATGGGGAATGCCTAGGCTCTCAGAGGCGAAGAAAGACGTGATAAGCTGCGAAAAGCTGCGGGGATTGGCACACACGAAGTGATCCGCAGATATCTGAATGGGGCAACCCGGCATGTTGAAGACATGTCACTCCGATAGGAGAGCAAACCCGCTGAACTGAAACATCTAAGTAGGCGGAGGAGAAGAAAACAAAAGTGATTCCGTAAGTAGTGGCGAGCGAACGCGGAAAAGTCCAAACCAAAGTTGTTACGGCAATTTTGGGGTTGTAGGACCACGACATTTTAAGCAAAGCGAATTGGAACAACCTGGAAAGGTTGACCGCAGAGGGTGATAGTCCCGTACAGGTAAGCGATGTATTAGATAGTGGTATCCTGAGTAGGTCGGGGCACGTGAAACCTTGATTGAAGCCGGCGGGACCATCCGCCAAGACTAAATACTCCTGAGAGACCGATAGTGAACCAGTACCGTGAGGGAAAGGTGAAAAGAACCGTGAATAACGGAGTGAAATAGATCCTGAAACCATACGCTTACAAGCGGTCGGAGCCCTTTCGTGGGGTGACGGCGTGCCTTTTGCATAATGAGCCTACGAGTTACCGTTGCTGGCAAGGTTAAGTACTTCAGGTACGCAGCCGAAGCGAAAGCGAGTCTTAATAGGGCGCTGCAGTCAGTAATGGTAGACGCGAAACCGTGTGATCTACCCATGGGCAGGTTGAAGTTTGGGTAACACCAAATGGAGGACCGAACCGGTTGACGTTGAAAAGTCTTCGGATGACCTGTGGGTAGGGGTGAAAGGCCAATCAAACTCGGAAATAGCTCGTACTCCCCGAAATGCATTTAGGTGCAGCGCTGATATAGTTTATTAGAGGTAGAGCTACTGATTGGATGCGGGGGCTTCACCGCCTACCAATTCCTGACAAACTCCGAATGCTAATAAATGATTTACAGCAGTGAGGGCATGGGTGCTAAGGTCCATGTCCGAGAGGGAAAGAACCCAGACCATCAGCTAAGGTCCCCAAATATATGCTAAGTTGAAAAAACGCGGTTTGATTGCCCCGACAGCTAGGATGTTGGCTTGGAAGCAGCCATTCATTTAAAGAGTGCGTAACAGCTCACTAGTCGAGCGATCGAGCATGGATAATAATCGGGCATAAGCATATTACCGAAGCTATGGATTTAACGTAAGTTAAGTGGTAGGGGAGCATTCTAAACCGGGTAGAAGGTGTACTGTGAGGTATGCTGGACTGTTTAGAAAAGAAAATGTAGGCATAAGTAACGATAATGCGGGCGAGAAACCCGCACACCGTAAGACCAAGGTTTCCGCAGCTATGCTAATCAGCTGCGGGTTAGTCGGGACCTAAGGCACACCCGAAGGGGGACGTCGATGGCCAACGGGTTAATATTCCCGTACTTGTAATAGTTGTGATGGAGTGACGCAGTGGTGAAAGTACCGCGAACTGACGGAATAGTTCGTTAAAGCACGTACCTATAGGTTTGATAGTCAAATGCGTCAGACTTGGAGAAATGCGATAGTACTCGGAGCCTTCGGGCAAAGAGATAGTGTACCTAAAGGCTGTCAAGAAAAGCTTCTAAACTTAGATTATTACAACCCGTACCGCAAACCGACACAGGTGGTCGAGGAGAGTATCCTCAGGTGCTCGAGAGATTCATGGCTAAGGAATTAGGCAAAATAGACCTGTAACTTCGGGAGAAAGGTCGCCAGCGCAAGCTGGCCGCAGTGAAAAGGTCCAGGCGACTGTTTATCAAAAACACAGGGCTCTGCCAAATCGTAAGATGAAGTATAGGGCCTGACACCTGCCCGGTGCTGGAAGGTTAAGAGGAGATGTTATCTTCGGAGAAGCATTGAATTGAAGCCCCAGTAAACGGCGGCCGTAACTATAACGGTCCTAAGGTAGCGAAATTCCTTGTCGGGTAAGTTCCGACCTGCACGAATGGTGTAACGATCTGGACACTGTCTCAGCCATGAGCTCGGTGAAATTGTAGTATCGGTGAAGATGCCGATTACCCGCAGTGGGACGAAAAGACCCTGTGCACCTTTACTATAGCTTAGTATTGTTCTTGGATAAGTGATGTGTAGGATAGGTGGGAGACTATGAAGTGGCGTCGCTAGGCGTTGTGGAGTCATTGTTGAAATACCACCCTTTGCTTATCTGAGATCTAACTCGGTATGACTGAGGACATTGCTTGGTGGGTAGTTTGACTGGGGTGGTCGCCTCCAAAAGAGTAACGGAGGCTTCTAAAGGTTCCCTCAGCACGCTTGGTAACCGTGCGTAGAGTGCAATGGCAAAAGGGAGCTTGACTGAGAGACCAACAAGTCGATCAGGTACGAAAGTAGAGCATAGTGATCCGGTGGTTCCGCATGGAAGGGCCATCGCTCAAAGGATAAAAGGTACGCCGGGGATAACAGGCTGATCTCCCCCAAGAGCTCATATCGACGGGGGGGTTTGGCACCTCGATGTCGGCTCGTCACATCCTGGGGCTGGAGAAGGTCCCAAGGGTTGGGCTGTTCGCCCATTAAAGTGGCACGCGAGCTGGGTTCAGAACGTCGTGAGACAGTTCGGTCTCTATCTACTGTGGGCGTTAGAAATTTGAGTGGATCTGATTCTAGTACGAGAGGACCGAATTGGACCAACCTCTGGTGTATCAGTTGTGCCGCCAGGTGCATCGCTGAGTAGCTACGTTGGGCAGGGATAAGCGCTGAAAGCATATAAGCGCGAAACCCACCACAAGATGAGATTTCTTTAAAGGGCCGTAGGAGATGACTACGTTGATAGGCTACAGATGTAAAGGCAGTAATGTCATAGTCAAGTAGTACTAATAGCCCGTAAGCTTATGTGCTCTAGGAATTGCTTTATAAACTAATAAATATCTACAAAAAAGTATCGAAAATATGTTAACAATATTAGCCCGCCCTTGGCGTGGCGTTTAAAGTTCCAAGTTTAAAGTTCAAGGTTTACAACCTTAAACAAAAAAACATGAAACCTTAAACAAAAACTTAAGGTGGTTATAGCATCGGGGCTCACCTCTTCCCATTCCGAACAGAGAAGTTAAGCCCGATTGCGCAGATGGTACTGCATCTTAATGTGGGAGAGTATGTCGCCGCCTTTTTTTATAAACCCCGATCTGAAAAGATCGGGGTTTCTTGTTT
>NZ_VWSG01000025.1 GCF_008629655.1 Paenimyroides baculatum
AATGACATTGTGAAATTATACGAAATGATGCAAAAAGTTTCGCAATCGCCTATTGTAAAAATGAACTATTGTTTTTGTTTGAGCAAGATTGGTAAAACGGAAAAAGCTTTGGAAATTCTTTCAAAAATAGAAAAAGAACTACAGAAAGAGCACATTTATTTATCTTTAGTAAAAGCTAGAATTCTCAAAGAAATCAATCCAAAAGAATCCGATGATTTATTCATTCTGGTTATGAATAAGATGAAACAAAAAATTAGAAAAAAGTACTTAATAGAAAACGAACTAATCCGATTATAAAATGAAAATAATATTGAAATTTTAAGTTATCACGTTTATTGCCTTTACTATCTAAGTGTGAAATACCAAACAAAGTGAAAGCAGGGAAACAAAGAATAAAAAAACAGAAAATTTTGATTGGTTTGAAGGCTTGACTTGAAAAGGTGATCTTTCATTATTCTGTTTGCGGGATGTTTTGCTTAACAGCTGTTGTTTTGAAATATTTGAATAACAGATTAAGAACACCCTTTTATTGTAGGTGTGCGTTTAAAATACATTATGCCTTATTTGTTGGACATCGGGGAAATAAATAAAGCCAAAGACAATGCTGAATATAATAAGCAATTACGGTACGTAAACTTATTTTTAATTTCTAATCTACTTTTAATGTTGATAAATCATTTTTATTACTATTTTTGAAACACATAATTATCAACTTAATCTATTTATTAATGATATTATGTCTTTATAAGGAGCGAAGGGATTGTTAATGCAATCCTTTTTTTATTTTGAAAAAAATTATATATTTGAATGATGACAGAATTAATGTAATTGTTACTTAGTGAAATACCTGTGAGAAATTGCAGGTATTTTTTTAATTCCTTCCGATGTCATCAAAGTTTATTTTACGTTTAAAGAGGTGACTTTGTAACCTCTTTTTTTGTACATATTATGTAATAAGAAAAACAAATGCTTGAACCTGCACTATATTAATTTAGTTTATTCTTTTTTATTTGAAAAAAATTATCTAAATTTAAAATTCATAAGTGTTTTTTTGGTTATGGAAAAGCATCTGTCTTTATTGGCAGGTGCTTTTCTTTTTTTATTAGATAATTAGTCTTCTAATCGAGAAGAAACTTTTTATAAACGGCTGTTTTTAGTGGGTCACTTTACTCACTATAACAGTTATACAACCGAAACCTCCGCTTTTTTTTAAATATTCTATTTTTGGGCTTATAAGTTTACAGGTAACCTGCAATAAAAAATCCCCCCCTTAATTTAAGGAAGTTTTATTTTTGGATTTAGGATATATCCAAAACAAGATTAATTTTTTTAACGATAGCAACCATTTGCAAAGTTTCTTGATTATGTTTTCTTAACTTTTTTAAATTTTGATCCACTTTTTCGAGTAGACATTGCCTAATGAGCATCATTTCTTCATATTTAAACATACTGGTGAGATATTTGGTTTTTACATTTTGTAAAAGTAGAATTTATTAATTTATCAACTTTGATACTAATACAAAATAAATTGATAAAAAAGCAACTAATACAAATAAAGCTAAAAACACCTACAAAATATTATTACGGTTTTACGCATGTTCCACAACTTAAACTATCTGATTTTTATACTATCTATTTTATAAATAATGTGGTTTTTGACCTTAATAAAATTAAAATTGAATTTTATTAAGCATTACACCGATAATCAAACATACATGTTTGCTATTATTGACTTACAGCTATTCTTTATTTTATAAATAAAATTTAATTTTGATAAAATTTACTTACAAATGAAAAAAACGATATGCTTTAAACTTTTATTCTTTACGCTGCTTGCATGCAACAGTAACCTTTACTCACAAACACAAGAGACTGAAAAGATGAAGGAAATGAATGATACATACGCTTACGTGTCGGTATCGGGCAAAATATTTTCTAAAAAATTAAAAGTACAGGTCGATTTAGGTGATACTGACGAACAGATTGTTAAAGGAAAGGATTTATCCGAACTGCTTACCGACAAAAAATCGTATGCTTCGGTATTGAATTTTATGGTATCGGAAGGATTTGAACTGACCGATACACTTATTCTTAGTGAAACAACTAATGGAAATGGCGGTACTAACGGTATTGTTTTTATTCTGAAAAAAAAGACAGTTGAATAGCACTATTCAACATAATCTAAATATTCGGACAAAAAATTTTAGTAGAAAGTACTGCATTCCGGTAAAATAAATTTTAATAGATATAAAAATTTACTGCTTTTAAATATGGGAAAAAATAGGGAAAAGTATATTAAAGAGAATCTAATTTTGAAATTAAAACAGCAAATTAAAGAGCTTGCATTAAGAATAGGATTAACCGAAAATTCAACCACGCAGATTTGGGAAGAAAATGATTTTGCCTACCCTTTTATAGAAATTGATTCTTCTGGAGAAATGCATTTGAAAGTTCGTGAGCGGGGTCAGATATTTGAAGACAAAATTGCAAAAGATGTAGATGAGTTACTTTATTGGATATTTTCCGGAATTACTTTTTCAATGGCTTGTGATTTTGAACTAAAAAACAGAATTGAAACTCAGGATTGTCGCCGAATGATTTTTGAGAAACAAAACGAGTTACTTAAAAAGCTTAACGACGATTGGCAAGAAAGAGAAATTGAATGTCAAACTAATATATTAAAGAATTATCCGATTGATGATTTTGCAGGTTTACGTGCAAGTTATTGTTCTAAACTTAGGAAAAAAGGTTATTCTGAAAAAGATATTGAAAAAATTGCTTACAAAAAATATCCCTTTAAATAGAACCACCTAAAGACTGAGAAGTAACAGATTGGAGGTTTTGCTACAACCTCTTTTTTTTAAAACATCGTTCTATGATTCTTTTACAAACAATAAAGAGCTTGATTGAATGATTACTATCTATAGATTTTCAAAAAACCAAAGTGCTAAATAACCACTTTAGGCTGCAGAAAACCGTTTAGCTTTTCACAATATAGAATGTCTAACTATATAAAAAAGCAACTTTTTAGTTCTATCATTCATCTTATCAAATTCTATTGGAGCATTATTTTAAAAAAACTGTCCGTTTTTAGTTATGAAAATTACTAAATATAAATAGCAAGGAATTTTAAATATTAATTAAAAAAAATTAGTTAAAACTTGGCCAATTAAAGGCTTTACATCACTTAAATTCAGTAACTTCATACAGTAAGCAGCTTGTTAAGATTTTAAAACATAACTAAAAATATAATGCATGTATATATTATCTCAACAGTTGAAATCTGATGGTTTCAATATAAATACTCTTCAACAAATAATAGAACGAAACAATGGGAACAGATCGTTTAATACTTTACAGTATTACTGCATTTATATTGTTTTTAAACATGCGGTAATATGTGTAGAAGGAACAGATTACGAAGTGGAAGGTCCTA
>NZ_VWSG01000026.1 GCF_008629655.1 Paenimyroides baculatum
CCAGCGATAGAGATACCGGTAACGGTATCTGCAAAACCAGCGTTTGATATTTCAAGCACAAGCACAACTTCTTGTGAGGGGGGTACATCAACAACACCGGTAACAATTACAACAAATTTAGGTGGATACAATACTTTTGTATGGACACCAAGTACAGGTGTAACCGGAGATGCAGTAAACGGATGGACTTTTAGTACAGCTCAAGAGCAAGACTATACTTTAGTTGCAACCCAATCTACAGGTATTTGTAAAATAGAAAAAACAGTTCGCGTTTTTGCAGGTAAAAAACCTGAAGCAAATGCAGCTTTAGCAAGTGCTTATGATTTATGTAAAGACGAAGTTAAAGAGCTTAAAGCATTAGAATCTTTACCGGCAGCAGTTACAATTGGTTCAGGCTTAACCACAACTGCATCAACAAGTGAAGTATCTGCTTTTGTTCAAAGTGGTGTGTATTCTAAACAGCAATATATCTACAGTGCAGCAGAATTGTTGGCACAAGGTTTAACAACTTCGGGTTACATTACCAACTTATCTTTTGAAACGATTAATTCAGGAGCTAGTTTAACTAATCCAAAGTATACTATCAAAATGAAGTTAACGCCAAATACATCGTTTGGAACAACAAATTTTGAAACCGGAAATTTATCAACAGTATACTCAAAAGTAAATCATACACATACATTCCAAGGAACACAAACAATGCTTTTTGATAGTCCTTTCTATTGGGATGGACAATCGAATGTATTGGTTGAAATTACACAAGAAGGTGCAGGTACAGGTAATAATGCAGAAACTTACTTTACTTCTGTAACTGGAACAAATGTTGGAATGTACGCAACAAGTGTTACAGATTCAAACCCTGTTGCTGGAGCAAGAACCACAGATCGTTTAAATGCTAAATTTGGTTTACAACAATCTAATGTTATATGGTCTCCTGCTTCTAATTTATATTTAGATGCA
Source organism: Paenimyroides baculatum (assembly GCF_008629655.1). Classification (GTDB taxonomy): domain Bacteria; phylum Bacteroidota; class Bacteroidia; order Flavobacteriales; family Flavobacteriaceae; genus Flavobacterium; species Flavobacterium baculatum. The sequence continues at coordinate 961 of NZ_VWSG01000026.1, forward strand.
GGCGCAACAGTACCTTATACATCAGGAACAAATGCTCTTAAAGTATATGTAAGATCAAGCGTAGGTTTAAGCCAGGTTTACAATGCGGTATTAACAGCGCCATTATCTGGATGTACATTAAACAAGGCAATCACGGTGAATGTTACAGATGTAATAACACCAGTTGTTCAAAATCAAACATTCTGTTCGGCAACACCAGTTACTAGTGTAATTGTAACAAGCGGACCAACAGCTACATTTAATTTCTATAATTCGGCTACAGCAACTACTCCGATAACTACTGTTTCACAAACAGGAACTTATTACGTAGAAGCCGTTCAAGGATTATGTAAATCTGTTCGTGTACCATTTACAGCTACAATTACTCCATTGGCATTGCCTACTGCACAGTTTACTCAAGTGGTTTGCGGTGGTGGAACAGTATCGTCATTAATGGCATCAGGCGTAAATGGCGCACAGATAAGATGGTATGCTTCGGCTTCGGCAACAACGCCTTTGGCAAGTACGCAAGCTTTGGTTGATAATACAACGTATTATGCTTCGCAATCATTAGGAAATTGTGAGTCTGGACGTATATCCGTATTGGTAGATATTAACCCTGCACCAGCAGCTTTAACACCACAAACTATTTCAATTTGCGGATCGTTAAATTATGGAGGGGTTAATTTAAATCAAATTGCGGGATCAGAATTAGTATGGTATCCATCTGCAACATCACAAACACCAATACCAAATACAGGTCAAATAGTAAATGGCACTTACTATGTATCACAAAAAGTAAATGGTTGTGAATCATTACGTGTACAGATTATTGCAAGTTCACAAGGTAGTGTTGCTGCACCAACGGCAGGTATTCAGAATATTTGTGGAAGCGGGACTGTAGCACAGTTAATTGCGCAAATACTACCAAATGCGACAGCAGAATGGTATAGCAATGCAACAGCAACTACACCATTAGCTTCTACAGCAACATTGGTAAACGGAACATATTATTTATCACAAAGAGTAGGTAACTGTGTTTCTGTTAAAATTCCTGTGGCAGTACGTATAATTAGCACAAGCGCTCCAGCTCTAAGTCCAATATCAATGTGTGCAGGTTCTACGGTTGGAGATTTAAGTATCCCTGCTACTACTGGCACATCATATACTTGGTACTTAAACAGTACATCGACTACGCCATTACCTTTAACAGATGTATTAAAATCCGGATATTATTTTGTAACACGTGTTGACAATGGTTGTGAATCTGTACGTACACAAGTACAAATTACAATTAACAGTAGACCAAACAGCCCAACGGGCACTTCTCCACAAACATTTACAGATTATGCAGAAATAAGTAATCTTATAATGACTCAAACAAATGTGGTTTGGTATGTTACTTATGATGATGCTATGAAAGGAGTTAATCCATTGGCTGGTAATATGCCATTGGTAAACGGAACAACTTATTATGCAGTTATAATCGGAGCGAACGGATGTCCTAGCTTACCAACACCAATTGAAGCAATAATTGTTTTAGGTGTGAACGATTTTGATTTAAGCAAGTTGAAATATTACCCTAACCCGGTAAACGATCTTTTAACAATTACTTATACAGATGTTATTACAAATGTAGAAGTGTTTGATTTAAACGGAAGAATGGTTATCAAACGCGATTTTGACAATCAAACTGTTCAGTTAGATTTTAGCAACTTAAGTGCAGGAACTTATATGCTGAATATTAAAACTAAAGAAAACAGCCAATTTGTGAAAATTGTGAAAAAATA
>NZ_VWSG01000027.1 GCF_008629655.1 Paenimyroides baculatum
GAACTATCACTAATCAAACTTTATCTATATTTGACCAGTTAATATGAACATCTGTAAATAACAACTGCCCTCCTATTTGTTTCAATGGGAAATAGAAATAAGAGAATGGGGAAATGTTTTACAATTAGTTTATAACATCAATGCTAAAAAGAGAGCTGACTATAGACATCAAAGACGCAGTCTGTTACTCTTGAACTCATAAAAAACATTTATACTATACAGATTTACACCAAGATACTCCACGAGAGAGTTGGACAGGATATGCAAAAAATATCGCCCAAATTTAATGGTATGAAACAGTATTTTGTTTCGAAAATTTAAAACCTAAGATGCTATTAAATAAAGTAAATGTTGTATTGTCTTTTTGTATTTTAGTGGTTAAGGAATTTATAAATATTCCTTCGAAACATCAAATATCATCTGAAGTTTCGATCGTTGAAAAAAATCCTAAAAAAATGTCCAAAACGAAAACACTAAAATGTCTTTACTTAAATTTTAAAACAATTTACAATGAAACAATTCTTATTATTACTTCACGAAGACATTGAAAAGCTTAACGAGCTATCGCCTAAAGAAATGGAGGAATTAGCAAATGCTCATATGAATTGGGCAAACAAGTTAGCTGAAAAAGGACATTTTGTTTCTGGAGACGGATTGCAAGAAAAAAGTGTACTCATCACAGAAAAAGACTCTGTAGTTAAAGATGGTCCTTACTTGGAATCAAAAGAAATTATTGGAGGTTATTATTTACTGCGAGCGTACGATTTAGAAACGGTTGTAGAGTTGGCTAAACAATGCCCTACTCATCATTACGGAGGTACTACCGAAATCCGTCCAATAATGCAGATGGAAGATTATGAGCAATAATTTGTTTCCCAAAGAAGAAACAAATTACAGAGCATTATTTGGAAAGCTTTTTTCGGGATTATTAAACAAATTTGGTACGGATTACGTTTCTGAAATTGAGGATGCAATTCAAAATTCATTTTTGAAATCTTTAAAAATTTGGAAACAAAATAATGTTCCGAGTAATATAGAAAATTGGCTTTTCATTGTCGCTCGTAACGACGTATTTAACCAAATTAAAAAGAAGAAAGAAAATAATAATTTTTTGGTAGAAAAGATTATAAATGATTCATCAATCAGCAACGAGACTGATTTAAGACTCCAAACTATTATTTTCATTTCTGCATTAGAAAAAGTTTCCAATCAAGCTAAAATATTGTTTATTCTTAAAAATATTTTTGGTCTTAACATAGCCGAAATAAGCGACAGTACTTTAATCAATCAAGAAGCGATTTACAAAAGCATAAACCGAACAAAGAAAACTATTCAACTTGAGTTTAAAAGTTATGAAATTGACTTAAGCACAATTAAGGCTAATAAAAAAGAAATCTCTATTGCAGAAGAAATTTTCTATGCCGTTTTTAATATTGGTTTCGATTCTTTTAGTGAAAATACGGAAAATATTGTGAATGAAGATTTATGTTTGGAAGCATTTGCCTTAACAAAACTTTTGTTCAGCCAATATCAAACCGATTCAACAAGCAATTTATTTGCACTTTTTTGCTTTCATATTTCACGGATTTCTGCAAAAGTCGATAATGGCAAACTCATTTCTTTTTTCAATCAAGATCGTAAAAAATGGAACAAAGAGCTACTCAATTTAGGCTTTCATTATCTCAAAAGACCGAAAACGTTAAGTAAGTTTTATTTGGAAGCGGTCATTATTAGCAAGTATATGTCCGTAAAATTCACGCAAAATGATTGGAATGACATTGTGAAATTATACGAAATGATGCAAAAAGTTTCGCAATCGCCTATTGTAAAAATGAACTATTGTTTTTGTTTGAGCAAGATTGGTAAAACGGAAAAAGCTTTGGAAATTCTTTCA
>NZ_VWSG01000028.1 GCF_008629655.1 Paenimyroides baculatum
TTACTCACAACCTTATCGTAATGATTTTGTTGTGGTGCAATTACAATAACCGGCATGTTTTCATCAATCAAAGCAATTGGTCCGTGTTTCATTTCGGCAGCCGGATATCCTTCTGCGTGTATGTACGAAATTTCTTTCAGTTTCAAAGCGCCTTCTAAAGCTACCGGGAAATTAAATCCACGACCTAAAAACAGGCAGTTTGGTGCATCTTTATAAATTTTAGCAATTTCTAAAATTCGGTCGTTTTCTAATAAAGCTTCTGCAACTTTTTCAGGAATCAATTCCAATTCAATCAAATTTCTTAAATAATCAGACTGTGACATGGTTCCTTTTGCTTTAGCCAAACGCAACGCGATTAATGCTAAAACAGTAATTTGTGTAGTGAATGCTTTTGTTGACGCTACTCCAATTTCCGGACCTGCGTGTGTATAAGCACCTGCATGAGTTTCGCGAGAAATAGACGATCCAACTACGTTACAAACACCAAATACGAATGCGCCTTTTTCTTTAGCCAATTTAATAGCTGCTAAAGTATCAGCCGTTTCACCAGATTGCGAAATTGCAATAACAATATCGTCTGCGTTGATGATCGGGTTTCTGTAACGGAATTCTGAAGCATATTCTACTTCAACAGGAATACGAGCAAATTCTTCAATCATGTATTCTGCAACCTGTGCAGCGTGCCACGATGTTCCGCAAGCCACAATAACAATGCGTTTTGCGTTGATGAATTTTGCCAGATTATCTTCAATTCCTGCCATTTTTATCAATCCTTGGTCGCTTAACAAACGTCCGCGGAACGTATCACGAATAACTTGAGGTTGTTCGTAAATTTCTTTCAACATAAAATGATCGTAACCGCCTTTTTCAATTTGCTCCAAATTTAACTGCAACTCTTGAACATACGGACTTACCTCATTGTCTGATTTTATCTTACGGATTTTTATCGGTTTGTGTAAACGGATAATCGCCATTTCTTCATCTTCCAAATAAATCGCATTATTTGTATATTCGATAAACGGAGAGGCATCAGAAGCTACAAAATATTCGCCTTCACCAATACCAATTGCCAATGGGCTACCTAAACGTGCCGCAACAATTTCGTTTGGCTTTTTAATATCCATAACGCAGATCGCGTATGCACCTACCACTTGGTTTAATGCAACCTGAACTGCCTTACCTAGTTTTAAGCCTTTGTTTTTCTGAATGTCTTCAATTAAGTTTACCAATACTTCTGTATCAGTATCAGACTTAAATGTGTAACCACGTTTGATTAATTCTTGTTTTAAAGGCTCGTAGTTTTCAATGATTCCGTTGTGAATAATCACCAATTCACCAGAATTTGAAAAATGTGGGTGCGAGTTTACATCGTTTGGAACTCCGTGTGTAGCCCAACGCGTATGCCCAATTCCCATTGATCCTTTAAAAGTATTTTCTTCTTCGGCTCTTTTCTCCAAATCAGAAACCTTTCCTTTAGTTTTGCTCGATATAAATTTTTCACCGTCGTATAATGCAACTCCGGCACTGTCGTATCCTCTGTATTCTAAACGCTTTAATCCTTTAATAATGATAGGATAAGCTTCTCTTGGTCCAATATAACCTACAATTCCACACATAA
>NZ_VWSG01000029.1 GCF_008629655.1 Paenimyroides baculatum
AGCGCATCCGTAAGTGCACCCGCACGCGCAGTGTAAGCCGTTGTTGCGGTTGCTGCCTTTGCCGGTGCAGATAATAAGGTCCCCAATCCTAACGGAATGGCTGCTATTGCTGCTTTGGTACTAAAATTTGTTATGTTTGTTAGGACGTCTAGTCTTGAGGTTTCTGCACTGAAAAATTTATCGTCAGAAAGTTTATCCAATATTTTAAGAATGTTCATGATACATAGGTTTTAAATGAATAATTACTGAATTCCCTGTTCTTTCCAGGTAAACGGCGTTTTTATGAATCCGCCTGCTGCCATTACAATTTCCTTAGGTTCTTTTGCAAGATCCAAACCGTTGGCATCAATTACATCGTCACCTGAAAAGTCTGATGAACCCGGATTGATCAAATCTCTGATTGCTGATGCATGTCGGGCTTCTACCGAAACTATTTTTCCGGCAATTACCAGATAATCAGGGTTCGTAATGTATTTTCCTGCACCATTATAAGCCGCAACGCCGGTATCTTCTAATGCTTTTGCAGTTGCCAGTACAGAATTTCTATTGTTAAAATCTACGTTTGGATATTGAAATTCCAATGTTGGAAGCAGGTTTGTTGTTGCCGCACCGATAGCTGCCTTAAAGAAATCTCTGTGAATTACTTCATGATGGTACAGATCTGTAAATAGTTGTCTTTCTTTGCTTGAAATACCTGAATAAAAGTTGTTAACCACTTTGGTGTAAAAATCGGCTTCCAGTTGTTCCAGTGCGTAGGCATAATTTAAAATTCCTACATCTCCTTTACCCAAATCAAAAATATTGTTGTCTTCGATAGGGTTTATATCGTCTTCGCAGCCAACAATTGTTAGTCCTACCAAGGCAAGACCTACGCCGCTGAGCTTTAAGAAATTTCTTCGGTTGGTATCCAGATTCGCTTGATCGTTTGATACGCTTATTAAAGTTCTTTTCATAATATTCGGTTTTAACTTTTAGGTTGATAGTTGCGCATGTTACGGCATTAATACGGTATCAATCACGTGGATTACACCGTTAGATTGGTTTACGTCTGCAATAGTTATTTTGGCATTGTTACCTTTTGCGTCTGTAACATAAAGGTCATTACCCTTTGTCCAAAAAGTTAAGGTTTCGCCCGCAACCGTTTTCATTGCTGCTTTTCCTTTACCTGCCTTCACTGCATCCCAAACTTTTTTAGCGCTGTAATTCCCTGCAAGTACGTGGTAGGTTAAAATCTTTGTAAGCGTCGCTTTGTTTTCTGGTTTAACCAAATTGTCCACCGTACCTTTTGGTAATTTCGCAAAAGCGGCATCGGTTGGCGCAAAAACGGTAAAAGGTCCTTTGCTTTGTAAGGTTTCTACCAATCCGGCAGCTTTTACCGCTGCAACCAGTGTTTTGTGGTCTTTTGAATTTACGGCGTTTTCTATGATGTTTTTAGAGGGATACATCGCTGCACCCCCAACCATTACGGTTTTTTCTTTCATTGATTGGGCAGTTGCGGTTCCGCTGAA
>NZ_VWSG01000003.1:0-100272 GCF_008629655.1 Paenimyroides baculatum
AACATTCAGGCAAAACCCCCAGAGAGCACAGAGCATCAGCAGATATGTTTAAAAAGAATTCTGAAGAGGTTCTTTATTGATTAATTTAGTTTCCATTTTTTGACGAAATGTTTGTAAAAGATAACTTAAGCTTATGGGCGAAGGATTAAAAAAAAATGTAAAAAATATTCCGTACAATATCTTATCTGTAAATTTGCCAAGGACGCATTTGAACAATAATACATACTTAAATTTAACATTACATTTTATACGTATGACACCGGACCTACTTTGTAAGATGACACTTAGCTATTTTAAAACACAGTTGTAAAAGTATAATATTATACAATGGGAATAAACTTGAATATTTTTGAGAAGAAAGAAGTTGAGAAAATAATTAATAAGGATAAACCAAAATATATTCTCCTAACGGTATGGGAACTTTTGCTGATGGGTTTGGTTGTCTATATACAATATTTTTTAAGAGCTAAAGAAATAGCTTATTCAGAAAACGAGACATTTTTATTAGGAACACTTCCAAGCTTTTTTGGTGCTGCAGCATTTGTTTCAGTTGTATTTATTTATCACAAAATATATAAAACCTTATTAGGAACATACAAACTACAAAAGAGCATCTATTTTTCCTTTGCATTTACATTTATTGGATTTTTTTTATGGGAGATAATACGAATGGGATTGTATCCGTTTGATATATACGATATTATCATGACCTTTGCTGGATGTACCCTATCAACTATTTTGATTTTTGCACTTTTTTATAAGAATATTAAACTGTAAGTGTTAAGTTATAACAACTTGCACCAACTAGTTTGCTTGCACAAGAACTTACTAAAATAAGCAGAATTATCAGTAAGGATTTTATACTATTAATATAATAGTAAATACCGATCCAGAGACCCATAAAGACAGTTGCGGGTTAGAATACAGATTTAAATCGAGGAAAATCTTTTATAGCAAGTAAATATAAAGAATGACCATTAAAAGAACAATAAGACCTGCAGGAATGAAAATATAAAGCTTAAAATTGTAAAGTTAAATTTTCATATTACAAATTAATTAGAAGAGTACAACACTTAAAAAAGTGCCGAAATTTCTGATCATTTATTTTGACATCGAATAATTATCATATTCTCCTTTAGAAATATGTTTAAGATTTATACGGTTGTACTTCATTAAATTTTCAGGTAAAACATTACTATGTCTAAATTTTTCGTTCATTTCAAACAAATAATAATCAGAATTAATTTTGATTATAATACCATCATTTTCTTTCTCATCTCCATTTACCACACTTCCCTTTCCAGTGTCCAACCACGTTGCAAAAAGAAACCGTAGCAAAACCAATAAAGATGCATCAACACTAGTATAACACTTACTGCCCGCATAAAAGCCATAATCTTGGCTAAACCTCTTAAATCATCCTCTCCCTGCATTGCTATTAATTTTAATATTTAGACGTGAATTTAAGGGTTCTAAGGAGTAACTATAAGAATGTAGTACTCAATGGCGGTGCATGGCATTACTTGGATAGATGTATCCGAATGTTAAAATAACGGAAGTCCTCCTCCGCTATAATATTCATTGGAATTTTTACATCTCTTTCTTTTCTCCATCATGCAATACTCTATAGTACCTGTTGTTTTCAATCAACAAGCCTTCCGACTTTTGGTTAGGGATGGATTTTGAATAATCTTTCGGATGTTTCACATCAATTCCTATCACTCTTTGTTAAATTTACCATTCACTTTGGACTGAAGTGTATGCCCCACCACTATCGATTTTGCATTAAACTGTTTTAATCCTTGCTCTACATCTTCTTGACTCAAATCATCTTTAAAATATCCTCTGTACCAAGCGATACCTTTGTTCGAAGAAATTAATAACTGCTCCAGGCTTTTTCCAGAATTAGGATAGTATGGTTTGTAGTAATTGTTGCGAATAATTTGATTTACTTCATCTAAATTCGTTTTGTGTTTTCCTAAATCTGGGTGTATTCCTCCATGTGCAAAGAGAATTCCGTTAATTTTTTCGATGGAATTTTTACTCGACATCCATTTTCCAAGAAACGAATTTGTGCAATACAAGTCGGTTTGTTGTTTCTTTAAGATAGAGGAAACTTGATAATACTTCGGAGAAGTATTATCAAAATTTCCTTGCATATTTTTCAACTCGTGATTTCCCAAAATATAATGGACAGTTCCGTTTTTTTCTTTTGCTTCCTGTTCTAATTTATAAATAAACCAAAGTACTTGTGTAGTCGAAAAATCTCTATCTACAAAATCCCCGAGTAAAACCAAATGTCCGTTCCCAAATGTCCAATTTAATTTTTTGTCAATTACTTTATTGGTAATCAAAAAATCGCGGAAAGTCTTAAAACCGCTTTCAATATCGGAAATCGCCAAAATTTTAGCATTGTCGTTATAAGTATTTGCCGGAATTTCAATTTTGCTATTGATGGTAAATTCAAAACGGGTATCATCTAATGGGAAATAACAATAAACAGCGATTTTTGAATTGGAAGCATATTCTTTTTGGTCTAAATAAAACCCTTTATCTTGATTTCCTCTGATATAATTTACCGCTATTACACTGTCATTTTTGCTAAATACATAAGGTCCATCTTTATCCCAATTCATCATTTCAGGGTTTTCTGCATAGCGAAAACTTGCACCGTGATACAACCCGAATGAAATGGTCAAAATTCCAAGTATTACAAATGTTGTAATGATATGTTTCAGATATCTGAAAATTCTCTTTTTCATAGTATTTTAATTTAATTTTCCGCAAACCTAAAAATGATGATATCGTTCTTAAAACCTTTGTGATAAACAACCTCCGTAGATTGATAAACAATATTTACAAGAACATAAAGTGCTTTCATCACTCGTTTTCATCATTTCAAAACCCAATCCTGATTGTTTGTCAACACGTTTGCAGAGGCTTATTTATAGTTGTAATATTGCTGTATGGTATTAATAAGAAGAAATATAAAATGGATTGTAACTGTTCTTTTGACAATAACAGCTGTCCCCCTTTTTATCACCACTTATGAAGTGATTTTTGCTGAAAGCAAATCAGTACAATTTTTAGGAAATTATCATCCGAAAGTTGTGTTTCTTGTGATTACTTATTATTTCTTCTTGTTAGGTTTAGGCATCTTTTGGGTTGTTAGTCAGCTTGTATTGATGTCCAAAATGAAAAACGAAAAATTAAAAGCAGAACTAATGCTTTTAAAAAGTCAGGTTAGCCCGCATTTCTTTTTCAATACGCTCAATAATTTATATGGTTTGGTGGCAAAAGACTCTAAGAAAGCACAAGACTTAATATTGAAACTATCGGATATGATGCGTTACAGTATCTATGAAGGAGAAAAAGAAACGGTTAGCCTTCAGGAAGAAATTGATTTTTTGAAAAACTACATCGAACTCCACAAAATGCGTTATCGTAAAGAGATTTCCGTTAATTTTATTTATGCTGTTGATGAAAACCGAAAAGTTGTTCCTTTGTTATTTATCATCCTTTTAGAAAACGCTTTCAAACACGGAGTTGAAAATTTGAGGAAGAATGCTTACATAGAAATGAACTTGTCAACATCTGAAAACGAGATCTGTTTTAGCATTGAAAATAATTATGAGAAAGCCGAAAGTCAATCAGGAATTGGCTTGAAAAATCTGAAAAGAAGGTTAGAATTAATTTATCCCAACCAACACGAGTTGGCTTTTTCAATCACAGAAAACGAATATCAAACTCAGTTAATTTTAAAACAATTATGATTAGATATTTAATTATTGACGATGAACATATTGCCCACGACATCATAAAAGGATATTGCGATTTACTGCCAAATATGCAATTAATGGAAAACTGTTATGATGCATTAGAAGCCTTTGAATATCTGAATAAAAACCAAGTGGATTTGATATTTCTGGATTTAAACATGCCGATTTTGAAAGGTTTTGCATTTCTGAAAACGTTGAAAAACCCTCCCAAAGTGATCGTAACCACCGCTTATCAGGAATTTGCCTTGGAAGGATACGAACACAATATTTCTGATTATTTGCTTAAACCATTTGGTTTTGAACGCTTTTTAAAAGCCATCAATAAGGCGTTTGATACTTCTGTTAGTCAAAAAGTTGTTATTTCAGAAAGCAGTATTCATTCAAATCGAATATTTGTGCAGAGCAATAAAAAACACATTCAACTGGAAGTTGAAAGCATACTTTATATTGAAGCAATCGGAAATTACACCAAAATACTAACCACCAATGAGAACATTACCATTCGTGAAAAGTTCTCTGCTTTTTTGGAGCAATTACCCAAAAACGAATTTGTACAAGTTCACAAATCTTTCGCAGTTGCAGTAAAACGCATTAATAGCATTGAAGGGAATGTTATATTAATAGGGAGCCATAAAATACCTATTGGCAAAATATACAAATTAAACATTCTTCAGCTCTTAAAGTAAAATTTATAACTTTGGACTTCTTTTCGTCCTTTCTTAGTTTTTACAAGGTTTATTTAATTTTTATACTTCAATATTTGTCGAATTGAAATCAAATGCCCGAGCAAAACCAAAGGAACGATAAAGGTTGGCAACCAACTAAAAGGGAAATGCAGTATGGCTATATTCGGTTGGTCAAAAGCAAATTTTTGTACAGGAGATGGTGCGGATAAGAAAGCATCTATCACAATATTTAGCAAAAGACCGAGACAGATAAAATTCCAAATCAAAATTAATTTTCGCCTGATTTTTCCTATAGTCAGAAAAAAGTATGCAATTATTGGTGCTGATATTCCTGCAAGTATATCAAAATTTCTTCCCTCAAAGGTCATCAGTTCGGGGATTGCTTTATTTAGAAAAAGCCAATACAAAACCAATTCCACAGGCACTCTTACTATATTTAGATAAGTAATATTTATTAAAGGTAAGCTGTCAATAAACTGTCGCCCTTTTTGATTTGAAAACAAGCCTATTATTGTCAATATTGCCGGTAAAATTCCAAATAATAAGATCTTAGGTGGAAAAAAATTAATATTTGAGCTATAAATATTTTGAAGTGTCAAAACAGCCTGAATAGCCAACCACAATATTAAGCCGATTAAAATTTTAGTTGAGTACTGTTTTACATTTCGGGAATTGGATTTTTTAACAGTCTGGTAGAACAATAGAAGTGTTACAACTGTTGTAAGTCCGAAAATAAACGGAATATATAAGGGCAGGTTTTCTAACATTTTGATTTTAAAATCGCAAGTTATAAACATTTTTTTTTAATTACCTTTTCATAAGGCAAGAAAACCTGAATAGACAGTTTATTACTTTTCCTTGTCTTTCCTTTTCTTGGTCATCTGATTTGCAAAGCCCTTCCTCCTCTCTGCTCTTTGCACTTCCTGTAATAAACCGCCTAATGCTCAATCAAAATACTTTCTATCTTTGTGCTTGATTAATATCTAAAAAGGGCGTGGTTCTTTCACAATAATTCATCTGCATGAGTGATATACATTAATTAGGTCTCTTCCTTTAAAAATCAACAGCCTAATTTACTGCTTAATGTTACTTGTTTAGTCCATTATCAGCAGAAACTTCATTTAACAGAAGCTACAGTCCCCATCACTATTCTTTTTGCTGATTCAGATGCTATTATAAGCCCCCCTACAAGCATAATTATGTCTTTCAGCACCAATCTTCCGGCTGCTGATAAATAAGGAAAACCATAGTGAGGTGTTGGAAAATCGCCACCCAATTGAGGTACAAAAACTTCCGGTGTAGTAATGAGGAATGAAAGTGTTACCAGAGACATAGCAGCAGTCAAAAGACCACCCCAAAAACCAATCTTAGGAAACCAAATACCCAGTAAAACCAGAATTCCGATTGTAATAATAACTGATCCCAAACCATAAGAAAAAATATAGGTGTTATTTTGATTATGCCAGTCTATATTTTTTTGAACTGTTTTGCCTTCCGGATTCTTGTAAAGGGTGTATTCTCCAATTTCCTTTCCTTGATCGTCAACTGTTCTTTTATCAGTATTATGATAAAAGAAACTCATAAAAGGACTATTGATTACAAATAGGACAATTCCGTCCGCTTCGTACGGAAAGGCTTTCAATCCACCAATCCATACCATCACTATAAATATGGCAATACGCATGAAATTGATAAATCTATTTTGAGAATTGATAAACAGGTTTAGAAATATTTCCATTATGAGTATTTTTAGAATTTTTTCAAAAATACAACAGTGCTACATGCTTAAAAATGGACAAATACGTTTATTACATAGATTTTTTAGCTACAATGGAAATGCCGACCTTTTCTCGAAAAGTTTTAGGGGATACGCCCACTTCTTTTTTAAAATACCTACTGAAATAAAACTCATCTTCAAAACCCAGTTCTGCTGAAATTTCTTTAATGCTTTTATAGGTTAGATGGAGGAGCTTTTTTGCTTCAAGAGTCAGACGCTCCTGAATAAGCTTCGAAGGAACTTTTCCATAATGTTTCTTTACTTTTTTGCTAAATACATTTACAGACAAACCATATTGTTCAGCATAGAAGGAAACTGATTTTGAAGTAGCAAAAGATGTGTCAAGCATTGCTTTGAAATTTAGAATGTCAGACTTGTTGGAAAGTATTATAATATTTTTGCTATCGATCTGTTTCTCCCTGCTAGATAGCGCAAGTATAAGTTGAAGGTATGACCTGACAACAGACAAATCATAATTTGTACCAGCATTACCAATTTTTTGAACCTTATCGAAAAGCGTACTGATTTCATCAAATAAAATATTATTAACAGCAATGTAAGGCTTATCGTATATGTTATTGAATAATATACCATTACAAGCAACTTCTGCCTTATGATATTCTATACAATAAAAATCACCATGAAACTGTAGAAAACGAATGTTTTTCAAATTTTTAGAACCCCAATTTAACAGTTGATATGGCGACAGAAAAAGTACATTCTTGCCTTGGATATCATACTCATTAAAATCAAGCGAAAAAGAACTATCACCGTCTATTAGAGCAATGAAGTAAGTAGGTTCATTGATTATAGGAATGGATTCGGAAGCACCGAAGCAGGATATTTTGATAGTAAAATCCAATAGTTAATAGCGTTGTATGTAATTAAGTAGCCAAATTTAATTATTTTGTTGAATGAACGCGCTATTGACTTTGTCTTTCTTTTTCTAAATACGCTTTCTTTTTTTTATTTTAAAGTTTGCACGACATGCTGTAAATTAAACGACTGTGGTGACACTTTAGATAGAACTTGAAGAAGCATAGCTATGATATTGAACTTTTTAAGAAGGTTATTAAAATGTAGGATAACCTCCGTTCCCATAAAAATTTATTAAATAAACATAAGGTTGGGCTTTAGATAAAATAGCAAAAGTTTTCAAACGCCATAAATTACATCAACACTTTTAATACCTCCTAAAGTTTCTGAAAAAAAAAGAAGAAATTTTTGTTGCTTCATATATTATATCGTAATATTGCAATATAATTATTTTTTACAATGGGAGCTACAAAGACTGACCACTTTACCGAACAACAGAACTCTATAGCTACGATAGCAAAAGCTTTAGGACACCCTGCAAGGATTGCCATTATAGAATATCTTGTAAAAGTAAACAGCTGTATTACCGGCGATATTGTGAACGAACTGCCACTTGCCCAGCCTACCGTATCGCAGCACTTAAAAGAACTGAAAAACGCGGGATTAATCAAAGGATCAATTGAAGGTAATTCTGTATGCTACTGTATTGACGAAAAGGTTTTTATTTTACTCAACCAATATTTCTCAAACATCATAGGTACAGTTACCGATCAAAACTGCTGCGCCTAAACTTGAATACAGCCAGCAGTAACAACTTTCATATAGAACTTGGATTTATACACTAGAAGTAAGTTACTTTAAAAAATTGGCAAAAAGTTATCGTAATATTGCATTATAACTATATATATTTAAAAATGAAATTATCTAAAATCAAAAAACTATTGCCCATATTAGACAATGTTGCATTTCAATTAGAAAACGGAAATTTTGTACCGGAACATTTTCACGTTACCGAAGTGGGACAAATCACTAAAAATTTTATTGATTGTGGCGGTGTAATCCGTACCGAAAAAGTAGTAAACTTTCAGTTGTGGAATGCGGACGATTTTGAACATCGTTTAAAGCCAACCAAGTTACTAAACATCATCAAACTATCTGAAGAAAAATTGGGTATTGAGGACGCTGAAATTGAAGTGGAATATCAGAGCGAAACGATTGGTAAATACGATTTGGATTTCAATGGAAAGACATTTGTATTGAAAAATAAAACAACTGCTTGTCTGGCTCAGGATACCTGCGGGATTCCTTCTGAAAAGCAAAAGAAAAATTTGGCTGAATTACCTGTAAACAATGCGAACACGTGTACACCAGGAGGTGGTTGTTGTTAATACAATTTTGACCGATGATACCGATAGCTGAAATAACAAAACTCTTTTTAAAGCTTGGCTTTATTGGCTTCGGAGGCCCGGCCGCACATATTGCTATGATGCAGAAAGAAGTGGTACTGAAAAGAAAATGGATGAGCGAACAGCACTTTCTGGATTTGTTGGGAGCTACTAATCTAATTCCCGGGCCCAACAGTACCGAAATGGCGATACACATTGGCTATGACAAAGGCGGTTGGAAAGGCTTAATTGTTGCGGGACTGGGCTTTATTTTACCAGCAGTATTCATTACCGGGATATTTGCCTGGGTGTACCAGAAATATGGTCAATTACCAGAAGTACAGCCCTTTATTTATGGCATAAAACCTGCAATCATCGCTGTTATCATAGGAGCTGTTTTTCCATTAGCGAAGCAATCTGTCAAGTCCACATTATTGGCAGTTGTAGGTATTGCTGTTTTAATGCTGTCATTATTCGGCATTAGTGAAATCTATCTGATGTTTGGAGCGGGATTACTGGCAGTGGCCTTGTATTACATTCAGGACACAAAAAATACGTTCCAGAGTTTTATCCCGCTCGCATTCTTACAAATTACACAAAGCTCCTTACTGTCTGAAACAAATACCAAATTGTTCTGGATATTCCTTAAAATTGGTGCTATTCTCTATGGAAGTGGTTATGTTCTTTTCGCCTTTTTAGATACGGAGTTAGTAACAACGGGCTTACTCACCCGGCAGCAATTAATGGATGCTATTGCAGTTGGGCAGTTTACCCCAGGTCCTGTTTTTTCTTCGGTAACATTTATTGGCTACCAGATTAATGGATTATCCGGAGCAGTTATCTCAACGATTGCAATTTTTCTGCCCTCATTTGTATTTGTTGCCTTACTCAATCCTTTGGTCAAAAAAATACGCAATTCAAAAGCATTATCCGCTTTTTTGGATGCAGTCAATGTAGCATCTGTTGCTATTATTACCGCCATTTGTTTTACAATGGGTAAAGAAACCATTACCGATTGGCGGACTATATTAATTGCATTCATCGGTGCGGTTGTGGTATTCAAATTCAAAAAAACAAACAGTGCATTTATTGTTTTAGGTGGTGCATTATTAGGTTACATTTTACATCAGTTTTAATTTAAAAATTTCATTATCATGTTTTCTACATTATCAAACACAATCGAACAATTAAAACCCGAAAACATCAGCGAAGAACGTAAAACCTTATTACAACCGCTGATAGATTTTGTACAGCAAAAATCAGACAATCATCAAGCAATAAATATCAATTTCATCTGTACGCATAATTCACGCAGAAGCCATCTGTCGCAGGTTTGGGCACAGGTTGCAAGTGCGTATTTCAATATTTTAGATGTACATTGTTATTCTGGCGGTACAGAAGAAACGGCCTTATTTTCAAAAGTGGCAGAAACATTGACTAATCAGGGCTTTAGCATCTTCAAAATAGCAGCAACCAATAACCCTGTTTATGCTATAAAGTACAGCGACAATGCTTTACCTGTAATTGGCTTTTCCAAAAAATATGACAGTCCCTTCAATCCTGTATCGGCGTTCGCAGCTATTATGACCTGTTCGCAAGCAGATGGCGGTTGTCCTTTTATTGCCGGGGCCGAAAAGAGAATTCCTATTACATTTGAAGACCCGAAAATCTCTGATGGTACAGATGAGCAATCGAAGATATATGCAGCAAGAAGTTTGCAGATCGCTGCCGAGATGTTCTATGTTTTTTCAATGATTAATAAGTAAGCGATGCAGCCAAAATTAAAATTCCTCGATCGTTACCTCACCTTATGGATATTCCTTGCTATGGCAATTGGTGTGGCTTTGGGTCATTTCTTTCCCAATATCTCTAATGTAACCAACAGCTTATCCGTTGGCACTACCAATATTCCGTTGGCAATAGGTTTAATATTAATGATGTATCCGCCATTGGCAAAAGTTGATTATTCCTTATTGCCCAGGGCATTTAAGGATAAAAAAGTAATTGGTATATCCCTATTGCTGAATTGGGTGATCGGCACAGTACTGATGTTCGGATTAGCCGTTTTGTTTTTACGGGATGAGCCCGATTACATGACAGGCTTGATACTGATAGGTTTGGCAAGATGTATTGCCATGGTAATTGTATGGAGCGACCTGGCAAAGGCCAATAGAGAATATACCGCGATGTTGGTCGCTTTAAACAGTATCTTTCAGATATTTAGTTACAGCTTTTTGGTATGGTTATTCATCAATGTGTTACCTGCAAAATTAGGATTAGCCAATTTTAATGTAAGTGTATCCATGAAAGATGTTACCGAAAGCGTATTCGTCTATTTAGGTATTCCTTTTCTGACAGGTTTTTTAAGCCGTTATTTTTTGATAAAATCAAAAGGTGCAGAGTGGTTTAATAGAAAATTTGTTCCAGCCATTTCCCCTATTACCTTGTACGCTTTGCTGTTTACCATCGTCTTAATGTTCAGTTTGAAAGGTGATAAAATATTGGAGTTGCCCATGGATGTAGTAAAAGTGGCGATACCGCTAATCATTTATTTTGTACTGATGTTTTTTGTAAGCTTCTTTATTAATAAATCTCTTAAAGTTCCTTACGACAAAAACGCATCCATCGCATTTACGGCTACTGGAAACAATTTTGAATTGGCAATCGCCGTAGCCATAGCGGTGTTCGGCATCCATTCGCCACAGGCATTTGTGGGTGTTATCGGTCCATTAGTAGAAGTGCCGGTATTGATATTGTTGGTGAGGGCGAGTTTGTGGTTGCAGAAAAAGTATTATAAATAAAATGCAAAACACTTTATTCTATTTTTGTAATTTGTCTAAAATTTAAAAATGCCGGAGCAATTGGATAACTACTACCTGACCAAAGAAGAGCCCAATAAAAGTTGTTTGCTAGCCTTACGGAGTATCATCTTGGGGCAGGACGAAAACATCACTGAGACAAAAAAATATGGGATGCCTTGTTTTTGTTATAAAAAGAAGATGTTTTGCTATTTGTGGACCGATAAGAAAACGGAAGAACCATATCTCCTTATGGTTGAAGGAAAATATCTTGACCTTCCCGAATTGGAACAAGGCAACCGTTCCCGCATGAAGATTTTCAGGGTAAATCCCAGTAAAGATTTGCCTGTCAAAAACATTAAAAAGATTTTGAAAGCTGCACTGGATTTATACAGGGATGGTACTTTAAGAATTAAGAGCTAAGATTTATAATAATGTGGCTTTTATTTTTATCTGAGCATAATTTATTAATAAGAAAATGGAGAGGGAAATTTGTTACTACGAATTCAGGTTTTTCTTTGTTTGTTTCGAATAATTTCTATAAAATAGTAACGATATACGATGCTTTTTTTACGGATATAAAAACTATTAACTTTTAACTTTGTTTTATGGAAGATTTACTGCACATAACCGAATTTATGTCATCACCTGAACTTGTAAAAAAATTATATGCACACAGTATAAAGAAAAACTACACAACAGGAAGCACCATACTGAATGAAAATGCCAATATCCGATCGATTCCAATTGTAACAAAAGGTATCCTTAAAGTATTAAGGACAGAAGAAGACGGAAGAGAAATTTTACTTTATTACATTAAAGCAGGAGAAAGCTGCATTATGTCTTTTTTAGGCGGAATGCATAATGAAACCAGTAAAGTGAAAGCTGAAGTAGAGGAAGACGCTGAGATCCTTTTTCTACCAGTTGAAAAAGTGTCATTGTTTATTAAAGAATACCCTCAATGGTTGGACTATATTTTCAGACTTTATCATAAGCGATTTGAAGAACTTCTGGAAATGGTGAATGCCATTTCTTTTAAAAAAGCAGATGAACGACTACTAAACCTTCTAAAAAAGAAAACAGAACTAACCCACTCTGAAACCATACACACAACCCACGAACAGCTGGCTAATGAACTGGGGACATCAAGAGTTGTTGTTTCGAGATTACTAAAGCAATTGGAAGAAGAAGGTTTTGTTGCATTGGGCAGAAATAAAATAACCTTATGTAACTAAAGTTGCACACAACTTTTAAAGACTGTTTAATTTTGCCTAAAACATCATTCAAAATGAACAAAGACTTAATCCTACGCGAAAAACTCGCCCTTGAACGAACCGTACTTGCAAACCAGTCTACCTTTCTGTCCTTCTTACGAACATCTCTGTATTTTCTTATTGCCGGTATTAGCATCAACAATCTGACTGCCACCGAATACGGAAACGTTATCGAGATTGTTTTTATTGTAATATCCCTATCGGTACTTTTTACAGGAATTCTTAACTATTCTAAGCAAAAAAAACGAATAAGTACCGCACAAAAACACATTGGAGATTACAAAATGGAATATTTAGAAAGATAATTTCCTTATGTAACAAAAGTTGCTGTATGAATGGATACAAGAGATGAAATTTGTACTATTAAATTTTAAGAGATGAAAATAGAACAAATTTATACAGAATGTCTGTCACAAGGTGCATATTACATTACTTCTGATGGTGAAGCTGCCATTATTGACCCATTGCGTGAAACGCAACCCTATTTAGACCGTTTGGGAAAAGACGGCACAAAGCTCAAATATATTTTTGAAACCCATTTCCATGCAGACTTTGTAAGCGGACATATTGATTTGAGTAAGAAAACAAATGCTCCTATTGTTTACGGAACAACTGCCATGCCGGAGTTTGAAGCCATTGTAGCAGAAGACAATCAGATTTTTGAACTGGGTAGTATAAAAATAAAAGTTCTACACACACCCGGGCATACAATGGAAAGTCGTGCTTTCTGCTGATAGATAAAAGCGGAAAAGAGACCGCTTTGTTTAGCGGAGACACTTTGTTTCTGGGCGATGTGGGCAGACCTGATCTGGCACAGAAAGCAGCGAATACGTCGCAAGAAGAATTGGCTGGAATGCTCTACGAAAGTCTGTACAATAAAATTTTACCCTTACCTGATGATGTTATAGTTTATCCGGCCCACGGAGCTGGCTCGGCTTGCGGAAAAAATATGATGAAGGAAACAGTTGATACATTAGGTAAGCAAACGAACTATGCTTTAAATCAATCCAGCAAAGCAACTTTTATTAAAGCTGTAACAGACGGACTGCTACCGCCTCCCGCCTATTTTGGCGAGAACGTAGCAATGAACAAAAAAGGTTACCGTAGTTACGACCAAGTGCTAGCACAAGGAATGAAAGCACTTGCAATAGAAGAAT
Organism: Paenimyroides baculatum; assembly: GCF_008629655.1. Taxonomy (GTDB): domain Bacteria; phylum Bacteroidota; class Bacteroidia; order Flavobacteriales; family Flavobacteriaceae; genus Flavobacterium; species Flavobacterium baculatum. The sequence continues at coordinate 13,673 of NZ_VWSG01000003.1, forward strand.
TTGAAGCAATGGCAGAAACAAAAGGGGCATTAATTTTAGACACACGAAACGACAATGATTTTTCCAAGAGCTTTATTCCGCAATCGGTAAACATTGGTTTGAGTGGTGATTTTGCACCCTGGGTTGGATCAATGATTGTAAATGTAAAACAACCGATATTGTTGGTAACCGATACAGGAAGACAACATGAAGCAGTTACACGCCTAAGCCGTGTAGGTTTTGACAACATATTGGGACATTTGAAAGGTGGATTCAAGGCATGGAAAAAAGCAGGAAAGAAAGCAGATAAAATGTTTAGAATTTCAGCAGAACAATTTGCGGTAGAATTTAAAATTGGTACAAGTAAAGTTATTGACGTTCGCAAAGAAAGCGAGTACGCAGCAGAACATATTGCAGAAGCCTACAACAGGCCATTGGAATATATAAACGACTGGATTAAAGACATTAACACACACGAACATTTTTATGTGCATTGCGCCGGCGGCTACCGAAGCATGATTACAGCCAGTATTCTGCAAGCCAGAGGGTACAGAAACTTCACAGAAATAGCAGGAGGATTTAGTGCTATTGCAAAGACGGATATACCCAAAACTGATTTTGTATGTCAAAGTAAAGTATTCGTATAAGTAAGAAACTAATTACATTAAAAGCAAATAAATGTTAGAAATTATCAAACAGCCCTGGCCTTGGTATATAGCGGGTCCGCTGATCGGTTTAACCGTACCGGCACTATTAATTTTAGGAAACAAGTCGTTCGGGATCAGTTCCTCACTTCGTCACATCTGTGCCTCGTGCCTACCCGCCAATATTCCGTTCTTCCAATACGACTGGAAAAAAGAAGTATGGAACCTGTTTTTTGTATTCGGAATATTTTTAGGAGGCGCAATAGCCATAAACCTATTGTCAAACCCTAATCCAATTGATGTGCATCCTAAGTTAGCCGAAGAGTTGACGGAATATGGGATCACCAATTACAACAATTTAATTCCTTTAGACATTATGAACTGGCAGTCGCTTTTTACACTTAAAGGTTTTTTAATAATGGTGTTCGGAGGTTTTTTAGTAGGCTTCGGAACCCGTTATGCAGGTGGCTGTACAAGCGGACATGCCATTATGGGATTGTCTAACCTGCAGTTACCGTCACTGATTGCCACGATAAGCTTTATGATTGGCGGTTTCATTATGGCGAATCTACTATTACCCCTTATACTATCACTCTAAACTAAAATCCAATGCAACAAAATAAAGAAACAAATAAAGCCTTTGAATTACATACATTAGATACAACATGTGTAACAGAAAGTACGTCTAACATTAAATTTAAAAACAATATAAAATATCTGATTGTAGGTATATTTTTCGGCATCGTTTTCGTAAAAGCAGAAGTAGTCAGCTGGTTCCGTATACAGGAAATGTTTCGATTACAGTCATTTCATATGTATGGGATAATAGGAAGTGCCGTTTTGATTGGTATGATATCCGTTTACATTATAAAAAAATTCAAAATAAAAACTATTCACGGAGAAACACTAGAATTCCATGCTAAGCAATTTAACAAAGGACAGATTTATGGCGGGCTGATCTTCGGTTTCGGTTGGGCTGTAACAGGAGCCTGCCCGGGTCCTTTATTTGCACAAATAGGAACAGGTGCAACCGTTATTGCAGTCACGCTTTTCAGTGCCATTGCAGGTACGTGGGTCTACGGGTATTTAAGGGAAAAGCTACCTCATTAATTGTGAATTTCATAACTAAACATATTAATTTTTAATTTCATTAACTAAGATATCTGCTAAAAGAAAACACATGGTTATTTAGTAACTGCTCATAAAACATATTAATAAACCTATTAATTATGTAATCAGGTTACAATCTAGATAAAAGTATTTTTATATACCAAATAAAAGTAATTACGCGTAATAAATAGGATAAATCTTTAGCAATAAAATTAATTAGTATATTTATACACTTATTATTATATAATTATTATATTTACGTAAAAATAGAGACTGTTACATTAGGTAACTAAACTAGAAGTATAAATGTTAACTGAAAAATTGTAAAATGAGTAAAGCAACCTTATTATTTCTAAACGCATTAAGCCTTTTGGCTACCATTGTTTTAAATTATCTATTGAACTCCGGTCTGATGAGCGGGGTCACAATGAAAACAATTTCTGACAGGTACTACAACCTTTTTACTCCAGCGGGCTATGCGTTCGGTATATGGGGTATCATTTATCTGCTTCTGGTTGCTCACATAATTTACACAATCTATCTTTATAAAAAAGAGATGAATACTTCCATAATAAATGCCACAGGAAAACTGTTTATTGGTAGCAACATAGTGAATATATTGTGGGTCTATTGCTGGTTAAATGATCTTATAATGCTCTGTGTAATCTTGATGGCTTTACTATTGTATCTGCTAATGAGAATTCTGATAAGAATCCAGTCGATCAAACGCCCTGTTTCCTTAAGGAATTTATTAATCAGCTGTCCGTTCGCACTCTACTCGGGCTGGGTTTCCGTAGCACTGATTGCAAATATTTCTGCTCTGCTTACCAAATTAAATTGGGATGGATGGATATTAACCGAAGTTGTTTGGACAATACTACTAATTATAGTTGCGGGAATAATAAGCATTTATGTAAGCTGGAAATATAATGTTGCCGCTTTCGGTATGGCCGTACTTTGGGGCATTTGTGCTGTAACTGCTAATAACTTTGGAAAAAACTTCAATATTACCCTTACTGGTATACTTACATGTATTGTAATTTTATCAGTATCCATATACATAATAACGACAAAAATAGACCCTGAACTAAAGGTCGATTGATTTGAAATTTAAAAATTAATATAAATTTTAATACAATTATTATGAAAAGAAGAACATCCTTTAAAAAAAATGCCGGCGCAGCACTTGCACTTGCATTCTTATCACTGACGATTTCATGCAGTGATGACAACATGCCAAATGTTGAACCGCAGCAAAAAACAATTGCTGCTATTGTTAGTGATAACAGCAGCTATTCCCTTTTAAAATCCGCAGTAGTCAAAGCCGACTTAGCCGAAACATTAAGCGGAACCGGACCATTTACTGTTTTTGCACCGAACAACGAAGCTTTCATGGCTTCGGGAATAACACAAGAGGCAATTAATAGTATGGCAGCAGCAGATTTAAAAGACCTGCTTCTTTACCATACGCTTACAAGCAAAGTGACAGCAGCTAATGTACCTGCCGGGCCAAATGCCGAAGTAACCTCCGCAAACGGGGATAAACTATATCTTACAAAAGATAGTAGAGGTGTTTTTGTAAACGGCTGGAAAGTAACTTCAGCTGATATGGCTGCTTCAAATGGAGTAATACACGCTGTGGAACGCGTTCTGATGCCACCAAAAGGTACCATTGTGCAGATGGCTCAAGCAAATGCAAACCTTACATACCTTGTTGCCGCAGTTTTACGTGCAAGCCAAGGATCTACAAATGTTGCACAAGTTTTATCTGCTGAAGGAAACCTTACGGTTTTTGCACCAAGCAACCAGGCATTTATAGATGCAGGTTTTCCCACAATTGCCTCAATACAGAGTGCAGATCCTGATACGCTTGCTTCCATCTTAACCTACCACGTACTTGCAGCAAGAGCTTTTTCATCAGATTTATCAAATGGTCAGTCTCTTACTACCGTAAATGGAGGCACGCTTATGGTTGCTTTAGGAAGCCAAGCAACAGTTAAGGGTAACGGTAATGAAATGCCTTCTGTAATCACATCTTTTAATATGCTTGCGACAAATGGTGTCATTCATTTAATTGACCGTGTTTTACTTCCTTAGTTTAATTTTTAATTGTTGATTAAAGGCAGGTATTTTAAAGATACCTGCTTTTATCTTATATGTAAGAATGCAAATATTTAAATAATTCTATAATGTTTAAAACTAATTAGATATAGAGATTTTGTGCAAGTGACACATTAGTCTTATAATACGTGAGCAGAAGATTCTTTTAATATCATCAATTCTTTGAAACAGACTGCTAATAATTCAGATATTCATATTTGTAGCAACAGTACATTTATACTATTCAATATTACGGCATTTACGGAATAAAAAAACTGAAAACGCAACTGCAACACCAGTATTTGTAATTAAAATATTTTAATACTAATTGAATTAGTATTAAAAAAAAACTCTACTTAACCGTCTAAACAATCAAAATTTAAAGACACTATCTTCTATCTGAATTTGCCTTAAGTAGAATGTATCCTGCAGTACCGGCTATTATTGAAGTAAGCAAAACAGAAAGTTTAGCTTCTGATACGAACAAAGGATTCTGAAAAGACAGTATGGAGATAAATATGGACATGGTAAAACCTATACCTGCCAACATACCTACACCTATAATGTGCATCCAAGTACTTCCTTCTGGTAACGAAGCTATGCCCAATCTGCGGCAAACCCAAGTTGTAAGCAGTATTCCCACAGGCTTTCCTAACATAAGTCCGAAAAAGATTCCCAGACCCAGCGGAGCAGTTAGTCCGTGCAACATTTCTGCCTGCAGCGTAATATTCGTATTTGCGAAAGCAAAAACAGGAATTATCAGAAAGTTTACAGGTTTAACAAGTGCATGTTCCAACCTTTCCAATGGAGACTCCACAGTGGTATCGTTGGTAGGAAGCGTCATTGCAACCATAACCCCGGCAATTGTAGCGTGAATACCCGAATGATGGACAAAATACCAGATAAAGATACCCGGTATAAGATATAAGTACGGATTTTTAACGTTGAAACGGTTCATCAGTATCAGAACAGCCATTCCCGCAGCTGCGTACCCAAGATACGATAATTCTATACCTTCGGAATAAAAAAACGCGATTACCAGAATAGCGATCAGATCGTCTACGATTGCAAGTGCTGCAAGGAAAATCTTCAGGCTTGCAGGAACTCTTTTATCAAGCAGGGATATTACAGCCAGTGCAAAAGCAATATCGGTTGCCATAGGAATTGCCCAACCGTGTATGGTTTCAGTGCCACTGTTAAATGTATAAAAGATAAGAGCCGGAACAACAGCACCGCCAACGGCGCACAAGATCGGCAAAAGGGCTTTCTTTGGCGAAGAAAGTTCACCTTCGACAATTTCCCTTTTTATTTCCAGACCAACCAGCAAGAAAAAAATTGCCATCAGCCCGTCATTGATCCACATAGATACGGAATAATTAAGATGAACGGATCCGCTTTCAAAACCAACAACAGTATCCAAAATATTCTGAAGACCTTCCGCCAGTGGAGAGTTAGCTACTGTAAGGGACAGTATAACACAAAGAAAAAGGAGTATACCTCCGAAATTATTTGATTTTACAAAGTCCTTGAACACATTCAAATTAATCTTATCGCTCATTTTACAAAGAATTTTTCATTTAAAAGTTCCTCAAAGATACCATTACCCTTTGAAAGTTTTCCTATTTATCTGTACTATCTCCTTTTACTTTGGAATTCCAATAGTCGGCGTTTTCGAGATTAAGCACAGAACTATCGAACTGCGGATCCTTACCGGCAGCTTTCTGTGTTTCATAATCACCCGCTATAGCAACAGCCTTTTTATAAAGCAGCAGGATGGCTATAAGATTGATCCAAGCCATAAGTCCCACGCCTATATCTCCCAATGTCCACGCCAATTTAGCAGATTTTAAACATCCGAGGCATACAGATCCAAGTATTAAAATCCTTAATGCCCATATACCGTACTTTACCTTTTTACCCTTTAACAGAAAATCGATATTCGATTCTGCAATATAGTAATAGGCCATGATGGTGGTAAAGGCAAAAAACATGAGGGCAACTGCAACGAATTCATTTCCAAAGGAAGGAAAGTGCACACTGACGGCGTTTTGCGTAAAAGCGGTGCCCGCTTCGACTCCCGGAATATTTTCCACTATAAAGCCCGAACCTTCATCAAGTACGTTGTACTGGTTGGTAAAAAGGATCATAAGTGCCGTAGCCGTACATACGAACAAGGTATCTACATATACCGAAAACCCCTGAACGAGTCCCTGTTTGTAAGGATGTGACACTTCAGCAGCAGCAGCAGCATGCGGAGCGGTTCCCTGCCCGGCCTCATTGCTGTATATTCCCCGCTGTACACCCCAGCTTATTGCTGCACCCACCATACCGCCAAAAGTAGCGTCGAGACCGAATGCAGATTTAAAGATCAGCGAGAACATCTGCGGAACTTCGGATATATTCAAGCCTATGATCACCAGCGCCATCACAATATAGGAAATCGCCATAAACGGAACAACTACTTCTGCGACCTTACTGATCCTTTTCACCCCGCCGATTATAATTAGCGCAAGCAGCAGGCATACAGCGATTGCTGTATGAAGGGTACTAAAATTAAATGCCTTTTCAACTGCCAGTGCAATACTGTTACTTTGAACGCTTGGAAGCAAAAAACCGCAACTTACTACCGTTATGACGGCAAACAACACTGCAAAAGGCCTGCTTTTCAAGCCTTTTAAAATATAGTATGCAGGACCTCCCCTGAACTCACCCTTACTTACTTCTTTATAGGTTTGGGACAATGTAGCTTCTATTACTGCAGAGGCACTTCCCAAGAAAGCGATTGCCCACATCCAGAAAACCGCTCCAGGCCCGCCCATCGCAATAGCTGTAGCAACACCTGCGATATTTCCCGTACCGATGCGACCGGATATAGCAAGCGTAAACGCCTGAAAAGAAGAAATTCCCTCATCGGATTTTTTAGTACCGAACAACAACCTGATCATTTCCCTGAAGAGCCTGACCTGTGGAAACCGCAGTTTAAAACTAAAAAAAAGTCCTGCACAAAGGCAGAGTATAACCAAAGCGTTACTCCACACAATCTCATTTATCCAGTAAACAATCGATTCCATTTATATTTATTTTTTACTGATCCAGCCCAATATCGTGTTTGTATTTCCACTATTCTCATACATGCGTACAGATAAAAAAAAAGCTGATTTGAACAAATATAGGCACTTTTAAACAAAATATACATTCCTACTAAAGGCAATCATCAAAATAACTTTAACTATCTTTTATAAAAAACATACACGCCAAAATGGATAAAACCGACAAAAAACAGTCTTTCTTAAGCCACCTTGAAGAGCTAAGGTGGTTATTTATAAGATGTTTCACAGGAATAGTTATCTGTTCGATCCTTGCCTTTATATTTAGCGACTTTATTTTCGACCAGATTATATTCGCACCGAAAAACACAGATTTTCCTACTTACACCATCTACAGAAATCTGGCTGAAACTTTAAGTATGGATACGACTTTGTTTGCTACGGAGTTCAATTTCGAACTTCAGAACAGAAAGATGGAAGGCCAGCTGTCCGTATTGATATGGACCTGCTTCAGTTTTGGCGTTATGGCAGCCTTTCCGCTAATTATGTTCGAATTCTGGAAATATATAAGCCCTGCTCTTTATAAAAATGAGAAGAAATACGGACTGCTTTTTTTATCATCTGCCAGCCTTCTTTTTTTTATCGGTGTACCTTTCGGATACTATGTCATCGTTCCTTTATCAATCAATTTCTTTAGTGGTTTCAGTATAAGCGATGTCATAGAGAACCAGATAGACGTAAATTCCTACATCTCATTGGTGCGTACTACCCTTTTAGCTTCCGGTGTAGTTTTTAACCTTCCGGTGATTATTTATTTCCTTTACCGCACAGGTCTGATTTCAACTGCTTTTTTAAAAGAATACAGACGGTATGCCTATGTGATTATACTTATTGCATCAGCCGTAATAACGCCGCCTGACATTTTAAGTCAGGTGCTTCTCTTAATACCTATGACTATACTTTATGAAGCCAGCATTTATCTGACAGGTACCTTTCGCTTAAAAACAGTATAAAACCGCTATACCAAATATTGAAACTTTAAAGATTAAGATCAACAAAGTAAATTTTCCGGTGTTATTTTACTAACATATCGCTAAACATTATATTTGCAAAAAAAATCATGAGATCAACAATAGAAATAAACAGCTACATAGAACCGTTGAAGAGCAGCCTGGCAAGACATACACTTTATGAAAAGATAAAAACCCTAGAAGACCTTCAGGTTTTTCTGCAAGTACATGTTTATGCCGTTTGGGATTTTATGTCGCTTTTAAAGGCGCTGCAATCAAAACTTACCTGTACAACAAGCCCTTGGTTTGCTTCACCTAACCCTGAAGTACGTTATCTTATAAATGAGATAGTGCTTGCGGAAGAATCGGACTTAACCCATGACGGTAAACGTTTAAGCCATTTTGAGATGTATGTGGAAGCCATGAAAAAGAGCAATGCCAGTACAGAAACGCTTGAAAAGTTTCTTGATACTGTAAAAGCAACAGACATATTCAGTGCGATAAAGTCAAGTGAACTGCACCCAAACATCAAGGAATTTCTCACATTTACCTTTGAAGTGATAGCAAACGGGAAATCACATGAAATTGCTTCAGCATTTACTTTTGGTCGTGAAGACCTTATCCCCGGAATGTTCACCGAGATGCTTAAAGAATTCAAAGCAACTTTTCAAGAAGCCGATTTAAGTGAGTTGGTGTATTATTTTGAACGTCATATCGAACTGGATGCCGATGAGCACGGTCCCATGGCTTTTGAAATGATTAGTATTTTATGCGGAGAAGATCCTGTAAAATGGGCAGAAACAGCAAAAACTGCCAAAGAATCGCTGGAAAAGAGAATAAAGCTGTGGGATGCCATCGAAGAAATGATTCAGCAACAATAAATCTTACTGGTTTTAAAACATTTAAATTTAAGTAAGTATTCTACAAGCTCAATTATATAATAACAAAAACCCGTGAATACGGGTTTTTGTTATTTATGCAAAAAGAGATACACTTAAAATTTAAAACCAAAACTAAAAAAAGTGGAATTCGGATTCTATTTTATCTGCCGCTTTCTCAGGCATATCATGCAAGCTGCAGAGCTGTCTGAAAATTAACGCAACCTGTGTAACTTCCTTTATAATTCCGTTGGCATCTTTTACACTGAACTGATCCGCAATTAAAAGCAGATCTTCTTTTGTAATTCCAGTCCGTTTTTTATTAACAGACAAAGCCCTTGTAACCCTGGTATAGTTCAGCAGGGCATCCAAAGGATATGTTAGATCGTACGCGGGTGCCAGATACCATCTGTCCTCCTGCTTATTATACATAAAAGAAAAATTCTTTAAATGGTCATCTGTATTTGCAAACACTAAATTAAAAACCATTCTTCTAAATAGCTGCCTAATATCTTTATGTGGAACCCGCAAGTCATTTGCCAGTAGGAAAAGATTCTCGTAAGAAGAATGCTCAGGTACGGTAAAGTCCCAACCAGTCATTCCTGAGGCGGTTAACACATGAATCTTTTCCCCCTGCTGCCTATCGAACCGTAACGTAGCAAAATGCTTATCTTCGATAAGTTTGGAAGGCATGATATCAATACCTGCAGCTACTGCCATTTTATAATAAATATATTCTACCTTTTCTTTTGAATACGTTTGATTTTCCTCAATACACAGCTTTATCAGGTAATGATTATACTCATTGGAAGTCACCAGATCACCGGGTATAAGATTGGCTGTTAACTTATGTTCTGAAATTAAAACTTTGGGTCTTGCCCCACCTGCAGACGTACCTATCTTAAAAATATTTAGCAAAGCGATATCTGTTAATCCTTTCTCTTCAACTGAAGTTTTCAAATCTAATACCTTTCGTACCACTTCGGTAATTTCACCGATGTTTATCCCTGAGCTCGAGTCCATTTCTTTTGCAGGAGCAAACTCCAAGGCGCCCATTGCTCTTTTCCCTACGTAGGTAAGCTGCTCTAAGGGTGATATACTTTTCAAGTCTTTACGGGCAGATTCCAACCATTCCCTAAATACGATATTCCCAAAATAATCAGGAAGCGAATCGGCAATCATGGGAGGCAGTCCTCTAAATGTTTCTCCTTCAAACTCTGAAAAAACCTGTACAATTGAAGTCCTTTTGATAATATAGGGAAAAAGTCTCTTGTAAATATTCAAAGCGAGAAATTCCGGGTTGTATTGAAAAGAAGCTTTTCTCCTGTTTTCATCATACCCGATCTTTGCAATTTCCACTCCTTGGAAATACAGTTCTATTACTTGATTTTCCGCCATAATTAATAAAGTGATTTATTTTCGTCCAGATTTCCGATTTCAGATAATATAAACCTATTCAATGATTTCATCTGATCAAAGTGCTGTATAACTTTCAACAGTGTTTCCAACGTTGCATTTTCACCGTTCTCCAAATTTGTAATGGTATATCTGGAAAGATCAAGTGCATCAGCTAATTCCTGCTGAGTTAACTTTTCAGATTTACGCATGCTCCTGCACCATTTTCCAATGGTAGTCTTCACCTCTTTTATCGTTATAAAATCCAACATAAAATGTTTGTTATAATAAACAAATATACAAAATATCAACAATAAGTGCAATATAATAAACATTTATAAAATAATAGAGATATGAAGAGCTATTAAAAATCAGAAAAGTACTTTGTAAAACAAGGAAAAGTTTATTTTTGCACCTTCACTAAATAAAAAATATCATGCAAGAACTAATCGGAAAAATCAACGCTGAAATGGCAGCGTTTAACGAAGATGCACAATTACAATCAGAAAAAGCAAACAAAGCAGCAGGAACAAGAGCCCGTAAATCAACTTTGAACCTTGAAAAACTTTTAAAAGAATTCCGTAAGATATCTTTAGAAGAATCAAAAAAATAATAAAAGCTCCCAATGGGAGCTTTTATTAATATAGGATCAACAGGAGACACAATTGCAAACTGACTTATGATTGTAAAATCATTTTTTCAACCTTTTCCTTCAGTAACTGAAATCCTCCAGGTTTGACTTTTCTTAAAATCTTCGTTCTTAAAAGATCTTCGAATTCAGATCGATGTACAGATGTACCTACTAAAAGGTTAACAATTGAATTATTTTTAATATGAAAAATGCTGACACATTATCAAACTTTATTAATATTTAAATAGCTAAAATGACCTGGTGTACGGCAACCATGCCACTGCTCTTTTAAATTGTAAATGAGAAAAGTGATTATAAGCAGTAATAATTAAACAAAAAAATATAATTAAAAAAAAACGTTTCTTGTAAAAGGAAAAATATATTCTTTGAAAATTTATTTTCCAACTACCTTTTTGCAACACATTGGCGATGTATCTGTCCCCAATTGGCAAGGGTTGCAATTACCGGTTTTACAGATTCGCCATATTCGGTAAGTTCATAACTTACCATCACGGGTTGTGATTTACCCACGGTACGTTTAACCAAAAAATTGACTTCCATTTCCTTTAATTCCCTGCTGAGCATTTTACCTGATATACCCTCAACTTCCCTTAGAATATCCGAATATCGTTTTGCACCAAACAATAAACAGGCTACAATTGAAATTTTCCATTTTCCGCCCAATACATACATTGCGTCATGCACGGCCCTTATAGAGTGTCTGCACTCTTCTGAAGAATGCGGTATTACTGTTTTTGTGGTTACCTGCATGTTACTATTACTTTTTGTTTGTTAGTGACAAAAGTATACAAATATTTTGCAACTTTGACAAAAATTAAAAAGATATGCAATTAATAGAAAACCTTAAGTGGAGGTATTCCACAAAAAAATTCAGTGACAAAAAAATTAGTGGAGAATTGATTGACCAGATTATAGAAGCCACCAGGCTTTCTGCATCTTCTGCGGGGTTACAACCTTTTCGCCTTATTGCAATAGAAAATGAGGAACTTAAGAAGCAACTTGGAGAAGGATCTTTTAATTCGCAAATTGCAGAGTCATCGCACTTATTGGTTTTTGCTGCATTTGATGGAATTACATTAAACCATATTGAAGAATACATTGAGCAGATTGCCCATGTAAGAGGAATTAAAACAGAAAATCTGTCGGAATTTAAAGTAGCTTTAGTAAATAATATACTGCAAAGAGAAAGACATGAAAATTTTGTATGGGCATCGAGACAGGCTTATATTGCATTGGGAACCGCATTAATTGCTGCTGCGGAACTTAAAATAGATGCTACCCCAATGGAAGGTTTTGATGGCGAAAAGTTTGACACACTACTTAACTTAAAAGAAAGAGGACTTAAAACTGTTGTTATATTGGCGCTTGGCTATAGAGACACGGAAAAAGATGTGTTTGCAGGATTTACCAAAGTAAGACTTGACAAACAAAAGTTTGTTACCTGTATAGAGTAAAACCTATCTACGTTTGAAATTATGAATGATACCAACAAAGTTATTGACTTATGAGAATATCGAGTTATTTTAATGCTATGGCTGCGCATTGACAGCAGTTAAAATTCCATCGTAATTAGACCGTTCCTTCCGCAAATGAATGTAGTATTACAGTATTGTTTTTATTTTATGGGAATGAAAAATTGGTACTAAATGAACAATTTAACCGCTGACCCGATAAATTGGGACTCTATTGTAATTTGCAGCAGGGATATTTTATTTTGAAATATTGATTTTTCGTTATCCAATAAGACACCTTCCATTAATAAAATGCTTAAAAATATCAATTAATACATTTGGGATTACAATCTAGTCTTTACTATTTATACTTATGGTTTGAGCTATTTAAATATTAAAGACGAACAATGTTCGTCTTTAATATAATGGATTTACTTTATTTAGAGCTTAAATAGAGACGTTTTGCAATTATAGCAACATTTTAAATATACCGCTTACATATTTGGCCTTAAAATCATTCCGCCGTCGATCAGGATTTCAGTTCCTTTCACAAAATTAGCCGCATCATTATCAGATAAATAAACAACAGCTTTAGCAAAATCTTCTACAGATCCCATTTTCTTCAACGGAATTTTATTAATCATCTAATCATTCAAACGTTCCAATACTTTTTCATCCAATCCGGGTTTGGTAAGTAATTCAGTTTTGATTGGTGCGGGGCTTACAATATTCACACGGAGTTTTTGCAATAAAATTTAAAGCTGCGTACTTTGCTGATAAACCGAGCGGTTTGGTTTCTTATTTTTTTTATCTAAAAAAAACTAAGACGACGTAAATGAATAAATCCAGAAGTGCTGAACACATTTAAATTTTGGTAACTATATACAATAATACACAAAAATCAAAATAACTTAATATGTCATTAAGAATTAGGAAAAACGGAGCTATTGTTTGTGGTGCTATGAGTTTACCTCAGGAAGATGATACTTATTTAGATGATAATATTCATTATTATTTGTCAGTTTTAACTGAGGCAATAGTACCTTTTATTTTATAAAAACAGCTGCTACAAGCCAATGATACCGGTATTTAGATAAAATTAAGACTTGTACGATGTAGCGGCACAACTATTGGAATGTTATCATTAGTTTTGAAGAAAAGAATTTTACACACTCATTGCTTTGGTAGGTTAATGAGTGTGTTTTTTATTCCGTTTATAAAATTACCTATTGAGTAAAAATAATCTGCAAGTAGTGTGACTGTAAAAATAAACACCCAGCTTATAGAAAAGCCGGGTGTTCAGTGAGATATTATTTAAACCTGTACTTGCATGTACAAATTTATTTTTCCTACGATTTTTAAAATCTTTAAGTTTTCTTCGCTATGACTGCGAAATCTTTTAAAATCTTCATTCAATTTTTGTAGCAAACCCTCCCTTATCAGCATTAAATCTGTTTCGGTAAACATTGTTTGTATAATTTTTTATAAATATACGTATTTTAATTTGAATTATCTTACGTTTTTTAACTTAATGTCTTGATTTTGTATAACAATTTTTGATATTCCTATTGAAACAACAGTCACTATCTTACATTTTACCATAAAGCAACAAGCGTTTGAAAGAATAAATCGCAGGAAATTTTGAGAATGTTTTTTCTATTCTTTTTTTGTATTCACCAATGAAAATTTCGGATTGTTCTTCTAATAGTCTTTCCATATACGGAATCAGTGCAGAACCAGAAATAAAATCAAATAATTTCTCAGCATCATCTGCAATGATCGGATATACTTTTTGAATAATCTGAATATCCTTTAGACCACCATCAAACATAATTTGCGCATATTCGTCAATGCTCAGCATCGTCGGTTCTCTTTTCCAACCGTTGAGGAACTCACTGTATAGTTTTTCCTGAACGAGTTCAAGAAGTATTATATTGAGAACATTGTGAGCCTGCATGGGCATTTGAATTGCAAATTGTCCGTTTTCAGTAAGATGTGAAATTAAATTTGGAAATAACTCCTCATGATTGTCTGACCATTGAAGCGCCGCATTGCTAAAAATAAGATCGAATTTTTGATTGTACTGAATAAATTCTTCTACAGAAGCCAATTTGAAATCCAGTTTTTCAGTTTTAAATTGTTTACTTTTCGCAAGCATTTCCGCAGAAGAATCAATCCCGATAAAATTCGCATTATCAAACTTTTGTGAAAGAATATGGGTTTGTTCGCCTGTTCCGCAGCCTATATCAATTGCAGTTTTAATATTTTGTGGAGAAATAAATTCAGTCAAATCAAAAAACGGTTGGTAGCGGATGTTTTTAAACTGGTTGTATGTTTCAGGGTTCCAAGGCATGGTATACGATTTTAGGATTAGACGATCTTACTGTACAATATACAAATTTCAACTCAGTCCAAATATAATATGGTGTTTGATTCTATTTATTGGTCAATTATTTTTTAATTTAAAAGCAACTTGAATTATTAATGTTTTTATATTAAATCAGCAGATAGAGATGAATCGTTCAGTGATTCCATACCCAATTAAAAAATTCATATCGTTTAGTTAATAGTACATTTTATTTTTAATGATACTAATCTCCATGTTTTCTACTTGTCTGCCCGTTTGTCAAGCAAGGGGTGACAGCAAACTGCTATTTTTAGTTTGGATGTATTGGTTCTCGACTGGGCTAGAACTGACGTGGGGTTGTTTATATGTGTGATGTTAGGTGTTAGGTGTTAGGTGCGGGATGCCAGATGTTATGTGCCTTGTCAAGCAAGGGTTGACAGCAAACTGCTATTTTTAGTTTGGATGTATTGGTTCTCGACTATCGCTCGAACTGACGTGGATTTGGAGTTGTTGAGCTGTTTGATTTTTATATCTTGGAGATTCCGGAACAAGTCCGGAACAAGTCCGGAATGACAGTAAATAGTTAAGAAAATGGGCAGTTCGACAGGATCACTTACCGCAGAGTTCTCGACTGGGCTAGAACTGACGTGGGGTTGTTTATATGTGTGATGTTAGGTGTTGGGTGCCTGGTGCTAGGTGCGGGATGCCAGATGTTATGTGCCTTGTCAAGCAAGGGGTGACAGCAAACTGCTATTTTTAGTTTGGATGTATTGGTTCTCGACTATGGCTCGAACTGACGGGGTTGTTGAGCTGTTTGGTTTTTATATGTTGGAGATTCCGGAACAAGTCCGGAATGACAGTACATAGTTAAGAAAATGGGCAGTTCGACAGGATCACTTACCGCAGAGTTCTCGACTGGGCTAGAACTGACGTGGATTAGGAGTGTTAGAAATATTTGGCTTCGAGATCTCCATTGTTAGTAATCGATACCTTTCTGTTTTTCTCTTCTTTTACGCCCAGGCTTTATTTAACAGCTTGGAAGTCGTGACGCGAACCAAGCTACTTAAAGCTTAAATACCGCTTTTGATTCGTGTGGAATGAGTCATTGTGTTTTTTGATTTTAAGTGGAATTAGTAAAGAGGGAATTAAAAAAAGTGATTATGAATACTTAGTTTTGAGAATTAAGATTGAAAAAAGAATGCTATACAGCTTTGAAATCAAAAGTAAATTTTTGTGATGCTAAAATAAATTCTCCATTAATATTAGAGTGCGAGAGAAACTTCACACAGCCTACCCTAAATTAATGTTATATTTGCGAAAACATTTAAAATGAACAGAAAATTTATTATTCCGATTATCGGTATAGTTTTTTAATCTGGTTTTTAGCAACTTTGGCTTTCCGCATTGCCGGACAATATTTTTTATCACAGAGTCGCCAACTATACTTACTATCTATACTTACTATCTATACTTACTATCTATACTTACTATCTATACTTACTATCTATACTTACTATCTATACTTACTATCTATACTTACTATCTATACTTACTATCTATACTTACTATTCTTTATTTAACTTTAATTCCTGTATTGGCAGCAATTTCGGTTTTCACTTTCAAAAAATTCAAACTATCAGGACTGTACGTCTTCAAAGTAAATTAGACACTTAAGTGTAAAAACTAACTAGTAGTTTTTTAGAATTACATTAGTTTAAATAATGGTTATGGCGAAGTAATTACCTGCCAGAACCAGCATTACCAAACAAGCTAATATTATAAATGTATGGATAAGATAGGCAACCAGGCTTTTTAGAACCACCCATGATAATTTAACATGACTGAAGAACTGGCTGTTTGTCCACAAAATAAGCATAAAATCGAGCGTTATTAATATATAGTTCACCACCGAAATAAATCCCGGATGTGCTGAAAGCATATAAAATACCGGAAGAAACAAAATGTGGACTACCAGTCGCTGACTACTTTTAAAAGCTTCAAAGATAATGAGTTCAGAAAAGTTAAGCCAATTAACCTTAAATGCGGTTTTTGTTGCAAACGTGAAGACCGGTATTGTAAAAAGAACGTACCACGAATAATACTTCATTACCCGTTCCATATGATGTATGGATTCGCTGTTTGTAGTACTTATTATTTTAACATCTGCCAAATGGTAGATTAATGCATATACGGTTGCCAGTATTATGGAAAGTGACAAAGGACGAAAATGCCCTACCCTTTTACCTGCAATGTAATTGCGTATTTCTTCACCAGGTTTTTGAAACAGCCTTTTTAAAGAGTAACTGATACCTTTATCGTAATGCAGAATACCGTGCTCTACATCTTCCATAAGAAATGACCAATCGATTCGATGCGTTTTGGCCGACTGACCGCAGGTATTACAGTAATTGCCGGTAAAAAGGCTGTTACAGTTTTTACATATTTTTTCCATAAATGCTTTATTCCCGGGTTAGCTAACTTGAAAAGAAGATGTGCTTTTACATCTAGACCTTTTATTTACTGTACAACTACACTTTCTTTTATGTCAAAAGTACAGTTAGGATCTACTAAAGATACAGAAGCTATAACGGTGTATGATCCCGCCTTAGCATAAGTATGCGAAGTTGAAGTTCCTGTAACAGTTTCTGTTATTCCGTCACCATAGTTCCACTTAATTGTATTCTTTAAAGTATGCGTAGTACTGCTGTACGTAACGTTAAGGTTCACCGTTTTTGAATTTTCATTTGAAATTTCATGGTGCACATTTGCAAAGAGTGATTGCCCGAAACAATCTGCAACATGCTCTGACTCATCTTTACTACATGCGGTAATAAATAGAATCACTATAGAAAAAAAGCCAATTATTCTCATAATTATATATAGTTAGGGTATTTTTAACTGCTTCTATTCAGTAATCTTTTTGTATTCAAAACTTCCCAATTGAGGATATGTCATAATACGTTTTTCTGCAGTAAAATAATCAATCTGAAACTTTACTGGAATCAGTGCATTTTTAATTACCAGTTCTTTATTGTCTTTAGAAAGACTCCATTTTCCGTGATGTAGTTCGTCTCCGATCTTGCTGTCAAATTTTCCGTCTTCCATAAAGATCTGATATACCTGATCAGTCTTAAAATAGTCTTTAATATCTTTTTCTTTGTTGTTGTGAGTCCATTTGACCAACTGCCATTTACCGACAAGTTCTTTTGAAGTTTGGGCAGTTACCGTGCCTGCTGTTAGAAACAACGTCATAAATAATAATACTATTGTTTTCATAATATTTAGTTTTTAATTTATATTAAATATACAAATTATTATCAAAAATTGAGATATAACTTAAAAAGTTAATTTAAAATTTAAGTAAAGTTACAAATTATACAAATTTAACATTTATATAAAAATAAATTAACACATTATATTATGGGTGATAGTTTTATGCAAACATTTTGCTATTAGGAACCTGATTCAGGATTTTAAGAAAATGACCAAAGCAAAAATAATTTTTACCAGAAACCCAGTTATTAAGGTTAACTCACTAATAAAATAGTCTCTCTAGAAAGATACGAGCAATCTTAAAAAGTGAGTATATTCGTTAATAGTTAAGTTGTGCGATATTATGAATAACATTACGCTAAAAGAATTAATCAAAAAAATAAGATCAAATGAATTCGTATATTATAAAATTATTATTCACTATCTCAATTGTAAGTATATTAATGTCATGTAAAACAAACAAAATATTAACTGATACAAGTAAAACTTTAAATGATGCTGATATATATGTTGTAGGATACGAATATAATGATAGTAAGTTTGAATCTTCAATAGAAGAGATTGCAGACGAAGTAGGCATGAAACACGTAGCTAAACTATGGAAAAATGGAGAAGACATTGACTTAGAAAGCAATGAACTATATTCAGATGCAAAATCTGTAGTTGTAAACAACAATGATGTTTATATTGTAGGATCTGTTATACTTGATAATGAATATGTTGCAACTATTTGGAAAAATGGAAAAATACAAAAATTGACAAACGGTAAAACTGCTGCTCATACCAGTTCTTTGTTTATAGACAATAACAACGTTTATATTCTTGGTGCCCAATATAATACAAAAAATTATGCTATTAAGCTATGGAAAAATGGTGTTTATACTGATGTAACAAATGGTGAAAACCCAACGAATGATGCTTCGATTTTTGTATATAAAGGAGATGAATATATATGTGGACACGAACAAAGTGGAAATAAAAACAAACATTACAGAAATAACAGTGTAGCAAAAATCTGGAAAAACGGAAAACCACAAAATCTTAGCAATGGATTAAATGATTCTTATGCGCTTTCTTTATTTGTTGATAATGGTACCACTAATGTTGTAGGATATGAAATAGAAAATGATAAATATATAGCGAAATTATGGAAAAACGGAAAATCTCAGAATTTGTCTGATGCTTAAACAATTCCTTTGCAAGATCAATATATATTTGGAACAACAATACATATATTATTGGCAGTGAGAATATCAACGGTATTGAAGTGGCGAGATTATGGGTTAACGGAAAAGTACAATCTATTACAGATGGGAAACACCACGCTGTTGCGAATTCGGTTTTTGTAAAAAACAATACTATTTACATAGCAGGATATGAAAAAAATGACAATGATAGAGATGTGGCTAAATTATGGATAAACGGGGTGGCTAAAAACCTAACTGATGGTACAAAAAACGGATATGCACATTCTATTTTTGTTGAAATTAAAAAATAAAAAACGAAGCGTGTGCTACTAGTCTTGTTTTAAAATATGCATAGGAAGAACCAGGTGGCACAGTACAAACTTGAAATTGAAAACAAAAAAAACAGAATACCGCCATTTTAAAGAAAGCTACATAACCGAAACTATAAAAGAAATAGGTCTTAAAAGAACATTAAAGCAGACCTACTGCTGTTTTGACTATTGATCGAAACCTTACCAACAAACGACATTCGATCTGCTTTATAAAGAAACTGATCTATTGGATTACGTGGTTAAAGATCATTCGTTCTGCTTAAAAACACATTAAAATTGTGAATATCTATTTAAAAAACACCCTTTACTTCATCACTTTTAAACCTATCTTTGCCATCCTAAAAAAATAAAGAAATGAGTGCAACATGGTATGAATGTAAAGTAAAATATAGAAAGTTAGATGAAACCGGAAAACAGAAAGTAGTTACAGAACCCTATTTAGTTGATGCTTTATCTTATACAGAAGCTGAAAAGAGAATTAACGAAGAGATGAAAGCTTTTATTAGCGAAGAATTTAAAATTACCAACATTACTATGGCGAATTATGCAGAAATTCATCCATTTGAAAATGCAGATCGTTGGTTTAAATCTAAAATTTCGTTGTTGGCTTATGATGAAGAAAGCGGTAAAGAACGAAAAACTAATTTTTATTTGCTGATACAAGCCAATGACGTAAAAGAAGCCTTTGATAATACCATAATTATCATGAAAAACACAATGGGTGACTTTACCATTCCTACTATATCAGAATCGGCGATTGCAGATGTTTTTCCTTATTTTAGTGGAGAAGAAGGTGATGCAGAAAAATTAGAACAATTCAATAACTTAAAAAATGCCAATTTAGAAAACGATCAATGGAAAGAAAATAAAGATGCCGCATTGATTGATGCGTTAGAGGTTTAGAAAATAGATTATTTTGATACTTCTGAATCCTTAATAAAAAAGTTAAAATGATAATTTAAACCTGCTCTGTATCGATTTAAGAGCAGGTTTTAAAACTGAAAATAAAAAAATTTCTTTTTCTAATTACATAACTTCAATCACCAACTGACTATAAAATTACTTTTACGATTTAATAATAAACACAAAAAGTCAGTTACCAACCATTTTATTCTTTAACAGTAGCTTTTCCGGTAACGTTAAAAAATGTATAGTATAGGTTTATATATACCCCATTTGGAGCTGTACGAAGCATAGAGCTGTATATCTCTCGCCGGTAAGCCAAATCTATTCTTGCCTGACTGTTAAAAATAAATTGTACGGCGGGAGTTATATCCAAGAAAGATTTACCGTTTTCGTTTATGGTCTGACCAGCAAACTCCAACATTAAATTTATGTTTGTCTCCTTGAAATTTTTATATTTCTTTGGATAAACCAACCTACCGAACGAAAGAGTATAATTGGTAGCATTATTACCAAAAGAAACAGGGAAATCATGATCAGGATGATTATCTAAAGCTTGTTCATAACTGAGCGATGAACTGATTGCTAATTTTTTGATAAGCTTAGTTGCAATTATCCCGGCTTCATATCCTGTATTATGCCCTAATATTTCTATTTGTTCCTGATGTATGTCAGCTCTGTTAAAACTATACCTTCCATATGCAGCTATTCTGAAATGGCTATTTAAATCGTCTGTTGAATAAAAGCGGTATTTAGCCATAAAGCTCCCTCCTTCTAAGTACAGTTGGTTGCTTCTATTACTAACAAATGCAGAAGTACGAACCATTAAATTTTTATCTAAACCGTACGTTATTTCGGGCATTAAGTGATAATTGTATCCCGAGACAAACTGCTCTTTAAACATAGACTGCATTAAATTGACCGCAAGTGATTTTGCAGGAACATTGCTAGCAGGATCTGTAATAACAAATAGCTCCTGGGCATTTAACCTTTGCAAAAACAACACTAAAAAAACAAAGACTATTTTCTTCATCAGTTTAATACTTTTACATGAAAGTCAGTCTCGTTTTCCTTTGAATACGATGCTATTTCTTTATAATTTTTTACTGCTTTTTTATATTCCTTATCGGTTAGGTATCCTTTATCTAGAACTTTAAATTTTGTAGCCTTCTGGCTTTTAGCTTTACCATCGATTATAATATAATTGTTTTGCTTAATGATATCTGTTGTTGTTACAATAAAACTTCCGACAAAAAAACCTGCTTTCTCAACTTTTTCTTTAAAAACTCTAGGAGTTAACTCGTTACCTTGTTTAAGGGCAACAGTAAAGGTATTTGTATTGAGATCAGTGTCAATTTTTTCTACTCCCGGAATTGTTTCCAGCTGTTTATAAATTGCATTGGAACACATTGAGCATGTAAGACCCGTAGCCTGTAACTCGATTTTTGACATTTGCGCTTTGCTTATCACAGTGCACAATAAAAAAAATGCGGTAAATAAGCCTTTTAGATTAGCGATTTTAATATTTTGATTCATATTCTTATATTTTTTATCAGACAGACAGCAAGGTTATAAACTGACATACAAGTTATATATCTTCATACCCAAGTGATGTCTATTAATGTAGATTAATTTAATTATAATTTAATACCCCTAAGATTCAGACTGCAACCTTCTGTTGTACTGGCAGCAAGCTGGTAATTTTGCGTACACGTCATCAGGTGCGTAATATTTATCGTTATCATACCCAGCCGACGCTATACGTTTTAAAATTTCTTCTTTACTGGTTTTCTGTTCGTCAAAAGTAAGGATGGCTGTTTTAGTATCTTTGTTCCAAACTACATTGGCAACATTCTCTACATTGCCCGCTTTTTCTATGGTTGTTTTACACATTCCGCAATTACCGTTAATATTAACGGTTTCTTTTTTGGTATTTTTAATTTGTGCAAAAGTGTTTGTTGCTGATAGTATTAAAGAAACTACCAGCATTATTTTTACTATTGATTTCATTTTGGTAAATTTTAATTAATGATATAATTAATAGAGTCGACAAAAGCTAAATTAGCTTTCGACCAGACATAATTATGGCTGTTAAATAAAAGTTTAGCCTATTTTTGGTGGTTGCCAAATAGAAAAATACCCCGAAGAATAGTAAGTATTTTTAAAGTCGAAATTTTGCTTTTCTGTATCTGCAAAATGGTCTTTTGTAATAAAATAACTACGGACAGGCACGCCAAAAAGGGATAACGATGTACCCGTTCCACATTTACAAGAACTGTCACTGCACTTACCATTGCAGTCACTTAAAGATTTGTCTTTTTTGCATTTTTTTGTTTTGCAACAAGATTTTTTCTCCGTTTTTACAGATGTTTTTTGCAAACAACATTTCTTTTCAATACCTGTTGCTTTTTTAGCACAAGCATAAGTATTGTTTGGTATTACGATAAATACCAAACACAATAAAATTGTAAAACCGATATGTTTAATCAAATTTTTCAATAAAACGAAGTTATAAAATTTTTCTTTCTGTATGACGGTTTTATATTTTATTTAATATTAACTCTAATAGAAATATCTTGTTTCGAGATCTCTATTCCAGTAACAGTTAGATTTCGTTTTTTTTTCTTTTACGTTCACGCATTATTTCGCAGCTTCAAAGCAGTGACTCGATCGCAAAGTCTGAACGAAGTTAATCTTACGGTTTGAAAGATCAAAAAGAAACAAAAGTCTCTTTTTAATTTTTACTGTTCGGGTTTTCCACCACCGCCGAACTGACGGGGGCGTTGCAGTTGTAGAAATATCTGGCTTTGAGATCTCCTTGTTATTGATAGATATATTTCGGTTTCTCTGTACTTTTACACAAAAAGTATCAACTACGAGCCTAACTGAATAGATCTGATTACTACACAAGATAAAAGCGAAGTAATCATGATAACTAAAACAAAATAGTTACGCTTGAATAAAAGTCTTTTTGTTGCGGCGATCTTTTAATCGGTCGAAAATCACTTTTAAAGCTACCAAACCGCAGTTCGGCAGGCTATTAGATTCAGAAAGTACAAAGTTCACGTTTTGCGTTTGGATAGAAATTTGTATTTTAGTTAAAGTTTCGGTTTAAAAGTGTCAACATCGCAAATTCTCGAAAAGTTAGCCGTCATTTCAACCAACAATACTCAACATCAAACTATGGAAAACAAAAAAAACAACATTGAGAGGATTAGCAACCGTTAGTTTTTTTGCCGACAATTTGCAGGAAGCAAAAAAATGGTATACCGAATTCCTAGGAATCGATCGGTATTACATTTTTCCCGATAAGGAAAATCCCGCTTATATCGAGTTTCGTATTGGAGATTTTGAACACGAGTTGGGTATTATTGACAAGAAATACCAGCCTAAGTTGGCTTCTGATAAAATAGGTGGTGCCGTTGTGTTTTGGCATGTGGACGATATAAAAAAAACATTTGAAAAGTTAGTAAAAATGGGCGCCACGGAATACGAAAAAATAACCGAAAGAGAAGACGGATTTATCACCTCTTCAGTTGTTGACCCCTTTGGCAACATTTTGGGTATTATGTACAATCCACACTATTTAGAGATTTTAAAATCTATGAACCGATGAGAACAGTAGCTCAAAAAATGGGTATCAAGGAAAAAACATCTGCCTATTTTGAAAACGCTCCCAAAGAAGCCGTTGAAGACATGCATCTACCTGAAATCAATATATCAAAAACCTTAAAAGGCGAATTTGATTACATTCACTTTTTTGCCAAAACACAGGCAGAACAGACAAAGATTTTTCCGAAACTAAAAGAGCATCTAAAGCTAGATGGAATGCTTTGGATATCATGGCCCAAAGGTGGACAGTTGGGCACCGACCTCACTTTACCGAAAGTTATTCAGATAGGTTACGAATTCGGTTTGGTAGAAAGTACCTGTTTAAGCGTTAATGACACTTGGTCGGCATCAAAATTTACACATCCGAAGAAAGGAAAAATATATAACAACAGCCACGCTAAATTAAAATCGAGAACAACGAATCGTTAACATGAACTGTGTAAAAGCAGAACTTATTGAGTACTTTTATAATTACATTAGTTTTAAATAACGGCAATGCAGAAGTAATTATCTGCCAAAACCACTATTACAAACAATATTATTAATGAATAATTAAAAAAATGAAAAGTTATTCTTTTAATGTGGTTATAGAAATAATTGGAATTAATCCTTATGTTCAAATACCAGATATCATTCTTACAGAGATTTTCATTCAAGCTGGTAAAGATAAAGGGCATATCCCAATTAAAGGAACAGTAAATGGATTACCTTACTTACAAACTTTAGTCAAATACAAGGGCATTTGGCGACTTTACATAAATTTAACTATGCTTAAAGATTCGCCAAAACGCATTGGAGAAACCATTGAAGTCACCATTGAATATGATCCGTCGGACAGGACAATAAAGCCACATCCTAAATTCATTGAAGCGCTAAACAATAATGAAATAGCAAAGTCAAAATTTGATAGTTTATCTCCTTCTGCAAAAAAAGAAATGGTGCGTTACATTACCTTATTAAAAACAGAGGAAAGTAGAGACCGAATAATTGAGAGAGCAATTAATTATCTGTTGGGAAAAAGTACCTTTATTGGAAAAAAAATGCTTAAATAAAGCGTATATCAAAAACCTCATTAAAAATTAATCTTAGAAAAAATTAGTTCATGTACTTGCATAAATTTGTAGAATTAGCAAAAGAATTTTTGATGTATAAAGGTTACAAAGTTGTTGGTACGGTTAATAATACTGTTGAATAAAACAGAAATAAATGCTTTGACCACTTCCCTATTCAACTGTCTCTAAAAATAAAAGTAGTACCAAAGTTAAGTTTGTTTTATCAATAAATAACATATTAAAAATCCTTTTATACTAAACGTCTACAACATTTTATAATTAAATTAAACCAACTTTTATTAAAAATTTTTTGTTCAAAACAAAATTACTATTACATTTGTACTATACAATTTGTATAATACATATTATTTAGTATGAAAAATGAATTAAAATTGACCGAACTTTTATCTTCTTGGGAAGACACATACAAAAAAGGACAATTAACCTTGTGGATTTTCCTTTCATTACAAGAAGGCACAAAGTATGTAGATGAAATAAAAGATTTTGTAGAGACCAAATCAAACGGAACCATTACCTGTGAAGAGCAAAGCTTGTACCGTGCATTAAGGAAGTACGAACTAATTGAAGTATTAAAACACGAACTTCGCAAAGGAAACAAAGGACCTGACAGAAAATACTATTATCTGACCGATTTGGGATCAGAACTTTTTAAAAAGTTCGTTGACAGAAACATCAATCTGTTTTATTCTGAAGAAATTAAAAAACTTTTAAAACCATAAATTATGAAAACGATCATACCCTACTTATTAAAGTTTGCTGTAGCAGCTACTTTTTTAACCATAGTATTCAGATATTTTTTAAGCTATGGTATAGATAACAAATCTGCAACTATCATTGCACTATCTGCAGTGTTTTATGGAACTGCTATGTTTATAAGCGGATGGTATTTTGGAAGAAAAGACGGAGAATACCTGCCCATTTACGATGTTGGTTTTAGATTTCATGCCACAACCTACCTTGTACACAACCTTATTTCTGTTTTGTGGTTCACTTTTAGCTTTAATTCTAACTATGAAAAATTGCAGATAATATACAGCACAGCATTAATCTGGGGAATACTGTTAATTCTACATTTGATCTTTTATTTGCGTGCAAGAAAAAAATCGATCAATAACCTGTATAAGGAAGACCTTTTTGATTAAATAATAAGTAAACAGACGTTACCAGCAATATCATATTGAAATGCAAAAGCAAGAAAGGATATCAATTTTAGAACTCAGTCAACAGTAATCGGGCTAATTAAATGTCAAAATATTTAACTAGCGTAGCAGTCTATCATTACAAATAAAGCTAAATTTGCTGCACCGGGAAAATTTTAGAAGATTTATAAATGAGCAAACAATATCAGATAACGAAGAGCTTTAACCATTTTGAATGGATCGACATCTGTAAACCGGATAAAGAGGAGCTGAAAAAAATAGCTGAAGCATATCAGTTGGATTATTTCCAGATCAAAGACAGTCTGCAGCCGGGTCACCTACCTAAAATAGAGATCCATGACCGATATACTTTTATTGTACTAAGGGCTTTCACTGCAAATTTTAAGACCGGAGCAAGCACCGTTCCCGAGCTTTCTAACAAAATTGCCTTTTTCTTTAATAAAGAAAAGTTGATCACTATTCATTCAACTGCGTTTGCATTCTTAAACATTCAGGATAAATCTTTCACTTCGGTAGAAGAGCTATTACTCCATATCATTTTTAAAATGGTTAATTCTTATGAGCAGCCTTTCGAAGAACTGGATACAAAAATAAGTGAACTTGAAAAAGTAATATTTTTAAAAGACTATACAAAAGTTTCTATTGAAAACCTTTACTTTTTGAAAGCGCAGGCACGCATTACAAAAAAACTGTTACAGATTTTTCAGAATGTAGTAAACCAGATTCAGGTAAAAGATGAGCAGAGAACAGCACAACAAAATATAAAAGACCATCTTTTAAGCTTGATACTTAGTTACGATGAAGTTCTGGAAGATGCCAATAACCTGCTAAATTCGTATCACAGTGTAAATGCGCAGAAGAACAATGATGTTATGAAGCTACTTACCGTTTTCTCGGCCTTTTTTCTGCCGTTAACGTTTATTGCAGGGATTTATGGTATGAATTTCGATTATATGCCAGAGCTTGAATGGCATTTGGGCTATTTTGCCACACTTACCGTAATGCTTGTAATTGCAATTATAATATTTCTTTGGTTCAAGCGAAAAAAGATTTTATAGGATGGTAAAATTGATGATTTGCATGTTTTAAAAACCGTTACAAAGTGAAAAATATGATTAGTTATTTTCTGACTTCAATCGCCTTAAAATAACATCACGTAAACGCTCTTCATTTGCATCGCCCCACATTCCCAACGCAGCAATTACAGGAATTACCGTTTTACCAAATTCCGTCAAACTGTACTCTACTTTTGGTGGCACAACCGCATAAATCTTTTTAGTAATCAATTCGTGGTCTTCCAATTCTTTCAATTGAATATTTAAGACACGTCTTGTTGCATCGGGAATTTTTCGTTGTAACTCACTGGGGCGCTGATGTCCTTGATCGATAAACCACAACAAACGGATTTTCCATTTGCCGTACAGCACTTCCCCTATTAAATCTAAACCACAATTCAGATTTGGTAAAATCTTTCTTTCATACATAAGACAAATGTAAACCTATGTTCCAAATTGTGCAATAGGGGAAAAATTTATCCCTATCTGAATCGTAATTCCGTACTTGTCCAAACTGTTTTTATACCTCAATTTTGCCCTATAAATAATTCTTAAAAATGGAACAATTTAATTTCAACAATGAATTATCGGGCAAAATTGCTTTGGTAACAGGCGGAACGAAAGGAGCCGGAAAAGCAATAGCAGAAAGACTTTTACAGGCTGGCGCAACCGTCATCATCACGGCAAGAAACGCACCCGAAACAGAAAACGGCAACCTGCATTTTATTACTGCTGATTTAAGTCAGGCAACAGATGCACAAAAAGTAATCAGTGAAGTACTTACAACTTATGGCGGACTGGATATTTTGGTGAACAACCTTGGTTCTTCAACCACTCCTGCCGGTGGCTTTGCTGCATTATCGGATGAAGATTGGGAATTGACCTTACAAGCAAATTTGCTTGCTCCTGTTCGATTGGAC
Source organism: Paenimyroides baculatum (assembly GCF_008629655.1). Classification (GTDB taxonomy): domain Bacteria; phylum Bacteroidota; class Bacteroidia; order Flavobacteriales; family Flavobacteriaceae; genus Flavobacterium; species Flavobacterium baculatum. Next base: position 41,801 of record NZ_VWSG01000003.1, read on the forward strand.
AGAGGATTTTTACCACAAATGATTGAACGAAAAAGTGGTGTTATCATTCACATCGCTTCCATTCAGGGTAAATTACCGTTGTATGATTCTACTTTGCCTTATGCGGCATCAAAAGCTGCTTTGATCAACTACAGTAAAAGCTTATCGAACGAAGTAACACCAAAAGGAGTTCGTGTGCTCACTGTTTCTCCGGGATGGATCAATACCTCGGCATCGAAAGCATGGCTGGGTGAAATTGCAAGAAACGCGAACAGTACGGTAGAAGAAGCACAACAAGGTGTAATGGATGCTTTGGGCGGAATTCCTTTTGGCAGACCTGCCGAACCAGAAGAAGTTGCTGAATTGGTTGGTTTTCTTGTTTCACCAAGAGCCAGTTATTTAACAGGAACTGAATTTATAATCGATGGCGGAACCGTGCCAACAATTTAATAATATTAAAAACTTAAAAAATGAACTTACCTAAAGTAATTGCAAAATTAACAGAAGCGCAAAACAATTTTGACAGTGTTGCTTATGCAGCATGTTTTACAGAAACTGCCGTTGTTTTTGACGAAGGCAAAACACACAATGGGAGAAAAGAAATAGAAAACTGGATTGACAAAGCCAATAGAGAATATCAGGCTACAATGAAGCCGTTATACTATAACGAAACCGAAAATATCTTATCAGCAGAAACTTCAGGCAATTTTCCGGGAAGCCCAATTGTATTGAATTACCATTTACAGATAATTGACGAATTGATACAATCATTGAAGATTACAGGATAAATTGAAATGGCTATCTTAGCCATTTCTTTTTGCTTAAGAAAAGAAGTTTTAAAATCACCACAAACAATAAAATCAGATCTAAGAGTGTCTTATTGTACAGCTATTGTAAATATGCAATCCGAAGAAAAAAAGGCTTTGCACAAAAACTATCACGACAACCACTATGGTTTCCCAATCCACGATGAAAACGAGTTATTTGGAAGATTAATTTTAGAGATCAATCAGGCCGGATTGAGTTGGGAAACGATTTTGAAGAAAGAGCAATCGTTTAGAAATGCTTACAGCAATTTCAATATCGAAAAAGTTGCAGCATATTCCGAAGCAGACAGAGAAAGGCTGTTGGCTGATGCAGGAATTATTCGCAACAAACTAAAAGTAAATGCCGCAATAGAAAACGCAAAAGCAATTCTTCTTTTGCAGAAAGAGTTTGGTTCTTTTGAAAAATGGTTAGCACATCATCATCCAAAAACCAAAGAAGAATGGGTTAAATTATTCAAGAAAACATTCCGCTTTACAGGAGGCGAAATTGTTAACGAGTTTTTAATGAGCATTGGTTACCTTCGCGGTGCCCATGATGATGATTGCCCTGTTTTTAAGGAAATTTTAGAACAAAAACCAATGTGGACGAAATGATCATTAGAAGAAAAGAAAGATAGCATTACAAAATTAGTACATCTTAATAGCAAACAACAATAAGAGCATTTTTGCATGCTCTTAAATCTTAATAATACTCTATTTACAAAATATCAGTCCCTCCTGCTCTTTTCAACTCTTTTTGGAGAAGAAGGGAATATGATATTTTTTATTTATTCTGATTCTACTTTTGCTGCTGCTGGCAATGCCTTTTAAAAAAACATATCACTAATTAAAATTAAATCATTTAATAACGATCTATTTTGTTTTCGTAGGACGAACTTCTACTTTACTTGGCAAAACATTTGGGTTCATTTTTAATAAGTCTACAATCATTTGTCCTAAATCTGAAGGCTGAATTTTCCATTCATCTGCTTCGTTAGGAATATGTTCGTTAAAGTGCGATGTTACAGAACCCGGCATAATGGTTGTGCACTTTATATCGTAATTACGCAAATCTAACATTGCAGCCTGTGTAAAACCAACTACACCAAATTTTGATGCATTGTAACCTGCCCCCTGTGCAAAAAAGTTTGTTCCTGCCAATGAGGCGATTGAAAAATAATATCCCTTGTTTTGTTTTAACTGTTCTACTGTTGCTTTAAGCGTATGGAAGGCTCCTGTTAAATTGGTATCTATCATGACATTCCAATCTTCCAAAGACATTTCGTCGACCGGTGCAAATTTTCCCAACCCTGCATTTGCAATAACAATATCCAACTTGCCGTAGGTAGCAATGATTTTTTCGACCGCTTTCATTTCATCGTCAAAATTTCTAACGTCTGATTTCAAAGCCAATATATTTTGATTTCCTAATTCCTCTTTAGCCTTTTCAACAGCATCGATATCTCTACCCGAAATTGCTACTTTAACTCCGTTTTCCAGCAATGCCTTTGCAATGCCAAAACCTATCCCTTTGGTTCCTCCGGTTATGTAAGCCACTTTGTTTTCTATATTCTGCATTTTTATCTATATGGTTTTAATTATATCAATATTTCATGTATTGTAAAGGTATCTAAATATTTACTATTAGTTCGTTAACCGGATATGTAAATAAAATAAGAAAGTTAAAAATATCAAAATTTTATATGCGCGCATACAAAATTAGTATCTTTGTACTTCATAAGTGTTTTTTTGGTTATTAAGAGGTTGTATGTTTTTTACTGCAACCTCTTTTTTTGTGATTATATTTCACCAAATAATTTGAGTGATTTATTTTCTAAACCGGAAAAAATACACAGCAACATATCTACGAAAAGCTCATGAGCAAAGCAAAAGAGAAACTTTTCTAGACGAAATTATCTATAAGTAAAATTGCTAATGAACTGGGATTTGAGCATTCACAGTCTTACGGTACTCTTTACAAATAGACAACGAGTATATCTCCATTGGAATTCTTGCAGTCTTTAATTGATTACAGCTAAAATCGTAGAAAATTGAATAAAAATATTTTATTTTAAGCACATATTGTTATCATAGTCAATTTTATATTTTTGTAAAATGAAAGAATTCAAAGACTTTAAATCTTATAATGAATACCTTGGTTTAAACAAACCTCTTGACAACGACATTGACGTTGGTTTTTACGACCCGCCAAATATGTTGTCGAAGTCGGAGCCAATTTCGGTGGATTTTTACAGAATTTCTATTAAAATAAATCTTGTCAATAAAACAACGCCAAATAGAGAACCGATTACTGCTGTGTTTTTCAACAGTCCTAATCTGGTTGTTCCTGCTGGTTGGGATGTGGAACCAACTTACAGCGGAATGTATCTGCAATTATCAAAGAAATTTATTGAAGAAAATCGTTATTTATTTAAAACGTATTTGGATTATGGACAACACGAAGCTTTGTATTTAACGAATGAAGAAGTGGATGAAATTGCTGCGGTTTTTAAACTGATGATGAAATATTACGAAAGCGAAAAACGAAATTTCAATGTTTTGTTGTCTTATGTAAATGTGTTGGTGTCGCTGGTAGAAGCGTATTATAAAAGACAATTTTCTACTGACCCAAAACAATACAATCACATCGTAACCGATTTTCAACAAAGCATTATCGATTATTACAATCAACCGGTTTCGCAACTTCCGAATGTGCAATATTTTGCAGATAAGTTAGGATTAACCGCAAATTATTTGGGCGATATTGTAAAACATTTTACACAGAAATCAGCTTTGGAAAATATTCACGATTATATGATTAAACGAGCCAAAGAATTATTGCTTGAAAATCAAAAAATGAACACAACCGAAGTGGCTTATGAATTGGGGTTTGAATACCCTAACTACTTTTCAAAATTTTTTAAAAAACAAGTGAATCTTACACCAAAAGAATTTAGATTGCAAGCGATGGGTAAGAATTGAAAACATGCGGAATTCGCAGCCCGACTTGAACGGAGCTCTTTTTGTGAGGAGGTACGACGAGCAAAAAAGCGGGAGTGGAAGGCGGATTAAGCTGCCCAAATAAAAATTATAAATACTCTTATTTCAGAACGTTTTTTTCGTAATCAGTAATTTGTTTCTTTTTTTGTAGTAATCTGTTTCCGTGGGTCGCAATGCAAGGATTTACCTTTGTCTTATCATTTTAAAATAAAAATATGAAAGCAAAAATCATAATCATAACATTGGTGGCAATAGTATTCGGAAGCAATTTATTTGGACAAACTAAACCTTCAAAAGAAAATTCTAAACAGAAAACGGTTTTATTAATCAACACTCATTTGACTTATCCAGGCTGGTCTGAAGGGAAATTGAATGCTTCATTTTATAAGGTCGCCAAAGACTTTTTCATTTCTAAAAATTACAAAATTTTGGAAACAAAAGTTGAAAATGGTTACAATCCAGATGAGGAAGTTGAAAAACATTTGCAAGCCGATATTGTCATTCTGCAAACGCCCGTGAATTGGGAAAATACGCCTTGGATTTACAAAAAATATGTAGATGAAGTTTTTAACAGTGCATTGAAAAGCAAAACATTCCTTTCCGGCGATGGTCGTTCAGAAGCCGAAGGTTCAAAACAATACGGAATGGGTGGAAAAATGCAGGGCAAAAAATTTATGATTTCTGCCACTTGGAATGCACCAAAAGAAAGTTTCAACAATCCTGAAAATCCACTTTGGAAAGGTAAGTCAGCCGATGATGCTTTGTTTAATATAGCTGCAAACTATTTATTCACGGGCTTTGAAGTGGTTCCCGGACATTATTGTTACGATGTGTATCACAACAAACACATCAAGGAAGATTTAGAAAATTATCCTGCCTATTTGCAGAAAGTGTTCAACATTAAATAAATTTATTCAATAGCAATTACAATGAAATCAAATAAAAAAGTACTCTTAATCAATACTCATTTAAACTATCCAAACTGGTCGGAAGGTTTATTGAATGACGCTTTCCACCAAAAAGCAAAAGAATTTTTCCTATCCAAAGGACTTGAAGTTTTAGAAACCAAAGTAGAAGACGGTTACAATGCAGACGAAGAAGTAGAAAAACATTTGGAAGCGGATTTTATCATTTTGCAAACACCAATAAATTGGTTTGGTGCACCGTGGATTTACAAAAAATATGTGGATGAAGTTTTTAACAGCGGATTGCACAGTGCTAAATTTCTTTCAGGCGATGGCAGAACCCGTGAAGATGCAACCCGACAATATGGAACAGGCGGAAAAATGCAAGGAAAAAAGTTTATGGTTTCTTCCACCTGGAATGCACCGAAAGCAAGTTTCGACGATCCCAACCAAATACTTTTTGAAGGTAGAAGTACGGCAGATGTTCTTATTCAAATTACCAGCAATTATCGTTTTTGCGGTGTTGAAATCGTGGCTGACTATAATTGTTTTGACATTTTCAAAGATGGCGACATTGTAGGATGTTTGGAAAATTATCCGAAACATTTGGATAAAAATTTGATATAAGTGCATCATTTCAAAGCGGTTGATCTAAAATAACAGCAATTATAAAAGGCTGGAAACCATAAGATAAAGATTCTTCGTTACTTAAGTTTAAACCTTAAAATAATGATTTAAAAAAAATAAGCAACTAGGTTTATAAAAACACAGTTGCTTATCCTTAAAAAAGAAATTGTTATGAAAGTATAAATATATCATTTAAATCACTAAAAACCAGTTAAAAGGAAGCTAAATAAAAGTAAAATAAGAGTTTTTAACAGAATTACATCTATATTTTTTAAAAAACTAAAAGCTAAGGTTATCTTTTTTTTCTATGACATATGCTTTTACTCCTGCTATTTTTCCATTTTCAAACTTCCAAACATCGCAATAATCATAGTGGGTATCAGCTCCATCTTTACTCTTTAAAGTTATCTGACCTGTAACGATTACAAAATTGTCTTTTCCCACCGTTGTATCAACAGTAAACACAGGTGGTTCCCAATAAAATTCCTTCATGTAATTTAGAACTTCCATTTTACCCGATAGTATTCGATCACCAATAAAAACCCATGTGGTATCTTCTGTACAATAGGCTAAAAAGTTCTCGTATTTTCCTTTTTTTACAAATTCGTTTGCTTCATGTAAAATTGCTGCGTTACTCATATTTGTTTGTTTAATTGTTAGATTGTTTAGTTGATTGTAAAGGAAGTTGTTATAGAATGACTTCCTTTAATTTTATCAAATAAATTTATCATTGCCGTTTCAAATAATAAAACGTGTAATTAAAACGATTGAATGGTTTGTAACTAAAAACATTCAACACAACACATGTAAGCTATTATATAATTATAGTTAAGGGCATCAATACGTATCTTTTATTGATGCCCCTAATTACTAAAATAAAAAAGATTTATACCTAAAGATACAAAACATACGCTATTTACAAAGTTAACGAAGTTATAAAATACCGAACAAAACATTTCTCAAGTAGGTTTTATACTGAAATTAACACCCTAAAACCGTCATTAAATTGAATTAAGCTGTTAAATGAAATGTCTTTTAAACGAAACTACAATAGTTTTATAAGAAATAAACATCAGCCGTTTAATTGCTATTCAGATATTCTGTCTTATAATCTCCAATGTGTTGTTCGCTTAATTTAATCATCTTTTTGTTTCTAAAATAATTAGCTACACCGTAAAGCAACAGCATAAAAGAAATGATAAAGAACGTCCACATTACCAAATGCGTTTCGGAAAATTTAAAAAAACTATCTATAGAAAGACCTGCTACGAAAAAATACATTGCCGTTCTAACAAATGCCAGCAAAGCGGTTTGGTTTGCCAAATGTGTACGTTGAAGTGCTAATTTTTCTCGTAAAATAAGATCTTTATTCATAATTGATTTTTTAAGCCCCGTTCTACAAAGATAGCAACATTCATTTGAAAATCTATTTTGAATGTAAACTGCAAGATTCGTGTATTATTAGAATTCTTTCAGGCGCGATACGTTATCTTTGCAAAAAAATATCATGACTTCAATAAACGAAATAAACAGTTACATACAGCCCCAAAAGGAAAAACTCATCAACCATTCCTTATACAAAAAGATTGTTACCATTGCCGATTTGCAACAATTTCTAAAGGTTCATGTTTATGCCGTGTGGGATTTTATGTCGTTGTTAAAAGCGTTACAATCAAAACTTACCTGTACAACAAGCCCATGGTTTGCTTTTCCCAATCCTGAAGTTCGTTACCTTATCAACGAAATTGTTCTTGCAGAAGAATCTGATTTAACTTTAGACGGAAAAAGATTGAGCCATTTTGAAATGTATCTGGAAGCTATGCGCAAAAGCAATACCGATACCGTACAAATTGAAACCTTTTTAAAAAGCGTACAGGAAACAGATATATTTAATGCGATAAAATTGAGCACGCTTCACCCAAATATCAAAGAATTTCTAACATTTACTTTTGAGGTTATTAAAGCAGGCAACCCCCATGAAATAGCCGCTGCATTTACTTTTGGGCGTGAAGACCTGATACCGAATATGTTTACAGAAATGCTTAAAGAATTTAAACTGCGTTTTAAAGATACCGATCTTACCGATCTTGTTTATTACTTTGAACGCCATATTGAACTGGACGCAGACGAGCACGGTCCCATGGCATTTGAGATGATTGCCTACTTATGCGGAAATGATGCTGTAAGATGGAATGAAACTGCACAAACAGCAGTTACATCGTTAGAAAAAAGGATAAGATTATGGGATGCGATTGAAGAATTAATTGATAAAAACAGTCATTAAAATTAAAAATATTAAAGTACGATACAACAAAACCGATCATCTGGATCGGTTTTGTTATTAATTGCGATAGCTATCGTATTCTTCTTTTGATATATTCCGTAAGCTGATTTGGTTGTACCGCTTTAAATTGTCAAAAAAAGCAGTGTTTTTTTTAAACCTCATCATTCATTTCAAACAAATAATAATGCGAGTTAATTTTTATCAGCACGTTTTTACTGTTTGCTGTAGCAGCATCTACTGCAGTACCTTTATCTGCCCTTATTACATAATAGCCGTTATTAATCAGGTGGTAACCGTTTTCAAATACAGTAATAAAAGTAGAATCGCCTGTGTACGTTTTTAGTTTTTTCATAGCTTATTATTTTATTGTTGTTACCTAAAAACACAACTTTTACAACTAAAATTTCTTTTAAAAACAAATACTTAAAACTGTTTTGTATTGAATTTTACATGCCAATGTGACACAAATTTTGGTAAAAGGTATAAAGTTTGCAGCTTAAATTACGATTTAACACAAAACAATGATATATGGAACCTAAATTTAAAATTGGAGATGTTGTGGAATTAAACAGTGGCGGACCACAAATGACAATTACCGTTGCAGAAAATATACACGCGGTAACAAGAAAAAAACTACCATTTAAAGGAATTGTTACCACTGTTTGGTTTGAATACAACAGTAAATTTGAATCGAAATTTCCACAAGATGCTTTAAGTCTTACAAAAGAGAATTAATTGAACTACTATAGATCTAGAAGCTTTATTTTAAATTACATAAAAAACACTTTCAACATTTTGAAAGTGTTTTTTTTTTCTTATAAATTTATTGTCTCTTATTACTTTTTATTAATAATGCCAATGCAAAACCCACACCGGCACCTATTAAAACTTTCTTTTTAAACGAACTGTGGTTTTTCAACTCTGGCTTACCATAAATTCTTAAAGGTTCTTTAGATTGTTGCAATATATTTCCTTGTACATCTGGTCCTTTCTGAAAGTTCATCATCATACGAACAAATGCAAACGCTGCGTAACTGAACGGTTTTGGGAAAATACGATAGATTGTTGTGATAAGTCTGGAACTAAAATCAGGATACACATCAGATTTAGGATCCCCAGCAAGTTCTAACATTGTTTGTGCCGTAAGGCGTGGATCTGAAGCTAATGGAGAAATACCCATTTTAAAACCAGAATATTTTGCAGAGTGCAGATTACCGGTAGAATTTTGCAGTTGCGGATAAATATTACAAATATGAATATCATTATGATTAGATACTTCTGCCCGAAGACCTTCCATCATTCCTTTTATACCGTATTTTGACGAGGAATAAACAGCACTGAACGGAGCAGGCATCATTCCACCTATAGAAATATTATTTATAAGAATACCGTACTGCTGTTCTTTAAAGATTTTTATGGCGTTGTACGCACCGTGCATGTATCCGAAAAGATTTGTTTTAATTACCTGCTCATGAATCTCCATAGGTATCTCTTCGAATTTGCCATTTGCCATAACTCCGGCGTTGTTCACCCAAACATCTATCCTACCAAAATGTTCCAAAGTTTTTTCAGCGATTTTTTCTACGTCTTTTGCAACAGATACATCAGCAGAAATACCTATAGCAACGGCTCCCAAATTAGTACAAATATCTATTACTTCATCAATTCCATGTTGTCCGCGGGCAACCAACACTACTTTGCAACACGCTGCTGAAAAGGTTTCGGCAGCTGCACGCCCTACTCCACTGCTTGCACCTGTAATTACAATTACTTTACCGCCAATATTATTTTGTATGTGCTGTTTCGTATCCATAGCTATAGTTTTTAAATAATAAAACATTTATTGTGCCACTACAGCGCTTTGTAAGCTAAAGAACCGGCATATATTAACATATGTAATTGTTTGTTTTATAATTATATAAAGCAACTACGCAATAATGAGAACACTATTAGCAACTTAAGTAGTTTGTAATTAACTAAATTAAAGTGGTTATTATAAAGTAGGTTTCTAACGATTTTAACTTGAATATATGTAATTTACAGATTGCTATAGCAATCTTTTTACAAAGATTTTTCCTGCTAACATTTTTTAAATCAGCAGTCAGCGCATATTCAATGGAAGTTTGAATACCTCAATCAAAAAAAACCACCCGTTAAGGGTGGTAATTAAGTACTGTTGTCTACTGTAAATAAATTTAGATAGAACGCTCGTCCCAATCCCTAATTTCACGCTCGATATCTTCGCGCGTTCTGCCAGATTTTTCCTGCATTTTACCTAACATTTCTTCGTATTTTCCTTCTGCAAAGGCTTTATCATCATCAAACCATTCACCGTATTTTTGTTTTACAGCTCCTTTAACTCGGTTCCATTTTCCTTCCATTTCTAATCTGTCCATAGCAATATATTTTTATGATTAAACTTGCTTTGGTAAAAACAAAAACGATGCAAAAATTACTTCTAGGTATCCAAATTTAGTATCATTTACATCATATTTTTTGTGTAATACTGCTCAAGTAAATATGCTACAAGACTATAATGTAAAGCACATAAACAACATTATATCTAGGATAAAAAATGTTACAACAATAATTTATTTAGTTTATTTATATCTTTTTAAAACTGTAATAATAATAATAATATTAATACACAATTTATACTATTTCGAATATGTACATTTTGTAGAAATTTTAACCAATTACTCTTTTACGGTAACAGAAGTGCATGAAAGTTAAAATTCCGTCATACGGTACTCTTAAAACCATTTGATTTACCATAAATTTACCGTTATATTCCCCAATCGCACCGGCGATTAAGTTTCCGCGGACTGTACGAATAACCCTTGCGCCCATCGTTTCGTAATAATTGTTGAAAACAAATTAAACTGGGGTTTATACTACTTAGCTTTGAAGCTTTTGCTTTTTTTAGCTTTTTTACCTTTATTTAGCCAAATAATAAACCCTGTTACCGGTAATGAAGCACAAACCAAAGAAGCTAAAAAGTACAGAATCTTTGTAAAAATACCGCCAAAAGAACCTGTATGCAGGTCGTAATTCATGCCTGCAAACCAATCGCCTGCCATTGTTTCATTAGAACTTTTTATTTTAGCGATCTGCCCGTTATTTTTATTAAAATAATACCAAACAAAACTTCCGGTTCTGTTTTTAAGTATACGTACCTGAATATCGTGCAAATCTTCGTTCTTTTTTAAACGAACAGACATCATATCTGCAAATGGATGCTTAGCAAGGGTATATACTAAAGCATTATCTAAGCTGCTCGCCTTTTGTTGTGGAACAGTATTAAAAAAAATTGTTTTAGCAGGTTCATTCGTACTTAGTTTATTAAAAGAATTACTGTAAAATTCTTTTAAAGAGGGGTATGAAAAAAGCAGACCTGTAAAACCTAAAAGCAGTGCAAAAAGCAAACTGTAAAATCCTAATACATTATGCAAATCATAATTAAGCCTTTTCCATTTTACACTGAAATCAAAACTAAGACCTTTCTTCAGTGTTTTAAATTTCCACTTTTTTGGCCACCAGAGTACCAAACCTGTTACCGTTAAAATTAAAAACATAATTGTAGAAACAGAAACTACCGTATGCCCTATTTTTTTTCCTAGAAGTAGATTCATGTGCAACTGCAACACCAATTGAAAAAACTCGGTTTTAGAATTTTCTATCGCCTGCACTTTTCCCGTATAAGGATCAATAAAAACTCTTTTGTTATATTTAAAGTAAGCTGCGTATGTTAATGCTTCTTCATTGGTTTTAACGGCTCTAAATATCCAGGTTCTGTCTTTTGCAGGATATAAATCAATACGGCTAACTTCTTCACCATCTGGTAACGCATTTTGTGCAATTGCGGTAAGTGTTGATAAAGGCAAAGCTTGCGCTGATTGATTGTTTACAGACTGTTGTGCTATATAATACTTATCAGGATAAAAGAGTACTTTTAAATCGTCATGAAATACATATACACAACCTGTAAGGCTGACAATTAAAACAACCAATCCAGACAATAAACCCAGCCATTTATGCAGCCATAAAACGCTTTTTTTTACCATTCGCTAAAACTTAAAATACACATTTAAGTTAGCAACTGTGCCTGTTCCATGAACATACTCTGCGTCTAATGCGCGGTATTGGCTTACGGTTGGATAATAACTTCTGTTAAACAAATTTTCTATACCCAAACTAACGCGCCATTGATTATCGATTTGATAACTTCCGGAGAAATTAAACAAGCTAACGTCTTTTACCGAACCTTCACTATTATTGTATTTTCCTTTTTCGTTTAACTGAAAACGATCACGAGATCCTGTAAATACCCAAAAAAGATTTAAATTCCATTTATCTGTTGGTTTGTAGGTTACAAAACCAGTGGCTTTAGCAGGTGCAATACGTGATCCGTTTAAATAAATCTCTGTTCCATTATCTAATTTTGCTTTTCCTTCTACATAAGCGTATGTACCACCAATAGTTAGGTTTGACGTTAAGCGTGCGACTAAAGCTACTTCGAACCCTTTTACTTCTTCCGGTTCGCGTTGAGGCATTAAATATCCGCCTACATCAACCAAGTTTACACCAAGGTCTGATGTACTGATGTAATACGATGCAGATAAATTGAAAATACTGTATCGGCTTGAAAAACCAATTTCGTAATTATTTGTGATGATAGGATCTGTTGCCAGATTACCTATGGTGTTTTCTGTAGCTCTTCTTAAAATCCTTCCTAATTCGTTAATTGCAAAACCTTGTGAAAAACTTACAAACGGATTAAAATAACCGTATTTGGTATAACGTAAACCTGCGTTAAACATGGTAGCGCTGTAAGGAATTTTTCCTCCGGAAACAAAGATGCTTCCTTCGTTACCCGGACCTGTTGCAATGGTATTAAAGTCTTTTACTTTTACATCGGCATTTTCGTATCTTATACCCCCTTTAAAAATAAGGTGCTCAAAAAAGTCGATACGTAATTGTGCGTAAGGCGCAATATTCACCATATTCATTTTTGGAATGTAAACGCGACCATCTGTTAATTCCTGATACGTTACATCGTTTAAAATATCTAAACCATAAGTAACTTCAGCACTTATTTTTTCGATGTTAAATGGAGTATTAAAATTAATTCTTAATCCTTTTTTATCAGAATTAATCATTGTTTGTCCTGGGCCGTACCAAGCTGTTCCAGCAGCCACATATCTATTCATAGAGCTAAACGTATTCATATACGCGGTAACATCGAACTGCGTAGTACCGAATAAATTATCTTTTGAATACGTTAGCATTGCATTATGATTGTAGGGTGTACCTGCCGGTTTTCCCGGTTCTTCACCTGAAACACCAATTGTTGGTGATTGTCTGTACACTCCGTTTTTACTTATATACTTTGCATGTTGCGTGCTACCATAATAGTTGTACATAGCACTCAATGCTGAATGATCGCTAATCTGATAGCCTAACTTTAAAAACCCGTTGTATTGATATGAATTAGACAAACCGTCTGTTTGTCCCAATGGCAAACCGTCTGCATCTCTTTGTAAACCGGTGTAATCAACACTTCCGCCAAAAGTATAATCCCAACGATTTTTTTTACCGTTAAAATACTGTGCTACACGGTACCCCAGTGTTTCTTTTCCATGCAAAGGATTTACCGATGTACCAACAACCGTTTGTCCGCCAAAAGCTTTTTCGTCTTTATTCTTTTTTGTGATGTAATTGATAATTCCACCTCCGGATCCGTTTCCGTAAATAGAAGTAGCCCCTTTTATTACTTCGATACGTTCAATAACCAAAGGGTCAATAGTACGTAAATCTCTTGCCCCATTCATTAAAGGAGTTGACTGCGGAATACCGTCTACCAATACCAAAACAGCCCTTCCTCTTAAAGTTTGACCAGAATTAGTTGCTTTATTTGTTGATGTGCCCAAACCCGGTACAGCGTTTCCTAAAATTGCTGCAAGATTGGATGTGATATTATTTTGAGATTGAATGTCCTGCTGATTTAATATGGTTACAGATGATGGAACCGTTGAAATATGTTCTGGTTTACGACCTGCCGTTATGATGATTTCATCGAGCTGGCTTTCATCTTCAACCAAAAAAAATTCAAAAAAGGTCTGATCAACTTCAGCCGGAATTGTAACAAACTGTTCTTTGTACCCATCTGCCACAAACCACAAGGTAGTATTAGTTATCTTACTTTTTTCTATCTGTGCAATTCCCTGCGAATCTGTTGTTGCAATAATGCTATCATTCTGTGTTATTAAAACATTTGGCATTGGAGCTTTGTTAGACGAAACCTGAAATTGAATGTTTTGCGACCATGCATTTTGAAAGCCGGAGATTAACAGTAACAGCAGTATAGTGTATCTTAAATTGCGGGATGTTTTCAGGAAATGACTAACAGTTTGAACGTCTTTCATTTTTGATTTTATTTAGATTTGTTAAATTTTACGCAAATATATATTTTATAAAAATGCCATTAAAACTTCTTGTTGGTTATTTTTATCAATTCTAAATAAAAATGATAAAAGCCTACTTCAAAAATAAAATGGTCTTTTGTATTCACTTTTCTGTAAAGAAAAATATATCAGTTTACGACGGATCTTAAGCAGACGCTGCTATCTAAAGAGTTTTAAAGTATTATAGAACAATTGTTCTTAAAAGATAAAAGAGAATGCTTTCGCATCCTCTTCCTTTATTACTGCTGTAACATTTTCTGTATTCCGGAATAATGATTTTTACCGTACACAACAACTATTTTTTTACTGGATGATTGTTTGATCTGTTCTACAATATTTTTATTTCTTTTATCTAAAACAATGCTTTCCAACATATACTTTTGCAGGTCTTTATTTACTTTACCACAAGTGTATGCGCCGCTTCCCAACTTCGAATTATAATCGCACTGACTTAATTGAACTATTCCCTTTTCTTTTTCTAATTCAGAAATTAGAACAGACATAGGCAGATCTACTGCTTTTGAATTTTTTGAAGTAATTCCCAATTCGGGATAATCCGGCTGGTCTAACAAATCGTATTTTACAATGTAATCAGAGAAAGGCTTCATTTTAGAATACTCAACCAAAGGGTCAATGCCCATCACCTTTCTGAATTTTAAATAATTTACAGTATCGTTTTCTTTAATTATCCTTTCGCTTTTTCTTAAATAAAGACCTTCGTACATCACGAAAAAACCTTCATTCTCTAAACTGTCGATCTTTGATTTAACATCTTCATAGTATTCTTTTGTACCCAGATGTATCATATTTAAAAAAACAATTTTTTTATCATCATATTCTAATGGTTGAAGAACAGCTTTGGTGTCTAATACTCCATTCTTTTTTAAGGCAAAATCAACGAGTTTGCTTGCACACGAACTTAATACGATAAGCGGTATTAAAAGTAAAAGTTTTTTCATAAATTAAATTTAAAAATATCTAATAAATATAGAGGATAATTTCGGATTTTTAAGCTAAAAGTTATAGAAGTATAAAATTGAAAAAACTTACTACTGCCTTAAAAATCAAACTTGAGTAAATATTCTTACGCCTATCTTTTGTAATTTAGTCTAATGAAACCCAATCTATTTTAATGAATTATCCTAATATAAAATGATTGGAAACAAGTAACCCATCTAAAGTGCGAAAACCGATACAAAATGAACGCCTTAATAAATAAATTCAAAGAATACGGGAACTTATCACCTGAAATTGAAGAGGAACTGAATAACTATGTTAAGTGTAAAACCAGACAAAAAGGCGATTTCTTTTTAAAACAAGGACAAATTGTTTCTAGTTTATTTGTTATTGAAACGGGTCTTGTGCGCGCTTATTACATTAAAGATAACCGGGAAGTTAACTCCTGGTTTGGATTTGAAAACATTATTTTGGGTTCTGCATTTCCAGTATTTTACGATAAACCATCTTATGAAAATATTCAATTTTTAGAGCCTTCAACTTACTACTATATTACAAGTAAAGATCTGAACGATTTGTACAAAAGGTTTCCGAAAATGAACACCATTGGCAGGAAAATAGCTGAAGAAATTTGTGTTATTTTAGAAGAACGCATTGGTTCGCTACAAACCGAAAACGCAGAGCAACGCTATCATTCCTTACTCAAATTTCAACCCGATGCCATCCAGCGTATTTCATTAGGTCATATTGCATCGTATTTAGGTATCACCCAAGAGACATTAAGCCGCATAAGAAGAAAATAACGATTTTGACTTTTGTCAAAAAAGTCGATTTATATTTCAGCTTCCTTTGCATCATAAATTAAAATAGTTTATGATACTAATCACGGGAGCATCAGGAAATTTAGGAAATGCCGTAATAGAAAACTTACTAAAAGAAGTTACAGCAAGCAAAATAGCAGGTTTATTCAGAAATGAAGACAAAGCAAAAAGCTTATCAGAGCAAGGTGTAAATGTCCGAATTGGAGATTATTCGAACAAAGAATCACTTGCAAAAGCGTTTCAAGGCGTGGAAAAATTACTGCTAATTAGCAGCAGTGGCGATGATGCGTTGACAGACCATAAAAATGTAATTGATGCCGCAAAAGAGGCAGGTGTTGAACAGATTTATTACACCAGCGGGGCGTTGAATAGAAATATTGCAGATTCGAAATTAGGTCCTTTGGTAGACTCTTATATCACAACCGAAAACTATATCATTGAAAGCGGAATAACTTATACCATTTTTCAGAATGGCTTATATTCTGAAACCATTCCGTTTTTTGTAGGCGAAGAAGTTTTAGAAACGGGAATTTATTTACCTGCAGGAAACGGGAAAGCAAGCTTTGCAACAAGAACCGATATGGCAGAAGCGATTGCAAATGTTTTAGCGAGCGATGGTCACGGTAATAAAACGTACATCACATCGGCTCTTCCCTCCTACTCATTTAAAGAAATCGCAGAAATGTTTTCTGAAGTATCAGGAAAAACAATTTCATATACAAATCCGGCACCCGCTGATTATGAAACACAGTTAAGAGCATCTGGTATAGATGAAGGCAGTATCTGGTATGCAAAGCTTCTGGCAGCTATTATTAAAAATGGCGAATATGAAATTTTTTCTTCAGATTTAGAAAAATTATTGGGGCGTAAACCAACAGATTTAAAAACTTATATAAAACAAACATTGTTATCTTAAATTGTTATGAAATTTTTATATCTCGCTTTAGCAATCATTTTAGAAGTAACCGGTTCAGGCTTTATGAAAGTATCAGAAGGGTTCTCAAAATGGCTTCCAACCAGTATTTTCGCAGTAGCATACATTAGTAGTTTCTATTTTCTTTCGTTAGCACTCAAAGCTATACCGTTAAGTACGGCTTATGCTATCTGGGCAGGTTTAGGTATTGTGCTTACAGCTGCTGTTTCGGTGGTGGTATTCAAACAAAAATTAGATTTACCAGCAATTATTGGAATTGCTTTTATTGTTGCAGGTGTTGTGATTATGAATTTCTTCTCGAAAACGGCTCATTAAAAAACAATATATTCTCTTTAAGATTCGCTGTTTTTTACATCAAATAAAATACGACCTTTGAAAAATGAACCTTTCACCCTACCCAACCATAAAAAACGACAAAGTTTTACTACGACAAATTACTTCCACAGATATACCGGCTATTGTAAGTATTTGTTTTTATGATGCTTTGCAAGCCAAAACAATTGAAGAAGCTACTGCAATGCAGGCAAAAATTGATAAGGATATTGTTGATGGCAACTCGATACATTGGGGTATAATTAATAGTACTACAAATGAAATTGTAGGAACCTGCGGTTATTACAGAGGTTTAGACAAAGGTGAAGGCGAATTGGGCTGTGTACTGCTTCCGCAATTTTACGGAAAAGGTTTTATGACAGAGGCTATGAAGCTTGCAATTGATTACGGGCTGAACATTATGGGTTTAAAAAAGATTTGGGCAGTAACCACAAATGAAAATATAAAAGCAGTAAAACTTCTTGAACGACTTAATTTTGTTAAGACAGCAGATTTAGAAGACAACGAAGTTGAATACCAGTTAAACAATTGAACTTACAGACTACAATAGTTAACCCTTAAAAATGATTCAAAAGAAAAGCGGACAGTTGTCCGCTTTTAATCAATTATTCATAATATTCTTTTGATAGTAAACCAAACCCTATTTCTGATGTTTGTTAATCATATCAATAACTTCTGATCTTTTTTTGTTGATACGTGTTTCAATACGGTTCAACAATTCGTTTTCTTTACCTGCTTCAAATTTTAAATCGGCGTCTGTCAATTGTGAAAACTGTTCTTTTAACTTTTTTGACGATGCATCCCAATTTGTAATTTTGAAACCTTCTTGTTTTGGATTATTTTCCATGGTAAATTATTTTGTCACAGCTTAAATGCTGTTATGTAAATGTAGGGCTATATAACTGCAGTCATCACAATAGTATGTTAATTAATTGAAAATCAAATAAATAATAAAAAAAACTTATCAAGTACTTTCTTTCGCAAACAGCATTTACAGCTGGTATCTGTTAATAATACTGATCATTTCTGATTCGTATTTATTCAAACGCCTTGAAATCCTTTCCAAAAAATCTTTTTCTTTTCCTTTTATGTAATCTATATCAGTAAGTATAAGTATTGGAAACTGCCGTTGCAAACCTGCAGCAACTTTATTCCAGTCGGTAATTTTTAAAACTTCTCTTTTAGGATATTTTACCATAGAAAATTTAGCAGCTGTAAATTAAATACGCGCTTTGTAAATATAGAATTAAAATAAGCAATTAATCACAATATTCCCTACTTACTTTTTAAGTATTTTTCTGATAATATATGATCATTTATGCGTAAAGCATCTCTTTGGTGTGTAAAATTATCTTGTTGTAGAATTTTAAGTATAGACGTATCCAATATGTGAATTGAAACAAAGTTGCATCTTACTTACTAATTTATAAAGAAGCACATTAATAATGAAAAAGAAGATATATTAAAAAAAAGACTGATAAATTTGGATGAACTAAAGTGATCTTAATACATGAATACAAAACTAATTGTAATTACAGGAGGTCCGGGCGTTGGAAAAACAACACTTCTTAATTGTTTAAATAACAAAGGTTTCATAACTGTTCCGGAAGATGCAAGACAAATAATTAAAGAACAGATGGAAGCTAACAGCGAAGCTTTGCCTTGGAAAAACAAAACATTTTATGCCGAATTAATGTTGAAAGCATCTGTTGATTCTTATAAAAAAGAGGTCAGAGAAATTTCCTCTCAGACGGCTTTTTTCGACAGAGGTATATTGGACGCAATCTGTTATATGCAGATGGAAAATATACCTGTATCAGAAGAATGGAACGCTCTTGCAAACACATATCGATATTATCAAAAGGTCTTTATACTGCCGCCGTGGGAAGAAATATATGAAACCGACAGTGAAAGAAAACAGACTTGGGAAGAAGCTGTATTTACATTTGAAAAAATGAAGGAAACCTACTTAAAGTTCGGATACAACATCATTGAAGTTCCAAAATGCGGTGTTGAAGAAAGAGCAAAATTTGTACTAGATTCTATTAAATAGTTCTTTTAAAATTATATGTTAGCGGTTATATTTTAGTAACTGTTTACAATTACAGTCGGTTTACTTTATCCGGGAATTTATCTGCAAAAGCCGAAATAAGCTGCATGGTATACGAACTACTTTTACAGCGTGTTAGGAAATTTTTCAATTGTTCCGGATCTGTTATTGGCTCTTCATAGGGAATATATCCCATACCGTAAAAGTGTCCTTCTTGTATCCAGATACAGCTGCGCTCGTTGTTAGTTCTGCCCTTATCCAAAATATAGTAGCTTGGTTTTATTTCTGTTACAAATTCTATCGCTTCGTGTACCAATTCGTTGTGCAGAGCTAACGAAGGCAAATCAGACTGATCCTTTATAGGAATACCTTCACTTTCTGTATTTACCGCATATTTACAAAAGCGGTAATCCAACGCAAATTTGTCTTTCAGGTTGCGCAGAAAATTCACTCCTTCGTTTACAGAGCCAAAAAACTCTATACATTTCTGCAGTTTGGTGACCTTACCCACTGCAAGGTACCTGTAACCGTTGCGTGCGGTATATTGATAGAGTCCGTACTTTGGTTCGAACCTTTTGAGGGCTGTGTTGAAAACTGGCCACAGCTTTTTGATTTCGTTATATTCTAAAAGCAGTGCCATGAGTTCGGTAGCACATACTTCAAAAGAAATACTATGAATATCGCGTAAAAAATGTTGTCGTTGTGGCGTGATTTTATGTCCAGAAAAATGCGATGCCACCCTTTTTTTAAGGTTTATAGCCTTGCCCACATATACTACCTTTTTCTGGGCATTGTAAAAATAATACACACCCGGTTTTTGCGGCAGGGATTCAAAATCAGCAGGAGGCAGATTTGGCGGTAACCGCTGATCTGGTGCTGTTTTTTTTATCATTCGCGGTATTTCCCCATTGTCGTCATTCTGTATAAGCAGTGACAAAAGTACTGCGGTGGCATCGGCATCACCGCCGGCACGATGTCGGTTTTCAAGCGAAATATTTAATGAGCGGCAAAGGTTTCCAAGGCTGTAAGAAGGAAGATCGGGATTTATTTTGCGTGCCGCACGTACGGTACAGAGTTTGGTGGCATTCCATTTAAACCCTGCCTCTTCTAACTGATGGCGAACAAAAGAATAATCGAAATTGACGTTATGAGCCACAAAAATACGGTTTGAAAGCATGTTAAACAGTTGTTCCGCAATTTCTTCGAACAACGGTGCATCACTTACCATTTCATTAGATATTCCCGTAAGTGCGGTAATGTAAAGCGGAATGTGCTGTTGGGGATTTACAAGTGTTTCCCAGCGATCTATAACTTCTGTACCATTGTGTATGATCACAGCAATTTCGGTAATTCTGCTTGTACCTGCATTTCCACCTGTAGTTTCGATATCCACCACCGCATATTCCGTTCTATTCATTTGTCAATCAGTACCGTTAATTTCTTTTATGTATCTGTTTCAAATTTACAATTTAAAACAAACTTTTCGGAACACTAAATGTCGTTTTACTTTTTTAATAAGCAGTACTTTACTTGATGCCCCTCTGAAAGGCAAAATCTATACTCCAGATTATCTCTTTAACGTTTTTAGCGGCGGAGTGTCCCCCCAAACACTGTTGGTTTTAGCCCACAAAGATCAGAAACGACGTAAACAGCGTTAATTAAATTACCTCTTTCGTAACCCATTTTTCTACAACTGGAGCCTCGTAATCTGCCATCATATTTAAGAGCTCATCAATATTATCACTGACAAGAAGCATTTGTTGATTAACTTGCTTCAAAAAACCATTACTAACCATCTTTTCAATTAAAGATAAAAGTTCATTGTAAAAGCCATTAATATTTAATACAGCAATAGGTTTTTTGTGTAAGCCTAACTGCGCCCAAGTAAGCATTTCAAAAAACTCTTCAAGTGTACCATATCCTCCAGGTAATGTAATAACTCCATCAGACAGTTCATTCATTTTTGTTTTTCTTTCGTGCATTGTTTCTACAATGATTAATTCACTCAAGCTATTATGAGCAATTTCTTTACCTCTTAAAAAGTTTGGTAGAACTCCAATTACTTTCCCGTTACTTTCCAACGCGCCATTTGCAACGGCTCCCATTAAACCAACATTTGCCCCTCCGTAAACTAAATCTATATTTCTTTCTGCTAATTTTTTTCCAAGTTCATATGCTTGATCTTCGTATTGTTTAATATTCCCGAAACTTGATCCACAAAATACAGTTAACGACTTCATATTTTAATTATTTAAATGTGTGCAAAGATAATTGGAACCAACAAAGATTAAAACCTATATCGCAGCTGATTTTGGAGAATAACCGTATTTGACTTTGAAGGCATTAGAAAAATGCGCGAAGCTTTCAAATCCCACTTCTAAAAAAACAGACGAGGGCTTTTTTCCGTTTTTCTGAATCTGATAATGCGCCTCTTTCAATCTTGTATCATGTAGCCATCTACCAGGAGAATCTCCAAATACCTTCTTAAAATCGCGTTTAAATGTGGCTAAACTTCTACCCGTTAGCATAGCAAAATTCCATACCCACATTGAACTTATAGTTTGCTAACATAAACTTTTCTAAATCAATTTTATGTGGCTGTGAAAAATCAAACAAAAAGTCTTGTAGTTTCGGGTTTGTATGCAGCAGAATTTCTATCATTTCCCGAATCTTTAATATAGATAAAGGATGGTGAGGTTTGAATTGTTCTCGGGCATGAAACGATAGTGATGATCCCAAAGAATCAAATAACCTATTGTTAGAAAGCAAGAAGTTTTTAAATTGAGTTTGTAACTGATGTGGAACCACAATACTTTTTTCCAAGGCGTACTGCCTAAGTACATCTTCTTTTAAAATAAACAAATATGCATTGTAGGCCTGTTCTTCTGTTGGTTTTTTTGTGGCTTTTACAAATTGATGTTTTCGAACAAGGTAAATTTGTCCGGGTTGCGCAATTATTCTCTGCTCCGATGTTTTTCAAAAGTCATCTCACCCGAAAGTTGAAACAAAAGAACATGTTCTGTTAGTATATTATCGTATTCCGTTTGCTTATCAGTATTAAGTGAGTAAACGATGGCATCTGAAAATATGTTTGACATGACTAAAGAATTATTTCTGGTGGTAAATTTACCATTTTAGCGCTCATCAACCACAATTCCTGTTTCAAATTTTCGTCGTGTACAAGTAAGCCTGGTTTTGGAAATGTAATCCTGCCTCTTACTAGTGATGCATAGTTTTTGCCTGCTGGCAATTTGATTTTTCCGAGTGCAAGATTAGCCAGAACTTCACCTGAATGTTTTGCAGTATTCATATAAAAGACAGGATTAAATCTGCTAGCGAATCGAAAGATTGGCCTTAACAACTTAACAAATGCCTTCATCATTTTCGTTTGTTTGCCCATTAAACCAGTATCGCCCGTTAATCCCGGATTGTATGCAATTATCTGCACTTTAGATTCTTTGTAAGCTATTATATATTGTATCTGCTGTCATGATGTTACATAATTTGGTGGCTGCGTAAAACGCCATACCTTTTGGGCTACTATCATCTGGAAAAGCCAACTTGCTAATATCAATTGTTTTTGGTCCAAATGAAATAACTTGGGCATCGTGCGAATCGCTGGTAGTGATCAACAGCTTACCATCATCGGCTACATAAGGCATAAGCAGTCTAGCTAATAAATAGTGCGATAAATGATTAACAGCAAAAGTTAGATTGTAACCATCGGGACTTACTTCGCTGTTTTCCCTGCTTGAACACCTGCATTTAGTATTAATACATCTATTTTCTGTGGGTGAATGTTCTGCTTAATATTTTCTGCGAATGATCTTACGCTGTCTAATGAAGATAGATCTAACATCAACGTCTTTGCTCCGTTGGGCAATACTGTGTTACCATTCCTTGCACCAACAAATACCGTGGTGTCTTTTTTCTCTCTAATTGTGTTTAAAGCTTCAGCACCAATCCCACTGGTGCCACCTGTCATTACTATAATCATACCTTGAAATTTTATAAATACAAAGTTCTTTAAAAATGAAATAGTAAAATATCGCTAGAAGCTCATTTTGTTTGTCTTAAAAGCTCAATTTTGAAGTTTACGATCTGATTAAATTGTAATGAATTTATTAGCAAGAGAACTTTAAACCAACTTACAGTAGAAAAGTTAGAAAAGAGAAGTATTTAAATATCTAATATATTTATCCAAATCAAAGAGCATACCTAAACTGAAAAGATCCATAGTAATTCACAGGCTGTCCGGGATAATAATATCTTGGTGCGCTGTTACCAAAACCTGTGGCATTCACCAGCACCATTGAAGCATAGTGTTCGTTAAAAATATTGTTTATTCCTATGCTTACCGATAAAGACAATGCACTTGTAAGCTTACCCTGCCAATTCACAGCGGCATTGCACAGACTGTATGAATCTGTAAAAAGAGCATTGGCATCATTCAAAGGAATTTTGTCAACAAAGAAATAATCTGCTTTTAAACCGAAACCATGCGGCAGATTGAACATAAAACCACCTGCAAACTGATTTTTAGGTACTCCGGTAAGATCATTTCCCGAGAAATCCTGATCGTTCTGTTTAAAATCGTGGAACATAAAATTACCCAATGCAGCCGACACAAAAGGAATAATTCGTGTTTTATCCCCCAACTGCCACTTGTACTGCGCCATGAATTCCAACCCCATGTGAACGGTACTGCCCGCATTTACCCCCACATACTGGTCTTCTAAAACACGGTGCGCCACCAACAAATCGTTTGCCTTCATTCGGTAAAGAGCAGCTTCTGCATAGAATCTTTTATCGGCAGAAAACAATTTAGTTCCTAGTTCCACACTGTAGCCGTTTTCCGGTTTGATCGATGTATTAACCTGTCCGTTTTCGTCCATTGTTTCTTCGATTGAAGGCAGAGAATAGCCTCTGCCGACCGAAAGATAGACTGTTTGCAGTTTTGATGGCAGATACGACAATGCGATCTGCGGAGCCCAGATTCCGTTGTAACCATAAGGCGTATCGTAGGCATTTTCAAGCGGATACTTCTGTTGCAGTACGAACGATGTTTTATTGTAGTTAAGTCCGGCATTCAGCTCCCATTTTTCCGAAAACACATACCGAAGCTGACTGTAAACATTTACAAAATTCCGGGTTTGAGACAGACGGTTTTTATCTGCCCCTGCCAAACTTCCCTGTCCGTTATTTTCCAGATACAAATTCTCAAAAGTTGCCGCATCATATCCATCCTGAAAAAACTCAACTCCCACCGTTGCCTTTAAAAGTTTACCTCCTAACTGCCAACTGCCAACAAACTGCGACCGTGCACCAAATGTTTTGGTATTCTCCTTTAAAATATCAAAAGGTCGTGGTTCGTCACTGTCTTTCAACGAATAAAAAAAAGATGTAGCTGAGGTGATGTTTTCATGAAAAGAAAAATCGTAATTTAAACCAATGATGAAATTTTTGTATGCTTCGTATCCTTTTGCATCTTTCCAGTTGGTAGCCGCCGCTTTGGGATTGTTTAAAAACGTTTCCCGATCAATTGAACTCGGTATATACGCCTTAAGCGAAGTGTACTGCGACAAGTACGTTAGTTTTGATTTTTTTCTTCGGAACGCATCGCCCGTTATGGTTATGCCTTCGCGGTAATACGAACTGTTTTCGCGGTATCCGTTATTTTCAATCTTATGGTATCCCACATTAAAACTATAAGTATCGGCACCCGATGATACAAAAAGCTGATTTTTTATCAGTCCGAACGACCCAACCGTTGCAGAAACACCTGCCTGCATTTGTTCAGGATCGGGTGTTTTTGGCTGAAGCAAAACGGCTCCACCCAAACCAGCACCGTACACACTTGAAAGCGGTCCTTTAATGATATGAATATTTTGTAGGAATTCCAGATCGATATCTTCAATTGTTGTTTCACTGTTCCCACCAGTAAGAGGAATATTTCCAAAAAATGCACGTACTTTATTAGTGCCGTAAGGCGTTCGCGCACCAATTCCACGAATAGAAAGTCGGTTGGTATTAAAAGTACCCGACTGCATAAATACACCCGGTACGGTATTGAGTATCGGTGCCAGTTCTACCCTGTTATTGCTCTGTAAAAGTCTTGTATCTAATTTGGCGACCGAAGCAGGCAGCTGAAAAATACTGTCGGAAACCTGCAACGGATACATTTGCGGACCGGATGTACTAATCACCAAATCTTGCAATAAGGTGGAATGCAGCGAATCTTGTGCCCGTGCCTGAGTAATTCCGAGCACAAAAACAACCATTAATAAATTCCTCATAACTAATACAAACTAGTTACCCGTGTAGGAGATGCGCCACAGTACATTTCCGCTATCGTCGTTTACAAGCAGCGAACCATCGGGAAGATTCTTAACCGCAGACGGTCTTCCGTAAACTTTCGCCTTCTCATTATCGGCAATAAAACCCGTCATGAAATCTTCTGGCGGACCAGTGGGTTTTCCATCTTTAAAAGGAATGAATACCACCTTATATCCTGAGAAGGAAGATTTATTCCATGAACCGTGTTGGGCAACAAAAATACCGTTTCTGTATTTTTCTGGGAATTTAGATCCTACATAAAACGTCAACCCTAAAGAAGCCGTGTGGTTCCCCACCGCAACATCGGGCACAACCGCCTGCTTTACCAAATCGGGACGCATACCTTTTAATCTTGGATCTTCTATGTTACCAAAATACGAATAAGGCCAGCCGTAAAAAGCTAATTTCTGCACTTTTGTTACATAATCTGGCACCAAACCGTCGCCCAAATTATCGCGCTCGTTTACAGCCGTCCATAATGAACCATCCACCGGATTCCAGTCCATACCCACCGGATTTCTCAAGCCCGAACCATAGATAATTTCTCCGGATCCGTCTAAATTAACCTCTAAAATAGCAGCTCTGCGGACTTCTTTTTCCAACCCGTACTCGCCGACATTACTTGCAGAACCAACCGATATATAAATTTTAGTCTGCTCTTTATTGGTAATGATGTTTCGCGTCCAATGATTGTTGTATCCGCCTGCAGGAAGCTCCACTATTTTTCGTCCATTACCCTGCAGTTTCTTATCGCTAGACTTATAAGGATAAACATACAGACCATCACTCAAGGCGACATAAAACTGATCTTTCACGATTAAAGTACCGAAAGGAAGTTTTAAATTATCGGCAAACACCTCCCTTACTTCATAGCTGCCATTTTTATCGGCATCTCTTAAAATGGTAATTCTGTCTGCACTGTTAAAAGTATTCGATTCGGTTACGAATAAATCGCCGTTTGCCGCTATGTATGAAGTACGAGGGTTTTTAAGATTTGCTGCCAAGCGTTCCACCTTAAATCCGGCAGGTACTATTGGCAGTTGCCCTTCGGGCCAATCAGCCATTACATGTCTGAATGTTACGGATTCTGTAGCGTACGGAGGCGGCAGTTTAAGCGGTCCCACAGTAGTCATTACCGTTACGCTGTCTTGTTTACTGTACTGCTGTTTTTCTTTTTCGGAAAGTTCTTTAATTTTTTGAGCATGCGCAACACTTACGCAAAAGCACGCCAATGCAATTGTTGTAATTCTTTTCATAGCAATAATTATGTAGTTTAAAATAGCAATCTGTATAAAGTTACAGAAAACCTCGCAGTAAAAAAATACTTTTCGGTAAAAGCGTCCTTGTTAAATAAGAATAAAAAAGACTGCAACATCAGAATTTTGTTAAATATTCCTGATGTTGCAGTCTTTTTAAGAGATTATAAAATTACGGATTTCACTCCGTATCAATTCATATTATTTACCTGCACTGTTAAGAATTTCCATATCTTCCGAATCCAGTTGCAATTGTGGTGCCTTAAAAATGGTTTGCAACTGGTTTTCGCTGGTTGCACTAACAATAGGTGCCGTAATTAAAGGATTTGTCAGCAGCCATGCCAAAGCAACTGTTGCCGGTTGGGAATTGTGTTTTGCTGAAACCTTATCCAATGCAGCCAGAACCGCTTTTCCTTCCGCATTAAAATACTTTTTAATTCCGCCTCCTCTTGCTGTTTGTTCAAAATCGGCTTCTGTTCTGTATTTTCCGGTTAAAAAACCTGATGCTAAAGACCAGTATGGAAACACACTCAATCCGAATTTTTCTACTAACGGAGCATACTGTGTTTCAAACTTTTCTCTTTCTACCAAATTGTAATGAGGCTGCAATGCTACATACTTCGGCAGATTATTCTTTTCTGCGACCTCAAAAGATTCCATCAGCCTTTCGGGCGAAACATTAGACGCCGCTATGTATCTGACCTTACCTGCCTTAATAATTTCATCGTAAGCTGCCAAGGTTTCTTCCACCGGAGTTACGTTATCGTCAAAATGCGTGTAATACAGATCAATGTGATCGGTACCAAGGCGTTTCAGCGATTCGTCAACAGATTTAATAATGTGCTTTCTGCTGATATCAAAACCGTGTTCCTTGGTTTCGGATCCCACTTTTGTAGCCAGCACGATATTGTTTCTGTTCTTTCTTTCACGCATCCATCTGCCGATGATTTCTTCGGACTGACCGCCCGTTCCGTTTACCCACCAGGAATAAGTATCGGCAGTATCAATGAAATTAAATCCTGATTCGGTAAATCTGTCCAAAATATGGAACGATTCTTTTTCATTCAATGTCCATCCGAAAACATTTCCGCCAAAATTTAAAGGAGCTATTTCAAGATCGGTATTACTTATTATTCGTTTTTTCATCCTTTTTATTGTATTGATTTTCGTAAGAAAATTAAAATTTCTTACAGATCAGATTCCATCACTGCAACGGTAGTATTTTCTGCGTTATTCAAATAAAGCGTTGTTCCTGAAGTGATGTATGTAGATGCTTTTTGTAGAGCTTCGCTAAACTGCGTTTCGGTTTGCATAGATCCGCATGCCATTTTGGTTGATATAATTTCGGAAATTTTTACGCTGTTGTTCCCCGAGAATTCTACTTTGGCATCAAAGCCGTTACATCCCAAATTACCCGATGCTTTTTGAAGACCATCAAATTTTATATACGGCTGATTTCCTGCAGTACTGTCTATAACCACTTTTGTTCCGTTGAGTTCTTTTAGTTTCCATTCTTTACCCAGCAGTTCTTTTGGATCGGCCGTAACTTCGGTAGTTTCAACAGTTAATTTTTCGGTGGTTTCCTGTTCTTTTTTATCGGCACAAGCGACTAACGCAAGCGACATCATTGCTATTAAAAGATTTCTTTTCATCATAGAGTATTTATTTATATGATTTATAAAGATACAAAATTTAAGAAAAAGAACCTATACTTCGATCTACTGCATTGCACAGTTATTGATTACTTTAAAAATATAATAACTAAAAAATTATGATTTCTCATTCATTTTCACTTTTAAGATCCAATTTATAGCTCATAAGTAAGTTTTTTAGTTTTAATTTAGATATAGAGATTAAAATACCTTACTCTTAAAAAATTGTCAGATAAATACTATTAGACTCCAACTTTCATGTAAGCAGAATATCTTTCATTTTGAATTGTAAAACACTTTAAATGTTTCATTTTTCCATTTTAACATGCATCAAACTAAAACTTATTTGATTGGATATATTATTTAAATATTATCAAAATTTAAAAACTTTAACCTACTGATATTCAACAAAAATAAAGCTTCCATAATAATTATTTAATTTTGTTAAAAATTAACTACCTTTACTAACGGTAATAATCCACTAATATCTCACCATAATATGTTTACAGAAGCTGATTTAATTTTAATAAAAGAGTGCTTACTAAAGAGAGTAAATGAAAATCTAAAAAAGTTTAGGAAGTACAGCGAAGCAGATTTAAATAGTTTGAAAATCGTTGAAAAAATTAACTTATTTGTTGGTGTTAAGCAAGCTTAATATGTCTTAACCAAAATTGATGAAAATTAGATCATTAGCGACACCTTACTTTCAATTGTTATTTAATTAAAGTCAATGTGAGAATGATGGAAAATCCCCCTATCTCACAGTATACAAACGCTTTAACGGAACGTTGAAAGTAACAGGTGCCCTTTTTATAAACTACCATAAAATTCCACAACTACCAACAAATACAAACTGTTTGGAACACAAATATTGAAGAATCAGCACACGAATATGTCTATGAACACTGCAAATTTACAGGTTGAAAAGCGCTTTTTTAAACTAAAATAACCATTCCATTAAATGGTTCCATTGTTTGATAATTTATAGATATGATAATTTTATCATCTTCAAAACTGCCAACTGCACCTGATGGTGAAACACATCCTTCTTCATTATCCATTAATACTTCGCCAATTGCAGTAGCTTTCATCTCATTATCGTATATTGCTACCCACGAATTATCAATTTTCTGAAAATCTTCTCTCTTAATTATAATTTTAGACATGTTACAAAGTTTGATTGTTATTAAAGGTAGACAAAATAACAATGCAAATAACTCACTATCAAATATTATAAGCTATCACAAAACAGCCAAACGAATAAAATTTAAGATGAAGGTATAATTAATTGCCAGAAGCTTATTTAAAGCTATAGCTGGCATTACTTTTGGTGTACTAAAAACACCAACATATCTTTCCACATGCTATGAAAAACATTTTTATACACTTTGCAATATTTTTGATTTCGATCCAGATAAATGTTTTTGCTCAAAACATGAAAATAAAAGATAATTTCAATTATCTTGTAAGAGAAGAAACTGGCGATTTAAATGCAGACGGTAAAAAGGACAGCGTTACTGTTTATATGGATACCATTGATAAAACGTATCCTTTAAAACTGCAAATTTTTCTATCGCAACCAAATGGAAAAACGGCATTAGTAGTTTCATCAACTCAAATTATAGAACCGCAATACCCTGCCGAAAAACACGGAGAATACAACGGGTACCAAATTCCGGATTTTAGAATTGAGAATGGATATTTATTGATGTGGAGTGAAATTAAAGGAGGAAATATTACTTACAAATTTAAGTATCAGAATGGAAATTTTGAATTAATCAATGTAGATAAATTAACGAATAATGCAACAAAAGGATATATTGACGAAAATACCTTATTTACCGAAACTAAATTTGATTTGATTACGGGATTGAGAATTGAAACTGATGATACGAATTCAGAAAAAATACTGAAGAATAACACTCGAAAAAAAACGATTTTGATTAGACCCTTACCTAAAATACAGGATTTAAAATTTTCTGACAAAGATCGCTACTAAAAAAATATGCTGAATTTAACCACTGCCAAAGAATTTTGGTAATTTTTATGAATCGCCAAGCAATTTTGTTTTGGGATGTTTGATCATACCGCCAACATGCATAAATAAATCGGGATAATATTGTTTAAAAATGGCTTCTTTTTCAAAGAACAATTCTATTAGAACAGAAATCAACTCTAACCGATTGGTAAAAGCATAGGCACGAATAAAATCTATTTGGCTGATTCTAATTTTATGCTGGGGTACTTCCATCCATTCATTAACTAGCTGAAAACCTTTTTTAAATACAGCTGCATCAGGATGTTTAGAATACGTTTGCAACATTTCAAAACTTAAAGCATGAGTGAATTCGTGTAAAGCAACATCTTTACCATCTTGATTATAATAAATATCGCGTTCATATTCATCTAAAGCCAACATAATGGTTTGCATTTTCGGATTAAAATGTCCGGTGTGGGTTTCATCTAAATGAGGAAAATATTGAGCTGTTGGATAAACAACGATGTTATTAAAAGTGTTGATCAAAAAATTATTATAACCCAAAGTAAGCTTTACATAACTTGCTGCAATTGAAACTTTATGTGCGTTGGTTAAGGGTGCATTTTCTTTGCATACAAAAGCGTATTGTTTTAGAAATTTTAAAATACGTTTGCTGAAATTAATCTTAAACTTGTGAGGCAATTGATTAAAAATGGGAAAAACTTTAGAAATATCAGCTGAAAACTGATGAATAAGTTGTTCTGGAGCAAGTTTCAACTGAAAATTTCCATTAGTTGTATTTAAACGGTAACGATCATAAAATAGACGAGAGCCTGTAAAAAACATATTTTTTTATCAAGATACTAAAATCTAAATAAATTTAAAAATTATACCTTCTAAATGTATATCATATTAAACAGATTCTTCTTTTGTTGGATTTTAATTTATAGTTGTTTTTAAAGTTTACTATTTTTAAATTTAAGCATGTAAACTGTTCCGAACAAACAGATAAATGCCGAAACATATATAATAATTGGTATACGATCTATATAATCTTGAAAGTACCAGCCTGCAAACAAAGCACCAAGTCCAATACCAGCTTCCATTGCAATATACATGGTAGCCATTGCTTTCCCCCGTTCATTTGCCTTACTAAAATCTATAGTCCATGCATTAAGAGCCGGAGAAAGAATTCCGGTTGCTATTCCATACATCAAACCACCAATAATTAATCCTGTTTTTGAGTCGATAGAAGCCAAAATAAGTAAAGCAAAGATTAAAAGTATCAAACCTAATTTTATTACCAAAACCCGACCTTTACGATCTGATATTTTCCCTGCAAAAAAACGCACCATCATTGATGATATGGTAAAAACGATGAAGAAAACGCCTTTATTCTGAATACCTAAATGTGTTGTCCAATCGGGAATTAAAGTAAGTATAGAACCATAAGCAATGTATGAGAGAAAGGTAATTAAGGCCGCCGGTAAAGCATCTTTAGCAAAAATATCGCTCTTTGAGATTTTTAACAGAGAAAGAGAAAACTTTTCTTTTTGTTGTAGTGTTTCCTTCATATTGAACAAAATGGCAATAGACAACAAAGCCAAAACAGACGAGCAATAGAACATAACATTGATAGATGAATATAGTGTAATGGTACTGCCCAAAGCCGGACCCATAGCCATACCTATGCTAAAACAAATACCATGCAGCCCCAAGGCTTCGCCCCAACGCTCATGCGGAATAATATCTGCAATGTAAGCTGCGGTAGCCGTAGGTTTAAAACCAGTGGAAAAACCATGTACCAAACGTAAAAATAAAAATCCGGAAACGGTTGTTAATAACGGATAAAGTATTCCGCAAACAAAACAAACTATAGAACCAACAGCCATAATTGGTACACGCCCTATTTTATCTGTCAGTTTACCACTAAAAGGTCTGGAAATCCCTGCTGTTAAAGTAAATAAGGCAACAATGAATCCTTTGTACTCTCCTCCACCCATACTGCTTAAATATGCCGGTAACTCTGGAATCATCATGTTAAAACTCGCAGAAAACAACAGCGAACTTAAACACATTAATATAAATTGAGGATTGTAAAGCGGATCCGAACCCTGTTTGCTTCTAATAGCAGAAAACATATATACTTTTTTTGCAAAGGTACTTTATCTCCTTTAAAAATAACTAAAATCCGAATCTAATCATCCAATCCTTAAAACTACTTGGAAATAATAATTTTATTGTTTGTAAGACTGCTATATCCAGACTGCATGTTATCTTGATTATTTCCGTTATGATATGAGTCGGAAGGAATGATTCCGATAGAAACTAAATATTATACATTCCAGTAAATGAAAACTTTGAGATGATTTAAAAATCTACATTGTTGATCATCAAATATTGAAAACTACTATTGGAAAAGAAAGTATATAAAGGAGGAATTTAACTTTTGGCACTTTAGCGTATCCATATTTTTTCATGAATGCTTCCCTTATCTGTATGTATAATCAACAAATAAATTCCGGAAGACACTCCGCTTACATCCAGCTGCCTATTCGTGGTTTTGTACATTTTTACTACCTTCCCACTAATATCCAGCAACCGGATACCTTTAATTTCAAAATTATCCTGATAAGTAATGTTTATAATCTCATTTGCAGGATTAGGAAATATCTTAAAGTTTGCTTTAAGAAGATCTTTTGCGGTTGACAGCGGGGTAAAATGAAACTGCAGTTCATCAAGCGTTAGAAAATGAGCCAATTCACAGCTGGTACCGCCAGAGCCATATCCTTTTGATTCAAACCATATACTTACCGAATCTGGTACTACCGAAGTATTGGGGTAATTTACAGACAAGGAAAAAGGCTGGTAAATATCGGACTTGGTATAAGTCAGAGAATCATGAGTTAACTTTTGTGCAATACCTGCTACATTTTGATAGGTAACGATATGCAGTAAGGAATTTTTTTTCAATGTATCATTGGCAACAAAAGAATCGACCTGATATTTATAAAAACCCGAAACACCATAAATTTTACTATTCAACTTTACTTTGGGTATTTTAGTATAAGTATATTCTGTACTTCCCAAAGCCATTACCCCCTTTGAGCCGTGATACCACATACTAATAATAGCTGCATATGTTCCACTATAAGCGTCGGTAGTACGCATAATTCCGTGTACCCTTGCCGACCAAGCGTCTATTATCTGATTATCGGGAACACTACCAGCCATAAAAACAGTTTCGGCATTTTGTATTAGGTAGGTATGGCAGTTTAAGCCGGTTGAAGAAGCAGAAAGACTGGTAAAAGTTGTATTACCTGACCAGTTCTCAAACCCCAGATTATAATTTTGACCGTATGAAATTACTGCAAACAAAACAGTAATTGCAAATAAACAAATATTTTTCATAATCATTAAAACAAACACACTAATTTAGTAAAATAAAAGATATATTTTTATTTTAAGACAAAAAAACCTAACAAAAGATTTACCTTCTGCTTTCGATGATTTTTTTTTGGTGAACCTGTAAAATGATCGGAACAACCTTTTGCGTTTGGGAGACGAACAAATAAAATTAGCAAACAAGCATAATAGTGAATTTTGAAGGAATGCTGACTATTTTGACTTTTAGCAAAATGTATGTCCTACCAAAATACAGTTCACATCTATAATTCTAAATATAAAACTCCAAGTTCCAATCTTAATCACACACAATTTTGTGTATAAACAGTTAAATACTCAAGTTAATCTGAACATAAAATTAAACATTCGCTGTAATAGTATCGCGCTATTCTATGATTTTCAAACTTTTGAATTGTAATTTAGTATCATTTTTTCACAATTATCATAATAACATAAACATGTTATTAATTTTTAAAAAACAGCGAAAAATTGTTATACAACTGATATGTATTTTATTTAGCTTTATCATTCTTACATTTTTCCAATTAAAATACTACGAAAAAAACCTGTGAATGTAATTAACTTTACTTACAGGTTTTTGGATGAATTATTATATTTGAAATTTCACTGTAAGATTAAACAGTGAATGAGATTGAATGTTAACTATATTTTTTTGTGATTCTAATTTTTCATTTTCTAGAAATCAGTCGGTTTATATATTTTTCCTGATTGTATTTTCAGGAATAGAAATAATAACTTCTACTCCTTGTTCATTGCTGTTAAGGGTAAAAACAGCCTGGAATTTTTTCATTCTGTTTTTCATATTATTAATTCCCAATGTATTTTGTTTGGAAATTAAACCAAATCCTTTTCCGTTATCCTTTATAATAATACATAATTTTTCTATTTCCTTATAAATATATAAATCTACCTGCGATGATTTGGCATGTTTAATAATATTTGTAAAAGCCTCCTGTATTACCCTGATTAATTCTGAACGAAATTCTATAGAGGTATTTACAAGTGAATAATTATCGATCTGTAAGTTAAGCTTATAATGGTTTTCGGGAAACGCTATTTGCCCCAGATGCGTTATATATTGGTAAAATATTTCTTCAGTGGGTAGTTGAGCCGTTTCAAAAAGATCATGGCTTTTTTTTGTACATTTTTAAATGCTGAATTCATCATATCCGATAACCGGGTTAGTTCTTCCCTTTTCCCTTCTTCTACAACATCCATAATCTGCAAATCAATATTATATTTAATCGCCGCAAGGGTTCCTGCTAAATCATCATGAAGGTTTTTTGAAAGACGTTCTTGTTCCTCTTTCCGCACTTCAGATTCAAACTGTTCCATTAATGTAATCTGGATATTGGCAGTTTCATTAAGGTCTTTGACTGCTTTTTTTATTTTTCGGTCTTTTAAACGCAATAGAATGATACTAACTGCAGCTACTACCAGCAAAAGCAGGCTTATTAAAATGATCCACAAATTCCTCTTCTTTTTTTCAGCCTCACTTCTTTCAAAAGCCAGCTTATGATGTTCTGCTTGGGTTTGTGCGTAAAGCAAATTATCCATTTCTTCTGCCTGCTCTGCCTGTACCTTTAAAGATTCAGCTAATGCAATATTTAATAATTCAGAAGCTTTTTCGTGGTTTCCTCTTATATTTTCTAACCTCGATTTGTACCTATTAAGTTTAACGCGCTGATTTTGGTCAAAATCAGGAATTTTTCTCAATTCCTCAATATAAAAAAAAGCACTGTCGGCCATTTTTATATCCAGAAAAAAATCTGCTTTCCAATCTAACAGGTTATAAGCGTATTCATCACCAATGATGTTCCCCTTTTTTAGCAAGCTTTCTATATTATTTAATGATAACTGTACAGCCTGTTTGTTATCAAGACTGCTTGCCCTGTAAAAATCAAAAGTCATAGTATAAAAATCAAGAACTTCTCTGGAATTTAATGAAAGTTCTGAATCTTTTTTAATGTTCTGAATTAAGGAATTAGCCAACTTAGTTGCTTTCTCTGCTTTTAGGATGTCCTTCTATCAAAATAGATACTGATAGCAGGATCTAAAATACGAAGTGCATCCATTGATTCCCAATAATATTTTTCAGGATTCTTTTTACCTTTTACATACAAATCCTGAAAAAAATTTTCATTTTTTTCGTAGGTTTCAATCTGCTTATCTTGCCTGTCTGTTAATCCATAAATAAACATTTTAACAGATAATTCAATAAAAGAGCGAGAATTGCCATCAATTTTATTTTGTTTGTTTACCTTCTCGGTATAAAAAATAGAGGCTACCCACTTACCGGATAAATACGCATTGTTCAACAAAATAATATAGTAATCACTTCTATATCCGCTATACTCGTCTTTACTCCATGCAATTTTTTCGTACTGCTTAAGATGATCAGACATTTTAGAAATACTGTAATAAACACCCTTATCTAATTCCGAAGCTGCCCAAGAATCAACCAGAGACATATAAACAGTATCATGCAGTTTACCGTTTACATACTTCTCTGTTATTTTTTTTAAATCATTATTTTTTTTTTTTTGGGGGGGGGGGGGGGGGGGGGGGGTTGGCTGTATTTTTGTGCATAAAATGTTGTTACACTACATAATGTAAAACATAAATAAAGTACTTTTTTTATCATACCTCTAAATTAAAAGACTGCTTAAATATATAACCTTGACTATTCATCAATTTAAAAACTTTTTTAAAATTAGATTATTCTTATTTATTATTGATAAAAAAAAGACCAATAAATAAGAAAATTATAGCTGTGTTATCAAGCTATTTTTGTTAATTTTGAATTGGGCTAATATGAATCAGGTAAAATCTATTCCCCTAACATGATTGTATCAAAAATTAATGGTAATGAAAAGTCTATAGCTGTAATCTTAGATGATCATAAGATTTTTGGAGATTCCTTTTTAATGACCCTTGATAAGTTAAATCTTTTTAAATCTGTAAAGGCATTTTACAATGAAAAAGATTTTCTACATTTTGTAAAAGCTAATCAAAACGATCCTCTTTTTTTATTTATCGATTATTATCTTAAAGATCATAATTCTCTGGAAATTATTAGTACCGTTAAAAAATTAAGTAGGGAAATTAAGATTATAGTTATATCCAGTTTAACGAATCCACAACTTGCAAAAACCATTTTTGACTATGAGCCCGATGGTTTTATAAGTAAATCATCACCTGTTGATACCATTGTGGAATGTGTTTACGCAATTAACAACAGAAAAAGTTATATCTGTTCAGAAATCAAAAATATAATACGTTCGTTTGAAGAGTCCAAACAGATACCTTTTACAAAAAAAGAACTTTATCTTCTTAACTATTTTGCGCAAGGCCTCTCTATAGATCAAACTGCAGACAAGGTTTTTTTAAGCAGACATACCATTATTGCTCACCGTCGAAAAATGATGGAAAAAACCAATACCCGTTCTATATCTGAACTTTTAGCATATTGCAGACAATTAGACATCATTTAGTTTTCAAGTATTATGAGAGCACTATCATTATTTTTCCTATTAAATATTTCCGTATTATCTGCACAAAATAAAGATTCGGCTCCCAATTCCTACAAGAAAATGCATACAGAATATGTACGGGAGAAAACTCACGATACCGTTTATATGCGTAAGGTTAAGGAATTAAGCACAGATATTCTCTTTCAGGGTTTGTATATAAAACCTAATGAGTTGAGAGAATATTTAAAAACTTATGAAAAAATTGCCTTTTCGAACAAAGAATATGAAAAGTACCGCATTGATTACTACAGAATGTTTTTAAGCAATGCCGCTTTATTTCAAAAAAGAGGCGAAGCCATGTATTTTGCAGAAAAAGTAACAAGGGAATATGCTTTACAAAACCAACATTCGTTAAGTGAATCAGCACATAAAATCAAAATCTTTGTTACAAGTGCGAATATTGAAAAGGTTATAGAGACATACAACAAAGAAAAGAAGTTCCTTAAACGTATTCCCTATCTCCTGTCAAAAGACAGTATCAATTCAAATATTGCAATTGATGCTTTTCACATACTCTCACCGGTGAGCGCATCATATAATCAGTTGGGTGATTCTAAAAATCTTTCTGAAATATATAATCTTTCTGTAAAAATAATCAATGAACTTAAAAAAAAGAATTTAGACAGTAATGATCTATTTTCTATGGATCTTCATTTACTGGAACAGAAGTTTTTTATATCTTTTGTTAACAAAGATTACAAAAGGTGCAGCACCATTCTCAACGAGATTGAAAAATTAAAAAATAATTACAAAAGCAAAACGGATATCACCTGGCTTGAACATGCGCTTACTGAATGGAAGATAGATTTTTATTTAAAAGCCAATAAAGTTGACAGTGCGCAATATTACATAAAAAAATATAACGATCTCCCTCAAATTTCTCAAGATATAAAAGAACGCATCTTATCTTATTCCGCCCAAGTAAATTTTATTAAAGGGAATTATAAAGAAGCCTATCTGCAACTGCAAAAAGCAAATGTTATTGGCGACAGTATAAAAACAAACCTAACCGGTGAACTTGACGATTTACTGTATTCTTACACCAAAGCCGAAGATACACAGAATGCTTTAGTACTGGCAGAAAAAACTAAAAGCAATCAAAGACTGTTGTTTATTTGTATTTCTATTGCTTTTGTTATTGTAATTTTCTCGATAATATGGTTTAGAGTAAGAAGAAACAGAATTATTCAGAATAAAATTGCAAGTTTAAACAATATTGCCAACATTCAAATAGCTACTATGGAAGAAATGACTTTTCAGGCAGTAAAACAAGAACAGATTCGTTTGGGCGAAGATCTTCACAATTCAACAGCTTCAAGCCTGTCTGCCATAAAATATCAAATCGAATCTCTTTTAATGGAAAATGATTCCATTGACTACAAACCACAGTTAACAACAATATTAAAATATGTTACTGATGTTTACAAACATACACGTAGTAAAAGTCATGAATGGTATTCTTTATCAGAAAACAAGGCCGAAGTTTTATTCTACCAACAAGTTTATACCAATCTTGAAATGTTTTTCCCTTCTAATCATTACAATAAAAAAGTAGAAATAGATCAAAATGTGTTAGAGGATATAAGTTCCGCTAAGAAAATAGAACTTTTAAAAGTAATACAGGAAGCATTGTCAAACATTATTAAACATTCAAAAGCACGTACTATTTCACTAATGATTTTTAGAGAGAATGACAACTCATTTGCGTTAATAATCAAAAATGACGGTAAATTTAATACGCAAAAAGAAAGTAATGGTTTAGGCATAAAATCTATAATTTCCCGAATATCCACTATGAAAGGAAATGTAAAGATTAATACACAAGATGGTTTTGAAATTTATATAAATATACCTATCAATTAAGCATTTTTTTATGCTTCACAAAAAATCTGTTCTTTTTTCCATTTGGCAACGGTATTTCTGCTTAATTTAAAATGAGATGCCAGCTGAATATTATTCAGTCCGTGTTCTTTCTGATATTTAAGGATATTTATCACCGTATCTTTGTCATACGCCTTAAACGACTGATTCTTTTTTAAAAGATCTTTACTCTTCTTATTAAAAATCAGCTCGTTTAAACGAATTACATCTAAAGATTCAATTATGGGTTTGTTCAGAATGCTTTCACATAATTGTTTTTTTTCCGGATATTTTTTGTCCAGAAGATCGGTGTAAATTTTCTTATAATTCGGTATCATTTTTGTTCGTATGCTTTTGAATCCAACGAGTAACCGTTGTTATGGGTATGTTATATTCTTTTACAATTTCACTAACGGTTTTTTCTTTGTTTTGAAAAAGCTCTACTATAAATTCTATTATTTCAACAGTGTAAATATTTTTTTTAAATCTGGGAACTTTGCTGTCCGGATTTTTATTTTTAACCAGATACGTAGAAGAATACAGCATCAAGTGTTGTGAGTACAACCTGAAAAGATCATACTCCAAAAGCTTACTCCACAACAAAAGCAAATCGGAACTCAAATCTTTAGATTCATACATCTTCTTTATTTCGCCGTGTGGCTTTTTTAAGAATTTAACTATACGATCCTCATCTATATCTTTTTCAAGAACCAGATTTAAAATAATCTTACCAATATGTATATCTTTAAAATTATAGTGCATTTTGTAAGTAATTGTTTTGTTTTTTAGAAACCTAACCACATAATATGCCCAATTGTTGTGGTTAGGTTTTCTATAGCTGTTATGCAATAAATTATGAATCTAGAGTTGTCCGATATGGTGCTATACCAAATTCAAATTTTGTTTGTGAAGACGTAATTTTCCTTATTAATTAGACCTTTGCAGTATAACAGTATGATTGATTTACAACATGTTAAATTAACAGAAAAGAGAAGTAAAAAAAAATAACAATAATTTGCTATATTTTTAGAACCACTAATGTAGTTCCAAAAACTCTATGTCCA
Source organism: Paenimyroides baculatum (assembly GCF_008629655.1). Classification (GTDB taxonomy): domain Bacteria; phylum Bacteroidota; class Bacteroidia; order Flavobacteriales; family Flavobacteriaceae; genus Flavobacterium; species Flavobacterium baculatum. The sequence goes on from NZ_VWSG01000003.1 coordinate 82,066, forward strand.
TATTTAGAACACGATGTAAACTTAGTAGCGAATTTTATAAATACCGGAAACATACATCTGCAACCATTTTTATTAATATCTTTTGTTAACGAAATTTTCAATACATTTAAAAAACAAAAAAACGTCACAACGAGGTAACGCCTGTAAACTTTGAATACTTTTCTGACTTTTATATCTCCATAATAATAAATTCTGATCTATGGTTTGCCTGATTTGCTTCTTCGAAGCATATTGCTAAATCAGCTGTTAAAGACAATGAACCACGCGTTGTATATGCAGTTGCATTTAGTGAGTATTGCCAACCAAACTCACCCTGCGGGTAAACAATGACTTCTCAATTATTTTATTATACATAAATTCCTGATTTATCAACTTAATATTTAGATTGGCCATAACTATAACATAATTCAGTTTAACAATTACAACTGCATTTATCAGTACTTCTATAAGTCCTCGGTTATTAATACAAACTACCTACAGATATTTGCTATAAATCTTTTTCTGTTCAATTTTAAAACTAACTATCGAGTTGTATATGCTTTTTGCATTCAGTGAGTGTTAACAATAAACCTCACCCTATGGGTGTACAATCACCCTCAAAATATTTTACCATCAGGCAGTAATTAGTTCAATACCTGCTTTATCGGCTTTGTACTTTATCTTTGTTAGCAGTTCATGATAACTCCAGTTACGCAATAAGAATTGTTCCTCCCTTACGATATCCGAGTTTTCCTGCGCATCTAAAAGCACAAGCGTCGCTGCCTTATTTTCTATGCAAAAATCAATCAGCCTTTTACTGTATTCATGCAACCGTGTTTTTATATAATTACTTTCAGCATCGCTAAACCTCTCTAGCGCTTTTAACTTTCTATCTCTGCCCTTACCACCTTTGCAATAAGGTACTCCCGACATGGTTCTGGCACGCGCAGCCTGGATCGCCAGTCTTCTGTGTAAAAATTCTTCCTTGTTGCCGATCTGTAACCTATTCTTACCGATTTTAACAGATATTGGATATTCTATCGACAACGAAGCTTCTGCAACGATTTCAGGTTTCAGGCTGTGATCTTCTTTAGGAATTTCAAAAACCGGCAGCCAGAATATTTTTCCCTTTTCAATTTTAATTTTCGACCTGCAAAGTTTTACTTTCCCAATTATAAGCTGTTCCAATAGTTCGTGTTTTCCGAAAGAACCCCTTCCCAAATAGGTTTTTAAAGGAATTTTAAATAAGCGGAAACAATACGCTTTTTTCTCTTCATTGTATTGGAACTGCCTAAAACCTTCTGTTCCAAAAGGGAAAGCCATGTTTTGTTTGAAATTCTGTAATGAGCGGGTACCGTTCAAATAATCCATATAGTTATTTTTAAATGCCCCCATAAGTTCGTAATTAAGATAAGCAAGTATGTTAACCGGTATTTCTCCTTTAAAACGATTACTCAACATCCTATAAATACTATTGCTGTACGAACACTGCAAGATACCTTCGGTGTCCTTCTTTTCATCTACCAGTTTGTATTTTACACCTTCAGACAGATAGAGAAAATCTTTTATCATTATCTGCACATACAAATGACTCACAATAAGGTTTGCTGCACGAAGGCTTCTGTCCTGCCATCTGTATAGTATTTTCTTTGCTTCTTTTCTTTCCTCAGCCGTTGGCAGATCTACCGTTAACCGAATTTTCCGTACTAGTTTCATTGTTGTCTTTTCCATAACAGAAAGTATTATACTGATTGGTTCTGATGTTGATTTGTGAACTTATAGGCGGCTATAAATTCCTCTTGTACCTCTTTCTGGGTAAGGTTGAGTTCCCGTGCAATTGCTGCAAACGAGCACTTCATTTCGATCCGTAGTTTTAATACCTGAGACTGTCTTTCGCTCATGGTTTGTACCTTATATTCAGATTCAGCCTTTTCTTTTTTCCTTTCAAGCACAGTACGCCGATCAACGATTTTTTTAATATCTTCTACTGCCCGTTGTACCTCGTTAACGGTTTCCCTAATACCCTTACCTGTTACCTGAGCAATTTCTTTGTACCGGAAACCATATTTCAAACAAAGATTGATAAGGTTCCTTCTTTCCGGACGAATCAGCGGTAATACTTTATTTAACTGATCGAATAATTCTTGCTGTGAATCCTGATCCTGCAAATTCACAACTGAATCTGCCGGATCATATCCCGCCAGATAGTCCTTATAATTTTCGTACTTCTCAAACGAACTGACGGTTGTTCTGAAAAATTGGTTCCTTGGTTTGTAATAATGCTCGTAGCAGCTTCTTTTCATCACAAATCTCAGGAAAAACAAAATATGCATAGGATCTTCTATCTTTTCACGATAATTCCATAATTTTAAAAAAGTATCCTGTACCAAATTCTCTACAATAAATTCGTCATCAATTATCTTTCTGCCTAACCAAAAGATCCTTCTGTTGTATTGGGCATGAATTTTTCCTAAAGCAGCGGGATCGCTTTTTTTTAATAATTCAAAATTTTTTTCCAGCATAATGGGGTGATTTTTTAATTATACTCTTTTTTAATCGAATTAGGCTTCAGTCTCTTTCGATTTTCATTCTCCATAATTCGTAATTGATATATTCGGTTTCTCTGTACTTTTCATGCCCGAAAAGTACCAAAAGTGCTTTTATTGCGGCGATCTTCTAATCGGTCGAAATTCACTTTTGAAGCTACCAGATCGAAACGTCGCTACGCTCCCCGATCTGCTTACGCTCCAGGCAGTGTTTCGACGCTCGATTAAAACCTCATACCGCTGAGTTTCTAGTCCTTTTTCAATTTCAAATCAAAACCCTAATACTGTACAATTCCCGATTTAAAACCGACATTATTTTTTCAGCGAACGTCAAATAAGTGGAAATTTCCGTGAATAGAAATGCTGTTTGAGAACTTGTTCGAGTTTATTTCTTTTAGGAAATAAGACTTTATTTGACCGTTGAAAAAATAGAGTCTTGATCTTTTGTATCTTTTACATCAAGTTAAAAGTTAAAGAAAACTGGCAAAGCAGAATTTTCTTTAATCTCTCTTTTTTTTTTTTTCAATTATCAATTGACTATGCACTCTGTCATGCTGCACCTGATGCAGCATCGCATCTAGTTTTCCGCACAGTTTGTAATCTTGAACAGAGTGAAAGATCTCTTTCGATTCTCAATCTCCATTGTTCCTGATTTATACACTTCGGTTTTTCTATTCTTTTGAAAGATCAAAAGAATCAAAAATCTTTTCTTTTAATCTTGCCCCAGTTCAAAAACAGTTGAACTGTTCCTCGTTCGCTAGATGATCGAATTTCGCTACGCTCCGATCATCTTACGCTCTCATCGTCGGCTCAACTATCGTTTTATGAACTAATGGCGCTTTAATCCTCCTAATTATACTATTCAATTTTCAATCAAAAATAAGATAGTACTATTTCACTTAATCATGCTGCACTACGATGCAGCATCTAATTCAGTTTTTCAGTTTCAGAATTTCTATTGTTCATTTGCCTTGATGCAAAACGAACCAAAAAATCAAGACTTTACCTTTTCAACGGTCAAAAAGTATTTTTACCGTTTGTTTTTAATTTGTTATCTTTAACTGTTTTTTCTTCTTAAAAACAGCGATTTTTCCTTTTTTGAATTTTCCGTATTTTCTGACTAAATTGAAATATTTAGAATAATTTACTGTTTTTTATTGTTTATACCGAAAATCTAGTTCATGCTCTATCTATGCTTTATCCATACAGTATCTACTTAGTATCCCCGCTGTTGAGATTTAGAATATTTTTCGGTTTGGCATTTTGTCAAAATGCTTCAAAATCATCTCTTTTTCTGTACTTTTTACAGACAAAAAGTACCAAAAGTCTTTTTTTGCGGCGATTTTTTAATCGGTCGAAATTCACTTTTGAAGCTACCAGATCGAAACGGTGCTTTACACCCCGATCTGATTACGCTTCATGCAGCGGTTCGACGCTCGATCAAAACATCATACCGCTGGTTTACAGTCAATCCTTGTTTTCATTTAAATTCTTCAGCTTGTTACTATTCTATTGTCAGAGCCTGTTTTAACTTAATAGCGCTTCATTTCCTACTTAGACTATTTTGTTTTCAATCAAGAACTCTGCACTATAATAAGTATTACTGTATTGTAACGCTGATAATATTATTCATAATAATCTTTTTGAAGCTCCTGCGTTACGACCTTATTAATTAAACATTTGATTTGGAAAATAGAAATAAAGGCAATACTTTTAAAGTGCGAGTTTATAAGTTAAAATGTCCTATCTCTATGGTGCCAAAGCAATAAGGTACACTATATACGGCGTTGGCTTTTGTGTATGACGAACTATTGCAGTTCTACCACACGGTAAGCCTGTTGCTGTTATATAACTTTTGGTGCAGGAGCAACAAAAAGGAAAAGTTCAGTACCGCATTAAGGCGGACGGGTTATGGCTGTATGTACAAATTTCGTTCTCATAAATTAAGATTTTATGTGGTTATGGAACGATGTTTACGGAGTATGAATAATTCTTTGCAGAAAAAAGCAAGGAACGGTTTCACACTTTAGTACCGAGGGCGACCAAACCCAGCTTTAAAACCTAAAGGTTAAAAAGTTACTACCTAAAGCATATGTGAAAACCGCCCATGCCGTATACGAAAGTACAAAAACTTTTAAGACATGGAGCGATTTCACGATACTCTCGATAGTAAAATTGGTCGTTTCGATTCGAGATAACATCGTTTTAATTTGTCTTTGCAGACTCATTATCAATTCGCTAACACAAATATAACAATATTTTTTAAAAACCCAACAAGTTGGGTTAAATATTTTAATAAAAATGATAAAAGAAATTATTTTTGAAACTTCGCAATTTGATTTTGACTTAATTAATCATATTAAGCACTTACGTAAAAGCAAAGGTTATACACAGGATGAATTGAGTCTAAAAATGGGTGTTGCTAAAAGTTTTGTAAGTAATGTAGAGTCATATACACAACGCCACAAATACGCTACCCGTCACCTGACCCTTTTAGCTAAAGCCTTTGGTTTTAATAATATTTCAGATTTATTGAAGTTTCCTACTCCGGGATACGATAAAATAAAAGTAACGGTACAGCAAACTTATAATGAAACAGGAACTAAAGTAATCAAGAGCGAAGTAATGAAAATTGAACCTATTAATTAAAATATACTTAAAAATTTTACAATACTCTATATTAAAAAACAAATGGAAAAACCGCAGAAAACTCAAGTTTTGAAAGTAATTTCAGGTTAATATTTATAGTATAGATAATCATAAAAACTTCAGATACTAAATGTTAGCTGTAATTTTTAAACAACAGGATACAAAATGAAATTAAATACAATTCTATTACTTTTGCTGCTGACAAATTCACTTTTCGCACAGAAAGCAAAGATTGAATTCTTACCCAACCTGCCGTATGACAAGTACGAACTTAAAACTAATCAAGATACTACAACATTCTATCTTTCCGTAACATCGAGTAAATCTAATTTGCCCTTAATTGTATATGTGCAGGGTTCGGGAATGAATTCTCTGTTTACAAAATATCAAAACGGACAAATAAGACCTGAATACGGACATATGACATGGTATAATGCAGGCCAGGAAAAATACCGGATATTAGTTGTTGAAAAACCTGGAGTAAAGTATCTACAATCAGGACCATCTAAAAATTTTGACACCAAATTTTCCCTCGAAAGTTTTAGTAATAGTATTGTAAATGCTATTAACTATACCACCCAAAATGAAAAAATTGATACAACTAAAATTCTGATTGCAGGACATTCTGAAGGTGGAATTGTTGCATCAAGGGTAGCTAACCTCATGAAAAACAAAATTTCCAACGTAGCCGTTATGGCAGGAGAAGGTCTTTCCCAATTGTATAGTTTATATAAATTTGCTGACGACGGAACATTTTTTAGTACAAAAGAACATAATATGCCTACTTCCGAACAAAGGATAAAATACCTCACAGATAAATGGAAAGATATTTTAGCAAATCCCAATAGCACTGACAAAATGTTTTGGGGATTTACCTACTTACGCTGGTCAAGTATGTTAAAAACTTCAGTAATTGACGAACTGGCAAACTACAATGGAAAAATATTAATTATACAGGGGACTTCAGACAAAGCTGTACATCCGGAAAATGCTATTTCTTCTTACACAGCTTTGCTATCTAAAGGGAAACAAGTAGAACTTAAAGTCATTGAAAAAGCGGACCATTCTTTTAATATTTCTGATAAACCAGATATTGACGGATGGAAGTCTGCCATTGAAGATATAATTAAATGGTTTAATTAATAAAAACTATGGCTAATAATTAATATTCCGTGTTGTCTGCAAAACAAGGTAAAAGCCTGTTGTCTAAGATATTCCAGCAGTAATTTTAGGATTACTGCTTTTTTATTACTAAGTATCCAGAAAATCGACCAAAAACCTATTTACTTGCTATTTAATTTTGCGATGTTTAATCGTTCACTAGCAAAAAAAACATTCTATCTGGTTTCAGCATCAATAAGATTACCATTTTTATATTAATATCGAAAATAAAAAAAGCGCTACCAAATGGTAACGCTTTTAAAATTCATAAGGTTCTCTGATTCTTACATCTCCAGAATAATAAACTCTGATCTGCGGTTTGCCTGATGTGCTTCTTCGCTGCACTTCACGCCGTCTGCACATTCGTTAATCAACTGACGTTCACCGTAGCCTTTTGCGCTTAAGCGCGATGCTTCGATGCCTTGTGAGATCAACCATTCTCGGGTTGATTTCGCTCGTCCGTCTGATAACTTGTCGTTGTATTTGTGTGATGCACGACTGTCGGTATGTGAACGGATGTCGATCTTCATTGTCGGGTATTCTTCCAACACCGCCAATACTTTCGCCAGCTCTGCTGCTGCATCAGGACGGATGTTGTATTTGTCCAGATCAAAGTAAATCGGGTTCAGTTTTAATACTTTAAACAAGTCGTCGCCTTTCTTCACCGGAGTTTTCACGCGTTCCAATACAATTGTATGTTCGGTTACGCCGCTTTCTTTGTTCATCTGCACAAAGTCTTCTTTGGTGGTGTACTCGTTCTTTTCTACTTTTAAACGGTAGCCTTCGCCACACTTGAATTCGTTGTTGAAAACGTAGCCGTCGTTCTGGTAGCGGTTGCTTGTTCCCAGTTCAGTGTACAATCTGTCGTACAACGTTACGTTGGCATCGGGTATGATGTTTCTTGTTTTAGAATCTACTACCGTTAACAATAACTTCTGAATACACTCTAACTGCAACGCTTTGCTTTCGTAAAAACTGTAGATATCGTCGTTTCCTTTACCTCCGTCACGGTTACTCGAGAAGAAGCCTTGTTTGGTGGTTGGATTGATATAATACGCAAAATCGTCTGCATTGCCGTTGATTGGTGCGCCCACGTTGTGGATCTCGCTCGGATTGCTGTTTCTGTCTAACTTCGTAGCATAAACATCTAATCCGCCTAATCCGATGCGTCCGTCGCTTGAAAAATATAATTCGCCTGTTTCGGTTACATACGGAAAGGTTTCACGCATTTCGGTGTTGATCGCCGATCCCATGTTCACAGGTCCGCCAAAGACTCCCGATGGATGGATCGCTACCTGCCATAGATCCGATCCTCCGAATCCACCCGGACGATCGCTTGAAAAATACATCGTTGCTTCGTCCTGGCTTAAGGTTGGGTGTGCCGTATTGTATCCGTCCATATTGAACGATAATTCGGTTACATTCTCCCACTTGCCTTTTACGTTTTCTGCGCGGTAGATTTTTAGGTTGGTGTTTTTGTTGGAATCGTACTTTCTTTCGTTGTCGATGTAGTTGTTTCTGGTGAAATACATCGTGTTTCCGTCTTTGGTTACCACTGCCGTTGATTCGTTCAAAGGTGATTTTACCTTGCCTTTTAATCGGGTTACCTTGTCGTCTTTTGTTGCGGTGCTGGCTACACTGTACAGACTGGTAAAGGCATCGCCCGTCCAGGTGTGTTCGCGTTTGTGCAAGCTGCCCGTGTCGCGGGCGCTGGTAAAGTACAGCTGGTTGTTGTGCACGTAGCTGCCGTAATCGGCGAACTGCGTGTTGGTTGCCAGGTTGTTTACCTGATCGTATCGGCCGGAATTTGCCTGAATCTGCTTTTTAAGTTCGGCTTCGTTCTTTCTTATCTGTGCAATCTGCGTGTTGCTGCCTGCTTTGCTTACAAATTGGTCGTAATAGCTTTTGGCTTCGGTTTCTTTGCCGGTGTGCTGCAAGGTTTGAGCATAGCGGTAGTAATACTCGCTTGCAGGTGCTTCGCTTGCGTATTCGGTAAATAAGCGTTCGTAGTGCTTTTCGGCTTCGGCATAACGTGCGTTAAAGTAGTAGGCATCGCCTAACTTTTCTAACAAATCTTTGCTTACGTAACCGCGTTTGGCTACTTTTTCGTAGATGCTGATGGCATCTATATATGCCCATTGGTCGTGTTCTTTATCGGCTTTCTTTAAGCCTGCCTGTGCCTGTGCGCCCGTGTTCCCCAGTAAAAAGGCGGTGAACAAGGCGGCTGTGTATATCCCTTTTTTCATATCCTTTGGTGTTAGAAGAAACGCGGCGAGTTCACGCGGCGGTATTTGTTAAACAATTCAAAGCGTACAAAGATCTCGTGCGAGCCGTTGTTGTAGTTGCGTAATGCTTTTATGTCGCTGTCGTAGCTGTAACCTATGAACATGCCGTCGGTTACCTGGAAACCTACCAAGGCACTCCATGCGGCATCCCAACGGTAAGCCCCACCAATGGTGAACTTGTCGTGGACCAGGAAGTTTCCGGTGATGTCTGCCTGTAACGGTGCGCCTTCTACTGCTTTTAATAAAAAGGCCGGTTTGAACTTCAACGTAGGGTTGATTTCAAATACGTGACCTGCCATTAAGTAGTAGTGCATCTTTTGCTGCATGGTACTTTGGATGTTGTTGTTGTATCTTGTACTTTCTAAAAAGCTTGGTGCCGAAAATCCTACATAGCTTTTTTCGGTATGCCAGTAGATACCTGCACCGATATTCGGTGTGAACTCGTTCTGTACATCGTTTAAAATCTGCGGATCGTTAGGGTTGTATTTGTTAAGATCCGAATACGCTACATTCAGTAAATTCGCCGATCCTTTTAATCCGAAGCTTAATTTGCTGCCGCGGTTGTTTAAATCTAACGTGTACGAGAAATCTACGCTTAACGTGTTTTCATCCATAACTCCCAAAGCATCGTTGACAAAGCTTACTCCAAGCCCGACTTTACTGTCGGCAATCGGGGTGTTTACCGAAAACGAGTTCGTCGTTGGTGCGCCTTCCAAGCCTACCCACTGGCTGCGGTGTAGTCCGAAGATGCTTAACGCTCCCCTGCTTCCTGCATACGCCGGGTTGATGTTGATCGTGTTATACATGTAGTTCGTGTACTGTGGGTCTTGTTGGGCGTGGGCCGATGTAAAGCTTACTAAAGCTAACAAGGCCGTTATTATTCCTGTTTTTTTCATTGCTTTGTGCTTTAATCGTTATTTTCTAAATGTAGGTAACCTACTTTTTTAACCCACTGGTTTTGTCCGTCACGATCGTACAGATATTCCACTACGTAGTAATATGTTCCTGTTGGTAGTTTTTCACCTTGGTTGACAATGGCTTTGCCTTGAGCGGTTCCGTTAAACACGTTGCCATTGCTGTCGTAACTGTGTGTTTCGTATACCTGGCGTCCCCAACGGTTGTAAATTTTTACATTGTTGTTTGGAAACTGGTTGATGTTGTCGATGATTAAATAATCGTTCATACCGTCGCCATCTGGTGTTACTCCGTTGTAGATGACTACTTCGCCCGGATTGATCAGTGGTTTTTTGATCGTTCCTAAAGTAAAGATTCCGAATCCGTCTACTTTTACTGGTGTGGTTACTGTTTGGTCGGCATGATTTACGATACCGCCTTCGTCTACCCACAGTTTCTGGTTTTCATCCCAGCGTACTACATGTAGCAGATCAGGGTTCGCCGTAAAACTTGGTGGCGTGGTACGTGTATCCCATGATAGGGTTACAATTACCGAATTGTCGGTTTTTACGCTTTGGTTGATGATCCAGTATTCTTTATCGTCTATTGCCTGCAGTACGCCTGTTCGGCTTGCATGCGGGTATTTGCTGTTGGAATTTTCAAACAGGTATTCGCCCGTGTAGATCTCTGATTCTTGTGCGGGTGCAGAGATGCCTGCAAAGCGGTAGTATCCACCATCACCAATTGGATATTTAAACCCTTCGTTGCCGTTTTTGGTGACTTCACCGTTTACGTGGCTGCGGTCTGATGTGTTGATGTGTCGTGCGCCTTTTAAAAATACAAAGGCTCCGCCTTGGACTTTGTCCATTAACACAACCCCGTTCATAAGGTTAACGGTACCGGCATTGGCGATATCGTTGGTTAAATGAAAGCTGTGCTCTGCGCCACTTTTGTTGAACAGCACGTCGTAAAAGCTGCTTGGTGAAGTTCCTTCGATCTTCTGCATGCCCGGCATCAGTCCTTCAAATACCACATAGCCTGTACGGCTGTTGGTGGTATAGCTGAAAAGACCTTCGTTATTGTAATGTCCGTAAAAGTGCATCGACCCGTCGTTCAAGACATCGCCCGTGGACTCGTTCTTGAAATCGAAATAAGTCGATACCTCGGTGCCCGGATCTACTTTTAATATCCCCTGGTTTACTGTTTGGGCACTGCCTAATAAAGGCAGTATTCCAAACAGGTGTATATATGCTTTTTTCATAGGTTCTCTATTTATTCAATCTTGAACTTGTTAACACTTCCGTACTTATTTAAGTTCTAAGATAATTTAAACTAATGTTCTATCTCCAATAATTCCAAACCAAACCGTCAAATACTGCCAGTGCTTTTCTATTGGTGTCATAGCACATCATTCCCGGATAAGGGCTTTTTACATTTAAATGCGGATTAGAAATTTTAGGTAAAACCAGGGCTTTGTTTGCAGATTCCAATACCAATACACCGTCTACCGTTGTAGCTCTGGATCCTATTACCGTTTGCTTACCGTTGTTAACAGTACCACTATATGGCGCAATGGGTACTGTTCCGGCAATATCGCCCACACCGGAAAGATTTACCCAAGCTCCATTTTGATACATTTTTAGTATTTTGGAAACCTTATCAAATAAAAACGTTCCATTTGCCGGAGTAGCGGGTAAGGTCTCTACTGCAGGCAGAATAATGCCTTTGGTAGTACCCGATGCAAAATCTAAAACCGAAGATCCGTCTGCTGTCTTTTTTCCTATAGCTGTTTGGGCAGTAGCTGAAAAGCAAAGTCCTAAACTTAAAATTGATAATGTGAAGTATTTTTTCATGATAATTAATTAGTTGGAGGATTACAATCTTTTTCTAAACATTTCCAGATAATTCCATTATATAGCTTCACACATGATGCGGCGATATCATAAATCAACATCCCTTCTACAGGGCTTGTGATCGCTGCAGAAGAACTTACTCTGGTGATTACAAAACCTTTGTTTTTCGATTCAATCACTATATGACCATTATTCACATTCGCTGGCCAACCTGTTGTACCACCGGTAAAGCCTGCTAAATCAGAGATTCCTGTTAAACTTGGTTGACCTGGCTGATCGAACGCACCAGGTTCTGTGCAACCATTTGTATTAATATCTGTTGCCTGATTATTGTTTAAATTATTGTCTACTATGCTACTTGGTGGAGTCACAGTAACTGTATTTATCAAATCTCCAGTAAATACAGGGGGAACTGAAACTGTAATAGTATAAGTAACTGTTCCATTTACAGGTAAGGATATCAAATCATTAATTGCTCCAATTTGAGTACCTGTAACTGTTGTAGCGCTACCTGTCGAAGCAACGGCTGTGTAGCTAACATTAGCATTAGGGATACCTGCCGGCAAATTATCTAAAACATTAGCATTAAGCACTCCAAAAGGGCCGTTATTTGTTATTACTACCGTATACACCTTATTTGTTCCTGGTGTATAAGTAGTAGAATTATCTGTTTGTGTAACAGAAAGATCAGCACTAAAAGTAATTGGAGCAGTAACACAGTGAGCTCCATCGTTATTCCCACTTGCCGGGGCACTTGAAATATTTGTCCTGGCTCCCGTTGTTAAATTAAATTGAAAAAAATCTCCAAGATTATTGATACCGTAAATTCCACCTGTGCTTGATCCAAAGAGCGCACCGAAAGTGGCTGCTCCAGGAGAAGTCCCTATAAAAGTAACATTTCCATTTGCAGGGTTAATAGAAAACAACCTACCATCGGTTCCTACACCATATAATAGTCCTGTAGGTACACTATATGCCAAATCAGATGGAATCGTAGATTGATTTAGTACGATTGCCGTGGCTGTCTGTGTACTGATATTTACCTTATATAAGGTAGAATTAGCTCCTACGGGTTTGATATAGTAGTTTCCAAGGTTATCTATCTCCCCACTATTATAGTTAGTTGTTCCTGTTACAGCGGGCAGACCTGTAATTGCTCCCATATCTGTAATTACACCCGAAGCATCAATTCTAAGAAGGTCGTTGCTAAAAGTCTTCATCGCATAGATATAACCATCGATTGGATTAAAACCAGAAGCGTTGTATTGATATCCTGCTGCGGAACCTATGATAGGGAAAGAGAAAGGGTTTGTGGAAGTGACCACATTATACAGCCCGGTATTAGCATTTTGTAATAAATACATTTGATTATCACAATTAAATGGAATTGGAGATACTACTAGACAAACATCACCAACGTTATTGCTAATGCTATCACTTATATTTGTGATATTCGCTGCTGTATTGGTAAATGCCGCTGGGTTACTGTTGCAATTTGCATTTCCCTGGCCGGGCATATTGGTTACATTAACCGTAATTGTTGCAATAGAATTGACAGCCTGACTATACCCTGTTACCACAATAGAATTACTTCCGCCAACTGCTGTTACCGTACCGCCTGTCAAACCTGTAACAACTACGTTAGGATTTGTTGCCAAGCGTAAACCACTAGGTAGATTGTCTGTAAAGGACAGATTCGTTTGGGCTATACTCGCTGCATTAATATTGTTTAATGTGAAAGTATAAGTAGCCGTTCCACCCGACGGAATGTTGGCAGGTGATACACTTTTGCTAAGAATTGTAGGGGGCGTTAAAGAAGCTGAAAAATTATCGAAAAGATAGTAAACTGCCTGTTTATCTGTTATTACAGTTGCTCCAGGTCTGAACTGACCTATGGTCATATACTCTTCACCTCCCACCGCTGTATATTCTAAGATAACCTTTACCCAAGCATTTCGAGATGCAGCACCATAAACATTTGCATTACTTGCAGGTATCAAGGTTCTTCCACTTCCAAAACTATTTACTATAGAAGCAGCATTTCCTGGAGGTGCAGCTTCAATATTACTATTAGTTGGTGAGACGGTAGAAAATACAGCTCCTAAAAATCCTTGTTCCGCACTAGGAAGGTCAACATACGAAATATCCGAAGGAGCAAATTTTGCAGGTGAAGTAGTACCATACAAATGTGCAACATAAAAGGAAAAACGGTAGGTTACTCCTGCTACCAAGGGAGCTGAAAGCTTATTTGTAAGATACTCTTTATAACGGGTAGTGGAACCATTATTATAATTCAGCTCCATGAACGCACCGGCAAAACCACTTCCGTTTTGGGCAGTTAATACCAGAGGGGCTAATGTCATACTTGTACCACTAGGAGGTGTACAGACATTCATATAATCAGTACTACCAAATGTAGTAGGCTGTGTCCAACCTGTAGCCCTAATTAGCTGACTTTGTGCTGTAGGACAAGATGAAAATGTCTCAAAATCAGGATTGATAATGCTTTGTGCATTAACAACTGATCCGAAAACCATTAGTGAACTACATACAAGATATGTAAACAGACGAATAATTATTTTAGCGGATCTATTTATTCTCCTCTGGCTAGAGGAGATATTTAACAATTTAAATGAAGTAAAGCTTTTCATAATTTACACTTTAAATTGCTCTTCCATTATTTTCGGGAAGAGCAGGATTAATTGAATGTATTTCTAACTGAATTTGTTTATTGCTTAATTAATAAGCTTTCCAGTTTTTTCAAGCGTTCTTCCAATTCGTTTGTCTTGTGTTGAAGTGCGTCAATTTCAATATCTTTTTGGCTAAGTGTATCGTTCATTTCGATCACGTGCAGATACAACTCTTCCAGTTTCTCTAACTGTTGCATTGAAAGCTGGGTTAAATCAATAGTATATCCATTTTCGCCTACAGTAATTTCGCTAATTGGTGTAACACCCGGTAAATGTTTATTGGTTTTAATAAACTGAGCCACTTCTTTTAAAGATTTGAATTTATAGTCTTTGTAGATTTTAGAGAAACCATTGAAATAGTCTTCGAATACATAATCGGCATACACACTGTTGGTAGTCCAAAGCTTACCTGTTGTAGAGATATCTCCAGCTACGTGTAATAAAGGTTGAATGGTTGAGCCACCTACCACAAATGATGGGGCTGTTGTTGCACCAATGGCTACTTCGCCTGTTGGTGTTATGCGCATTCTTTGGGCATTATTGGTTAGGAAAGATAAAGGCGTAGTTCCTTCTGTTCGTATATCTAAGCCAGTAGTTCCTGTACCTCTTGCAGCAATCTGACCTTTAAGGTTATTATCAGCATAAACATCTACAATAGAGTTTCCTCCAGTAACTGTGATAGATCCTCTAGTAGTTCCTGTAGCTGTAACTCTTCCTTCGGTTGCATTGGTAGCGATCAATACACTACTACCTGTTCCGGCAAAAGTCAAATTGTTGTTTGCTGTAGTTACCGTTCTTGCGCCTGTAAGTGTACCATTTGCATTATAGATGTTAACAGGAGTTGCAGGTAAACCTGCCACAGTCCCTAATACACCATTAGCATCTGCCACTACTGTTCTGGTAGCTGTAAAGGTTTGATCTTGACTTGAGGACTCATCTCCTGCAACCGTGGTATTAATAGCATTAGTAGCACCATTTAGCGGAAGGTTTCTTAATCTTGTAATTCCAGCATTGTCTAATTGTTCCGAAGGGGTATCGGTATTCACACCAACATTCCCTGTACCTGTAATACGCATTCTTTCTACTCCCGAAACACCACCTGGACTTGTTGAAAATGTTATCGGAGATGGATCTGTTGTTAGATGGGTAGCTATAGCTAATTGTCCAACTGCCCCTGTTGCTGTTAAATTAACCTCACCAGTTGGAAAAGACTGAATATCAAAGCGGTTATAAGTAGCTCCAGCACCTGAACTCGCATAGATATCTGCATCCCAAGTCCCTTTTGCTTCAGTGCCAATACGACCATTATTATCAAAATAAATATCTCTTTCTGGTGAAGTAAACCTCAAGCTTTTTCCATCTAAATTTACTACTCTGTTACTTGTTAAAGTACCGTTTGCATTGTAAATATTAACAGGCGCCGCCGGATTCCAAGCAGTACCATTCCAAGTCATTACATTTCCTGTAGCGGATCCAGGTGTTAAGCCCAAAGTGTAAGGGCTAGCCGTAGTTCCTGCACCAGCACGTGTTAAACCGCCATTTGTAGTAGCATTAGTTACTTCGTTACCAATCACACCATCTACTTCTGTTACAAGTCCATAAGGACTTGCCCACACCATTTTTCCTGTTGCAGTCTGGGTCATGACCTGACCTGCAGTACCAGTGGTTGTTGGAAACCAATATTCCCCTGTTTGAACAGCTGCGGCATCTCTGAAATTAAAGCGTACCCCGTTTGCTTTTTGAACGAAAATCTCCGAACTATTGTTAAGCGGGAACGGATCGGCTGCTCCATTAGTATTGGTATGTCGTAAGCGCAAACCATCATTTTGCAACGATAAAGTTGAACCAAAATTGCCTGAAACATTATAACTTTCCATAAAAAAGTTACCTGTATTTTCAGCTCTTACAGCAGATAAGGAATTGCTTCCATTTAAAGATGACATTTCTGATTTAATATCAGAAGCCGCAACTGTATTTGTAGTTGTTCCTGAAACTCCTTGTAATATTGCTCCTTGAGCATTTGCCGATGCTATTCTATAGTTAGTTGGTGACGTTAACCAATAGTGCATAGCTCCATTCGGATTAACAGGATGACTAATTTCTGTACCATAAGCAACTCCACCAGCAGCTGTAACCTCTGCTTTGAAATCTCCTTTTACCTCCATTTTTTTGGTTGAAGCTGCAGTACTGAAATCGCCTACTGCCACACTACCTGTCTGGTAAATGTTTTGAGAATTGGCCGTAGCTTCATTGGTAGTAGCTTGTTCACGCCAAGGCTCTGTCTTAGCATCGGCGCCTGTTGCAACACGCACCCATTGCGTACCATCGTTATAGTAGTAGCCCGGTGTTACATTGTTTGGTGCCGTACCTGCTGTTGCCGTGTTATACACTGTCATACCTGCAACGTGTGCTGCCAATGGTGCAAAGCTGTTTGTTGCGGTTAAACCCAGACGAGGAAGTAAAATACCTTTATTAGCACTTTCTACTTCTAAAGCTGCATTAGGGTTAATTAATGTAGGGTTATTCCCTATTTTTTGCTGTGTTACCTGTGCAAATCCTATTGATGCAGTTCCAAGACCAAATGCAATAAGTGCTGCTATATTTCTAGTTACTTTATTCATAACCTGTATGTTTTTATTTATAATAATAGTAGAGATTTTTATATTTCAGAGGTTAGAAAACAAAGGTTAAACCTCATATTTTCTTATAGTTAGAACTTATTAGTCTATCTTATACCAGTTTGTTCCATCACTCTGAATACGCATAGTACCTTGTACGTTGAATTGGTTAAAAGTTACACCGTTGGCTAAAGTTATCTGTTCGCTTAACGTTATAATATTACCTGATCCGTCCATTTTACGCAGAATTAATATTCTACCATTATTATCACCAGCAGCAGGAAGCGTAACTGTTAAGCCCGAACCGGAAGCATCAATTAACAAAGTGTCATCGTCTGCACTAACGGTGTGGCTTGCACTAATGCTTGCTACCGTATTTGCCTGTTTATAATATGCACCGCCATCTGTACCTACTGTAATCTCGTTACCTGCATCGGCACTTACTACCTCTGCCGTTGTAGGGGTACCGCGTTCAGGAGTATAAGTAATAACACCTGTAGCATCGTTCTGAACCATTGATGTCAATGTCTCCTGTGCTTTTACCAGATCCCCTAAGTTTAGTACAGTGCTTACTCCGCTCTCGTCTACATAGGTAAATAAGCCTGTGGTTGGGTTTACTGCTACTGTGGTTACCGTTTCGAAGTTGTCTACAACATCCGATAAATCGATCGTTTGTGCAGTACCTGCTTCGTTCGTGTACGTTGCGATACCTGTTGCTGCATCATACGTAAGGTTGGTTACCGTTTCGTTGGTGGCTACAACGTCTTCCAGATACTCCTCTATCGTGGTATAGGTGTTGCCGTTCACCGTTACAGGACCACTGTTTACAATGTCGTTGAACTGGTTTACGATAGACGCCGGGATGTTTACCGTGGTTACCGTGCCGTTCTCACTTGTGTAAGTGTACGTGCCGTTGTTGTTGTCTACCAAAGTGGTTACTGTTTCCTGTGCTTTTACCAAGGCAGCTAAATCTAAACTGTTGGTTACTCCAGCTTCATCTATATAAGTAAATAATCCTGTGGTTGGATTTACTGCTACTGTAGTTACTGTTTCGAAGTTGTCCACAACATCCGATAAATCGATCGTTTGTGCCGTACCTGCTTCGTTCGTGTACGTTGCGATACCTGTTGCTGCATCATACGTAAGGTTGGTTACCGTTTCGTTGGTGGCTACAACGTCTTCCAAATACTCTTCTATCGTAGTATAGGTGTTGCCGTTTACTGTTACCGGTCCCGAATTGACGATGTCGTTGAACTGGTTTACGATAGACGCCGGAATGTTTACCGTGGTTACCGTGCCGTTCTCGCTTGTATAAGTGTACGTGCCGTCGTTGTTGTTAACCAACGTGGTTACCGTTTCGTTTGCTTTTACAATGGTTGATAAGCTTGCCCATTCTACATCGCCTGCTACATTGGTGATCAACATAGAGTTGGCTGCGCCTTCTTTGATCGATACTTGGTATGGATCGATTGCTGTGCCGCTTCCCGTTACATCGATAAAGTCACTGCCGCCAATGGTGATCGCTTCGTTTG
>NZ_VWSG01000003.1:100365-388932 GCF_008629655.1 Paenimyroides baculatum
CCTGCTGCATTGGTGATCAACATAGAGTTGGCTGCGCCTTCTTTGATCGATACTTGGTATGGATCGATTGCTGTGCCGCTTCCTGTTACATCGATAAAGTCACTGCCGCCAATGGTGATCGCTTCGTTTGCTACATTGGTTAAGTATTCTTCAAAGCTTGAGTAAGTGTCTCCGTTTACTGTGATCGCTTCGTTTACAATATCGTTATAGATGCTCTCGAACTGGTTTACTACCGCTGCCGGTACGTCAATGATTGTTGGTACGCCTGCTTCGTTTGTATAGGTATAGGTTCCGTCTCCGTTGTTAACCAACGTGGTTACAGTCTCATTTGCTTTTACAATCGTTGATAAGCTTGCCCATTCTACATCGCCTGCTGCATTGGTGATCAGCATTGAATTCGCTGCACCTTCTGCTATTGATACTACATATGGACTTGCTGCTGTTCCTGCTCCCGTTACCGTGATGAACTCGCTGCCACCAATGGTGATCGCTTCGTTTGCTACATGAGTTAAGTATTCTTCAAAGCTTGTGTAAGTGTCGCCGTTGATGGTGATCGCTTCGTTTACAATATCGTTATAGATGCTCTCGAACTGGTTTACTACTGCTGCTGGTACGTCAATGATTGTCGGTACGCCTGCTTCGTTTGTATAGGTATAGGTTCCGTCGTTGTTGTTAACCAAAGTGGTTACCGTTTCGTTTGCTTTTACAATGGTTGATAAGCTTGCCCATTCTACATCGCCTGCTGCATTGGTGATCAACATAGAGTTGGCTGCGCCTTCTTTGATCGATACTTGGTATGGATCGATTGCTGTGCCGCTTCCCGTTACATCGATAAAGTCACTGCCGCCAATGGTGATCGCTTCGTTTGCTACATTGGTTAAGTATTCTTCAAAGCTTGTGTAAGTGTCTCCGTTTACTGTGATCGCTTCGTTTACAATATCGTTATAGATGCTCTCGAACTGGTTTACTACCGCTGCCGGTACGTCAATGATTGTTGGTACGCCTGCTTCGTTTGTATAGGTATAGGTTCCGTCTCCGTTGTTAACCAACGTGGTTACAGTCTCATTTGCTTTTACAATCGTTGATAAGCTTGCCCATTCTACATCGCCTGCTGCATTGGTGATCAGCATTGAATTCGCTGCACCTTCTGCTATTGATACTTGGTATGGATCGGCTGCTGTGCCGCTTCCCGTTACATCGATGAAGTCACTGCCGCCAATGGTGATCGCTTCGTTTGCTACATGAGTTAAGTATTCTTCAAAGCTTGTGTAAGTATCACCGTTTACTGTGATCGCTTCGTTTACAATATCGTTGTAGATGCTCTCGAACTGGTTCACTACTGATGCTGGTACATCGATATTGGTGATCGTTCCGTCTTCGCTGGTATACGTATAAGTTCCGTTGCCGTTGTCTGCAAGGGTCGTTACCGTTTCGTTCGCTTTTACAATATCCTGCATGTTGATTACATGTGTAGCTCCTGATTGGTCTACATACGTAAATTGTGTTCCATCGTAATAAACATTCCCGCCCACATAAGTATCGCCCAATACCTCGATCAACTCGTTTAATACGTTGACATCACCTAAAATAGTTTCTATATTATTAATGACATTATCGGTAGCATCAATTATAATAGTATCTCCGGCTTCGTTTGTGAAAGTATAAGTCCCGTCAGGGTTTTTAACTACCGATGTCGGGATATTTATTGACGACAAAGGTATAGAAACGGTATTACCATCACTGTCTGTCAGTACTAAATCTGTTCCAACTACTGTTAAACTTTGATTGGTTGTGTTTTTATCTAATGCTACAACATCGGCATCGTTAACAATACGCATCCATCTGTCATCATACCAATAGTAATAACCTGGTGTAACATCGTTTTGAGTATTTGTGTTAAATACTAACAAACTGTTAACGTTACCATTCTGGATGGTTGACGCGTCTACTGAACTGGTTAACCCCACTCGTGGAATTAAAATACCTTTATTGTTGGATACAACATCCAATTGTGTTGACTGGTTTGGAGTTAAAGTTCCTATACCAACCTGACTATAAGACTGTAAGCCTACTAATAATAAAGATACCGAAAGTAATTTTTTATTCATAGCATTATTCCATTTAGTTAATTATTATCATTTTCTAAAATGTTAAATTAATCTAAAATCAAGAGGTACAAATAGCAAGAATTTGCTATTTTTTTGATCTATTCTATAAAATAGATATAAACGAAGAATACTAAGTTTTATAAAATGTTATCATCCTGAAATTTAATGAAAGATCTATTTTTTTAAGTCCAATTTTTATAACTAAAAAGCTGGTTGGATCAAATCCAACCAGCTTTTACAACTTTTAACTACATTAAACCTAATAAAAATTATCTTGTTGTATACCCGCCATTAGCAAAGATTGTCTGACCAGTAATCCACCAACCATCTGTCACCAAAAATTCTACTAATGGAGCTATATCCTTAATATCGGTCAGTCCACCCAAAGCCGAAGCTGATTTATGATAAGCTACAGCATCATCTGATTCCTGTCCATAAAAAAATGGTGTATCCATAGGACCCGGAGCTACTGCTGTTACAGAGATACCTCTTTCTCCAAATTCCTTTGAAGCTGCTCTTGTGAAGTGCTCTACAGGTGCTTTCATACCAGCATATGTTGAATACAATCCGGTGTACGCAGCCAATAGTGAGGTTAAAATTGTGCAGATTTTACCATTTTTATTAACTTTTTTACCTGCTTCCTGAAGAAAGAAATAAGCCGCTTTTGAGTTTACATCTGACATAGTATCATATTCTTCTTCTGTAGTATCAACAAAAGGTTTTTTCAATACCATACCAACAGTATTTATAGCAATATCAATTCCACCAAATTTAGATATAGTCATATCAAAAAACTTTGACACATTAGCTACTTTTGTTAGATCGCCCTGAAACAAAAATGCCTCTGCTCCCATTGCTTGAACATCTGCCAAAGTTTTTTCACTTTCTGCTTTTGAACCTTCACTGTTATAATGAATAGCTAATTTGGCACCTTTAGCAGCAAAATTTCTGCTTAATAGCGCTCCCAAATTCTTACCACCTCCAGCAATAAGAACTACTTTACCTTTTAAATCGTTGTTTCTCATAATAAATTTCTTTCTAAATATGTGTTTACTAAAAAAATGTAAACAGTTGTTATAAAGTAAATTTATCAAACAATTACTCTTAATCAATAGCAACATTTTGCTATATTTAATGCTTAAATATTATATCTATAACTTACACTAATTCCAGCAACATGCAATAAAAGTTCCTCTTTAATAGCATTTTGTACGTCTTTCTGTGATTCTGCATTACTTTTCATAATGAAAGATATTTCTAAGAAAACTAAATTGTTATTTACACATAAAGTTTGAGTCTTATTTTATCAAAACTGGTATATAGTAGTAAAATAAATTACAAAATTATATCAGTATCAATTTATATTAAAAATAAACTTACTATCATTTTGCTAATTCTTTTTCAGGTTAAACAGAAACTATCAACATTTTGCTTACGATTAATAATTTCCATTAAAGTTTAAATACGAATCAATCGCAATAAAACCATAATACAGGCTTCTTTTTTGGATAAGAGCTTGAAATTCTGTATCTTTGACAAAATGCTTCATTGAACATGAATTTCAAGCAAATTATTTAAATCTTTACCCCACTCTATTTTTATATTAGAGCATATTACGTTTAGATTTTCATCATTATACCATCATTTGTTTTGTTTAATCTCAACAAGAATAAGAGATAACATCAGAACAAGATATAATCAAAAGTCTTTATTAAGAAAAAACTTATCGAAAGCAGGTCTGTGTTTAATTTTTACGCAGAATCCTGATATTACTTAGGATAAGTTTTATACTATCCAGAAAGCAGTTCAATGATTTGCATAACTAATTCAATTAAATATTAATTTAAAAACAAACGTTATGACAGACAGAAAAAAAATAAATGATCGGTTATTAGCTGTATTATTAATTATCATAGGTGGCGCATCGATAATAATTTATACCAACAGCTTTTTAATCAGTTAAAAAATCTATTAAATATATTGTGCCCATACTTTCAAAGAAAGTTAAAATATAGCATACAACAGTAAATGCACTCGTTTTTATTTAGATAAGGTGGCTACAGAAAGGTCTGTTCCACCTTATTTTTTTATTCTTAAAAACCATTAAGTTATCCACACGATATTTCATAGTTAGTGGATCTTTGTAATTAAAAAAACAACTATATTTTTAGCAATAAAAAAAGGTATACAATTACTTGTATACCCCTATTTTTTTAACAAACAGATTGTTGTTATTTTCTTTTAACGTTAACCGCCATAAGACCTTTTTGTCCGCGTTCGATATCAAATGTTACTTCGTCATTCTCACGTACTTCATCCAATAATCCTGAATTATGTACAAATACATCTTCGTTACCATTTGTTTGCGAAATAAAACCAAATCCTTTAGTTTCATTGAAAAATTTAACTGTGCCTTCTTGCATCTTGTTATTTATTTAAATTAATTATTCTGTTATTTTTTAACTTCAATTGCCTGATATCCTCTCGGTGTCAGTTCTTTTTTATAGCTCACTTTATTGTGCTTTTCAATCGTTTGGCTAAGCTGTCCTACATGGAAAAAAACATTTTCTCCACTTCCGTCTTCTGTAATAAAACCAAAGCCTTTTTCGCTAAGATAGGTTACTATTCCGGTAAAATCATCATTATGACGTGCTGCCGATTCCTGTGCCTTTTTTGCTCTAGCCAAATCTGCATCTCTGTTTTGAAGATGCGGTGGCACTTCTGTAAAGTGTCCGTTTACATCAACATAAACAATCATATCGTCAAGGGTTTTGCCTTTATTGTTATTGTCTTTTCGATCTTCCCTTCTTAACTGCTTGTCCTTTAATTTCTTTATTTTTTTCTTGGTATATTCTTTCTTTGTAAAAGATTCTGCCATGTTGTATCGTTTAAATTAATAATTGAGCTTTATTGTACTGCAACCGACATATTAAAGCCTATAAGTTTCTGTATATTGATCAGTTCCTTTTTTTCTTCGTGGTCGCAAAATGAAACTGCGGTTCCTTCATAACCTGCACGTCCGGTTCTACCTATTCTGTGCACGTACGTTTCGGGTACGTTAGGCAGTTCATAGTTTACCACATGTGGCAGTTCGTCTATATCGATTCCCCTTGCGGCAATATCAGTAGCTATAAGAACCCGTATTTTTGAATTTTTAAAATCGTCCAACGCCCTTTGTCTGGCATTTTGTGATTTATTACCATGTATTGCAGCAGCATGAATACCTGATTTAAGCAGGTTTTTTACGAGCTTGTCTGCACCGTGTTTTGTTCTTGCAAAAACCAATGACCGATTAATGGTCTGATCATCTAGAATATGAACAAGCAGATCGAACTTATCATTCTTTTCAACAAAATATACCGATTGTTTTACCGTTTCTGCTGTTGATGATACCGGTGTAACGTTTATTTCTTTCGGGTTGTTAAGTATTGAATGTGCAAACTTTCTTATTTCCTGTGGCATAGTAGCCGAGAAAAACAGTGTTTGTCTTTTTGCTGGAACTTTAGCAAGGATTTTTTTAACATCGTTTACAAAGCCCATATCCAACATACGGTCGGCTTCGTCAAGTACCAATATTTCAATATGTGACAATTTAATACAGCCTTGTGACACTAGATCTAAAAGTCTGCCCGGAGTTGCTATCAATATATCCACACCTCTGTTTAGTGCAGCTACCTGTTTTCCCTGCGGCACACCGCCAAAAATTGCCAGATGTTTTAGGTTTAGAAACATTCCGTAGGTCTTGAAATTTTCGCTTATCTGTACTGCCAGTTCCCTAGTTGGTGTAAGTATCAAGGTACGGATACCTTTCACTGTTTCTTTATTTTTATCTAACAACTGTAAAACTGGTATGGCAAACGATGCCGTTTTTCCTGTTCCGGTCTGTGCGCAACCAATTACATCGTTTCCGTTAAGTATGTGTGGTATGGTTTGATGCTGTATTTCGGTTGCCTTTGTATATCCGGCTTCTGTAACTGCCTTCATAATAGGCGGTATAATGTTTAATTCTTTAAAATTCATAATGATATGTACCGGAATACCGGTTTCATTTCGATTTTCCCAACTGCCGTATGCGGTCAAAATTATCGGATTTGCTAAAAAAGCAGTTCCTCTTTTACAACAGTAAACAGCGGTTTACGGTTAAGTACATACTTTTTTAATGCGTCACTACTATAATGACTGCTGTTGGTTTGCAAATTCCTTATATGAAGCGCACCGCTACGTGTCTGCATTTTTTAAATCCCGTAAAGCTTTTTTTAATCAGCTTAATGGATAACAGGAAATGTGCAATGATTTTACTGTTGATATTTTACCTGTGGGAAAACTATAAATCTTGTATGTGCTTTCTTAAAGACACATTTCAGATTTGCCAATGAAATCTTTTTAAAAATAAAAGTGGCAACTGAGGAAAGTCAAGACTGAGAGAGAAAAATTGATGGTTAAACTTTTTCAGAAGAGGCAAAAACAAAAGCCTGTTAATAAATTCTTTACAAAGATATAAAAATATTTTAATATTTATACTTTTTTTAATTAAAATTATTAAATATTTATTTTCAAAAACTATATTTTTTGATTTTATTATAACAACATCACTCACATACTCTGATATCGCAAGTAATCTTACATGCTTTTTTAATAAGTAGCAACGATATAGTTTAAACGATATCAAGCATTAAATAAAAAAGAACCTGCAAAACGCGTAATTTCCATTTAATAATGGGTATCTTTACAAATATGACCGATTTAATTAAATATACACTGCTTTTTGCAGGCACCGCTGTTGGAGTTATTGTACTTGCAATAACTGTACAAGAGTTTATAGGATTTTACTACACTGCAAAAGCGAACACTCGCAAAAAATAAATTTTTAAAAGCAGCCTAAAGCTAAACGCTATCATCTACACCTCAATTGTTTTATGTAGCGATGCTACAAAATTTCTGGCTGAACTATTTTCAATAACCTTTTCTTTGAGGAGATTTTGTTTTCTTAAAATTGCAGATAACAAAAAACACCATTTTTCAGGTGCTTTATTTTAAGTTCCGATTAAAGAACTTCGGGACTTAACTGTTCTGTAAGTACGTTGTCGTACACACTTTTTACGTTTCTGTTCAAGAAATGTATCATTGCTATGATTAAAAGCGGTGCTAAAATCGCTATAACCACAAGAATAAATCTGTCTGTTTTACCTATATGCACGCTAAACATATCTAACCTTAAAAGGATTGAATGCACTGACCCACTCTATATTACTCTCTCGATCGTTAGAGTCGTACCATTGGCTGGTAACGATATCAAAATAAGACAAAACGGTCAAATACATATTATTTAATTTTCTGTTTACCATGTACAGACCCGATTCCTGTGGCCGGCATTCGGGATAGGTAAGCCATCTTACTACTTTCATAATTTTATCATTTAAAGATTTAAAAAACTTTTTAAGTAGTTTCTATTGCATTTTATAAGTTATACAAGGTAGTGATAATAAACCGCTTTAGATGCAAAAACACCAAATGATTAAAAATAAAACACCTACCCAACCGGGCAGGTGAAATTTAAATAAAACAAAGATGTTTTTAAAGGTACGCTATTAAATCTGATAATACTCTTTTTTAAAGTTTATAAAAAAAGCGGACAGTTGTCCGCTTTTAATCAATTATTCATAATATTCTTTTAATAGTAAACCAAACTCTATTTCTGATGTTTGTTAATTATATCAATAACTTCTGATCTTTTTTTGTTGATACGTGTTTCAATACGGTTCAACAATTCGTTTCCTTTACCTGCTTCAAATTTTAAATCGTCGTCTGTCAATTGTGAAAACTGTTCTTTTAACTTTTTTGACGATGCATCCCAATTTGTAGTTTTGAAACCTTCTTGCTTTGGATTGTTTTCCATGGTAAATTATTTTGTCACAGCTTAAATGCTGATATGTAAATGTAGGCATACATAAGTGCAATAATCACAATAGCGAATTAATTGAAAATCATTAAAATACAAATTTAATATATATCATTAACAGCTGTTGTACCTTTTCAAAGTTTGACAGTGTTTTTCAAAAATATGAACTAATGTACAGTATCCATCTCGTGCATATTAAAGAATGAAAGTCCCAAATAAATGTTCCATGTGTAAATAATTAATGAATTTAAGATAATAAAAGCGAAAATCGAGAGTTATCTCCATATTAAAAATAAGTCATCAATCATTTTACAACAACATAGTAATTAAATGAAAAATCTAAACCAACAATAAAGTCACTTAACGAGATTCCGCATGATACCCATGTGGTAATAAAAGGAGCCTTTTTTATAAATGCCAAACTTACCAATTCGGGTGACGGGCATGCACACTAAAATTGTTTCAACATGAAAAAAGATACAGAAAAAAAACTTCTAGATAAAAAAACCACACCTACAAGCATGCGTATTCTGGTTTTTGACTTTTTAGAACAACAGCAGACCGCAATGTCCTTATCTGAAATAGAACATCATTTTTACAAGGCTGACAGGGTTACCATTTACAGAACCTTAAAAACTTTTGAAGAAAATGGAATTGTTCACAGTATTCAGGAAAACAACACTACAAAATACATGTTGTGCCACGATGGATGCGATCAGGAGACACACAAAGACAGACATCTGCATTTTTATTGTAAGATGTGTAAAAAAACGACCTGTAAGGAGGATTTTATAATTCCGAAAAGTGAGAGACTGGAATACCGTATCGATGAAATACGTTTTTTTGCAAAAGGCATTTGTGAAAACTGTATGAAAGAAAGTTTGCAATAGCATTGCACGTACGTCCTGCTTAAATTTGTTGTAATAATAAAATTAAGTAACAACTGTCATGAAAAACTATCTGAAAGAAACACAGCTACTAGATTACAGCGACAAAAGCATACAGAAACTTATTGAACAAAAACAATGGAAAAAATTGGAAGTTGTCGATCGAATTAAAAGTATTTACAATTTTGTAAGAGACGAAATTAAGTTTGGATACAATACGGCTGATGATATTGCTGCTTCCGAAATCTTGAAAAACGGCTTTGGACAATGCAACACTAAAGCAACGTTGTTAATGACCTTGTTGCGAGCTGTTGAGATTCCTAACCGTATTCATGGTTTTACAATTGATAAAGCATTGCAAAAAGGAGCGATTACAGGAATTTGGTATATACTATCGCCACAAAATATCTTGCACAGTTGGGTTGAAGTTTTGGTTAACAAACAATGGTATTTTATGGAGGGTGTAATTTTAGATAAAGTATATCTGGGTAAACTTCAGCAAGAAAACCCCGAATGTAAAACTACTTTTTGTGGTTTTGGAGTTTACACAGATAATTTTCAAAACCCTGCAATAGATTGGAGTTTAAACAATACATTTATTCAGGACAAAGGCATTAATCAAGATTTTGGTGTATTTGATACTCCCGATGAATTTTACAGAAAGCATCAACAAAAATTGAATGCTTTTAAAAGATTTGTTTTTAAAAACTTCGTCCGGCATATAATGAACAGTAATGTGGAAAGAATCAGAAATTCAAAGTAATGTAATTTAAAATACAAATTTATGAAAGATACACAGCACAATCATCAGCATACAAAACATCATGATCATGATCACGATCACAACGGACATGATCACAGCGCAAATGAAGGAAGTTCTTTTAAACTTTTTTTACCGGCAGTAATTTCATTTGTATTATTAATTCTGGCAATTTCTTTTGATAATTGGTTTCCGCAATCCTGGTTTACAGGTTGGGTCAGAATTGTTTGGTATCTTGTTGCCTATGCACCTGTTGGTTTTCCTGTAATTAAAGAAGCATTTGAAAGCATCCCTAAAAGCGATGTGTTTTCAGAATTTTTATTAATGGGCATTGCTACCATCGGAGCATTTGCCATTGGCGAATATCCCGAAGCTGTTGCCGTAATGTTGTTTTACGCCGTTGGCGAAGTTTTTCAAACATTAGCCGTAACAAGAGCAAAAGCCAGTATAAAAACCTTGCTTGACCAAAGACCTGATGAAGTAACAATTTTAGAAAACAACCAACCTAAAACCGTAAAAGCTGAAAGCGGAAATATCGGAAATATCATTCAATTAAAACCCGGAGAAAAATTGGGTTTAGATGGCGAATTATTATCAGAAATAGCCTCATTCAACACCGCTGCATTAACCGGAGAAAGCAAACCCGACACCAAAACAAAAGGCGAAACTGTTTTAGCAGGAATGATAAATTTAAACACCGTAGCACAAGTAAAAGTAACCACGGCATATACAGATAGTAAGCTATCAAAGATTTTGGAATTGGTTCAAAACGCCACCGCACAAAAAGCACCAACAGAATTATTCATCAGAAAATTTGCAAAAATTTACACCCCGATTGTGGTGTTGTTAGCAATTGCCATTTGCCTCTTGCCTTTTGCTTTTGTTGAAAATTACGAGTTCAAAACTTGGCTATACCGAGCATTGGTTTTCCTTGTTATTTCTTGTCCGTGCGCTTTGGTTATCAGTATTCCTTTAGGATATTTTGGTGGAATTGGTGCAGCATCTAAAAATGGAATTTTATTCAAAGGAAGTAACTTTTTAGATGTAATTGCAGGTATTCAGAATGTTGTGATGGATAAAACCGGAACGATGACCGAAGGCGTTTTCAAAGTGCAGGAAGTTAATTTGAAACCTGAATTGAATAAAGACGAAATTCTAAAATTAGTCAATGCTTTGGAAAGCCAGAGTACGCATCCTGTTGCCACAGCCATTCATCAATATGTAGGAGAAATTAACAATTCTATAAAATTAGAAAACACAGAAGAAATAGCAGGTCACGGTTTAAAAGCTATCGTAAACGGAAAAGAATTATTGGTAGGGAATTTCAAACTGATGAACAAGTTCAATATCAGTTATGATTTAGACCCAAGTACGATTGTTTATACTTTAATCGCCATTGCTTATGATGGAAAATTTGCAGGTTACATTACCATTGCCGACAGCATTAAAGAAGATGCACAAATTACGATTGACAAACTAAAAGCATTCGGTGTAAAAACCACCATGCTGAGTGGAGATAAAAGCACCGTGGTAAAATTTGTTGCCGATAAATTGGGAATTAATAATGCCTTTGGCGATTTATTGCCGGAAGATAAAGTTAATAAAGTAAAAGAATTGAAAGCCAAAAACGAAACCGTTGCTTTTGTTGGCGATGGCGTGAATGATGCGCCGGTAGTGGCTTTGAGCGATGTAGGGATTGCAATGGGCGGTTTAGGAAGTGATGCCACTATTGAAACTGCGGATGTTGTAATTCAGGATGATAAGCCAAGCAAAATCCCAATGGCAATAAACATCGGGAAGCAAACTAAGAAAATAGTTTGGCAGAATATCATTTTAGCATTTGTAGTAAAAGGGATTGTGCTTATTTTGGGAGCAGGTGGTTTAGCCACAATGTGGGAAGCTGTTTTTGCAGACGTAGGTGTGGCATTATTGTCCATTTTAAATGCGGTGAGGATTCAGAGGATGAAATTTTAAATAATCCAGATGAAGAGCAAACAACAGAGCGAAAACAATAAGAAGTATAAGACTATTTTTATTGTTGCTGGTGCTTTGATTATGAACTTTTTCTCGAAAACCGCACATTAAAGGAAATAGATTCTCTTCAAGATTCGCTAAAATTTACCAAAGTAGCTTTTCAATTAACTCTTTGGATGTTTTCGAAAAACACCTACAAACAAAACAATAAAAAGATAATAAAGAATAGTGCTTTTCTTAAAAATATATTGTATAGCTATGATAAATTTAATAAAAAAGAAGCTATTCACATTATCATCTATAATATAAAAGCCATTAAGAAATATATTATTTTACTGAAATTATTTTACTGAAATTATTTCTCTTTTCACAATAGAAATGCATATTTTTACACTTATAAAGCAAAAAGTGGGTTAATCCCCACTTTTTTATTTCTTAATTATTCAACATTACCGGCATAACAAGCATTGTTACTGTTTCGCCTTCGTCTAAACCATCGATTGGAGTTAAAATTCCGGCGCGGTTTGGTAACGACATTTCAAGTTGTATTTCGTCTGACTGTAAGTTGGTTAACATTTCACTTAAAAAGCGAGAGTTAAAACCAATCTGCATATCATCGCCTTTATAATCACACGTCAAACGTTCGTCTGCCTTGTTTGAATAGTCGATATCTTCAGCAGAAATGTTCAATTCTGTTCCTGCAATTTTTAAACGAATCTGGTGCGTTGTTTTGTTAGCGTAAATAGCCACACGACGAACCGAGCTTAAAAACTGCGTACGAGAAATAATCAGCTTGTTTGGATTTTCTTTTGGAATTACCGCTTCGTAATTAGGGTATTTTCCATCGATCAATCTACAGATCAACGTATAATTATCAAAACTAAACATTGCATTAGAATCATTGTATTCAATAGAAACCGCTGCGTCAGATGTTGCCAAAATATTCTTTAAAATGTTCAAAGGTTTTTTAGGCATGATAAAGTTTGCTTCTGCAGAACTTGTAACATCGGTTCTTGAATATTTAACCAATTTATGCGCATCGGTAGCAACAAAAATTACTCCTGTTGGTGCAAACTGAAAATAAACACCCGACATTACCGGACGTAAATCATCGTTACCGGCAGCAAAAATAGTTTTACTTATTGCGGTGTGCAATATTTCGGCTCCAATTTCAGCTTTCGACGGATCTTCTAACATTTCTGCTTTCGGAAACTCGTCGCCAGGTAAATATGCTAAAACGTATTTTCCTAAATCTGAACTAATTTCAATAGTACTGTTGTCTTTCACTGTGAAAGTTAACGGTTGTTCAGGGAACGTTTTTAGGGTTTCTAATAACAAACGTGCCGGAACTGCAATAGATCCTTCACTTGTTGATTCAATCTCTAAAGTAGCCGTCATGGTTGTTTCCAAATCCGATGCCGATACTTTTAATTGATTTTGATCAAGTTCAAATAAGAAATTATCAAGAATATGTAAGGTGTTGTTACTGTTGATAACGCTTCCTAAAACTTGTAATTGTTTCAATAGATACGAGCTCGATACAATAAATTTCATCCGTTTATTTTATTAATGCCTATGTTGGCAGGTTTCTACAAATATATTTCTTTTAAAGCGAAAAATAAAACTTTATTTTAGCAACTATTTTGTGTATTTCTTTTTGCGTAAAAAAGTAAAAACAAATCCGAAAACAGCCAATACAGCTAATGGTAAAACCACAATTATTATTTGAATGTAGTTGTAATCGGTATACACTTTTTCTTTGTCAAGCAACGCTAATTTCACCTGTTTGGTTCTTAAATTAATCAAGCCGTTATCATCTAACAGATAATTTACAGCGTTTACCAAGAACTCTTTGTTTCCGTACAAGGTGTTTGTCCATTTATCGTAACCTAATTCCATTGGTTGAGAATCCTGATCCAGCTGGTTTTTAACGATATCACCATCAGAAATTACAATCATCTTTGTCGGTTTTCCTTCTGTAAGATAATTATCAGTTTTAAAAGGAACGATTCTGTTTTTAAAGACCGATGTAAAATTCCCTTCTAACAAAACTGCCAGCGGAAACGATTGTGTTTTTATGGTTTTAGGATCGATTTTTTCTTGAATGGTTTTCGATAAACTTACGATACTTGGCGTTCCGACCTTAACAGAATAAGGCGATGACGACAATAATACCGTTTTCTTGATGTTGTTTTTCAACGTATCGATACTGTTTGCAAAATCGAATTTTACCACATCGATATTATTTACGATTGGATGTGCTGAAGAACCAACAACATACGGCGCAAATTTCCAATTGAAGGTTTCATAAACGGTTTCACTGCCTTGCTGGCCAACTGCCAGTTTTATTGGCGATCCCATTTCGTCTTTAACCAAATCGGGATTTACACGCACACCGTATTTAAACAGCATTTCGCCTAAACTTTGATCTTTCGGGTACACCAGCATTTCGCTTGTAGCATTGTACAAACTGTCCATATCTGCCTGAACCTGATCCAACATCCAGATTGATTTTCCGCCGTTCATTACAAACTGATCCAACACCTGAATTTGATTTTCACTGAACTCTTTTGTAGGCTTGGCAATAATCGCTAAATCGTATGCCTGTAAATCTTTTAAGGTTTTCTGCGGATTTGTCGCAACGCTGTCTAACGTAAAAGGTGCTATGAAATAACTGTCTTTTAAGGTTCGAAGAAAATCGGCAATGTACACATCATCTGGTTGGCCTATTCCTTTAATAATCGCGATTTTTTTAGATTTTTCGGTATTAACCTTATGAATTGCTTCGGTTATTGCATATTCTAAATGCTGAACAGACGATGCAATTTTATCTTCGGTTGTAGCTGTCATGGCATTTTTAAGCAACTGAATTTTTGCTCTTTTTTCGCCTTTTGTAGCAACTGCCCACGGAAAAACCATTTCTTGCGACTGCTTGCCTTTATCGTTTACAGAAATATTGATCGGTTTCATTCCATTTGCAAAAAGATTTTCAGCCATTTTCCCGGCTTCGTTTTCAGCTGATAACGGATCAACAAACAAAAAGTTAACGTTGCTATTGTAGGCGTTGAATTCTTCTAACAACTGCTTGCTTTCGGTTTGCAGTTTGCGTAATTCGGCAGGGAAATTTCCTTCTAAATAAACATCAATAAAAATTGGCTCGGTTAAGTTGCCTAGCACATTTTTAGTAGCTTCTGAAAGCGTATATCTTTTATCTGAAGTTAGATCAAACCTTTGAAAAATAAAACTTCCTGCAATATTCAAAACAATTAATACTGCTGCAATGCCTAAAAACGATTGTATACTTTTTTGCTTTTTCATTATTTACGAACGTTTTTTAGGTTAAACACAGTTGCCATTAAAAAGAAAGCGGTTACCGAAATAAAGTAGATCAAATCTCGGGTATCAATAACACCGCGACTTATACTTTTAAAATGATAGCTTATTCCTAATTTTTCTATTAATGTTGCAGATGATTTGAACAATTCTGCTAATTGATCGAACCCTAAATAAAGTACAAAACAGATTATTACCGCTAAAATAAACGCCACAATTTGATTGTCTGACAACGACGAGCAGAAAATTCCGATGCTTGTGTAAGCTGCAATTAAGAACATCAGTCCTAAATAAGAACCTAATGTGCTGCCTAAATCCATATTTCCTGCAGGCATTCCGTACGGGTTTAAAATAATAATGTATAAAACCGTTGGTAAAATTGCCAGCACAACCAGTAAAAAGGCGCCTAAAAACTTGCCGATAACAATTTGGTTTAAACTTAATGGCTTTGTTACCAATAGTTCAATGGTTCCTTGTTTACGCTCGTCTGAAATACTTTTCATAGTAATTGCAGGAATCAGCAAAAGCAAAACCAAAGGTGCCAATTGAAAAAACGGACTTAAATCGTTATAACCGCTTTGTAAAATGTTGTACTGCCCGTCTACAATCCAAAGGAAAATTCCATTTAAAATTAAAAACACGGCAATAACCAGATAACCTGTTAACGAACCAAAAAACGATTTGATTTCTCGTAGTAAAATAGCTTTCATATTATGGTAACGATACTAATTTATCAACACTCCACGCTTCGGGCTTATCATTAAAAAGCGCTTTTGTAAATGCCCAAACATCTTTAAAAAGATCAGAATTTCGGTAGTTTTCTAGATCCGTTTCTTCGTTCCAAATAGAATACGTGAAAAAGATACTCGGGTTGCTTTTGTCTTGATAAATTTCTAAAAAATTGTTCCCCGGAAAATTTCTGATATTCATTTTAACACCGTGAAAGTGTTGTAAAAACATCGGAATTTTCTCTTCGTGAAAACTCATTTTAACTATTCTAATAAACATATTTTAAATTTATTTATTCGGTAAATTCTATAATAACAGTGTCGCGGTACGATACACCAAAAAGGGTTTTCGCATTTCCTACATTCTCATAATCGGACTTATAAATCGACATTTGTAAAAAATCTAAATCATTAAATATAAACAACATATCGCCTTCATATTCACGCAACGTTTTACTGTCTGTATTAAAATCGGCATAATACTCGTTAATCTTTGTAATACGGTATCTAACCGCATTAATAACGTATTTTCGTCCATTCCTAATGCGTTCAAACAAATCTTTAGAAATATTAGTAACGGCATTTCCGTAATGATCTATATAAATAACAGATCCTCTAATCGAATTTTCGTCATCGGCAACTTTCGGACGCAATTCCACTAAAAGCTCACAATCGTTATAATTAATTTTAGTACCCAAACTGCTGCAAGGTACATTATTAAAAAGTTGTTTTGCAATGTGGGTGTATAAAGAAACGGTATCGTTGCATGAATTCGGAATATTTAAATCTACAATTTCCGTTTCGTCATCGGCAGTTGCCAATAAAGTAATAGCTCCGTTGTTTGCCGTTAAAAAAAAGTGATCGTTAAATTTTGTAAGCAGAAATGATGTTTGATCGAACATTTCAGCTTCAACCAAAACCATGTGCAAACTGCCTTTCGGAAAATTATTGTACGCCCCAAACAACACATAACTTGCATTGGCAATGTTATATAAATCTATACAGTGCGAAATATCAATTATTTGCACCAACGGCAATTCGGTCATTATTTTACCTTTTACCGATGCAACAAAATGATCCTTAATACCGTAATCTGTTGTTAGCGTAATAATTGACATTAATATTTTTTGTTAGTGTTTTTTAATATTTTTTGTTACATTTGATATAATACAAAACTAATTTTTTTTAATTAAATCTAATAGCTTTTGAACGAAAGAATAATAGAATTAGAGCATATTACTCCAAAAGATTTTTGGGGTGCGCAGGATATACATTTAGAGGTAATTAAAAAACTGTATCCAAAATTAAAAATTGTGGCTCGTGGAACTACCATGAAGATTTACGGTGAGGCTGAAATTTTAGACCAGTTTCAAACGCGTTTTGATCGAATTTTAAAGTACTACGAAAAATACAGCCAACTGAACGAAAATATTATCGAAAGATTGATTTTAGACGATGTTCCGCAAAGAATGGATAAATCTGATGAAATTCTGGTACACGGTTTAGGCGGAAAGCTAATTAAGGCAACCACACCTAATCAGCAGAAAATGGTCGATTTGGTTTTTAAAAACGATATGGTTTTCGCTGTTGGTCCCGCAGGAACTGGTAAAACTTACACCGGTGTTGCATTAGCCGTGAAAGCTTTAAAGGAAAAACAGGTTAAGCGTATTATTTTAACCCGACCTGCAGTTGAAGCCGGAGAAAATCTAGGTTTTTTACCAGGCGATATGAAAGAAAAGTTAGATCCGTACATGCAACCGTTATACGATGCATTGCGCGATATGTTGCCACCAACCACGTTAGAAGATTATTTGTTAAAAGGAATCATTCAGATTGCGCCTTTGGCATTTATGCGTGGACGTACACTTGATAATGCTTTTGTAATTTTAGACGAAGCACAAAATACCACCCATTCACAAATGAAGATGTTTTTAACACGTATGGGTAAAAATGCTAAATTTATTATTACGGGCGATCCGGGTCAGGTTGATTTACCGCGAAAAGTAACATCGGGCTTGCGCGAAGCTCTACGTATTTTAGAAGGTGTAGAAGGTATTGGCTTTGTATTTTTAGATGATAAAGATATTGTACGTCACCGATTAGTTAAGAAAATTGTGGAAGCCTACAAAATTGTAGAAACAGCAAACGAATTTGCATCGCATCAAAATTATTATCATAATAACAATCAAAATACAGAAAATGCGACGAGTTAGTCGGATTTTTTGTTTGTTATTTTTAATATCCAATATAATAATGACAAAAGAAAAACTATTAAAAATGGTAAACTTAATTGATAATAATATATAATGAACAGAGTTTCTATATCATAAATTTCTCCTTTAAATTTAAAATATCCTAAATTAAATATCCCACCAAACAATAATCCAATAAAAGATGATAAAACAGATAAGAAAAAAACAATAGTAAAATATTTATATGCAGCTGATTTTTTCAAAATTAAATAAGAAATAAAAACTGGAATTAAAAAACTAACTAACAAAAAAGTTCCTATTATTAAAAATCCATTCATATCTTTTCTAACCAATAAAACTATTATATCTCAAAAAATTAAACAAACTCTTTCAACACATTCGCATCAATACTTTCATGTGATTCATTATAAACCACTTTACCATCTTTAATCAACAAAATTTGTGGTGATTGATGCGTAATTCTAAAATCATCTGCAATTTCATTAGAAATACTCCGGTAATCAATTAAATCTAAATAATACGCATCAATTACATCATGCAGTAAAAAATCATTTTCAAAATTCTTTAACGCCATTTTACTGATAATGCAACGCGTACTGTGTTTAAAAATCAACTGTAATTTATTGTGTGATGCTTCTTTTATCTCTTCAATTTGATTGCTGTTTTCTAAAACCTTCCAATTCATTTTTGTAAATTTAGTATTCAAATATACGTCAAAATTTCATATCCTTTTACATCGAAACTTACAACAAAGTGTCATTTTGGCATTATTTCATTCTGTTAAAATTTAAAATTAAGACATTTTGACATATTTTAATCTTTGGAATATCATTTGAAAATACTCTATCATCAAACAAAATAAACAACAAAGAACAAAAACATAAAGATTATGAACTTAAATAATTTTACAATAAAATCGCAAGAAGTACTGCAACAGGCTCAAGTTCTGGTACAGACCTTTGGTCAGCAACAAATAGAAAACGAGCATCTTTTAAAAGCAATTTTAGAGGTTGATGAAAACGTAACGCCTTTTATTCTGAAGAAAGTCGGTGTAAATATCGATCAGTTAAAATCGCAGAACGATCAAATCATTGAATCGTTCCCAAGAGTTGAAGGTGCGCAGATAGATTTATCGCGATTAGCAGGAAATGCGTTGAACGAAGCACAGGTTATCGCCAAAAAAATGAACGATGAATATGTATCGA
This sequence comes from Paenimyroides baculatum, assembly GCF_008629655.1. Classification (GTDB taxonomy): domain Bacteria; phylum Bacteroidota; class Bacteroidia; order Flavobacteriales; family Flavobacteriaceae; genus Flavobacterium; species Flavobacterium baculatum. The sequence goes on from NZ_VWSG01000003.1 coordinate 119,473, forward strand.
TCGAACATTTGTTTCTGGCAATTTTTAAATCAAACAGTAAAATTGCATCATTTCTAAAAACCAGCGGAGCAACCGAAAAACAAATCGAAACTGCAATTAATGAACTACGAAAAGGCGAACGCGTAACATCGGCATCGGCAGAAGAAACTTACAATTCACTGAATAAATATGCCAAAAACTTAAACGATTTGGCGAACAGCGGAAAATTGGATCCTGTAATTGGGCGTGATGAAGAAATTCGCCGTGTTTTACAAATTTTAACCCGAAGATCTAAAAATAATCCAATGTTAATTGGCGAGCCGGGTGTTGGTAAAACCGCAATTGCCGAAGGTTTGGCACACAGAATTGTTCAGGGCGATGTACCTGAAAACCTGAAAGACAAATTGGTTTTTTCGTTAGATATGGGCGCGTTGATTGCCGGCGCAAAGTACAAAGGCGAATTTGAAGAACGATTGAAATCGGTTGTGAAAGAAGTAACATCGTCTGAAGGAAATATTATTCTTTTTATCGATGAAATTCATACGCTTGTTGGTGCCGGTGGTGGCGAAGGAGCTATGGATGCGGCTAATATTTTAAAACCAGCTTTGGCTCGTGGCGAATTAAGAGCAATTGGCGCGACAACTTTAGACGAGTATCAAAAATATTTCGAGAAAGATAAAGCGTTAGAACGTCGTTTTCAAAAGGTTATTATAGAAGAACCCGATACCGAAAGTGCGATTTCTATTCTGCGTGGTATCAAAGAAAAGTATGAAACACACCACAAAGTTCGTATTAAAGACGAAGCAATTATTGGTGCGGTTGAACTTTCGCAACGCTATATTTCGAACAGATTTTTACCAGACAAAGCGATCGATTTAATGGATGAAGCGGCATCGAAAATCAGAATGGAGATCAATTCAAAACCAGAAGAATTAGATGTTTTAGACAGAAAAATCATGCAGTTGGAAATTGAAATTGAAGCGATTAAGCGTGAAAATGACGAAGCAAAATTGAAAGCTTTGGGGATTGATCTGGCAAATTTAAAAGAAGATCGAAATCAGATTTTTTCTAAATGGAAATCAGAAAAAGATGTGGTTGACAATATTCAGAATGCCAAATTAGAAATCGAAGAATACAAATTAGAAGCAGAACGCGCCGAGCGTAATGGAGATTATGGTAAAGTTGCCGAAATTCGTTACGGAAAAATTCAGGATGCAGAAAATCGCTTGGCTGAATATCAAAAACAGTTAGATGAAAATCAAAAAGGACCTTCGCTGATTAAAGAAGAGGTTACTTATGAGGATATTGCCGAAGTTGTTGCAAAGTGGACAGGTGTTCCGGTGACAAAAATGTTGCAGACCGATCGTGAAAAGCTGTTGAATTTAGAAAATGAATTACATAAGCGAGTTGTTGGTCAGGAAGAAGCAATCGAAGCCATTTCAGACGCCGTTCGCAGAAGTCGTTCGGGATTGCAAGATCCTAAAAAGCCAATCGGATCGTTCTTGTTTCTTGGAACAACCGGTGTTGGTAAAACCGAGCTGGCAAAAGCGTTGGCTGAATATTTGTTCGATGACGAAAACGCCATGACTCGAATTGATATGAGCGAATATTCTGAACGCCACAGTGTGAGTCGTTTGGTTGGTGCGCCTCCTGGATATGTGGGTTACGATGAAGGCGGTCAGTTGACAGAAGCGGTTAGAAGAAGACCTTATTCGGTTATTTTATTAGATGAAATTGAAAAAGCCCATCCCGATACTTTCAACGTACTGTTGCAGGTTTTAGATGAAGGTAGATTAACAGATAACAAAGGTCGTTTGGCAGATTTTAAAAACACCATTATTATTATGACATCGAACATGGGAAGCCATATTATTCAGGAACAGTTCGATAAAAATCCTGTTGAAGAAGCTACTGAAAATGCTAAAACCGAAGTTTTGAATCAATTAAAAACAATGGTTCGCCCGGAATTTTTAAACCGTATTGATGAAATCATCATGTTTACGCCACTTACTAAAGGTAACATTGAACAAATTGTATCGTTCCAGTTAAAAAGCGTGTTTAAAATGTTGGCGCAACAACATATTACTATGGATGCAACGCCTGAAGCTATTAACTATTTAGCTAAAAAAGGATTTGATCCGCATTTTGGTGCCCGTCCGGTAAAACGTGTGATACAGCGCGAAGTTTTAAATCAACTTTCAAAAGAAATTCTTTCGGGATCTATTAAAACCGACAGTATTATTCTTCTTGATAGTTTTGAAGATAAATTGGTTTTTAGAAACCAAGACTAACAACAACACAACAATAAAGCGTCTTAAAATATTTTAAGACGCTTTTATATTTTTATTTAATCAATTTTCGTAAATTGGAAATAAAAAAATTATGGAACAAAGACATGTAGAAATTTTTGCCGGAAGCGCAATTATGGCAATGGCTGTAAAGCATACGTTAGATGGAAACAATATTTCGTATGTAGAACGAAATGATATAGATTCTGCAATTACAGCCGGATTTGGATCTGCCGATAAAGCTGTACACATTTTTGTGTTAGAAGACGACGAAGAGAAAGCGCGTTACGCTTTAGTTGAATCAAATTTTGACGATATTGACGAAGTTGGCGATTTAATAGACGAAAACGAAGAATAAAAAAAAGCTGTTCAAATGAACAGCTTTTTGATTTTAATTAGCGAACTAATTTTTTGTATTTGATACGCGTTGGTGCTACATCACCTAAACGTTTTTTACGGTTTTCTTCGTATTCAGAGAAAGATCCTTCAAAGAAATAAACTTCAGAATCGCCTTCAAAAGCTAAAATATGTGTACAAACACGGTCTAAAAACCAACGATCGTGCGAAATAATTACAGCACAACCTGCAAAGTTTTCCAAACCTTCTTCTAACGCTCGTAACGTATTAATATCCAAATCATTGGTAGGCTCATCTAACAACAAAACGTTACCCTCTTCTTTCAAAGTCATTGCCAAGTGCAAACGGTTACGTTCACCACCCGATAAGGTTGAAACTTTTTTATTTTGATCAGATCCTGCAAAGTTAAAGCGCGATAAATAAGCACGCGCATTTACTTGACGACCGCCCATCATGATTAATTCCTGACCTTCAGCAAAATTCTCATAAATTGATTTTTCTGTATCGATATTTTTATGTGATTGATCTACATAAGCAATTTTTACGGTATCACCTACCACGAATTCGCCGGCATCAGCTTTTTGCTCATCCATAATCATACGGAAAATGGTAGATTTACCAGCACCATTTGGTCCAATAATACCTACAATACCTGCTTGTGGCAATGTGAAGTTTAAATTGTCGTACAAAATTTTATCGCCGAATGCTTTAGCAACACTTTTAGCTTCAATAACATTGGTACCTAAACGCGGTCCATTCGGAATGTAGATTTCCAATTGTTCTTCTAACTGTTTTTGATCTTCATTCAACAATCGGTCGTAATTCTGTAAACGTGCCTTTTGCTTTGTTTGACGACCTTTTGCTCCTTGACGAACCCAATCTAATTCGCGTTCAAGCGTTTTTCTACGTTTTGATGCTGTTTTTTCCTCCTGCTCTAAGCGTTTTGCTTTTTGATCTAACCAAGAAGAATAGTTTCCTTTCCACGGAATACCTTCTCCCCTGTCTAATTCTAAAATCCATCCGGCAACATTATCCAAGAAATAACGGTCGTGCGTTACGGCGATAATTGTTCCTTTATATTGTTGTAAATGTTGTTCTAACCAATGAACCGATTCGGCATCTAAGTGGTTGGTAGGCTCATCTAACAACAACACATCTGGCTCTTGCAACAACAAACGGCACAGAGCAACACGGCGACGTTCACCGCCCGAAAGCACAGAAATTGGTGTATCTGGTTCTGGACAACGAAGTGCATCCATAGCAACTTCTAATTTATTATCTAATTCCCACCCGCCTACTGCATCAATTTTATCTTGTAAATCTGCCTGGCGATCCATCAATTTCTGCATTTTATCTGCATCTTCATAAACCTCTGGCAAACCAAACATATCGTTAATTTTGTTGAACTCGTCTAAAATAGCAACAACTTCTGCCATTCCTTCGCGAACGACTTCAATCACCGTTTTGGTTTCATCTAACTGCGGTTCCTGCTCTAAATAACCAACCGTGTAACCCGGTGCAAAAACCACATCGCCTTGATAATTTTTATCGGCACCTGCAATAATTTTAAGCAAAGATGATTTTCCTGAACCATTTAAACCTAAAATTCCAATTTTAGCTCCGTAAAAAAAGCTTAAATAAATATCTTTAAGCACTGTTTTGTTTGTCGATGAGTAAGTTTTACTCACTTTCGACATTGAAAAGATTACTTTTTTATCGTCTGACATAATTATTTTTTAGTATATTTTTAGATACACATCAAAAATACCACTTAAAATTGTATTAATAAAAATTTATTTGATTGCAGATAAAAATCTGTTTTGTATTTTTGAATAAAAATAGAAATATGGAATTTACAGAGAACTTTAGAAAATCGAATAATTTTAGAATTATCGGTCAAATGCTTTATATAACAGATGCAAATGGTCATGAATTGGAACTTTTTGTTGGTGAAGAAATTGAAGCTGCAAGATGGAGCGATGAAGGCAGATTGCTTGTTGTACTGAAAAGCGGAGCAGTTAGATCGTACGAAAACGAGATTAACTATATTAAAATCTAACATTTATAAATGTTGTGTTTTTAAAATTAGAATTAAAATTTTGCCAATACACCAAAATGTATTGGCTTTATTTAATTTTGCAAACAATACTAATTAGCGAAATGCGCTAAAAAAGAATAATTTATTTATGGATGTTTCTATTATCATTGTAAACTACAATTCATGGGTTGTTTTAAGCAATTGTATTGAAAGTATTTTAAATTTAAATACAGCTTTAAGTACCGAAATAATTGTTGTTGATAATAACTCTACAAATGACTTATTTTTACAGTATCAGCAAAAATTTCCAACTGTAAAATGGATCTCAAATTCCGGAAATAATGGTTTTGCAAATGGTTGCAATTTAGGTGCTGCGAATGCTAACGGAGACTATCTCTTCTTTTTAAATCCAGACACCAAACTAAATAAAGGCGTTTTAGAGCATTTTACTGCAATTTACCACAAAGAAAATATCGGAATTTTATCTTGTTTGCAAACAAATAGTAAGGATTCGTTTCATAAATACAATTTATTATTTCCAAACTCATTGCGAATTTTTGGTATATTGCGAAGTTTAGAACGAGTTTTTAAAAAGAAACAATTAACTGAACATTTTAAAGAAACAGCTACAAGAAGTTATCCCGATTGGATTTCAGGTTCGGCAATATTTATATCGAAAGATAATTTTGATTTGATAAATAAATGGAACGAAGATTATTGGATGTATTTTGAAGATGTTGATTTATGCAAAAAAGCTCAAGACAATAATTTACCGTGTGTTATAACGAAAGAAGTTTCGCTTTTTCACTTACATGGTGGCGCATCAAGAGTAAATCCGAAAACAAAAGCCATAACAAAGTCCGAAGTAATAAAATCGCGGCATATTTATATTTCAAATCATTTTTCGACTGCAAGTCAGCAATGGCTTCATCCTTTATTAATGACAAATAATATGTTTACTGTTAGTATTTTTGCAATTTTGTCATTTCCTTTATTCTTTTTAAAGAAACTAAAAGTTAATAGATACAAATTTTTAGAACTTTACAGTTACTATCAAACAGCACTAAAACACAAAACTTGGTTAAGTTACCGATCAACAAATTTTAAATTCTAATAATGAAGAAGATTCTTGTAATACAGCAAAAAATGATCGGCGATGTGTTGGTTTCTTCTATTATTTGCGAAAATTTAGCCATAGAATTTCCAAATGCTCAAATCGATTATTTAATTTACGATACCACGTATCCGGTACTTTTAAACAATCATTCTAATTACAACATTATTCATTTTACCAGCAAACAACGCGATTCTAAAATTGAACTATTAAAGTTTACTGCTAAAATCAGAAAAGAAAAATACGATATTGTAATAGACAGTTACTCTAAATTAGAAAGTTGGATTATTACAGGATTTTCAGGAGCAAAAACTCGAATTTCGTTCGATAAAAAATACATAAACGCTATTTATACACACGTTGTTGAACGCCACAACAAGCCAAAAACAAATTTAGGTTTAACGATAGAGCAAAGGTTAGAACTTTTAAAACCATTGGGAATTTTAACTCCTAAAGTTTTAAAACCTACATTAGTTGTAAGTGAAAACGAAAAACAACAAGCGATTACACTTTTAGAAAAGCATAATATCGATAAAAGCATTCCTTTGGCAATGATAAGCTTATTAGGAAGTAGCGAATCTAAAACCTATCCATTGGAATATATGGCACAAATTATTGATGAAATTATTGCCTACAAACCAATAAATCTGCTGTTTAATTATATCCCCAATCAAATAAACGAAGCCAAGAAAATTTACGAGCTTTGCAAACCCGAAACTCAAAAGCATATTTATTTTGATGTAATAGGAAAATCGTTACGAGATTTTATCGGATTAATGAATGTGTGCGATTTTATAATTGGAAATGACGGCGGTGCAATTAACATGGCGAAAGCACTAAACAAACCTGCTTTTACAATATTTTCGCCGGTTATTGATAAATTAGGTTGGAATAGTTTTGAAGACGGCATCAACTATATTTCTGTGCATTTGAAAGATTACAAGCCGAATCTTTTTGAAAATTTATCAATTAAAGATATTAAAATTAAAAATGAACAGCTATATTTAGAACTTGATCCAAAGTTGTTTAAACCCTTATTAATGCATTTCTTAAAACATAATGCATAAACACTATGAATATCAACACTAAAATTTCTGCGTTAATAATTACGAAAAATGAGGCGCATAATATTGTAGAATTAATAGAGAATTTAACTTTTGTTGATGAAATTATTATTGTTGATTCTTTCAGTACTGATGCTACCGAAGAATTAGCAACAAAATTTGATCGAGTAAAGTTTTATAAACATAAATTCGAAAATTATGCATCACAAAGAAATATTGCTTTAGGATATGCAACAAACTCTTGGATTTTATTTTTAGATGCCGACGAACGTCTTACTCCAGCATTATCTGCAGAAATTCAAGAAACATTAAAAAAACCTACTGCCGACGCTTACTTTTTTTACAGAACATATTATTACAAGAATAAACCAATGCACTTTACAGGCTTGCAAGCCGATAAAAACATACGGTTGTTTAAAAAAGAAGTTGGTACTTACACCGGTTTGGTTCACGAGAAATTAATGGTAGAAGGAAAGATTTCATCCCTTAAAAACAAGCTTATCCACTATTCTTTTCATGATTATAAAAGTTACAAAGAAAAATTAAAAAACTACGGAAAATTAAAAGCTAAAGAAAAATTCAGTAAAGGAGAAAAATACAATATCTTTAAACATTACGGACACTCAACTTATTGTTTTTTAAACCGTTATTTATTTAGATTAGGTTTTTTAGACGGAAAAAAAGGGGCTGTTGTAAGCTATCTTATGGCATATTCTATTTGGGAACGTTATACCGAAATTAAGCGTTTACGCAAGAAATAAACCGTTATTATCTCCAGAATTTGTAGCGTTTTTTCAACATTTGCTTTCTGTGAAATTTCATTTGAAATTCGCTGGTTAAATTCCATAATAAATTAAAGATTTCTTGTTCACTTTTTTGGTTGTACAATTTCGCATATTCGTTTGCCATAACAGCAATCATTTCTTTTTTAGGCGTTAACCGGCGTAAATTATACATGCGTTGTTCAAACGACATTTGCGTATGAAACTGCATTCTGTTTAAATCGACCAAATAAAACGAATATGAATTATCTGAATTGATTTTTATCAGTGTATTTCCTGGCGAATGATCTTTAAACTCTACTCCTGCTTCATGTAATTTGTAGCAAAAAACAGTAAAAGCACGTAAAATCTCCTCATGATTTTCTAAATCAGGATTTTGAACTAAATCTCTGTACGTGTATTCTGTAACAATATGTTCGCAAACGTAAAAGCTTTTTCCTAAACCAATTCTATCACTATATTCGGCAAATGCAATGGGTTGCGGCGTTCCAATATCGCTATTTAATAATCGCAAAGCATAATTATAAGAACGTTTAGCTTTTGAATCTCGAATAAATCTATAAACAAACGAGTTTAGCAAATTAGGCTTTTTAAAAGCTTTAATATTCAGCAATTGATCGTTTAACGGGAAAATCTTAATGGTATTTCGGCTTCCTTTAACCAAAAGCGTTCCTTGTTCATTAAAATGCGTAAGTAAAGTTTCTATATCTTTTTTTTGATCGATAAACTGCGGCTGTACAACTAACTTCATTTTACAAATATTGCGAAATTCCTTTTTCTGTTCGTATAATTTTTTCTTGAATTGATTTATGCTGAATTAAATCGTTTTCTTTTAACTGATCGCGTGGATTTTCGGTATGATAAATATGATATACAATTCCAACATAACGCAATCTCTTTGCTAAAACGCCTTTATTTCCCAATCGAATAACCAAGTCACTATCTTCTCTACCCCAACCTTCAAAACTTTCATTGTAACCGTTAATCGCAATAAAATCTTCTCTCCAAAATGATACGTTGCATCCACGGAAATTCGACGAAAAACCTTCGTGCGGTTTATACATTTTAGACAATAATTTGTTGTGAATGGTTCTTGATTTCTTCTTTAAATTTTTAGAAAAGAAATTGAATTTTGTTTTCTGTTCATTAAAAATCCCCGGCAACGCTTCTTTAGTAATCGTAGCTCGTGTTCCGTATAAATAAACGTTTTTTCGAACATTTTCTTTATGATCTGCAATAAATTTTGGATGCATGATACAATCTCCATCGATCTGAATAATATAATCGCACGAGCTTTCAGCAACGGCTTTATTCAAAATAATGGCTTTGCGAAAACCTTTATCTTCCTGCCAAACATGAATTACCTTAAATGTACTTTTCTGAATAAAATTATCGATAAGCTTTTTGGTTTCTTCGGTAGATCCGTCATCGGCAATCAACACTTCATCAGGCATTTCTGTTTGTTCAAAAATACTTTTAAAGATAAGTTCTAAAGCTTGCGGCCAGTTGTAGGTTGATATTAGTAAAGCTGTTTTCATTAATTACAAATAATGGTACAAATATATATTATAAGATATTTAAAGTAGGTATAACTTACTTTTTTCTTTATTTTTACTTCGAAATTAAAGATAGATGTTAAAAATAGCCGTTATAATTATTAATTACAACTCTAGCGAGTACACTATTAATTGTATTAAAAGCATTTTACAAAAAACAGATGATAGCTTTAACTATAAGGCTTATATCGTAGATAATAATTCGGAAAAAGAAGATTATTACCATTTACAAAATTATTTAAACCAGAATGTTAACAGTAAAATTTCGTTACACAGAAGCAACATTAATAAGGGGTTTGGTGGCGGAAATATGTTTGGATTACAGTTTGCAGAACCATCAGAATTTGTCGCATTTGTAAATAATGATACCTTGTTTTTAAATGACTGTTTACAAATTTTGTATGATTTTATAAAAAACAAAACAAGTGTAGCTATTGTTGGCGGACAAAGTTTTGATGATAAGAATAATGAAATTATATCTTTTGATCATTATGCAAGTACAATCAGACAAATTTTTGGAAGAAGGTTTTTAGAAAGATTGAATTCTGAAAAATATCCTGTTAGAAAAAAAAACTATCAAACGCCAATGAAAGTTAACACCGTATCGGGAAGTTTTATGCTTATCGACAGAAAAATCTTTAACGAAATTGGCGGTTTTGACGAAAATTTATTTCTTTATTATGAAGAAACAGATGTTTGTCTGCGTTTAAGAAAACTGAATAAAGATTGTTACATAGTGCCACAAGCAAAATATTTGCACTATCATGGTGCAAGTACCGAACGCAGCATTAAAATAAAAAAAGAACTTAAAATTTCGTTGGTTTACTTGGTTCAAAAGCATTACGGATTAATTAGTAAAAAAATACTTTTATTATATTTATTTATAACCAGTTTTTTTTCAAGCATAATAAAACCTAAAAAGTGGACGTTTTTTAATTTGTATCTTCAAGGTGCACCGCTTACCAAATCATTAAAAACACAACAAAAAATAACCGAATTATAATTTTTATGAACATAACTATTGTAGCTTTTGATTTATGGGGCTTTAATAAAAAAATTGTCGATCATTTAATTAAGCAAGGACATGAAGTTACTTTTTTAGATCTCAATGCTATTAACTACATATATAAAAGTAAATGGCAACGCGCTGGTAATTTTTTAAACAAAGTGTTTTTTGGGAAAAACATAAAAAAAGATTACCGCAACAAAACTTTAATTAAAAGGATTAGCGAGTTACCAAAACAAGATTATGTTTTAATTGTAAATCCTAACCAATTTAGAAATGATATAAGGTTATTATTAAGGAATAAAACAACAAATTTTATTGCTTATAATTACGATTCTTTGGCAAGAATACCTTTGCCGGAAAATCATAACGAGTTATTTGATAAAATCTTCTCATTTGATATTGAAGATGTACAAAAAAACTCTTATTTAACATTACTTACAAATTTTATATATTTAGATAAATTACCATATTTACAAATTCAAAATAAAGCTTTTATGATTTTATCAAAATCATACGAACGAGAAGTTTTATTAAGTAGAATTGCTAATATCTTCGATAAAAAAGGGATTTATAATTATGAATTTATTGTTGCGAACCCTGCAACTAAAAAAGTGAATAAAAGAATTCATTTAACAGAAAAGCATATTAAGTTAGATATTGTTATAGATAAAATGAAAAATGCTGAAATTTTAATTGATTTAGTTAGACCTAATCAAACCGGTTTAAGTTTTAGGATTTTTGAGGCAATGGCTTTACAAAAGAAGATTATTACAAATAACCAGACTATAAAAAAATACGATTTTTACAATTCAAATAACATTTTAGTTATAAACAACCAAGTTGATGATATTGCTGATGAGTTTCTAACCAAACCGTATGAGGAAATTCCTGAAAAAATATACTATAAATACACATTAGAAAACTTTATAAACACTTTATTTCCTAATTTAAAGAAAAAAAACAATGCCTAAAACAAAAATCTATATTATTTGTCCTGAAATTAAGGTTCCAACTGGGGGAGTAAAACAATTATATAAATTAGCAGAGTTATTATCAGGTGAAAACTATGATGTTTTTTTAACTCATGGAAAAAAGAATTTTAAAAATAACTGGTTTTCAGCAAAAGTTCAATTCGCATATTTTCCAAATCTTTTTTATAAAATTTATAAATTAACTCGTAAGAATAAAAGAAAATATATTTTTAAGGATTTCTTTAAAGAACTTTTTATGGATAAATCGCTACCAGAAAAAGATTCTATTCTGATATTTCCTGAAGTATGGGGAGCAAATATACATACATTAACTCCTAATAAATATATAGTTTACAACCAAAACTGCTATTATACATTTAATTTATTTCCTTTTTTAAATAATGTTATAGAACATTCCTATGACAACACTAATTTTTTGGGTTTTTTAACTGTGTCTCAAGATTCTAAAGAATATTTGAATTTAGCATTCCCAAATCAGAAAACAGAGCCTATTTGTTTAGGTTTAAATCCTTCATTTTCATTTAGTAGCAATAAAGAAAAAATTATTGCTTTTATGCCAAGAAAACTAAAAGAAGATTTTAATCAAATCCATCAAATACTTGTAAACAACCCTCACTTTAAAGATTGGAAATGGCAACCTATTGATAATTGTACAGAAGATGAAGTTGCCACTATATTACAAAAAAGCGCTATTTTTTTAAGTTTTAATTATAATGAAGGCTTTGGTTTGCCTCCTGTTGAAGCAATGGCATGCGGTTGTTATGTTATTGGATATGCAGGAAATGCAGGAAAAGAGTACTTCTTGAGTGAATTTTCAACTATTGTAGCAGATAGAAATATAATAGAATATACGAAAGTACTTTTAGATAAAGTAATAACCTTTAATGAAAATCCGTTATCTTTAATTAATTTAGGAAAAGAAGCCTCAGTGTATGTTCACAAAACATACAATTTAGCACATGAAAAGCAATCAACACTTAATGCTGTAAATAATATATTAAAAAATGAAATTCCTATATAACATACTCCTTATTGTCTGCTTGGTAAGTCTGGCTTCGTGTCGTGACGATTTTAATTTTGAACCGGCTACTGGTTCGGAACTAACTTTTTCTAAAGACACCGTTTATTTAGACACTATTTTTTCGAATATCGGATCAAGCACTTACAATTTAAAGGTTTACAACAACAGTAACAAAGACATTAAAATACCTTCGATTAGATTGGGTAAAGGCGATAATTCCAATTTCCGATTAATGGTTGATGGAATGCCAGGAAAAAGCTTCGAAAACATCGAACTTTTGGCTAAAGACAGTATGTTTATTTTTGTTGAAACTACGGTTGATATTAAGCAACAAACCAACGGAAAAGAGTTTTTATATACCGATGAAATTCTTTTTCAAGCAGGCAATAATCAGCAAAAAGTGAACTTGGTAACTTTGGTTAAAGATGCTGTTTTTCTGTATCCGCAGAAATTTCAAGACGGTTCTTACGAAAGTATCACAATAAACGATGATAAAATTTATGGTTTCTTTTTAGATGAAAATGATGCTACAAATGGCAACGAATTAGAATGGAATAACGACAAACCTTACGTTATTTATGGCTATGCCGCTGTTCCACCTAATAAAACCTTGAATATTTCTACAGGAACCGAAATTCATTTCCACAGAAATTCAGCCTTGGTTTCGTTCCCAACATCAACCATAAATGCACAAGGATCAATCGAAACTCCAATTTTATTTCAAGGCGATCGTTTAGAACCAAGTTTTGAAAATACTCCAGGACAATGGTCAGGGATTTTAATCGGTCAGAACAGTAATCTAAACATAAAAAATGCAATCATTAAAAATGCCGTTAACGGATTGTTGATCAATGCTAATAATGGAACGGCTTCGTTAGAAAATCTTCAAATATATAATTGTGAGGAAGCGGCACTTTTATTGGCTACTGCGAAAGTAACGGGAAGTAATATCGTAACAAATAATTGCGGTGTAGCAGGCTTGGTTATTGCAAATGGCGGAACGTACGATTTTACTCATTGTACGTTTGCTAACTTCTGGAGCCGACAAAATCAAACGGCTGTTATAATGAATAATGGCGACGGAACGAATGCTTTTGCTTTAAATGCACACTTTAAAAATAGTATTATTTATGGTAACGCAAGCGAATCATTATTGATGGTTCCGGCAAATAAAGAGACAAATTTCACCTTTAAGTTTGAATATTCGTTAGTTAAATTTCAAAATTCAGGTAACAGGTTTGATACTACCAGTTTCCCTTATAATTTTAGCAATACAGCCAATTTCAATAATTGTTTACTTGCTAAAAATTTCAGCGATCATCAGCCATATTTTTTAAATACCTCTAAAAACGAACTGATGATTACCGATAAAGCTACGTCATTAATAAATTACGGAAATCCGTTTTTTGCACAACAGGCAGCTCAAGATTTATTGGGAAAAAGCAGGTTAGCATCGGCAGATTTGGGAGCTTACCAACACGTAAGTTCTTCGGCAGATTAAATTGCTAATATGAATTTTTAGTAGTATTTTTGTTCTTTATTTTCAATCAACACAACACAACAAATCTTTTAACGATGATTCAATTTTTTGAAAATGCGTCTGGTACGGTTTACGCTGTACAAACTTCAATTCCTTTAAACACAGAAGATGTAGCTAAACTAAATTGGCTGTTTGGAAATGCTACACAAATAGAAACACCTTCAATAACACAAAATTTAGTTGGTCCGCGTGCCGCAATGATTACTCCTTGGAGTACAAATGCAGTAGAAATTACGCAGAATATGGGCATTAACGGAATTATCCGTATTGAAGAATTTCAAAAAGCACAAGAAGATTTCAGCGATTTCGATCCGATGATTTCTCAAAAATACAATTCTTTAACGCAAGACATGTTCACGGTTAATATCGACCCTCAACCTGTTTTAGAAATTGAAGATATTGCTGCTTACAACAAACAAGAAGGTTTGGCATTAAGCAATGAAGAAGTTGATTATTTAAACAATGTTTCGGTTAAAATCAGAAGAAAATTGACCGATTCTGAAGTTTTTGGATTTTCACAGGTAAATTCAGAACACTGTCGTCACAAAATTTTCAATGGAACTTTTGTAATCGATGGTGTTGAACAACCAACTTCGTTATTCAAATTAATTAAAAGTACATCTGAAACCAATCCAAACGGAATTGTTTCGGCATATAAAGATAACGTGGCTTTTGTAAAAGGTCCACGCGTAACGCAATTTGCTCCGAATTCTGCCGATAAGCCTGATTTCTACACAGAAAAAGACTTTGATTCGGTAATTTCATTAAAAGCAGAAACGCACAACTTCCCTACTACGGTTGAACCATTTAACGGTGCAGCAACAGGTTCGGGTGGTGAAATTCGCGACCGTTTGGCAGGTGGTCAAGGTTCGTTACCATTAGCAGGAACAGCGATTTACATGACATCTTATTCTCGTTTGGTTGACGATCGTGAGTGGGAAAACGGCATGAAAGAACGCAATTGGTTGTACCAAACTCCAATGGATATTTTAATTAAAGCATCAAACGGAGCTTCAGATTTTGGAAACAAATTCGGTCAGCCTTTAATTACCGGTTCTGTTTTAACGTTTGAACACGAAGAAAACAACCGCAAAATTGGTTACGATAAAGTAATTATGCAAGCAGGCGGTATTGGTTACGGAAAAGAAAATCAAGCAAAAAAACACGAGCCTAAAGAAGGTGATCAAATTGTAATATTAGGTGGTGAAAACTACCGTATTGGTATGGGTGGTGCAGCAGTTTCGTCTGCAGATACAGGTGCTTTTGGATCTGGTATCGAATTAAATGCTATTCAACGTTCTAACCCTGAAATGCAAAAACGTGCTGCGAATGCGGTACGTGGTATGGTAGAAGCCGATATTAATCCAATTGTTTCTATTCACGATCACGGTGCAGGCGGACACTTAAACTGTTTGTCAGAATTGGTAGAAAACACCGGTGGTTTGATCGATTTAGATAAATTACCAGTTGGTGATCCTACACTATCGGCAAAAGAAATCATTGGTAACGAATCTCAAGAACGCATGGGATTGGTTATCGGTAAAAACGATATTGATACATTAAAACGTGTTGCAGACCGCGAGCGTTCGCCAATGTACAATGTGGGTGAAGTTACAAACAACCACCGTTTTACTTTTGAATCGGCTACAAACGGAGCAAAACCAATGGATTTTGCTTTAGAAGATATGTTTGGTTCATCGCCAAAAACAATTATGAACGATGAAACCGTTGTTTACAATTACGGAGAATTACAATACGAAAAAGAAGAAGTTTATAACTACTTAAATCAAGTTTTACAGTTAGAATCTGTTGCTTGTAAAGACTGGTTAACCAATAAAGTTGACCGTTGTGTTGGTGGTAAAGTTGCTAAACAGCAGTGTGTTGGTACGTTACAGTTACCTTTGAACAATGTGGGTGTTATGGCACTTGATTTTAAAGGAAAAGAAGGTATTGCAACAACTGTAGGGCACTCGCCTATTACTGCCTTGGTTGATCCGGTTGCGGGAAGTAGAAATGCCATTGGTGAAGCTTTATCGAACATTATTTTTGCACCGATAAAAGACGGTTTAAGCGGAATTTCATTATCTGCAAACTGGATGTGGGCTTGTAACAACAAAGGTGAAGATGCACGTTTGTATCAAGCTGTAAAAGGTTGCTCAGATTTTGCCATTGAATTAGGAATAAATATTCCAACAGGAAAAGATTCTCTTTCAATGAAACAGAAATACCCTGAAGGCGATGTTATTGCTCCTGGAACGGTAATTATTTCAGCAGCAGGAAACTGTTCAGATATTAAAAAAGTAGTTGAGCCGGTTTTATCAAAAGGTGCAGGATCAATTTATTATATTAACTTATCTAAAGATAAACTTAAACTTGGCGGATCGGCTTTTGCACAGATTTTAAACAAAATCGGTAACGATGTTCCAACAATAACAGATGCTGCTTATTTCAAAAAAGCATTCAATACTATTCAAGATTTAATCAACGATAATCAAATTGCTGCAGGTCACGATGTTGGTTCGGGCGGTTTAATTACCACTTTGTTAGAAATGTGTTTTGCAGGCTACAATTTAGATGCAGATATTGATTTAACAGGTTTGAACGAACCTGATATGATTAAAGCCTTGTTCAACGAAAACATTGCAGTTGTTTTACAGGCACAGAACGATGTGGCTTTTGAAAACAAAATGTCGTTAAACGGTATTGAATTTGTCAAAATTGGAGTTCCTTCTGAAGGACATGATTTAAAAGTATTCTTTGGTAAAGAATTATACAATTTCAACATCAACGAATTACGTGATACTTGGTTCATTACATCGTACTATTTAGATAAAAAACAGTCTAAAAACGGAATGGCGCGCGAGCGTTTAATGAACTACAAAAAACAACCTTTACAGTTTAATTTCCCTTTCCATTTCAATGGAGCAAAACCTGTGATCGATCCTGCTGTTGCTAAACCAAAAGCTGCGATTATCCGTGAAAAAGGATCAAATTCTGAAAGAGAAATGGCTAACGCCATGTTTTTAGCTGGTTTTGATGTAAAAGACGTTCACATGACCGATTTAATTTCGGGCCGTGAAACATTAGAAGATATTCAGTTTATTGGTGCTGTTGGTGGCTTTTCGAATTCAGATGTTTTAGGTTCGGCAAAAGGTTGGGCTGGTGCATTTATGTACAACGAAAAAGCAAATACGGCGTTAAAGAATTTCTTTGCACGTCCTGATACCATGTCGGTTGGTATTTGTAATGGTTGTCAGTTGTTTATGGAATTAGAATTGATCAATCCTGATCATGAAGTGCATGGAAAAATGCATCATAACACCTCACAAAAACACGAATCTAACTTCGTTTCGGTAAAAGTTCAACAAAATAATTCAATTATGTTGTCAACTTTGGCAGGAACTACTTTAGGAGTTTGGATTTCGCATGGTGAAGGTAAATTCAACTTACCAAACAGTGAAAACCAATACAACATTGTGGCGAAATATGCGTACGATGCGTATCCTGCAAATCCGAATGGATCTAACTATAATACTGCAATGATGTGTGATGCATCGGGAAGACACTTGGTAACAATGCCGCATATAGAGCGTTCTGTTTTTCCTTGGAACTGGGCGAATTACCCGGCAGGAAGAAAAGACGAAGTTTCTCCGTGGGTTGAAGCTTTTGTTAATGCACGTAAATGGTGCGATACAAACAAAAAATAACATAAAAGCACCTAATTTTAGGTGCTTTTATTCATTTAAAGAATAATTTATGAAAAATATCATTATAAAAACCGTTTGTATTGTTGGTTTAATTTCGATCGTTTCTTGTAAAAAAGAAAGTAATCAAACAGATACATCTACGAATGATACCCTTATTCAATTTAAAGAGATTCCTTTTGATATTGATGATCAGCACAACGAATTGTATTTTGTAAACAACAAACAAGTTACATTATTTGCTTCAACAGATACCATAAAAAGTCAGATTAAAACAATAGAAAATTCGCCTTCACAACGAATTTTCCTAGTGAATGAATCAGATGAATTCTGTGAAGTTAATTACTTTTTGTACGGAAATAATCCTTTAAGCTACAACGGATTTGTAAAGAAAAAACACTTTAAGATGAAAGATGAATTTTCTCTGGAATCTGTAGATTTAAACGCTATTCGATACAGTAATTTAAACGGTATTTATGACGATCAATCAAAATCATTTGAAAAATACGGTACAGTAAAGTTAATCAGCAAGCAAAGTTATCTCCAAAATAGACGAAAGGGAAATGCTACTTTTATTTTCTCGACACAGAATATCGAAACTAATAGTCAAATAGGCGTTTATTCTTTTAGAACAAATTCTGGCGAACAAGTTGAAATTCCTATTAAAAATATAGATGAAGAAACCGGTCAGGAAAGTATCGTAACATCATTAGGCTTCTCTCCCGTTTTGCAATCGTATGTTTTCAGAGTTAATGAGGGTAATGAAACTTTATATTCTTTCTACAGCAAACGAAATGCACAAGAAGAAGTTCAATATAAAAGTACGTTGCCGGTTTACAATAAAGAATCGCAACAATTTGCAGAATTAACGAATGATAATGATGTGGGTTGTTTACTTATAATTTCAGGCTTGGATAACAACTTCCGTTTCAAAGAGAAGCTTCTGGCAAACTTTGTAAATTTTAAAATTGTACCAAATACTTTATATTGGATCAATGAAAAAAGTGTAATTGTTGAAGCTTTTCACACGAACCAAACAGACGATGCATCAAAATCTGAATATCTTTTGATAGAATTTAATTTATAAAAAAACACCTTGATTTTATCAAGGTGTTTTTCGTTTATGGTTGTTTTACGTAACGTAAATAGGGTTTTACTATTTTTACTTCGCCAAAAAGTTCTTGTGCTTTTGCTGTATCAACAGCAGGTGTAACAATACAATCATCGCCATTTTTCCAATTAGCTGGCGTTGCTAATTTATGCTGATCTGTTAACTGTAGACTATCAATAACTCGAATAATTTCATTAAAATTTCTGCCTGTACTTGCCGGATAAGTAATTGTCAGTCGGATTTTTTTAGCAGGATCGATCACAAAAACGCTTCTAACCGTTACGGTTTCGCTTGAATTTGGATGGATCATATCATACAATCCTGCCACATTTTTGTCTTCATCTGCAATAATAGGAAACTGTACAGAAACTTCCTGCGTTTCGTTGATATCTTCAATCCATTTATTGTGACTTTCAACTCCATCTACACTAATTGCAATTGGTTTTACATTACGCTTGGCAAATTCTTCTTTCAACGCTGCTGTTCTTCCTAATTCTGTAGTACAAACAGGTGTAAAATCTGCCGGATGACTGAACAAAACGCCCCAACTATCGCCTAAATAATCATATAAATTTAATATTCCCAAACTGGTATCAGCTGTAAAGTCGGGTGCTACATCTCCTAATCTTAATGACATAATCTATCTTTTTAATTAATCTTCACAAAAATAATAAACATTAATCAATCTTCACTAAAATTATAAAGTTTAATACTAATAAATTATTGTTAATTTTGTAAACAGACAATTTTGTATATGCTATCACAAAAATCGAAATATGCTTTAAAAGCTTTAGGTTACCTTGCAAAGAATCAGGCAGGCGGTCCCGTGCTTATGAGTACCATTTCTAAAGAGAAAAAAATTCCGCAGGCTTTTTTAGAAAATATTTTTCATGAACTGAAAAAAGCAGGTTTTTTAACAAGTCACAGAGGCCGATTTGGTGGTTACACATTGTCTGACGATCCAAGTAAAACAAGGGTTTCATCAATTATTCGAGTTGTAAACGGACCGTTGGCTATGTTGCCTTGTGTAAGTTTAAATTTTTATGCAACTTGTGATGATTGCTGCGAAGAAACCTGTGGGTTACGTGGTATTTTTCAGGATGCGCGCGATGCGCTGTTGCAAGTTTTAGAAAACAGATACCTTTCGGATATTATGGATAAGGATATAGAATAAAAAAGCAATCTTCACAGATTGCTTTTTTATATTTAATTTTTACTGATTCTGTAAATTTTACCGCTATCGGTAACCGCGTAAAGTGATTGATTTTGGTGCGATGCCAATACATCACGAAAACGTTCGTTCTTATCAGCAAGTAAACGCTCCTCGCCCGCGACTTTATTGTTTTTAATTACCAAACGAATAATATGCTGACCGCTTAAAGCACCCACAAACAGATTATGTTGCCATTCTGGAATTGCATTTCCGGTGTAAAAATCCATTCCGCTTGGCGATACCGACGGATCCCAATAATAAACGGGTTGTTCCATTCCCTCTTTTTGTGTAATTCCCTCGCCTATTTTGTTTCCGTTATATTCCAAACCATACGAAATAACCGGCCAACCGTAATTTTTGCCTGGTTCAATAAAATTAATTTCATCTCCACCTTTGGCTCCAAATTCCGATTCCCACAATTGTTTTGTAACAGGATGAAACGCCAAACCTTGCGGATTTCTGTGTCCGTACGAATATATTTCTGGTTTAGCATTGGCTGTTGAAATAAATGGATTACCCGAAACCGGTTGCCCATTTTTGGTAATTCGTACAATTTTACCCAAAGCTTTATCTAATTGTTGTGCTTGCGGACGTGTAGCTAAATCAGATCGTTCACCAGTGGTTGCATATAAATTTCCGGCATCATCAAAAGCTAAACGGCTACCGTAATGCAAACTTCCGTTGTAAGAAGGCTCAGCTCTGTAAATTACCGTCGGATTTTCAATCAATTTTTCATCTGAAGACAATTTTCCTTTTGCAATTGATGTTAGATTTCCGTTGCCGAATGTTTCAGAAAACGACCAATAAATCATTCTGTTCGATGCAAAATCAGGATCCAACGCAACGTCTAACATTCCGCCTTGTCCACCGGTATCAACCGCAGGAAATCCTAAAACTTCGGTCATCATTGTTCCGATTTCAGAAAAAATCTTCATGGAGCCACCTTTTTGGGTTACTAACAAATTGTTATTTGGCATTGCAACAATTGCCCACGGACTAACTAAATCTGTAGCGATAACATCAATTTTAAGATTGGTTGTTGTTTTTACACTTCCAATACGGGTTTGTCCTTCAAAAGCGGACTTATAATTGGTGTTTGGCTGCTGTGTTTCAACCGGATCACCCAACGGAACCGTTTCTTCGGGTTTGGTAGAATTGTCATCGTTGCAAGAGAAAATTCCAAGCAACATAAAAACGGGAATAAAACTAAAATTTCTTTTCATAGCGCAAATATTTATAATTATTCAAACCTAAAGTTACAAAAAATGCAATAAAATATTAATTTATAATGAGATTGTGTTGTTAAAAATGATTTATCTAATGAAAAAAGCAATGAATTCGAATCATAAAATCAATCAATAACGTCAGAAAATATAATTTTAAAATAAGATATAAATAGTTAAATTTGATGTTTAAAACAAGATTCAAAATAAATTAAAATATAGCAAAATGATTATTAAACCAAGAACAAGAGGTTTTATTTGTTTAACATCGCACCCAGACGGAACGGCGGTTAACATTAAAAATCAAATTGATTATGTTAAATCACAAGGCGAAATTAAAAACGGACCAAAGAAAGTTTTAGTAATTGGTGCTTCAACCGGTTTTGGAATTTCTTCGCGTATAGCTGCGGCTTTTGGTTCGGGTGCTGCAACAATTGGTGTTTTCTTTGAAAAACCAGCTGCCGAAGGCAAACCAGGAACTGCAGGTTGGTATAATTCTGCTGCTTTTGAAAAAGAAGCTCAAAATGCTGGATTATATGCAAAATCGATCAATGGGGATGCGTTTTCTGATGAAATTAAACAGCAAACCATAGAATTGATTAAGAAAGATTTAGGAACGGTTGATTTAATTGTGTACAGTTTGGCATCGCCTCGCAGAACGCATCCAAAAACAGGTGTTGCGTACGCATCGGTTTTAAAACCAATCGGACAGACATTTTCTAACAAAACTGTTGATTTTCACACAGGTATTGTTTCAGATATCACTATAAATCCTATTGAAAGTCAGGAAGATATCGATAATACTATTGCTGTAATGGGCGGTGAAGATTGGAAATTCTGGATGGAAGACCTACAAAAAGCCGGAGTTTTAGCTGATGGAGTTAAAACGGTTGCTTATTCGTACATTGGACCAGAATTAACCTTCCCTATTTACCGTAACGGAACAATTGGTCAAGCGAAAAACGATTTAGAAGCTACGGCATCGACAATAAAAACTATTTTAAGCGATGTTAACGGCGAAGCTTATGTTTCTGTCAACAAAGCTTTGGTAACGCAATCTAGCTCTGCAATTCCTGTGGTGCCACTTTACATTTCGCTTTTGTATAAAGTAATGAAAGAAAAAGGTATTCATGAAGGAACAATCGAGCAAATGTACCGTTTATTCAATGACCGATTATATACTGCTGATGGAACGATTCCGTTAGATGCTGAAGGCAGAATTAGAATTGATGATTGGGAAATGCGCGAAGATGTTCAGCAGGAAGTTGACAAATTATGGAAAGAAGCAACAACCGAGAATTTAGGACAGATTTCGGATATTGAAGGATACAGAAATGACTTCTTTAATTTATTTGGATTTAATTTTGGTTCTATAGATTATGAAGCTGAAGCTGATGAACAAGTTAACGTTCCAAGTATCTAAAATAATTTAAAACTATATTTAAAATCGCACTAAATATTTTAGTGCGATTTTTTTGTTTCATAAAAAAACTAAATTTTATTTTTTGAAATAATAATATTAAAAATATTTAAAAAAAAATCAAAAATTAACATATAAATAAAATCTATTTTAAAATATAATAAATTGATTATCACATAATAAAATAACTTTATTTAAACATAAAATTTAATACATAAATTTAAAATTGTTTACAAATAATTATAATGATTAATATTTTATTTTAGATATTGAAACAATTAAAACAAACGATAAAAAGATATAAATACTATGTTGTTTCTAAAAATTGAAAAATAAATCAAGTGGTAAATTAAGTATTTTGTAAAAAAATTAATTTGAAAATTAACTCAAAAAATCGTAGCTTCATTAAAATATAAATCATGAACGATCAGCTAAAAAAAAGTCAACTAAAAAAACATAAAATGCTAGCAACAGGCTTGTTTATACTTATGGCAGTTGTTTATGTTTTAATGTTGTATCTTTTAAAAAACAATCCGCAAGAGTGGATGGAATATGTTCGAGCGTTTTCAGAGGCCGGAATGGTTGGTGCATTGGCAGACTGGTTTGCAGTTACAGCTTTGTTTAAATATCCGTTAGGCATAAAAATTCCGCATACAAACCTTATTACAAACAATAAAGATTCGTTAGGTGAAAATTTGGGGAACTTTGTCAGCACAAATTTCCTGACTCCGGATACTATTCGTCCGTACATCAATAAACTATCAATCAGTGAATATTTAAATGACTGGCTTTCTAAAGACAAAAATCAACAGCTTATTTATAACGAATGCAGTAAAATTATTCAACGAATAATAAGCAATCTGGATGATGAATCTATCGCTGAATTTTTAGCAACTAAAGGTTTTGAACTTACAAGTGAAATTAGATTAGAAAAATTAGCAGCGACTTCCCTACTCTACCTTTTGGAACAGAATGAGCACGATCGTTTGTTGAACATTATTTTGCCACAGGCACAGCATTATGTTGGAAATAACCGGGAATTGATTTATAACAAAGTCGTTGAGAAGCAACCAATATTAGGTTTGATCGGCGGAAAATCAGTTACAAATCAATTGATTTCGGGCATTACTACATTTTTAGAAGAAATTGAAAAGAATCCAAATCATGATATTAGGAAATCGGTTACTTTAAAACTGTATCAGGTGGTGGAAGATTTAAACGAAAAAGACGATTGGCATGATAAGTTCGATCAAATTAAAGAAGAATTCATTACAAAAGAAAAATTGTACGAATACACGAAAGATATCTGGCTGCGACTGAAAGAAGATATGCTGGAGAAATTGAGTGACCGAAATGCTACATTTAATCAGTACATAAAACAGAACATTCAGCAAATGATCGTGAGTTTTAGAGAAGATCAAACAATGCAAGAAAATATCGACAAATATGCTCGACAGTACGTTTATAAAATGGTTTTGAAAAACAGCAGCGAGGTTGGAAAAATCATTACAAATACGGTTCAAAAATGGGACGGAACCGAATTAAGCGAAAAAATGGAATTGGAAGTTGGCAAAGATTTACAATACATTCGCATAAACGGGACGTTAGTTGGCGGACTTGTAGGTTTGCTTATTTATACTTTGACGCATTTATTTTTATAAATCCTACATTCAAGTTCAAAAATAATGAGATTCCGGATCAAGTCCAGAATGACAGAATTGCGAATTACTTAATACTAAAAACGGAAACTTAAAGTTTCCGTTTTTTTATATATTTTTAATTTCGTTAGGATCGTGCTTGTGTTTAAAAAACAACGCAAACAAAATAGCAACTATAAAAGAATAAGCCGCAAATGTAAGCCAGATACCTTGCCAATCTTTCACGAAAACTTCGTTGCTTAAGAAAGACTCCGTTTTCAGCAATATTTACTCTAAAAGAATCTTTTAAAATGGTTAAAAATGTCGGATTATCTGCTGTTGTATTTAGTTCTGTAGCTAAATCTGTAGCCGATGTAAACGATTTTGTAAAATATTTATCAATCACCCATCCGGCAACGTTGCTTCCTATTACTGCTCCAAAACCATTGGTCATCATCATAAATAATCCTTGTGCCGATGAACGAATTTTAGCATTTGTATTGGTTTCAACAAACAACGATCCCGAAATATTAAAGAAATCAAACGCCATTCCGTAAACAATACAAGAGAAAAGGATCATCCACAAACCAGTTGCAGGATCTCCGTAAGCAAATAACGCAAATCGTAAAACCCAAGCCAGCATTGAAATAAGCATTACTTTTTTAATTCCGTATCGTTTCAAGAAAAACGGAATTGCCAAAATAAACAACGTTTCAGATATTTGAGAAACCGACATGATTATGGTAGAATATTTCACTACAACCGAATCTGCATACTTTGGAAAATGCTTGAATTCATCTATAAAAACATCGCCATACGCATTGGTCAATTGTAATGCGCCACCCAAAAACATTGAAAATATAAAGAACAATGCCATTTTGTAATTTCCGAACAATTTAAAGGCATTCAAGCCTAACTGTTCTGTTAAAGGGGCATTTTTATCGATTAATCGCTGTGGCGGACATTTAGGCAAGGTGAACGCATACAAACCCAATAATACCGCAGAAACTCCGGCAATATAAAACTGACCTGCAGTTGCTTTGTTTCCCGTTAGGTTCACCAACCACATGGCTGCAATAAAACCAACTGTTCCCCAAACACGTACCGGCGGAAAATCTTTAATAACATCGAACCCTTTATTTTTTAAAATGGTGTACGATATAGAATTGTTCAACGCAATTGTGGGCATGTAAAAACACATTGCCAAAAGCATCACATAGAAAAAAGAAGATGGATTATCTACCTGCGGAAGATAAAACAACACCAAACCATATAAAATATGAAGCAAACCATACAACCGTTCGGCATTTATCCAACGATCGGCAATAATTCCGGTAAGTGTAGGCACAAAAATAGATGCAATACCCATGGTTCCAAAAACGGCTCCGAATTGGGTTCCATCCCACTGTTTATCACCAAACCAATAATTACCAATTGTTATTAACCAGGCTCCCCAAACAAAAAATTGTAGAAAATTCATGGCTATTAGTTTCGATTTTATGCCCATTTGTATCGTTTTAATAAAAAAAGTGTGTAAAAGTATTAATTTTTAACGGTAAGAAAAAGTCTAAACAGCATTTATGGCTTTGTGAGCCATATCTAAAATCATTTGGAACTGTTGTTCTTTGTTCAGGTTTGAATTATCGATCATTACTGCATTTTCAGCAACAATTAAAGGAGAATCTTCTCGAGAAGAATCAATTTTGTCACGCTCAACAACATTTTTCAGAACCTCATCAAAAGTAATATTTGGTGATTTTTCCTGCATTTCTAAAAATCTGCGTTCTGCTCTGATTTCAGCGGAAGCTGTCATAAAGATTTTTAATTCAGCATCAGGAAAAACAACGGTTCCAATATCACGACCATCCATTACAACACCTTTATCAATGCCGTATTTTTTTTGCTGCTGAACCAATTTTGTTCTAATTGCAGAAACTTCGGCAATTTTACTTACAAAGTTCGATACTTCAATCGATCTTATTTTATCTTCCACATTTTCATCGTTCAGATAAATTTCGGCAAAACCCAAATCTTCATTAAACTTAAACGATAAAAAAACATGATTTAAATTTGCAACCAATTGGTCGGCATAAAAAGAATCAGAAGAAATAAAACCTTGCTGCATGGCAAACAAGGTTACGGCACGGTACATAGCACCGGTATCGATATAAATATAATTTAAGGCTTTTGCCAGCTGTTTTGCCAGCGTGCTTTTTCCGGTTGATGAATGACCATCAATAGCTATGGTTATTTTTTTCAAGACAATTTATTTTATCTGCAAAAATATTACAGTTTAACCGATAAGCCAAACAAATTGGTGTTTCCTGCCAATGTAAAGCGGTTGTATGCGTATTCTATTCTAAAACGTTTCACTTGTAAGCCAAAACCTGCGGTAAAACCTGCAAAACTGCGTTGTTCTACCAGCTTCATTTCTTCGCCGTTTTTAAAGTTGTATCCTAAACGAATGTTGAAGTTTTTTTCTGGAAACAACTCGATACCAACCACTACGTGTCGCATAAGATTGTTACCAAAACCAACTTTTTCTTCGGTTACATTATTTTCAAGATCGACTTGCGAACGATTTGGATTTGAGAAAGATATATCCCATTTCTGAAGATTATCTAACGTTAAATGCCAACGAATAGGCACATTTTCCAATAATTTACTGAAACCTAAAACAACTTCGAACGGTAAACTTTCACGCGTATCTTCGTAGCTTGACAATTGTCCGCCTAAATTTTTAAAAGTTAAACCTGCTGCCCAACCCGTTTCTTTATCGTTGTACAAACCACCGATATCTGCTGCAACAGCAAACGAATTATAGCTTTCTAATGTCGATGAAATGGCTTTGATGTTTGCCCCGACAGAAAAATTGGTATCTTGAAAAGGATGTGCATAACCAACTGAAACAGCGATATCGTTACCCGAAAAAGATCCGGTTGTGATACCGTTTTCATCATATCCATCCATAGATCCGTAATTTAAAAAGGTAACGCCTACATGAAAGTTACGCCCGTTTTTAAATTTGTGTGCATAAGCTGCCGATCCCAAACTTGTATCGCCGTAATATCTACCAAAATTTACTGCCAGCATGTTGTTCATTTCGTCGTTTAACGATGCCGGATTGTATAGTACCTGATTTACTTCGTTACCCGTTATGGTTACGTTGCTGCCACCTAATGCAGCTTGTTTGGGCGATGTTGGCATTTGTAAAAACTGATAAGCGTTTTTACCGCCTACCTGCGCAGTTGCGGTTGTTAGTGTTATTAAAGAAACTAATGTTAATAGTTTACGCATGTTTAGTTGAATTACATGAAAACGAATATATAACTTTATAACGACAGAATAAAAAA
This sequence comes from Paenimyroides baculatum, assembly GCF_008629655.1. Classification (GTDB taxonomy): domain Bacteria; phylum Bacteroidota; class Bacteroidia; order Flavobacteriales; family Flavobacteriaceae; genus Flavobacterium; species Flavobacterium baculatum. The sequence goes on from NZ_VWSG01000003.1 coordinate 146,874, forward strand.
ATTGGTATGTTTTCGTGCGGAAATTTCTTAAAAAATACCTTATAACTTTATTTATATAATTTAATTTTGCCTTACTAAAGTTAGTTTGTAATCTTTATCTTTTAAAAATTCAATGTTCAACAGTTTATAAACTGTTTCTAATCGATTATCGTAGAAAATTTTAAGATAAGTATTTTCTTTTTCATTAATGATTTTCAATTTATGTGGTAGATTTTTCGGTCGCGTAAAAGAATTCATAAAAAACTACCATCTCTATAACCTCCCATACCTTGATAAAAATAATTAGATGAGGAAAAACTCCATCTAATTATTTTTTGATCTTCAGGAATTTTATGTCTGAAGAAAACTAAAGTATCATTTTCAAGATACATATCTTCTTTATTTTTTGCTATCCATCTAATATCTCTTGGCTTTTCTAATTTGAAGAGTAATTTAAATTTTTGCTTTAACTCTTTCTCATGCTGACCGAAACATATTATTGGTAGTAAAAAGAATATAATTATGACTTAGCTTTTCATTATAGAGTTTCATTTTGAAAAATAAAAATAACAAAAAAAGCCAATACATTTCTGTACTGGCTTTTGGAATCAATTTATATTTCAATTAAGCTTCTTTTATAGTAAGCTCTTTTGCGTTTTTAACTTTTTGATTTGTCAATGCTAGATCAATAACTTCGGTCATTTTATCAACATAATGAAACGTTAAGCCCGTTAAATATTCCGGTTTTATCTGATCGATATCACGTTTATTATCTTTACAAAGAATAATTTCCTTGATGTTCGCGCGTTTTGCAGCCAATATTTTTTCTTTGATACCACCAACCGGAAGCACTTTTCCACGTAAGGTAATTTCACCCGTCATTGCTACATTTTTCTTGATTTTACGTTGGGTAAAACTCGAAACCATTGATGTTAACATGGCAATACCCGCCGACGGACCGTCTTTTGGTGTTGCACCTTCTGGTACGTGAACGTGAATTTTGTATTTATCGAACACTTTGACATCAATGCCAAACAAATTACTGTTCGATTTAATGTATTCCAACGCAATCGTAGCCGATTCTTTCATTACATTACCCAGATTTCCGGTCATTGTAAGCGTTCCTTTTCCTTCAGAAAGTATCGATTCTATAAACAAAATATCTCCACCAACGCGTGTCCAAGCCAAACCTGTAACCACACCGGCAACATCGTTACTTTCATATTTATCATAATCGTATTTAGGCGCGCCCAAAATTTTAATGATATCTTCTTCGGTCAGTTTTTCGTTGAATTCTTCTTCTAAAACAATCGATTTTGCGATATTACGTACAATCGTTGCAACTTCTTTATCTAACCTACGCACACCCGATTCACGCGTGTATTTGGTAACGATAAATTCCATTACTTTTTTAGAAATACTGATTATTTTTGCATCTAAACCGTGTTCCTTCAATTGTTTTGGAAGCAAATGCTGTCTTAAAATCTCGGTTTTTTCTTCAATGGTATAACCGTTCATTTCAATAACTTCCATACGATCCAGCAACGCAGGCTGAATTGTATTTAAGCTGTTTGATGTGGCAATGAACATTACTTTTGAAAGATCAAAACCTAATTCCACAAAATTATCATAGAATTCTTTATTTTGTTCTGGATCTAAAACTTCTAACATTGCACTTGACGGATCGCCTTGATTACTACTTGAAAGTTTATCGATTTCATCTAAAACAAACACCGGATTGGATGTTTTTGCCTTTTTGATCGATTGAATGATTCGCCCCGGCATAGCTCCGATATAGGTTTTACGGTGTCCACGAATTTCGGCTTCGTCACGCAAACCGCCTAACGAAATACGAACATATTCGCGACCCAATGCTTTTGCAACCGATTTTCCGATAGATGTTTTACCAACACCCGGCGGACCATACAAACACAAAATTGGCGATTTCATATCGTTTCGAAGTTTTAAAACTGCCATGTGTTCAATCACACGACGCTTAACATCTTCTAACCCGTAATGATCTTTATCTAAAATCTTTTTGGCGTTTTTAAGATCGAATTTATCTTTTGTATATTCGTTCCAAGGCAATTCCAACAAAAGTTCCAGGTAATTTCTTTGGATCGAAAACTCTGCAACCTGCGGATTCATACGCTGCATTTTGCTCAATTCCTTATCAAAATGCTCCTTGATTTTAGTATCCCACTTTTTAGATTTCGCTTTTGTACGCATTTCTTCAAATTCCTGCTCATGCGAAACGCCACCCAATTCTTCCTGAATGGTTTTTATTTGCTGATGTAGAAAATATTCTTTTTGCTGCTGATCTAAATCTATACGGACTTTGGTTTGAATATCGTTCTTTAAATTCAATTTCTGAAGTTCGGTATTCATTCTGCGAAGAGTTTCCAACGCGCGTTCCTTTAGATCATTTTTCTCTAAAAGTGCTTGTTTATCTGCAACATCAAGATTCAGGTTTGATGAAACAAAGTTTACCAAAAACGAATCGCTTTCGATGTTTTTAAGTGCAAAAGCAGCTTCTGAAGGAATATTCGGATTTTCGCGAACAATTTCCTGTGCTGTTTCTTTAATTGTTTCGATAATTGTTTTGAACTCTAAATCGTTTGCATCTGGCTTCGCATCTTCAGCTTCAACAACTTTTGCCTTTAAATACGGATCTTCTTGAATAATTTCATCAATTGCAAAACGCTTTTTACCTTGTAAGATTACGGTAATGTTACCATCTGGCAATTTAAGAGTCTTTAAAATCTTTGCTACGGTACCAAATCGGTATACATCATTTCCGCCAGGAACCTCAACTTCTTCGTTAAGCTGTGCAACAACCCCGATTGTTTTATTTCCTTCTAATGCTTCGTTAATTAATTTGATAGATTTGTCGCGACCTGCCGTAATAGGAATTACAACACCTGGAAACAAGACCATGTTGCGTAAAGGTAATATACTAAGTTCAGTAGGAATTTCTTCTTTGTTCATTGCCTCTTCGTCTTCTTGAGAAAACAACGGAATAAATTCTGCATTTGAATCTAAATCTTGAAGTGACAAATTGTCTAATGATATGATTTTTTCGTGTGACATAAATATTTTATAAGTCAAAATGTCATTATAAAAGATAAATAACATTTTAAAACATTAAGTTCGTATGTATTTTTAACTAAGGACTTAATGTTTCAATATTTATGCCAATAAAAAACGCCTTACAATTGTAAGGCGTTTTGATATTAATAAGTTATATAATTGAAATTTCCTTTTGAAATTCTTTGCGGTTCTAATTGCACTTCTTCATCCGGGAATAAAATATATTCAAAATTTCCATGCATGTATTTGGCTGTCCCATTAATTTCAGTAATGTTACCGTAACCAGCATTTTGATTTTCTTCAGCATTAATGGTAGAATACTCAACCCATACTTTCTCTAAAACTCCTTCATCATCTGGTATCAATTCCTGAACCATTAAAGTAGCAGAACTCATAAAGTTACTTGGATTATCAATACTTAAAACCGTTGGAAAATTACCGACTACTAAGCTACTAAACTGAATATGGAAGTGAGCCGGTTTATAACGTATTTCCGGATTTGAAGTATCTTCTTGATTAATTAAAGATAAACGTGCATCAATTGACATGCCACCTCCAACAAAACCAACAGTTACTTTATCAGTTACAACTGTTTCTTTAGCGTTTAAATCAAAACTAAAAATAGGTTTTCCTGGTAAACTATCATCCTTTACTTTTTCATCTATAGTTTCTGTTTCACATGATGCAAATCCAGCCGATAAAACTACTGATGCCAAAATATATTTTAATTTTCTCATAAGATTTAGTAAGAATGTTAAATTTATCCAAATATAAAATTATTTTTTTTACATATGAAAGTATTTGTAAAAATATTATTCATTTTAACTAATAACTTCTTTTTTTGCCGTTCTTATCAACAAAACAATTCCTATTGCAAAAAATACGACTAAAAATAAAATAGCATTTTGCATTTTGCCTGTAATTTGAGCTATTACCCCATAAATAAGCATTCCTATTACGATTCCTATTTTTTCGGTTACATCATAAAAACTAAAAAATGAAGTGGTATCTGTGGTTTCGGGCAGTAATTTTGAGTAAGTTGATCTTGAAAGCGACTGAATTCCACCCATTACCAAACCAACCATTGCTGCAACTATATAAAAACTGGTAGGTTTTACCACAAAATACGCACATATACAGATAAAAATCCAAGTGGTATTTATTACAATTAAGGCATTAATGTTTCCTATTCTTTTTGATAATTTCGAGGTAAGAATCGCTCCAACAACTGCAATTAGCTGAATAAGAAGAATACTTACTATTAACCCTATTTGTCGCTGATCATCATTTTCCCATTGAACTTCTTTCTCTCCAAAATATGCAGCAATAATCATTACGGTTTGTACTGCCATGCTGTACACGAAAAAAGCGCCTAAATATCCTTTTAAAACGGGATATTGTTTTAATTCTTTAAAAATTCGTTTTAATTCTCTGAAACCTGAAAAGAACGCTTGTGTACTGATCTTTTTTGAATTTCTGAAATTCGGTAACAATCTGTAAGAAATCTGACTGAAGCCCAACCACCAAATTCCGACCAAAACGAACGAGAATTTCATTGCCTGCATAGGTCCGTCGAAACCGAAAAGTTCACTTTTCATAACCATTGCAAGGTTTATCAACAGTAAAATTACAGAACCAATGTATCCTAACGAATATCCTTTTGCAGAAACCGCATCTTGTTGTTCAGGATATGCAATATCGGGCAGATAAGAATTGTAGAAAACCAGACTTCCCCAGAAACCAATTAACGCCATCATATAAAAAAACAGACTTATATATAGGTTGTTTAAATCGAAAAAGTAAAGCATCATACAGGAAATAGATCCTACGAAACAAAACAATTTCAAGAAAAACTTTTTGTTACCTAAATAATCGGCAACACCTGATAAAAGTGGTGATATAAAAGCTATTATTAAAAAACCAATAGCGGTTACATAACTTATAATTGATTCGCTTGGAGTTTCGATACCGAAAAACGAAGCAGATTCTTTATCTTCTAACCTAAACAAGGAGCCATAAAATAGCGGGAAAATAGAAGATGAGATTACCAAGGCATACACAGAATTTGCCCAATCGTAAAAAGCCCATGCGTTAAGAACTTTTTTTTCGCCTTTTATATGTGTTTTCATAAAGAAGAAATAAAAAGGCAGTTTTACAACCGCCTTTTAAATGAAGTTAATATTTCTTTCCAAATTTAGCAGCTTCTGCCTTTGCTTCTGGAATTAATTTTTGAATATCTGCAATACGCGTTTTATCGCTCGGGTGTGTGCTTAACAATTCCGGAGTTTTACTACCGCCTTGAGCTGACATTCTTTGCCAGAACGAAATAGCGTTGTCTGGATTATATCCTGCAATTGCCATTAACATTAATCCTAAACGATCTGCTTCTGATTCATCTCCTCTACCGTATGCCAACATTGCTAAGTTTGATCCGGTTCCGTATAATAAACCTAATCCTTGCTGAACTGCCGCCGAACTACCAGATGTTGCTGCACCTAAACCTTGTGCTACACCTGCTTGAATCAAAGCTTTATCCATACGTTTACGGCTGTGACTTAACAAAGCATGTGCAACTTCGTGACCCATAACTGTTGCCAAACCTGCTTCGTCTTTAGTTACAGGCATAATTCCTGTAAAAACGGCGATTTTTCCGCCTGGCATACACCACGCATTGATTTCTTTGCCTTGAATCAACTTATATTCCCATTTATAGCTGGCAATTTGATCTTTAAACCCTTTCGATGTCATCCATTTTACTGCGGCATCTTTAATTTTTGCTCCAACATTCTGCACTTTTGTAGCATCCGCAGTTCCTGTAACAACTTTATTCTCCTTTAAAAAGGTAGTATATTGTTGATAAGCCGCCGGAATTAACTGTTCGTTTTCATTTGTTAAAGCCAATCCTTTCTTTCCCGTTAATGGGTTGGTAGCACACGCCAGCACTAAAGCTGCCACGCTGCATAATACTAATACTTTTTTCATAGCTAAATAATTTAATCTTTAAATTTTTCTAAAATTATAAAATATTCCAAACAATACCTTTTAACTTTGTTTACAAAATTAAAAAATATGGCACAAAAACAAGAAAAAGTTTTAGAAGTTCCACGTTATATTAAAAACACATCGAAGGTTTTACAAACATTAAACAAAAATATGGCAGCTGCGTTTGCCTTAAAATTGTTTGAAACACCTATTAAATACAAAATGCCTAAGCGCGAACAGAAAATGTACGAGGTTTCGCATAAATCGAAATTAACCTTACCTGAAAGCGGTAAAGAGATTGTGGTTTACGAAAATAAATTCGGACCTAAAAAAGTATTGTTGGTTCATGGTTGGAATGGTCGCGGCACACAATTGGTATCTATTGCAAAAGCTTTTAAGGAATTAAATTATACCATAATAAGTTTTGATGCTCCCGGACATGGTAAAAGCACAAAAACCGCAGCGAATATGAAACATTTTATTGAAGCTATTTTTGAATTGGATAAAAAGTACAACGGTTTCGATGTTATGATTGGTCATTCATTAGGTGGTATGAGCGTGATTAACTTTTTAGGTAGAGGTTTGCAAACAGACAAAGCAGTAATTATTGGCAGTGGAAACACCACGAAAGCAATTACCGAAGATTTTTTGGGAACCATTGGAATGAACAAAAAATTAACGCCGATATTAATTAATTTGTTCGAAAGAAAATACAACGACAAAATGACCAATTACGATGTTGCCGATCAAGCTTTAAAAGTAAGCGTTCCCGTTTTAATCATTCATGATAAAAATGATAAAGACGTGCCTTTTACGGCTGCCGAAGCAATTTCAAAAAACCTGCAAAACAACGAATTATTAATAACAACAGGATTAGGACACAGAAAAATTTTAGGAGATGAGAAAGTTATTGAAAAAATCGTACAGTTCGTTACCAGTTAAAATATTTTGGATATTTTTATGTGTACAATTTATAAGCTGTAAAGAGCACAACGCCAATGCACAAACCCAAACAACAAAAACTATGACAGAGAAAGATTGGAAAGAAAAACTAACGCCCGAAGAATATTACATTTTACGCGAAAAAGGAACCGAAAGACCTTTTAGTGGTAAATACAATGATTTTTTTGAAAAAGGATCTTACGTTTGTGCCGCTTGTGGAAACAAACTTTTTAATTCGGATGCAAAATTTGATTCTTCATGCGGTTGGCCATCATTTGATCAGGCTATTGAAGGATCGGTTATTTACACAAAAGACACCACGCACGGAATGGTAAGAACCGAAGTTACCTGTGCAAAATGTGACGGACATTTAGGTCATGTTTTTGATGACGGTCCAAAAGATACTACCGGAGAACGTTACTGCATGAATTCTGTTTCTATAAAATTTGTTCCCGAGAATAATTAATACATCAATTTAATATCTTTTAGATTATAACAGTGTAAATCGTCATTTTCAAGCTGTAAAACCAGCTGACCATGACGATTTACTTCTTTTATAATCCCGTTGAATAATTGTCCGTCTTTACTTTCAAAAGTACTTACTACATCTTTTCTAAATAAATGGTTGTGATAGTAATTCCATTCTTTATCAGCTTTAGCTTCTAAATCATTCAAACTTTCCTTGATATGATCAACTATTACAGTTAATAATTGCAAACGATCTGGCATGATATCATACTTTTTAAAAATAGACGATGCTTGTGGAAATCCATCAAAATTTGTTTGTTCGCAATTAATTCCAATTCCTATTACCGAACTTACACTGCCATTGGCATGAATGTTATTTTCAATTAAAATGCCCGATATCTTCTTGTTGTATGACAAAATGTCGTTAGGCCATTTTACATAAATATTCGTTAAATTTAAAGAAATCAAAGCCTTTAATACAGCATTTGCAACCACAACGTTCAGTGTAAACAGATTATCATCCGTTGTTATTTTTTCTTTCAAATAGACACTAAATGTAAGGTTTTTAGCATCTTCGGTAACCCAAACACTTCCCATTTGTCCTTTTCCCTGCAATTGCACATCGGCCCAAACAACTGTAAAATCAGTTAAATCGGTATCGGCAGCAAGCTTCTTTAAAAAATCGTTTGTAGAAGATGTGGCATTGAGTTTGATTAAATACATTATAAATACTATCTTTAGGACAAAATTAATTTATAAGACAATACAATTTAATAAATTTGCAATAATTAAAGTACAAAATATTTACATGAGCGAAAACAAAAAAAACAATGAGGCTTTATTGGCCTTAATTATTGAAGGAATAGAAAACGTAAAAGGAGAAAATATTACCATTTTAGACTTAAGAGCCATAGAAAATACTGCCTGTGATTATTTTGTGATATGCGACGGAAATTCTAACACACAGGTTAACGCCATTTCAGGAGCAGTTCAACGCACCGTATCAAAAGAGCTTAAAGACAAGCCTTGGCATGTTGAAGGAACCGAACAGGCAAACTGGGTTTTAATGGACTACATTAACATTGTGGTGCATATCTTCCAAAAAGAAACCCGCGAATATTATAACATTGAAGACCTTTGGGGCGATGCTAAAATTACCCAGGTAACTTCAAACCAACCAACACAGTAACCATTTTATGAAAAATCCCGTAAATAATAAGCCCAAGTACAACCCTTGGATGCTTTATGGTGGCATAATATTTATACTCTTTGCTATTTCTCTTACAACAGGAGGTGGCAGTTTTGGAGGAGATACAACCATAGGTCTTTCTAAATTTTACCAGTATTTAGATAATAGTCAGGTAGAAAAGGTTGTTTTTAGCAACTCGTCTGCACAGGTTTTCTTGAATGAAACGGCAAAAAAAACTGCAGAACATCAAAAAGAAAGCAAGCCTACTTTGTTAAGTTCTATGTCAACAGGTCCTGATTATGTGGTAGAAATTGCCAATAAAGATCTATTCGAAGAAAAATTAGTTCAGGCATCAAGTGAAGGAAAGTTAAAAGAATTTACAACCGAAAAGGAAAGCAACTGGGGTAGTATCCTTTTATCATTATTACCAATCATATTAATTCCGGTAGTTTGGATTTTTATGATGAGAAGAATGAGCGGCGGAACCGGTGGCGGTGGCGGTGGTCAGATTTTTTCGATAGGAAAATCAAGAGCCCGTTTATTTGACGAAAAGAATGATAACCGAGTAACTTTTAACGATGTTGCCGGATTGGTTGGTGCAAAAGAAGAAATTCAGGAAATTGTTGAATTTTTAAAGAATCCTGAAAAATATACATCAATTGGTGGTAAAATTCCAAAAGGTGCTTTATTAGTTGGTCCTCCGGGAACAGGTAAAACCTTATTAGCAAAAGCAGTAGCTGGTGAAGCGCAAGTGCCGTTTTTCTCTTTATCAGGTTCAGATTTTGTTGAAATGTTTGTAGGTGTTGGTGCATCTCGTGTTCGTGATTTGTTTAAACAAGCAAAAGAAAAATCGCCTGCCATTATTTTTATCGATGAGATCGATGCAATTGGTAGAGCTCGTGGGAAATCGAATTTTTCAGGATCGAACGATGAACGTGAAAATACACTGAACCAATTACTTACCGAAATGGATGGTTTTGGTACAAACACAAACGTTATTGTTTTGGCAGCAACAAACCGCGCCGAAATTCTGGATAAAGCCTTAATGCGTGCCGGACGTTTTGACAGACAAATTTATGTAGATCTGCCAGACGTTAACGAACGTAAAGAGATATTTGTAGTTCACCTAAAGAAAATTAAAAAAGTAGACAACTTGGACATTGATTTTCTTGCAAGACAAACACCAGGATTTTCGGGTGCAGATATTGCCAACGTTTGTAACGAAGCTGCTTTAACTGCTGCACGTAAAGGTAAAACCGAAGTTGATAAACAAGATTTTTTAGATGCTGTTGACCGTATTGTTGGCGGATTAGAAAAGAAAAACAAAATTATTACACCAGAAGAAAAATATGCAATTGCGATACACGAAGCTGGTCATGCAACCGTTTCTTGGTTAACAGAACACGCTGCGCCGCTGGTTAAAGTAACTATTGTTCCTCGTGGTATGAGTTTAGGTGCCGCTTGGTATCTGCCAGAAGAACGTCAAATTGTGCGTACAGAGCAAATGCTAGACGAAATGTGCGCAACAATGGGCGGTAGAGCTGCAGAGAAAGTTATTTTCGATAAAATTTCAACCGGTGCTTTAAGCGATCTTGAAAAAGTGAACAAACAAGCACGTGCAATGGTTACCATTTACGGTTTGAATGATTCGTTAGGAAACATAACCTTTTACGATTCATCGGGTCAAAGCGAATACAATTTCTCAAAACCTTATTCAGAAGAAACTGCGAAATTAATCGATAAAGAAATTTCAGGTTTAATTGAAGGCCAGTACCAAAGAGCAATTACTTTATTGACAGAAAATAAAGATAAATTAATTCAACTGGCTGACTTACTTTGTGAAAAAGAAGTTATATTTAGAGAAGATTTAGAAGATATTTTTGGAAAACGTGCCTTTAATAACAAAAATGTTATTGATGTTACAACTGAAAACGAGTCTGAAGTTATTTAAAACGAACACTTTAGCATACAGCACAAAAACTTGGTTTAACCTACTGTTAAACCAAGTTTTTTTTTATCTTTGAATATATATAATGCCAATTTATATTTAAAATTGCCAATGAACATATTTAAAAAATTTTTAAGCAGTTTTTCTTCACCTCGTCAAGATAATAATGATGAGGAAAGCAAGTATCTGCCTGAAAAAGAAACACCTGTCGACGAACAGTTTACACATAACTTTAAGGTAAACGGCGGCAAGTTTTTATATTGTGAAAATGAAGAGGAATTAGATGAGAACTTTATAAGCATTTTACAGGAAAACGATTGGTTTGAAACTGAAGCTTTAACGTTTGAAAAAGGACTTCAACACTTTTTATCTGATAATAAACTAAATTATAAAAATCCGAGTAATCCTATATTTTTATTAACAAGCTGCGAAAGTTTAATTGCACAAGACGGATCTATACTGTTTTCGTCAAAGCAACTGTTTCATTACAAACCAAACGAATTGCCAAAAAATATTATTGTTGTAGCAAAAGCAAGCCAGATTACGCGTTCAAAAAGCGATGGTTTGCGTAATATAAAAATAAGGTATGCCAACGAAATACCTACAAACATTACAACAATGCAGCATTTTAAAGAAAGTAAAAACGACGATTTTTTACAATACGGCATTCAGGCTAAAAACTTTTACCTGCTGTTATTAGAAGATTTTTAAACTATGAGTGAAGTTGTAAAGCGTACCCTGTCGGGAATTTTATACATTGCACTATTAGTTGGTGCAATTTTATTTTCAAAAGATACATTCCTTTCTCTTTTTGCGTTCTTTTTTATTGTGGCAGTTTATGAATTTTGTCAGCTTTATCATATTAATAAAATATTGGGTTATATTTGGTCGATCATTTTGGCATCTTCTTTTATTTTTGTAGATAATCTGCCAATTAACAGCATTTATCTAATTGTTCTGCCATTTAGTATCTTTCTAATTATTGATCTTTTACAGAACAAAGCATCCTCAAAACCAACAAATTTTCAAAAATATCTGCATTTAACAGGTTATGTGGTGCTACCGTTTTTAATTATTACACAATTACCTTATTCAAATCAAAGCTACACTCCCCTGCTGTTATTAAGTATTTTTATAATGATATGGTGTAACGACACTTTTGCTTATATTTGTGGCAAGCTTTTGGGAAAACACAAGCTTTACGAAAAAATATCACCAAAAAAGACTATCGAAGGTTTTATAGGCGGATTAATTTTCACACAGATTGCCGCATTTATCATCTTTAAATATACAGATATACAGGCATCGCTGCCGTTTTGGATGTTAATTGGTTTAGGGATAAGTGTTATTGGAACCATTGGTGATCTGGTTGAATCCAAGTACAAACGCCAAGCTGGCATTAAAGACAGCGGATCAATCATGCCCGGACACGGCGGTATTTTAGACCGGTTAGACAGTATTTTGTTTGCTGCACCGTTTTTATTTTTAATTTATAAAATTGTTATATAATGTTTCATAAAGAAGGCGCTAAAATTATTTTATTCTCACTTTTAATTGCAGTTTCAATTATATTGGGGGTTGAATATTTAATTTCAATTCCTTGGGTGGTAAAAGTGGTACAGATAGTTACTTTATTATTTTTGGTAATTGTACTTCAGTTTTTTAGAAATCCAAAAAGAACATTAGACGATATTGCCGATCATTTAATATTGGCTCCTGTTGATGGAAAAGTAGTTGTAATTGAAGAGGTTTACGAACCTGAATATTTTAAAGACAAACGTTTAATGGTATCCATTTTTATGTCGCCAATAAATGTTCACGTAACTCGTTACGCTTTAAACGGAATGGTAAAATATAGTAAATATCATCCGGGAAAATATTTGGTAGCTTGGCATCCAAAAGCAAGCGAAGAAAACGAACGTACTACGGTTGTTATAGACAATCCTGTTTATGGCGAAGTAATGTACAGACAAATTGCCGGTGCATTGGCTAAACGAATTGTAAATTACGCTAAAGTGGGTCACAGAGTTAATCAGGGTGAAGACGCCGGATTTATTAAATTTGGTTCACGTGTTGATTTGTATCTTCCGCTTGGAACCAACGTAAATGTGGTGCTTAACCAAAAGGCTCGCGGAAACAAAACGGTAATCGCCAATAAATAAATGACACAAACCGATCTGTTATTTAAAGAAGCTTTCGAAAAAGCATCTTCCACCCCTATTGTTTTACCGCCCGATGTGCGTTTGCGTTTATATGCCTATTACAAACAGGCAACTTTAGATTACACGCATAATTTTGTTTATCATGAAGTTGATCTAATTCGTGGATTTAAATTCAATGCATGGAAACAAGTAGCACATTTAACACAAGAAGAAGCCAAAATTTTGTATATTGAACTTGTAAACTCATTAAAGCTATAAATTGTATGAAAAAAAACATTTTATTACTAACTGCAGTTACTTCTTTTTTACTGTTCAGTTGTAAAAATAAAGAAGAAATGACCGAAGTGCAAGTGCCAAGCGCAACTGCAAAAGATTCGATACCTGCAAAAGGCGACCCAAAATCGGTTGTTGCAAACCAAGGAGCTTTTCAAATGAAAGGTTTAAATTATGGTTACAACGATTTAGAACCATATATGGACGGACAAACGGTTGAAACGCATTATGGCAAACACCATTTAGGCTATTGCAACAAATTGAACGATGCAGTTAAAGGAACACCTTTAGAAACAATGTCTATTGAAGAGATTTTAAAAGGGATGGATCTTAAAAACAGCGCATTAAGAAACAATGCTGGCGGATACTACAACCACAACATTTTCTGGGAAATTTTAGGACCAAAAGCAGGTGGACGCCCAACAGGAAAAGTAGCCGAATTGATCAATAAAGATTTTGGAAGTTTCGATCAGTTTAAAACACAATTCAGCGATGCCGCTAAAGGAGTATTTGGATCTGGTTGGGTTTGGTTGGTTTATCAGAATGATGGTACGTTGAAAATTACCACATCGATCAATCAAGATAATCCGTTAATGCCAAATGCTGAAGTTAAAGGATATCCTTTAATGAATATTGATGTTTGGGAACATGCTTATTACTTAAAGTATAAAAACGAACGACCTAAATATATTGAAAACTTCTGGCAGTTAGTAGACTGGAGTAAAGTTGAATACAGATTGTCGTTAATCAAATAAAACAAAAAAGAGATTCTTAATGAATCTCTTTTTTTATTAAAAACATTGTGGATTTCCTGAAATGAATAGTTGTAAACTCGATGGAGATAAATACGGAATATCTAAATCCAAGCCTCTTACAATCAATAAACATCCTGTAAAGAATAGAAATATTGGAACAGCTTTTTGCAATTTGTTTTTAAAGTTTCTGTTTACCCAATTTCCCATCCAAACTAAAAGCGTTAGTAAAGGAATTGTTCCTAAACCGTACCAAAACATAAACAAACCACCATATAAACTACCTTGCGTTGCGGTTGCACCAAACAATGCCATATAAATCATGGCACATGGTAGTAACCCATTCAACATTCCCATAACAACGAACGATGCAAGTGTTTTTTTGCGGATGTATGTGCCAAAGCTATTTTTAAACTTTAAATACCATTTTGAATTGGAACTTAAAACAACGTTTTGAAGTCTTTTTTCTTTAAAAAACAAAACTCCGATTATTAAAAGAACTCCCAATATAATGGAAACATTTTGCTGTAAACCTGCAATAAACAAGCCTTTGCCTAATGTTCCGAAAATGATTCCCAATAAAACGTAAACGCTTATTCTGCCTAAATGATACAGTAAAATAGTTGCTGTTTTCTTTGTTGTGTTAAATTGATGCACGGGTAACGCCAAAGCAATTGGTCCGCACATTGCTACACAGTGCATGCTTCCAAATAACCCCAACAACAATGGTATAATCATTATAAAACCAAGGTTTGCTGTTTTAAATAAGCGGTGTTATGGTGTGTAAAATCAAGTGTAATATCCCAACGACCATCTACCAAGCGAGATTTAGGTATAAGCATGTGATTTGAAGACAATTCCAAAGGAATTGTTTGATCAAAAGCCTGATTAGATGGTCTGTATAGGGATACTGTTCCTTTTATATCGGCAGCATTAAAATCTTCAGGAAAATAAATATCGATACCTTTTTCCGAAATTTCAAAACGCAATTTTTTATCTAATTCATTTGCGTTTTCCTGCTTTAATCTGTTTCCGTTAATTTCTGTTTCTTTCTGATAATATTGCTCTGTTACCAGTTCATTATCATAGCATGCATCTAATTGCACACGAATTACATACTGCAGTATAAATACCATAAATGCTATGATACCTATCACGATTCCTGTTCCCCAATTAAATTTCATTTGTTCTAGTTTTAGTTTTTCTTTCTTTTCTTTCTAATTAAAACTTCGCGGTCCTAAAAAGTTGGTTTTTGTGTGATTTATCAATTCATCGTTATTATAAATTTCTAACTGAACTTCGGTTTTATCACTTTTTAATAATGCCTGCGGAATCTCGATAAACAATGTTCCCTGCACTACTTCTTCTTTTGGAATTTTGATCGATTTTTTACCAACCAATTCCAATTTTCCTTGCGGATGTATCAGTTTAATAGATACATTATCGTAATCTCGAGCTGTTTTGTTGACAATTTTATAGGTGTAAACATTACTTATGTTTTCGCCTTTATGTTCGAACAACTGCCCTGGCAAACGCAATACCTTCGCTTCAACTTCGCTTCGTAAGAACAACAATCCGGTTAAAATTCCCACCAATATTAACAATACGGCAGAATAACCTTTCATACGAGCTGTGAATACGAATTTTTCTTTTTTGGCGATTTCATCTTCTGATGCATATCTGATCAAACCTTTTGGCAGATTTACAGATTCCATCATGAAATCACAAGCATCGATACAAGCAGTACAGTTTACACATTCTAACTGCGTACCGTTACGGATATCGATTCCCGTTGGACAAACCTGCACGCATTGCGAACAATCGATACAATCACCGACTCCTTTTTCTGATCTGTCTTCGTTTTTTCTGAATTTGGCTCTGCCTTTTTCTGCTTCACCACGCTTGTAATCATAAGCAACAACCAGTGATTTTTCATCAAGTAAAACACCTTGTAATCTACCATAAGGACATGCGATGATACAAACCTGTTCGCGAAACCATGCAAAGACAAAATAGAAAACAGCTGTGAATATTACCAAGGAAATCAATGTTGATACATTAGTAAATGGTCCGTTTTTGATCATTCCCAAAACCTGATCAGATCCTATTAAATATGCCAGAAAAACGTTTGCGATTATAAACGATACAATAAAAAAGATGAACCATTTTAAACCTTTCTTTCTTATTTTCTCGGCATTCCACTTTTGTTTGTCTAATTGTATCTGTGCACCTCTGTCTCCTTCGATCCAATATTCGATCCTTCTAAAAACCATTTCCAAAAAGATTGTCTGCGGACAGATCCATCCGCAAAAAATCCTTCCAAAAACAACCGTAAAAAGTGCCACAAAAACCACAACGATAATAATTGCAATTACCACTATGTAAAAATCTTGTGGCCAGAACGTAAAACTGAATATTGAAAATTTGCGTTCTAAAACATTAAATAAAAACAGCTGGTTACCGTTAATTTTTATAAATGGCGATGCCAAAAGTATAACCAGCAGTAAATAACTTATTATTTTGCGCAGATCGTAAAATTTACCTGACGGCTTTTTGGGATATACCCAAATTCTTTTTCCTTCTTCGTCAACAGTACCTAATCTGTCTCTAAAGCTGTTATTTTCATCATTAATCATTACCTACTTAATTTAAATTAGTTTTAAAATAACCACAGCCCTTGATTGTGAAGAGCTGTGGAAGAAAAATAAAACTAAAACTCTCCAAATGATTATGGAAATTACTATGCGTCTGGTGCACTTGCTTGCGGTGCTACCAAACTATCGTTTTTAACGGGTGCCGCTCCTGCCGATGCTGCAACCTTATCGCCTTCTGGTGCTTTACCATCGGCTGGGTTTTTACCTTGTAACGATAAAATATAACTTGCTACTTTTTGAATATCGCTTGGTTTAATTTGCTGTTTCCAAGCAACCATTCCTTTACCGTCACGACCACCTTCCATAATGGTATTGAAAATTTCTTTTACATCGCCACCTAAAATCCAATATTCATCAGTTAAATTTGGTCCGATACCACCACCACCATCGGCACGGTGACACGCCACACAGTTTGCATCGAAAATAGCTTTTCCGGCACTAATATCTCCAGCATCAGTCAATAAAACCACTTTGTCTGCTGTAAGTAAATCGGGAGCCGTTTTCTTGTACTCTTCGATTTCTTTCTGGGCGATCATCATGTCTTTTTCAAGTTCTTGAATCTGATTATCGCCTCCGAACAAATGGTACTTACCAATGTAAATCACTCCAAAAATTACGGTTGCGTAAAAAAGATACACCCACCATGGCGGTAAATCGTTATCTAATTCTTTAATACCGTCGTAATCATGTTCTAACTCAATTTCTTTTTCATTTTCTAAACCATGAGTTTTGGTTAGTTTTTGCAGAAGATTTTTAACAAACGGCAATTGCGAAATTGGTGTATTATCTAATGCTTCTTTCTGTGCGCGTTCTTCCGGCGTCATAAGTTGATTGATGATGTTATTTGATGCACTTGCTACAATTTCGAGTGCAATAATCACCAATAAAATCAATCCTAAAAGCAACATAACAGACGGATAGGCTATCATGGCAGGTTTGTCGCCCGAGTCTATGAAATATTCCAAAAGACCGTAACAGGTAAAGAATATTAGCGGAACGCGGACATATACAGGGAAAAATCTTTTCATAACTATAAATTCATATTGGTTTGACCTTCGTTTTCGTCGGCATTTTGCAACGGCAACTTACTTAATTCGTTCAATGAACTTTTTTTGTAGGTAAACACCCAGATAATTAAGACCGTGAAGAACAAAAAGAAGATAAGCAAGGCGATAATAGGATAAATTTCAATTCCAGAAATGGTATCCATATTGTGTTTTATAAACTTCAACATAACCTTTATTTTTTATCTTTAACCTTAATATCAGTTCCCAAACGCTGTAAATACGCAATTAAAGCAGTGATTTCTCTTTCGCTCATCGGAACAAATTTTTCTCCGTTTGCTTCGGCAGCTTTTTTACTTGCTTCGTACGATTTTACAAAATCAGGATCGCTCTTTAAGTTTTCTTCTATTTTTTGCGACTGAATTTGGATCGATTTTTTAGCATTCGCAATTTCTTCATCTGTGTAAGGAACTCCCAATTTTTGCATTACGCGCATTTTGTTTTCTACTTCAGAAAGATTCATCGCTTCGTTATCAAACAACCATTTGTAGCCCGGCATGATTGATCCTGGTGAGGTACTTTGTGGATCGTACATGTGATTGAAATGCCAGTTGTCTGAATATTTGGCTCCTAAACGGTGTAAATCGGGTCCGGTACGTTTTGATCCCCATAAAAACGGATAATCATACACATATTCTCCGGATTTTGAATATTCGCCGTAACGTTCTACTTCACTTCTGAATGGTCGGACCATTTGCGAGTGACAGTTTACACAGCCTTCACGAATATAAAGATCACGACCTTCTAACTCTAACGGTGTATATGGTTTTACGCTTGATATGGTTTGTATGTTAGAATCTACTACCAATGTTGGTACAATCTGAATAATTCCACCTATAAGAATAGCTATTGTTGCTAAAATGGTTAATTGAATTGGTTTACGTTCTAACCATGCGTGGAATCTTTCACCGCGAACACGTTTTGGAGAAATCTGTGACAATGCTGGAGCTTCTGCCAATTCGTCTTCTACTTTAGGTGCAGCAGTCATTGTTCTGTAAATATTGTAAACAAGAACCAGAATACCAATTAAATAAAGCGATCCACCTACAGCACGCATGGCGTACATTGGCATAATAGCCGTTACGGTTTCTAAAAAGTTACCATATTTTAATGTTCCGTCTGGGTTAAACTGTTTCCACATCATGTGCTGGCTGAAACCTGCTACATATAAAGGAATAGTATAAAGTATAATACCTAAAGTACCGATCCAGAAATGGAAGTTTGCCAGTTTTTTAGAATATAATTCTGTTTTTGCAATTCTTGGCAGTAACCAATACATAATTGCAAATGCCATAAATCCGTTCCAAGCCAATGCACCAACGTGCACGTGCGCTACGATCCAATCGGTGTAATGGGCAATTGCGTTTACGTTTTTCAAAGAAAGCATTGGTCCTTCAAAAGTAGCCATACCATAACCGGTAATTGCCACCACGAAGAATTTTAATACAGGCTCTGTTCTAACTTTATCCCAAGCACCACGAAGTGTTAACAATCCGTTGATCATACCACCCCAAGACGGTGCAATAAGCATTACAGAAAATACTACTCCTAAATTTTGTGCCCATTCTGGAAGTGCCGTGTACAACAAGTGGTGTGGACCTGCCCAGATATATAAAAAGATTAACGACCAAAAGTGAATGATTGACAAGCGATACGAATAAACCGGACGATTGGCAATTTTTGGTAAAAAGTAATACATTAATCCTAAAAACGGTGTTGTTAAGAAAAATGCTACTGCATTATGACCGTACCACCATTGCACCAAAGCATCTTGCACTCCTGCGTAAACCGAATACGATTTCCACATGTTCACAGGTAGTTCAATATTATTAAAAATGTGTAAAACAGCTACCGTAACAAACGTTGCAAGGTAAAACCAGATAGCAACATACAGGTGGCGTTCTCTACGTTTAATAATGGTCATAATCATGTTAATACCAAAAACAACCCAAACAAGCGTAATCGCAATATCAATTGGCCATTCTAATTCGGCATATTCTTTAGACGATGTATAACCTAAAGGCAGTGTAATAGCTGCTGCCACAATAATAAGCTGCCATCCCCAGAAGTTGATGTTACTTAAAAGATCGCTGTACATTCTGGCTTTTAGCAAACGTTGCAATGAATAATAAACGCCCGCAAAAATGGTATTACCAACAAATGCAAAAATAACCGCATTGGTGTGTAAAGGACGGAGCCTACCGAAACTTAACCACGGAATATTGTCTGTGATGTTCGGAAATATAAACATAATTGCTAAAAGCAACCCTACAAGCATACCTACAACTCCAAAAAGTATCGCGGCATACAGGAACTTCTTAACAATTTTGTTATCGTAATAAAATTGTTGCACTTCCATAAATAATAATTAATTTGATTGTTTTTGTTTTTTTCCTTTTTTTTCTTTGATCTCATCGTCGAACAGCATTCTCACCGACGGTGTATACTGATCATCGAATTGGCCGCTTTTAACTGATTTTATGAAGAGGGTCAGAAAAACGGCTGCTACAAATATGCTAATGCATATTAAAATGTAAATTACGCCCATACCTTAAATCTTTGTACAAAACTATAATTGGCAGATTAAATAAAATATGATAAATGTCAGTTTGCAGTTTTAATTTTAAGATTTATTTATTAATCTAGATTAAGTTCTTAATAGCAACATCTTACTAAATTTGAAACTTATTAGGTCTTTATTTTTAATATTTTCGAAAGACACCGGCTTTTCAGTTGGTGTCTTTTTTATTTGGATATATTTTTTTGACACTTCTCTCCTACTCAATCATATTTTTTTCATTCTAATTTTTAAATAGAAAACAAAACAGTTTTCATCAATTTAAATCAAGCGTAAAAAAATATTCTGAATTAAATCAATTATAAAGAATATAAATCATTAAACTGTTTCTTTTAAACTATATATTTAGATTATTTTTCTAACAAAACACTTGTTTTTAGAAAATATATAATTACATTTGCTACGTTAAAAAATAACAATGACAACAACTAACCTTTATAAAATGGACATGTTTATGATGATGCGTAAAGCGTCGCAATAAACTATACCTTAAACCCAATTTGTTTAATCCTTTAGGTATAGCCCTGAAGGATTTTTTTATGGAATTTATCATGATCAAAAAAATAATACCAAAACAGTTTACCCATCATTTTGCCGATAAAGATTGCGAAATCAGTTATCAGTGGATTTGTACTAGTAATGAACCGAAACCAACGCTTGTTATTCTTCATGCGTTAACAGGAAACAGCACGGTTACTGGCGAAAATGGTTGGTGGAAAGAATTGATTGGAGCATCAAAAGTGATTGATACCACGAAATACAACATTCTGTCAATCGATACTTTAGGAAACGGATACACTACCAATACGCACGAAAAGATTCATTCAATAGAAAAAATAAGCGTTAACGATATTGCAAAAATCAATTTGTGGTTATTGAACGGTTTAGAGTTGAAAAAAGATATTTCAATTATCGGTGGAAGTTTAGGCGGATCAATTGCTTGGGAAATGTGGAAAGAAAATCCTGATTTGTTTGATAAGTTGATAAGTATTGGCGCGAATCCGTTTGAAAATCATTGGATTAGAGCAATTACTTTTTTACAGAACGATCTTTTACAGAACGATAATGGATACGAAAAAGCACGAATGTGGTCGATGCTTTTTTACAGAAATGCTTTAGGAATCAATGATAAATTTAAAAACAACAATCAAACAATAGAAAATTGGTTGATGTATCACGGAGATTCCTTAAAAAAACGCTTTTCTAAAAAATCGTATCAAATTATGAATCATTTGTTAGGATCCATAGGAAAAGGATCTGATAAAGATCAATATCTGAAAGCATCTCAAAAAAGCAACACGAAAATTATTGTCGTTAGTATTTCATCGGACTGGTTGTTTCATCCGCAACATCAGACAGAATGGGCAAATGACCTATCAAAAACATACAAAAACGTAACGCATCACTCATTAGAATCAACACACGGACACGATGCCTTTTTAATAGAATTTAAAAAATTAGAAGAAATATTAGCACCTTATTTATGAGCAAAGTATTAAAATTCGGAGGAAAATCACTGGCAAGTCTGCATACAAACAAAAACTTGCTAAATATCATAGCCAATTATTTAGAAACATCATCGTTAATCATCGTTGTTTCTGCCATTGGCAACACAACCGATTTGTTATTGGAATTACTTGAAAAAGCAAAAGCAAACAAACCTTATGCAGATCATTTACAAGAACTTAAAGCATTAAATTTTTATCCACAAATAAATACCGAAGAGCATTTTAAGTTGATAGAAAACATTTTGCAAGGCGTTTCATTAATTCAAGATTACAGCCCAAAAGTGCAGGATTTACTGTTGGCTCAAGGCGAATTAATCAGTTCAAAAGTAGTCACGCAATTACTTTTAAATCACGGTTTAAAGGCAACTTTTGTGAACAGCACACAATTAATTAAAACCGATGCTTATTTTACCGCAGCAAATGTAAATGAAACATTGACCGAGTTAGCTGTTCAAACAGAATTTGAAAAATTAGCTGACAAAAAATTGATTGTTTTAGGCGGATTTATTGGCAGTACCGCAGAAAATGAAGTTACTACTTTAGGCAGAAACGGCAGTAATTTAACGGCTGCTTTAATTGCAAATTACACACAAGCTGAAGAATTTTTAAACTTTACACATGTTGATGGTATTTACACGGCAAATCCGGAATGGGTTGCTTCTGCTAAACGAATTGAACATTTAAATTACAGCGAAGCGAATGAATTGGCGACTTTCGGAGCATCTATTCTGCATGCAAAAACTATTGTTCCGTTGATTGAAAAGAAAATTCCTTTACGAATATTGAATACCTTAAACCCTGAAAGCACTGGAACATTAATTTCTGCCGAACCAACACCAAACGGAGTTAAGTCGTTAACGGTTCTTCAAAATGTTGCCTTGATAAATTTTCATGGTAAAGGTTTGTTTGGAAAAGTGGGTGTCGATGCTCGAATTTTTAATGCGTTGGCAAAAAACAACATCAGCGTAAGTGTTATTTCTCAAGGTTCATCTGAACGCGGATTAGGATTTGTCGTAAATGATTCAGAAGCAGCTTCGGCAAAAGAAATTTTAGAATACGAATTTCAACAGGATTTTTACACGAAAGATGTCGAAAACATCAGCATTAACAACAATATCGCCGTAGTTTCAATCATTGGGCAAGATTTAAAATCGTTTCACAAACCTTACAGTGCCTTGGTAAAAAACGGCATTGTTCCTATCCTTTTCAACAATTCGGTTTCGGGAAAAAACATTAGTTTGGTGATCGAAAAAGCACAATTTAAAAAAGCATTGCACGTAATTCATGGTCAAATTTTCGGAGTAAATAAAACGGTAAATATTGCCATTGTTGGTAAAGGAACTGTGGGCAGTGTGTTGATTGATCAAATTATTGCATCGAAAAATCAGATTGCCGAACGTAAAAATATCGATTTAAACATTTTTGCAATTGCCAACTCGCATTCGGTTTACTTCAGCACAAACGGTTTCAATACAGATTGGCAAGATCAATTCCAAACACCGCAAACAAATTCGCTGTCTTCTATTATTGAATATGCAAAAGAACATCATTTAGAAAATTTAATTTTAATTGATAACACCGCTGCAGAATCCCTTCCAAATCGTTATAATGATTTTATTAATAATGGATTTGATATTGTTTCATCGAACAAAATTGCAAATACTCTTTCGTTTGAATTTTATAAAAATTTGCGTGAGAATTTAAAGAAAAATCAGAAACAATATTTATACGAAACCAATGTTGGTGCGGGGTTACCTTTAATTGATAATATAAAATTATTGCATTTATCGGGCGAAAATATTACCAAAATAAAAGGTGTTTTTTCGGGAACGTTGAGTTACATTTTTAATCTTTTTTCGGTAGAAAACAAGCCGTTTTCTGAAGTTTTAAGAGCAGCGATTGAAAAAGGATTTACCGAACCTGATCCTCGTGATGATCTATCGGGAACCGATGTTGCCCGTAAATTGTTGATTCTTGCACGCGAGCTAGATTTAGAAAATGAACTACAAGATATATCTATTCAAAATTTGATCCCTTCTGAATTTCAATCATTAACCGTTCAAGAATTTTTAGCACAATTAAGCGGTTTAAATAATCATTACGATGATTTAAAACAGCAGCTAAAATCGAATGAAGTTTTACGTTACGTTGGCGAATTATCGGGTGATTTACAACAACAAAAAGGCGTTTTAGAAACCAAATTGATAAAAGTAGATAAAAATTCTGCTTTGGGGCAATTATCTGGATCTGACAGTATTTTCGAGATTTACACAGAATCTTACGGCGACAGACCAATCATTATTCAAGGAGCCGGAGCCGGAGCACATGTTACGGCACGAGGAGTTTTTGGAGATATTTTACGTTTAGCAGAAAAAAAATAGTCATGAAAAAAGAAACATTAGCAATAAGAAATCAAACCGAACGCACGCAATATTTAGAACATAGCACACCGTTATTTTTAACATCGAGCTTTGTATTTGAAGATGCAGAAGACATTCGTGCATCGTTCGCAGAAGAAAAAGACCGAAACATTTATTCGCGCTTTAGCAACCCGAATGTATCAGAATTTATAGAAAAAATGGTATTGCTGGAAAATGCCGAAGACGGTGTTGGCTTTGCAACCGGAATGGCAGCGGTTTACAATACGTTGGTAACCTTTTTAAACAGTGGCGATCACATTGTTTCGGCAAGCAGCGTTTTTGGTTCAACACACACGTTGTTTACCAAATATCTCCCAAAATGGAATATTGAAACTACGTATTTCAACATCAGCGAACCTGAAACTATTGAATCTAAAATACAGTCGAACACCAAAATATTGTTTGTTGAAACACCTACAAATCCTGGAGTTGAAATAATTGATCTGGAATTTTTGGGCGATTTGGCAAAAAAACACAATCTTTTATTAATTGTTGATAATACGTTTGCAACGCCAATCATTCAGAACCCGATTGATTTCGGTGCGCATTTGGTTATTCATTCGGCTACAAAATTAATAGATGGACAAGGAAGAGCATTAGGTGGTGTAACCGTTGGATCAAAAGAACTGATCCGCGAAATTTATCTATTTTCTCGCAACACAGGTCCGTCATTAGCGCCTTTCAACGCATGGATTTTCTCTAAAAGTTTGGAAACATTGTCAATAAGAGTAGAAAAACATAGTGAAAACGCACTGAAAGTAGCTCAGTTTTTAGAAAGTCATCCCGCTGTTTCCAGTGTAAAATATCCTTTTTTACCATCGCATCCACAATACCAAATCGCTAAAAAACAAATGAAATTGGGTGGAAACATTATCGCTTTTGAATTAAACGGAGGAAAAGATCCAGGCAAAAAGTTTATCGATTCTATAAAACTGTTTTCCATTTCGGCAAACTTGGGCGATACACGAACAATTGTCACGCATCCGGCAACCTCAACACACAGTAAATTAAACGCAACCGAACTTGCCGAAGCCAATTTAACCGAAGGCTTGATACGCATTTCGGTTGGTTTAGAACATATCGACGATATTATTACCGAACTAAATACCGCCTTTTTATAATGAAAACGCTCTGTAAAAAAACGTCTATTTCAGAAATAATAAAGCACCGAACTTTAGTGCTCGATGGCGCTATGGGAACCATGTTGCAGGCGTATCAGTTTACCGAAGAAGATTTTCGAGGCACGCAGTTTCAAAATTTTCAGCATCCGTTAAAAGGCAATAACGATTTACTGTCGATCACGCAACCCGAAGCGGTTAAAGAAGTTCACAGAAAATATTTGCAGGCAGGTGCCGATATTCTGGAAACCAACACGTTTTCATCAACAACCATTGGTATGGCAGATTATTATCTGGAAGATTATGTGTACCAGTTGAACTATCAGTCAGCAAAAATTGCCCGAGAAGTTTGTGACGAGTTTGATATTATTACGCCAGACAAACCGCGTTTTGTTGCAGGATCAATCGGTCCTACGAATCGTACGGCATCTATGTCGCCCGATGTGAACAATCCCGGTTATCGCGCCATTACGTTCGAAGATTTACGTGTGGCTTATAAACAGCAGGTTGAAGCGCTAATTGATGGTGGTTGCGATTTGCTTTTGGTTGAAACTATTTTTGATACTTTGAATGCAAAAGCGGCTTTATTTGCTATTGAAGAAGTAAAAATCGAACGAAATATCGATATTCCAATCATGGTTTCCGGAACGATTACCGATGCTTCAGGCAGAACGTTATCAGGACAAACAGTTGATTCTTTTTTAATTTCGATTTCGCACATTCCGTTATTAAGTATCGGTTTCAATTGTGCTTTGGGAGCCGAACAGTTAAAACCTTATTTAAAGCAGTTGGCACAACATACATCGGTAAATATTTCGGCGCATCCAAATGCCGGTTTGCCGAATGCTTTTGGCGAATACGATCAGTCACCCGAAGAAATGCAACATTTAATCGCCGATTTTTTAAAGGAAGATCTGGTACAGATTATTGGTGGTTGTTGTGGAACAAATCCTGATCACATTCGTTTAATTGCCGATGCCGTTACGCAGTACAACGCTCTAAAAAATAATGTTAAAATCGATGAAGTAAAACCTCAACCGATTTTAACGCTTTCTGGTTTAGAACCGCTTTTTGTTACAAAAGAATCGAATTTTATTAATATCGGTGAACGTACCAACGTAACCGGTTCACGAAAATTCCTTCGATTGATTAAAGAAGAAAAGTTTGACGAAGCTTTAGATATTGCCCGAGTACAAGTTGAAAACGGTGCACAGATCATCGACATCAACATGGATGAAGGCATGTTAGACGGCAAAGAAGCAATGGTTAATTTTTTAAACTTAATTGCTTCAGAACCTGATATTGCCCGAGTTCCAATAATGATCGACAGTTCAAAATGGGAAATCATTGAAGCTGGCTTGCAAACCATTCAAGGTAAAGGTATCGTAAATTCCATCAGTTTAAAAGAAGGCGAAGAGCTTTTTATTCACCACGCAAATTTAGTTAAACGTTACGGAGCCGCAGTTGTGGTAATGGCGTTTGATGAAGCTGGTCAGGCAGATACCTATCAAAGGCGAATCGATATATGTAAAAGATCGTATGACATTCTGGTTCATCAAGTTGGTTTTCCTCCGCAAGACATTATTTTTGATCCGAATATATTTCCCGTCGCTACAGGAATGGAAGAGCACAACAACAACGCATTGGATTTCTTTCGGGCAACAAAATGGATTCGTGAAAACCTGCCGTATGCAAATGTTTCGGGCGGTGTAAGTAATGTTTCGTTTTCTTTTAGAGGAAATGATCGTGTACGTGAAGCAATGCATGCAGCATTTTTGTATCACGCGGTTCAACATGGTATGAATATGGGAATTGTAAATCCGGAATTATTGGAAATCTACGATGAAGTAAACCCGGATTTGTTGGTTTTTGTTGAAGATGTGCTTTTAAATCGAAAAAGTGATGCGACTGAACGATTACTTGATTTTGCCGAACATTTAAAAGGCGAAACCAAATTTAAAGAGGAAAAGGTTTTAGAATGGCGATCGCACGCTTTACAAGAACGTATTACACATGCTTTGGTTAAAGGCGTTGAAGAATTTATTACTACCGATGTAGAAGAAGCTAGACAAACTGTTGATCGACCTATTCAGGTGATTGAACAACATTTAATGAACGGAATGAACATTGTAGGCGATTTGTTCGGATCGGGAAAAATGTTTTTGCCGCAGGTTGTAAAATCGGCTCGTGTAATGAAAAAAGCGGTGGCTTATCTGCTGCCTTTTATCGAAGAGGAAAAACTGAAAAACGGAGTAACAAATAATTCATCGGCTGGTAAAGTTTTAATGGCGACTGTTCGTGGCGATGTACACGATATTGGTAAAAATATTGTTGCGGTGGTTTTGGCTTGTAACAATTTCGAAATTATAGATTTAGGTGTAATGGTTCCGCCCGAAAAAATTATTGAAACCGCCATTAGAGAACAGGTCGATGTAATTGGTTTAAGCGGATTAATCACTCCGTCATTAGATGAAATGGTTTATTTGGCTAAAGAATTAGAAAAAATTGGCGTTAAAATTCCGGTAATGATTGGTGGTGCCACAACATCTCGAGCTCACACTGCCGTAAAAATTGCGCCTGAGTATACGCAGACTGTTGTTCATGTAAATGATGCATCGCGCGCTGTAACAGTGATTAACAATTTATTACAGCCCGATAAAAACAAAATTTATAAAGAAGACATTCGTGCCGAATATGAAAAATTACGTTATGATTTTTTACATCGTGCGCGAGATAAAAAATATTTGTCGATTGCCGATGCCCGTAAGAATAAATACAAAATAGATTGGGATTCGCAACATATTACCAAACCTAATTTTCTTGGTAAAAAGCAAGTCAGTGTAGAATTATCGGAATTGGTTTCATATATAGATTGGACTCCGTTTTTTAGATCTTGGCAGTTGTTTGGTAAATATCCTGATATTTTTAACGACGATATTGTAGGCGAACAATCAACTATTTTGTTTGCAGAAGCACAGGAAATGTTGACAAAGATTGTTTCAGAAAAATGGTTTGAAGCTAAAGGAATCATCGGAATTTACAAAGCCAATCAAGTAAACGATGATGATGTTGAATTGGTCGATGAAAATGATAAAACCATCGCAACTTTGCTAACTCTTCGTCAGCAGGCGCATAAATCAGGCAGTGTACCAAATATTGCCTTGGCAGATTTTATTGCACCAAAATCATCAGGGATAAACGATTATGTTGGTTTGTTCTGTGTAAGTACCGGTTTTGGCGTTGAAGAAAAAGCCAAAGATTATGAAAACGCTCAAGACGATTATAATTCTATCATGGTTAAAGCATTGGGCGATCGTTTGGCAGAGGCTTTTGCGGAATATCTCCATGAGAAAGTCCGTAAGGAAATTTGGGGATATTCGGTTTCGGAACAATTAACCAATGACGATTTAATTAAAGAATCGTATGAAGGTATTCGTCCGGCGCCGGGTTATCCGGCGTGTCCCGATCATTTGGAGAAAAACACCATTTGGGATGTTTTAAATGTTGCCGATGAAATTGGCGTAACATTAACCGAAAGTTTAGCAATGTGGCCGGCATCGTCTGTTTCGGGATATTATTTTGGTAATAAAGAAGCGAAATATTTTGGCGTGGGAAAAATTAAAAACGATCAGGTGGAAGATTATGCCCGCAGACGAAATATCAGTTTTGAGGAAGCTGCCAAATGGCTCGGACCAAATATAAATGAATAACAAATTTAAGCACTAATAACCATTTGCGTTAGGGATTGAAGTGAAAAGCCTTTTGTGAAGAATGAACAAAAGCTTGTAGCAAAAAGCCCGACCCGAAAGGGTAACGCCCAAATAATTATAAAATGAAAGTTACCGAACATATACAGAATGCCGACGGAAAAGCATTGTTTTCGTTTGAAATTTTACCGCCTTTGAAAGGGCAAAATATTCAATGTATTTTTGACACGATTGATCCGTTAATGGAGTTTAATCCGCCGTTTATTGATGTTACTTATCATCGCGAAGAATACACGTACAAAGATGCTGGGAACGGTTTGTTGGAGAAAAAAATCGTAAAAAAACGTCCGGGAACGGTTGGAATTTGTGCTGCCATTCAGAACAAATATAAAGTTGATGCCGTACCGCATATTTTGTGTGGCGGTTTTACGAAAGAAGATACCGAGAATTTTTTGATTGATTTGGATTTTTTAGGAATTGATAATGTAGTTGCTTTGCGTGGCGATGCGGTTAAAAGTGAAATTTATTTTAAGGCTGAAAAAAACGGGCACAGATATGCATCGGAACTGGTTACGCAGATTTCGGAACTGAACAATGGTATTTATTTAGATGATGAATTAGAAAATTCGCACACAACCAATTTTTGCATTGGTGTTGGTGCGTATCCGGAAAAACACATGGAAGCTCCGAATTTTGACAGTGATCTACAGTTTTTAAAACAAAAAATTGATAAAGGTGCCGATTATATTGTTACGCAGATGTTTTTTGATAATGCCAAGTTTTTTGATTTTGTGGATAAATGCAGAAAAGCAGGTATTGAGGTTCCGATTATTCCCGGTTTGAAACCGTTAACAAGTAAAGGTCAGTTAAATATGATTCCGCATCGTTTTAAAGTGGATTTACCTGATGCTTTGGTTATTGAAATTTTAAAAGCAAAAGATAACGATGCTGTAAAACAAATTGGGATTGAATGGTGCATTCAGCAAAGTAAAGAGATTATTGCAGCGGGAATTCCTATTGTACATTATTATTCTATGGGAAAATCGGATACTGTTAAAAGGGTAGCGAAAGAGGTTTTTTAGAGTTGAGGTAAGAAAAGATTCATTGTATAATTCAAAAACCATATATTTATAAAACATAAAACACAGATTTTAATCAATGGATATTGATCTAATTTTAAACAAGATACATTCGCTTCCGGAAGATTCTTTAAAAGTATTGAAAAGTTACATTACCGAAGTTTCGTACACCAAAGGTCGTATTTTGCTTGATACCAAAACGGTTGAAAAAAACATTTACTTTATAAAAAAAGGAATTGTAAGAGCTTTTGCACGTACTCCTGATAACGATATTACTTTTTGGATTGGTCGTGAAGGCGAAACTATTTTATCTATGAAAAGTTATGTTGCCCATGAAAAAGGGTATGAAACCATTGAACTTTTAGAAGATGGAGATCTGTATCAGCTTAATACAGTCGATCTAAATTTGCTTTACGAAAAAGACATTCATATTGCCAATTGGGGCAGAAAATTTGCAGAACAGGAATTACTTAAAACCGAAGAACGATTAATATCCCGACAATTTAAAACAGCATCAGAACACTACAAAACACTTTTGACAGAAAATCCCGATTTAATTCGACGTGTACAGTTGGGTTATATTGCATCGTATTTAGGCATTACTCAAGTAAGTTTAAGCAGGATTAGAGCCGAAATTAAATAACAACCTCTTTATAAATGCCCTGATTTCTTTTAAGATCAAATCCGATAATTATTGCTATATTTAAGAAAGTAAAATTCTTTTTAATAAATGGAAACAGTTATAGGAACAATTGCCGGTATACTAACATCTGTATCCATGATACCGCAACTAATTAAGGTGTTAAAAGAAAAAGATGTAGAAAACCTTTCGTGGGGAATGATCGCCGTTTTACTAATCGGTGTTTCGCTATGGGTAGTTTACGGAATTATGAAAAATGAATTGCCCATTATTCTCTCCAACGGATTTTCAGTTTTAGTAAATACAATTCTGCTGATCTATTACTTTAAATATAAAAATCAGTAGCATGAAAATGTTAGCAATCATACTGCTTTTTCAGTTTTTTTCGTTAACTTTAATACAGATTATAAAAAATTAAGACTATGAAAAAGTATTTTTTATTCAGCTGTACCATTCTAACTTCATTACTATTAACAAGTTGTAGTGCAGTAGAAACTATTTTTAAAGCCGGTATGTGGTGGGCTTTTATTTTGATATTTCTTGGAATTGGATTAGTCCTTTGGATTTTTTCTAAAATGAGAAATAAAAATTAAAATTATTACATTACCAAGATGCGGATTTTTCTATTTACAGATAACCGCATCTTTTCTTCCCTTATAAAAACATTCAGAACACCATTTTTTTAGTTTTAATTTGATAGTAAGCAAACCACAAAATGCAAATATTAAATTTTACAGACAAAGGTATTTACTGCATTCCGGGTAAGTTTTATATCGATCCTTGGAAACCCGTAGACTATGCGTTGATAACGCACGGTCATGCCGATCATGCGCGTTGGGGAATGAAAAAATACTTGTGTCATCACCTCACAGTTCCCATTCTTCACATTCGCATTGGTGCAGATATTCAAGTTCAGGGCATTGGCTACAACGAACCCATCAACATAAATGGTGTAAAAGTGTCGTTTCACCCGGCGGGTCATATTATTGGCTCGGCACAGATACGAATGGAATACAAAGGAAAAGTTGTAGTTGTCTCAGGCGATTATAAATTACAAAACGACGGACTTTCGACTGTTTTTGAACCTGTTAAATGCCACGAATTTGTTACCGAAAGTACTTTTGGATTGCCAATTTACAAATGGGCATCAACTGAAAAATTGAATGAATCCATGCAAAACTGGGTGCTTCACAATCAGGAAATTGGTAAGACATCTGTTTTTGTAGGATATTCTTTAGGCAAGGCACAACGTATTTTGAATGCTGTTAGTAGCATCGCTCCTATTTACACACATTATTCCATAACCAAATTGAATCAGGCGTATGAAAACGCAGGAATTCAACTGCCACATTATGAATCGCTCGATTTCAGAGAATCTGTTCAACATGTAAATAAAGGTATTGTCATTGTTCCGCCATCGCTTGTGGACACCAATGTTTTAAAGAAAATTCCGAATATGGTTTACGCAATTTGTTCTGGATGGATGCAGGTTCGCGGTGCAAGAAGGTGGCGCAGTGCCGATGCTGGTTTTGCAGTAAGCGATCATGCAGATTGGGACGACCTTTTAAAAGCCGTTAAAGAAACAAATGCAGAAAAAGTGTATGTTACCCACGGACAAACTGCCGTATTTGCCAAATATTTGAACGAAAACGGAATTGAAGGCGTTGAACTGCATACTGCTTTTGGAAATGACGAAGAAGACGAATCTACACCCGAAAGCCTATGAAAGCATTTTCACAACTGATCAATTCGTTAGACAGCACCAATAAAAATCTGCAAAAAATCGCGGCAATTGAACTGTTTATTAATACGGCAAGCAACGAAGATAAATTGTGGTTTCTATCGCTTTTCACAGGCAAACGCCCAAAACGAAGCGTGACCACCAAGCTTTTAAAACAGTGGGTTTTAGAGGAAACGCGTCTACCCGAATGGTTGTTTGCAGAAAGTTACGCGGCTGTTGGCGATTTAGGCGAAACCATTGCGTTGTTATTGCCCGATAACGAACATCCTTCTGAAAAATCACTTTCTGAATGGATGAACGAAATTCTTGCCTTAAAAGATAAATCCGAAGAAGAAAAAAGAACTTATGTTGTTAACAGTTGGAAAGCCCTAAACACAACCGAACGTTTTATTTTCAACAAGTTGTTGGGCGGAAGTTTTCGTTTGGGTGTGTCGGCAAAAACGGTTATTAATGCTTTTGCAAAACACTTTGATTTGGAAGCAGCTACCGTAACCCACAGTATTATGGGCGATTGGGATCGAAAAGAAGTCGATTTTGAAGGTTTGATAAAAGGAAATTATACCGAAATCAATAAAAGCAAGCCCTACCCTTTTTGCTTGGCGTATGCATTAGATAAAGATTTGATTGATTTAGGATCGATCGATGATTGGCAGATCGAATATAAATGGGACGGAATTCGTGCGCAAGTTATCAAGCGTGAAGGCGAATTTTTTATTTGGTCGCGTGGTGAAGAATTAATTACGGCTCAATTTCCCGAAATCGAAAAAGCGTTGATTGATTTTCCTGATGATTTTGTGATCGATGGTGAATTACTCGTTGTTAAAAATAATGAAGTGTATAATTTCAGCGAACTTCAAAAACGGTTAAACAGAAAAAATCTGCCTAAAAAAATGCTCGAAGAACTTCCGGTATCGCTTTATATTTATGATGTTTTAGAATGGAAAAGTGAAGATATTCGAACAAAACCACTTTCGTATCGAAGATCAATTTTAGAAGATCAATTTAATATTGATACAAATCAATCGTTGCATTTATCGCCCGTTATCAAAGAAATCGATTGGATAAAACTACCCGAAATTCGCAGCAATGCACGTTTAATAAACAGCGAAGGTTTAATGTTGAAAAACGTTACTTCGCCTTACCATACCGGAAGAAAACGGGGCGACTGGTGGAAATGGAAAACCGATCCTTTAACCATTGATGCTGTGCTTATTTACGCTCAAAAAGGCAGTGGTCGCCGTAGCGGTTATTATACCGATTATACGTTTGCCGTTAAAAGTGGTGACGCGCTGGTTAGCATTGCCAAGGCTTATTCGGGCTTAACAGATAAAGAAATTCAAGAAGTCAGCAAATTCGTAAACAAAAACGCAATAGAGAAATTTGGACCAGTACGAACGGTAAAACCCGAATTGGTTTTCGAAATTGCTTTTGAAGGAATTGGTTACAGTAGTCGACATAAATCTGGCGTTGCATTGCGTTTCCCAAGAATTTTGCGTTGGCGTAAAGACAAAACCGTTGCCGACATTGACACGATTGACGAAGTTAAAAAACTGATTACCTGATTATGAAGAATTTAAAAACATCCGAAGGTTATCAGATCATAAATAATTGGATGACCGCCGACCAAAAAGTTCCTTTTGAATTTCAAGAGCGAACCTGGAATTACTATCACAAAGGTTACAGCGGCATGGTGGTTGCACCAACGGGTTTTGGCAAAACATTTTCGGTTTTTCTTGGGGTGGTCATCAATTACATCAATCAGTACCAAAAAATGCAGTCGGGTTTAAAACTTTTGTGGGTTACCCCTATCCGATCGCTTGCAAAAGATCTGGCGCGCGCCATGCAGGAAGCCGTTGACAGCATAGGAATTGACTGGGTTGTTGAAGTTCGTAACGGCGATACCGATCCCAAACAAAAAGCAAGGCAAACCAAGCAAATGCCCGATGTGCTTATTGTAACGCCCGAAAGTCTGCATTTGTTGCTGGCACAAAAAAGTTGCGATAAATTCTTTAAAAATCTGCAATGTATCGCTGTTGACGAGTGGCACGAATTAATGGGAAACAAGCGCGGTGTATTGGTTGAACTGGCTTTAGGATATCTTAAAAATAACGTATCAAACCTTAAAATTTGGGGAATTACAGCTACAATTGGCAATATTGATGAGGCAATGGAAGTTTTGCTTCCTAACGTATCGAAAAAAATCAAAATTGTATCGAAAGAAAAAAAGCAGATCGAAATTATTCCGGTTTATCCCGATAAAGTTGATGTATTGCCGTGGGCTGGTCATTTGGGTGGAACGTTGGCAGATAAAGTTGCCGAAATTATTTCATCGAGCCGATCTACTTTGGTTTTTACAAATACACGAAGTCAGAGTGAACTATGGTATCAGTTGCTTTTAAATGCCGATCCCGATTTGGCGGGTCAGTTGGCACTGCATCACGGTTCTATAGATCATGCGTTACGACAATGGATTGAAAACGCGTTGAGCAGCGGTCAGTTAAAAGCGGTTGTTTGTACTTCGTCTTTAGATTTGGGTGTCGATTTTAAACCCGTTGATACCGTGGTACAAATTGGTTCAAGCAAAGGAATTGCCCGTTTTTTACAACGCGCCGGCAGAAGTGGGCATTCGCCTTACGAAACATCGAAAATTTATTTTGTTCCCACACATACTTTGGAATTGTTGGAAGTTGCCGCACTTAAAGATGCCTATAAAAATAAAGTCGTAGAAAAACGAGATCCCATGGTGCTTACTTATGATGTGCTTGTTCAGTTTATGGTTACCATTGCGTTGGGCGGAGGTTTTAAATCGAACGAACTTTTTCCGATCATTCAGCAAACACATGCTTTCAAGTATTTGCAGGAAGAAGATTGGAACTGGTGTTTAGCATTTATTTCCAAAGGCGGAAAACTAGGCGAAAATTATGAAGAATTTCATCGGGTTGATGTGAATGATGACGGAGTTTACGAAGTTAAAAAACGACGGATTGGCATGCTTCATCGTTTAAATATCGGCGTAATTGTTAGCGATGCCATGTTGCGGGTAAAATATACTTCGGGCGGATACATTGGCATGGTTGAAGAATATTTTTTGACAAAACTTAAAGTGGGCGATAAATTTATTTTGGCAGGAAGAGTTTTGGAATACGTACGTATGAAAGAATTAACCGTTTACGTTCGCAACAGTTCGGGCAAGGCAATTACCCCAAGTTGGTTAGGCGGCAGATTGCCTTTAAGTGCCGATTTAAGCCTGTTTTTACGTCAAAAATTATCAGAAGCTGCAACGAATCAATCAAAAAGTAAAGAAATTCAGTTTTTAAATCCGCTATTAAATTATCAACAAACTCATTCTGCACTGCCGTTACACAACGAACTTTTGGTTGAACAGTTTCACACGCGCGAAGGTTATCATTTGTTTATGTATCCGTTAGAAGGGCGTTTGGTGCACGAAGTTATGGCGACCGTTATTGCGTACAGAATCAGTAAGCGATTTCCGATTAGTTTTTCGATCGCAATGAACGATTATGGTTTTGAATTGTTTTCTGATCAGCCAATACCTGTCGATCTGGAATTTCTTACCGAATTATTTCAGTTAGATCATTTAATGGACGATGTGGTTGCAAGTATCAATGCTGCCGAAATGGCTTTGCATAAATTCCGAGATATTGCGGTTATTGCGGGCATGGTAATACAGACATTTCCGGGTAAACAGCGAAACAATAAATCGCTTCAGGCATCATCGAGCATCATTTTTAAAGTTTTGGAAGAATTTGAACCATCGCATCTTTTGGTTCGTCAGGCTTATAACGAAGTTTTTAATCAACAACTGCAGGAAGTCCGTTTGGTTGATGCCTTCAAACGCATTGCATCAAACAAAATTGTCCTTAAATTTACAGACCGATACACGCCGTTGAGCTTCCCGATAAAAGTAGATAGTTTAAGGCAATCGCTTTCTAGTGAAGACCTTACAACGCGCATTAATCGAATGATTGAACGAAATTTAAAGAAACGTAAAAAATGAATCTGATTGAACAACCAGTTTTTTTTGCCGGTAACGATTTGCTGTTGAACAACCAGCGAAGTATTTATTGGCAGGCACAAAACGCCTTGATTTTTTCGGATCTGCATTCGGGTAAAAGTGCGCATTTTAGAAAACACGGCATGGCAATCCCCTCTTATCTGCATTATAGCGATTTAGAGCGTTTGCAATTTTTAATTCAACATTATCAACCTAAACAAATCATTATTGTAGGCGATTTAATACATGCTGCCAACAACAAAGAAGTGATTGATTTAAAAAGAATAACCTCTACTTTTTCTTCTACAGATTTTCATTTGATAAAAGGAAACCACGACCGTATTTCAGAAAAATTAATCAAAGATTTAGGAATTGCTTCGGTAACAGAAAATTTAGTAATTGATACAATTCAGTTTGTGCATGAACCAAGTTTGAACGATAACTTACCAACCATTTCAGGACATATCCATCCTGGAATACAAATTCCTTTGTTAAAAAACAGTCGAAAAAAATTGCCATGTTTTGTATTACAATCCTCACAAATTATATTACCCGCTTTCAGCAAATTGACAGGTTTAGATACTACAAAAACCATCACAGATGCAACCTATTACAGTTTTCATGAAGAGGGATTTTTTAAGATAAAATATTAATTCAACACAGCTAAAAATTCTACACAGCTGTAAAACAAGTACTACAAATCTTTTCAATAACATCTTGTATTTTAGATGTTTGTTTTAATGGTATTTATTAAAATTGTTTTAAACATGAAAAGAGATTATATTGTATCGATCGAAAATCCTTGTGAAAAAATTGTGTGGGCTAACATGCAACAATCCGCAAGTGGGAAATTCTGTGATTTATGTTCCAAAAACGTAGTTGATTTCTCTGTACTTTCTGATGCGGAAATCATTAAGATCATAGAAAACCCTTCAAGAGATATTTGTGCTAAAATGTCCACTTTACAAACAAACCGATTGTTAAATAATCAATCAGAAAGAAAAAACTTCCACTTAAGCAAAACAATTACAACGTTGTTAGTTGTTGGATCTGTCAAGGGCACTTTCGCATCTGAACAAAATCTAACAAAACAAGATCAAATAGTTGTAAACAGCAACTTTTATTCTATTCAAAAATTTCCCGATAAAGCTGCAACAGATAGCTTAAAGAAAACTATTTCGGGTAGTATTATAAATGAAAATACAGACGAAACCTTAGACTATGAATATGTTTTTATAGAAGGCACCATTATTAGTGCTGTAACAGATACTTTAGGAAATTTTACGTTAAACGTACCCGATGATTTTACAGCGAATGAAATTGTTCTTGTGCTTAAAGCAACCGGTTGGGAAAGCGATACACGAGCTATTGTTTATAGAAAAGATTTACCAATAAGCAATCTTATCATTAAAAAAGAAAGTCCTATTGTGGGCGAATATATTATTAAAATTAAGAGAAAGTGGTGGCAGTTATGGAAAAAGAAATATTATTAATGATTGATTTTATAGTATGAAAAAAGTTATATTCCTTACTTGTTTATTGTTTTTCTCGCTACAAGTACTGGCACAAAAAACTCAAGAAGAACTTCTTATTGAATCTTTTCTAGAACTAAATTCAGTAGAAACAAGCGAAGATGAAAGTGAGTTAAATAGTGCTGTTCAAAAATTCGATACTCAATTAATTTATACGCTTGAGAATGATGAGATTAGATCTTTTAAAAATTTTGAAAATGGATTAGACAGTCTTTACACCGATTTTACCTTTAAAGAATCCGGAGATTACGAACTTTTTACTTTAAGAAACGGATTCGATCGCTGGAATTATATTCTGAAAGATAAAAAAGTAATCCTGAAAGAGTTGAAAACCTTTGATTATTATGATCAAATTCATCCATTAGACAACGATGAATTTCTATTGATAAAACGTATGGACGAAATGTCATTTACTTGTTGCGAGGTTTATATTTATCAAAGCAAAGCAAAGTTGACTGCCAGAAAAGCGCTATCGGTTTGTTCTTGGACTAATGTAGACAACAGCCGAACTGGAGAAAAAGACCCTGAAACAGGGCTTTACACAATTGAAGGCGGAATGGAATACCTAAAGCCTTTAGAAATACGGTTTGATACAAAGAGAAAAATAATCTCGTATAGCTTTTTAAGTCAAATTAATGGAAAAACGATCACTAGAAAAGCCAAATACAAAAACGGAACTTTTAAAATAAAAAGCTACGACGCCAGAACTTTTGATGAATAACTATTTTGAATTTAAAAACATAAACAAATGAAAATAAAAACATTACTTTTTTCCTTAATACTTCTACCGTTTTTAGGAAATGCACAAAATACAAACCTACGCAAAGCCATTTTAAAGAGTGACCTGATTGTTTCAATCAACGATTATCGGATGGATACCGTTCGCATTAACGATTATACTTCAAAGGTTTTCATTCATTTCGATAAAATCAAAAAGGGAAATTCTTGGATTTATAAAAACAATTTAGGTTCTGTAACAAAAAAATTATCACTTTGGAAATTGGTCGATGGCGAAGATTTTTATTCTTATTTAATTACAGATGGCGGCTTATGTGCAGGAAAAGTGCTTGAACATGGAAAAGTGTATTCTGATTTATTCTTTATTAAAAAAGAAAAAAGCGAATATAAAATCGTGTTGCATTTTCAAAGTTTAGAATGGGAACAATTGCAAAAAATGGAACAGCAAATTAAATCTCTGTCATCCATCGAAAAAATTAAAAACGAAAACGAACGCTACACAAAAACTTTAGATTGGTTTATAGAAAATGGATTGATGCCCGATAACGATTTTGTTGATTATTACAAAGAAAAACAATTGATAAAAGACAGTATCATTTACTCCGAAAGTCAATATGTAAAGGCTTTACAAGAGTTTCAAAACGGAAAAGAAGAACTTTTGCCAATGCTTCGTAGTAAATATTTTAATGAAGTAAAAACCTATTATCTGCAAAAAATGGAAGATATTCTGAAAATAGATAAACCCCAATGGAATGATTATTATGACTTTACCAACGCTTTTCAAAGTATTATTAATGATGAATTAGAGTACGATTCTACAGATTATCTTCTTTACAGTTCACTGACTTCAGATAAATTTGATGAGTATGATAAAAGAAGAATTATGAAGCACTTAATTGAAGTTTTTAAAGATTGGGAATTAGAAAACAACTAAACTATGCAACTATCAAAATTTAATACAAGATTAATTCAGATTTTTCTTATATTTTCCATTCTGTTTTTTTGCGGATTTGGGTACATGTTAATTACAAAAGAAGTAATTCCTGCGCTAAAGAATAATGATTCTCCGCAATTTGAAAACACATCAGTTTCATACAGCATTTCGGAAATAAGAATCTATAAAAACGAACATTTCGTAGAAAACAGCCTTGACGTTTCGCATCAATACTGGTTTTCTGTGAATGCTGTTGATGATAAAATCAGCTATGCGTCTTCACAAAATTCTGAAAGTATTTTAAAAGCTCCGTTTGTATCAAAATTCGGGATAGACGAAACCCCGAAAATTCCGCAAGAGAAAAGCAATGGTCAGTTTTATTTGGCTTATGTAAAAAACGGCAAAGAATTATCGCGTTTTCCCGCTTTTAGTTTTACAGATTATCTTCCTAATGAAATAAAAAACAGTTCTTTTGGTAAACAAGTAGAAGTAAAACAAAACTCAACCGACGGAAAAATGATGGTGTATATGGTTTTAAATTTTGAATAGTAGCCATGGATAAATTAACACAAAAATTACTAAAAACTTTTCTTATTTCGGGAAATGCGTTTTTTGCACTTCTTGGAATTACATTCA
Source organism: Paenimyroides baculatum (assembly GCF_008629655.1). Classification (GTDB taxonomy): domain Bacteria; phylum Bacteroidota; class Bacteroidia; order Flavobacteriales; family Flavobacteriaceae; genus Flavobacterium; species Flavobacterium baculatum. The sequence continues at coordinate 187,023 of NZ_VWSG01000003.1, forward strand.
TTGCCGTTCAAATATGGCCTGTAATCTGGGACGAATGGAATGCGTACAAAAAAGGAGATGACCTAACTTCTGCAAAAATCACCAATATCAGAATATTAAAAAACGATTATTATAGTCAAACTTTTATTGATTCTCTTGAAGAAAAATCTTTGGATTTATGGCATGAAGAACGAGCCAAAAACGACATGCTTTCACCCAACGGAGCCGGAGATTATCATCTGGAAACGGCTAATGATGAGTATAAATTACAGTTCATCAATCAAAAAGACACCTTGGTTTATGCCGAGTTCGAGCGTAGTTTTAATCCCTACACAAATAAACCTTTAACATCTACAGGAAATAATTATTATTCTGAATTGCCTTTTCCAAAAGATATTATTAACGATAAATTGCAATTGGTTTTAAAGAAAAAAGACAGTGTATTTGCTATTTTTGAACCTTTTGTTTTACAAGAAAATTTAAAAATAGGCAAAGGTTTTGAAGGTAGAAAAAACAAAGAAATAAAACTAAAATCGACCAACGGAAAATTAATTGTTTATGTTGAATTTGAATTAAATAACCAATGAAAAAAATAGCATTATTAATCCTACTTTTTTGCTTCCAAAATATTTTTGCGCAAGTAGTACAAGACAGCTTAATAAAAATTGATGCTAATAACGTGTTATATAAACCTTTAGTTGTGGATAATACTATTTGGAAACATCCTGATATGAGTGGCGTTATGGACAGTATTCAAAAAAATGGAATGCTATATAAACTTTCTTATCGAACAGGTTTTGTAGAATTGACAAAGAAGAAAATAAAGGAAGACAAAAGTACTGAAGTCGATACGGTTTTTGTTGCCAATTTTTTTACCTTAAGCATGGCTAATGGTGGAGGCATTTATGGTAGTGGAAAAATGAAATTTATTAGTGATAATCTTTATTTCACAGTAGATGCAGGTCAAGGATTTGGTGGTAAAGTGCGGGGACTTTTCAAATGGAATCATCAAACAAATAAAGTTACCAATTTTATTTTTGCAGATGAATTTTATAATGATGAGAAAAAAAAATTAGAGAAAAAATTTAAACTAAAAACAAAGCAAATTACTACGTTCAACCCTGCAAATACTGTGCTTTTAGACCAACTTAAATATCATTTGGATTTATGGGAAGAAAGAGAAAAGACTAAAGAAAACACTTCTTTATATGATAGAAAAAGATATAAAAGTGAACTCAAAGAATATAATTTTTTAAAGAAACATTTGGAAGAACCTTATTATCTATATGATAAAAAAACTGAATACAGCCTTCAGGAAAAAAACATTTTCAAATCGGATAACCAGCACAAAGAAGACACGTTAATATTTTCAAATGATTATATGTATCGTGAAGTTGATACATTATTACTGGAAAATGCCGATGAACACATTAACAAAGTCCTGAACAAATTCGGAAAACATCAAAAATACAATGTAAAAGTTTTGGATTATTTTGTTACACACAGAACTGGTTTTAATGGAATTTATTTCTTCTATAAAGAAAATGAATCTGCAGAAGTTAAAGTTATTCGGTACGATATTCATTACAAAGCTTGGCTTATGAGTAATTATGCTGAAATTGAATCAAAAGAAAAACAATTATGGTTTAAAAGTTCTGAATAAGATTTTCAAATAATAAAACACAAACGATGAAAAAAATATCATTATTAATCCTATTTTTCTGTACTCAAAATTTTGTTTGGGCTCAAAAAAAACTCAATGCAGATGATTGGGTAAAAATACTTTCGGGAAAAATTGAAACGTATCAAGCGTACAACATCAAAACCATAAAACTGCATAACAACGGAAAAATCATCAAACAAATTGATTACAATTCTGCCACATACAAACTCACTGCAAATGGCGAAAAAGATACCGTAACTTATGTTTTTGATAGAGAAAACCGTTTGGTTAATGCCAATTTTCCTGAAACTTGCTACACTTTCAATTATCTTGGAAATAATAAAAAAGTAAATTATTTTCAGTTGAAAAGAAACGAAGACACGTTGCAACAAACGCGAACCATTAGTTATCCTTATCCCGAAAAACCAAAAATTGAATGGTTTGAAATGGTCTCAAAATCCAAAAAGAACGGCAAAATAATTTCTTCCTCTTCAGAAAAATACATCATCAATCCAAAAGACAGTTTGTGGAGCTATCACGAAAGCAAAGAGAACCAAAATTTTTCCCGAAAATATGACAATGGCGGAACTTCTCAATTAAAATATACTTCTGAAAAAAATTACTATTCTGATTCTATCTATGTACGTCCCAATGGAATTCGTTTTGCTAAAAACGAGATTGCAGAAGATGATAAACTGTACAGACATATTTATGTGGGCGATAGTTTGTACACCTATCATTTTAAATCAGGAATATTAAATCAGGAATATTAAATCGAAAAAGGGTAAGTTTTGGAAATTATCTGATGAATGAATCAAATTACAATCCAGAAACAGGAACGTTGTTGGAAACCTTTAGTCATACCTATTATCCAGAAAAAGAATATGGCGGATTAATTCTTTGGAAAACCGAGCATCAAAATTTTCAAACCAAAAAAACCAAAATAATTTATCCCAATAAAAAGAAATATAAACTTAAAGATACTATTTTGGTTGAACGAAAAAAGTTGAACTTGAGATTAAATCTTTTTAGAAAACGACAAAAACCTTTAGAATGTGGAACAGTGAGAGGATGTGGTGTTCACGCTTATGAGATTAGAAGAATCCTGCCTTATTATCTTTACAACATTGGTTCAACTTCTATTTTGGCAGATAATTATTTTTTAACTCGAAATTTTGATAGTTACATATTAGAATATAGTTTTCCAGATAACGATGTTCCACAAAATTGCATCCAAGCAGAATTATTTTTTGAAGATTTTAAAAAATCTACATTTTCCGACGTTTGTAAAACGGGGAAAGTTCCGCGAGATTTTCAAAATGAATTAATTAAAATTACAAAAAAATGGTACAGCAGAAAAGACACGTACAAAGGTTTTAAAGTAGAAATTATTACCCAAGACAACAAAAAATTTGAATGCAAACCAATCGAATATTTAGACCAAGTTCATTTACCAATTGATGTTTTCAGCTATCGTGGGGATTATTAATTTTAAATTAAATCATAATGAAAAAAATATCATTAATATTCGTGATTATATTTCTTGCAACTCAAACCAGTTTTGCACAAAAGCTTATTAAAGACATCGACTTTGATGGTAAAAAAGATACGGTATATTTAGACAATACAGAGTTTAGGATTATTTGCCAATTGTCAACACAAAATTTCAAAAAAATTAAAAGTAAGCAAATCGAAATATTAAATGAAATGTCAGGAATTGTAGAGGCTAAAAATGGATTTGCTTTTTTTAATGATTGGATGCGTGCAGGATACAAAAATCAGTTTCGTTACAATAAAAAAACAAAAAAAATACAATTAATAGGTATGAGTCGGTATGAGTTTGGAAATGTAGTAGGAAATGGAAGTGGAGAATCAAGCGTAAATCTTTTGACCAACGATTATATTGGTAATTGGAATTATTTTGATGACTTGGCTAATAATGAAGAAGGCGAATTAGTGAAAATTCCGACAATTAAAACAAAAATGAAATTTAAAGGAATTAATCTGGAAAATTTTGAGGAAAACACCTATTTCGGTTTCGCAGATAGATGTTCAGAGCTATACTATCAACAGAAAGAAAAAATGCAGAAAAAAAGAAATTAAAATATGAAAAAAGTATGCTTATTGTTAACAGTATTATTTTGTATAACAACTGTTTCAGCACAGAAAAAACCGGTAAAAAAATCAAAACCAAAAACAGTTCTACATAAAATACCGCCACCGCCAAAAGTTGAAAAAGCAGATTCTGAAATAATTTATTTAGACAATGTGCCCGATATTAGCAATGCACCACCACCAATGATGTATGAATCGCCCGAAGTGAGAAAGTTTGATAGCGAACGCATCTGTACCAATTGTGACACTGTTGTTTTAGAAGCCGGCAAACCGCATATTGTTGTGTATGATGTAAAATATATGGCGGACAGTCAAAGTAAAACCTATCATGAACAACCTACAGAAAATGAATTTCAAAACAGTTATTTCGGTTTTGGCGAACTCGTAAAACGCGAATGGGACGAATTGTGTAGAAATTTTTCTGAAAACGATGTAATGCATCATCAAGTGTATAGAAACACGTTTATAAAAATTCAAAATTCAACCCAAGAAACCATTAATTTGTTAGATCGTCAGGATCGACATGAAGGCTATTTGTATTGGAGCGGAAAGACTACTAACAAGATATTTAACGATAAAAAAATGGTTCTTACTACCGAAAAAATATCTAAAATTCGGGGCGATGGAAAAACTTCGTCATATTATCAAGCCTTTAAGCAAGACAGTTTAATGGTAGAACGTAAAATGAAAACAAAATTTGCCAATGAAAATGTGCTAAAAAACATCAATACGCTTTTATTAAAAGAAATTATAGATGATTATGCGTTGCCTTTACAGTTTTTGAATATTAAAAACGTAAAAAGCATTACATTAAATACTGGTTCAGACACAAAAATCACCTTTACTTTTAATACTTTAGGGCAATTAACCGATTTTAAAGGTCATGATAATGACGATATTAAAGTTAATTATGAAAACAATTTACCCATAAGTATAACTGATGAAGGCAGACCAGACAAAAATTTTTATTTTCAAAACAATACCGTTACCATAAAAAACAGTTACGATATGGAAACTTATGAGCTTATGGGCAATCTGTTTCTTGTAAAAGATCGATTTGTAATTGATGAAAGAAATTATGAAAACAAGGATATAAACCCCAAAACAATCTATAAAATTACGTCAAAAAACAACGAAGCGTGTGAGGAAATAATTTATAAAGAATCTAATGACGTTTACACCACATGTTACAGCAACAATTTTTGGCAACTGCCTTTAACTATTACCAATAAGTTTCCAAAAGGAGAACGAATTTATAAATTCTATTTGAACGAAAATAACCAGTTAATTGCCGAGGGTAGCAACGAATATAAAACCGAACGAATTATCTATAAGATTGAAAACAACATTTTAAAATCGATCCAATTTTATCAGGAAAGAGATAACGTAGGTAAATATGGCGATGAAGTTTTGGTTGATTATGAATTTTATAAATAGCCTAAAAATGAAGAAACTATATACACTTATTTTTATAATGACCTTTCTTTTTCAGTATTGTAAACAAAAAAATAATCTTGAAAAATCAGTTTGGAAATTTTGTGGGGATGTTGGTACTTTTAGTGATGTTTTAGATTTTAGAAAAGATTATTCTTCTATAAAAAACGACAGCATTTATATTAATTGGTATAAAAAAGATTCGCTTATTGGTACAATCTACAAAATAGAATATTATTACGGCGAACGCAGATTATACATAAAAGATTTAAAAGGAAACGTTGGAAGGTATTGCGAACAATAAAAATGAAAATTATTGAAACCTAAATTAAGCATTATGTATAATTTTTGGAAAAAAAGTCTTTATGTAAATATGTTCTTTGTGTTGCTTTACTTCGCAATGATATATTGGGATATTTATGTGAAAAAGGTAATTCATCTATTGGCAATATTATTTTTTTGTCTCCACTAATATGCTGTCTCTTTTTAGTTGTACAAATTATTGTTTTTATCATCAGAATATTCAAAAAAGAAAATAACAAATATTCTTTTAGGTCAATTATAATGACTTTGTTTTTAATATTCATTCAATACGCAGTTCTTTTTATTATTACCGGCTCGGGTGGAGATATGTAAAATGATCTGATTTTAACAATTACAGGAAGACATAAATTATGAATAAAAAAACAATCTTAAGAATTTATCTTTTTATATCAGCTTTAATAATTCTTAACAGCTGTTTATATGCTTTTGCAAAAATGAGTTTTACAGGATATTGGAGCGATCGCATTTTATTCTGGATTTGGATTGCTGTAACACCTTTTATAATTATTTTATATTGGAAAAAACTCGTTACAAAGCTATATTTCGGCTTTTTGATTCTATGTTTAATTTTAAGCATTTTACCTATGGGAATTCTTTTTTTTGGAATAATACTTTCGGGAACTGGTAGCGGAAGATTAAATCATTTTAACCTTGAAAACAATATTCGTATACAAACTGTTGCATATGGTGTTATGGGCAGACCACGAGTTCAAATTGTAAAAGACGGTTTTTTGTTTGATAAAATTAAACTGGAAGATCAAGATGAAATTGAAAAGAATGACAGCACTTGGCTGGAAGTGCGTGATGCCATAAATGCCCAATTAGTCAAAGAAACCGACACAAGTATTACAGTAAAATATTTTTTTGAAAACGATACTTTACAAACTGTTCATGAATTTCAAGAAAAAACTTCGTTAAACTATTAAAATGAAAAAAATAATCGCCCTATTATTATCAATAATTACTATAATTATTTGTAGCTGGCTTATTCTTAAGAATATAGACTATTTAGATATTGCATCAAACAAAACCGATTGGTATACAATGGATTCAAAACGAAAAATAGATGAACGAATTGATATTGATTTTTTTGAGAAACAAATACTTAAAGATAGAATTTACCAAAGTAGAAACAACTCTAGAATACAATCTAATATGGCTTTTGAAACTCAAGTTTTTGCATTTATAATAATTATTGTTCAGTTAGTTTTATTGGTTTTTATAATTATGATGCCAAGCAAATTAAAAAATCTTGTCTAAACTTATCAATACAAATCGATGAACATTTTTAACAACAAATTACTTTTAGCAACCACCGTATTTTTATACGTGAATTTGGTGTTTTCACAACATAAAAATATTGACACCTTGCAATTGGTTATTCCAAAAGATTATTTAGAAGCTTTTACCTATAAAGTTGAAATAGCAGAATACAATGCTTATTTTTATAATGAAGTTATTTTGGCAAGTGGATCTTACAAAATTCGCAACAAAAGTCAAGAAGCAGATTTTATTATAGAAAACAACCTTATTTCGGGGACAGTTACAACCTATGAAAACTTTAAAAAAGGTCAGCACAAAGAAGGCGACAATTTTAAAACCGAGTATAAATTAAATAAATCTTTGGTTACAGAATACACAATGTTTGCCGATGATAAATTATTTTTAAAAGCTTATCGTAAAGACAATCAAATATTTGGAAAAGAATTTCACAAAACCGGAGAAGTACAAAATGAATCTCAATTATCTGTAGCTCCAGATAAAACGTATGGTTTATCGATTACAAAAAGTTATGACAGAGATGGAAAAATCTATCAAATAAATGATGAAATTACAGAAACTTACACTCAATTTTATCCGAACGGAAAGAAAAAAAGCGTAATGGGAAAAACTGAAACCACTTATTACGATGAAAACGAAGTAATTACAAGAAAAGCTAATTTTAAGGTACCTCCTTTTTACGATGATGAATTTGTAAACGGACGGCTCCATTCTCGTTCTTACAAAAATGACGAAAACGAAGAAGTAAAAGAATTTTTTAAAAACGGTGTATTAGAAAGAAAGGAAATCACAAAAATCATTAACGGAGAACAAATTACTTTCGTATATGACAAATCGGGGAAGTTAATCGACAAATATCCTTATCAAATTGAAAATCAAAAAATATTAGGAACCATTTCTGGAGGAAAAACAGTTGCAACTGCAGTAGAAAATCAAGCTCCGCTTACGGAAATAGCAATAGAAGCCGAAATTATTTCTGCAAATTTTTCGGGTGGAAATGAAGCTTATAGAAAATTTATAACTGATAATTTTGACACTTCTGCAACCGAAAGCGATGGCTTAATTAAACTTGAACTTGATTTAACTATTGATGCAGACGGAACCGCTTCTTTGGAAAACAAGCAACAAAAAATTTATTCAGATAAATATTTAGCAGATGAAATGAACCGTGTTTTAAAGAAATCACCAAAATGGAATCCTGCAACACAAAACGGAATTCCTGTAAAATCTTCAGTAAGATTTCCTGTAAAAATCAATATTCAATAATTAAGCTAATTAGTTTTAAGATGAAAGTAAAATTCGCAATCATTTTTTTAGCAATGATTCTTACTAAAGAAATCAAAGCACAAACCATTCAAGATATTTCAGGAGCTTACACTTTACGTGGCGGAAATCATTATTTAAAACACGATCAAACTTTTGTGATTATAGGTTATGCAACGCTTATTACGGGTAAATGGGAGCTTAAAGAAAAAGGTTTTGTACTGTTTACTCCCGATCGTCCCAAAGAAAAATTTACACTTTACGGCAGACACATTAAAAACATTGGCGACAGTGTAAAAATAATGCTCTCAAACGGATTTTATGATGATGAAACGCTGCTACATTTTGGCGAACTTCAAAAACCTGTTCCTGAGCTAAAAAGAATTTTCAAACCGGGTCACCGCCATATATCGTTTCCGTACGTTTATACCACAAAAGCAAATTCTAAATTTGTTTCTTTCAGCTATTTTTCTTACGGTGATAAAACTACTAAAACTCCGGAAATTTACACTTTTGCAAACACAGAAAACTATAACGATTTTATTGGATTTTATTTTGAAGATAAACATCAATACAAACCGTTTTACTATCAGTTTAAAAATGGAAAACTATATTACGATGAGGATTCTTTCAGTGAAAAAGAAGATTTGGAAGCTACTTTACAAGAAAATTCTAATGAATTATCAGATCTTATCAACAATTTAAATCATCTTGATTTTTCTCCACAACAACTATTTTATACCCCATTATACAACGAATTTAATGGTGATGAGGAAGAATTCAACTTGAATTTTGAGTTTAATAAAGATAAAAATGCCTGGATTAATAAGTTGAATTATGTTGACAACGAAGAAAATTCTAAAGATTACGATTACAATACCATCAACATTCTTTACGAATATCAACAATTAAATGATTTCACAAAACAGAAAAGCGCTATAAAAATTGATCAAAAACCTATCTTTATTTCAAATTATGAAGATTGATTTTCGTACCAAAGAAACCAAATTAATTACCTTTTATTTAATTATTTCTGCTTTAATGATTCTTAATCTTTGCCTTTTCGTTTCGGCTAGAATGAGTTTCGCTGGTTATTGGTCAGATCGTATTTTGTTTTGGATCTGGGTTTTTACTACTCCTTTTATTATCATTCTTTGCTGGAAGAAACTTTTTACAAAAATCTATTTCGGATTACTTGTGATGGGCTTAATTTTAAGTTTTCTACCTATGGCGGTTCCATTTTTCGCTATTTTCTTATCTGCTAGTGGTGAAGGAAGAATTAATCATTTTAATCTTGACAACAATATGCGTATACAAATTGTAAATTATGGAATTTTAGGCAGGCCTCGCGTACAAGTTGTTAAAGATAATTTCTTATTTGATCAGATAAAATATGAAGATCAAGATGAAATTCAAAAGAATGACAGCACCTTGTTTGAACTTCGCGATGCTAAAAATGTTATTTTAATCAACGAAACTGCCAACAGTATTACAGTAAAGTACGTCTTTGAAAACGATACACTAATACGACGCGTAAGTTTGCAGGAGAAAACTCATTTAGGATTAGATTAAATTTAAAATAATAAAACAATTACTTTATAAAAAACGGGCATAAGCCCGTTTTTTATCTAATCTTATAACTATTTACAATTCAATATCGTACAACTTTAATTTATTGTATAAAGTTTTTCTATCGATACCCAATATATGAGCTGCTTTTGTTTTGTTGTATTTTGCTTTTTCCAACGCCACACGGATCAACTGCTCTTCATTTGTAGACGAATATAGTTTTAAATCTTCTCGCAGTAAGGTTGCATTTTCATTACCGTTTGCCGACGCAAACACTGGATTATTGACTTCGATATTCTTTAACACATTGTCTTGAAACATTTCTGCAGGCAATACATTTTTCTCGATAAGGTTTGAACTGCTCAAAAGCACCGCACGTTTAATAATATTGCGCATTTCACGAAGGTTACCCGGCCATTCGTAACTTAAAAATACTTCGGTTACCTCATCAGACAATCCTTCTACGTTACGTTCTAATTCAGAATTTGATTGTGCTATAAAGAATTCTGCAAATTCCAACACATCTTTTCCGCGTTCGTTCAATCGAGGTGCCTGAATTGAAAACTCGTTTAATCTATGATATAAATCTTCACGGAAATCGCCTTCACGAACCGCTTTTTGTAAATCTTCATTGGTTGCAGCAATAATTCGGATATCTACATCGACTTCTTTACTGCTTCCCACCGGTTTTACCTTGCGTTCCTGCAAAGCTCTTAATAACTGAACTTGGACATCGTACGTTAAATTTCCAACTTCGTCCAAGAAAATAGTACCGCCGTTAGCTGCTTCAAAATGACCAATCTTATCGGTAACAGCACCAGTAAACGATCCTTTAACGTGACCAAAAAACTCACTTGCCGCCAAATCTTTAGGTATCGCACCGCAATCAACCGCCACGTAAGGCATGTTTTCGCGCTTGCTTAATTTGTGAATTGAATAAGCAATATTTTCTTTCCCCGTTCCACTGTCGCCAATGATAAGAACCGAGATGTTTGTTGGTGCCACCACATTAATAAAATCGTACAATTCTTTTGATTTTGCACTTCTTCCCTTAATAAAATGGCTTCCTGTATAGGCATTTTTTAACGGTCGTGTTTCTTTTTTATCACTTTCAGCAGAAGTATTTACAACAGTAGACGTTTTAACACCTTCGGTAAGCGCTTTGTGAATGGTGTGCAGAATTTCGTCTGAATTAATGGGTTTTGAAACATAGTCAAAAGCACCCATTTTCATTACGTTTACTGCGGTTTTAATATCGGTATAACCCGTCATCAGGATTACCTGAATAGCTGGATTTACTTCTTTAATATACTTTAGTATTTCGATACCGTCGCTGTCGGGCAAACGAACGTCGGTTAAAACAAGATCAAGCTGCTGATCGTTTAAAATTGTAGTAGCTTCTTTAAATGAAAATGCATTAAAAACTTCAAAACCTTTTTTGGTAAGAAACGTTTTCATCATTAAACAAAAAGAAACATCGTCTTCTATTATTAAAATTTTTTTCATTCTAAAGCTCAATAATTCGTATTAGGTCTTAAATAAGGATTTTGGAAAGTTACAAAATAATTATTTAACAACTATATTTTTAACTTAATTTGAATGAAGTGCCAGTATATAACATATTTACACGATTAATAATTTTAACATTTGAATTACCAATGTATGAAACCAGCATAAAAGTTTTAGAAACTAACGAAAAATCCTACATTAAAAAGGATACCCTATGGCAATGTTGAGCATTAAATTATCACGACGCCACTGTCTGTCTTTAAAATTGATTTCGTTGAAAGCCCAGCGATCTCCATCAGGATAATACGGGATACGGAATGGAATAGATAAATCAAGACGAAGTATCAGGATACTGAAATCAAGACGTAATCCCAAACCACCACCAACTGCAATTTCCTTAAGAAAGTCGCCACTTATTTTACCTCCGGGGCGACTTTTTTCTTCATTGAACAACCAAACGTTTCCGGCATCAACAAAAGCTGCTACGTTTAAAAAGCTCACCAATTTTTTACGATACTCTATATTTGCTTCTAACTTGATATCTCCTGCCTGATCATGGAAAAAAGAAGAACCGGATGTACGCGGATCATAACTTCCGGGTCCCAAAGTACGTGCGCGGAATGCACGTATACTGTTACTACCACCCACAAAAAATTGTTTTACAAACGGCATGTAAACCGAATTTCCGTACGGATATGCCACACCTCCAATAAAACGAGTTGCGATTTGCGATGTTTCATCCAGCTTTAAATAATATCTGAAGTCGTGCTCTGTTTTTACATATTGACTGTAAGGAACTCCTAAAATAGTTTTAGCATCAGTAATATTATTAATTGAATCTGTTTTAGCATTTGCGCCCGATATCAATCCCGTTAAATTAGCAGAAAGATCCAGCAACCCCTTGTAATAAAAGGTATGCTTTTTAGGAAGCATGGTATTTGTATAAGTGTAGTTATAAACCGGACCAAAAATCAACTGTTTTTCTGTAACACGCTTTAAAGCAGGATTTTTTATTTTTTCTTCTTCAAATTTAGCTGTTTCGTTTTCCGGCGTTACATACGTAACCTCTATTAGCTTTAAGTCGTGTTCACGCAGGGCATTTTCTTTCCATAAATAACCAAACGACGCATTAAAATTGTGCAACGTGTACAATTGTGTTCGGTTTTGAAATTCGTACCCCAACTCTACCCTTGTTCGCGGTACAAAAGCACTTGAAGATTCAAATTTAAAAGGTGCAATGATTCGCGGCCAGGTTAAGCTGAACTTACTACCTACACGGTAAATATTGTTGGAATCTTTATTGCCGCCCAATTGAAAATCGATCGCCGTATACAAAGTAGCCGCAAAAATTTCGGCTCCCCTTAAAAAGTTCCGGTGACGCCAGTTAAAGTTTACCTCACCACCTACATAACTTGCCGAGTTAGATTTTCCCAAAGTTTCCAAACGCAGCGATTTGAATTCATGAGGAGTAAGATAATAATAAGCATCAAACTTGTTTGCCAAGGAATCGGACAATACAAACTGATTTTTCACAAACTTAAATGTTCCTAGATTTATAAGTCTGCTTAATGTAAGGTTGTGGTTGGATCTGTTGTACAAATCGCCCGATTTAAAATACAATGCACGATCATAAATCTGCGGACGGAATTTTTCCTTCGGATCAATAATATAACTGTTTTCTTTCCACAAAATGGTATCAACATCTGCACGAACCAGTCCCCTTCTGTTTCTTGTATTGCGCAGGTTGTAATCAGAAAAAATATAAATCTTATCAATAGTAAACTGTTTGCGCGCTAGTTCAGGTGTATTGTTTTTGATTTTTACATTCAGGTCTACCTTGTGTTTAACCTCGGTACTGTCGACCTGAATGATCAGATTATCGGGATCAAAATAATAAAAACCGTTTTCTTTTAACGAAGCATCAATACGCTCGCGTTCAGTTTTTATCACATCTAAATTAAAAGGCTCGTTAACCTTTAACAATGTTTTTGCAACCGTTTTATTGATTTCTTTTGATAGAACGGTACTGTCTGTTGGGAACGTAACCTTATTGATAAGATACTGCGTTCGCGGCGATACATTGTATTTTATTTTTACCCTTTTGTTTTTAGGCAGTGTATCGTAACTGGCTGTAATGTTGAAATATCCCCTATTTTCACCGGTATTTTCGATCAGATCCAAATTAAAAGGAATATCCACATCGCTTAAATGCACCGGCTTTTCACCTACCTTGTACTTTAACCAATATTTGAATCCGCTTTCTTTTTTAGGTTCGCTTACTCTGTTATACACATACAATTTAGGACGCAGCCCTAAAAGCGTTGAATTTGGCTTGGGCGTAAGCGATCCTTCCAACTCTTTTTTAAGTTCGTTCTTTTGCGATTTAGATAACGAATCGCTGATGATATTTATTGATGCACCCGTGTACAAATAATCGCCTTTGGGAACAAATTTTGTATTGCTGCAACCTACCAAAAACAGTGCTGTTGCAGCAAAAAATGCTTTATTTAGTTGTTGTGGTAGTCTGCTCATTCTGTATAGTTCTTTGTGTTTTTCTAAATTCTCTGTTACGTTTGCGGCGGCGCAGTAAATCTTTAAATTCGGTATAATCAAGCGTAATTACAAAACCAACGCCTGTTTCTATAATCTGTCCTTGTAAAGCAACCTGATACTCGTTTTTACGGTAAGCTTTCAACATGTATCTGCCGTCTTTAGACAACAAGTATTCTACCTGAATATCACCGGCTATGTTGGTCATTTCCTCGTTCTGACGCTCGGTCCCTTCCAATCCGAAGTTACTGCCCACACTTACTTTTAAACGATCGTTCAATAGTGTTTTAGAAACCCCTACGTTTAAATCGGTTCTGTTTTCTCGGGTTCCTGTACTGTAATCGTCTGAAGATTCCAGATCGAAATTCAACTCGACACCTTCTACCAAATCAGCAGCAAGATTATTCAATTGTTCCGATAACATGCGGCTTACACTTTGACGTGCAACACTTTCGGCAGACATTCCGGTACTGCTTGCAAACGGATTTTCGCCAATGAAACGATTCAATAACAATAATGCAAAAACCTGCTTGTTCATTTCGGATTGTTCGGTTCGCAACTGATCTAATTTCGACTCTACCAAGGTTGTAACCTCTGTTGAAATACCCGGATTGTTTCCATCGATCTCAATATCAAACGTAAGAATCGGCTTCAGCAGTTCTCCCGACATCTTTAAAAAGGTGTTAAACGGAACGCGTTGTTTGAACAGATTTGCCTGATCGTCACCCTGAAGTTGCTGCTGCACCAAATCAAGCGGTGCAGCCTTGGTTTTATAAATTGCCGTAAGGTCTACATTTGCCTTGGTTGGTTCGCCTGTCCATGTAATAGAACTGCCTTTTTGAATTTCGAAACGACGTTTTAAAAGACTTACCGACATTTCATAAGCTCCTTCGTTCACCTCGTATCTACCCACAAGGGTTGTTTTACCTGATGGATCGATACCTCCGGTTAACTGTGCTTCACCCTGAAGTTTTATGAAATCTCCATTTGTTTTATCGATAATGATCGAAAGTTTGGCATCTTTCTTTAATTCGATATTCAAATTAACATCCAAACCTTTCAATGTTTCATCTAATTCGTCTTGTGGATCTTTTAATGTATCGTCTAATGCCAACTGATCCTGATCTACGAATTCAATAATTCCTTCACGTTCTTGCAACGCCGGGCTGGATTGTGGCAATACAAAGGTAAAATCGGTTTTATCGGTTACGGTAATCGTACCATCAATCTTTGGCAGGTTCATATCGCCTTTCACACCAATATTGGCATTGATTGCCATAACACCGTACAGAATCTGATTATCGGTTTTGGTTGAATTTACCACCTTAAAGTCGCGCGCCGAGATATTCAGTCCGAAAGCGAAATCGCGGTACGTTTTGGTTAGAACGTTTCCGTTAATTGTAAGTGCATTACCGTCTGTATCATTAATTTTAAAGGAATTGAATTCGATACCGCGCTGTGTAAACGCAATTTCATCGTTCATACTCTGAAAGGTGGTATTAAGCTGTGTAACGCCAAAACCGGCATCGTTAAACTTTAATTCTCCCAAAATACTCGGATTTGTCGTTGTACCCGAAACTTTTAAATTACCCGATATAAATCCTTTAGCATCGCGCAACTGGTTCATAGAAAAGCCCTGAATGCTGGTCATTTGCAGTGCCTGAATATCAACATTGGCATTAAAACTACCCGCAGCCGTATCGTAACTTCCTTTAAGTGCGAGATTGTTATCAAAACCGCTTAGCTTAACATCGGCATTGTACAAACTTGCCGATTCGTTGGCAACCTGCGCATCAATAGTTCCGATAGCATTACCAAAAACCTTTAAATCTTTCACGTTTAAATCGGCGGTCAGTCGCAAATCGGTCATTAAATCGCGTATCTGTGCTTCGCCATTGATTGTTCCTTCGGCAGGAAGTGAATCTTTACGAACAATCTCGGTTAACGTTTCTATTTTAAAATCCTGAAATTTAATATTAAGTGGTGCGGTTGGTATATCGCCTTCTGAATTCACCAAAATTGAACTTCCGCTGTTGCTTAACTGTAGGTTTTGCGCTACAATTCCCGTAGGATGCACGGTTAATTTGTTATCTGCAGAAACCGTCCAAGGATAGTAATTCAATACCAAACCGTCTTGTTTTAAAGTAAGATCGATGAGATCGTTTGTAGAAGCTACATTTCCGGCAATTTTGTACTGCACTTCATCTTCTTCGTTTTTAACCAACAGGTTGTAATCGATCACATCGTTCTTCACAAAACCATCGAGTACAATATTTGCCAATCTGAACTGTTCGCTATCCAGCTGATTCAGTGTTAAAGCGTAATTAAGACTTTCTTCGTCGTTACCTGCCGAAAGTTTGATATCATTTAGTTTGTAGGCACCGTATTCCAATTGTGGCAAACTACCGTACATGGTAATTTTACGCGTATCGGCATTGTAAGCTCCATACAGATTGATGGTTTGGAACAATGTAAGTTCCGGAACGAATTTACGGATCAGGTCATCGTTTTTGATCTTTCCACGGAAATCAAAAAACTGTGACGGAGTAATTGCAACCGGTTGTGCCGACTGTTTTTGAAAATGATAATACTGATTCACAGTACTTAACAGCGAAGAACTTATTTCGGTTAATTTATATTTTCCGGTGATAGATGCATCTACAATCTGTGAAGTCAGATCGATACTGTTGATGGTGTCGTTACTAACCGCCTTCATACTGATTTCGCTGATCGGATAAATTTCTTCGCCATCAGACAAAACAAAATCCTGCAAAAGCAGTTCGCCGTTCAATGCATCAGGATTCAAGGAAGAAAAATCGGCATTCAGCCTTCCTGCCAATGCCATTGGCGTAGCATAGAAACCCAATTTGTTTAAATCGACCTTGTAAACTGTCCCTTCTGTCTTCACGGTAGGAGCTTCGGCATTGTAAACTCCGCTTGCAACTAAATTCAGCTTTGCATTTTCATCATCGGAATTCAACGTGACATTATAGTTTCCGTTGTTCAAACCGCCTTTTAAGGCAATGCCACGGTAAGAATATCCTTTGAAATCGGCCTGCGTTACAAAAGCCTCGACTTCGGCATTGTTTTTTTCGAAATTAAAGCCCGTACCCTTAACTTTTGCATTGGCAGTTACCACGCCCAGCTCTTTATTTTTAAGCAATTTGCCCACATTGAAAGCAGCAAGTGATGCATTTAAATCGTATCGTTCGGCATTTTTAACTTTTTGATTGAATGTACCTGTAACTTTTGCGTTACCGAAAGAAGTTTGTATACCCATATCGGCATAAATATCATTCAAACTGCCTTTTAATTTACCTGAAAGCGATAGATTTTGTGGAATTTCAATGGTGTTCGGAATACTATTTTTTGGAGCTAATGCCGTAATCAGCTGTTTGTTTGCCGTAAGATCGTTTATTTTAAGGTTCATCCACAAATTATCGGTATCCAACGCATTTTTAATGGTTCCGACAGCATTTACGTTTAAATTACCCAATCCGCTCAACTTAAATTCCTGCACTAAAAGATCGTTGACAATACCTTTAACATTTATAGAAAGGTTAAGTACCGCATTGGGATACTTGTTGAACGGAACAGTATTTTTTAAGTTTGGCGCCAGCCACAGTATGTCTTTAAAACCAATTTTATTATCAGGCAGATTGGCTTCAATTGCTACATTTCCCAGATTGTTTGATAAATCATCGATAGAATTGTATTGCAGTTTTAAACTGCGCTGTAAAAAAGTCTGTGGCGTTTTCAGAGTTAGATTCTCCAAAAAGGTTTCGGTTTCGGTATATTTGAATTTTGTTGATAATTCTTCCAGCACAAAACCGCTGTTTTCGTTAAAGGCAACGTCTTTCAGTTCGCCCGAAACATTGGTTCCAACCAGTTGCACGTTTGTAAGCTTACCATTCAGTTTCTGAATATTAAGGTGGTTTGCATTAAAATTCTTGGTTTTATTTTCGCCTTTTCCGTTGTTGTACACTACGTTTACGTTATCTAAATCTGCCGATTGTAACAACATTTTTATAGGATCTGAAGCCGGAGCAACCGAATCTTTAGCCGTTTCTGCATTTACTGCCTGCGAAGCTTTTGAATCAGGTGTTAACAATACATCGACAAAAGCATCTTTGAATTTTAATGATTTTATGTTGAAGTCGGAATTTGGAAGATCGAGCTTACCAATTTTAGAACTCAATTCTTTAAAAACAATTTTAGCCCGGGTTGCCGAATTTTCATCATCGTACAGCACGTCAAAATCCTGAAGGTTCAAACTGTTGATGCCAATTTTCAAAGGATTGCTCTGCGAAAGCGAATCGACTGTTTCTTCCACGTTTTCAGCAACTTCCTGCAACATTCCCTGGTTAAAGGTCAGTTTTAATCCTTTGGCATCAATGTAATCAACCGCATAATTATTCGTTTCCAGATCAAAAGTCTTCACGATGGTTTTTAAATCGGTCAGCTTTAAGGCGATATCGTTTTTACTGTTTACATCTTTATATGAAACATTCAGATTTTGCAGGCTTATTTTATCAAGATCAATCAAAAAAGGTTTGCTTTCGGTATCTTCTTCCTTGGTAGCAAAAGCATCAATAATATAATTGAAGTTAAATGTACTATCGGCACGCTTAATCACGTTCGCATTCAGTCCGTCCAGCTCTACCGAAGTAAATTCCGCAGTATTATCCAATAACTTTGGAAGATTTAAAGCGATGTTCAAATGGTGTACATACAGCAAAGTATCTACATCCTGCCCTTGCAGAAAAAGATTTTCTATTTCGATTTTATTGGGAAAATGCACATAGATGCGGTCTAAAGCAACTTTAGTCTTGATCTTGTCTTCGAGATAGGTAACCAGCTTGTCTTTCACAAAATTTTGTACAGCAGGAAACTGCAACGAATATATTGCTGCCAGAATGATTACCAATAAAGAGGCTATAGTAATTAAAATATATTTAACTACTTTCCAAATCTTCTTTTTCAAACTCAATTTTTTTTTCTTTTCCTAACAAAAATATTTATAATTAATTGTAAAAGAAAGTATTTTGTAAGTTTATTATTCGTATTTACCTATAAAATAACGAATTATTTAATATTAAGCAGAAGATTATTTGTTAAATATTGTTATAGTAAAACAAAAACCGTTTCTCTTTAGAAACGGTTTTTAATTTATATTACATTAAGTTGTTTTAAACAGTCTTTCATTTGTTCGAAAGTTCGTTTAATATCGTTATCTAAACCTATAGAGAAACGGATCAATCCGTCTGATAATCCCATTTCTTTTTGTTCGTCGGCTGGAATTTCAGATGATGTTGAAGTTCCTGGTGCGCTGAACAATGTTTTGTAAAAACCAAGACTTACTGCCAAATAACCAATGTTACGTTCCTGCATTAATTCCATTACTGCGTTGGCTCTTTCTAATGATCCAACATCAATCGTTAACATTCCGCCAAAACCAAATTCGTTGTTGTACATTGATTTAAAAACCTTGTGTGATGGATGATTTTTTAAACCCGGATAAACCGTTTTAATTCCGATTTCATTAAAACCTTCTGCAAGATACAGCGCGTTTTCACTGTGCTGTTTCATTCGCAAATGCAACGTACGCATATTTTTCAAAATGCTTGCAGATCTAAAACTATCCATTGTAGAACCCAGCAACATACAAGCACCATTGTTTACATTTTTAAGATCGTTAATGAACTCGCTGCTAGCACAAACAACTCCGCCCACCGTATCGCTGCTTCCGTTGATGTATTTTGTTAAACTGTGAATCACAACATCGGCTCCCAGATTTGCCGGCGTAACACTTAAAGGCGAAAACGTATTATCTACCACCACCTTTATATCTTTCGTTTTTCCAATTTTAGAAATCGCGGGAATATCTGCCACTTCCAATAGCGGATTACTTACTGTTTCCAGATAAATAACTTTGGTATTTGGCTTTATAAGTGACTGTATTTTGTTTAAATCGGTAATATCCACAAAATCGATCTGAACACCAAACTGCGGTAAAAAATTCTTTAAAAACGCGTACGTTCCCCCATAGATAGTTCGACTTGCAATGATATGATCGTTTTGTTTGCACAACTGCATCAATGTTGCTGTGATTGCCCCCATCCCCGATGCGGTTACATTTGCCGATTCGGTATTTTCCAATTGTGCCAAAGCGGCACTTAAATATAGGTTTGACGGTGAACTGTGACGGCTGTACAGGTAGCATCCATCGGTATTTCCTTCAAAGGTATCGAACATACTTTTGGCAGAAAGAAAGGTATAGGTAGAAGAATCTGAAATAGACGGATTTACTCCACCAAATTCTCCAAAAAACTGTAAATCTTGAATTTTATCGGCTGGTTTAAACATGTTTTTATAACATAATTGATTAATAATTAAAAATACATTATCACTTTCATATCGTCAAAAAAAATATAATATATTAGATAATAAATCTATAAAATAATTATATTTGATTATTATTTAACTAATATTTTTACATATCGACTAAAAAATGAAACATGAAATTAGATCCTACAGACTATAAGATTATTGAGCTTTTGCAACAGAACTGTAAGCAAACAACAAAAGAAATGGCAGACCAACTAGGTCTTTCGACAACAGCGGTTTATGAACGTATAAAAAAATTGGAGAAACAAAATATCATAACCGATTATGTTGCCATTGTTAATAAGGATAAAATAAACCGGAGTTTTATGGCGATTGCGCACATAAAGATAAAATCGCATTCTAAAGACGCTATTTTAAGGTTCGAAAAAAAGGTGGATCAGATTCCTGAAGTTTTAGAATGTTTTCACGTGAGCGGTGAATACGATTACATTTTGAAAATCGGTGTACAGGATATGGAGGCTTATCGCGAGTTTATGTTATCGAAACTTACCACAATGGAAGAAGTTCAAAGCACACACAGTATGTTTGTAATTAAAGAGGTTAAAAACACGAAAACCTACAGTGTTTTGTAGTAAATAATATTACTTATTGTTCCAAGGGTGGAATTTTTCTACTTCTTGTTTTAATTTCTGTTTATCTAAATGCAGATACACTTCGGTAGTTGTGATAGATTCGTGCCCCAACATAAGTTGAATAGAACGCAGATCTGCTCCATTTTCAAGCAAATGTGTAGCAAAAGAATGACGCAACGTGTGCGGACTTACATTTTTAGTGAGTCCGGCAATTTTGGTAAGATCCTTTAATATGGTAAAAATCATTGCCCGGGTTAATTGTGCGCCTCTACGATTTAAAAACAAAATATCTTCAGCTTGTATCTTTTTCAAATGTGAACGACTTTGCTGTATATAGTTGTTGATTTTTTTCACAGCAGAAGATGCTATGGGAACAAAACGCTGTTTTGAGCCTTTACCCAGAACCTTTATAAAACCTTCATCAAAATACAGATCAGAGAGTTTTAAGCCTATTACTTCAGATACTCGCAAGCCACACGAATACATTGTTTCGATAATTGCATCGTTCCGTACACCTTCATCTTTAGTAAAATCGATTAAACTTTGCAGTAAATCAATTTCATCAACCGAAAGAACAACGGGTAATTTCCGAGTTTGCCGGGGTAATTCTATAAAAGTAACCGGATTGTTGTGTATTGCATTCTGTAAAATAAGAAAATTATAAAAATGATTCAAACTTGAAAGTATGCGTGCTTGAGTTGAAGCTGCAAGAAAATCGGCAACGAAATAGATAAAATTTCTAATATCGCTTTCTTCAACATGCAACATATCCACATCTGAACCCAAAAACTGTTGCAGCTTTTCCAGATCGTACAGATAATTTACAAGCGTATTTTCTGCAACTCCACGTTCTAACTTTAAATAATAGGTAAACTGTTCAATATAATTGTCCATAAAAAAACCACCATTAAATGGTGGTTTAAAAATACTATATTCTAAATTACTAATCAAATTTATAACCGATACCAACCTGTATCACATTATTTTTAATTGCATCGCCCGAACTGGTGTTGTTTCTGATATCAGATAATCCCAAATTGTAGCGCGCATTTACAAACATACCAACAGGTAAATCGTAAGCTAAACCAAATCCTAAACCAAAATCGGTAGATTTAAAGTCATCTTTGGTATCATCTTTAATCGAACTGTTTCCGCTTTCAATTTTTGCTTCAGATTTCACTAAAAATCCAACTTGTGGTCCTGCTTCAACAGAAAAACCGTCAACAATATAATACTTCGCCAAAATAGGAATATTGATATAATCGTTATTCCAAGTTGTTTTCACATCACCTAAGACGGGTACTGTGGTCGTATTTTTTGTTCCTTGTGCCGAATAAACAACTTCGGGCTGAATAGAGAACTTTTCGTTGAACTTAATTTCTGCAACAGCACCTACGTGAAAACCTGTTTTCATTTCGCTATTGTCTACTCCAGATAAATTTGCAAAGTTTACCCCTGCCTTTGGACCGAATTTTAACTGTTGTTGTGCGAATGCAGCTGTACATGTACCCAATACAAATGCTGCTAAAATTACTTTTTTCATAATACTTTCTATTTTTAAAAAGTATCATACCAAAAGTGTGCCAAATTAAAATTTATATCCTAACGAAAGTTGAACCGATGTATTAGTCATTGGTGCAAACTTTAAATTGTTATTCATATAATCAAGTTCTCGCTGCAATTCTGGACCTGCATCAGGAATAGTGAATTTTTGGTAGTCGTTGTCCTTTTTGTAAATATCTTGTAAGCCCATATAGTAACGAAAGTTAATAAACATTCCGCTTTCCATATAATATGAAAAACCACCTGTAATACCATAATCCATTTTTTCATAAAAATCATCTGGATCTTTGCTACGGTAACCTGCTTCAAAAACTGCTTTATCTAATTGTGAATATGATGCTACATATCGTGGATCTGTTAAATACAGATATTCACGTGCGGTATTGTATTTGTTAGCATCGAACTGCCCCGTTGCATCTAACATATAACCAATCTGTCCACCAAATTCAAGAGAAAAATTCTTACTTGGGTAATATTTAAATGTAAGTGGTAAGTACATATAGTGCATGGTAACGTTTTCTAATTTCTTAGTTTCAATTACTTTATCTGTAAGCATATCTATTTGATCGTACTCTGCACCTTTATATCCTTGTACGGAATATTGTAGTTCTGCCTGAAGAGCAAACTTTTTATAGAAAGATAAAGGAATCTCTATTGTTCCACCAATCTGCAACCCTGGCTTAAAATCTTGGGTGTTACCGCCTGTAAGTTTAGACATGTTTCCACCAACCTTTATACCGGTTTCAATTAAATTTCTGTGATTGCGTTGTGCGAAACTATTTGTTGTTAACAGTCCTAAAAAAGCGATTGACAGTAATATTTTCTTCATTAGTTTAGCTTTAAAAATATTTTAAGCCTTAAAGATATAAAAAAAGCCTTTCAAAAATGAAAGGCTCTTAAAATTTTATTAAAATTATTTTAAATTTCTTACAATTTAAATGTTAAACCGAATGTTGCAGCATCAAAAAAGTTATTAAAGTTGTTGATGTTAGCATAGAAATCAGTTGTAGCTTTTGAATTAGGGGCATCAGATTTTCCTGAATTAAATCCAATCAAGTTACTTAAAGCAAAGTTTACAGCAATTTTAGGCGTTACAAAGTAATTAAAACCTAAAGTTGCATTTACACCAAAATCGTTATACTTAGGTAATTCTCTATTAACTGTTACATCATCTGTTACAGTGATTGTTTCTCTTTTAGAAGAATCATAGCCAATTCCTAACTCAGCATAAGGTTGAAATCTTTTCATGTCTGCAATATAGTAACGACCAAATATTTCAAAACCAACAGTACTAAATCTTTCTTCTTCGTAATTGCCATTCACATCATTATAGTCTTCTACGTTAGAAGCACCTATGTTTAAACCTAAACCTACAGCAAATTTATCTGTTACAAAATAACCCGCTTTAGGTGTAAAGTTAAAGTTAGATCTTTTTATAGTTTCTGCTCTGTCATCTTGCGTGTTCGCTTGTAAACTACCTTCCAATAAAATGTCTCCTTGGTTAAAACCAAATGTTTGCTCTTGTGCTTGTGCAGCAGCTCCCGTTGCCAACACAGCTAATGATAATAAAATCTTTTTCATTTTCTTTTTATTTTTTTGTAGATCAAATTTACGAAATCAATAATTTACAGACCTATTATTTTAACAATTATTTAAAACAAAGATGTTAATTTCTTAAAGAAATCAATTGTTGATAATTGCAACGGATTAAACCTTAAACCTTTACAAAACAATAAACCTACCATTGCAACCATTAATATTTTTTTGATACTTTTACGTTAAAATTTAACACCTCAACTAATGAAAATAGCCATTATAAACGGACCAAACTTGAATTTGTTAGGAAAAAGAGAGCCTGAAGTATATGGCAACGAGACTTTTGAAGCATATTTTGAATTATTACAAAAGGAATTTAAAACAATCGATCTGATTTACTTTCAAAGCAATCATGAAGGTGACCTTATTGATAAAATTCACGAAGTAGGATTTGATTTTGACGGTATTGTTTTAAATGCAGGTGCTTACACCCATACTTCTATTGCTATTGCAGATGCTGTTAGCGCTGTTGAAACTCCCGTTATAGAAGTACATATAAGTAATGTGTTTAAAAGAGAACAATTCAGACATCAATCTTACATTTCGCCCGTTGCAAAAGGAACTATCGGCGGTTTCGGTTTACAATCGTATAAACTGGCGATATCCTATTTCCTTAACAAATAGCCAGCTTTTGTTTTTTTAACATATTTTTTTATTTTTGCAATTGATTGTTGGAGACCAGAAACCATTAAAAACGGAGCGATGCCGAAAAGCTATATGAGTAGGATACTGAAAAAAACATAATAATGGATACACAAAAAGTTGATATGTTCATAATGACTAACAGTAAATTCTTTGAAAGTCATCAACTGGGATATATCAAAGAAGAACTTTTAAAATTAGATGATTCTAAATGGACAATGGTTCAAATGCAACAATTTAAAGATCCAACAACCAGCCTTATTGTTTCATTAGTGGGCGGAGGATCTTTAGGAATTGATAGATTTATGATTGGCGATACTGGTATTGGCGTTGGTAAACTGTTAACTTGTGGTGGTCTTGGCATTTGGACAATAATTGATTTCTTTTTGATTATGGGTGCTACTAGAGAAAAAAACATGGAAAAACTTCAGCAAGTTTTCATGAATGCATATTAAAAAAAATAAGTTTTATTTTTTCTTAATTATAGCCTGCTTTGCGGGCTATATTTGGCTTTTTTACAATATAAACGCAGTTTCAAATACAAATTCGGGTATAGAAATCTGTCCATTTAAAAGAGTAACAACCTTACCTTGCCCATCCTGCGGATCAACCAGATCAGTAATTGCTTTAATAAGTGGAGATCTTCAAAAAGCATTATTAATAAATCCGTTAGGATTTTTAATTGCTGCGGTATTGCTTGTGCTTCCTTTTTGGTTATTGTATGATTTAATCTTAAAGAAAGAAACTTTTTTAAAGTTTTATAAAGATGCGGAACGATTTTTAAGAAAACCTAAAATAGCATTCTTATTCGTTTCGTTAGTTTTGATTAATTGGATTTGGAACATTATAAAGGATTTATGATTTTAAAAAGAGAATTCCCCTATACACCCGGTGAACATGAAGCCGAAAAAGCTTCAAACAGTTATTTAATGTCATTAGTAGCATTCGTTGCGGGGTTGCCATTCCCTATCATCAATTTAATTGCATCGGTAGTTTTTTATTTCAGCAATATAAAAGGAACTTATTTTGTTCGTTGGCATTGCATGCAGGCATTGCTTTCGCAATTTGTTGTATTCCTTATTAATAACATAGGTTTTTGGTGGACAATTTCCTTAATCTATAATAAAACCGGTGTAAATACTTATTTTGCAGTTTACATTTCTTTTGTTTTGATCTTTAACATTATAGAATTTGTTGCTACCATATATTCTGCAATTGAAACCCGAAAAGGAATACATATAGAATGGTGGGGTTACAATAAGTTAACCGATCGATTTTGTAAGCCTTAAATAAAAAAACTCCCAAATAAAATATTATTTGGGAGTCTTACTTTTAATATGCTTTTGCAAACATTACTCTTTTTGTAGAAGGTTTGCCTGTAAGTACACAAACACCATCTTCATCTGGTTGATCCATTGGAATACAGCGAATGGTTGCTTTTGTCAAATCTTTTATTTTTTCTTCGGTTTCTGGAGTTCCGTCCCAATGTGCCAATAAAAATCCGCCTCTGGTTTCCAAAACTTCTTTAAATTCTTCGAACGAATTTACTTGGGTAGTATGTTCTGCACGGTGATTAATTGCTTTTGTGAATAAATTTTCCTGAATATCATTTAATAGATTTTCAATATGATCAATCACAACGCTTTCTGCAACTACTTCTTTCGATAACAAATCGCGACGAGCTACTTCAAACGTTCCGTTTTCCAAATCTTTCGGACCAATGGCAATTCGCACCGGTACACCTTTCAACTCCCACTCGGCAAATTTAAAACCAGGTTTTTGGGTATCACGATCGTCGTATTTTACAGAAATTCCTTTCTTTTTAAACTCCGCAATCAATTCATCGGCTTTGTTTCCAATCTGTTGTAACTGTTCTTCATTTTTATAAATAGGAACAATCACTACCTGTATCGGAGCTAATTTTGGAGGAAGCACTAATCCGTTATCATCAGAATGCGTCATAATCAACGCACCCATTAATCGAGTTGAAACACCCCATGAGGTAGCCCAAACGTATTCTTGCCTACCTTCTTTATTGGTAAATTTTACATCGAATGCTTTTGCAAAATTCTGACCTAAAAAGTGCGATGTTCCTGCCTGTAACGCCTTACCATCTTGCATTAAAGCTTCAATAGTATAGGTCTCATCGGCACCGGCAAAACGCTCGGTTTCGGTTTTATATCCTTTAACAACAGGTATCGCCATGATGTTTTCAACCACATCAACATACACATCCTGCATTTGTTTAGCTTCTGTAATAGCTTCTGTTTTAGTAGCATGCGCCGTGTGTCCTTCCTGCCATAAAAATTCGGCAGTACGCAAGAACAAACGCGTACGCATTTCCCAACGCACCACATTTGCCCATTGGTTAATTAAAATCGGCAGGTCTCGATATGATTGGATCCAACCTTTATATGTACTCCAAATAATTGCTTCGGATGTTGGGCGAACGATTAATTCTTCTTCCAATTTTGCATCGGGATCAACCATTAATTTTCCCGGATTGTCAGGATCGTTCTTTAAACGGTAATGTGTTACAATGGCACATTCTTTTGCAAAACCTTCGGCATTTTTTTCTTCAGCTTCGAACAAACTTTTCGGTACAAACAAAGGGAAATACGCATTGCTGTGACCTGTTTCCTTAAAACGACGGTCTAATTCTCCTTGTAATTTTTCCCAAATGGCGTATCCGTAAGGTTTGATAACCATACAGCCACGAACTCCTGAATTTTCAGCCAAATCGGCTTTTACAACCAGTTCGTTATACCATTTTGAATAATCTTCCGATCTTGTAGTTAAATTCTTACTCATTTTTAGTATATTGGTATATATTTTGATTAGATAATATTAATACATTATTTTGTACAAATCTACTTAAATTTGTAATGTTCAACAATAAAAACTTTAAATATGCTACCTAATATCTTTAAGAGATCGAATTTAATACGTTTTTGCCTTGTAACATCTTCGGGACTGCTTCTTACGGCTTGTTCGGGCTTGAACCAAAAGCCTTACGATGTTGATGGAATTTACAACAACAGCAAGATTGTTGTTGAAGATACACATGAAAAAGGTACTTACTATCAAGAATATTTCAAGGAAAAATCGGAAGAAACCGATGCTTATTTTACCGATGTTGAAAATTATTCATCTAACTACAACGAAGCAAACGGCGGTTGGGGCGATGCTACTTCTGAAACGCAATTAGTTTACCATTATGACAACTGGGGCTGGGGTAACCCATATTGGGGTTGGAATAATTGGGGCTGGGGCATGGGATTTGGTTACGGCTTCGGTTTTGGCTGGGGCGGCGGCTGGGGCTATCCTTATTATGGCTGGGGTGGCGGCTGGGGTTATCCTTACTACGGCGGTGGCTGGGGTTGGGGTTACAACGGTTACCGAAACATTTCTAGAAGCAACAGTTACCGTTCGTTAACATCGCGGCAAATGGCTGGAGCAAACGGAAACCGTATGGTTGCCAACAATACCCGTAGTTTAAGAGGGTCGTCTTTAAACAGCAGCAGAAATCTGAATGCAACAAACAGAACTTTTGCCAGAGCGAATACTTCTTTAAACAGAATATCGACTAATCGGGAAATGATGCGTAGTACCAGAACTACCTCTTTTGACGATAATAGAACCATTAGAAACAACAGATTCAACACCAATACACGCACAAACACCAATACGCGTATGGAACGAAGCACAAGCAGACCAACCTACACCCCATCATCTAACACCAGAATGAATACAGGTGGCAGCATGGGCGGCGGAATGCGTTCTGGCGCCGGTGGCGGAAGAAGATAATTTACAACGACTATTATTAAGATTTAACGATACAGTATGAAAAAAATATATTTACCACTGCTTGCTGTTTGCGGATTTCTACAAACTCAAGCGCAAGAATTTAATCCTGCGGATGCTATTAGAATTGGAACACAACAAGTAAACGGATCGGCACGTTTTAATGCAATGGGTGGAGCCTTTGGAGCTTTAGGAGGCGATGTTTCAGCCTTACAGATCAACCCGGCGGGATCGGCATTGTTCAATTATAACAATTTCAGTTTTACAGGAAATGTTCAGATACAGAAAAATAATTCTCTTTTCAACGGATCATCATCTACCGCAAAAGAAAGTGATTTGAATTTGTCTAATTTCGGAGCCGTGTTTGTGATCGATTCTAAAAATCAAGATCAGGCACTTAAAAAAGTAACCATTGGTTTAAGTTACAATTCTAATGCACGTTTTAACGATCGTTATTTTAGCAGCGGAATGAGTAATCAATCGGTTACAAACTACTTTTTAGATCACGCTAATTTTGGAAACAACGGCGGAAGTATTCCTTTGGATTACGTTCAAACCAGAGAAGGTGAATCAATTACAGAATTATATGATTTTCTGAATACAGTTCAAAACGGTTTTTCTGCACAACAGGCAATGTTGGCGTATCAAGGTTATTTAATAAACGATAACGGTACAAATTACAGCCTTAATGGTGCAGGCAGCAGTTTTTATCAGGAAAACGAAACTTATATAACCGGTTTTAACAACCAGCTTACGGGGAATGTTGGTTTTGATATTAATAAAAAACTATATTTGGGAGCGAATTTAAACGTACATTTTGTTGATTATCTAACATCATCGGCAATTTATGAAGAGAATCGATCAGCAATTACAGACGGATATCAGAAATTATTGTTCAATAACCAAACATATACTTACGGATCGGGATTTTCGTTTAATGTAGGTGGTATTTTTAAGGCTACCGAAGAATTAAGAATCGGAGCATCATATCAATCGCCTACATGGATGAGTTTACAGGATGAATTTTCTCAAAGTCTGCAAACAAATATTTTAGAAAGTGGCGTTGTTCAAAACTATAATATCAATCCAAATCTTGTAACCTTGTATAATAAATATTCAGTTAAAAATCCGGGATCAATCTCTGGAAGTTTGGCGTATGTGTTTGGAACCAAAGGCTTATTAAGTGTTGATTATATTCGTAAAGATTACAGCACTACTGAATACAGCGCAAGCGGTGCCAACTACAATAGTACAAATAAGTACTATCAAGACATGATGAAAGCGACAAACGAATTTAGAGTTGGTGGTGAATACCGCATAGACAGAGTGAGTTTGCGTGCAGGTTACCGCTTTGCCGACAGTCCGTACAAAAATAAACAAACCATTAGCGATTTAACAAGCTACAGTGGCGGTTTAGGATATAGTTTCGGTGCATCGCGTATTGATCTTGGTTATCAGTTCTGGCAACAAGATTCGCAACAAAATATGATTAGTTCGGGTACAAACGGTGTTGCAGACATTCAGTCTAAAAATCACAACATCAGTTTAACATATACGGCAAGTTTTTAAAAAGCAGATTTCAATAAAATAAAGTCCTTACTTCCACACAGCAAGGACTTTTTTTATAATATCTTTGCTCCAAAATTTAGTAATAATGAAAACGCTGCACAAACTGCTACTTTTAAGCAGTTTAACTTTTATTACCGTGCCTTCTTTCGGACAGGAAGTTACCACAAACCCTTACACAGCAAACAACAAAGGAAAAATATTTATTTACTGGGGCGGAAACCGTGGTTATTATTCAAATTCTGATATTCATTTTAAAGGAGACGATTTTAATTTTACGGTTAACGATGCCACTGCACATGACAAACCAAAAGGCTGGCACGTAGATTACATCAATCCTACTAAAATGACCATTCCGCAGACCAATTTGCGTGTAGGATATTTTATTACAGATAATTACAGTGTTTCTGTTGGGGTTGATCACATGAAATATGTAATGACGCAAAATCAGGAAGCAGTCGTTACAGGTACGTATCCAAATCAAGGTACTTATGGCGAAGTACTTCCAAACGGAAAAACAAAATTGACAGAAGAATTTTTAATGTTTGAACATACTGACGGTTTAAACTATGTAAATGCCGAAATAGCGCGCCACAAAGATTTTTCTAAATATTTAGGCATTACAAATACCGATAAAATTCAGTTTAACGGATTGATTGGTGTTGGCGCAGGAGTTTTATATCCAAAAACAAACGCCACCGTTTTAGGTCGCGAACGTCATGACGATTTTAAAGTTGCAGGCTGGGGCGTTTCTGCAAAAGCTGGTGTAAATGCTACGTTTTTCAAACACTTTTTTATTCAATACGAATGGAAATTTGGTTATATTGATATTACAAAAGCTCCGATTATTTTAAACAACGGTGCTTATGCATCGCATCATTTCACATTTAACCAAGGTATATTTGTTGTAGGAAGCATTTTTAAACTGTAATTAACGTTTTAATAGAAATTAAAAACGTAATTTTGCATCCTCAATTTTAAGTCTATGAGAACTAAATCTTTAAAGAAAAATAAAATCAACGTTGTTACCCTTGGATGTTCTAAAAACGTTTACGACAGTGAAGTTTTAATGGGACAGTTAAAAGCAAGTGGTAAAGATGTTACACACGAAGCTACCAATAATGAGGCGAATATAGTGGTAATTAACACTTGTGGTTTTATAAATAATGCAAAAGAAGAATCTGTAAACACGATTTTAGATTATGTGGACAGAAAGGAACAAGGTTTAGTAGATAAGATTTTTGTAACCGGATGTTTATCTGAACGTTACAAGCCAGATTTGGAAGCTGAAATTCCGGATGTGGATCAATACTTTGGAACTACCGATTTACCTTTGCTTTTAAAAGCTTTGGGTGCAGATTATAAGCACGAATTATTAGGTGAACGTTTAACAACAACTCCTAAAAATTACGCTTATTTAAAGATTTCCGAAGGATGCGATCGTCCGTGTTCGTTTTGTGCGATACCTTTAATGCGTGGAAAACACGCCTCACAATCAATTGAAAAATTGGTTAAAGAAGCAGAAAATTTAGCAAAAGACGGCGTTAAAGAACTAATTTTAATAGCACAAGATTTAACTTATTACGGGTTGGATCTATACAAAAAGCGTAATCTTGCAGAATTGCTTGAAAACCTTGTAAAGGTTGAAGGAATAGAATGGATTCGTTTGCACTACGCCTTCCCTACCGGATTTCCGATGGATGTATTGGAATTGATGAAGCGTGAGCCTAAAATCTGTAATTACATCGATATTCCGTTGCAACACATTGCAGATAACGTTTTAAAATCAATGCGTCGCGGAACAACTTATGCAAAAACCACACAGCTTTTAAAAGATTTTAGAGCAGCAGTTCCCGGAATTACCATTCGTACAACTTTAATTGTAGGATATCCGGGTGAAACCGAAGAAGATTTCGAAATTCTTAAAAACTGGGTTAAAGAAATGCGTTTTGAGCGTTTGGGTTGTTTTACTTATTCGCATGAAGAAAATACGCATGCTTATTTGTTAGAAGACGATGTTCCTGCCGATGTAAAACAAAATCGTGCAAACGAAATCATGGATATTCAGGCACAGATTTCATGGGATTCAAATCAGGAGAAAATTGGAAAAACATTCCGTTGTATTATCGACAGAAAAGAAGGAAACAATTTTGTTGCAAGAACCGAATTTGATTCGCCTGATGTTGATAACGAAGTTTTGATCGATGCAAGCAAACACTATTTAAAAGTAGGAGAATTTGCAATGGTTGAAATTTACGACGCTACCGAATTTGATTTATACGGAACACCTGTATCAAAATAAAAACCAAACCGAAAGACATCTTTCGGTTTTTTATTGTTTAAAAAACTATGTCCAGCATCATACTACTTTTTCTGTGTCTGTTTATAGGCATTGGAATACAAAAGATCAATAATTTCCCTAAAAACACGGCGGCTGTACTTAACCAATACATTTTATATGTGGCACTGCCCGCAATGGCACTGCATTATCTGCCTAAAATTGAATTAGGTTGGAATTTATTGTTGCCGGCATCGGTAGCATGGATTGCGTTTGGATTATCATTTTTACTATTTAATTTTCTAGGTAAAATCTATAACTGGTCTAAAAAACTTACAGGCTGCTTAATTATTACATCGGGATTGGGAAACACATCTTTTGTAGGAATTCCGATCATTCAAGCGTTGTATGGCGATGAAGGTTTAAACACTTTAATTATAGTCGATTTACCAGGAACATTCGTAGTACTTTCAACCGTTGGCGTTTTAGTAGCAACCATGTACTCCAACCAAAAAGGCACAGGAGAATCGATCCTAAAAAAAATGTTCCGCTTTCCACCTTTATTAGCATTTTTAGTCGGATTGACAATGGTTTTGCTTCAAATTGATTTTCCGGAGGCATTAAGCACTACTTTTAAACAACTATCGGCAACCATATCGCCCGTTGCATTGATTTCGGTAGGATACCAGTTAAAATTTAAAACCTACGGCAAGCACTTTAAGTTTTTAATATTGGGATTGTCTTTCCAACTGATTATACTCCCCTTTGTAATTTTAACCTTGTTTTACTTTTTACTAGGCAAAACCGATTTGGCAACCAAAGTGTGCATTATTGAAGCTGCTATGGCACCAATGATTACCGGCGCTATACTGGCATCGACCTACAGATTAAAGCCTGAATTAAGCAATATGATGGTTGGCTACGGCATTCCGTTATCGTTTATAACCATTGCCGGTTGGTACTTTATTGTGGAGTTTTTGTTGGGGTAGCTAGTTTATGAATTGTTTAAAATACTATTTCATTTCTATTCATACTTAAAAAGAAGCGTATTACAAACAGTTTTTAGTTCAATTGAAATTTAAGACATTTTCGTATATTTGAAAGGTAATTTCAATAATCTTATGAAAAACAACGAGATAGAACTAATTATTAATAATCTTATAAAAACCAAAGAAATACATTTATCTACTTGGAAAAAAGTTCGTTGGCAAGGTGGACGAGTTTACTATGAAATCAAAAGCATTGAGCAAGAAATTCAAAATTTTGATTTGCAAACAAAAATCCTCTATCTTGAAAAACTGTTAAATGGTAAATATATTATTCAAGATAATCTTCCACATTCTGCACCAGATGTTACTCAAGAATTCAAAAGTAGTTTAGTAGTTATTGTATCTGACTTAAAAATCCAATTCCTGAATTCAAAACCGAAAGTAAGTACATCAAGTAAAAAAAGAAGACCTCCTATACCACATAAAATTAAAACTCTTTTGCAAAAAGAGGTTAAATCTAAATGTCCATTTTGTATAAGTGGAGATGTTGATCATTTTCAATTTCATCACATTGACGAAAATCCAGAAAATAACGACTTCGAAAATTTATTAATGATTTGTCCAACTTGTCACTCAAAGATTACGAAGGGAGATATTCAAGAAGAGGAAGTACTAATTAAAAAAAGGGAACTATATATTAATTAACAAAAAATTCCAGTTTAAAACCGGAATTTTTATTAATTATCATTTCTTAAACCAACTCGTTAATCGTTTCTCGTCTTAAAACTTTTCCAGTTGGGGTTTCTTTAAATTTTTCTACAAAAATTGTTTCTTTAGGTTTTTCGAATTTCTCTAAACTTCCAAAAGCTTCGGGTAATAAAGTGTAAGGAGAATGCTCTATAACTAAAACCAGTTTTTGTCCTAATTCTACATCTTCTTTTCCTATCACATAAAATCTATACGGAATATAATCTGACAGTTTTTGTTCTATTTTTTCAGGAACAAGTTTTACTCCGCCGCTGTTTACCAAATTGTCGTATCTGCCAATCCAAGCAAACTGAATATCATTGGGCATTTCAACCAAATCGTTTGTAACGATAAGATGCTTTGAAACCAACGGAGCTTCAATTACCAAACATCCGCGTTCATCTTGCGAAATATTAGCATGCGGCAATACGGTAAAATAATTCTCATTGATGCGTTTAGCTGCAATATGCGTAATGGTTTCGGTCATACCGTAGGTTTCATACACATTCACCATCATTTCGTTTAAAATGTCTTTTGTTCGATCATTCAATTTAGCTCCGCCTACGATAAGTGTTTTGCATTGTTCAATCTGTGTTATTGAATTATGTACCTGCAACGGAACCATCGCTACGAAATCGTAAATTTTATCATTGTTTTTTAGTGGTTCTTTAGTCGGATTTACAAAATCGAGCTCTAAACCCAAAACAACCGCACGAATAAACATCATTTTACCGGCAATATAATGCGTTGGCAAACATAACAATGCTTTATCTTTTGGTTGTAACTTAAAAAATTCGCCTGTTGCCAAAGCCGATGCTTCCATGGCTTCTTTGCTTAATTTTACTTCTTTTGGTTTTCCGGTTGTTCCCGATGTTGTTAAGGTTATATAATCGTAATCATCAAACCACTGCAGAATTAAATTACCTAAATCTTTTTCGTGTGCTTCTCCGTCGCGGATCAAAGTAATTGCAAGTTCGCTGATACTTTCTTTGTTGTAAGTGTGTCCATTAAGTTTAAAATCGGGATGTATACAAAGTTTCTTTTCCATAGTTACATAGATTTAAATAATTTTTGTTTCCAATTTGCCCAATTGTACTTTTTTGAAAAAATGTATAACAAGATAGGAAAAATTATGAATACCTGTATCAATAATTCATAAATATTTGAATCGGCGGTTGTAATAAAAAGTGCATCGGTCTGGAAAAAAGCAGAATCAGAGGTTATCAACAATGCGCCCAATAAATTATTTGCCGCATGA
This sequence comes from Paenimyroides baculatum, assembly GCF_008629655.1. GTDB lineage: Bacteria > Bacteroidota > Bacteroidia > Flavobacteriales > Flavobacteriaceae > Flavobacterium > Flavobacterium baculatum. The sequence continues at coordinate 222,133 of NZ_VWSG01000003.1, forward strand.
AATCCCAATGCCAGCTCCAAACCATCATCCATCAAGGTCATAATTCCCAAAACCAAACCGCAACCTATATAAAAAATCATAACGGTTAAACCCATGCTTGAAACTTCGGGATTACTTAAATGCATCAATCCAAAAATTACCGATGTTGCTATTAACGCCACTCCCCTATTTTTTGACAGATATGCTGTAAACTGCATAAAATATCCGCGGAAAAAATATTCTTCAAAACTGGTTTGTATCGGAATAAAGATTAGTGCGATAAAAAGCAACGGCAAAAATGCCTTCAAGTTAAACTGAAACTGAAAACTTTCGGGATCAATAAAATATCCTACCGAAAGTACTATTAAGTTTATGCCTGCCCAAACGCCGAACGAGAAAAAAAACCGACTCCAATCGATCTTTTCACGAGCAGTTGTCAGTTTGGTTATGGAATATCTGTGGATAAATTTCCACCATAAAAACAACAAGGCAAGAAAAAATACAAACGGAACCACGAAGGTAAAAAACGTAAAATTTTTGCCCCATTTATCTATAGAATCCTGTATCATTGCGCTTGAATCTACATCCATTAAACTTGATACAATAATGTTTAACGCCATAAAACCCAGAAAGCAAACTACAAACGGCACATATTTTAAAATGCTTGAAGAATCTCTGTTGAATTGTTCTAAGTACATAAATCGCTAATTTTTATCTACGAAGTTAACTAAATTTGTAAAAGAAAATAACAGCAAAAAATGATTAAAATCTACCATAACCCAAAATGCAGCAAATCGCGTGAAGGACTTTGTATGCTGCAAGATTTAAACAAAGAAGTCGAAATTATAAACTACATAAACAATCCGCTAACTGTTAGCGAATTAAAAAACATCATCAACCTTTTAGGCATAAAACCTATTGAACTGGTGCGTGTGAAAGAAGCTATCTGGAAAGAAAATTTTAAGGATAAAAATTTAACCGACGATGAAATTATCGAAGCCATGGTAGCAAATCCAAAACTAATTGAACGACCAATTGTTGTAAACGGCAACAAAGCGGTTATTGCAAGACCTATTGAGAAAATCGATGAAATCATGTAATTCACCGCATTTTTAAGACCATTTAACAATTAATTTAGAATTAATCTTTAAAGTGGTAGTACTTTTGTGCTACTTAAGAAATAGAAACTAAAAGATAATATATGAAAGCAATAAATTACGTTTATTTTACCGTTTTTGCTTTAGCCACATCTGCTGCATATTCGCAAGAAAAAGATCAGGTTTTTGTTACCGGAACAATTGTAGAAAAATCTACCAACACACCTTTGGAATATGCAAGTATTACTATTGAAAGTACTACCGATGCCAATAATATTACCGGTGATATGAGTGACGGTTCGGGTAATTTCAACATTCCTGTTACTCCTGACACTTATCAAATTCGTATTGAATATCTTGGTTACAAAACCTTTGTGATTGATGCTAAAGATATTGCAGCATCGGTTAACCTGGGAACGATAAAAATTGAAGGCGATACCGAAGTTTTAGAAGGTGTTGTGATTCAAACCCAGCGTGCTGCCGTTGAATTGAAGTTAGACAAACGTATTTACAACGTGGGTGACAATGCCATTGTTAAAGGTGGAAATGCCAGCGATGTTTTAGATAATATTCCGTCTGTTGAAGTAGATTCGGAAGGAAACGTAAGTTTACGCGGAAACGAATCGGTTAAGGTTTTGATTGATGGAAAACCATCGGGAATGGCTGCCAATATTGGCGATGCGTTGAAAATGATTCCATCAGAATCGTTAGATCGTGTAGAAGTTATTACAAACCCATCTGCGCGTTACGAAGCCGAAGGTGGTGCCGGAATCATTAACATCATTCTTAAAAAAGGAAGCAATGCGGGTATCAACGGAAGCGTAACTGCAAATGTGGGCGATCCTACAAGTTATGGTGCAAATGCAACGGTTAACTACCGCGAAGACAAATTCAATTTATATTCAAGCCTTGGTTATGCCAAAAACAAAACTTTTGGAAACTCGTTAAACGAATCACAGTATTTCGATGAAAACGGAAATACGTCAAGCTTTGTTGACGAATATTCAAGAAGTACCCGTGAACGCGAAAGCATCAACGGAAATATTGGTCTTGATTATAATTTAACCGATAAATTAACTTGGACAAATAATCTTACCTACCGAAAAAGTACGGGAGATAATCCACGAACGCTGAACTATTCTAATTATGATGCCAGCAGAAATTTATTATATAGAAATATTCGCCAGACCGAAGAAGACGATTTTAAAGAAAGTGTAGAGTACAACACCGATTTTACTTATAAATTCAACGAAAGCGGACATCAGTTATTTGTTTCGGGAAGTATCAACAAAAACAGAGATATAGAAGATTCTAACATCACAACAACCAATCAGGCAAATACTGTTTTGGCGCAGGATGTTACAAAAGCAACCGAAAACGAATTACGCCACATTGCACGTGTAGATTACGTTTTACCGTTTAACGAAAACAGTCAGTTTGAAGCAGGTTATTTAGGAAACTTCAACGATTTAAATACCAAATTCAACATAAATACTTTAAACAGCGACGGCGTTTTAGAACCGAACGATTTGTTTAGAAACGATTTACAGTACAAAGAACAAGTTCACGCTTTTTACACACAGTTTGGTGATAAAATGAACAAATTCAGCTATATGTTGGGCTTACGTTGGGAATACACCGAAATTGATGTAAACCAAATCACTACAATGGATTTCAATAAGAAAAAGTACAACAACTTTTTTCCAAGTGCCTTTGTAAATTATGAGTTTGCCGATGGTGAAAATGTTACTGCAAGTTATAGCAGACGTGTGCGCAGACCAAGAGGTCGTATGTTGAATCCAATTTCAAATTATTCAAGTTCGATCAATTTCTTCATGGGTAACCCAGATTTGGATCCATCGTTCACAAACGCAATCGATTTAGGTTATATGAAACGCATGGGACGTCTTACATTGAATACCTCTGTATATTTTAACCATACTACCGATGCTACACAATTTGTGCGTAGAGTTGACGGTGTAAACGAAGAAGGAATTCCGATATCGATCAGCAGTCCTATAAATTTAGCTACCGAATACCGTTATGGTTTAGAATTGAATGCAAATTACAGTCCGTTGCGTTGGTGGCGTTTAAACGCAAATGCCAACTTGTTTCAGGTTTCAACACGCGGCGATTATTCGTATGTTGATTTTGAAGGAATTAAGCAAACACAGAATTTCGATAACGATGCTTTTACATGGACCGCAAGACTTAATTCGAACATAACTTTACCGGCAAAAATAAACTGGCAGACCAACTTTATGTACACCGGCGCACAGAAAAACGCACAGGGTAAAAGTTTGGGAAATGCTTCGGTTAACATGGCGTTAAGTAAAGATGTATTAAAAGATAAAGCTACAATTGCTTTAAACGTTCAGGATTTATTCAATTCAAGAAAGCGTATGAACGAAATTCAGTTAGCGCAGGCTTTTTCTTATTCTGAAATGCAGTGGAGAGAACGTACCATAAACCTGTCGTTTACCTATCGTTTCAATCAAACCAAAACAGACCGACAAAAAGATCAAAGAAAACAATCGTCATCTGAAGATATGGATGATATGATGTAAATTCTAACGAATATAAAAAGAGTCTGAAGGAAAAATCTTCAGACTTTTTTATTCAATCATTAAACTAAAACCCAACATTTTGAATTCAACATTAAAAGGAATATTGTTTGTAGCCTTGGGAGCCAGTAGTTACGGTATGCTGGCATCGTTTGTAAAAATGGCTTACAAACAAGGCTTTACAACTACCGAAGTTACCATATCGCAATACGTTTTTGCAATTATTTGTCTGCTTGCAATAAATTTCTTCATTAAAAATACACAAACCGCAACCAAGAAAAATATTTTTAAATTGGTGTTAAGCGGAACATCAATGGGGTTTACAAGTGTTTTATATTACTTATGCGTAAAATACATCAACGCATCAATCGCGGTGGTTTTGTTAATGCAATCGGTTTGGATCGGAGTTTTAATTGAAGCTTTTATCAGTAAAAAAGTTCCATCGTTTGCAAAATTGGCAGCCGTTGGTTTTGTGTTGTTTGGAACCTTACTAGCAACAAATATTTTTAGTGATGTTATAGCGTACGATTTTAAAGGATTTTTGTTCGGGTTTCTTGCAGCCGTATCATTTTCAATAACCTTATATAGTACTAACAGCGTTGCAAAAGATTTGAATGCCTATAAACGCAGTTTGTTTATGCTTTTTGGTGGTGGAATTATTGTGCTGATCTTTAGTTTACTTACTCAATTACTACCAACTTACATGAACATGCACTTGATTGGCGAAGAATTTATTTCGGTAAAAACGTTCGATAGTTCCATTTTATATACCTGGGGAATTTTACTTTCGGTTTTTGGAACAGTCTTACCTCCTATCCTATTAAACAAAGGTTTTCCATTGACGGGCGTTGGTTTGGGTAGTATTGTTTCGGCAGTTGAACTTCCTGTTTCGGTAACATTTGCATTTATCTTTTTACAAGAACAGGTATTGTTTTCACAATGGATCGGAATTGTAATTATTCTCGCCGCCGTGTTATTAATCAATTGGAATTTAATCCGAAGAAAGTAAAAACCTACTTAAATAAATTAAACTAAAATCCATCAAAATAAAATTGATGGATTTTTTTATTGCATAAAAACTAAATTTTATTTAAATTTGAATTAACAAAATTAAACTGTATTTTAATTTTATTCAAATGAAAGCAAAATTACCAACTCAGTGCCCAAGTTGCGAAACCTTATTAAGTGTATCGCAGTTAAGCTGTGAAACCTGTCAAACAGTTGTTCAGGGAAATTATCCATTGCCTGTGTTTTTAAAACTGTCGCCCAAAGAACAGGAATTTATCTTGCAGTTTTTCTTAACCAGCGGCAGCTTAAAAGAAATGGCATCACAATTGGGAATAAGCTACCCAACGGTTCGCAACCAGTTAGACGATATGATACAGCACATTAAAGACCTTAATATTTAACTTATGAAGAAACTATTAAACCCTATTGAATTTTATAATGATAGAAAATTACTAATTGTAAATCTGATTATTTTTGTGATTGGTTCAACACTTGCCGCATATTTCCGTGGGTGGTTTGATCATACCTTTCACCTTTCTTTTAGAACAGATATAAACTTTTACAAAACGTTTATTGAAAGTGGCGTTTGCGTATTATTACTCGGTATATTTATTTTCATCGCTGGAAAAATAATCAATAATAAAACTAGATTTATTGATGCTTTGAATTTAGCTTTTTACATTAGAATTCCGTTTTATTTATTTGCTTTAACTAACTATGACGGAAGATATAGTGATCTAAATTCTCCAATTGCAGAAGGAAACATTATGGTAGCACTTCCGTCTACCAGTTTAGATTTCATTATTTTAATAATTACTTCCTTGTTAAGTTTAGCTATCCTTGTCTTTCAGTTTATTACAATTTATAAGGGATTTAAAACACTATCAAACGCTAAAAAAATTACCGATTATTTAATTTTAGCAGCATTACTAATTGTTTCAATGATTGTTTCATCAATACTTCTTAAAAACCTTTAATCATGAAAAACTTTATTCTATTTTTTGCCCTATTGTTCAGTTTTTCTTCGTTTGCCCAAATCGAAGGAACTTGGAATGGAGCTATTGAAATTCCAAATCAGAAACTACCTTTTGTGTTGCATATAACCAAAGAAAACGGTCAATACAAAGCAACATCAGACAGTCCTGATCAGGGTGTATACGGAATTGAATTACAGGAAATTCGTTTTGAAAACAACAAATTATATCTGAAAGATGCCCGTATGTACATGACGTACGAAGGCGACTTGACCAACGGTAACACAATAAACGGAACTTTTAAACAAGGTGGTCAATCGTTTAAACTGAATTTTACAAAAGGAGAATTTAAACGTAATCGTCCGCAAGAACCTCAACCGCCATTTAGCTACAAAACCGAAGATGTTACTTTTGAAAACAAAGAAGCAAAAATTAAGCTAGCCGGAACGTTGACTATGCCAAATGGTAAAGGCAAATTTCCTGCGGTAGTTTTAGTTACCGGAAGCGGTGCTCAAGACAGAAACGAAGAGATATTAGGTCATAAATCTTTTCTTGTTATCGCCGATCACCTTACTAAAAACGGTTATGCGGTTTTAAGATATGATGATCGTGGTGTAGCAGCATCCGAAGGTGATTTTGAGTCGGCTACAACTTATAATTTTGCGAATGATGCCAAAAGCGCGGTTGATTTTCTTAAAAACATAAAAGAGATCGACAGTAAAAAAATCGGAATTTTAGGACACAGTGAAGGCGGAATGATTGCACAAATAATTGCTGCAGAAAGAAAAGATCTTCCTTTTATTATATCTTTAGCCGGACCAGGAATTTCAATCGACGAATTAATGCTTGTTCAGAAATACGAAATCGAAAAAGCAAGCGGATTATCAAATGAAGTTTTAGAAGCTAATCAAAAACTTTTTAGAAAAATCTACGAAATCATTAAGAAGAATCCATCAAACGATATCGCAAATAAAGAAATAAAATCATTCTTAAAGTCTGATCCAACTTATAAAGAATTATCTGATAAACAAATCAATGAATTGGCTTCGATAACAGAATCTAATTGGTTTGCAACCTTTATAAGATACAATCCAGAGAATAATTTAAAGAAAATTAATGCGAAGGCTTTGATCTTAAACGGTGAAAAAGATGTTCAGGTTACCGCAAAAGAAAACTTGGAAGGCTGGATAAAAGATTTGTCACACAACAAAAAAGCGACGATAAAATCGTATCCAAATTTAAATCACTTATTTCAATCGGCAAAAACCGGTATGCCAAACGAATATGGTGAAATTGAAACCACAATTGAACCTTTTGTTTTAGAAGATATTACTAAATGGTTAAACGAAAATGTGAAGTAATATGAAACCGCTATTCACAGAAAAACAACGTTTTAACCAATGGTGGTTGTGGTTGTTACTTGTAGCAAGCTCGGCAACACCAATCATTATTATGTATAAAGAATATACTAATGATACGGTATCATTAAATAATTTATGGGCATTAATTATAATATTTTTGGTTGTTATACTGTTTGCAGTATTACGAATGAAGACAGTTGTTACCAAAGAAAACATACGACTGACACACTTTCCATTTGTAAGGAAAACCATTAATTTGTCTGATATTGATACAATGAAAGTAATTAACTACGGTTTTGTTGGCGGTTGGGGAATACGTTTCTGGACATCGTACGGAACAGTTTACAATGTACGCGGAAACAAAGGTTTGTATATAAAACTTAAAAACGGTAAAACAATGGTTATTGGCACACAGCAACCGCAAGAATTAGAAAAAGTAGTAGCACAATTAAACATTAAATAATGTACGCAGGTTTTATAATCGCTTTTATTCTTTGTTTTTTTACAAGTCTTTTAAATGAAGAAAATGCCGGTAGCTTATTATCAGGCTACAATACCATGAGCGATGAACGAAAAAAGAATGTAGATTTTAAAGGAATTGTAAAAATTCACAAAATCGTTTTTTACAGTATTTCCGCATATTTGGTTGTTATTAGTTTGATAAATTTATTTGTAGATAACTTAAAATTCATGTTCATTGCCATGACATTAGGATTAAGTTGGGGATTTATTCCGTTGTTCTTTTTAGGATCAAATCACGACAAGAACGTTTATAAACCTTGGGAACTATGGTTTCAACGATTTATGTTTGCTTTTCTGTTCTTAGGCGGATTAATTGTTAGCTACTTTATTTTTATTACACCTTTAAACGAATTAACATCTAATAACTTATGATAAATACTATTTTAGAATACTGTAACCAAATGCTGCTTTGTGTAGGCATTGTTTTTATACTTGCCGGAGTAATTATGTATGTTTTTCCACCGAAGAAAATTAATGGTTTGTATGGATATCGAACACAAACATCAATGCAAAGTCAGCAAAAATGGGATTTCGCTCAAACATACAGTGCCAAAATAATGATGCTAACAGGATTGATCTTTACATTGATCGCTCCCTCAAAAGGATTGTTTCAAACTAACGAAAGTGTCGATTTAGCAATAGGTATGTTTTGTATGATTATTGGTAGTATTTTAATGATTGTGGTGGTTGAAAAGGCTTTAAGAAAAATTGAATAAGTGAATTCGTAAACCGTTTGTCATTCCGTAGAAATCAAAAAGTAGCTTCTTATTCATTTATGAGATGCTTCTAACTATACAACGAGAAGCTTCCTTTTTGGTAACGAGAAGCTTCTCGTTTTTAATTAAACAATCAACAAACCAAAATCGCGCAATTGTTCGCCTTGTTTAGAGAAAATAAAAGGCTCAAAATCTTCGTTGGTTTGTGCTTCAAAACTTGTTTTCATCTGTTGAAAAGACAATGTTCCTTTTGGACTGATCTTTAAATCATTATAAAACTGTACAAACCACTCGCCTGCTTCTTTATCAACCTCAACCTGCAACAAATCGTTTTTAGAATGAACGCTGATACGAGCTTTTTCAAACGTTCTGCCTTTTTTAGATTTGGTAAAATGTTCCAACACAGGTTTTGTTCCCAACCAAACTACTTTTTGGTTTGATTTAAATGTAGGGAAAGCTTCATTTTCTAAAACCGATACAATATAATCGTGTGGAATTTTGGTACGTGGAATTTTAAAATCGAACCATTCTTGCAGTTCAAAATCAAAACACAAACCGTGCATATAATTAAAGAGTGATTTTTTTAATCCGAACGAAAATTTATCATGCACCGCACCCGATTTTTCTTTATGAACCAAATCGTTGTTGGCAAACGTTCCAATTTCTTTTGATAGATTGATCACATCAAACGCTTCAGGTTCTAAACCAACCGGACTATGAGCCGTCATTGCAAACTGATGCCAAAAGCCCGATTGCATGATTCCAACCTCGAACATTTGTCGAACCATTTCCAGCGAATCAATTGTTTCTTGTGCTGTTTGTGTTGGGAAACCATACATTAAATAAGCATGAACCATGATTCCTGCTTCGGTAAAGTTTCTATTCACTCGAGCCACTTGTTCAACTGTAACACCTTTATCAATCAATTGTAACAATCTATCTGATGCAACTTCCAATCCGCCCGAAACCGCAATACAGCCCGATGCTTTTAATAATCGACATAAATCTAACGTAAAACTTTTTTCGAAACGAATATTTGTCCACCAAGAAACCGAAAGTTTGCGTTTTATAATTTCCAACGCTACTTCGCGCATCAAAGCCGGTGGCGCTGCTTCATCTACAAAATGAAAACCGCTGTTGCCCGTTGTGGTAATTAATTGCTCCATTCGGTCAACAATTTCCTTGGCAGCAATGGGTTCGTAAATCTTTATATAATCTAACGAAATATCGCAAAACGTACATTTTCCCCAATAACAACCGTGCGCCATCGTCAGTTTGTTCCAACGACCATCGCTCCATAAACGATGCATTGGGTTTACCACTTCGATCACCGAAATATATTGAGATAAATCGATATCGGTATAATCGGGACAACCAACCTGACTTTGTTTGTAATCGTGAATGATCGGATTGTTCATATACGTCACTTCGCCGTTTTGCAACAAAAAAGTACGCTTTAATTCGTTTGCAGAAATTTCTCCGTTTACAAAACGAATCAGCTGTTCGGTTGGAGCTTCACCATCGTCTAAATTAATAAAATCGAAGAACTGAAACACGCGAACATCAGACACTGAACGCAATTCAGTATTTGGAAAACCGCCGCCCATCACAATTTTTATCTGCGGATAATTTTGTTTGATAAACTGCGTACAACGAAACGCACTGTACAAATTCCCCGGAAAAGGAACCGAAAAACCTACGATTTTAGGATTTGTTTTTTCTATTAAATTATGTAGACTTTTAAGGGTAATTTGATCGATATAAGTCGGTTCGCTGTGTAACTTTTCGTATAATTCATCAAACGAATTGGCAGATCTTCCCAAACGTTCGGCATAACGACTGAAACCAAAATTTTCATCGGTTGTTTCAATGATAAAATCCGATAAATCTTCTAAATACAACGTTGCAAAATGCTTGGCTTTGTCTTGAAACCCCATGGATCCAAACGCCCAATCTAATTCATCTAACTGCGAAAAACGGCTTGCCTGCGGTAAAAAATCGTCTTGAACAATGGCGTTTGCCAATGTTGGATTTTTTCCTTGAAGAAACGAAATTACCGAATCTACCGTATGAATATAATCATCTTTTAAAGCAAAAATACGTTGGGAATTTTCACCTAAAACCGGATTAGATCGATCTATAAAATCAAACAAATCAATTAATCCCTGTTTGGAAAACAACTTCAAAATAACCTCTATTCCCAAATCGGACTGATAGGAAGAAATGTTCTTTGTATTTAAAAATCCCTTTAGGTAAACCGTGCCCGGATAAGGCGTGTTCAGCTGCGTAAAAGGCGGTGTAACTAATAAAATCTGTGTTTCCAAACAATGAAAATTTAGGCAAAAATACAATTTAGTTGTCGGTTTTACGATAAGATTTTCGTTTAATGTAGCACACTAATTTTACCAATAATTTATAGTTTATATGGTGCAACGGTTTTAGTATTTTACTAAATTTGAAAAAAATCAGATAAATGTTCCAAATTCCATACGAACAAACCGGCTATTTCTCTAAATTAATGATTGATTATCTTTGTAAAAGCAATCAGTTAAGCACTTTATACAACCGTTTTCCTTCCATAGAAAATTTTAAAGACCAGATTTCAGAAAAACAGGCGAACTTTCCTTCAGCAAACAGACAAATACTTGCAAACAGCCTGCAAAATCAATATAAAAACTTTTCAGTATCAGTTGTCACTCAAACCAACATCAACAACCTTAAAAACAACAATACATTTACTGTTGTAACGGGGCATCAGCTGAATTTGTTTACGGGACCACTTTATTTTTTGTACAAAATTGTTTCTACGATTAATTTGTGTAAAGAATTGAAAAAGATGCATCCGGAATACGATTTTGTACCGATTTATTGGATGGCTACGGAAGATCATGATTTTGATGAGATTAATTATTTTAATTTCAACCGAAAGAAATTTCAATGGAATAAAGAGGTTTCAGGTCCGGTTGGCAGATTGAATACCGATGGATTACAGGCAGTTTTTGATCAATTTAAAAAGCATTTACCTTTAGGAAACAATGCCGACGAACTTACCCTTTTGTTTGAAAATGCTTATTTAAAACACAACAATTTAGCCGATGCTACCCGATTTTTAGCTAATGAATTGTTTGGCAACGAAGGTTTGGTTATTGTTGATGGCGATGATGTAGCTTTAAAACAACTTTTTATTCCGCATATTAAGGAAGAATTGAACAACCAGTCGTCTTTTAAGGAAGTCGAGAAAAGTTTTGATATTTTAAAGGATTACATTATTCAGGTAAATCCGCGCGAAATTAATTTGTTTTTTATTGAAGACGGTTTGCGTGAACGTATTGTTTTTGAAGATGATTTATATAAAGTTTTAAATACCGAAATACAGTTTACAAAAGATGAATTGGTGCATTTGGTTGATAGCAATCCGGAAAAATTTAGTCCGAATGTTATTTTGCGTCCGGTGTATCAAGAAGTTATTTTACCAAATTTATGCTACATTGGAGGTGGCGGTGAACTGGCTTACTGGCTAGAACTGAAAGATGTTTTTACGTTGCATAACATAACGTTCCCAATGCTTTTGTTGAGGAATTCTGTTTTATTGGCAACCAAAAAACAAAATCAAAAACGGGAGAAATTAAATCTTTCTTGGGAAGAATTATTTTTAAAAACTGATGATTTCCTACAGAAGAAAACAAAAGATTTTGCTCAACATGTTTTCGATTTTGAACAACAAAAACAGTTTTTACAACAACAGTTTACAGCTTTAAAAGAAGTTACACTGCAAACCGACAAATCGTTTATTGGCGCGATAAATGCACAAGAAGCCAAACAGATTAAAGGTTTAGAGAATTTAGAAAAGCGTTATTTTAAAGCCGAACGCTTAAAAAATCAAGATCAATTGGATAGAATGCTTGATTTGAAAATCGCATTGTTTCCCAACAACAGTCTGCAGGAACGTGTTGATAATTTTTCAACTTTATATGTTGATTATGGTAAAGAAATGATTGATACTTTGTTAGAAAAGCTAAATCCGTTGGATCAGAATTATGCGATAATAACTTTATAAGTTTACACAGATTTATTGTATTTAGATAAGCGTCACTTCGAGTAGCGCACACAGTGAAGCGTATTGAGAAGTTTTTAATAATTGTGAGTTCTCAACAGGTTTGAACTGACGAAGATCTTGTATTTTCTGTTTAACACAAGGTTTTAAATAATTATCCGTGCATCTGTGGTAAAAAAATAAATCTGTAGCAAAAAAAATATATGCACGCATACTTTTTTGTATATTTACCTATCAACCAAATAGTAAAGTATGGATTTTTCTCAAAAAATGTTACGCGACAATGCGTTAAATGATAAAGTTATTATTGTAACAGGCGGTGGCAGTGGTTTAGGTAAAGCCATGACCACCTATTTTTTAGAGTTGGGTGCAAAAGTTGCAATCACTTCACGCGATATTGAAAAACTACAAAATACAGCAACCGAACTGGAACAACAAACCGGCGGAACATGTTTACCAATTGCTTGTGATGTCCGTCATTACGATCAGGTAGAAAATATGCTGCAACAAGTTTTATCGGCGTTTGGTAAAGTTGATGTTTTACTGAACAATGCGGCGGGTAACTTTATCTCGCCTACCGAACGTTTATCTGCAAATGCGTTTGATACCATTATTGATATTGTTTTAAAAGGCAGCAAAAACTGTACACTTGCTTTAGGTAAACATTGGATTGACAAAGGCGAAAAAAACAAAACCGTTTTAAATATTGTTACCACGTATGCTTGGACAGGTTCGGGTTATGTGGTGCCAAGTGCAACAGCAAAAGCCGGTGTGCTGGCAATGACGCGCAGTTTGGCGGTTGAATGGGCAAAATACGGAATACGCATGAATGCCATTGCTCCGGGGCCTTTTCCTACTAAAGGTGCTTGGGACAGATTATTGCCGGGTGAATTAAAAGATCAGTTTGATATTACCAAACAAGTTCCGTTACGACGTGTAGGCGATCATCAGGAATTAGCGAATTTAGCGGCTTATCTGGTTTCAGATTTTTCGCAATACATCAACGGCGAAGTTGTTACGATTGATGGAGGTGAATGGCTGCAAGGTGCCGGCGAATTTAATATGTTGGAAAATATCCCGAAAGAATTATGGGATATGCTGGAACAAATGATAAAAGCTAAAGGGAATAAATAAAAACTGTTTGTTTTTCAATAATGAACAAAATTTAACAAACATGATGATACCTTCTGATAAGGAATATATAGAAACAAAAAAAATAATCCTTGGAACTGATAAAATGAAACCCGGGTTTATTGCTCTGGCAAAATGGATTGACAAAACTTTTGATGTGAAGACAATTAATATTATTTACGACACACTTTATGACGGAAATCCACGTTTGCGGGTTTGTTTTGAATTTGAACAAGAAAAAAATATTTTTTTTGCTAGAGGTATTTCTAATTTTGACAAAAAAAAACAAAAATTAATTGCTGATAAATTTAAAGAGACAATTGAGCTTCAAGATTTAAGTAAACCTAAAAATTCAATATTCAACTTATTCAAATTCAAACAAAATAAAACTTTCCAGACAGAAGATATTTTTGTTACTTATTCTGCATTTGCACCTGTTGCCAAACAAGAAGTGATTTCCAAAATAAGTAAAGAACAGAAAGAAAACTTTATAAATTCATTTAACAACAAAGATATTTGGACTATTTCATGGTTTTTTACAGTTCCAACATTCTTTATGTTTACGGATGAAAAAGTGAAAGAATATGATAACCTTGAATTTAGAAAAATTTGGGCTGACAAATATTTTGAATTTATTAAACCATTTGATGATTTCGACTATTTTAAAAGAGAAGAAATTCTAATTGATTTAGACAGTAAGGAGAATTTTGACAAGAATTATCAAAGCAATTGGTATTACTATTATAAATAAAGACATTAAAGATTCCTTCGGAATGACAAACAAGACGGTAAAAATAAAACGTTATCCTAAAAAGTTCCAATTAAACCAACTCCGTTACCTGTAACAGAAAAATTCCACGTAATGTGTTTCTTTTGGTATTTCTCCCAAGGATTTTCGTATTTCGTTTGTTCAAAACGTTTTATAACCGTTTTAGTACAAAAATAAGCCAGAATTCCACCAAAAGCTACATCGCTTACCCAATGAGCGTTGGCGTACATTCGGCTAGCCATAGTTACCGCAGCACCTGTATAAAAAAGTCCCTTTAACCAAGTTTGTTCTACCCTTTCTGCTAAAACAAATGCCGTTACAAAAGCAATTTGTGAATGTCCTGATGGAAAAGAACTAAATCCCGGATCGTTTATAAAAGGTCTAAATTCGTGATTTCCAAAACCTTCGGTTGGTCGGGATCTACCTACAATTTTTTTCATGGCAGTTTGCAAAACACCCGATGTTGCGTAAGCCGATGTTAGTATCGCTGCCGTTTCTTTTGTCCATTCATCATTAATAATCCAACCGGTTGCATAAAATCCGCCTGCAACAATAACTGCCGCGTAGGGTTTTCCGTTTCGGTATCCGAAATCGCCTAATTTATTGACAAATTTTCCCTGATCTCTGTTCATAAATTCGTTCACAGGTTTATCTGCAAGCGACAATAATGCCGTTCCGCCCAAAGTTGCTCCAAAAGTTAACAGATCATCTTTCTGCCAGCGAACAGGCGATGAAAGCGTGTATAAAAAAGCATCGGTAATTCGAATAATATCCGGTGTTTTCTTGAGCATTGTATATAGCGAATCGGCAAAAACTTCAGTTTCCGTTAAACTATCTTTCGGTAGATTATCAATTTCAAAAGAATTTCGTTCAAAAGTCAATGAATCTGTTTGTGAATAACAGCCTATTCCACAAACAAATAACACAATAAAAATCAATCTTTTAAAATACATTTTTATTTTTTAAAGGTGCAAATATATAAATTGAAACCGTTGCTAAAGGGTCAGCGGTAACGTATTAATGTTAATTTAACGTGAACGCTAAATGTTTAGTATGTTATTATAAATTGAATTTAAACGTAATACACGGTTATTAGCCAAAATCGTCTTAAAAAGACACCATAAAATATATTTAGCATTTTTAGTTAAGATAATTAATTGTATTTTTACACTTCAAATTTTTGTAAAGAAAAAATGGGTAAAATCATTGCTATAGCGAATCAAAAAGGTGGTGTGGGAAAAACCACCACTTCTGTTAATTTAGCCGCATCTTTGGGTGCTTTAGAAAAGAAAGTATTATTGATTGATGCCGATCCGCAAGCAAATGCTACTTCTGGTTTAGGTATTGATGTTGAATCGGTTGAAGCAGGAACTTATCAGATATTAGAGCATACGGTATTACCGCAGGATGCTGCTTTGGAATGTTCGGCTCCGAATGTTGATTTAATTCCGGCGCATATCGATTTGGTTGCTATAGAAATTGAATTAGTAGATAAAGAAAATCGCGAGTACATGCTGAAACAGGCATTGGCTTCGATTAAAGAAGAATACGATTATATTATTATTGACTGTGCACCGTCGTTAGGTTTGCTAACATTGAATGCTTTAACGGCTGCAGATTCTGTTGTGATTCCAATTCAATGCGAATATTTTGCTTTGGAAGGTTTGGGCAAGCTATTGAATACCATTAAAAGTGTTCAAAAAATTCACAACCCGAATTTAGATATCGAAGGATTGCTTTTAACCATGTACGATTCTCGTTTGCGTTTATCGAACCAGGTTGTTGACGAAGTTCAGAAGCATTTTAACGACATGGTTTTTGAAACCGTTATTCAGCGTAACGTAAAATTAAGCGAGGCTCCGTCGTTTGGCGAAAGCATCATTAATTACGATGCAGCAAGTAAAGGTGCAAGCAACTATTTGAGTTTGGCACAGGAAATTATTAAGAAAAACCCTAACAACTAATGGCAAAAGCAGTTAAAAAACAAGCGTTAGGTCGCGGTTTATCGGCACTTTTAAAAGATCCTGCTAACGATATTAAATCAATAGAAGATACAAACGCCGATAAAGTTGTTGGAAATATCATTGAACTGGAACTGGATTTTATCAAGGTAAACCCTTTTCAGCCAAGAACAAATTTTAACGAAGAAACCTTAAAAGAACTTGCAACATCTATTAAAGAATTGGGTGTTATACAGCCTATTACAGTTCGTAAGATCGATTTTAACAAATACGAATTAATTTCGGGTGAGCGTCGTTTACGTGCTTCAAAATTGGCAGGTCTACAGACAATTCCGGCGTATATCCGTATTGCAAACGATAACGAATCGCTTGTTATGGCATTGGTTGAAAACATTCAGCGCCATGATTTAGATCCTATTGAAATTGCGATGTCGTACCAACGATTGATTGACGAAATTCAGCTAACGCAGGAACAAATGAGCGACCGTGTTGGTAAAAAAAGATCGACCATTACCAATTATTTGCGTTTGTTGCGTTTAGATCCTATTATTCAAAGCGGTATCCGCGACGGATTTATTTCTATGGGTCACGGTCGTGCAATCATTAATATTGAAGATCACGAAGTACAAACGGATATCTACCACAAAATCATCAAAGAAAATTTATCTGTTCGCGAAACCGAAGCTTTGGTAAAAGCATATCAGGAAGGTTTGTTGAATACTGGAAGTGTTCCTGTAAAGAAAAAAATCACGTACACGATTTCCGATTCACAACGAAAAATATTTACAGAGTTTTTCGGCGCTAAAGTCGATGTAAAAATTGCAGCAAACGGTAAAGGTGCCATCAATGTACCTTTTCATTCGGCAGAAGATTTAGAACGTATCATTAAACTTTTAAACAAATAGTGTTTTCTAAATTATACATTATTGTTTTTTGTCTGTTTTTTGGAACTGTTTGGGCACAAAACGATACCTTAAAAATGGTTCAGCCCGAAATGCCCAAATTAACCGCACAGGCATTAAATCCTTTGGCTCCGGCTAAAGCGGCTTTTTATTCGGCAATTGTACCGGGTCTGGGTCAGTATTACAACAAAAGTTACTGGAAAATTCCATTGGTTTATGGCGGAATGGGAACCAGTCTGTACTTTTATATTGACAATCAAAGAGCTTACACCGCTGCCCGTGACGAATATAAATTACGCTTGCGTGGTATTGAGCGTACAGACAATCCAAAAGTAGGCTCATACACACAGGATCAGCTGGTTACCGTACAGCGAAATGCACAGCGAAACCGCGATTTATCGTTATTTATTACTATAGGAATTTATATTTTAAATATTGTTGATGCCAATGTAGATGCGCATTTACAACAGTTTAATGTAGATGAAGATTTATCGTTTAAGCCAAATTTAGAATACAATCCGTTAATAAACCAACACCACTTTAACGTTAACGTAAGTTACAGATTTTAATTATGAAAATAGCATTATTAGGCTACGGAAAAATGGGTAAAGAAATTGAAAAAATTGCCTTGCAACGTGGTCACGAAATAGTTTTAAGAAAAACAGAAGAAAACGATTACAGCGGATTGGAACATGCCGATGTGGCAATTGATTTCAGTATCCCTACAGCTGCAACAGAAAATATAAGTACGTGTTTTAATCATAACATTCCGGTAGTTTCTGGTACAACTGGTTGGTTGGAACATTACAACGATATGACGGCTTTATGCCAGGAAAAGAACGGAGCTTTTTTATATGGATCTAACTTTAGCGTAGGTGTCAATTTATTTTTTGAACTGAATTCGTATCTGGCAAAATTAATGGCAAACATTAAAGAGTATAATGTATCGATGGAAGAAATTCATCATACACAAAAATTAGATGCGCCAAGCGGAACAGCTATTTCACTGGCACAAGGAATCATTGCAGAAACAGATTACAAGCAGTGGACAATGGACAATGCAAATGATAACGAAATTTATATCGATGCAAAACGTATTGAAGATGTTCCGGGAACACACAGTGTTTTTTATAAATCAGCCGTTGATGAAATCGAAATAAAACATACCGCATTTTCACGTCAGGGCTTTGCTCTGGGCGCTGTGATTGCAGCCGAATGGATTTTAGGCAAAAAAGGCATCTTTACTATGAAAGATGTTTTGAATTTAGGTTAATTAGTCAAAAAAAATTACTTTCGTTAAAAATATTTAGGTTATGACATTTACACAATGGTTTTTATTTTTCCTTGCAGTTCAGGTAATACATTTTCTGGGCACATGGAAATTATACGTAAAAGCAGGCAGAAAAGCGTGGGAAGCAGCAGTACCTGTTTATAACGCAATTGTTTTAATGCAAATTATTAACCGACCAAAATGGTGGGTTATTCTATTGTTTATTCCTATTGTAAACTTAATCATGTTTCCGGTTGTTTGGGTTGAAACCTTACGCAGTTTCGGAAAAAACTCAACTGTAGACACCATTTTAGGTGTAGTAACTTTAGGCTTTTACGTGTATTACGTAAATTATTTTGAAAACGTTACCTACATACAAAACCGAAGCATAAAACCCAAAACCGAAGCTGGCGAAACCGTAAGTTCTATATTGTTCGCCGTTGTGGTTGCAACCATTATACATACGTTCTTTATACAGCCGTTTACCATACCAACTTCATCGTTAGAAAAAACCTTATTGGTAGGCGATTTCCTATTTGTAAGTAAAGTAAACTATGGTGCGCGCGTTCCACAAACTGCAATTGCTTTCCCAATGGTACATGATACTATTCCGTTGGCAAAAGTAAAATCGTACAGTAAATTTCCACAAATACCTGAAATGCGTTTTCCTGGTTTTGAGAAGCCGGAACACAACGACATTATGGTTTTTAACTGGCCTGTTGATACCATTTCGTATTTTGGTTACAGAGGATCGGAACGTTTTGACAAACCGATGGATAAAAAATCAAACTACGTTAAAAGAACCGTTGGTTTACCGGGTGATAATTTAGAGATTAAAGACGGTGTTTTATACATAAACAATAAAGTATTGGAATTAGGCGATCGTGCTAAAATTCAGTATTCATACGATGTAACAACAAATGGTTCACCATTAGATGTTAATTTCCTAGTTAAGGATTTAGGTGTTACCGATGGTGCAATGCAGATGTCAACAAATACTTATAGAATTTTTGCTTTAACTGAAGAAGGAGCTGAACGTTTAAAACAGCTTTCATCGATAACCGAAGTAAAAAGAAATGTAGAGACACAACCTGAACCTCATCCTTTCAAAACAAATATGTTGGCTATTTTCCCTCACAACAAAGCCTGGAATCGTGACAATTTAGGTCCGATACATATTCCTGCAAAAGGAGAAGTTGTTCAATTAACAACCGAAACATTACCTTTATATAAAGGAATTATTACAGATTACGAACACAACAAGTTAGAAGTTAAAAACGGATCGATCTTTATTAACGACCAACCTGCAACAACATATACTATTCAGCAAGATTATTACTATATGATGGGAGACAACCGTCATAATTCAGAAGACAGCCGTTATTGGGGCTTTGTTCCTGCAGATCATATTGTAGGAAAACCTGTTTTCATCTGGATGAGTATGGATCCTAATGTGCCAATGAGTAAATTGTTCGATAAAATTCGTTGGGATCGTTTGTTTACAACCGTTCACGGCACAGGCAAACCACATTCTTTCTTTATTTATTTCGTAATTATTTTAGTGGGCTGGACAGGTTACAGCTTCGTTAAAAAACGCAAGGCAAAAAAGTATAAATATTAATGAGTATTTTAATACATCCCACCTATTTTCCATCGGTCAGTCATTTTGTGGCAATGCTTCAAGCTCATGCTGTGGTATTCGAGGCAGATGATAATTTCCAGAAACAAACGAACCGCAACCGTATGTACATTTACAGTGCAAACGGTTTGCAGTTGTTAAACATACCTGTTAAACACAGTGCAGAACCGAATCAAAAATACCGCGACGTTAAAATAGAGAACGATTTTAACTGGCAGAAGCAACACTTTAAATCGTTAGAAGCCGGTTACAGAACATCACCTTATTTTGAGTTTTTTGAAGATGATATTCGTCCGATTTTTGAAAAGAAACATTCTTTTTTAATGGATCTGAATCTGGAAATCCATGAAATTGTAACCGATTGCTTAGGTATTAAAATTCCGTACACAAAAACCGAAGAATATTTTAAAGAACCTTCTCAAACCGATTTCAGATACCTTGCAAACGGCAAAAAAGACGAAAACGTTTTTGATTCGTACATTCAGGTTTTTAACGACAAACACGTTTTTTTAAACAATTTAAGTATTTTAGATTTGCTTTTCAACGAAGGAAGACACGCAGTTGATTACTTGAAAAAACAAACTTTGATAAAATAAAACAAGGAGATTTCGATTTGAAATCTCCTTGTTGCTTATATACAAAAGACTTATATATTTGTTAAAAAAGAGTTTTAATAAAATTTTACTTCCTATTTTCGTTAAAACACTTATTTGATTAAAATGATAAAAACACTAATACTATTTCTTTCTCTATTTTTAGCTACTTTTTGCTGGGCACAAACCAAAACCGAAAATGATTTGTATGTTGCGGGGTATATTAATGAAAATATTAATTATCCAATAAGTTGGTTTATTGAATTTAAAACTGATTCTGTTAAACTTATCAATTCAAAAAATGAGTTATTAAGTGTTTTAGCTAATAAAGCTACAAGAGATTCAATAGCAAACGGAATTGCAAAAAAAAATAAACAGTCATTTGTTCTTGAGAATAAGGATGAAGCTGGCTCTATAATAGAATATACCTTTTTTAAAGTAATAAAAGACGTTTCTATTTCTAAAAATGCTTCAGAAGTATTATTAAACAAGACTTTTGAAACACAAATAGACAAAACATTCAGCAGCCCAAACAGCGACCTGCAAATAAAAAAATCATATACCTTCTCAAAAGATTCGCTTTTAATAGTACATAATTATTTTTTAGAAAATAAACTAATGTATGCCGAGAAAGAATTGGTTCCTTATGAATTATTTCAAAAAAAAAAATTCACTGTTTTTGGAAATTAAACTATCAAAAGAAAACGATACCAAAAGACTGTATCAAATTATCAAATTAAACAAAAACACTCTTTCTTTAGTTTATTACGACCAAAGAGAGAAAATTACCGAAACATTTAAAAAATCAACCCTAAAAGATATTCCCAAAAAAGAATTTAGTATTTGTTTAGATAGTCATCCTAAAGAATATTATGCAACTGATCCTGATTATAAATACACTAAAGGAAATAATTACATTTTATCAAAGATAGGTAAAAGCGCACCCTTAACTAAAGGTAACGGATACATAACCATACATTTTACTATTAATTGTGCTAAAGAAATTGGTAGGTTTGGTGTTGAACAAATGGATAGATTGTATAAACCTGCAACTTACAACCCTGATCTTATAAAACATTTAATAAACGAAATAGCTCTTTTAAAAGATTGGCCCGATTTTGTAAAGGATTCTTACCACCATGATATTCACGCGTTTTTAATGTTTAAAATTAAAAATGGTAAAATTGTAGATTTATGTCCATAAAAAACCTATCACTCATATTTTTCGCGATTGTTTTTATTTCTTGTAAATCAAACAAAAGCGAAAATCCGTTTGCACATCTTTCATCCGAAGAACGTTCAAAATTGGCAGATTATTATCATGAAGAGTCTATGAAGTTTAATCCATGGTTTCAAACAGGAAAATTACATCGAATCTATAAAGACAGTGCTTTACTGGCGGTTCCAGATCATGTGGAATATATGCAACGAGCATCGTATTCGTACAAAAAAGCGGGCGAGCACATAAAGGCTATGGAAATGCTTAACAAAGCTGTAGCGATAGATACTACAAACGGAAAAACAACTGCCTTAGAATATAAAGCGTGGAGCATGCTGTATTTTTACCGCGATTACGAAAGCACCATTAAAGATGTTGATAAAGTTATAGAAATAAGTAAAATTCCTCACAAAGCGTGTCATGGTGAATCGTGTTTACTATTAAAAGCTCAAGCATACTATCAATTAGGTGAATATAAAAAAGCAATTGAAACGTTTGATTCCTTATTTACCCTTCTTAAAGAACAAAGTGTAAATCCAAAAGATGACTTTCTAGCTAATTTCTATCTGGCGCGGAGTTATTTTAAATTGAATGATTTAGACAAATCGCTTTTTTATTTAGAAGAACAATTGAGTATGCCCTATAGTGTAAAAGCAGAATTGAACTTTTATGCCGGACAGATTTATGTTTTAAAAAATAATACCGAAAAAGCTAAACAACATTTTTTAAAAGCTAAAGAATTATATCTGCAAAACGATAAAATGAATGAGCCTTATATTGAACGTTTTGATGAAATTTTCATGAATGATATTAATTTAGAAATCAGCAAATTATAGTTATAAAATACGAAATATTTTTTTTATTCATTTATAAAACTATCTTTGCTGGAAATTTAATAATATTTACTTATGAAAAAATTAGTATTTTTCTCAGCATTATTGTCTTTATCTTTAGTTAGTTGTGGTGATGATGATAAACCACAACCAGAACAACAAAAAGACACGCAAACACTTTTAACTGCTAAGTGGAATTTGGTTAAATCTGAATACATTATAAACGGAGTAACAGAAACAGAAGATTTAAAACCGGGTGATTGTGATTATGATTATTACGATTTAAAATCTGGTGGATTAAAAGATGAAATCTCACATGATGAAAGTGATAATTGCTCTACAAGCAACTGGCCTGGAACTTGGGCGTACAATGCAGCAAAAAAACAAGTTACATTAGTTGACAGTGATGATAATTACACATTAGTTACAGAAGTAATTTCAATAAATGCTACTGATTTAAAAATTAAATTAATTTCTGCAGATGGTGAGCCAGCTCCTACTGGTACAGAAGTTTACTTATATTTGAAGAGATAATTCTAAGAAAAAAAAGGATAACTAAATTAGTTATCCTTTTTTTTATCTTTCATATTCAATCGTGCCATTATTGGGAAATGATCCGAATTTTTAAAATCTTTATAAGTTTTAAATTCTTTCACTTCAAACACCTCATCAACCAAAATATAATCAATACGGGCAGGATAATATTTGTAGTTATAGGTTTTTCCGAAACCTTTGCCGGCTTCAACAAACGCATCATTCATATCGCCAATAATGTTTTTATAAACGTATGAAAACGCCGTGTTGTTCATATCGCCACAGATAATTTTATGTCCTTTAAAATCTTCCATGTGCGCCTGAATCAACTCCGACTGCAACTGCTGAACTTTAAACGCCTCGCTTAATCGATTAAAAATTCGTTTTGATTTACTTTCATCGATCTCATTAATATCCGGACTGATATTTACCGACTGCAAATGAATACTGTAAACGCGAATGGTATCCTTATTTTTTACGATATCGGCATAAACCACGTTGTTATCAGAATTTGGCAAAGCGATTTCACCTTCATCAATAATTCGGAATTTAGAAAAAATAGCCTGACCGGTTTTAATATTTTTACCGTGCATAATAATATGTCGGAACTTATAATCGTCTAACTCATAATCTGCCGATTTGGAATATTCCTGAAAACAAATGATATCCGGATTTTGTTCTTCAATAAAACGCTTGATGTTTTCGGCAACATTTTCGTTCGGCATCCAATTAAAAAGATTAAACAATCGAACATTATAACTTAAAACGGTAAAGTCTGATTCTACTAGTTCTTCGTTTGTAGATGTGAACTTATAAAATTTAGTAAAAAACGTGTATCCGATCAAAAAAACAATAATCGATAAAAATACCTGTCTTTTTAGTTGAATTGCCCAATAAACCACAAATACGAGGTTTAGCATTAAAAGTGTGGGCAAAATTAGAGTAAGAACCGACAAAAACGGAAACAGTTTAGGCGCCATAGACGGCAATAAATAGCCCAACAATGTTAGCACAACCAACATTATGTTTAAAATATAGGCTATTTTATTAAACCATTTTAACTGTTTCATCATAAGTTTATTTCTGCTTAAACAAAAACTCTTTCTCTTCCTTGGTAAGGCTGTCGTATCCCGATTTGCTAATTTTGTCTAAGATAATATCTATTTGTTTTTGAACGCTATTATCTGTCGAATTATTTTTTGTTTGATTTATTTTATTGTGAACCGTTCGCAAATTGGTTTTAACTTTTGATTTTTTAAGATTGCTTAAAGAAAATCCTCCCAACCATTTGCCGTAACAGAAACCAAATATACTTCCGCCTAAATGAGCCAGATGTCCGCCAGCATTATCAAAAAATAACTGCAACAAATCAAAACCTAAAAACGCTATCGCGATATAATATATTGCTACGTTTCCAAAAATTATCAGCTGTACACGCATTTTTGGATTATATCCTACAACCGTAAAAAATACCGCCATTACAGCTCCCGATGCTCCTACAACATAACTTTGCAAGCCAAAAATATTGGCTACTAAAAAGTAAAAAATTCCAGCAGCAATGCCCCCTAAAAAATAGGCTTTTAAAAATTGCTTTGAATTAAAAAATGTAAAAAATAGCTGACTAAAAAAATACAGCATTAGCATATTAAACAACAAATGCATAATATCGCTATGCAGAAAACTGTAAGTTACAAATTGCCAAATTCGATAATTAAATATTTTAAAATCGCTAAACAATGCGAATTGCTCGATAATCGTCTTATAAAAACCTGCATCGGCAAACTTTATAAGCATAACAAGAACACTTATTAAACTTACAACAATAAGAAGTTTAATTTCGACTGCAATATTTTTAATATCGAATTTTTGCATAATTTGTTATTTATCCCAACGGAATTGATCGAACTGTTTTTTCTTCCAAAACCACATTAACAAGAAACCAACAAGAGCTCCGCCAATATGTGCAAAATGAGCAATTCCTGTTCCGCCTGATCCAAAAATGGCAGCACCATTAAATCCTAAAACTAAATCTAAAACCAAAACTCCTGGTACAAAATATTTTGCTTTAATTGGTACAGGTATAAAAAGTAAAGCCAAACCAGCATTTGGAAACATAAAAGCAAATGCAACCAATAAACCGTAAATGGCTCCAGAAGCACCAACAGCTACCGATAAATATGATGAAGCAAAACTATCTAATTTTGAAGGAGACAGAAATTGTTGCCAACCGTTATTAATCATACTTTGGTTAAGTGTCTGTATAACTTCATTCTCTTTAATTCCGTTTAAAAGTAAAGTATTTAAACCATCATGAAATTGCCAATAATTAACTGCAGTGTGTAGAATTGCAGCACCTAATCCACACAAAATATAGAAAAGTACAAACTTTTTGCCTCCCCATATTTGTTCCAACACAGATCCGAATGAATACAACGCAAACATATTAAATAATATATGAGGGATACTTCCATGCATAAACATGTGCGTTATTGGCTGCCAAAATTGAAACGCAGGATTTTCGAAATAATATAATGGCAAATAATCTTTTAATATCGGCATAAAAAAATTCGCCGCTAAAAATATTATAACGTTTACAATTAACAATTGTTTTACTACTGGAGTAATCTGATTCATTACATAAATTTTTTATCAATATCTTCTACCTTCATGGTAATAAAAGTAGTTTTGCCAAAGGGCGATGTTTGCGGATCTTCGCATCCAAACAAACTGTTTACAATATTTTCCTGTTCTTTATCGCTTAAATACGTGCCGGTTTTTACCGCCAAACTCTGTGCCAGCGATTTTGCAATTCGGTCGTGCAAAACATCAACATCTGTAGGAGCATCGTCTTGCATATCGTTTAAAAGATCTTCTAAAACAATAGAAACCTCGCTTTCTGTAATCGATACCGGAATACCTAAAATTACAATTTTTTCGTTAGAAATTTCATCGAATAAAAATCCCATTTGCACCAATTCATTCTGCAGATTTTTAAGCAATTCCATTTCGTAAACACCATAGTACAAAGACAAAGGAAACAGTAACTGCTGACTTGCGTTCTGCTTTACCGTGAACGAACGCATGTAATGTTCGTACAAAATTCGCTGATGTGCCCTGCGCTGATCTATGATAATCATGCCCGATTTTATGGGACTGATGATGTATTTTTTTTGAAACTGATACGATTGCTGATGATTTGTGGGTTGCGAAGCATCGTCATCGAACAAAGATCCGGTGATTACTTCTTCATCAAACTGATGATTTGCTGATGTTAGAATGATTTCTTTTGCATCTGAAATACCTTCGTACAAAGTTTCCCAACCGCCCGATTTGTGTTTACGATCTTGAAACGATGCATTGCTTTGAAAGGAACTTCCCGAGTTTTTTGGTTTGACACTTTCGAACGGATTAAAACCAGAACCCATTTGTCCTGCCAGATTACTCCCCGATTTCATACTTTCAAACGGATTGAAAAACGTGTCAATGGCAACCGTTGGTTCGTTAGATTTTGTTCCTTCATAACTGTAAGGAACTTCTAAATCTCCATCTTTCTGAAAATCCAACACCGGCGAAACATTAAACTGACCCAAACTATGTTTAATTGTAGCCCTTAAAATAGCATACAAAGCCTGTTCATCGTCAAACTTAATTTCGGTTTTTGTCGGGTGGATATTTATATCGATACTGTTTGGCGGTAACGTTAAATACAGAAAGTAACTCGGATGTGTACCGTCTTTCAACAAACCTTCAAAAGCAGCCGTAACTGCGTGATGCAGATAGCCACTTTTTATAAATCGATCATTCACAAAAAAGAACTGTTCTCCCCTGCTCTTTTTAGCAAACTCGGGCTTTGCAACAAAACCATGAACCTCAACAATCTCGGTTGTTTCCTGAACAGGAACCAACTTTTCATTGGTTTTTCCGCCGAAAACATTTACGATTCGCTGACGAAAATTAGATGCCGGCAAATTAAACATTTCACTGCCGTTGTTTATAAACGTAAACTGAATATCGTTATGCGCCAATGCCACACGTTCAAATTCATCAATTACATGGCGTAATTCTACCTGATCTGACTTCAAGAAATTTCGTCGTGCCGGAATATTAAAAAACAGGTTTTTAACCGAAAACGATGTTCCGCTTGGAGCCACAACAATTTCTTGTGATGTAATTTTACTTCCTTCAATAATTACATGCGTTCCTAATTCGGCAATATGTTCTTTAGATTTTAATTCTACGTGTGCAATTGCAGCAATAGATGCCAATGCTTCGCCACGAAAACCTTTTGTCTGCAATTGGAATAAATCTTCGGCTATGGAAATTTTAGATGTTGCGTGACGTTCAAAACACATACGCGCATCAATTTCGTTCATTCCCTTACCGTCGTCAATTACCTGGATCAGCGTTTTACCTGCATCTTTAATTACCAGTTTAATGGCTGTTGCTCCTGCATCTACAGCATTTTCGAGTAATTCTTTAACTACCGATGCTGGTCTTTGCACCACTTCGCCAGCGGCAATCTGGTTGGCTACGTGATCGGGCAATAAACGTATAACGCTTGACATGTATTGTTGTACTTTTTTAATGATTTACAAAAATACAATTTTATGTGGGATTATGATTACCGATGCCCTTTGCATAAAGTTAAAGAAAACAAAAAAGCCCTGAAATTTCAGAGCTTTTTTGTTATTTATTTAATGCGATCATTTTTAAAGCGGCAACCGCAGCTTCGGTTCCTTTGTTTCCGTGGATACCTCCACTTCTGTCGATCGACTGTTGTTCGTTATTATCTGTCAGCACACAGAAAATGGTAGGTACATCGTAGATTAAGTTTAAATCTTTAATGCCTTGTGTTACGCCTTCGCAAACAAAATCAAAGTGTTTTGTTTCGCCTTGAATTACACAACCTATTGCAATAACAGCATCAAACTGTTCTAACTGGTGCATTTTTTTGCTTCCAAAAATCAATTCAAAACTTCCTGGAACATTCCAACGTACAATATTTTCAGGCTTCGCCCCACAATCAATCAATACATCGTAAGCACCTTGAAACAAACCGTTGGTAACTTTATCGTTCCATTCCGAAACAACTAAACCAATCTTTAAATCTTTTGCATCAATTAAATCGGCTTTGTTGTATTCTGATAAATTTTTATTAGCTGTAGCCATAATTATTGAGCCATTCCTAAATAAACATCAATATTTGCAGCTTCTACCGAACTTTTGTAATTGTCTTTAATATTGGTAAACAATTTCAACGCTTCGTCTTTCTTACCCAATTCAATAGCCATTAAGCCTGCTTTATAAGCATAACGTGGCGTAGAAAAATCGTTTGGAGTATGTTCTGATGCTTTTTTGTAAAATTCAAAAGCTTCTTGTTGTTGGTTTAATTCTGCAAATGCATCACCAATTGCACCTAACGACATTGCTTTTAAGAACAAATCTTTAGAGTTAAACTGCTCTAAATGCTGAATTGCTTCTTTAAATTTACCCATATTAAGGTACGATGTTCCTGCATAATAATGCGCCAAATTAGCTGCATTTGTTCCGCTGTAAGTATCGGCAATTCCTAAAAAGCCCATTTTACCTTCACCACCATTTAAAGCCAAATTGTATAAAGAATCTGCTGCTTGTCCGTTAATAGCTTGATCGTAATATTGCTGTGCCTGAAACATTTCGTTTGCAGCTTCGTCTTCTTTTGGTTCCAAAATAAAGTTAGTATAACCCAAATAACCAACTGCTACAACAGCCAATGCGCCAATTGCATAAAATACTTTTGACTGGTTTAATGTAAACCAATTTCCTATTTTATTTGCCGATGAATCTAAAGAACTAAAAACTTCTTTGGTTTCACTATGATCGTTTAACACCGCTTGGTGCGCATTTTCTTCTTTTTCTACCTCTGGTTTTTCTGGTTTATAACCTCTTTTATTATATGTTGCCATAACGATGTAAGAATTTTAATCTGCGCAAAAATAGGATTTTTATCTAAATTTAAAAGTCTATTTGTTAGATATTTTTCAGAAATTTGCTTTTTAATTCAATTAATAAAACTGCTTTTGTGAATTTAGAGCAAATACATATCCTTAATTTTAAAAATATTCCCGAAAAAACACTTCATTTTACTAAAAAAATCAACTGTTTTGTAGGAAAAAACGGTCAGGGAAAAACCAACCTGCTCGATGCTATTTATTATTTGGCATTTGGCAAAAGTTATTTTAACCCGGTGGCTTTGCAGAATATTAAGCATAACGAAGATTTTTTTGTGGTTGAAGGTACTTTTAACAAAACCGACAAGCGCGAACAAATTGTGTGCAGTTTAAAAAAAGGACAAAAAAAGGTTTTAAAACGTAACGGAAAAATTTACGATAAGTTTGCCGATCATGTGGGTTTGATTCCGTTAGTTATGATTTCGCCGAGCGATCAGGATTTGATTTCGGAAGGAAGTGAAACCCGCAGAAAGTTTATCGATTTGGTAATTTCACAGCAAAACAGTCAGTATTTGCAGCAGTTGATCCAATATCAGAAAGTGCTGATGCAACGTAACGCTTTATTGAAATATTTTGCTTTAAACCGAGTTTTCGAAACTGATACCTTAACTATTTACAACGAACAACTGCATCATTTAGGAACGGAAATTCATAAGAAACGAAGCGAATTTATTGAAGAGTTTAATCCGATCTTTCAAAAATACCACCAACAGATTACCGGCAATAGCGAATCGGTAGAAATTAAGTACGAAAGTCAGCTACATGAAAAACCTTTAATTGATCTTTTTAATGATTTTTTACAGAAAGACCGTGTGCTGCAATATACATCGGTAGGAATTCATAAAGACGATTTATTGTTTGAAATCAACGGACATTCTATTAAAAAATACGGATCGCAAGGTCAGCAAAAATCCTTATTGATCGCTTTAAAACTGGCACAGTTCGATTTTATAAAGAAACAAAGCGGCGTACTGCCCATTTTATTGTTCGATGATATTTTTGATAAGTTGGATGCCGATAGAGTGCAACAGATTATTGAAATGGTAAATAATGCTACTTTTGGTCAGCTTTTTATTACCGATACACATGAAGATCGAACGGAACTTATTGTAAAATCGACCAATTTAGATTACGAAATTTTTAAAATATCTAACTAAACAAAAAGGGTTTTTCGTTTATTTGTACAAATTTTCAACTATGCAGTTCAATCAGTCTTTAAAAAATTACAATACGTTTGGGATCAGTGTAAATGCAGCCGCTTTTGTTGATATTACTTCGGTAGATCAGTTAAAACAGGTCATTCAGCAAAATAGCAATAAACTGCCTCTATTTATTTTAAGCGGCGGAAGCAATATGCTGCTTACAAAGGATGTTGATGCGCTTGTTTTACATTTAAACACCAAAGGAATTGAAGTTGTGAACGAAGACCATGATTTTGTTTGGATACAAGCACAAGCAGGCGAAATTTGGCACGACTTTGTTTTGAACACGGTTAACAGAAATTTAGGTGGATTGGAAAATTTATCGCTGATTCCCGGTAAAGTTGGATCCTCTCCTATTCAGAACATTGGTGCGTATGGCGTGGAAATTAAAGATACTTTTCACAACTTAACTGCCTTGAATCTGGAAACTTTGCAAATTGAAATTTTTTCAAATACCGATTGTGAATTCGGGTATCGCGAAAGTGTTTTCAAAAACAAGCTGAAAGATAAATACATTATTACATCGGTTACTTTTAAACTAAAAAAAGCAACACATATTCTGCATACATCATACGGAGCCATTCAACAAGAATTGGATACGCAAAATATTTCGAACCCAACGATTAAAGATGTAAGCAATGCGGTAATCGTAATCCGTCAGTCGAAATTACCAGATCCAAAAGAAATTGGAAACAGCGGAAGTTTCTTTAAAAATCCTGTGATCGATAAAAGCTTTTATCAATCATTATTAGAAAAAAATCCGGATATTCCACATTATCCTGTAAATGATACTCAAGTTAAAGTTCCTGCGGGCTGGTTAATTGAACAAGCTGGTTTAAAAGGCTACCGCAAAGGCGATGCCGGCGTACATACAAAACAGGCTTTGGTGTTGGTTAATTATGGCAACGCAACCGGCGAAGAACTAATTAATCTGGCTAAATACGTGCAAGCAACTGTTTTGCAGAAATTCGGTATTGAAATTAACCCCGAAGTGAATATTATTTAATTTTTAAACTTGTAGTTCGTTAACATTTAAAGTATTTTTGCAGCTATTTAAAACACCCTATGGCATTAACACTACTTTATATTTTAGCAGGTTTATTTATTGTTTTACTGGTATATTATTTAGGCATTTTCGCAGGATCTATATTCAGCAAACCGCACGAAACCAACGCCAAACGCATACCGGTTTCGGTAATTGTATATGCTAAAAACAACAGTGCCGAACTGCTTAATTTACTGCCTGTTTTACTCAATCAGAATTACCATCAGTTTGAACTGGTTTTGGTAAACAACGCTTCTACCGATGATACGTTACATTTAATTAAAGAATATGCGTTAATGTACCCGAACATTAGAATTGTTGATGTGGTGAACAACGAAACTTTTTGGGGAAATAAAAAATATGCTATTACTTTGGCAATTAAAGCCAGCAAATACGAATATTTGGTTTGCATTGATGCCGATAAAAAAATACATTCTAACAACTGGCTGGTTCAGTTAACATCGCATTTCACATTAAACAAAACCATTATTTTAGGATCGTTTTTTTACAGAAAACAAAAAGGATTCTTCAACAAATACTTGCGGTTTTTTCATACCATGCAGCAAATTCAGTCGGTTGCTTGGACAAAAATAAGTCAGCCTTACAGTTTAAATTTGCAGCAAATCGCCTTTAAAAAAGAAGATTTTTACAACGTAAACGGGTTTATCAGCCACATGCAGAAACCTTTCTTTATGGACGAATATCTGGTGAACGATGCGTCAACATCAAAAAACACCACGATTTGCGAACATCCCGATGCCATGATTGAAACCGAATCGCTAAATCGTGCCGATTTCAAAATCTTTAAAAATCAGCAAATCAAACTATTATCAAACTTTAAAGGATCAGCAGCATTTAAAATCAAACTTTTTAATTTGTTTCAATTTTTGTTTTTTGTTATTGCAATTGCATCGTTCATAACCCTTGAATATTGGTACGTAACGCTTGCAATTGTGCTTTTACGCTACCTGATTATCTGGATATTGTTTGCAAAAGCAGCCAAAAAATTCCGTTACAACGATCTTGCTTTTTACTTTCCTTTATTCGATTTGTTTTATATCTTTATGCAGATTCAACTATTTTTAGGAAATCTTTTCAAAAAATCAACAACGTAGCGTGGGACAAAAACCGGCAAGTGAAATCGCAGTTTTAATAGAAAATGCAAAAACAGGAAGTCAGACTGCTTTTACTGCCCTGTTGGATATTTATTGGACAGAAGTGTATCATTTTATATTGAAGAGAACCGAAAATGAAACCGATGCCGAAGATATTACCATTGAAACTTTTGCCAAAGCTTTTGATAAACTTACACAATACAAAACCGAATTTGCATTTAACACATGGCTAATTGCCATTGCAAAAAATGTTCATATTGATTTAATTAGAAAGCGAAAAAGCAATGATATTGTCAATTTAAACGAAAACGAGGAATATTTGTTTGATACCCTTGCTGATGACGATACGCTGGAAGATCAGTTGATTTACGAACAAAATTTGGCGACGTTAAAACTTTGTATTAAACAGTTAAAACCTCATTATCAGCAGATTATTCAGTTGCGTTATTTTCAGGAACGAAGTTATAACGAAATTGCCGAAATAATCAATGAACCTTTAAACAACGTAAAAATTAAGATTTTGCGTGCCAAAAAACTGTTGACTGAATTGATTAAAAAGCAAAACGAGTAGTTATGGTTGAACTATTCAAAGCGCATTTAGAAAAATTTGTTTCGATAACAGATGCTGAATTCTCGGAAATAATCTCTTTTTTTGATGTAAGATTGGTTCGCAAAAAGGAAAATCTTTTGGAAGAAGGACAAATCTGCAAAGAACATTTTTTTGTTTTAAAGGGAATTTTACGCAAATTCTATATCAACGAAAAAGGATCTGAACAAACTACCGAATTTGCTATTGAAAACTGGTGGATCACAGATAATATGGCGTACGAACATCAATCTCAAACCGATTTTTACATTCAGGCAGTAGAAAAAACAGAGCTTTTAGTCATCAGTCAAAAAAATCAGGAATTGCTTTTAAGTCAATTTCCACAATTAGAAAGGTATTTCCGGTTTGTTTATCAGCGTGCTTACGCAGCTACACAAATGCGCATAAAGTATATTTTTTCGCTTGCCAAAGATGAATTTTATTTTCAGCTTTTAAAGAAACATCCCGAATTTGTTCAGCGTGTTCCGCAATATTTAATCGCATCTTTTTTAGGTTTTACTCCCGAATATTTAAGTGAAATTCGCAAGAAAAATCTTTCTTAAACCTGTTTAAGTTTTTGCATAAAACTGTTTCTCAACTTTGTATCAGATAAAAAACTAAGAAATCATGACAAAACGTATTAACATTAACAAAGTAGCGCCACAGGCTTTCAAAGCTATGTTTGGTTTAGAAACTTTTCTTGCAGGTGCAGAAATCTCAAAAACATTAAAAGAATTGATAAAAATTCGCGCTTCGCAAATAAACGACTGTGCTTATTGTATTGATATGCACACAAAAGACGCACTGAAAAACGGCGAAACCAATCAACGTATTTTTCTATTGAGTGCTTGGAAAGAAGCGAAATCTTTCTTTACAGAAGAAGAACAGGCGGTTTTGGTAATGACCGAAGAAATTACATTGATCAGCCAAAATGGTTTGAGCGAAGAGGCTTATGAAAATGCTTCAAAATTCTTTAGCGAAAATCAGATTGCTGAAATCATTATGGCAATTGTAACCATTAACGCATGGAACCGAATTGCAGTGAGCACGCATTTGCAGGTTGGGGAGTTTTAATAAACCGTAAGTTTCATCCCAAACTTGATTTGGAATCTCATTATATTTCACAAAAAATCCAATCAGCTGATCGGATTTTTTTATTTCAATAAAGTTTGTTTTAACTCTTGTAATGTAACGTTTTGTTGTTCGCCTGAAATTAAGTTTTTTAAACCAAAAATATTTTGTTGCATTTCGGTTTCACCAACAATAACAGCATATTTAATTCCTTTTTTCTCGGCAAACTGAAATTGTTTTGCCATTTTAGCTTTATCGGGATACAATTCAGCATTCACTCCGGCTTCACGCAATTCACGAATAACTTTTAAGCAGTATTTAGCTTCATTATCGCCAAAATTTAAGAACAAAACATCGGTAACATTTGATACGGTTTCAGGAAAAACATTCAATTCTTCAATAACCAGATAAATTCTGTCTAAACCAAACGAAATACCTACACCACTCATATTTTTCAAACCGAAAATTCCTGTCAAATCATCGTAACGACCACCGCCACCGATTGATCCCAACTTAACGGTTTCTGGTGCGGCAACTTCAAAAATGGCTCCGGTATAATAATTTAAACCACGCGCCAATGTAACATCTAAATTTAATGTTGCTGATTTTAATCCTAATTCTTCTACGGTTTCGCAGATAAATGTCAGCTCGTCTACACCTTTAGTTCCTTCAACCGATGATGCTAACAATTCACGTAATTGATTCAGTTTTTCGGTTAACGATCCATTAAAATTGAATAACGGTTGTACTTCAAACAAAGCTTCTTCAGAAATTCCTTTAGCCAACATTTCTGCCTTAACGCCATCTTCACCAATTTTGTCTAATTTATCTAAAGCAACGGTAAAATCAATCAGCTTGTCGCTTGCACCAATAACTTCGGCAATACCCGACAATATTTTTCGGTTGTTGATTTTTATAGTAACGCCCTCAACCTTTAAATCGCTAAAAACGGCATCGTACAACTGCACCAATTCTACTTCTTGCCATAATGATGTTGATCCAACAACATCGGCATCGCACTGATAAAATTCGCGGAAACGACCTTTTTGCGGACGATCGGCACGCCAAACCGGCTGAATCTGATATCTTTTAAAAGGAAACTCCAATTCGTTTTGATGCTGAACTACGAAACGAGCAAACGGAACCGTTAAATCGTAACGCAACGCTTTTTCGGAAATATAATTTCCTACATATTTCGTTCCTAATTTATAATAAAACTCACCAAATATAGAAACACCTACAGATTTTTCATTTTTTTCTAAATCTTCAATATTTGAATATGTATCAGTATAATTCTTTAAGTAAAACCAAAGATCTTTAGAAAATTGAATTTCATTAATCTTATTTTCACTTCCAAAAATCTTATTAAATCTCTCCTTTATAATTTTTGGTAAATTTTCGTTTATGAAATAATTATATTTTTCACCTAAATAGAATTCAAATCCATTTTCTTTCAAATTACTGATGTGCGAAGACAAAATATCTAATATAATTTCAATCAGAAATTTATTATACTTCTCTAAAAAATCGCCTGAATTTAAAATCTTAAAAATTAAACGGTCGCCTTCTTCCCCATATTTTCCCATTAAGGTTTCAGAATTTTCAAACGAAGGTGTTTCAATTGGTTGAAAACCGTTGCGTTCAAAATGCTTTTTTATAACAGATATGATGTATTGACGCTTTGCTACTTCAATCGGAGAAAAATCTCTGGTTCCTTTTGGAATACTTGGTTTTTGTGCCATTTTAATTTTTGTTTTTAATATCAAGTGTCCTGCAAGGTTTTTGAAACCTTGTAGGCTTTCTTGTTGAGTTCATACCTACAAGGTCATGAAGACCTTGCAGGATAATTTGTTTTTGCAAATATAATAGTTATAGTCTGAAAGTTGTAACGTCGAAAGTCGAAAGTTTACTTGATTGGGAAGTCCGCCTTCATCATTCGGTCGTTCTGTATAAAATCTTTTTTTAGTTCGATTGATTTGAAATATTCCGAAACCATTTCTTGCATTTCATTACTCAAATATTGATTGATCTCGAAAAACAACATTCCTTTTTCATTCAAACTTTTATGTGCTAATTGTGCAATTTTTCGATAAAAAATCAACGGATCGTTATCGTCAACAAACAAAGCCAAATGCGGTTCGTGTTGCAAAACATTTTCGTTTATTTCTGCTTTTTCTAAATTTCGAACATACGGTGGATTTGAAATAATGATATCATAATCATCTAATTTTTCTGTCTGCAAAATATCCTGCTGAATAAAAGTAATAGCAGCCTGCAAGTTCACTGCATTTTCTTGCGCAATTTTTAAAGCTTCAACCGAAACATCTATCGCGGAAACAATTGCCAACGGAAATTCCTTTTTAATGGTTATAGGAATACAACCCGAGCCGGTTCCAATATCCAACACACGCCAGTTTTTTTGCGGTTGTTTTTTCATTTCGGTTAAAACCCAATCTACCAACTCTTCAGTTTCTGGTCGTGGAATTAATGTTGCAGGCGAAACCTTAAAATCGTATCCAAAAAAATTAGCCTGTTGCGTAATATATTGAATGGGTTCATTATCTTGCAAACGATTGAAAACTTCGTCTATTTTTTGCTGATTTTCAACTAAAACCGAATCATTTCCATTCAAAACAACATCGGCTTTATTGTAATTCAACACAAATTCCATTGTCATATAAAACAAATTTAACCGCTCTGTTTCATCATAAAAAGCAGGAAGTTGGTTTAGAAATCGTTTTTTATAATCGTTTACCGTCATCTTTTTTTAATTTTGTAAAAAATTCGCCATGCACACACACGAACAATTTATGTACCGCGCTTTGTTTATTGCACAGAAAGGCTTGCCCGCTGCCATGCCAAATCCGTCGGTTGGTGCGGTAATTGTTCACAAAGATACAATTATTGGCGAAGGTTCAACGAGTGCTTTTGGCGGATCGCATGCCGAAGTGAACGCAATAAATTCGGTTAAAAATAAGGAACTTTTAAAGGAAAGCACCCTTTATGTTACGCTGGAACCTTGCAGCCATTATGGAAAAACGCCGCCTTGTGCAGATTTAATCGCAAAAATGCAGATTCCGAATGTGGTGATTGGTTGTGTGGATCCTTATATTGAAGTCGCAGGAAAAGGCATTGAAAAACTGAAAAATGCGGGTGTTAATGTTATTGTTGGCGTTTTGGAAAAGGAGTGTATCGAGAGTAACAAACGATTTTTTACGTTTATCCAGAAAAAAAGACCTTACATTATTTTAAAATGGGCAGAATCGGCAGATGGATTTATTGCTCCCACTGAAAAGAACGAACAAAAACCTGTTTGGATTTCTAACAATTATTCCCGACAATTGACGCACAAATGGCGTAGTAAAGAAATGGGCATTTTAGTTGGGACAAAAACCGTTTTAGATGATAATCCTTCATTGACAACTCGAGATTTTGTGGGAAAGAATCCGGTGAGGATTTATATTGATGCAAATAATAAGATCGATGCATCGTTTGCAATTACAAATACAGAAAGTAAAACGATTTGTTTGTGTGCGGAATTTCCTTTGAAACCGATTAATCAAATTATTTATAAAAAGATTGATTTTAGCGATTTAACTGCCGAAGTCAATAAAATTTGTGTGGAAGAAAATATTCAATCGATAATTATCGAAGGTGGATCGCACACTTTACAACAGTTTGTTGGTGCGGAATTTTGGGACGAAGCACGCGTTTTTAAAAGCGATGTAATTTTAAATGAAGGCATAAAAGCTGCTGAATTAAAAAATACTGTTCAAGTTTCTGTGCAAAAAATTCAGAACAACATTTTAACGTATTACAAAAACCAAAATAATGACTGATACTTATAAAACGATAGAAAAACCAAGCGAAGAAGTGTTGTTTAAAGAAAAAAACAGCAAGTTTTTCGGCTATGCTTTTCCGGTTGAGTCAGAAAATGAGGTTAAAGAAATTTTAGATCAGGTTAAAAAACAGCATTATACAGGCAGACATTGGTGTTACGCTTATCAAATTGGTACGAAAACAAAGATTTATCGCGCTAATGACGACGGTGAACCTAACAACAGCGCAGGAATGCCTATTTACGGACAAATACAATCGTTTGATGTTACAAACGTTTTGGTAATTGTGGTTCGATATTTTGGCGGGGTAAAATTAGGAGTTGGCGGTTTAGTTACGGCTTACAGAACTGCTGCACAAATGGCTTTGGAAACGGTTGAAATTGTAGAAAAAACAATAAACACGCACTATCTTATTCGGTTTGATTATAAAAATATGAATAAAGTAATGCGCGTTATTAAAGAAAAAAACCTGAATGTTGTAAATCAGGTTTTAGAATTGGATTGTTTGATTGAAATTTCCTGCAGACTCACTCAAAAAGAGGAAATCTTTAATGCGTTCAATCATATTTTTGAAGTTTCTATTACAGAAAAAGAAGATTAATCTTCTAATTTACCACAGATGCACGGATTTTTTATGTCTACAACCAATAAAATTCAATCTTACTACTTATGTAATTATTTTTATCTGTGAATCTGTAGCAATTTAAATTAATCGTATTTAAAATTCAATAATTGCTCTTCCATCAGCATTCTAAAGCCGTCTGATTCCAATCTGGTTCCTTCGTTTATAAAATCCATCATGTGCAAAGCAAAATAAGGCGCTTTCACTTTTGGCAGTTTATAGTTTTCATACAGAAAATCGGCAGAATATACCTTTAGAAAACGCTCCATAACATTTATTTCACGCTCTACCGAAAGTGCTTTTCTGTTCGTTTTTGCTTTACCGGAAAGTTTGTTTACAAAACCATCTAACTTAATGTTTCCTGTAGCCGAACTTTTATCGTTATATGTAATTTGATTGTCTTTTTTAACAGCGCGTTCTGCTTTGGTCAATTCCGGCGATGTTCCCAACCCTAGCTTATTGTTCATGTTGGTATATTCAATTTCCAATTCATCCAAAACAGTAGAATCGGTTAAAAGCACATTCAAACTTTTTCTGTCGATTACCTTTTGCGAAACTTCTATAGTTTCCACAATTGTTCCATTCACATAAAACGATAATTTGTCGTTTACATTCAAAGGAATGGTTTTATAAACATTCTGTCCCAATTCAATTACAGGATCGTTATTATGTTTAATTGCAATTTGCACTCCTTGGGATGGATTGTACACACGAGCTTTTAAAGCAACAGGTGTTTGTGCCATTAAAAATCCCGAGCAAAACAAAAACATCATTAAAATAAACTTTTTCATAGTTGTAATTTTTTTGTAGAATTTACGATTTTTTGTTTGTTCCTAAAAAAGTTTTTTTGCTTTTAACAATATTTACCCGTTGATTAATTTTTCAAGATATTCAGGAACCGAAATCGGGCGTTTTGTTTTCATGTCAACAAACACCAAAACTGTTTGCGCTGTTGTTAATAACTCGCCCTTTTGGTTAACAATTTCATAGCTAAATTCAATCTTTACGCCACCTAGAAATGCCAGTCTGGTTATTACGGTTAATTTATCGTCATAATACGCAGGTTTCTTGTAATTCATATTTAAAGAAACCACTGGTAACATCACCCCGCTGTCTTCAAGCTCTTTATATGAAACCCCTTTGTTTCTAAGCCATTCCACACGACCCATCTCAAAATATTGAGCATAATTTCCATGGTAAACCACCCCCATTTGGTCGGTCTCTGCGTATCGCACACGTATGCTAATTTTGTGTTCTTGCATAAAAAAAATAGTTTGAAAAATTTTATAATTCGAATAAAAAATTACTTACAATATTATTTCTAAAAATCAAATAGTAAAATCATTTTTTTTGATGATTTTTATTCACATATTTGTAAATGAAAATGTGTTTTATGTAACTCTCTAAAACACTATTATTAAACACCATTATCTCTAATAAAAATGCTTGATTATACACAAGAAACCGCAATATCTGTTTGGAATCGTTGTCTGCAATTCATAAAAGACAACATTGGCGACCAGGCGTTCAAAACTTGGTTTGAACCAATTGAGGCTATTGAGTTAACTGAAAATGCTTTGTATATTCAAGTTCCTAGTAAATTCTTCTATGAATGGCTAGAAGAACATTATGTAAAGGTATTAAAATCTGCATTACAAAAGGAACTTGGTTCTAAAGCAAAGTTACTTTACAAAATTAAAATGGAGAATACTTCGGGAACAAAACAACCGTTTACCGAACAATTACCTAGTACCCAGAGAGAACCTGTTAAAACCCAGGAATTAGATGTTCCTGTGCAGACAAAAAATCCCGAATTAAAAAATCCGTTTGTAATTCCCGGAATCAGAAACGTTAAGATAGAATCACAGTTAAATTCTAACTACAGTTTTGATAATTTCCTGGAAGGCGAATCGAACCGTTTGGCTCGTAGCGCCGGTATGGCAGTTGCCAACAAACCGGGCGGAACCGCTTTTAACCCGTTATTGATTTACGGTGGCGTTGGTTTGGGAAAAACGCATTTGGCACACGCTATTGGTGTGGAGATTAAAGATAAACATCCGGAAAAAACCGTATTATATATTTCGGCAGAAGTTTTTACACAGCAATATGTTGATTCTGTTAGAAAACAAACCCGTAACGATTTTATTTATTTCTATCAGTTGATCGATGTATTAATTGTTGATGACATTCAGTTTTTATCTGGAAAATCGGGTACACAAGATGTATTCTTCCACATTTTCAACTATCTGCACCAAAACGGAAAACAGGTTATTTTAACTTCTGATAAAGCTCCGGTTGATATGCAGGATATCGAACAACGTTTGTTATCTCGTTTTAAATGGGGACTTTCGGCAGAAATAATGCACCCAGATTTTGAAACTCGTGTCAATATCGTAAAGAATATTTTGTATCGCGATGGTGTTGAAATGTCTAACGATGTTATAGAATACGTTGCAAAGCACGTAAAAACGAATGTCCGTGAATTGGAAGGAGCCATTATTTCGTTAATTGCACAATCGTCTTTCAACAAAAAAGAAATCACGGTTGATCTGGCTAAAAGCGTCATTGAAAAGTTCGTTAAAAACATTCGAAAAGATATTTCTATAGACTACATTCAAAAAATAGTTTCCGATTATTTTGAGTTGGATATTGAAACACTTTGTTCAAAATCGCGAAAAAGAAATATTGTGCAAGCCCGCCAATTAGCTATGTTTTTTGCAAAGAAATACACCAAATCGTCGTTAGCAAATATTGGTTCGCAAATTGGCGATCGCGATCACGCTACGGTTTTACACGCTTGCAAAACGGTTGACAATTTATTAGAAACCGACAAAGAGTTTAAAGCGCATTTCGAAGACATCAACAAAAAACTATCTATGTAATGGCAAAAATATTAATGGTTTGTTTGGGTAATATTTGCAGATCGCCGTTGGCAGAAGGCATTTTAAAATCTAAATTAAAATCTGAAGTGTTTTTTGTAGATTCTGCCGGAACCGGTGCTTGGCACGCTGGCGAATTACCAGATAAAAGATCAATTGCCGTTGCAAAAAAATACGGTATCGATTTAACAACCCAACGCGCAAGACAGTTTTGTTTAGACGATTTTTCTACTTTTGACTATATTTATGTTATGGATAAAAGCAATTACGAAAATGTTTGCAGACTGGCACCAAACGATGAAGCAAAGAAAAAAGTACAGCTAATTTTAAACGAGTATCATACTGATAAAAACATGGAAGTTCCCGATCCTTATTACGGTGGCGACAATGGTTTTGACGATGTTTACAATATGTTGAATGAAGCTTGCGAAAAGATAAAGATAAAATTAGAAAACGCTTAAAGGCGTTTTTTTATATTTACAGATATGACAACATTAGGCACCTTATATTTAATTCCGGTAATGTTAGGAGATGAAACTCCTGCTCCAGATGTTTTACCCGCAAGTGTAATGCGCACGGTTTCGCTCATTAACGATTATGTTGTGGAAAACAGCAAAGTTGCCCGCAAATTTATTAAAGCAATTGATCCAAATAAAGTTCAGGCTACTTTAAATTTATTCGAGCTGAACAAACACACCGATGCTAAAGAATTAAAAACATTTATTCAGCCTTTGTTAGAAGGAAGAAATATGGGTTTAATGAGCGATGCCGGTTGTCCCGGTGTTGCAGATCCAGGTGCGGTGATTGTTGCAATGGCACACGAAAAAGGCATTAAAGTAGTTCCGCTTACTGGTCCGTCATCAATTTTACTTTCGTTGATGGGTTCAGGTATGAACGGACAATCGTTTACTTTTAACGGATACCTTCCAATTGATAAATCAGAAAAAAAGACGATGTTGAAAGATTTGGAAAAATGGTCTTTTGAACGCAATCAATCTCAAATTTTTATTGAAACACCTTACAGAAATAATCAGCTGATTGAAGAAATGGTTCAGGTTTTAAATCCAAACACGTTGTTGTGCGTTGCCTGCGATTTAACATTACCAACCGAAATTATGCTGACAAAACCTATAAGTTTCTGGAAAAAACATAAAATAGATTTACACAAACGTCCGTGTATCTTTATTATTCACAAAAAATAAGCGAAACTTAACGTTTCGCTTATTTTTTTGTTCCATATAAAAATCCTAATCGCATTCGGATCAGCATCTTCTTAACAAAATTCCAGAAAAAGGTGTGTTGAAGAAATATCGTACCAATAATAATCAACAAAACTTTGTAAACAGGTAAAATTAAAATTAACGATAATGGCCAGTAAATCAACGGATGCATACTTTCTTTTGTGATACCAATCAATTCTAAAACCGGACGCGTAATATATGCCGATGTACTGCCAGTAATAGCAAACACCACTAAAATTACGATAAACTGAAAATTAGATGTAATTCCCCACTTTTGTTTTAACGAAGCCATAATTTATTTTTTGTCGATGCAAATTTACAAATAATTTAATCTAATCGTAAATTATTAACTTGCTGAAAATACAATAAATAGTGATAAAGCATGTAATTAACTTCGTATCCGTAATGGGTTTGCGAATTGTAATCGATACTGTATTCAATAACACTATTCATTCTACCAGCACGCGCATTCCATTCCTGCACCCATCTTCGATTTTTATTCTCTAAAAAAGCAATAGAATAATGATCTTTCGGTTTTCTGTTCGTACTAAACCAACGTTCAAAACCATTATCCATAATAATAACCTCGTATTCCAAATCTGGGTTTGACAGCGTTACTTTACCGTTTTCAATTTTAGTCGTTCCTTTATCAATAGCATCGGTTTTAGGCTGTACAACACAACTCATAAAACTCAACCCCATAATTCCTAAAAATAGATTCACCGTTTTCATTTTTTTATTCTTTAAGATAAATGTACATTTGTTATCTAACAAAAATCATACAAAATGGTTACTACAGATCAAATAAAGGGTCTTATTGATCGCCTTGGTGCGTTAAGGAGGTATCTTTGACATCGATCAGAAATTAATTGAAATACAAAACGAAGAAGAAAAAACGTTTGCTCCCGATTTTTGGAACAACGCCAAAGAAGCCGAGATTTTGGTACGAAACATTCGATCTAAAAAGAAATGGGTAGAAGGTTACCAAAGTGCGCAAAGCAATGCGGAAGAACTGCAGGTTTTAATGGAGTTTTTTGCTGAAGGAGACGCATCGGAAGAAGAAGTTCAAAACCAATATGATGCAACAGTAGAAATTGTTGAGGATTTAGAGTT
Source organism: Paenimyroides baculatum (assembly GCF_008629655.1). Classification (GTDB taxonomy): domain Bacteria; phylum Bacteroidota; class Bacteroidia; order Flavobacteriales; family Flavobacteriaceae; genus Flavobacterium; species Flavobacterium baculatum. The sequence continues at coordinate 265,962 of NZ_VWSG01000003.1, forward strand.
TAGAAACATGCTTTCGGACGAAGGTGACAGTTTAAGCGCAGTTGTACAAATTACAGCGGGTGCCGGTGGAACAGAAAGTTGCGATTGGGCTGCTATGTTAATGCGTATGTATTTAATGTGGGGCGAAAAAAGCGGTTACAAGATTAAAGAGTTGAACTTTCAGGCAGGAGATGTTGCCGGAATAAAAACGGTTACTTTAGAGTTTGAAGGTGAATTTTCGTTCGGATATTTAAAAGGCGAAAACGGCGTACACCGTTTGGTTCGAATTTCTCCGTTTGATAGTAATGCGAAGCGTCATACCTCATTTGCGTCGGTATACGTGTATCCGCTGGCAGATGATACGATTGAGATTGAAATAAATCCGTCTGATATTTCGTGGGAAACCATGCGATCATCGGGTGCAGGCGGGCAAAACGTAAATAAGGTTGAAACAGCAGTGCGTTTACGCCACCACCCTACCGGAATTATTATTGAAAACTCTGAAACACGTTCGCAGCTTGATAACAAAACTAAAGCCATGCAGTTACTTAAATCGCAGTTGTACGAAATTGAGTTAAAGAAACGTCAGGCTAAACGCGATGAAATTGAAGCCAACAAAATGAAAATTGAGTGGGGATCGCAAATCAGGAACTATGTGATGCATCCTTACAAATTAGTAAAAGATGTTCGCACGCAATTTGAAACCAGCGATGTTGACAGTGTAATGAACGGCGGAATTGATCCGTTTTTAAAGGCTTATTTAATGATGATGGGTCAGAAAGAAGAAAATTAAAACCATAAAAAAACTCCTAAAGAAATTTAGGAGTTTTTTTGTTAACCAATATTTACAAATTGAGGTGAAATATATTCATATTTAATTGCTTGCGACAGTACTTTTGCCATTTCTATTATAGATTTTTTAGCTGTTTCATCAATTAAGTAATAAATAAGTTCTTGATTATCATTCATTTTCATAGGATCACTTTCACTTAAAATATATCCATACTTATCTGCCTGACTTTGTAAATTAGACAATTCTGATTCACTTTCAAGTTTAACTACAATAATATTTGTCTCCTTCATTATTGAATACTTATTTGATCCTTCAATTACTTTTCGAACATTATGCACTTCAGAAATATTTTGGACCTGACTGATGTATTCATTTAACTTTTCGCAAGATAAATTTCCTTCTTTAAAATATCCAAAAACAACTTTAGTTGGATAGGTTGAAAACATATCAGGATAAATAGCAGTAATCTTTCCTTCTGAATTAAGTGGCAAATCAAAAAGAGAGAGCCCTTTTAATCGTTCACTTATAACAGCATCAAAAATTCCATAATCAAATTCTATAGCTATTACATTATTTTTTACATTACTAACTAACTGTTGATCTTGTTGATAAGATGAAACAACTTGCTCGTTACAAGTACTAATAACATTATCATCTGAAGAACAAGAAAGTACTAAAAAGAACGCTAAAATTGATAGTAGTTTTTTCATATTTAAAATTTTAAATCGAACCATCCGTCACGAACAGCATATATGTTCCCTTTATCGTCTGCACAGTCAAAACTAAAGCGTGCTGCTATTATTCTATTTGGAAAATCAAGCTTTGAGATTGTAATTGTTCCTCCTATTTCATTATTTGTGGAACAACTTACATAGGGAATATTTGGTCCATAAAATTCACTGTGAGCCTTAATATTAGAATTTAAATTTCCTTTTATTGAATATGTTTTTCCCTCTTCTAATTTAGCACTTGAAAAAATTGATACTCGAGAATATTCATCATTCTTCCCTAACTTCATAAGTATCATCTGTTCGGATACTGAAATAACACTAGAAATCTCTTTAGCATCATCAGAATCAAACGAAGACATTCTTTTTCCATTAAACGTATATTCAACGGAATTACTTCCATTCATTGTTAACGGAAATTGCTTTTGATCATCATCGGAAGAACAAGAAACAAAAGCGAAAAACGTAACAAGTACTATTATTTTTTTCATAAGTTTAATTTTTGTAAAATATAAAAACTCCTAAATTTCTTTAGGAGTTTTTAGTTTTATTGAGCCTCTAGAGGGACTCGAACCCACGACCTGCTGATTACAAATCAGCTGCTCTAGCCAGCTGAGCTACAGAGGCAAAATAATATTGTAAATTCAGTAAAAAATCAAATTAAAAATTTTGAGCCTCTAGAGGGACTCGAACCCACGACCTGCTGATTACAAATCAGCTGCTCTAGCCAGCTGAGCTACAGAGGCAAAATAATATTTTCAATTTGATTAAGAACTTGAGCCTCTGGAGGGACTCGAACCCACGACCTGCTGATTACAAATCAGCTGCTCTAGCCAGCTGAGCTACAGAGGCGACTCATTTACGGTTGCAAATATACTGCTGTTTTTTTATTTTGCAAGTGCTTCCGTAACTTTTTTGTCAGTTTTTTTTAACTATAAAGCGTTAATTTTTTCAACCAATTGATTAGCAGTTCCTTCTAAATCTGAATAAATTGCTTTGAAGTGTGCTTTTTTATTTTCTGCTTTTTTATCGTTTACACGCTCAATTAAAGTATCAAATTTATTAATTGCTTCATCTATAATTGCTTGCGATTCATCTGTTGGTTTTCCTGCTGTAGAAAGCTCCCAAATGTAAACTGCTTCAATAATATCACCCAATACAAAATTGATATCTTTTTTTAAAGTTCTAACGTTTGCCATAATTCAATAATTATAATTTATTAATAAATACTTCTAATAAGGTTGCATTGCCTTGTAAGGCAAAATTGTTTAATTGTGCCGGTACTAAAACGGTATCGCCTTGTTTTATTTCAAAACGTTCGTTTTGGGTTACCAAAGCCGCATTTCCTTCTGTGCAAATATACACCAAAAAACAATCGTTGTTTTTAGTTATTTCATAAGAAGACGTTAAAGACACAATGTTGGTTGTAAAGAACGGACAATCGATCAGTTTTACCGATTCATCGTCAATTTTTACGTATTCTATTTTTGGATCTTTTTTGTTGTAATCAATAGCTTCTAAAGCTAAATCTACATGAAGTTCGCGTTCGTTTCCTTGATCGTCTACCCTATCCCAATCATAAACTCGATACGTAATATCTGATGTTTGTTGGATTTCTGCCAATAAAATTCCGCCGCCAATGGCATGAATGGTTCCGGTTTCAATAAAAAACACGTCGCCTTTTTTTACGTAATATTCCTGTAAAACGCTTGGAAGTGTTTTATTTTTTAGGTGATCTAAATATTCTTCGGAAGAGCTATCTTCTTTAAATCCTAAAATAATTCGAGCATTTTCATCGGCTTGCATTACGTACCACATTTCGGTTTTTCCGAAAGAATTGTGTCGTTTTTTTGCCAATTCGTCGTTAGGGTGCAGTTGAATAGACAAATCTGTTTTTGCATCTAAAAACTTAAATAACAAAGGAAACTGCTTACCGTATTTTTGATAAACTTTTGTTCCTAATATTTCGTTTGGATACAAATCAATCAATTCTGCTAACGATTTTTCTTTATAAATACCGTTGGTTACAATATTTACATCGGTATCAATCATAGAAATTTCCCAGCTTTCGCCAATATTATCGTGTGAAAGTTCTTTTCCCAACGACAGAAGTTTGTTACCACCCCAGATTCGTTCTTTTAAAATAGGCTGAAATTGGATCGGGTAACTTTTGAAAGCGGTTGAATTTGACTGATTATTTATATGTTGTTTAATTGAATTCAATTTTAAATGCGTTCGATTAAATTAAGTTTGCAATGTACAAATTTTATTAAAATATTTTTTCTAAAAATATCATAAACCACAATACTTAACGAAATTTCGAGGGGTTTCGTACAAGGTTATTTCCAAATCTAACTTTAAAGGAAGGCGTTTTCGCAATTTATGCCAGATAACGTATGCAATATGTTCTGCCGTTGGATTCAATTCTTGGAATTCAGGCACATCTAAATTCAGGTTTTTATGATCGAAAGGAACTTCTACTTCTTCGTAAATAATATCGCTTAAATCTTTAATATCGATCACATAACCTGTTTCAGGATTTACCGTTCCGGTAACTTCTACAATTAATTCGTAGTTGTGTCCGTGAAAATTAGGATTGTTGCATTTACCAAAAATCTTCTGGTTTTTTTCATCAGACCAATCTTTGCGGTATAAACGGTGCGCCGCGTTAAAATGCGCTTTTCTACAAACAGTAACTCTCATAAATTAAACTTTCTGTGCTTCGATGTGATGATAAAACTTATCGAAAATAATTTTAAACCATTCGGTATAAACTTCCGGATGCTGCAGCATGTCTTGCTTTACAGCTTCAATACTCATCCATTTCCAGCTTTCAACTTCTTCTTTATTGATCGAAGGATTTTCGTTAAAATAACCAACCATAACATGATCAAATTCATGTTCGGTTAAACCGTTATCAAACGGAGCCTTGTAAATAAACGAAAACAATTCTTTTAATTCAACCGAAAAACCCATTTCTTCAAACAAACGTCGTTTACCTGCATTGATATTACTTTCACCGTTACGCTGATGACTGCAACATGTATTGGTCCACAACAAAGGCGAATGATATTTACCCGCAGCGCGCTGTTGCAACATGATTTCGTTTTTATCGTTCAAAATAAAAACAGAAAAAGCCCGGTGTAACAAAGCTTCTTCATGTGCCTGTAGCTTGGGCATTAAGCCAATTGGCTCGTCTTTTTCGTTAACTAAAATTACTTGTTCTTCGGTTATCATAGTTTATTAAAGCAAATATCAAATTTACCACAATTAATACAAATAAAAAACACCCTTCTTTCAAAGGGTGCTTTTTGTTGATTTTTCTGTTATTTTACAATAATTCTGTTTGTTGTTATTTCACCGTTATAGGTTGATACTATTAAATAAACTCCGGCTGTTGAAAATTTGGTTTCAAACACATGACTATTGATGTTGTTCATTTCTTGTTTGTTGATCAATCGACCATCAACTGTAAAAACATGAATATTTAAATTAGTCGGTTTTCCAAAATTGTACGCAACATTAACCGTTTCGTTGATGTTTACAGGGTTTGGATACGCATTCACTTTTGAGTTTGAAACGGTTTCAGGTTTTGAATTTTCTTTTGCTTTGGTTGTGTATCCTACAGAAAAGGTATCATATCCGTTTCCGTCTGCATCAAACATAACATTTTCAAAAACTAATTGGTTTCCTTCTACTTTTCCTTGAACTCTTAAAACGTTACTGTTTGCAAATGATGTTTCGTTTTGATTGATCAACAACTCATACGTTCCAGTTGACTTTAACGATCCTAAATTAAAACGTAACGTAGTTAAATTAGATGCTGTATTTGTTTGAACCAACCACGATGAATCTAAAATTTCGTAATCGTTTGCTTTTACAAATGATGTATTTTCATTGGTTGTTCCAATAAACAAATATTCGTTGTTGTTAAAACCGTTCGTGCTGATTTCGATACGCTTATCAACAGAATTAACCGTTTCGGCTTTGTTCAAACCAAAATAATCGCTTTTACCAACACCTGTAATGTTTGTATTATACTGTGCGTTTAAGTTGTTGTTCCACATCTGTTTTCCGTTAGCATCTACATAATTTGCAGGATTTATTAACGAAATTCCATATTTTACAGATAAATACGTTTGAATTTGTTGATGATCTAATTCTGTGAATTTATCATTTACATAAATTACTTCGTAAACATCGGTTAAATCGTTTTGCGCATCAGAAACAGCCACGTAATTTTTATCGCCATTTGCATGCGGATAATCAAAACCATATTTTACAATAGCTCCGGTTTTTCTTTTCTGATCAACCGTAGCAGCATCGTGGTAATTAATATTATGCGTTGTTACATTGTGCTGTGCACATGTAAATGTAAAATTCAATAAATCTTTTTCAACAGTATCTTCAGACTTGAAAACCATGTAAAAGTTTGAATTTCCTGCACCAATATTCGTTACTAACGATTGATTTGTACCCTGACTCAACGAGGCATTTTTATTAAATACCTGTTTTGTATTTTGCGTTTTACTTGGTTTTGCCCAAAATGTTGCTCTGTTTTCAAAGGTTTGAGCAAATGTTGTTACAGATGTAAATAAAACTGCTGCTAAAAGTATTTTTCTTTTCATAATGTTTTGTATTTTAATCTAATATACAAATTAAATTGAAATGAAAATAAAAAAAACTCATAGAAAATATGAGTTTATCTTAAAATTATTTTTTTTATTACTTCCTTACCTAAATCTTCATTTATCATGGTAATGATTTTATCTAAACCGTAGCTTAATTCTTCTCGCAACACATTGGATGATAACGCAACAAACAGTGTATCCTTCCGCAATTCTACCTGTTGTGTGTAAGCTGCAATTCCGGGACCTAAAAGTTTTATCCAGGCTTCGCGAACATTTAATTTATCGATACCTTTTTCTAAATTATAGCCCGTGATCATTTTACCCAAAACATCTTGAATAGACGATTCTTCGTGTGATCTTTTATAAGGATTAAATTTTTTATTATTCATTTACTACAATCGGCGTAAACCTTTTATATGTGTATTTTATGTCGTTTTGGTTAATAATTACCAATTCGTCTTTTGTAAGTTTATCAACCTTTTCTGTCCATTTGGCGTAATCTGTAGAATATTTCAGATATGTTGCATTGGCAGAATCTAAAACTGTGAACTGTTCTTTTATACCGTTTGTTTGATTTTTTCCATCGAACTGCGGTACAACTTTAGTACGTGTTCCCTTTAAATCTTTCAAATCAAAAAAATCTACGTTGTTGTTCGATTGAAATTCTTTGGTATCGCCGTCTGCAGTTTTTACTTCGTTGATTTCCCAATAACCGTTTAAATTCTTCAATTCTTCGGCAGAAATTGATTTGGAACAAGAAACTGCCAACAAACTAAAAGCAAATAAGCCTAAAATATTTTTCATTATTTAAAGAATGAATCTACGAATTCGTATTTATTAAAAACCTGTAAATCTTCGATCCCTTCTCCTACTCCAATATATTTTACGGGAATTTGAAACTGATCTGAAATACCAATTACCACGCCGCCTTTTGCCGTGCCGTCTAACTTTGTTACTGCTAACGATGAAACTTCGGTTGCTGCAGTGAATTGTTTTGCCTGCTCAAATGCGTTTTGACCGGTAGATCCGTCTAAAACCAACATAACATCGTGCGGTGCATCGCCAATAACCTTCTGCATTACGCGTTTTACCTTGGTTAATTCGTTCATTAAATTCACCTTGTTGTGCAAACGTCCGGCAGTATCAATAATAACTACATCGGCATTTTGTGCAACCGCAGATTCTAATGTATCAAACGCAACTGAAGCCGGATCTGATCCCATTTGCTGTTTCACGATAGGCACCTGAACGCGATCTGCCCAAATCTGCAACTGATCGATAGCTGCTGCACGAAAAGTATCTGCTGCACCTAAAACCACGTTATGACCTGCTTTTTTGAACTGATACGCCAGTTTACCAATAGTTGTTGTTTTACCAACACCATTTACACCGACAACCATGATAACGTAAGGTTTTTTATCTTTAGGAACATCGAATTCTGTAGCTTCGCCCGATTTTGTTTCAGAAAGTAATCCTGAAATTTCTTCGCGCAAAATTTTGTTCAGCTCGTCGGTTCCCAAATATTTATCTTCGGCTACACGCTTTTCAATACGGTTGATAATCTTCAAAGTGGTATTCACACCTACGTCTGAGGTGATTAAGATATCTTCCAGATTATCTAAAACATCGTCATCTACTTTTGATTTTCCGGCAACTGCTTTTGACAGTTTATCAAAAAAAGATTCTTTTGACTTTTCAAGCCCTTTATCAAGTGTTTCTTTCTTTTCTGATGAAAATAAACGCTTAAAAAAACTCATATCTACAATTTTTAAGTAACAAATATACTGATATTAATTTTAGAATTTCTGATAAAAATCATTCCCTCTAAAATAAAAAAAAGCTACCTAATAATTTAGATAGCTTTTATGTGTATTTGGTGGATGATTATTTTTTTGCTAAAAATTCATCTACTAATTCAGGAGCCATAACTGACTCAACGAATGTGTAAGCACCTGTTTTTGGAGACTTAACCATTTTAATTGCTTTGGTTAATTTTTTTGAACTCCCCTGTAATGTTGCTACGGTTTTCTTTGCCATGACTAACTAAATTATTTAATTTCTTTATGAACTGTTACTTTCTTTAAGATAGGATTGAATTTTTTGATTTCCATTCTATCTGGAGTATTTTTCTTGTTTTTTGTAGTAATATAACGTGATGTACCTGGTAATCCAGTTGCTTTATGCTCAGTACATTCTAAAATCACTTGAATTCTATTTCCTTTTGCTTTCTTTGCCATTGTGATGGAATTTTAATGGTGAACTGAATTACTTTAATAATCCGTTTGCTTTAGCTTCTTTCAAAACTGCTGCAATACCTTTTTTGTTAATTGTTTTTAATGCAGATGTAGATACTTTTAAAGTTACCCATCTGTCTTCTTCAACTATGTAGAAACGTTTCTTTACTAAATTCACAGAAAACTTTCTCTTAGTTTTGTTCATAGCGTGAGACACGTTGTTTCCAACCATGGCTCTTTTACCTGTAATTTGACAAACTCTTGACATTATTTCTTACTTTTAAAATCAGTGTGCAAAATAACAAATTAAAATTTATTAAAACAAATGTTATTGGTTATTTTTTAAATATTTATACAGAATTAACCATGTTTTTTCTACCGCTGCCTGTATTACCTTATTTCTTGGCTGACCAAAATTAAAAGTGAAGGACTCTACTTTATCGTTAAAAACAAATGCCATGCAAACAGTTCCTACTTCTGCATCGCCATCGCCTTTTAACGGACCTGCATTTCCAGTAGTTGAAATAGCCAAATCGGTTTTGAAAATTCTTTTTGCACCAAGAGCCATTTCGCGCGCAACTTCTTCGCTTACTACACTAAATGTATCAATAGTTTGCTGCTGAATACCTAAAATATTTACTTTAGATTCGGTTGCATAGGTTACGGCACTTCCTTTAAAATATCCTGAAGATCCTTCTACCGATGTTAATTTTTGAGCAATGCTTCCACCTGTACAACTTTCGGCAGTTGCAATTGTCAAGCCGCTTTGTTTTAAAAGCAACACAACTTCGTTAAACAGCGAATCGGCATTTGTTATTCCGATAAAAAATTCAGGAATCAATAGTTGCAATTCTGAAGTTTTATTGATGATCTCGGCTTCAATTTCATCAACAGAACTTCCGGTTTTACTTAATCGTAAACGCACCAAACCAAATTGAGGCAAATACGCCAAATGGATGTTTAAAAGCTGTAAACTATCTTCCCATTTTTCAATCTTTTCTGCCAATAAACTTTCGCCGATTCCAACAGTTAAAACAGTTTTATGAACGATTGCTTCTAACTTAAACTGTTCTTTTATATAAGGAAGTAATTTTTCGGTAACCAGATATTTCATTTCGTAAGGCACACCCGGTAACGACACAAAAGTTGTTTGTTCTTTTACCATTAACATTCCCGGAGCTGTACCAACTTCGTTAAACAAAACCGTACAATTAGACGGAACATAAGCCTGCTGACGGTTCATTTCGGTAATTGGGCGGTTGTAATAACCTTCGATCAGCTTTTTTACGTGAAGATAGACCTCATCGTTAAAAACCAATTCATCATTAAAATAATGTGCTAACGTTTTTTTGGTAACATCATCTTTTGTCGGACCCAAACCGCCGGTAAGTACAACCAGATCAACCTGATTTTGATACCTATTTATTGTATTGGTAATAACTTCAATGGTATCAGAAATTGCTACTTTTTCTAAAACTGAACAACCAATTGCCTCTAATTCCTGACCTATAAAAACACTGTTGGTATCAATTACCTGTCCAATTAACAGCTCATCTCCTATTGTTACAATTACCGCTTTCATTATAAAACTTTAAAGCCAAACATTTTTTTATCTTCTAAGAAACCTTCCAACACATCGCCGCTGTTCACTTTTGATACACCGCTTGGTGTTCCCGTAAAAATAATATCGCCTATTTTCAACGTAAAAAACTGCGATATGTACGAAATTAATTCATCAATCTGCCACAACATATCCTGCGTGTTTCCGTTTTGAACAACTTCATCATTTTTCATTAATTGAAAAGATATATTCTGAACATTATCAAACTGATCTTTATCAACAAATTCACCTATAACCGTTGCGCCATCAAATCCCTTTGCAATTTCCCAAGGCAAACCTTTTTCTTTTAGTTTAGATTGAACATCGCGCGCGGTAAAATCAACGCCCAACCCAATTTGATTATAATATTTATGAGCGAATTTTGGACTGATGCTTTTACCCACCTTGCATATTTTAACCAAAACTTCTACTTCGTGATGTACATCGTTTGAAAAATCGGGAATAACAAACGGAAACGTTTTTAGTAAAACCGATGTATCAGGCTTCATAAAAAGTACCGGTTCTGTCGGTTTTTGGTTAGAAAGCTCATTGATATGATCAATATAATTTCTGCCTACACAAATAATTTTCATATTAAAACTTATTGGTTAGTTTGCGCAATTTTATTCCTGTCAGTACTTTTTTGGTGTATAATGGAAAATCGGCGTTTTGTATCCAGCCAAAATAACCTGGTTCGCGATCTAAAACATCATCAACCAAAGCACCTTTATGCTTACCGAATGTAAAAATTTCTTCTCCGTTATCATTCAAGGCGATAAATCCTGCAAAATCGACCGATTTTTTACGAGTAGTAAATACAGAAAGTGCTTTCATATCGTTCTCTAAATCTTCGTAACGATCTAACTGCGCCTTTAAAATTTCATATGTAGCTTCGGTATCGGCTGCTGCAGAGTGTGCATTTTCAAGCGACTGATTACAATAAAACTTTAAAGCTGCACTTAATGTACGTTCTTCCTTTTTATGAAAGATCGTTTGCACATCAACAGAAACTCGATTTTTCATATCGAAATCAACTTCTGCGCGCAATAATTCTTCAGCCAATAAAGGAATATCAAATCTATCTGAATTGTATCCGGCCAAATCGGCATCTTTAATCATGTTGTAAACCTGACCTGCCAATTCTTTAAAAGTTGGCTCGTTTGCTACTTTTTCATTGGTAATTCCGTGAACAGCCGTTGCATGCGCAGGAATTGAAACCGTTGGGTTTACGAGCCACGTTTTACTTTCTTTGTTTCCGTTTGGGAAAATTTTTAATATCGATATTTCTACAATCCTGTCTTTTGCTACATCAATTCCCGTTGTTTCTAAATCGAAAAAACAAATAGGACGGTTTAATTTTAATTCCATATTTTTTGTTTAAGGTTTAATGTTTCAAGTTAAAATCAATCTTAAAACACTTACTTTAATTATTTAATTTCTATAACCAAAAATCTGTTCGGCACATTTAATTGCGCATTTTTCTCCATCGATTGCTGCAGAAATAATTCCGCCCGCATAACCTGCGCCTTCGCCACAAGGATACAGTCCTTTTATTTGCAAATGCTCCAACGTATCGTCGCTTCTTGGGATACGAACCGGCGATGATGTTCTACTTTCTGGCGCATGTAAAATAGCATCATTCGTAAAATAACCTTTCATGCTTTTACCGAATTCCTGAAAACCCTGACGCATGATTCCTGTTAGAAACTTTGGAAAAACATCGCCTAATTCTGAAGAAACAACTCCGGGAACATACGATGTTTTAGGTAACGATTCGGAAACTTTTTTGTTTGAAAAATCGACCATTCGCTGTGCCGGAACTTCTTGCGTTTTACCTGCAACTTTCCATGCGGTGTTTTCAATTTCTTTCTGAAAATACATTCCTGCCAACGCACCGTGTTTTTCGTACGGTTTAAAATCCTCTAGCTTTAATTCTACTACAATTCCCGAATTTGCTGTGATTTGATCTCGTTTTGAAGGCGACCAACCGTTTGTAACAACTTCTTCAACATCGGTAGCACAAGGCGCAATAACTCCACCCGGACACATACAAAACGAATACATACCGCGACCGTTTACCTGTTTTACAATAGAATACGGCGCTGGCGGAAGAAAATCGCCACGGAAATCGCATGAATACTGAATACTGTCTATCAAAGACTGCGGATGTTCTGCACGAACGCCCAATGCAAAAGGCTTGGCTTCTATAAAAATATTTTTTCGATCTAATAATTCAAAAATATCGCGAGCCGAATGTCCGGTTGCCAAAATAACCTGATTTGCCGCAATGGTTTCGCCTGTGTGCAACACCGCACCTTTTATTTCGTTGCTTTTAACATCAAAATCAACCACACGTTTATCAAACAAAACCTCCCCACCAAATTCGGTAATTTTATGACGCATATCTTCCATGATTTTCGGCAGTTTGTTGGTACCTATATGCGGATGCGCTTCAACCAAAATATCTTGCGATGCACCAAAAGCAACTAAAAGTTCTAAAATACGGTTTACATCGCCCCGTTTTTTCGATCGTGTGTATAACTTTCCATCTGAATACGTTCCTGCACCACCTTCGCCAAAACAGTAATTGGAATCGGGATTTACAATATGATCTACATTAATTGCCTTTAAATCTCTACGGCGACCACGAACATCTTTTCCACGTTCCACAACAATAGGTTTTACGCCTAACTCTATCAGTTGCAATGCCGCGAAATATCCTGCAGGTCCTGCCCCAACTACAATTGCTACCGGTGCATCTTTCACATTTTTATAATCTGGAAACGACACCGATCTGTGCTGCACATCTTCTCCTTGAAAGAAAACTTGAACTTTAAGATTGATCTTCACTTGTTTTTGTCGGGCATCGATCGATCTTTTTAAAATGGTAACATGCTGAATTTCGTTTGAAGGCGTGTGCGTTAATTTGGCAACGTAATCTACCAGCAAATGATTTGTAGCTGCAATTTCCGGAAGGACTTGTAATTGTATTTCTTGAGGCATTTTGTTATAAAGCAAATTTGAAACTACAAAAATACATTAATTATAGATTTGTTTAAAAGGATGTTTTAAATTTACTGAAATTTGACAAAATGGAACGACAGATAAAATTAATCTGGGATTTTAGAGGTCCCGATGCTTTAAAAACAGCCGAACATCAGGAAATTCATTTAAAAGAATTTATTGTTATTGAACAACTACCGATCTCGATTTCGGGTTTTCAGCAGATAAATGAGTTTCATTCGATTGCTTTTATTGTGGTAAACGACGAAATGATGCGAAAACTGCGCGATGTTTTAAAACCGCACCGTGGTGAGTTATATTCTGATATTGCATAAAAAAACTCCTTAGTAATTAAGGAGTTTTTTTTAATTCGCTACTTCGCTGATAAACTTTATACGCATTAATCGAAGTTCTTCTATATCATAATCGCCATCGAATTCTTTTAAAGCTGCTTTTATAGAATCGTTTTCGGCATCCATAAAATATTCTTTGATTTCTTCCTGCTGATCTTCATCCAAAACATCATCAACCCAATAATTGATATTCAGTTTAGTTCCAGAATACACAATCTGCTCCATTTCTTTCAACAAAGAATCCATATTCATACTTTTGGCAGCCGCAATATCTTCTAGCGATAATTTACGATCCACACTTTGAATAATAAACAGTTTTAAGGCAGAATTTGCTCCGGTTGATTTTACAACCAAATCATCTGGGCGAATAATATCGTTTTCTTCAACATACCTTGTAATTAAATTGATAAAATCTTTACCGTATTTTTTTGCCTTACCTTCACTTACACCATGAACATTTGCCAGTTCATCTAACTTAACAGGATATTTCAACGCCATATCTTCTAAAGACGGATCTTGAAAAACTACAAACGGCGGAACATCCATTTTCTTGGCAACTTTTCTGCGTAAATCTTTCAACATACTAACCAAAACTTCGTCGGCAACATTAGATGCTTTTGCATTTGTAATGATGGTTTCGTCGTTGGTATTTTCGTAATTATGATCTTCGGTCATCATAAAAGAAGTAGGATTTTGCAGAAAATCTTTTCCTTCTTTTGCCATTTTCAATACACCGTAACTTTCGATATCTTTAGATATTAAGTTTGATACCAAAACCTGACGAATCAATGCCATCCAGAATTTATCGTTAAACTCTTTTCCTGCACCAAAAACGCTTTGTGCATCGGTTTTGTAGGATTTTATAACGGCATTTATTTTACCCAATAAGGTAAGTACAATTTCTTTTGATTTATAAATCTGCTTGGTATCCTGAATGGTTTTCAACAATAGTTCCACCTGATCTTTCGCTTCTTTTTTGGATTTCGGATTACGTGAATTATCATCCATATCGGCACCGTCGCCATTCACTTCATCAAATTCTTCGCCAAAATAATGCAATAAAAATTTACGTCGCGAAACCGATGTTTCTGCATACGCAACCACTTCCTGTAACAAAGCAAAACCTATTTCCTGCTCTGCCAACGGTTTGCCAGCCATGAATTTCTCCAGCTTTTCAATATCTTTATAAGAATAGTAAGCCAAACAATATCCTTCGCCACCATCGCGACCAGCACGACCGGTTTCCTGATAATAGCTTTCTAAAGATTTTGGTATATCGTGATGAATCACAAAACGCACATCGGGCTTATCAATTCCCATTCCAAAGGCAATAGTAGCCACAACCACATCTACATCTTCCATTAAAAACATATCTTGATGTTTGGCGCGTGTTTTAGCATCTAAACCTGCATGATATGCCACTGCCGAAACTCCGTTTACCTGTAAAACCTGTGTTATTTCTTCAACCTTTTTACGGCTTAAACAGTAAATAACACCCGATTTTCCTTTAAACAGATTGATGAATTTGATAATGTCCGATTCTACATTCTTGGTTTTCGGACGAATTTCGTAATATAAGTTAGCTCGGTTAAACGAAGCTTTAAAAGTATTTGCATTGGCAATTTCCAAGTTTTTAAGAATATCTTCCTGAACTTTTGGTGTTGCAGTTGCCGTTAAACCTATGATTGGAATATCACCTAATTTTCTGATGATGTTTCGCAGGTTTCTGTATTCGGGTCTAAAATCGTGTCCCCATTCAGAAATACAATGCGCTTCATCGATCGCAATAAAAGACAAAGGCACAGAATTTAAAAATTCTACATATTCGTCTTTTGTTAAAGATTCTGGTGCAACGTACAAAAGTTTGGTAACACCTCTTTTGATATCTTCTTTAACCTGTGTAATCTCTGTTTTTGTCAATGACGAATTCAATACGTGTGCCACACCAATTTCGCTTGAAAGTGCACGAATGGCATCAACCTGATTTTTCATTAAAGCAATTAAAGGCGATACTACGATTGCGGTTCCTTCCAAAACTAATGCCGGCAACTGGTAACATAAAGATTTACCGCCGCCTGTAGGCATAATTACAAAAGTGTTGTTACCATAAATAATACTGTTTACAACCTGCTCTTGCAATCCTTTGAACTGACTGAATCCGAAATATTTTTTTAATTCTTTATATAAGTCAATTTCGATTGATTTCATGTTTTTAATAATGCTATTTTATCTAAATTTGCAATTATAAAGATATACAAATCTTTTAGTTTTATCAAAATTTACATAACACGTTTGTATTTTGGACATTAATTTTAACATATTAGCAGCTGCAAAAAGCACTTTAAAAGCTGAAAGCGATGCGATTACAAAGGCTATTGATTTTTTAAACGATGATTTTTTAAGATCGGCACAAGCCATATTTAACACAAAAGGAAGGCTGGTTATTACCGGAATTGGCAAGAGTGCACATATTGGTCAGAAAATAGTTGCTACTTTAAACTCTACCGGAACGCCGTCTTTGTTTATGCACGCTGCCGAAGCCGTTCATGGCGACTTGGGTATGATTACGAAAGACGACGTTGTTTTGTGTATATCGAAAAGTGGAAACAGTCCGGAAATTAAAGTCTTGGCTCCGTTATTAAAACGCGATGGAAATATTTTAATTGGAATGACCGGTAACGATTCTTCTTTTTTAGGAAAAAATTCAGACTTTGTTATTAATGCCTATGTTGAAAAAGAAGCCGACCCTAACAATTTGGCTCCTACAACAAGTACAACCGTTCAATTAGCTTTAGGCGATGCTTTGGCTGTTGCGTTAATTGAAATGAGAAACTTTACTGCAAACGATTTTGCTAAATTTCATCCCGGTGGTGCTTTAGGCAAGAAGCTGCTCCTTAAAATAAAAGATATTTTAGACGCTAAAAACAAGCCTGCGGTTACTGTAGAATCAACTATACAGCAAGTTATTTTTGAAATATCGAACAAGCGTTTAGGCGTTACTGCTGTTTTAGATGGATCAGAAATTAAAGGAATTATTACCGATGGCGACATAAGACGAATGTTAGAAAAAACAACCGATTTATCAGCAATCAAGGCAAAAGATATTATGACGGTGAATCCGAAATCAATAGAAATAAATTCAAAAGTAGAAGATGCTTTAAACATTATGGAATCGTTTGAAATTACGCAATTGGTAGTTACAGATAACAATCTATATGCCGGAATCATTCACCTACACGACATTTTAAAGGAAGGAATTGTATCGTGAAAAATAAAAACACCAACAAAGAAATGTCGTTCTTAAACCATTTAGAAGAATTAAGATGGCTTTTAGTACGCAGCTGTATTGCAATTTTAATAACATCGGTAGTAGCTGTTTTTTTTAATGAATTTATTTTCGATGTAATTATTTTCGGTCCAAAACAAGGCGATTTTGTTACCTATCAGTTTTTTTGTGATGTTGCAACAAAATTTGATTTGAACAAATCGTTCTGTGATAATGAACTACCTTTTGTAATTCAGAACCGAACAATGGACGGACAATTATCTGTAATGATATGGACGTGTATTACAGCTGGTTTTATTATGGCATTTCCTGTTATTTTATGGGAATTCTGGAAATTTATACGTCCGGCATTATATGAAAACGAACGTAAATACGCGAAATTGTTCATATTTATATCAAGCATTTTGTTCTTTTTAGGTGTAGTTTTCGGATATTTTGTATTGGTTCCATTATCAATCAATTTTTTAGCTAATTTTACCATAAGTAGTGTAGTTGAAAATCAAATAGATATCAATTCATATATCAGTCTGGTTAAAACAACATCGTTGGCAACTGGTTTGGTTTTTGAACTACCTATCATCATTTTCTTTTTAACTTACTTAGGTTTAATTACCGATAGTTTTTTAAGAGAATATAGAAGATATGCTTACGTTTTGATTTTGATTGTGGCAGCAGTTGTAACTCCACCCGATGTAATCAGTCAGCTAATTGTATCATTTCCGTTAGTAATTCTGTACGAATGCAGTATTGTTGTTGCTAAAGTAATTACAAAGCGTAATCTACAAAAAGAGAAAAATGCAGCTTTAACAAACAAATAAGCTATGAAGTTAAGAGCAGAAAATTTAATTAAAACATATAAAGGTCGAAAAGTTGTAAAAGGTATTTCGGTTGAAGTAAACCAAGGAGAGATTGTGGGTTTGCTGGGACCGAATGGTGCCGGAAAAACCACCTCTTTTTACATGATTGTTGGGTTGGTAAAACCTAATTCAGGAAATATTTTTCTAGATAATTTAAATATTACCAATTATCCAATGTACAAACGTGCACAAAATGGCATTGGTTATTTGGCACAAGAAGCATCGGTTTTTAGAAAGTTAAGCATAGAAGACAATATACTATCGGTTCTACAGCTTACAACATTATCAAAAAAAGAACAAGAAGCTAAAATGGAATCTTTGATTGATGAGTTCAGTCTACAGCATATCCGTACCAACCGTGGCGATTTACTATCGGGAGGCGAACGCAGAAGAACAGAAATCGCACGCGCTTTGGCAACAGATCCAAAGTTTATTTTGTTAGATGAACCCTTTGCAGGTGTAGACCCCGTTGCGGTAGAAGACATTCAGCGCATTGTGGCACAGCTGAAAAACAAAAACATTGGTATTTTAATTACCGATCACAATGTTCAGGAAACCTTGGCTATCACCGACAAGACCTATCTGATGTTCGAAGGAGGAATACTTAAAGCAGGTATTCCGGAAGATTTGGCTGAAGATGAAATGGTTAGAAAAGTATATCTTGGACAAAATTTTGAATTACGAAAAAAGAAATTAGAATTTTAGCATTAAATTTCGATTTAAAACTAAAAAACAATACTTTTGCGAAGCTAAAAGAAAATCTTATTTAAAATTGTTATGACTGTGTCAAAAAAAATACAGAAGAATTTTTCTCACTTGAAAACAATTCAATATCTGCCTCGATGGATTATTCTTTCTATTGATATTGCTATTGTAATTTTTTCTGCTGTTATAACACACTTTATCTTAAAAGGAATTGGTATTGATTTTCAACCAATTATACAAGCTCCTTTTGTATTTGCCCTTTTTCTTTTAGCTCATACCTCTCTATTTTGGTACTTTAAAACATACACCGGAATTGTTAGGCACACTACTTTAAACGATGCAGCGAAATTGTTTTTTGTTGAATTACTATGTTTTCTGTGCCTTTATATTATAAACACCGTTGTTGATCTAATTTACGACGGACGCTTATTTTTAAACACCCAACTGTTAATTAGTATTGCCATTACTTATGGTTTGCTCCTAATTTTCAGATTACTTGTAAAAATATGTTTCGATTTCTTTTCAGAGTACTCTAACGATAGTAACCAATACATAAAAACAGTAATTTACGGAAGTGACGACCGTGCCATTGCTGTAGCAAATGCAATTATTGCAGAAATACCAAAAAAATACAAATTGCAAGGATTCATAAATCCGCATGCAAAGAATTCGCACAACCGTATTTTAAATGTGCCTGTAATAGCTAAAACACGTAAAGTACCTGTTTTGGTTAGACTCTTAGGAGCAAAAACTTTAATTATTGCCGATGAAAATCTTACTAAAGACGAAAAGATAGAGATTATTGAAGACTGTTTAAATTACAACATTAAAGTTTACAATTTACCGCGTTTAACTGATATTAACGATCAGAAAAAGGTTGCTTCAAACATCAGAAAAATTAAAATTGAAGATCTTTTAGAACGCAAACCAATTGTAATAAACAACACCCAAATATCAGATCAAATTAAAGACAAAGTTGTTTTGGTTTCGGGCGCAGCAGGATCTATCGGAAGTGAAATTGTTTGGCAGATAGCGGCATTCAATCCAAAAAAACTGATATTATTAGACCAGGCCGAAACACCTTTGCACCACATTTCGTTAGAAATATCAAAATGTAATACCACTGCAGAAATTATCTGTATTATTGCTGATGTTCGAAATTACGATTCATTAGATCGCGTTTTCAATGATTACAACCCAGATATAGTTTATCACGCAGCTGCATACAAACACGTTCCTTTAATGGAAATGAATCCGCAACAGGCAATTTTCACGAATGTTTTGGGTAGTAAGTACATGGCAGATTTATCGCTAAAATACAAGGCAGAACGTTTTGTAATGGTCTCAACAGATAAAGCCGTGAACCCGAGTAATGTTATGGGAGCCAGCAAACGTATTGCCGAAAAATACGTACAATCGCTGGCGCAGAAACTTAAAAAAGAAAACAACACTACAACGAAATACATTACGACACGTTTTGGTAATGTATTAGGATCTAATGGATCTGTTGTTCCATTGTTTACAAAACAGATTGAAAATGGTGGACCAATCACGATAACACATCCTGATATTATCCGCTATTTCATGACGATTCCTGAAGCTTGTCAGTTGGTTTTGGAAGCTGGATCAATGGGTAACGGAGGTGAAATTTATATTTTTGATATGGGGAAACCTGTTAAAATTATTGACCTTGCCACAAAAATGATTAAATTAGCCGGTTTGGAACCGCAAAAAGATATTGAAATAAAAATTGTGGGCTTGCGTCCGGGTGAAAAATTGTATGAAGAACTGTTAAATGACGGATCAACTACCTTACCAACTCATCACGAAAAAATTATGATTGCGCAGGATATAAATGAAGATTACGATTTTATATCAACCCAAATAGAAGATTTAAAACATTTATCGGCAGCTTATTTAGTTTTAGATACTGTTGCAACGATGAAAAAGATTGTACCGGAATTTAAAAGCTTGAATTCTACTTTTGAAAAACTAGATTAAATATTTATGAAAAAAATAATTTTACCTATCGTAGTAACTACCGCCCTGTTAACTTCCTGCGCCTCAAGAGAAAAGATTGCTTATTATCAAAATATCGACAATACTGAAATCATCAACAAAAAGTTTGAAACTACCATTAAAACAGACGATTTGCTAATGATCATTGTTTCGGCTCAAGACCCTATAGCAGTTCAACCTTTCAACCTTACAACCAATTTAAGTGTTGACCCTGTGAACCAAGCAGGTGGCGGACAAATGCAACAGCAATTATATTTAGTTGATGATAATGGTGCGATTGACTTTCCCTCCTTAGGAAAAATCCAAGTAGGTAACAAAACAAAAGAACAGATTGTTCAAGATTTACAGACAAGAATATCAAAATACGTAAAAAACCCTATTGTAAATTTACGTATCATGAACTACAAAGTAACTGTTCAGGGCGAAGTAAAAATGCCGGGAACTCACCGTATAACATCAGAAAGAATTACTTTATTAGAAGCGATTTCATTGTCAGGTGATTTAACAAATTATGGTAAACGTGATAATATTTTGGTTTTACGTGAAGAAAATGGAGAAGTAAAATCTCACCGTGTAGATTTAACCAAAGCAGATTTCATAAATTCGGATTTTTACTATTTAAAACAAAACGATGTTGTGTATGTAGAACCAAACAAAGTCGCTGTAAATTCATCTGCTGTTGGTCCAAATATATCCATTTACTTATCCGCAGTATCTTTATTATTAACAACAGTAGCCATTATACTTACAAATTCAAACAAATAATGACAGAAGACAAAGACAATGTTATAAACTTAAAAGAAGAATTATTTAAGTATTTAGCACACTGGCGCTGGTTTATTTTAAGTGTTTTTGTAACACTTATATTGGCATTTCTTTATCTGAAATTCACTCCAAAAAGTTATAGTGTTGCTACAAAAATTTTAATTAAAGACGAAAAAAGCAATGATTTAGCTAATCAGTTGAGTGCTTTTTCTGAAATGAGCATGCTGGGTAATTCTAAAAATAATATTGAAAATGAGGTTGAAATTTTAAAGTCGAGAACTTTAATATACAACACCTTAGATTCGTTGAATTTAAACATTCAGTATTTAGATATTTCTGACGTAATAGAAAAAGATCTTTATAAAAAATCGCCTATTCAGGTTTTATGGAACAACGATCATATTACTAAAACAGTATCTATTGAATTAACTGACATTGACGGGAGTGCTTTTAATGTTTCTGTCAACGATACTAAAGTAGGAAAAGCTAGTTTCGGCAAAAACATATCGAGTGAATTTGGGGCGTTTGTTGTTAACAAGACCGGAGCTTTAAACGAATTGACGCAAGTAAGAATAAACATCTACCCTAAATTACAGCATGCAGAAACATACAGAAATATATTAAGTGTTGCACCCGCAAGTAAAACATCAAGCGTTATCGATGTTTCTATTATCGATAAAACACCTGAAAAAGCTGCTGATTTCTTAAACACGTTGGTTTACAATTACAATTTAGGCGGGATAAAAGACAAACGTTTTATTTCGGAAAGCACTTCTGATTTTATTTCAGATCGTTTAACGTTGATTGCTACAGAACTAGGTGATGTAGAATCGCAGGTTGAAGGTTATAAGAACACAAACAACTTATCGGATATTGAAACCGAAGTAAAACTGTATTTGGATAATTTATCCTCTTTTGAAAAATCTGTTTTAGAAAACGAAACTAAGATAAATATTGTAAACAGTTTAATAACACATATTAGCAGAGCAAAACAAGACGATTTGGTGCCGGGTGGTTTATTAACAGAAGACACCGGCTCTGAAAGCATTATTCAAGAAATTAACCAGTTGATTCTTGAAAAACAAAAAATGTCTGTTAGTGCTACTCCTGAAAATACTAATTACATTCGCTTGGAAGATCAAATTCGTTCGTTAAAATCGAATTTACTGGCAAGTTTACGTAGAAATTTAAGTTCGCTTCAAATTGTAAAAACCGATTATAAACGTCAGGAAAACGAAATGCAGTCGAAGCTTTCTCAAGTTCCACGTCAGGAAAGAGAATTCAGAATTATTGACCGTCAGCAAAAAGTAAAAGAAGCTTTGTATCTGTTTTTACTTCAAAAACGTGAAGAAACCAATATTACATTGGCAGCAACAGATTTGAATGCTAAGGTTATTGATAAAGCCATTCCAACAGACAAACCTGTTGCACCAAAAACAATGATTATCTTGTTGGCAGCCCTGGTTTTAGGAGCAATTATTCCATTTATAATTATCTATATAAAAAATCTTCTTGATACAAAAATTAAGACCCGATTTGATATTACTGACAATTCAGACATTCCGTTTTTGGGAGATGTACCAACATCAGACTCAAGCGGAGAATTAATGGAAATAGGCAGCAGATCAAGTGCAGCAGAAGCCATTCGTATTGTAAGAACCAATTTAGACTTTATTTTATCTGAAAAAGCTGAAGAAGAATGCAAAGTGATCTTTTTAACTTCAACCATTTCAGGTGAAGGTAAAACGTTTGTATCGGCTAATTTAGCTGCAACATTTGCTCTTTCTGGTAAAAAAGTATTATTAATTGGTTTCGATTTACGTAATCCTAAATTATATGAGTATGTTAAAGTAAACCCTTTAGGAGTTTCAAACTATATCTCATCTACCAATAAAACACTAAACGATTATATTGTTCCTGTGGAAGGTTATGAAAGTTTTGACGTATTATCGTCTGGTTCGATCCCTCCAAACCCGACAGAGATTTTAATGAACAAAAAGATTAAAGAAGTTTTTGACACATTAAAATCTCAATATGATTATATTATTGTTGATACCGCTCCGGTTAGTTTGGTTACAGATACCTTATTAATAAGCAAATATGCCGATGCTACTATTTATGTGGTTAGAGCTAACAAGATCGATAAAGATATGTTGAGAATACCTAACGAATTATATAAAGACAAAAAACTGAATAAACTTTCGTTGGTTTTAAATGATTCTGATGTAACCAAAGGTTACGGTTACGGCTATGGTTACGGCTATGGTGCACACGTAGAAAAGAAACCTTTTTGGAAGATTCTTTTAGGAAAGAAGTAAAAAAAACGGGACATTTAAAAATGTCCCGTTTTTTTTATTGTTTAAAGAAACTATTCTTGATTAAAAGAGCTTCAAACGTATCTATATTTTTGAGTTTTATTTCGGCGTTAAATGCGTTGATGTGTTTTTGATGATGCACATCGCTACCTGCAAAATCGTACATATTTTCTTTTAAAAGATAATCGGCAATAGCGGTAATACCACTTCCATAATAATTTGTACTGCTTAACATATTCATTTGAAACAAGCAGCCTGCATTTTTTAAGCGTTTAAAACTGTCGTAATCGTTTTTATAAAAGTTGTAACGTTCTGGATGTGCCAGTACTGGTTGATAACCTTGCGAATTCAATTCCATAATGATTTCATACAACTGTATTGGCGGATTGATGTACGACATTTCTATCAACACATAATTATCTTTCAGCGTCAACAATTTTTCGTTTTCTAATCGCTTTAAAAACGAATCATCAATTAAATATTCTGATGCTACTCTTAATTCGCTTTCAGACATGTTTAATTCTGTTCTAACTTTTTCGTACCGATCTAAAATCTGATCTTTTGTGTTTTCCCAAACTAAAGGAGTTGTGTGCGGAGTCGTGATAAACTGTGTAAAACCAAACGAATTTAAATCGGCAATTAAGCTTTTAGTTTCCTGTAATGATTTTGATCCATCGTCTAATCCATACAAAAGATGTGAATGAATATCAATGAAATTCTGTGGTATAAGTTCTTTAAGTGTTTTCTTCTTTTTAAAAAAACCAAACATGTGTTATTTTTTTAAGGTTTGCAAAGGTACTATTTGTTCATTTCTACGCAAAAACAATACCATTATATAACCCAAATTTAACACAATTAATGGTGCGGCAACCAAAATTAGTTCTAACCCCATAAATACCAAACTTATAGCCGTAAGAAGGATTGCTAAAATTAATATTTTTTTATTTTTCATTACCAATCCAATAAAGAATAGCGGATTAAAAAAAAGTATCAATGCGTTAAACTGTAGTTCAGCATGGTTACTATATACACTAACTGCTACTAAAAACAAGCTGAAAATTGCAGTTATGAAAAAGTATATCAGTATGCATTTTTTATTAAAGATGCCTATTAATGCAATTACAACAATAACCCATAAAGTGTAAATTGAGTTTAGTGAACTTTTAGTATTTGTATTATCTATCTTATTTATGATTTGTTCTGATTTTAAAATGTTTTTATTGAACGTAATTCCATCTTTTAATTTTATGGGTAAAAACATTAAATCGGCAGTTTTATTGGTTGAATATCCAAAAAGAAGATTAATTCCCAATTTTTCGAAATAATGATGATCTAATCCTTCATTCAAGATATATCTGTACGAATGATTGTTCGATGGAAAATCTGCACTTAATGGTTTTTCAACCGACTTATTTAGCACATCAACAACCTTTGTAGTACAGTTGTTTCTGATAAATCCGTAGGTATAATATCGATCATTCCCTTTTAACTGTCGATTTATTTCTACCCAAATTTTTGATTTTTCAGTAGATGACAAATTCAAAACCTGTTCAACCACTTCCCTATTATCAACCGTATAATTGTATAAAAAATCGTCAGACGAATCTATATCTAAATAATAAAGCAGGTTGCCTTTTACAAATTTTGCTAAAAAATTAGGCGTTCTAAAATCGAACATTCCCCAATTATAAACCACATCTAAATTTTGATCAACATCTTTAATTCGCAATGCCGTATGACCAAAAAGCGTGTGCATTTCGTTGGCAGTTCCGCAAGTTAATACACTAATTTCGGCATTTTCTGATAAGGTTTCGGGTTGTGCTGCAGCAGTTATAAAAGAAAAACAACAAATCAATAATACTATTTGCTGTTTAAATTTTGATACTAAATTATTCATTTGACTTTGTAAAAATTCCTAAATCTAATTTCAGTGAGAAGATGTTTGAGTAAAGTGATGCACTTTGATCGCCAATATCGGTTAACGCGTAATCTACCTGAATTCCTTTGTATTTAAATCCTAAACCAACGTTGGGCTGAAAGGTAACTTTTTCAGAATTATCGATCTGCATTTCGTTCTGAAAATTACCAACACCGGCACGTACAAAAACCATTTTATCGTATCCGAACTCAAAACCTGCCGATGGCTGAATACTGAAAGAAGATGTTGAAATTACTGCATTTGTCTGATAAAATTCGGTATGAAGCACAGCCGCAGCCGTTAAATTGAATTTTTCGGTCAAAGCAAAATCTCTGGCAACACCCAATTGTAATTTAGGCAAGGTAAGTTCGGTAGTTTCCGGTAACGTTTGATTTTGACCTTCAACCGCGCCTTTAATCTTTTCAAATTCGGCTTCGTTAATATTCCAAACATTGTAAGTTGTGGTAATATCGCGCGCCATTAATCCAAATTTCCATTTTTCGGTATGATACTGTAAACCAACATCTAAACCAAATCCCCACGATTTTGCAAAATCGCCAATTACCCGACGAACAATTTTTGCATTGGTACCTAACGATAAACCTTGAACCGACAATTTTCGGGCATACGATATATTAAAAGCATAATCGCCAGCAGAGAATAACGAAATTCTATTATAGTCGATGTTTCCGTTTTGATCGATCAATTCAGTCGTATTCATGATATCATCTACCCCAAAACGAATTGCAGAAATTGCCAGCGCACTTTTATCATCAATAGGCATCGCAAAGGCAGCATAATCGTACTGTGCTATGTTTGCAAAGTAACTTGCGTGCATTAAACTGATCTGTTTATCTTGCAAATGAATCAATCCTGCCGGATTCCAATAACCCGAATTCACATCGCCAGTTTGTGCAATAACGCTATTAGCCATACCAAATGATGCGGCATCAACCCCAATATTTAAAAACTCGTTAGAATATTTTCTTGCAGTTTGCGCCTGCGTTAAAGCCGTACCAAAAAGTAAAGGCAATAGTAAAAAACGTTTTTTCACGTAGATAATTTTTACAAATATTACAAAAATTTACAATATATAAACTCAAAATACTTACAACTTATTGTTTACTTTTGTTTTTATAATAAAATTATACAATTGATGACAATAAAAAAACACATTCCTAATGTAATTACACTTTTAAATTTATTATCGGGGTTAATTGCGTTAGTTTATGCTTTTGACGATAACCTGCAAATGGCTTTTTTCTGGGTTTGCTTGGGGATTTTCTTTGATTTTTGGGACGGATTTGCAGCACGCGTTTTAAAAGTTTCCAGTCCGTTGGGCGTTCAGTTAGATTCTTTGGCAGATATGGTAACATCGGGCGTTGTTCCTGGAGTTGTAATGTATCAAATGCTGGCACATATTCAGGAAAATTACGAACAATACACCATTACCGAAGATACTTTTTACATGAAACTGGTACCGTTTATTGGTTTTGTAATTACTTTGGGAGCTTGTATGCGTTTGGCAAAATTTAATATTGATACCCGCCAAACCGACAGTTTTATTGGCTTACCAACACCGGCAAATGCGTTGTTTATATTGAGTATTCCACTAATAATGAACACTACGGAAAGTGATTTTGTTTTCAACTTTTTCAGCAATCCGTATGTTTTGGTTGGAATAAGTTTATTTAGTGCATTTATTATGAATGCCGAATTACCACTTTTTTCATTAAAAACGAAGAACAAAAATTTAAGCGATAATAAATTAACGCTGTTGTTCTTGGGAATTTGTGCGTTACTGCTATTATTCTTTCGATTTGAAGCTATTCCGCTAATTATAATCTTTTATATTATACTTTCAGTTATTCTGAATAAAACAAAAAAATCGGTTTTATAACCGATTTTTTTGTTACTTAAATTGATAAAAAATATAAAAGCTGAAGATAAATCTTCAGCTTTTTGTTTTGTGGTACCTCCAGGAATCGAACCAGGGACACATGGATTTTCAGTCCATTGCTCTACCAACTGAGCTAAGGTACCGAGTATTAAACTCTGTAATTTTGTGGTACCTCCAGGAATCGAACCAGGGACACATGGATTTTCAGTCCATTGCTCTACCAACTGAGCTAAGGTACCGAGTAATTAAACTCTGTATTTTTGTGGTACCTCCAGGAATCGAACCAGGGACACATGGATTTTCAGTCCATTGCTCTACCAACTGAGCTAAGGTACCGTTTTGTTAGGTAAACTACCTCTCAAAAGCGATTGCAAATATAGTAGCTTTTTTTAAACATTTCCTAATCTTTTCAAAAAAAAATTTATCTACCTTTGTTGAAATATGCCTGATAAATTATGATTATTTGTATTGATGTTGGTAACACACGTACTAAAGTTGCTGTGTATGAAAACAGTACGCTGCAACAGTTAATTATTACCAATAACGAAAAATTGATAAAAAATATATCAAAACAGATTCAAGGAATAGAGAATTGTGTCGATATTATCTTGTCATCGGTTGGTGATTTATCTTTGGAAACTATTGAAGACCTTAAAAAACTGGGTAATTTAATTACTGTAACGCACGAAACGTTTCTTCCTTTTAAAAATTTATACAGTACACCTACCACTTTAGGAATCGATCGAATTGTTCTGGCAGCGGGTGCAACATTAAAATATCCAAACCAAAACAGACTGGTGATTGATGCCGGAACCTGTATTACCTACGATTTTATTAATAGTTCCAATCAGTACCATGGTGGTGCTATTTCTCCAGGCATCGGGCTTCGATATAAAAGTTTGAACGATTATACGGCAAATCTGCCTTTAGAAAAGATTTCAGAACTACATCCGTTCGTGGGAAATTCAACGGCTACCTCTATTCAATCGGGAGTTTTAAACGGCGTAATTGCAGAAATTGAAGCCTTTATAGATCATTTTAAACATCTCGATGAAAATTTAACAGTAATTTTAACGGGCGGAAATTCCGAATTTTTGGTAAACCGTTTAAAAAATAGCATCTTTGCCAATCCGAACTTCTTATTAGAAAGTTTATTTTTATTACATCAACACATTGTATCAAATGATTAAAAAAATTATATTGGGAGTAGCTTTAGCGGGTATATCAAATACTTACGCACAACAAGGTACCGCTTCTCCTTATTCTTACTATGGTTTTGGCGAGAAACATTTTAAAGGATCAAACGAAATAAAATCTATGGGTTCTTTAGCTGTTTTTACTGACAGTTTACACATAAACACGTTGAATCCGGCTTCATACTCGAAACTGCAAGCTACAACTTTCTCATTAGGTGCATCTTACAAATCAACCGACTTATCAAACGCAAACAGTAAAGAAAAAACTACAAGCGGGTCTTTTGATTATCTGACAATGGCTTTTCCGGCTGGCGATTTCAGGGTTGCTGTAGGTATTATGCCGTATTCTTTTGTGGGATATAATATTCAGAATACAAGCATTAACGACAAAGGAATGACTCAAGCAAATCAACTTATTGGCGAAGGTGGTTTAAACCGTACGTTTTTAGGTTTAAGTTATAAAATCAATAAAAATTTTAGTATTGGTGTTGATGGAGCTTATATTTTTGGTGATACCGAAACTAGCGCTATAACATTTATAACCGATAATGGCGAGGGTGTTCCTTTAGATCGCGGAAGCCGTTTACGTAAAAAAAACAATTATAGCGGACTTGCCGTTAATGCCGGTTTAAATTTTGAACAACCTTTAAACAACAAATTGTCTTTATTTGCAACTGCTACCTTTAGTCCTGAAATGAAGTTGAAAAACGATCAGGAAAGTATATTGGCAACCGTTAAAGCTGACAGCAATTTAGGTTTTGTTGAAATTGATTCTAGAACGACTACAGATTACGATGAAAAAATGTTGTTACCAATGAATTATTCTATTGGTGCAGGTATTGGCAATCATTTAAAATGGTTTGTTGGTGCAGAATACACGGCAACACAAACATCAAAATACAACAATTTCTACAAGTACGAAAACGCACGTTATAACGATTATATGAAGATTGGATTAGGTGGTTTTTACACTCCGAAATACAATTCATTTGAAAGTTATTTTGAAAAGATTTCGTACCGTGCCGGTGTAAATTACGAAAATACAGGTTTGGTTATAAACAATCAGGAAATTAAAGGTTACAACGCAAACATTGGTATTGGCTTACCTGTTCCTTTCAGTAAAACTATGATGAGTAATTCTAATATCAATATTGGTTTTGAATACGGACAAAAAGGTAATACGAATATGGGCTTGATTAAAGAAAATTACTACGGCGTTCACGTTGGTTTTTCTTTTAGCGATGTTTGGTTTAAACGCAGAAAATTTAACTAATTGAAAAAATATTTTGCACATATTATAGTATTTGCTTTTATATTTTCTGCTTGTAACAACGATTTAAAAGACATTCAGAATTTAAACAAAAAGCAATTGTACCCTACCGGCGAAGCAGATTCCATAAATGTTAAATACACGGATTCTGCCAAAATAAAAGCCGAACTTTATGCTGTAAAAATGTTAGATTACGGAAAGGCAAAGTATTCGTTTAACCACTTTCCAAAAGGTATAAAGGTTACGGTTTATGACAGTAACAGAAACAAAAATTTTATAGTTGCAAAACAGGCAACTGTTTATAATAAAACGGGAATTATTAATTTGGTGGGCGATGTTAAAATTACGTCGCACGACGGTAAAGTAATGCAAACACAGCAAATGTATTATGACCAAAAGAACAACTGGTTTTTCACCGAACATTACTTTAAGGTTACCGATAAGAATAAAAGTTTTTTTGAAGGAATCGGTGTTGATTTCGATCAAAATTTTAAAATTGTAAATGCACAGCAAAACCGTGCCGAACTAAAAGACGTTAAAGATGAAAATTTATAAAATTATAGCTTACATTTATTTAGTATTTGCCTTGTTTTTTATTTACGAAGCATACCGTGCATATAGCAGTGGCGAAGATTATTTAGTAAGACTTTTGTTAGCTGGTATTGCAATTTTTATGTTTATATTCAGGTTGCGAAGTATTAATCGTTTGCCTCAAAACAGACAATAGCTAAATGATAACTTTTGGATTTATATTTCTTAGTATTGCCGTATTAATCTGTTCTGGATTAATGGTTGCTTATTCTAACGCAAATAAAATCTACCTTAATTTAGAGTCTAAAAAAACAGACGCCGACAATCATTATTTAAAAACAGTTACCGAACAACCTCGATTATTTATCGGCGCTTTAAAAGTTGGTAACAGCATTTTTATAACCGTTTTAAGTCTGCTTTTTTTCACTACTTTTCTAAATTCGTATGAATTTGACGATTTATGGAAAGTATTACTTTTTCTATTTCTGCTGTATATTATTTCTAAATTTATTCCGCAAGCCTTTGTAAAACCGTTTGCTAACGAAATTATCCTGACAGCAAAACCGTTTATTCAGGTTATCTTAAAACTTTTCGGAACCATTGCACAGTTTTTTATTTCGATAAGCGAAAAATCTTTAGAACGAAAATATCCTTACGCAAAAGACACCGAATTCAACCTTTTAAGCACCGGCGATTTAGGTACTTACATTTCCCAACAGATACAAGCCAGCAGCCAGCAAGAGCAATTAGAAAACGAATTCGAAATTTTAAAAAACGCCTTGTCTTTTCCTAAAGTTAAGGTAAAAGAAATCATGACTCCGCGAAACGAGTTTGAATACATCAATGAAAATGACGACATTGAAATCATTCGTAAAAAGTTTGTAGACACAGGTTTTTCTAAAGTCTTGGTAATTAACGATACCAGCGAACACTTTATTGGCTATCTGCACACTTACGATTTACTGCAGCTGCAACAACCTATCGAAGATTTTATTCGTCCGTTCGTTTATGTTTATGATGATCTTTTAATTAAAGATTTGTTGAATACCTTAACCATTCGTAAAAAATCGATTGCGCTTGTAAAAAATACCGATAACGACATTATTGGTTTGGTTACTTTAGAAGATATTATCGAAGAACTTTTTGGTGAAATTACCGACGAACACGATGATACACTGATCGCAAAACAGATTTCGGATACCGATTTTATTTTTTCGGCAAGTTTGGACATAGACGATCTAAAAGAAAAATTCGATTTAGTAATTCCAGAATCAGAACATTATCATTCTTTAGGCGGATTTATCTTTCACTATTTAAAACGTCATCCAAAAGCAAAAGAAACAATTACTATTAAATCGTTCAAAATAAAAATTTTGGCAGCTACAAACACCCGAATTAAAACGGTTGCGCTAACTAAATTACAATAATGCATCAAAAAAAGATGCATTTTTTTTTATTCCCTTTTTTTATTTAACAGATAATTGTATTTTCGCTCATTGAAAAAATTACACATTATATAAAATGGCAGTTTTACAGAAAATTAGAGAGAAATCTGGTTTACTTATCGGAGTAATCGGATTAAGTTTATTCGCTTTTATTATTGGCGGTTTGTTTGAAGGAGGCATTAATTTTACTTCTCGCAATGTTGGTGAAGTAAATGGTGTTGCAATTTCGGCAGCCGACTATTCTAACAAAATTCAGAATTTAGAACAAAGTGGTCGTGGCAAAGGTTCGCAACTGCACAATCAGGTTTGGTCGAACGAAGTTCGTACTATTTTGTTTACCGAACAGTTAGATAAAGCTGGATTGCGTTTAGGAAAAGATCAATTGATAAATGTTTTAAAAACAGATCCAAGTTTCGCTCAAAATCCTCAATTCTTAAATGATGCAGGTAAGTTCGATATCAACAAATTCAACACCTTTTTAGCTCAAATGAAAGCACAAGGTCCACAACAGTGGAATGCTTGGTTAGCTTACGAAAAACAGTTAGAAACAGTTGCAAAAGAGCAAATGTACCTTAACATGATTAAAGGTGCAATTGTTACAACGACTGCCGAAGCTAAAATGGTTTACAAAAACGAAGCTACAAAAGTATCTTTTGACTATGTTACTATTCCTTTTTCTTCAATTAACGACGATCAGGCAAAAGTAACTAACGATGAGATCAACGCATACGTTAAAAAACACGCTAAACAGTTTAAAACTACACCTTCACGTAAGGTAGAATATGTTTTTGTTGCAAACAAACCTTCTCAAGAAGATGAAGCTGCATCAAAACAAATCATCGACGATTTATTGAAACCATCGATTGTTTTCAACAAAACAACAGGTAAAAACGACACCATTTCAGGTTTTGCAAAAGCTACAGATATTAAAGCATTCGTAAACCAAAATTCTGATGTTCCTTTTGATTCTACTTACTACGCAAAAGAGCAGTT
Source organism: Paenimyroides baculatum (assembly GCF_008629655.1). Taxonomy (GTDB): domain Bacteria; phylum Bacteroidota; class Bacteroidia; order Flavobacteriales; family Flavobacteriaceae; genus Flavobacterium; species Flavobacterium baculatum. The sequence continues at coordinate 298,483 of NZ_VWSG01000003.1, forward strand.
ACCGGTAGAACATGCAGAAAAATTATTCGCTGCACCAACAGGTTCAATTTACGGTCCGTATTTATTTAACGATTATTATGCGGTTTCTAAAGTTGTTGCGAAGAAAAACACAGCAGAAACTGTTGACGCTTCTCATATTTTAATTGCTTACAAAGGTGCAGACAGAGCAGACGCAGCAGTTACTTTAACAAAAGAAGAAGCAAAAGCAAAAGCGGAAGCTTTATTGAAACAAGCACAAGGAGGTGCAGATTTTGCTGCTTTAGCTACAGAAAACACAAACGATACCGGTTCTAAAGCAACTGGTGGTAAATATCCAAACATCAACAAAGGACAAATGGTTCCAAGTTTTGATCAGTACATCTTTAATAATCCGGTTGGAAAATTAGGAATGGTAGAATCTGATTTTGGTTTCCACGTTTTAAAAGTTGATAAAGTAAACGAAAAAGAAGGTGTTCAATTGGCAACTATCGCTAAAAAAATTGAATCATCTACAAAAACAGAAGACCGTATTTATGCACAGGCTAACAAGTTTTTAGAAAGTGTAGAAAGCAACAGCAACGATTTCGCTAAACAAGCAACAGCACAAGGTTTGGTTTCGTTCCCTGCTACAAAAATCGATCCTTTTGACGATCAGTTGACTGGTGTTGAAGGAACACAAGCTGAAGCTATCCGTTGGGCATCTAACAAAAAAACAAGCATTGGCAATGTTAAGAAATTTGATTCTGCAGACGGATATTTAGTTGTTAAATTAGTTAGCATCAACGATTCTGAAGTAATGGATGCTGATGATGCACGCCAAACTGTTGAGCCAATTTTAATTAAAGAGAAAAAAGCAGCGATTATTCGCAAGCAAATGGCAGGAAATACTTTAGAAGAAGTTTCTAAAAATGCGAAGGCAGGAATTGTAAATGCTATTGAAGTTACAGGTGCAAACCCAATGGTTAACGGTTTTCAAGAGCCTTTGGTTGTTGGTGTAGCGTTAGGTAAAAAGCCAAACGAAACATCAAAATTGATCGATGGCAGTAACGGAGTTTACATGGTTAAAACTAAAAATATTACTAAAGCAGTTGATTTGCCTAACTACTTAACTTACAAACAAAAAGTAAGAACAAACAACCGCCAAATGGCTCAAAACATGGTTTTCAGCGCATTGTATCAAAATGCAAAAATCGAAGACAACCGAGCTAAAGTTTTACAATAAAATTTAAGTGAGTATAACATATAAAAGTCCGTTTTAAAACGGACTTTTTTTTATCTATTAATTTGCTATTTTTGTAGCAACAAACTAATAACAAATGAAAGCATACGTATTTCCCGGACAGGGTGCCCAATTCGTTGGAATGGGTAAAGATTTATATGAAACATCGGCAGTTGCAAAAGAATTGTTCGATAAAGCCAATGAAATATTAGGTTTTAACATTACCGAAATTATGTTTAACGGTACCGATGAAGAATTAAAACAAACCAAAGTAACACAGCCTGCGGTATTTTTACACTCGGTAATTTTAGCAAAAACCTTAACCGATTTTAACCCAGAAATGGTTGCGGGACATTCGTTAGGAGAATTTTCTGCCTTGGTAGCAAACGGAACGCTTTCTTTTGAAGATGCTTTGCAATTGGTATCAAAACGAGCAATGGCAATGCAGAAAGCCTGCGAAATTACTCCATCTACCATGGCTGCAGTTTTAAATTTAGATGATAAAATAGTAGAAGATATTTGTGCGTCGATTGACGGTGTTGTGGTAGCAGCAAATTACAACTGTCCTGGACAATTAGTGATTTCAGGCGAAACAAAAGCGGTTGAGCTAGCTTGCGAAAAAATGAAGGAAGCCGGTGCAAAACGAGCATTGATTTTACCTGTTGGTGGTGCATTTCACTCACCAATGATGGAACCTGCACGCGAAGAATTGGCTGCTGCTATTGAAGCTACAACTTTTAATACACCAACTTGCCCAGTATATCAAAATGTAACGGCGAGTGCAGTTTCTGATCCTGCTGAAATCAAGAAAAACTTAATCACGCAGTTAACTGCTCCAGTTCGTTGGACACAATCTGTGCAGCAGATGATTGCCGACGGAGCTACATCGTTTACCGAAGTTGGTCCTGGTAAGGTTTTAATGGGCTTGATTAATAAAATCAATAAAGACGCAGAAACTATAAAAGCTTAAACTTAAAACGACTTCAAAAGCAGAAGTCGTTTTTTTATATCTTTAAATAAAAATAGTTATGAAGTTTTTAAGTTTGATATTTTTTCTTACATCAACTCTAACCTATTCTCAAACGATAGATTTAAGTAATTGGGTTGAAAGCAAAAAATCAATTGATAGATATAAACATCCGCAAAACGAAATATCTTATATAATTATCAATGACAGTCTTAATTACAGAATTTCGAAACAAACTTCACCAACAATAATAGGTGATTCAATACCTTTTTCAGATGAATTTATTGAAAGTAAAATAGGTAAAAACTATGGCGGTCGTATTGTCAAAAAAGTATTTAATGGCTATTTCCTCTCATATTTAAATGGAGAACATGGTAGTGATTTTTATTTCATTTCAAACGATGGAAAAAAAGCTTACGAAATGGAATCTATCAGACACGCGAAATATTTCTTTGAGTTAGAAGGTGAGTTGTTTGTTGCATGTGGGCTTTCACATTTAGCTTTATCACGAGGCTCTATTTATAAACTAAAATTTAAAAGAAAATGGAAAGCTACCTATGTTGAAAATTTAGAAGCTTCCCCTAAAATTGTCTTTAAACATCTTCAAAATACATATATTATAACTCATGAAAAGATGCTTACAATAAATCAAAACGCTTCTTTAAATACCATTTTAACCTTCCCTTTCAATATAGGAATATTCTATCCTACCTCATCGGTTATTATTAAAAATGATTTATATATTGCAGTGCGTTCTGGTGTTTTAAAAGTTAAGAACTTTAGTTACAAACCAACGTTTCATTGGCTTGAAGAAAAAGAATAAAATTTATATATGATCCCAAAATTACGAACTGTAACAGTTACCCGATATATTACGCCTTTGCGTGAAGGCGGCTCATTACCCGCTTTGGCTGAAGCGTGCGATGATTTTAAATATGTGATAAAATTTCGTGGTGCAGGTCACGGTGTTAAAGCGTTGATTTCAGAATTATTGGGCGGAATTATTGCCCAATATTTAGGACTACCTGTTCCCGAACTGGTTTTTATTGAATTAGACGAAGCTTTTGGGCAAACCGAAGGTGATGAAGAAATTCAAGATTTATTGAAATTCAGTAAAGGATTAAATTTAGGTCTGCACTACCTTTCAGGCACTGTTACGTACGATGTTGCTACAAACGATTGTGAGGAATTATTAGCATCAAAAATTGTGTGGTTAGACAGTTTTATTACCAATGTTGACCGTACGTTTCGCAATACCAACCTGTTGATCTGGCATAAAGAATTATGGCTGATAGATCACGGTGCATCGTTTTACTTTCAGCATTCATGGGATAATTGGAAGAAAACATCTGTAACGCCTTTTCCGTTAATAAAAAATCACGCGCTTATTAAAAAAGCAACCAAATTGCAAGAGGCGCATACCGAATTCATTGGGAAATTGAACAACAATGTACTGCGTGAACTGGTAAACATTATTCCCGATGAATTTCTAAACTGGCAGGAAGGTCCAAGCAACGAAGAAATTCGCGAAGTGTATTATCAATTTTTGTCGAACCGATTGGCGCATGCCGATATCTTTCTAAAAGCTGCTCAAGATGCAAGATAAAGTTGTTTACGAATATGCTGTAATTCGAGTTGTTCCAAAGGTTGAACGCGAAGAATTTATAAATATCGGTTTGATTTTATTCAGTAAAAGAAAACGATACATTAAGTTTGATTATCAAATTCCCGAAGAAAAAATAAGAAGTTTTTGCAACGAATTCGATTTAATTCAATTAAAAGAAAATTTAGAATCGTTTGCTAAAATTTGTTCAGGAGCTAAAGACGGCGGACCAATTGCTGCATTAGAAGCCGATGAAAAATTTCGATGGATTACTGCTGTAAAAAGTTCAAGCATTCAATCATCTCGTCCTCATCCTGGTTTATCGGCTGATTTAGATGCTACTTTTCATAATTTGTATAAAGAATTGGTTTTGTAACTTACATAAAAAAAAGTCCTCAATTGAGGACTTTTTTATGTTTTATTCTACTCTGAATGATACTTTACAGATAACACCATAAGTTGAAATTTTACCATCGTTTACGTGGCATTTCATATCTTTCACATAAACAGAATCAATATTTCTTATTGACTTAGATGCTTCTGCAACTGCTTGTTTAACTGCATCGTCAAAACTTATTTCAGATTGAGCGATTACTTCAATTACTTTTACAATACCCATTACAATTATTTTTTAAATTTATTAAATGTAATAAAAAATCAGAATATTATAATACAGTCATTAATATCTATCATAAAAAAACTCCTAAATAAATTTACTTTATCAGGAGCTTTTAAATTTTAAAATACTTTTTCTACTATTCTTCTACTACTTCAGCATCAGGTGCATTATTCATAACCGATTGGATACCGTTTTGGCAACCTGCCAATGATTCGTACATTTGGCTTGAACCAATGATTTGACCATTTGTAGCTTTTAAATTGAAATAATGTTTTCCGTTTTTAGCTTCTAAAGTTTCAAATTTACTTTCGTCTTGGCTGTTTTTCTTTACAGATTCAATACCATTCATACAAGCTGCTTTGGTTGTGTAACCTTCGCTCGATAAAATAATTTGTCCGTTAGTAGCCTTCAAATTAAATTGAAACTCTTCGTTTTTTCTTTTACTTACAACAAATTTGCCCATGTTTTTGTTTTTAAAATTAATAAATGAATTTGTTTTAAATCTTATTTAATAAAATCTAAAACCGTTGAAGTTATAAAATCAATCTGATCTTTTTCTAATTCGGTATGCATTGGTAAAGCAATAACCTGATCTGCAAACATATTGGTTACCGGAAAATCGGCATCGTTATAGCGAGCATCGGCATACGCTTTTTGTTTGTGCAACGGAATTGGGTAATAAATAGCACACGGAATTCCTTTTTCCTGCAAATGAGTTAAAAGTGCATCGCGTTTTCCGTTGGTAATTCTCATAACATATTGGTGAAAAACGTGATCGTCTCCATCAATATCAAATGCAGGTGTAATAATGTTTTCATTCACAGAAAAAGCATCGTTATAAGCCTTCGCAGCATTTTTTCGTGCCGTATTATATCTATCTAAAAGGGGTAATTTTGCATTTAAAACTACTGCCTGAATACTGTCTAAACGCGAATTCACTCCCACAACATCGTGATGATAACGTTCGTACATTCCGTGGTTTACAATTCCTCGAATAGTATGTGCCAAATTATCATCATTTGTAAAAATCGCTCCGCCATCGCCATAACATCCTAAATTTTTAGAAGGAAAAAACGACGTTGCGCCAACATGACCAATGGCTCCTACTTTCGTTTTGTTACCGTTTGCCGCCATATAATTTGCCCCAATTGCTTGCGCGTTGTCTTCTATCACAAATAAATTATGTGCTGCGGCAACTTCCATAATCGCATCCATATTTGCGGCACGACCGAATAAATGAACCGGAACAATTGCTTTGGTTTTTGCTGTAATAGCTTTTTTAATAGCTTCTACCGATATGTTCATAGAATCTTCTTCCACATCAACCAAAACGGGAATCAATCCTAACAACGCAACAACTTCAACCGTTGCAGCAAAAGTAAAATTAGCAGTAATAACCTCATCGCCCGGTTTTAAACCTAAGCCCATCATTGCAATCTGCAAAGCATCGGTTCCGTTGGCACATGGAATTACGTGCTTTACGCCCAAATACTGCTCTAAATTCTTTTGAAATTCATGAACTTTTGGTCCGTTAATATAGGTTGTAGTATCCAATACTTCCTGAATACCTGCATTTACAATTTCTTTTATATCATCGTATTGACTTTTTAAGTCAACCATTTGTAGTTTTTTCATTGTTGAAAATTTGTTACGCAAAGGTAAAAAAACCGCTCGAATTATTTTATAATTAGCCGTTTAAAACAACATTTTTTAAAGCTTCTAATGCTTTTGGATAGATGTTCTTGAAATAGTCTAAATATTCATCTATTACATCAATATCAACTGTAACTTTTGTGCTGCCATTACTTTCTGTAAAGGTATAATTTTCGTGACCTCCCGCCCATTTTTCGACCATTTCACCAGTGGTCACTTCGGTATCGCCCTGAACAAAACCATAATGGCGAACAGAAACAAATACTGCCGGATTGTTCTCTTCAACCTGCGAAATCATACCTGCCTTCTCTCCTTTTTCATCGGTTCCTACAAAATAAATCTTGCTACCTTTGTTCCAGCTGCCTTCGTAAGTTGATGTTGGATTAAAAACCGATGCCCAGCTTTCATAGGTGCTTTTATCTTTCAAACCAAGCATTGCTTCATAAACTTTCTGCGCAGATGCCGGGATATCAATTGTAAACTGTAATTTTTCCATAATATTATTTTTAAACGTTAAACTGACGTAAATGATGATCTAAATGTTTGTAATACATGGTATTCCATTCTTCGGCAGTCATTTTTCCGAACGAAAAATTTTCTTTTCCCTCAAAATGTGTCGATCCTAACTGTTGTGCCTTATTAATGTTGGCAATTAAAATGCTTTTTTCGTGTTCAAAATCGCGTTCGTTACTAATTACAAATGCAGGTGCTGTTTGTTCGTTTTGTTTATACGGTTTTGGACTTGTAACAATCTTTTTTACAAAATTTTTCATGATCAGTTTCATGAAAAAATTCGGCTTTTTAAACTTTTCAGGTTCAAAAGTGTACGCATACGGCACATTACAGTGCGCAAGCATTTGTGCAACATCCATTGTTCCCCATTGTCGCTGGGTTGTAGGCTGCAAATTGTTAATTCTGCCAATTATTTCATTCGTAACATCAACAGTAAAAATGTTCTTAATCATTGTTTTAGTTTTATTTCAAATATACAATTTAGTACGATTTGAAGTATTTCTTGAAAATAAATTTTAGATGATTTTTTAACGATCTGTGTCAGGTAAAGGATTTCGCTTAAAAACAAATTCTTACTTTTGTAAACAAATCATCCCGAATGAAATTTCTTTATCAGTTAGGCATCAATTTAGCGGCACTTTTACTGCCTGTTTCCCGATTTTTCAGTCCGAAAATGAAATTGTTTGTCGATGGCAGAAAGCAATCATTTGCTATTTTAGAGAATCAGATCGATAAAAATCAAGAATACATTTGGTTTCATGTGGCATCGTTAGGCGAATATGAACAAGGTTTGCCGGTGATGGAAGAAATCAAAGCGAAATATCCCGAATACAAATTATTACTGACATTTTTTTCTCCGTCTGGATTTGAAATCAGAAAGAACAATAAAATTGCCGATATTACTATTTATCTTCCGTTAGATACAAAGCAGAATGTGAAACGTTTTTCGGATCTTGTTCAGCCTAAAATGGTGTTTTTTATTAAGTATGAATTTTGGCCGAATTATCTGCGCGAATTAAAAAATCGCAATATTCCTACCTATTTAATTTCAGGGATTTTCCGTAAAAACCAATTGTTCTTTAAATGGTATGGTGGCTTTTACAGAAATGCTTTAAAAAGTTTCAATCACTTTTTTGTTCAGAACGATACATCTGCTCAACTGCTTAAATCGATCAATTTTACTAATTCAAGCGTAAATGGTGATACCCGTTTTGATCGTGTGGCACAAATTGTGGAACGCGTAGAGCCTTTAGATTTTATTGCAGAATTTAAAAACAACACCACAACAATTGTTATTGGCAGTTCATGGATCGATGATGAAAATGTTTATCTGCCCTACCTTAATAACAGTGAAAACATAAAATTTATTATTGCACCGCATAATATTAAGGAAGAAGAAATTACACGTTTGATTTCTAAAATTGATAAAAAAACGATTCGATACAACAATTACAAAACCGAAGATTTAAAAGATGCCGATGTTTTTATTATTGATACTATTGGAATTTTAACGCAGATTTACGCCTATGCCGATATTGCTTATGTTGGTGGTGCTTTTAAAACCGGATTGCACAATATTTTAGAACCCGCAACTTATGGAACGCCTGTAGTTATTGGTCCAAAGTATTCAAAATTTCAAGAGGCAAAAGATTTGGTTGCATTAGGAAGTTGCATTGTTGTGAACAATACAGAAGAATTATCAGCAACTTTTAATCGCTTAATTGCTGATGCTGATTACAGAAATGAGTTAGGTACAAAAAACAGGGAATTTGTATTGAAAAACAAAAATGCCACTAAAGTTATTATGGATTTATTGGAAATAAAAAAGTATCATTTTAAAAGTATATAGTAAAATTGACATTCCGCCAGCAACAACCACAAAATTATATTTTTTAAAAAACCAGCTTATTATCTGAATAACAAAAAAGAAAATAGAACTGTTAATACAAAAGCTTAACATCTTTAATTTTTCATCTGAATATAATTCTTTATCAATTTTTGCTAACATCAGATGATTATAAATTTGATACAACTGTATTAAAATTACAATAATCAAGACAAAATTTAAAATCAAACTTATTACAGCGTATTTTTTATTAACGTATAGCATTTTTGCGTTTTGAATAATAATGTATTAAATAAAATATCGATGAAAAAAGAGGGATTATAAAGAAAGAAACAAAAACTAAAAGTTTAATACCTAAATTCTCTCTTTGATCTTTAGCTAACACAATCATAGCCCAAAAAGCAGTAATTAAACCCAAAAGAATAAAAAGTTGCCAAACAAACATTATAGTACCAATACTAAAATCGTTAATTAATTTTTCCATAATTTTAAGTTTATTTTCAAAGATATGATAAAATTCGAACTATTAAAAACCGAAACCATTCCTGCAATTGTAAACCTAATGATTGATTTTTATGCAATTGACGGTTATCCGATCAATAAAGAAACCACTACAAACCTGTTTTTAGAATTTGTAATTAAACCAGAAGCCGGTAAATGTTTTGTAATTACATACAACAACGAAATTTGCGGTTATACCATTTTGGTTCAGGTTTTTAGTTTTGAAATGAGCGGAAATGTGTTGTTGTTGGATGAATTGTATATCGACAATAATTACCAGGGAAAAGGAATCGGTAAAAAAGCAATGGAATTTATCAAACAATTCGCACAAGAAAACAACTATAAAAAAATTGTTTTAGAAGTTGAGCCGCACAATCTACGCGCCATTCAGTTATATGAAAAAGAACAGTTTAAAAAACACAAACGCGATTTAATGATTTTTCCGTAGATCTTTATCCAGCAAAAACAAGAACCCAAAACCAATTACATAACAAAGTAGATCCCACCAAGAGAACGATGTTCCTATAACAATTCGCGCTAGCTTATTATCTTGTAAACCTAAAACGTTTACCAGTTTAAAATACTGACCAATTTCTACAGCAAAAGAAAAAGCCAAAGTAAACAACGTAATGTAAATAGGCTTGCAGTTTACAAAAGCCCTTATAAAATAATACACAAACCAAACTACAATAATGTCGCCAACAAACGGACGAATAAAATTATCGTGTACAAAAAGTGCAATGCAAACTTCTACCGCAAAAATGACCAGCATTAGTGTAAAATAGCGCAAATTAAATCTTAAAAACTTCATAAATGCAGGCTAATAAACATCAAACATAAAAAAATCGTTTTAAAATTCGTACCTTGGGCATTCAAATTTTTCACTCTTTTAACAAATCTAAAAAATGAAAAAATTACTACGAGCTATCGTATTATTAGTTTCGTTTCCAATTTTTGCCCAACAAGGCGGCATGTGGGTTCCTTCTTTATTAAAAGGAATGAACGAAAAGGAAATGAAAAGCCTTGGAATGAAAATGTCGGTTGCCGATATTTACGATGTTAACAACTCCAGTTTAAAAGATGCTGTTCCGCAATTTAACGGCGGCTGTACTGCAGAAGTTATCTCATCTAAAGGATTATTGCTTACAAACCACCACTGTGGTTACGGCGAAATTCAATCGCATTCAACGGTAGAACATGATTACTTACAAGACGGTTTTTGGGCAAAATCTTACGAGGAAGAATTACCAAACCCCGATGTTGAAGTTACTTTCATTGTAAGCATTCACGATGTTACCAAAGAAATAATGAACAGTGTTGACGCTATAAACGGCGAAGCTGAAAAGAAAGCAGCGGTTCAGAAAAACATCAACGATTTACAGAAATCATACAAACGCGAAGCTTGGCAAAGCGTTATGATTCGTACTTTTTTTGAAGGAAACCAATATATGTTGTTTGTAACCGAATCTTTTGAAGATATTCGTTTGGTTGGCGCACCGCCATCATCAATCGGGAAATTTGGATCGGATACGGATAATTGGGTTTGGCCACGTCATACCGGCGATTTTTCTTTGTTTAGAATTTATGCCGATAAAAACAACCGACCTGCAAAATATTCAAAAGATAATGTGCCTTACACGCCGAAACACTTTTTACCAGTTTCGATTAACGGTGTAGAACAGAACGATTTCACAATGGTTTACGGTTATCCGGGCAGAACGCAGGAATACCTTCCGTCTTTTGCTGTGGAACAAATTGTGAACGATTTAAATCCGGCAAAAATTGAAATCCGTGATAAAGCCTTAAAAGTTGCTGATGGATTTATGCGTCAGGATCAGGCAATCAAAATTCAGTATGCTTCAAAATATGCAGGAATTGCAAACTATTGGAAAAAATGGATTGGCGAAAGTCAAGGTTTAAAAAAATCGAATGCCATTGCTGTTAAAAAATCGTTCGAACAAGAGTTTTTAAAACGTGCACAAGAAAAAAATAAAATGAACGAATATGGTAATCTATTGCCACAGTTCGAAAAAATCTATAAAGACATTACTCCTTATACATTAGCACGCGATTATTTCCAGGAAGTTACCTTACGTAATAACGAATTGCTTTCGGTAGGTTTCCGTCTGTATCAGTTAGAAAACGCTTTTACAAAAGGTGGCGAACAAGCTTTTAACGATCGTAAAGATAATTTAATTAAAGGGTTAGAATCTTTATATAAAGACTATAATAAAGATGTTGATCACGGAATTTTCAACGAAACAGTGAAATTGTACGGAACAAAAGCTCCGGCAAACCTTACGCCTGCTTCAATTAAAGATAAAGATTATGTTGCTTTAGGTAATGATATTTATAGTAAATCGGCATTGACATCTTACGACGGATTAAAGAAATTAATGAATGGAAAAGCTGCTGATGTTGTTAAAAACATGCAGAAAGATCCGGGTTATGTATTAGCAAAAAGTTTAGCAGCAAATTATTTTGATAATGTTGCACCAAGCTACGATAAAATGGCGTTGGAATTAGAAAGTTTGCAGCGTACTTATATGAAAGCACAATTGGAATTGTTTCCAGATGCACGTATTTTCCCAGATGCAAACTCAACTTTACGTGTTACTTACGGAAAAGTAAACGGCTATCAACCAAGCGACGCCGTTACTTACAGCCATGTTACTTATTTAGACGGAGTGATTGAAAAATATGTTCCGAATGATTATGAGTTTGATGTTCCGCAAAAACTGATTGATTTATATAACACCAAAGATTTTGGATCGTATGCAGATAAAAACGGAAAATTACCTGTAAACTTTATTGCAACAAACCATACAACTGGCGGAAATTCTGGTTCGCCGGCAATTGATGCTCATGGTAATTTAATAGGTTTAAATTTTGACCGTGTTTGGGAAGGAACAATGAGCGATATTCATTACGATCCGGCTATTTGTAGAAACATTATGGTTGATGCACGCTATATTTTGTTCGTTATTGATAAATATGCGGGAGCAAAACATCTGATTGATGAGATGAAAATAGTAAAACCTAAAGAAACAAAGAAAACAAAGCGCTAAGACACAGCTTTTTACACACCAAAAATATTTTATAAAAAAAAATACAAAAAAATATTGTGGTATTAAAAAATTCATATCTTTGTAGAGAATTAATAATTAACTTTTATAATTAAAAAAATGAAAAAATTAGCATTATCATTAGTATTAGTAGCTTCAGTTGCATTCGTATCTTGTAAAGATACAGCTAAAGAAACTACAACTGAAGAGACTACAGTTGAAACTACAACTACAGAAGCTCCAGTTGTTGAAGAGGCTCCAGTTGTTGAAGAAACTACTACTACAACAGAAACTACTACTGAAGCTGCTCCAGCTACAGAAGCTCCAGCTACAGAAGCTCCAGCTACTAAGTAATTTCTAGTTAAGATAGAAAACTAATTAAGCCTTGCATTGCAAGGCTTTTTTTTTGCTTTATAATTTAGGTTTACTAAATCAATTAGTTGATTGTTTTATATCTGCTTACTAAATCTATCTAAAAAAAGATTCTTCACTTCGTTCAGAATGACAAAAAAATCAATTTAAAAGATTATAGGAATTTTCAATTTCAAATCTATCCCTAAATAAAAAAGGATGTTTAAATTTAAACATCCTTTTTTATTAGTTAACCGTTGTGGGGTTTAACGGTATTGCCAAATCTTGTTTGATAAATTCACCACCAATCATTGGTATGAATAAGCGGTTGTATTTTTCACCTTCTGTTTTAGAATGTAATACACCACGCGTTGTGTTCATTGTAAACATTGCTAATTCTTGTAATAATCCTTTTGGTAAAATTAACTGCTCTCCTTTAACGAAGAACTCCCATCCTGCAGGTTCAAATTCAAATTCGCAAGAAACAGCTACATCAATAACTTCAACTTTGTCTAATAAAAATTTGAATTTAGCAATGGTTTTTACAAACTTCTTGTCATTGTTAACGCCAAACTGAAAATCAAAATTTAAGTCTAAAGTTCCGTTTTCTGTATCAACTTCATTTACTTTAAAATCTTCTGTTGTAATATTAATTAATCTGAAATTAATATTTACCGGTTGTTCACTCATATTATTTATTTGATATTTAATTATTCAACTCAATTAACTGTTCTAAATAAGAACGATCATTAGATAAACGCGGAATTTTATTTTGTCCGCCTAATTTATCTTTTTTGCTCAACCATAAATGAAAAAGGTCTGGCTGTGCCACATTTAAAACCAATTCATTCAAGGTCATGCTATTGTAACGTTTGGCTTCGTAATCAGAATTTATTGTCTGTATATTTTCATCGAGCCTTTTTGTAAAAGCCTTTAAATCATCAGGATTCTTTTTAAATTCAATCATCCATTCGTGCCCACCTTTTTCTTTATCCTTCATAAAAACAGGTGCTACAGTGTACTCCACGATATCAACATTAAACTCTTTCGCCGTTTTTGCTATGGCTGTATCGGTATTTTCGATCATTAATTCTTCTCCAAAAACATTAATATAATGCTTTGTTCGACCCGTAATTTTAATTCGATACGGACTTAACGACGTAAAACGAACGGTATCGCCAATTAAATAACGCCATAAACCGGAATTTGTGGTTATTACTACGGCGTAACTTTTATTGATTTCAACACCCGCTAAAGATACTGTTTTTTGATTAGATGTACCAAAAGTATCCATTGGAATAAATTCATAAAAAATTCCATAATCCAACATTAGCAGCATATCGTCGGCATTATTTCGATCCTGAATGGCAAAAAATCCTTCGGAAGCGTTGTAATTTTCGTAAAAACGAAACGAATCTTTAGGAAACATTTTTTTGTACTGATCGCGATACGGTTCAAAACTGATCCCGCCGTGGAAATAAACTTCTGCATTTGGCCAAAGTTCCAGCAAATTATTCTTTCCGGTATCTTGCAAAACATTATTTAGCAAAACCATTAACCAAGATGGCACGCCAAGTAAACTGGTAACATTCTCGTTTTTTGTTTCTTTAACAATGGCTTTCATTTTCTCTGCCCATTCGTTCATTAAAGAAATTTTATTGCTTGGTGTTGATCCCAATTCTGCCCATAACGGTAAATTATCGATCAATATTGCAGACAAATCACCAAAAACGGTATTGTTGTCTTCATACAACTGCTTGCTTCCGCCCAAACGTAAACTTTTACCTGTAAAAAGCTGCGATTCTTCGTTATTGTTCAAATACAAACAAAGCATGTCTTTGCCGGCTTTGTAATGGCAATTCTCTAAAGCATCTGAACTTACGGGAATAAACTTACTTTTTGCATTGGTTGTTCCGCTAGATTTTGCAAAGTACTTAATAGGTTCGGGCCAGTAAATGTTGGTTTCGCCTTTACGGCTGCGTTCAATCAGTGGCTCTACATCTTCATAAGCAGCAACCGGAACACGGTCTGCAAACTGTTCATAGGTTAAAACAGATGAAAAATCGTACTTCTTCCCTATTTCGGTATACTTTGCCCGCTGAACTAAATTCAACAGCAATTCGTTTTGCACTTCGTGCGGATATTTCATAAACAATTCAATCTGATGAATACGTTTTTTTAAAATCCACGAAACAATAGAGTTAATAATAGATAATGCCATGTGCTTTTAATTGTGCTAAAATGCAAAATGAATAGATTACTTTGTATTTTTACAATTCATTCAAAAATATAAAAAATCTAATGCAATACGAAGGAGTTTTAAATAAAATGCACACCGAATTTTTAAATCCTATACAATATTATTTGGTTTTTGATCAGGCTTTTATCAACATGAACCAGGTGATTAACAAACAAATTGAAATTCAGCATATTGGCTATCAATGTTTAAATTGCAAAAAAGAGAAAAAAATCTTTAGACAAGGTTTTTGTTACGATTGTTTTATGAAGAGTGCTGCTGCCGGCGATTGGATTATGCGTCCAGAATTAAGCACGGCACATTTAGGAATTGAAGATCGTGATTTAGCGTATGAGCAAAAAGTACAACTGCAACCTCATATTGTTTATTTGGCTGTTGCCAGCGATTTAAAGATTGGTGTTACCAGAAAAACGCAGGTTCCTACAAGATGGATTGATCAAGGTGCATCGTTTGCGATTGCAGTTACCGAAGTTCCAAACAGATATTTGGCAGGAATTACCGAAGTTTCTCTGAAAAATCATTATACTGATAAAACCAACTGGCGAAAAATGTTGACAAATCAAATTTTGAATGTTGATTTGAACGAGGCTGTTAAGAACATTGAGCAGTTTTTACCTGACGAGATTATTCCTTATTATAAAGAAACCAATCACGAAATTTACGAGTTGAATTATCCGGTTGAAAAATATCTTACAAGCTGTAATAGTTTGAATTTAGATAAAACTCCGAATTATTCAGGCAAATTAATCGGTATTAAAGGTCAATACCTACTTTTTGAAGACGGAACGGTTTTTAATGTTAGAAGCTACGAAGGTTTTAAAGTAAATGTGAGTGTTTTGTAATTTAAAAATTTACTCAATAACCAACGCCCTTTACAATTTGTAAAGGGCGTTGGTTTTAACTAACACTCAACTATTTAATATTTAAATGATAAGGCATCATTGCTTGAATACCTTTACTTTGTTTAAGATAATTCATACGTTGTAGTAATTCATAATTTTCTGTACCGATTTCACTTTTAATAGCATCTTCTTTAACGCTTGATACCGACATTCCTAAAAATTTGCGGAATAAATCAGCTAATTCTACTTCATATTCTGGGTATAATGAAACTTTGTAATCATCTGTTTTAACTAATTTGGCTGCATAAGTAATAGCATCATCTAAACTTCCTAATTCATCAACCAAGCCTAATTGTTTAGCCATAGTTCCTGTCCAAACTCTACCTTGAGCCATTTCATCAACTTTAGCTTTATCCATTTTTCTACCTTCAGCCACACGTGAAATAAAAGTATCATAAATAATTTCGATGCTCTCTGTAAGTGTCTGCTTATACTTTGGCGACATCTCTTCAAAAACACTGTAACCAGTTGCGTTTTCGTGTGTTTTAACTGCTTCGGCATTAACTCCAAATTTATCTGCTACCTTTTTAAAGTTCGGCACCATACCAAAAACTCCGATAGATCCTGTAATTGTTCCCGGTTCTGCAAAAATTTTGTTGGCATTACACGCAATATAATATCCGCCCGATGCCGCAACATCTCCCATTGAAACAATTACCGGTTTTACTTTTTTGGTAAGTTCAATTTCTCTCCAGATAATATCAGAAGTTAAAGCACTACCTCCCGGTGAATTAACACGTAAAACAACCGCTTTAATTTTATCGTTTTTACGCGCTTCTTTCAATGCACGGTTTATTGATCCTTCGCCGATGGTATTTACATTTCCTTCACCACCTTGAATTTCGCCTTGAGCAAAAATTACTGCAATTTGATCTTTAGCCGAAAATTTCTTAATATTTAAATTTACATCTTTAATATAATCTAAAATATCAATTTCGTTAATATCGTCATCATACTTAATATCCAACGCTTTTTTTATTCCGTTTTGATATTGATCAATGTAAGCAATTTTATCGATCAATTTATTCTGAAGCGCCAAATTTGCATTTCTAGCATCTAAATTCGTTGCGATATTATTTAATGTTTCAACCGAAATTTTACGGTTTTTAGAAATATCGCCAACATAAGATTCCCAGATCGAATTTAAAAGAACGGTTAACTGTTCACGGTTTTCATCACTCATAGTTTGCTGTAAAAATGGTTCAACAGCACTTTTATATTTTCCGTGACGAATCACTTCCATGTGAATTCCAGTTTTTTCCTGCAGATCCTTCATATAAAGAACTTCAGAAGCCAAACCTTTAAAATCGATGCTTCCCATTGGGTTCATGTAAACCGTATCGGCTACCGACGCCAAATAATATTCGCCTTGTGAATAATAATCGGCATAAGCAACAACAAACTTTCCTGTCTTTTTAAATTCGGCCAACTTATCAACAATTGCCTTACGCTGTGTTGATCCTAAACTTGTGGCATTATTTTCAATTGAAATTCCTTTGATTTTATCATCGGTTTTTGCATAATCAATCGCCTGTAAAACGTTAATCAATCCGTCATTATTCGTTTCTTTATAATCGAAATCTTCAATATAAATACTTCCGCCGTAATCGTTAGAAACGTTTTCTAAATCTAATTTAATTATCGAATTGCTTTTGGTTGATTTCCCTGAAGACGAACTACCTGCCGATGCAACCACGCCAATTATCAGCAATAAGAAGAAAGACATCATACAAAATAGGATGATTCCTACAAATGTTGCCAGTACGTTTTTTATAAAATTCATTTTAATTGTTTTAATCTATATTTAGGTTAGTATGCAGAATGTAGAAAATGTTACAAAAATTTTAAAACATTGTCTATTTTTGCATCATGCACACGTACAATAAAGTAGTTTTAGCTTTAGGAAGCAATTTAGGGAACAAGAAAGAACACCTGCAAAACGCCATAAACCACATACACAACCACATTGGTTTTGTAGCGCAGGCATCGGCAATTTACGAAACGCCTTCGTGGGGTTTTGAAAGTTTTCCGTTTTATAATATGTGCATCTTAATCCACACAAATTTATCGCCCGAAAAACTTTTGGTTGAACTAAAAAAGACTGAAAAAATATTGGGTAGAACAACAAAAAACACCGAAAATTATGAAGCAAGAACGGTTGATATTGATATTGTTTATTTTAACGATTTGATTTTTAATTCGACTGATTTACAGATTCCTCATAAAGAACTTCAAAACAGAAAATTTGTTTTGGTTCCTTTAAACGATTTGATTTTCGATTGGAAACATCCCATTTTACAGAAATCAACACAAGAATTATTAGTGATTTGTGATGATGAATCTGAAATAAAACAAATTGATTATATTGATTTACCGAAAGACGATTTTGCTATTGGAAATATAAAATTCTTGGCTATTGAAGGAAACATCGGATCTGGAAAAACATCTTTAGCTGAAAAAATTGCCCAAGATTTTAATGCAAAACCTATTTTAGAACGCTTTGCAGATAATGCTTTTTTGCCAAAATTTTACGAGGATCAGTTGCGATATGCTTTTCCGTTGGAAATGTCGTTTCTTGCAGATAGATATTCGCAATTAAATCAAGGTTTGGGACAGTATAATTTATTTAATGATTTTATAGTTGCCGATTATTACATATATAAGTCGTTAATTTTCGCTCAAGTTACGTTAGATACAGACGAAGCATTCCTCTACAGGTCCATTTTTGATGTAATGAACAAAGAAACCACAAAGCCCGATTTGTATGTTTATCTG
Organism: Paenimyroides baculatum; assembly: GCF_008629655.1. GTDB lineage: Bacteria > Bacteroidota > Bacteroidia > Flavobacteriales > Flavobacteriaceae > Flavobacterium > Flavobacterium baculatum. The sequence goes on from NZ_VWSG01000003.1 coordinate 316,733, forward strand.
CATCAAAACACAGAAAATTTGCTTCAAAACATAAAAAAACGCGGGAGAACTTACGAGGAAAATATTCAAGCAGCCTATTTAGACAACATCAACCAAAGTTATAGCGAGTTTATTAAAACCCTAACACAAGAAAATGTGTTAATTATTGATGTTTCTAAAAAAGATTTTGTTGAAAATCACGAAGATTATTTAGAAGTATTGAAGCTTATAAATAATAAAATAAAGCAAATTGAAAATTAATTTGCTTTATTAAACTTTCATTTTCTGAAAAATATCCCAAATTACAATTCCGCCGCTTACAGATACATTTAAAGAATGTTTGGTACCTAATTGCGGAATTTCAATAACTGCATCACTGCTGTCAATAACCTGTTGGTTGACACCTTTTACTTCGTTACCAAAAAACAATGCGTATTTAACATCGCTTTCAACAGTAAAATTGTTCAGCATTATAGACCCTTCTACCTGCTCTACCGAAAGTATTTTTACGTTTTCTTTTTTTAAACAATCAACCACCTGCATAACCTCTTTCTCATATTCCCAAGCAACGGTTTCGGTTGCGCCTAAAGCTGTTTTATGAATTTCTTTGTTGGGCGGTGTTGCAGTAATTCCGCACAAATAAATTTTCTCAATTAAAAAAGCATCGCACGTTCTAAAAAAAGATCCAATATTGTGTAAACTTCTAATATCATCAAGCACAACGATAATCGGAGTTTTTTCTGCCTGTTTAAATTCTTCGGTATTTTTGCGGTTTAAATCGTCTAAAATTAATTTTTTCATTATAAAATTTTAAAGCCCTAAAGATACCATTTTATAAAACTTCCGCACAACTATTTCAATTTTGAAAGTAACTTTTGTCTTAAAAAATATTCTTGCGATTTTCTTTTTTATCTGTTTTTCAGACAATACCTTTGCACAAAAAATCTAAAATATGTTCGCTAACGTTGTAAAACATATTATTACGTCGCAAATTATCATATATACCGTTCGGTGTTTGTTGGGCTTTTTAATTGGATATTTCCTAATGATAAAATTTCCGAAATTTGAATTATTCTGGACATTATTATCGATCCTTTTAGTGATTTCACCCGAAGGAAAAGATTCCCAAAAACTGACTATTGACCGTGTTCGATCTAATTTTATAGGATCTATCGTTGGATTATTATGTCATTTAATTTATTCAACAAACCTGTATGTTTTAATTGGAGGAATCATATCAACCGTAATTATCTGTTATCTTTTTAAAGTAATGAATATGAGTCGTGTTGCAATTGTTGCGTTTTTAATCGTTATGTTGCAATCACACACTTTAGATGAATCCATCGCACCTATTTTTAGATTTTTAACGGTTGCAGGCGGCTGTCTTATTGGTTTAACTATTACGGTTTCCACCTCAATCGTCATTAAAAAGTTACGCAAACATTATAACATCAATTCTTTATCAAAAATTTAATAAAAAATTACACAACCTGTTTAAGTTGCATTCTTTTTGTGTTTTAGATATGGTATATTTGTAATCCTATAAAATTTAGAACAATGTCTACAAAGGAAAAAGAGAAAAAAGAAACGCCGTTAATGCAGCAATACAACCAGATTAAAGCGAAATATCCCGATGCTTGTCTGCTTTTTCGTGTGGGCGATTTTTACGAAACCTTTGGCGAAGACGCTGTTCGTACCGCAAAAGTTTTGGGCATTACCTTAACAAAACGCGGCGCAGGATCCAGCAGTGAAACCGAACTGGCTGGTTTTCCACATCATTCCTTAAATGTGTACTTGCCTAAATTGGTAAAAGCGGGTTTACGTGTGGCTATTTGCGATCAGTTAGAAGATCCTAAAACCACCAAAACCATTGTAAAACGTGGCGTTACAGAATTGGTTACTCCTGGTGTTGCTATTAACGATGAAGTGTTGCAATCTAAAAGCAACAACTTTTTGGCGGCGTTGCATTTTGGTAAGAAAAATATTGGAATTGCCTTTTTAGATGTTTCAACAGGCGAATTTTTAACGTCACAAGGAAACGAAGAATATATTGACAAATTACTTCAGAATTTCAAACCGAGCGAAGTTTTGGTTCAAAAAGGAAATAAAAATCATTTTCTGCACAATTTTGGTAGCGATTTCAATCTGTTTTATTTAGAAGATTGGGTTTTTAAAGACGATTACGCTAACGAAAGTTTAACCAATCATTTTAAAACCAATTCGTTAAAAGGTTTTGGAATTGATGAATTGCAGGAAGGAATTATTTCGTGCGGAGCCATTTTATATTATCTTTCTGAAACACAGCACAATAAAATTCAGCACATAACCAATATTCAGCGAATTGCCGAAGATGCGTATGTTTGGATGGATCGATTTACGATTCGAAATTTAGAGTTGTACGGTTCTGCAAACGAAAATGCCACTACCCTTTTAGATGTGATTGATAAAACGTTGTCGCCAATGGGCGGACGTTTACTAAAACGCTGGCTGGCTTTGCCTTTAAAGGATATTGATGCTATTAACAAGCGTTTTGATGTGGTTGATTATTTTAAATCGAACACCGAAGTTTTACAGAATTTTCAGTATCAAATCAAACAGATTTCTGATTTAGAACGATTGATTTCAAAGTTGGCTACCGGGAAAATATCGCCTCGTGAATTTGTTATTTTGAAGGAAAGTTTAGATGCGATTATTCCGCTGAAAGAAACGGCTTTGAAATCTAAAAATGATGCGTTGAAAGTTATAGGCGATAATTTACATGCCTGCGAATTGCTTCGGGAAAAAATCGCTACAACTATTTCTGCCGATGCTCCCGTTGCCTTGAACAAAGGGAATGTGATTGCTAACGGAATAAATGAAGAATTAGACGAGTTGCGAAATATATCGCATTCCGGAAAATCGTTTTTAGAGGCAATTGAAAAAAGAGAAAGCGAAATCACGGGAATTACTTCGTTGAAAGTCGCTTTTAACAACGTTTTCGGTTATTATATCGAAGTTAGAAACACGCACAAACACAAAGTTCCCGAAACTTGGATTCGAAAGCAAACGCTGGTTAATGCCGAACGATACATTACGGAAGAACTAAAAGAATACGAAGCAAAAATTTTAGGTGCCGAAGAACGCATTTCTAAAATTGAAGCAGATATTTATGAAAAATTCATGATGTGGTGTTCGCAGTACATTCAGCCGGTGCAGATGAATGCCAATTTGGTTGCACAGTTAGATTGTTTGCAATCGTATACGCAATTGGCTATCGAAAATAATTACGTTCGTCCGGCTTTAGAAGACAATCACGTTTTAGAAATAAAAAATGGTCGCCACCCAGTGATCGAAAAACAGCTTTCGGTTGATACACCTTACATTGCAAACGATGTTTATTTAGATACCGATTCGCAACAAATAATCATGATTACCGGACCAAATATGTCGGGTAAATCGGCAATTTTACGTCAAACTGCATTAATTGTTTTGTTGGCGCAAATGGGTTGTTTTGTTCCGGCAAGCTCCGTGAGAATGGGCGTTGTAGATAAAATTTTTACTCGTGTTGGTGCATCAGATAATATTTCAATGGGCGAATCAACCTTTATGGTAGAAATGAACGAAACGGCATCTATCCTAAACAATTTAACCAACCGCAGTTTGGTTTTGTTAGATGAAATTGGTCGCGGAACATCAACCTACGATGGAATTTCTATTGCTTGGGCTATTGCAGAATACATTCACGAACATCCGCAAAAAGCAAAAACCTTGTTTGCAACGCATTATCATGAATTAAACGACATGCATGAGCAATTCAACCGTATTAAAAACTTCAATGTTTCGGTTAAAGAATTAAAAGACAATGTGTTGTTTCTTCGCAAATTAGTTCCGGGCGGAAGCGCACACAGTTTTGGTATTCACGTTGCAAAAATGGCAGGAATGCCTAATTTGGTGGTTCAAAAAGCGCAGAAAATATTAAAGAAATTAGAAGCCAGCCATAAAACTGAAGGAACTGCCGAAGCATTAAAACAAGACGATTTACAACTTTCGATTTTTAAACTGGATGATCCTATTTTGGAAGAAATACGCGATGAAATCACCAATTTAGATATCAATACGCTGACTCCGGTTGAAGCTTTGATGAAATTAAACGAAATCAAAAAAATGGTTTCCAAAAAGAAGTAGTAATATAGTTTTTAGTTGTTAGCTTTAAAACTTTCGACTTTAAGACTTTTGACTTTATAATATGTCGATCAAAAAAAACAAAACCTACCGTAGAACGCGTTATTTGCTTTACAAAGAAACGTTAGTTGATTTTAAAGAACATTTTTGGGCTTTTGTAGGATCTTTCGTTGGTTTGGGAACCATAAGCTTTTTACATTTTGAAGGATTATCAAAATACGACCTTACTTTGATGATTGGATCTTTCGGAGCAAGTTGCGTATTGATTTACGGCGCAATTGGAAGTCCGTTGGCGCAACCCAAAAACCTTTTTAACGGACATTTAATTTCTGCAATTATCGGCGTTACCTGCTATAAAATTTTAGGCGATTATGTTTGGATTGCAGGTCCTTTGGCAGTTTCACTTTCAATTATCGGTATGCAAATGGCAAAATCACTGCATCCGCCTGGTGGTGCAACGGCTTTAATTGCCGTGACCGGTGGTCCGTCTATCACTAATTTGGGTTATGAATATGTTTTTTCGCCCGTGTTTACCGGCGTGTTTATTTTATTTATTGCCGCAATAATTTTTAATAATATTCCGCATAAAAGACAGTATCCCGTAAAATCATTTCCGAGTTTATATAGAAGAAAAGCAAGAAACAAATAAGTTCTTGCTTTTTTTGTTTGAACTATTTAGGACTATTTTTCTTACTTTTAATTAAAAAAATCAAATTCACATTTAAACTTGTCATTCCGGACTTGATCCGGAATCTCAAATATGATTAAAACAATGAGAAGCTGAAACAAGTTCAGCTTGACAAATTGGTTGATAACCTACAATCTCATTAAAAAAGTTCAAAATGAATTTCACAAAATTAGTACCCAACATATTCTACGAAAACATACAAGACGGCATTGAACTTTTTGTAGACTGCTTAACGTTTACAATGGGTTACAGCGATTTAAACTCTGACAATCCTTGCTGTATTGTGGAAAAAGATAATTTACAGGTTTTTCTACATCAGAATAAAGAATATGCCGATAAAGATCGACCTGAAATAAGATTACATACCAACAATATTGACGAAGTTTACGAAAAAGTCGCAAATACACACAAAAAGTTCCTACATCCAAATTTAAAAGGTGTAACCATGCGACCTTGGGGTGCAAAAGAATTTGCTTTGTTAGATGCCACCAACGTTTGCATAATTATTCAGCAGTGGTAATTTCTTTACTTAAATAAGAAAGCAGAAACCCGATAGATTTCTGCTTTTCTGTATGTTTATCTAATCAACAAAAGTATTATAACGACTTACAATATTTTGGTAACCATTTTGAATTTCTGATGCCTGACCTTCTGTAATAGTCTTACTAGTTTCGGCTTCGCGTAAAACTTTACGTAAAGTTGCCAAGAAATTATCGCCTTCTTTATTAAAGCTTTCGTAATAACCTTTTTTGCTTTGTAAAGAAGTTTCGCTTACTTTAAATTCTTTGGCAGTATTGGCTTTAATTTCTTTTTCTAAAACATCGTACTGTTTTTTAATAGCAGGAATATCGTACACATCTTCATTGTATTGATCGGTAACTGCAGTAGTTATATTTTGAGATAGCGTAAGCACTTTTTTGCTTCCTAAAATATAATCTTTCAGCGGATGATCTTTTAAAATAGTTTCTTCTGCGCCATCTCAATTGGCTGAATAATAGCACTTAACTTATCTTCGGCTACATAATAATCGTCTATAAGCTTCATTATTTCAGCTTTATATGTTTGTGCTTTTGCTCCCTTATCGTCTTTGTAATCTTCTGCTTTAATGTAAGTTACAAGCTCGTCGGTTTTCTTTTTAATGTCATCGATCTTTTTTGTAGAATCTGCTACAAGCGTTTTAACGGCTTCTTTATTTTTCCCAAGTGCATCGGGAGCTTCGGTTAATTTAGACATGCTTGGCATTGTGATCGGCGGAATCAAAACCGGAGTTTGTCCAGCAATGAAAGCATCCATACTTCCCAAATACCTTACTACACGTTCTAAATTAGATCGGTTCTTTGAACTTTTCTCAATAAGCCCGTTATTGAACTCGATAATAGCATTGGCATCATCCATATTATCTACTGCAACAACTTCTTTTCCGTCTGCATTTACAGATGCATCTTTTTTACATCCAACAACGGTTAATCCTATACCGCACAGCAATAATGCGGGAAACAAAATCTTTTTCATAATACTTTTTGTTTTAATGATTTACATAATCTTAAAAATATAATTTTTAATTTGATATTCCATTTTTTCATCAAAAAAAATACTGTTGAAAATAACCACAAAAAATATTTCAAAATGGCAAAAAATCATCACAAATAATTTTCATTAAATCAATAACATATACTATTTTTGCAGCTTAAAAACAACGAACAACAATAATGAGTACATCTAAAAAAATTCAATCGGCATTAATTTCAGTATTTGATAAAAACGGATTAGAGCCAATTGTTAGAGAATTGCACAAAAACAACGTAACTATTTATTCAACAGGCGGTACCGAAACGTTTATTTTAGATTTGGGAATTCCGGTTGTGCCAGTAGAAGACGTTACTTCATACCCATCGATTTTAGGCGGACGTGTTAAAACGTTACACCCGAAAATTTTTGGTGGAATTTTGAACCGTCAGGACAACGAAACTGATGTTCAACAAATGAAAGATTATGCAATTCCACAGATTGATTTAGTTATTGTTGATTTGTATCCGTTTGAAAAAACAGTTGCATCGGGTGCTGATGAAGCGGCTATTATTGAAAAAATTGATATCGGAGGAATTTCATTAATCCGTGCTGGTGCAAAGAATTTTAAAGACACCGTAATTGTTGCATCGGTTGAAGAATACGAAACATTCTTGAATTTTTATACAGAAGAAAACGGATCTACAACCTTGGCACAACGTAAATATTTAGCTGCTAAAGCGTTCCATACATCATCGCACTATGACGGAGCTATTTTCAATTATTTCAACCAAGAAATAAACGAACCGGTTTTAAAAATAAGTGAAAGCGAAGCGCAAACTTTACGCTACGGAGAAAACCCACATCAAAAAGGAATTTTCTACGGAAATTTTGACGAATTGTTTGATAAGTTACACGGAAAAGAGTTATCTTACAACAATTTATTAGATGTTGACGCTGCCGTTAATTTAATGAACGAATTTAAAGGCGATGCGCCTACATTTGCTATTTTAAAACACAACAACGCTTGTGGTGTGGCTCAAAAACCAACTATGAAAGAAGCTTATTTGGCAGCTTTGGCTGGTGATCCAACATCGGCTTTTGGTGGTGTTTTAATTGCAAACGGGAACATTGATAAAGAAACAGCAGAAGAAATTAACAAATTGTTCTGCGAAATTGTAATTGCACCAAGCTATGATGCCGAAGCTGTTACCATTTTACAAGAAAAGAAAAACAGAATTATATTAACAATTAAAGATATAAAATTACCAACAACACAGGTTCGTACGTGTTTAAACGGAATTTTATTTCAAGATAAAGACAACGTAACAGATACTAAAGAACATTTAACCAACGTTACTTCTTTAGTAGCTGATGCTGAACAAGTTGAAGATTTATTGTTTGCATCTAAAATTTGTAAACACACAAAATCGAACACTATTGTTTTGGCTAAAAACAAAGAGTTGTGTGCTTCGGGAACCGGACAAACATCTCGTGTTGATGCTTTAAAACAAGCTATTGACAAAGCAAATGCGTTTGGTATTGATTTAACAGATGCCGTAATGGCAAGTGATGCGTTTTTCCCTTTCCCTGATTGTGTGGAAATTGCTAAAAATGCAGGTATTAAAGCTGTTATTCAACCAGGCGGATCAATTAAAGACAATTTTAGCATTGATTATTGTAACGAAAACCAAATGGTTATGATAACCACAGGTATCCGTCACTTTAAACATTAAAAATATAACGGAATAATTTAACTTAATACCATTCTAAAAAATATATGGGATTTTTTGATTTCATGACCGAGGAAATCGCTATGGACCTTGGTACTGCAAATACTTTAATAATACATAACGGAAAAGTTGTAGTTGACAGCCCTTCTATTGTAGCTCGCGATCGCGTTTCGGGAAAAATAATTGCTGTGGGTAAAGAAGCTAGCTTAATGCAAGGTAAAACACATGATAACATTAAAACCATTCGTCCGTTAAAAGATGGTGTTATTGCAGATTTTGATGCATCAGAAAAAATGATCAGTCTGTTTATTAAAAGTATTCCTGCGTTAAAAAAGAGATTGTTTACACCTGCATTACGTATGGTGGTTTGTATTCCGTCGGGAATTACAGAGGTTGAAATGCGTGCGGTCAAAGAATCATGCGAACGCGTAAACGGTAAAGAAGTTTATTTAATACACGAACCTATGGCAGCAGCTATTGGTATTGGTGTTGATATTATGCAGCCAAAAGGTAACATGATTGTTGATATAGGTGGTGGTACTACCGAAATTGCCGTTTTGGCATTAGGCGGTATTGTTTGTGATAAATCGGTTAAAATTGCCGGTGATGTTTTCACAAACGATATTATCTACTACATGCGTACACAACACAATTTGTTTGTGGGTGAAGGAACTGCAGAAAAAATTAAAATTGAAATTGGTGCTGCTATCGAAGATTTAGATCAGGGACCAGAAGATTTAATGGTTCAAGGTCGTGACTTGTTAACTGGTAAACCAAAACAGGTAAACGTATCTTATAGAGAAATTGCGAAAGCGTTAGACAAATCTATTCAGCGTATTGAAGATGCCGTAATGGAAACATTATCGCAAACTCCACCGGAATTAGCTGCCGATATTTATAACACAGGTATTTATTTAGCTGGTGGTGGATCTATGTTAAGAGGTTTAGACAAACGTATCTCTCAAAAAACAGATTTACCGGTTTATATTGCAGAAGATCCTTTACGTGCTGTAGTACGCGGAACGGGTATCGTAATTAAAAATATAGAGAAATTCAAAAGCATCCTTATAAAATAATACCGCAAATTCAGTATGCAGCAAATCATATATTTTATAACAAAAAACAGTACTAAACTACTGTTTTTGCTGCTTTTAGTAGTTTCATTGTATTTAACGGTACAAACGCACTCGTATCATCAAAGTCAAATGCTGCACAGTGCTAATGTTGTTTCGGGTACGATCTATGAAAAAACCAATAGCATTACCGAATATTTACATTTAAAAGACGAAAACAATCGTTTGGCAGAAGAAAATGCCAAAATGAAACAGATTTTATACAACAGCCAACTGATTGTAGACAGTACGTTTGCGGTAAATCCGGAAATACGTATCGCCCAAGATTACAAGCTTTTTAATGCAAAAATCATTAAAAATTCGTTTTACAAAAAAGAAAACTACTTAACCATTAAAGGCGGTAAGGCTAACGGTATCAAGAAAGACATGGGTGTAATTAACTCTAAAGGAGTTATAGGCATTGTTGAAAATGTTTCTAAAAATTATGCTACCATACAAAGCATACTGAATACACATACAAAAATCAGTGCTAAAGTTAGCAATACCAACCATTTTGGAACGATTACATGGGACGGAAAAAACACGGGCTATGTACAGCTAATGGATATTCCAAAATTGGCAGCTCTGCGAAAAGGTGATTCTATTGTAACAGGTGGAATTTCGACTATTTTTCCTGAGAACGTACCGGTTGGAGTGGTTGACAAGGTATTTACATCTAAAAATTCGAATTTTTATACCATCAGCGTGCGTTTGTTTAACGATATGACCAATATTAGTTCGGTATATTTAATTGAACACGTGCATATTAAAGAGATTTTAGAACTTGAAGAACAAACAGTAAGCGATGAATAATACCACTATTTTAAATACGTTCCGTTTTATTGTTCTTGTATTCTTTCAGGTAACAGTATTTAATAACATTCATTTTTTTGGATTCGTAACACCGTACCCATACATTTTATTCATTCTGCTGTATCCTTTAAATACCAACCGACATCTGTTTTTAATTTTCAGTTTTCTGTTGGGATTAATTCTGGATATTTTTAATAATTCGGGCGGCGTACACACTACAGCGTGTATTACATTGGCATTTTTTCGGGAAAATCTGTTAAAAATGGCATTTGGTTACAGTTACGAATTTCACATGATGCGTATTACCGATAAGCTTTCGTCAGAATTGGTAACCTATGTTGTAACCAGCGTTTTAATTCATCATACCATATTAATTAGTTTAGAAGTTTTTAACTTTAGCTTTATTTTGGAGATTTTATTGCGCATTGTAACATCATCTGCCTTTACAATCATCCTTTTATTCTTAATCATCGGATTAATTAAATCGCCTCGAAAATGAGAAAACTTCTGTTTCCCATAATTGTACTTGCTGCTACTATAATCATTGTGGCAAGACTTTTTTATTTACAGATTGTCGATGATTCTTTCTTGAAAAAGGCAGATATGAACGCCTTGAAAATTGTGTATGAATATCCTGAACGTGGCTATATTTACGATCGTACCGGGCAGCTTATGGTGGCAAACCAACCAAGTTACGATATCATGGTTATTCCGCGCGAGGTTAAAAATATCGATACATTAGAACTTTGTAATATTTTAGAAATCACAAAAGATGAGTTTCTAAAAAAAGTTGAAAAAGCTAAAGTATATTCTCCCCGTTTACCATCGGTTTTTCTGGCACAGTTAACCAAGACTGAATTTGCTGCTTTTCAGGAAAAAATCCGTCATTTTAAAGGATTTTATATTCAGAAGAGAAATTTACGCGACTATCAGGTTGATTTTGGTGCGAATGTTTTTGGATACATCCGTCAGATCAACGAAATGGAGTTAGAGAAAAGACCTTACTACAAATCGGGTGAATTGATTGGTATGCGTGGTGTTGAACAGGCTTACGAAGAAGATTTACGTGGAATTAGAGGTGTTCATTACATTCAAAAAGATAAATTCAACAAAGAAATAGGTCCTTTTAAAGAAGGAATTTACGATACCGTTGCTGTAAAAGGAAACGACGTTACTATTACAATTGATAAAGATCTACAGAGATACGGCGAAGAATTAATGATTCGTAAACGTGGCGGTATTGTGGCAATTGAGCCTAAAACCGGAGAAATTCTAGCATTGGTTACCGCACCGTCTTACGATCCAAATTTACTTGTGGGACGCGATCGTTCAAAAAATTATGTAAAAATTGACAGTATTCCGGGTAAACCATTTTTTGATAAAGTATTGCAAGGACAATTTCCTCCGGGATCTCCTTTTAAAATTTTAACCGGATTAATTGGTTTACAAGAAGAAGTAATTGATACGCAAACCCGTTTTCCGTGTAGTCATGGTTTTTATTTAGGCGGTCGTTTTATAAAATGTCACGATGCCGGTAGTTGGAATCTTCACCCTGCAATTGCGCATTCTTGTAACACGTATTTTTCTCAAGCCTACTTGCGAATTGTTGCTAAATATCCAACATCAGCTCAAGGTGTTGACGCTTGGAAAACACACTTGGAAAGTTTTGGATTGGGGCAATATATGGGTTACGATTTACCATCGGGGCAAAAAGGAAGAATTCCGGGATCAGAACTTTATAACAAAGTTTACAAAGGCTGGAATTGGAAAGGATCAACCATTGTATCGAACGCAATTGGTCAGGGCGAAGTTGAAATGACACCTATTCAACTGGCAAATGTAATGTGTGCTGTAGCTAACGAAGGGTATTACTACACACCTCATATCATCAAAAAAATAGAGAATAAACAGATTGATAAATCGTTCATTCAGAAAAAACAAACAACTATAGACAAACAGCATTTCCGTCCCGTTATCGAAGGATTGGCAGAAGTTTACAAAACAGGAACCGCAAGCCGATTACAAATTCCAGACATTAATATTTGTGGTAAAACAGGAACGGTAGAAAACTTTGCAGTTGTTGACGGTGAAAAGGTAAAACTACAAGATCACTCGGTATTCTTGGCATTTGCACCTAAAGAAAATCCTAAAATCGTAATCGCAGTTTTTATTGAAAACGGTAGTTGGGGGGCAAGTTGGGCGGGACCGATTGCATCGTTAATGATCGAAAAATATCTAAAAAAAGAAATTACCCGTACCGATTTAGAAAAACGTATGTTCGCTGGTGATTTATCTGCAAATTATATTTTAAAAGATATTTCGGACAAACAAAAAGAAGAAAAAGACCGTTTAAAACGTTTAGAAAAAGAGCGTCAGTTAAAATTAAAAGCCAAGCAAAATGGTAAAAACTAAACATTTAGAAAACCAAAGCGTTATTGCCAATGTAGATTGGTTAAGCATATTTTTGTATGCCGTGCTTGTTCTTTTTGGTTGGATGAACATTTATTCGGCTTCTTTACCGCTAGAAGAAACTTCTATTTTTGATCTAAGTCAAACATACGGAAAACAGTTGTTGTTTGTAGGCTTAACTATTCCTATGATCATCGTGATACTTTCGTTAGATACCAAAGTATATGAAAAATATTCGCTTATTTATTACGTTATAGGTATTGTACTTTTAATGGGATTGTTCGTTTTTGGAAAAACAATTAAAGGGCAAACCAACTGGTATCAATTTGGTGGAATCAGTTTACAACCGTCAGAATTTGCTAAAATTGGCACCGCTTTGTTTCTGTCTAAATACATAACCGAAAGTCAGACTACCTTCCAAACACTTAAAGAACAAGCCATTGCAATGGGAATTATTTTTCTACCTGTTGCATTTATTATGTTACAACCCGATGCCGGTTCGGCAATGATTTTCGCTGTTTTATTCTTGGTATTGTACCGCGAAGGTTTCCCCGGTTGGTATTTATGGACCGGTTTTTTAGCTATAATACTGTTTATTCTGGCGTTGGTAATACAACCTGTTTTTTTAATTCTGTTGATAGTTTTAGGTTGCGGAATTCACTTTTTTTACAACAAAACCATTAGTAGAAACCCTTTTATCTACGCTATTTTGGCGGTTGTAATGAGCGGTTTTGTATTTTCTGTTGATTATGTTTTTGACAATGTTTTAGAAGCCCATCAGAAAGACCGTATCAATGTATTGCTTGGCGACGATGTAGATATGAAGAAAGAAGGTTACAACCTTAACCAGTCTATGATTGCAATTGGTTCGGGTGGATGGATAGGCAAAGGTTTTTTAGAAGGAACACAAACAAAAGGCGGTTTTGTACCCGAACAACATACCGATTATATTTTTACAACCGTTGGCGAAGAATGGGGTTTTGCCGGATCAATAGTCGTAATTACTTGTTTTATAACATTAATATTACGAATTGTTTATTTATCTGAAAAGCAGAAAAATACTTTTGCACGGATTTACGGATATTGTGTCGCCGCCATTTTATTTATGCATTTCTTCGTAAATGTATCCATGCTTATCGGAATTTTCCCAACCATCGGAGTTCCGTTACCGTTTTTCTCGTACGGCGGATCAAGTTTAATTGCCTTTACCCTTTTACTTTTCATCTTTTTAAAATTAGATGCCAATAAGGTAAACGAATGGTAACATGGCATAAATTTTGCATAATCATAATTAAATTTTAATTTTATAAAAAATATTTACAAAATGAAAAAAATTGTTTTATTCTCTTGGTTGTTAATGGGCACAAGTTATACAATTCAAGCACAGGTAAACACTACACCTCAACAAAATCAAATTAATACAACTACACAAGTTGCTAATGATACGCTTAAGGCTTTACCAGCTGTAAATACTGCTACAGCAACTACCGCAACGGCAACAGCCACAGCAGTTGCTAGCAAAGCTAATTACGAAGAAGAAATTCTAAAAGCTGAACAAGCTCGACAAAAAGCGGAAGAAAAATTAGCAAAACAAGAAGCAGATGCTGCTAAACGTGCAAAGAAAAAAGCAGAATCGGAAGCTAAAGCTGCACAGAAAAAGCAAAAAGCTCATGAAAAAGAGCAAAAACAAAAGATAAAAGCTGAAAAGAAAGCAGCCAGCAAAGAAAAAGCCATTGCAAAAGCAGAAAGCAATCTTAAAAAAGCAGAAAACGATTTACGTAAGGCTGAAATGAAATTTGAAGAATCTAAAAATGAATTTGAGCGTAAAAAACTTAAAAACAAAATGGATTTTGAAAAGGAAATTAAAGAGAAATCGAAGTTAGTAAAGATGGAAACAAAAATTTCAGAACTTAAACTAAAAGTAAACAAACAAGAGCTTGAATTAAAAAAAGCTCAAATTAAATAAAGCAAAAACGACCTTGAAAATTCAAGGTCGTTTTTTTACTTTTTCAACAAATGTCTAATCACGGTTTCTGCACTGTGAAGTCCGAATAAGCCGGGCATCCAGCTGTTTGTACCAAAAAACGATCTTTTATAGTTTGATCCATCGGTCATTTTTAAACTGCTTTCGTCTGGTTTTTCTATCGAAAAAACGGCTTTAACGCCCTTATTTACGCCCAATTTTCGTAAACGCTTTCTTATTACTTTTGCGAGGGGACAAACATCGGTTTTACTAATGTCTTTTACAACTACTTTATTTACAACCATTTTACCGCCTGCACCCATGTTAGAAATTACTTTTACTTTGGTTTTTTTTGCTGCAACAATTAAATTTAGTTTTGGCGTAATACTGTCAATACAATCTAAAACGTAATCAAAATCTTTGGTAACGATTTCGGTTGCACGTTCTGGCGATAAAAATTCCTGAATACGCGTTAAATTCAATTCCGGATTTATATCCATCAATCGGTCGCCTACTATCTCCACTTTTGGTTGCCCAACGGTTGAATGCAATGCGGGCAATTGTCTGTTAACATTGGTAATATCAACCGTATCACCGTCAACAATGGTAAGGTTTCCAACGCCTGCACGCACAATAAATTCTGCTGCAAACGATCCTACACCGCCTAAACCAACTATTAAAACATTGGCTTTTTTTAATACTTCTAATCCTTCAGGTTTAAATAATAATTCTGCTCTTTCCTGCCAAACAGCCATTAAATACTAAATTGTGTAAAACTTCTTCGATCGAAAAATCGATTCTTTTTTACTGGTTAAAAACTCGGTTATAATTCTCTTCAATTATAGGCTCTAAATTTATATTTAGAACATGTTCTGCCTTGCTGTATACTTCAAAAATCGTTTGATCAATCATGTCGGTTTCTAAAAAAAGCTGATTCAACGGAATCGTTTTCAGTACATTTTCCAATTCAGGATTCTGCAATAGATATTTCCCAAACGATAGATAAAATCCGTTCTTTATCAAACTTTCTGCAACCTGACTATTCTTTGAAAAACCATGAATAACCATTGGAATGGTTAGCTTTAATTCTTTTTTGATTTCAATGATTTCCTGATACGCAGCAACGCAGTGCAAAATTACCGGTTTTTTATATTTTTCGGCTAAAAGTAATTGCGGAATGAGTATTTTTTTTTGAATTTCTATCGAAGTTTCTATCCGTTTGTCCAAACCGCACTCGCCTACTGCTTTAAAATTAGGAAGTTGAATTGTATTTTCAATTACAGCTAAATCATCTAAAAAAGTATTTTCGTTTAGATACCAAGGATGAATGCCCACAGTAAAATTGGGCAATTCGGTATTTATTTCATTCGGATATTGATTGACCAATTCTACAATTTCGCTGTTGTTTGAAAAATGATGCGTATGAATATTGTAATGCATAATTTAGAATTTTACACCGGCTAAAATTTCAGTTTTCAGAAAATTTACGTCGGGCGTTATCGGGCACGAATATCCTAAAGTATACGCACAGTAAGGATGATATGCTTTATTAAAATCTAACACAATTTCGTTTCCGTCAGGAATTTCAATATCTAAATATCGTCCGGCGCCGTAGGTTTCGTTTCCGCTGGTTTCATCGATAAAAGGTAAAAACAAGTGCTTTTTATAACCTTTCATTTTTATTAGATCGATGTTTTGATAAACTTCCAACTGAAATTTTTTATTATCGATTGTAAAATGTAAAATTCCGTAACGTTTATAATCAGGTTGGTTTTTACCAGAAGTCGGCATTTTAAAAACCGGCTGATTTTCTAATTTTTGCAAAGTAGCTTTTACTACAAATTTATCATTGTAAGGATAAAAATTCAATCCTTTAAAATCTTTCAGCTCATCCTCTTTTAAAGGAGTTTTCTCTGGATTAAAATATGATTCGTTCAATTCTTTCTGATATTCAAGAACCTCTTTTTTATTGCTTTGAGAAAAAACTAAATTGGTAAATAGTAGAAAAAGTATAAGTAATTTGTACATGTTCTTTTTTTATCAAAATTACATATTTTGTTTTTTAAACAAACACACTAAATTTTTAAAATGATCGTTATATCCTAAAAACATAAAAACATGAAGAAACTTATTTGTTGTGTTATTGGGTTAACCGGATTATTTGCAAGTGCGCAAGAAACAAGAGTGAAGTCGGAGAAGCCCGAACAATCTGTTTACGCTGTTGAAGTTAAATTAATAGGCTCTAATACGGGATTAATGACTGTTTCAGGAAATTCTACTATGAACGATTTAAAAGAAATCGAAAAAACAGCACAAGATCACGGAATCAGTATTTCGTTTGTGAATCAAAAATTCAACAGAAATCAATTAGAATACATAGAACTTTTGTTCCAAAATAACGGAAAATGGGAAACGTTGACTTTTGGAACTGATGATTTAAGATTATTGCCTTTTAGTATTTCATTTTCAACCGATAAAAAAGAAGGGAAAGAAACCAGGAAATTTTCGATCAAAAACAACAAAAATAATCGCTCTGGAACTTCCTCTGATAACGTTTATCAAATTATCTAACCAAATTAAAAAGACTTTCACGGTCTTTTTTTAATTTTACTCTAAAATTCCGAAATGAAAAAATATATTGTCTTTTTTAGTTTTTCCTTATTATATGCGTGTTCAACAAAATCGCAAGAAAATAATTTTAAAGAAGTTTTTACTTTAAATAAAAAGCATACCGAAGTTTCGGGAATGATTTTTCACCAGCCAACGCAGAAGTTGTGGATGTTGCAGGATAAAGGAAATCCGTCAGAATTGTATATTTATTCGGTTGACGGTACTTTTGAAAATACGGTTACTGTGAATAATCAGGAAAACACCGATTGGGAAGATTTATCGCAAGATACCAAGGGAAACATTTATATTGGAAATTTTGGAAACAACGATAATAAACGTAAAGACTTGCGCATTTTAAAAGTTAATGGATCTGATTTAACTTCTAATTCAATTAATACATCACAAGAAACTACTTTCTATTACGAAGATCAAACCGATTTTCCACCTAAAAAAAGCAATTTATTGTACGATTGCGAAGCTTTTGTAGTAACTAATGATACTTTTTATTTGTTTACCAAAAACAGATCTAAAGGTTTTGATGGAACTTTTTTCGTTTACAAAGTGCCAAATAAAAACGGAAATTTTAAAGCCGAAAAAATTGCAACTTTACAAACATGCAGTCAGTATAAAAGTTGTGCAATTACTGGTGCAGCGCTTAATAAAAACGGAAACGAAATTGCATTATTAACACACGATAAGGTGTTGTTAATTCCGTTTTTGAACGATGATTCTTTTAAACAAGAAAATATAACTATTAAAGAATTAGGTCATAATTCGCAAAAAGAAGCAATTACTTTTAAAAGTGATAAAGAACTTTTTATGGCAGATGAAAGCGAAAAAGGTAAAAAAGGCGGAAAAGTTTTTGTGTTGGATTTAAACTAAAAAGTAAATCCAACACCAAAACTTACCAAACTATTCTCTTTACTTGTAAAAATACCGCCGTAAGCCGTAAACGAATCCAGCGCGTTCAACCATAAACCGCCACCGTAACTGTGATACCATTGATTGTTCGGATCCCATTTATTCCAAACTTTACCAACATCGTATCCGGCATAAAAACCATAACTTAAAGGTAAAACTCCGTTGGTTATGTGTTTCATTTTATAACGGATGTCCTGACTTGTTACAAACGATGTATCGCCCATAAAACGCTGCTGACGATAACCTCGCAACCCGTTATTAGATCCTAACGTGGCAGCCTGATAAAAATGATAATCGTCTCCAAAAATCTTTTCTAACAAATAAGTTGACGACCATGTTAGTTTTTTATCGTTAGAAATCGGCACTACAAAATTCAATTTAGAATTCAAATACTGGTGTGTTTTATTAAAATCATCTACAAAAAAACGATTTCCAAACAAAAGCATAAATCCTAAACCAACCGTTGGTTCTTGCGTATTATCGTAATTCTCGAACTGATATTTCAATCGGGCACCAACAAAATCGGTCTTATCATAAGAATCATTTAACTGCGTAAACAACTGCTCGTCAATCAATCGGTTATTTGTTTTTTCAATTTTTGTCGATTCGTATGTTGCTCCGATCAAAAACGAACCTCCGTTGCGACCTTTCCATTCGTATGTTGGTTTAACTTCCATTTGCGATGTTCTTACTCGGTAATAATTATCTCTGAAAGCACTTTTATCGTACGTAGCCAAATTATCAACCCCAAAAAAGTTTCTTGTAAAGTTTGATGAAGTTGCTAGGGCTTCCACGTTCCAATATCCGGTGTTTGAATAATCTTTGAAACTACCTTTATAGGCTGCAAAAATACCCGAGGTTGCAAAATTGAACTTCATTCGTAACTGATGTTTTTGCGAATACGGATTTTGGTTGAACTTCTTCATGGTGTATGTTCCGTTCAAGCCCAACATCACCCCGTTGTCACGATTATAACCTGCATCGGGTAAAATAGCCAGTACATTTAAAGGCGCTTTGCGATAATCGTACTGGTTTAAATTGTACTGATCGCGCAAAACAACGCTTGCATTTCCTTTTTCTTCGATAGTTACCGGTTTTGAACCATAATCGAAAATTTTTGTGCTTGTTTTTGATGCTACATTATAAACATCGTTATTCTTCCCACCGATTAGCTTTAAACGAATTTTTGATTTTTCACCGTTAACCTTTATATTATCATCATCATCTAAACCATAAATCCAGATTTCTTTGGTTGTTTTTGGCAGATACTTGTAAGATGCCATTAACGTATCGCCCGAATTTTTATTGCGATAATGATTAACAATTACTTCATTTTTTGAAGTATTTACAACAAACGTATCTTTTTTATTGGTTCCTACAACGATTCCGTATTTGAACAATTCTTTGTAATATTTACTTGTAAAAGCGACTAATTTAGATCGACGTTCTTTTAGAATTTCGATAATATCATCGCTGTATTGGTTACGGATTTCTTTTGGAAGACTGTTAAAAGCATCTTCAATAACCTGATCGTTTAGACCGTTTACGACATCATCTGCTGCATTTTTCCAATCTTGCAAAGTTGTATTTTGAAGAAAAACTTTATCTAATGGAAATGCCGATTTTGTTATCCAACGTGGTTTGCCGTAATTCCCTTTAAAATTCTGCATGTGTCGCAAAGGATTCAGCTTATTTGCAAGCATTAGTAATTTTCCGTCGATTTTAGCAAACGCCTGATCGCGATCTCTTGGTATCGGCTGATAAATTACTTCCTTGCCTACTTTCTTTTCAACCCAACGCCATTGATCGGAATGTCTGTCCCAATCGCCAATTAAAAAATCGAAAATTCGGGCACGCAGATACATTTTCTCATCGACTTTATATTTTTCGTCTTTTTCCAAATTCACCAACAAATCTTGTGTGCTGATTATGTCGTCACCTTTTCCTAACGACGAAATATTCGCCTGTGATTTATGCGGACGCTCTTCGATCATATACAATTCGTTTCCATACGTTGCATTGTATTTGCCCAACGCATTTTGTTTGGGAACGTAAAAAAGTTTCGGGTTGCTATGGTACAGACCAACAGCATCAGACAACTGTCCCAAAATAAATGCGGTGTATGGATGTGAAGTGGTGTAATAATCATCGATAAACGTCAGCACAAAAGTATCTTCCAACTTATCTTGAATGTAAGTATCTTTAAAAATTGCCGATTGCAAAAACTGTTTCGAGCTTTTACGCAAGCCTCTCATCACGTATTGCTTTCCATCTTTATCTTCTAACCACAACGATAGCGACTGATTGCCACCACCAGAAATAATTGGTTTTAAACCACCATACAAGCTTTCTAAATTTGCTACAGGTGTGTTCACTTTTGTACCATAAATAATGCGGTAATGATTCCCGAAAAGAAATCTGTAGGTATCTGACTTCTTAGTAACTTCGGGCGGATAAACCGATGCCATGGTAGTTGTTTGCGTAACTTTTGGATAATTTCCACTGTAATCATCAGGACACATAATCGTTTTCTTGAAAACAATTTCTTCGCCAGAATCGGTCATTTTATGAATAAAAACATCTACATGATTGTCTTCGTAAACCTTTAAAGTTGCAAATCCCAAGCTGCCAATTGTATAACTTGTTGGTTGAACGCTTCTGGTTTCTTCGGTTTTTGATCCTGCTCCGCTGATTAATTGCTTAATTCCATCGTTTTCAATATACTGTAAATTATGTTCGTGACCAGAAACAAAAACGACCTGCTCTTTATCTTTTGTAAGCGTTTTTAATCGATCAACCATCATTCGATAATAGGTATGCTGCATATCAGCCGGACTTGCACCCGATGTTTTTCGCAAATAATTTGCTACACTTCCTAAAACCGGCAACGGCACTTTTTTATAAGGAAAAAGATGATTTCTTGCAGAAAAATATCCACCGTGTGAACCATTTGTAATCATGGGATGATGAATGGCAACAACCGTAACCTTATTTTGATTTTTGTTGATTAAACTGCGGAATTCTTCAAAAAAATCTTCACGGGTTTTAATTGCACTTTCTTCATTTATATTCGGATATTTATCCCAATTCTGTATAAACCATTCGCTATCAACCGTTATAATCGACAATTTATCGTTTACCTCAACCACATCAATTGCATCGTGCTTTTTAGGTAGAAACGACTTCTTCCCCAACTTACTTTCAACATATTCTTTCTGATCCAACAAACCATCCAAACCATGATACCAATCGTGATTTCCTGCCAAAAAAATGGTTTTTCCGTTTACAGATTTTGCTAAATCTATCTGTGCATTCAATTTTGCTTCCGCTAACAATCGATCTTTATCGCCCACTTTCGGCATTCCCAACGGATAAATATTATCGCCGATAAAAAGCAAGGTTTTATTGTTATCGTTCTGTTTCAAATACCCTTCAACCGTTTGCAATAATTGTTGCCCTTGCGGTTCGTTGGCATTTCCGGCATCGCCCACAACAACAATTTCATGCAATAATTTACCTTTACCTTCGTTAGTAATCATATCGCGAGAAAAATCCTTACCAACTTGTTCATGAAAAGATGCGCAGGCATTTAACAAAGAAATGGCAAAAGCAAAAACAGAAATCTTTGCAATATGTGAGTTAAATTTCATAATTTTAATTTGTAAAAAATTCATCAATGGAACTTTTATTAAAAGCCGAAGCATATATTTTCAACCTTTTCAAAGATAAACTATCTTCTGAATATATTTATCATGATTATTTACATACTTTACGGGTGGTAACTGCGATAAATGAACTGATAAATGGCGAACATATTTTAGAGCCTGATGCTACGCATTTAAGGGTTGCTGCATGGTTTCACGATGCCGGTTACATAAATGGACCTGAAAATCATGAAGAGAGAAGTTGCGAAATTTTCAAAGATTTCATTAAAGAAAATTCTTCTGAAAATGTAAATATTGATCAGGTTTGTAGTTTGATTTTAGCAACAAAATGTTCACATTTCCCGACAAATTTATTGGAGATGTGTATGAAAGATGCCGATTTTTATCATTTTACATTAGATAATTACAACGAGCTTGGCGAATTATTGAAGAATGAAATTGAAACTACTTGTACAAAACAGCTGACTGATATTGACTGGTGCACAGAAAATTTGACTGTTTTAACTAAAAATCAATATTATTTTACCGATTATGCAAAAACATACTGGCAGCCAAAAAAGGAGAAAAATATTTTTAAACTTCGCGAGAATTTAGAGAAATTAAAACTGAACAAAAAAGGAAAAAATAAAGAACTAAAAGAGAAAAAGCTGGAGAAATTGGATCGACCGGAAAGAGGAATCGATACGCTTTTTCGCACCACTTTAAACAATCATACCCAATTAAGTGCCATTGCAGACAGTAAAGCAAACATTTTACTATCGGTAAACTCCATTCTTATATCAATTTCGTTAACGGCGATTATCCCTAAATTAGACAGTCCGAGTAATGCGCATTTAATTATCCCAACTTTTATATTACTTATTTTCAGCGTTATAACCATTGTTTATACCATTTTGGCTACCAAACCAAAAGTGAGTTCAAACACTGTTACTAAAAAAGAAATTGAACAACGCAAAGTAAATATTTTGTTTTTCGGAAACTTTCATCAACTCCCTTTAAGTGATTTTAACGATGCCATGAACGATTTAATGAAAGACCGCGATTATTTGTACGATACCTTGATTAAAGATTTGTACTATTTAGGTTTGGTTTTGAACAAAAAATATAGAATGTTGAGCATTTCGTACACGGTTTTTATGTACGGAATAATTATTTCGGTAGCTGCTTTTTGTATCGCTTTTATACGAATTTAGTCAGATAATTGATAAAATCAGTGTAAGAGAATATTTTAAAATTATCGATATTAAAATCGGTATTAATTGTTACGCGCAAAGCTTTTAGATCAGTAATATCCTGCAGATCTTCAACCGTTAAGTATTCTATTTCGTCTGTAAAATAATTTTGATCCTTTAAAAAATCGATATAATTCAAATAATCATTTTTATCGGTTTCATTTAAATAAACAATGGTCACTTTATTGGCTTGTACCAAACGTTCGCTGGTATTTTTAACCATTGCTTTCGCCAAACGTTTTTTCATTAATTCAAAGCGGATATCATCGTTACTTTCAACATCAAAACGCTTTTCATCCATTCTAAATTTAATCGAAATAGATTCGTTATAAACTAAAATCAAGCTGGTTAAATCCATATCAAAACTTAACTTCTCCTTTAAATTTTGATGCATTACCACCACTTTACACATAACCTGAAGTTGCCATAAACGTAAATTATACAGATACATAGAATCGTAAATTTGAGTCGGAGTTATGCTGTTGCCAATGAACAAATTGTGTTCTACGCCATCGCTTCTAAATCGTTCAAAATAATGTGGATAAACGGTTTGCACTGCAATTTGCTCGGTATCTAAAACATCGGTCAACTGCTTGTTAACGGTTTGTATGGCTAGATCGTATTTTTTGCGCTGATGCCAGAAACGCTGGTGTTTTTCATCTAACTGCTCATTATACTTTTTAATAATTGTTTGATATTCTTCTTTTTCGCTTAACTGTTTAAACAACGGATGAATCGTGTCAATTATATATCGATGAATCTGC
This sequence comes from Paenimyroides baculatum, assembly GCF_008629655.1. Taxonomy (GTDB): domain Bacteria; phylum Bacteroidota; class Bacteroidia; order Flavobacteriales; family Flavobacteriaceae; genus Flavobacterium; species Flavobacterium baculatum. The sequence continues at coordinate 340,289 of NZ_VWSG01000003.1, forward strand.
GCTTCGGCTACAAACTGATGAGTTTTTAACTGATTTTGAAAGAAAATAATTTCATTTATGCGCTGTTGAAACAACAATGTTTCTTCTTTCGGTTTGATAAATTCCAACACATTCAGAATTTCTTTTAACTGTCTGCGCAAATCAGTCAGCATGGCATTGTTCCTGAATTTTGTTGAAGACTGAATATCGGTTTCGCCATAAAGCGGATAAATATTTTCGAATTCAATTTCCTTTAAAACCGTTTCGGTATTATGTGTTTTGGCAAAATAATAGTTTTTTGCCTGTTCTTCGAATTTCCAGTTTACGCTTGGGTGGAATGTTGTATATTCTCGCTGAATAATTGCATCCAGTTCATTTTTTACATCGATCTGATATTTTATAAACGTATCGTTAATTAGCGGCATTACATCGTTCAACTTGTTTGCGTTAACAGTGTGCAAAGCAAAAGGAATGCTGCTTGTAATTTCGATATATGCCTGAAAAGCATCGGTTTTTTTAATAGGAGCCAGAATAAAACTGCGAATATTTTTAGTTTGCAGATAATCTAAATATGGAATCCAATCTTTATGGTTGTACAATTCTAAAATATCGGTTACACAGAAATAATCAACCGAATTATTAAACTGTTTAAAAAACTTTTTTGCTGCATTTAAAAGTTCTTTTGAAGCATTTGCAGGAATTTTAAAATCGCTTTTAAAATCGACAACCAAAGGCAATTCTATAAAATCATACGAAAGATCGTTCACAAAGAAAATACCGTAATCTATATTCTTCTCTTTAAATATTGACCTAAAAACCTCTTTCCCTTCTGTAATACTGATACCTTCCTGCCCAGGTTTTAACAAATTTGTTTTTATACTTGATATAGTATTTTCAATGGTAACATCGGTCAAAGTAATAATTCCAAAACCTTTAAGAATCCAACTGTGAATCGGGAATTTTTCTTTCCAAACAGTAATATCGTTATAACTACGCTTCAGCATTTTAATATCGTCTTGCGTAATTTTCAATGCATTTTCGGTAGGAATCAGTTCCGTAAAATCGCCATTAAATGTAATGCGGTAATGTTTCATCACACCATTTTTATCTGGAATATCGTAAAACATTGGTCGCGATAAATCAAAGTTTTCGCCATACCAACTGTTTAAAATCAAGCAACAACTGAAAATGTAATACTGATCGTTATTAAAATCACGAAAATTAATTTCGAATTCCTCACCTGCTTCACTAATTATCTTTTGAAAACGCTGTGTAAAATTAAAGTTGAAATTTTGAAAAGGTAAACTCACCGCTTTTATTTCATTTGCTGTTAACGCAGTAGGAAATAAATCGGCAAGTAAATTATGAATCAACGGCAAATTGTCGTAAATAAGTTTTTTAGAGGTGATTCCTTCATACAATTCGGGTACTTTGGCAACTTCGTCTAACAACGATTGTGCATAAATGGCACGATAAGGCGTTTCGGTTTCCTTGGCGATTTCCTTCAACGCATTAATAACTTTATGGAAAGAAATTACAGAATAAAACGGACTTTGACTAAAATAATCGATACCTAAATTCAACTCGTCATTCATAAATAAACAGCTTTTTACAAATGTACAATTTTGAGTGATTTGTTTTTATTTTGATTATCTAATAAAAAAACGAACACTAATTCAAAGTGCTCGTTTTGAGTAAAGTTAAATTGATCAAGTAATTAATTATTTTGCAACAACCGTTCCTTTGAAAGTCAATTGTTTAGCAGAATCACTGTCGCTTGTCGTTACAGTTACACTTTTTGTAAAGGAGCCCGCACTCGCAGCATTATAAATTGCATTTACATATCCTGTTTTTCCCGGAGCGATTGATTCTTTACTGTAATCTGTTGCAGTACAACCACAAGCAGCTTTAACATTCGTGATCAAAACCGTTTTTGAAGTAGCATTTGTAAATTCAAATTTAATGTTTTTTGGTGTTCCCTGTGGAATTTCACCAACATCAATTGTTTCAGATTTCCATGAAATAACTGCATCCGCAACATTTTCAATGATGTTGTTTACATTTAAAACTGAAGCTGAGGCAGGAATTACCATCAATGAAAGTGCAATTAAAGACGTTTTTAAAATTTTCATAATAAATAATTTAAGATTAAACTAATTTTGATTTGTTATGAAACAAAAGTATAATCTCTATGGTTTTACTGTTGTTAACCGTTTTCAATCTTTTGTTAATGAGTTGTTAATCGTAAATAAACTCGACTCTTTTTAATTAATATTGTCTCAAGAAATCATTATTCATAGCGGAAATTCACTTGAAAATCAAAAAACTAAATATCATCATTGCTCTTGGTTTGGTTGCGACCATCGGGATTCTGATTGCGCAGTTGATCTGGACTTACAAAGCATTTACTTTAGAAGAGAAGAAATTTTCACAGAAAATACACATCGCTTTATTGGAAGTAGCTCGTCAGTTATATGAAAGTAACGGACACGAATTCTCTAGTAAAGACCTTATTCAGAGAGTTTCAAATGATTATTACGTTGTAAATGTAAATGATAACATTGAACCAAAAGTTTTGGAACATTACCTAAAAACGGAATTTTCAAAATTTAATATCGTAACTGATTATGAGTATGCTATTTACAATTGTGAAAGCGATGATATGATGTATGGGAAATACATTTCGATTGATGATGATTTGATTCATAAAAAAACAATTGAATTTCCAAAATCAAATAATCTAGTATATTATTTTGCAATTCGATTTCCACAAGAAACCTCGTATTTGATTAGTTCGTTGCAATTTTGGTTTGTGCTTTCTTTTGCATTGATTGTGATACTTTTGGTTTATGTTTATTCGATTTATACCATTATTCAACATAAAAAATATTCGGAATTGCAGCGGGATTTCATCAACAACATGACGCACGAATTCAAAACGCCTCTCTCGTCTATCCTACTCGCTTCTAACTATTTAAGTAATCAGGATTTAGTTAAAAACGATTCAAAACTTGAAACCTATACTTCCATCATCACAACGCAAGGAAAAAAACTGAACAATCATATTGAAAAAATCCTAAATATTGCCAGAAATGATGAATCAGCATTAGCAATTAATCCTATAAAAATTCAATTATTACCTTTTTTGAATGAAATTATAGAACCTTTAAAATTGAAACATGAAAATTTAAAAATTGAAATTTATGTAATTCCTGCTGAAACAATTTTTGCCGATGAATTTCACTTTACCAATATAGTGCATAATTTAATAGATAATTCCATTAAATACAGTGAAGAAAATCCTGAAATTAAAATTAAATCAACAAGGGATAATAAAGAACTAAAGCTAGATTTTTCAGATAATGGAATCGGAATTCCAACCAAAAATATTTCTTTTATATTTGATAAGTTCTATCGAGTTTCAAACAAAAAAAGCAATGAAGTAAACGGTTTTGGATTGGGCTTATTTTATGTAAAAAAAATAGTTCAGCAGCATCATTGGAAAATTTCTGCTCGAAATAATTCCGAAAAAGGTTTAACGATTTCAATCACTTTCCCTAATTCTTAAAAGATGAAATACAGAATTTTATACGCCGAAGATGACGAAACAATTGCTTTTCTTACGCAGGATAGTTTACAACCTAATTATGAAGTTGTGCATTGCGCAGACGGAAAATCGGCTTTGGAAATGTTCAAATCAGATTCATTTGACATTTGTTTGTTTGATATTATGATGCCAAAATTGGACGGATTTGAATTGGCACAAGAAATTCGTGCTTTAAATTCTGAAATTCCTATCATTTTTATTTCTGCCAAAACCTTGAAAGAAGATAGAATTAAAGGTCTGAAAATCGGTGCCGATGATTATCTGGTAAAGCCTTTCAGTATCGAAGAATTAATTCTAAAAATTGAAATTTTCTTAAAACGAACGCAGAAAAATAATTCTGAAAGTTATTTACCTAAAGTAGGAAAATATGTTTTCGATTCCAAAAACTATAAACTTTCCAACTTATCTGAAACTATCATGTTAACGCAGCGCGAATCGGAATTGCTCAAATATTTTATTGATCATAAAAATACGGTAGTAAAGCGAGAAGAAATTCTAAAAGCACTTTGGGGAGATGATGATTATTTCATGGGGCGAAGTTTGGATGTGTTTATTTCAAGGCTTCGTAAAATCTTTTCAGACGACGATTCTGTTTCCATTGAAAATCTACATGGAATTGGGTTTAGATTTTATGGAACCTAATATCATATCATTCATTGGAAGTGTGTTTTGTTAATCTAAAGTAAAAAATAACATCTTTATTTATTTAAGTTATTCAAACATGTTAATTTTTATTATATTTTTGAAAAAATATAACAATGTATGAAACACTTATTTACTATTTCCTTATTTTTTTATGCCTTATTGTTGAATGCACAAACAGAGCAACATTTAAATAATTGCGGTACAGAGTATGTACTTGAAAAAAACTTTGACAGCCAGTTTGAAAAATTTTACCAAAGTCAGATAGAATTAAAATCTAAAAATCCGGTAACTTATTATATTCCTGTTGTCTTTCACATTATACATGCTGGCGAAGCTCTTGGGATTGGATCAAACATTTCTGATATTGATGTATATACTGCGTTAGAAGTATTAAATAATAATTTTAAAAACAATCACAACCACACAAACGGTAACAGTACCAGCATACAGTTTGTTTTAGCTACTAAAGCACCAAACGGATCATGTTCAACTGGTATAAATCGTATTAATTTTAGTAATAATCAAACCTATATTCAATATGGGAATAGATATTCTGCTACCGACAATGGAGTAGATGCAACTACAATTAGAGCTTTATCTAACTGGAATCCTACACAATACTATAACATTTGGGTAGTAAACAAAATTACTGCTGCACAAGGTGTTTCCGGTTATGCATATTTTCCAACAGAACATGGAAAAATACATGACGGAACAATTATTTCTTATCAATATTTAGTTGGTGAAAGTAGTAAAACACTTACACATGAGCTTGGTCACAGTTTAAATCTAATGCATACTTTTCAAGGATCAACAGGAACAAACTGCCCTGCACAAATCAATGGTTGCGGAGCTGATGGTGATTGTGTTTCGGATACTCCACCTCATCCTCAAACTCATGCAAACGATTTGGTTTTAACTGCTGCAAACAATTGTTCAGGTAACAACAATTCTACATATAAACATAATTATATGTCATATGCAAGACATGAATATAGAAACGTTTTTACACCTTTACAAATTGCAAGAATGCAAAGTGCTATTCCCTTTTACAGATCATCGTATTTGCCTGCTACAAATAGTGTTTTTAAAATGACGCAAGCACCACAATCTCAATTTTTAATTAATAATAGTATTTCATCTTTTAAACAGTTTTTTTGTATTGGAACACCCATTTCTTTAAAAAACACCTCGACTTGTTTTTTGAATACATTTAATAGTACAACTTTGGTAAATTATACAAGTAAATGGGTTATTACAAAAAATGGGCAAACAATACTTACCTCGACGGAACCTAATCCAACAATTACTTTAAATCAAGTAGGAACTTACAGTATAGCCTTAACTTCAACGAATAATTTGGGATCAAACAGTATTATAAAAAGTAATATTATTGAAATTCTTCCACAAAGTTCTAAAAACTATTGTACACCTACTTCTTTTAATGTAGGTAATTTTGTGTACTCAATTAATAATGTTAAGCTGAATTATATCAATAATAGTACAGCAATCGGAATTAACAATGGTTATACAGATTTTAGCTGTACGCACATAACCAAAGCTACTTTTGATAAACCTAACAAAATTGATATTACAGTATCTAACAATCATACTTCCGTTAAAGACAACTTAATATTACAAGGTTATATAGATTATAACGACAATGGAACTTTTGAATCTAGCGAATTAATATTACAAGAAACTGTACCTCCTTCCACAAATAATAAAGTATATTCTTATAATTTTACACCTCCTACAAATGTTAAAAAAGGTGAAGTTTTAAGAATGAGAATTATTAGTGAGCGTACAAGTATTACCAATGCAAAATTAAATTGTACAACACAATATAATATTGGAGACATTGAGGATTACGGAGTTATTTTTGAATCTTACCTTTCTAGTAATGAATTTGAAAAACAGAAATATAACATTTACCCGAATCCTGCTGAAAACACATTAAATATAAATTCTGATAATTCTGAAGAAAAATTGATAACTATATATACAAATTCAGGTCAATTAATAAAAAGTTTAAAAACTACAGATGAAAATTTATCCATCGATGTTTCTCAAATTTCTTCCGGAACATACATTTTAAATATTAATAATGTTCCTTATAAATTCATAAAAAAGTAATAAAAAGCCCTAAAATTATTTAGGGCTTTTTATATATCTAAATATTATCAACTAAAAAAATAGTTTAAAAACTACATGAATAGTTGTATAACTAAAATTTTAGTTTACATTTGTAATATCAAATTTTTAATATGGAAAAGCTGACGAATAAAGAAGAAGAAATAATGCAGGTTATATGGCAATTGAAAAAAGTATTTGTAAACGATATTTTAGACGAGATGCCCGAACCAAAGCCACATTACAACACACTTTCAACAATTGTGCGTTTATTGGAAGAAAAGGGCTTTTTAGCTCATAAAAGCTACGGAAAGTCACATCAATATTATCCCACAATTAGTTTAGAAGCTTATCGTGGAGTTTTTGTGAAAGATTCTATTAAAAAATATTTTGGCAATTCGGTTTCTAATTTGGTTAACTATTTTGTGAAAGAAGAAGAATTATCACAGACTGAAATTGATGAGCTGATGAAAATTATTGAAAACAATCAAAAAAAATAGCCTATGCATCCGTTTCTTGATTACATTTTAAAAGCGAATTTACTGCTGATCTTTTTCGGACTCTTCTATCTAATCTTTTTAAAAAGAGAAACTTTTTATCAGTTAAACCGTTGGTATTTTATAGGATCTATCATTGTTTCAATCAATGCTCCGCTTGTTACTTTTACAAAAACGGTTTTTGTAGAGCCAATTCCGGTTGAATATTTTACGAACGATAATGAAACTGTTTTTATTAATGAAGTTGTTAAAGAACAATCTTTTTTAGAAACCATCGATTTACAACCGATTTCAGTTTACCTGATTCTTTTTATAAGTTCTGTTTTAATAATCAGAAAAATATATGCGGTTGCAAAACTTTATCGTTCCATAAAAAAACTGCCGAGTTTAGGTGCTTCAAACATCAAAATTACTGCAGATATCAAAACTGTTTACTCTTTTTATCAATGGATTGTTGTTCCGGAAAACTTTTTTCAATGGCAAAACCACAAAATCATTTTAGACCATGAAAGCATCCACTTAAACCAAAAACACACATTTGATCTCATTTTAATTGAATTGGTTGCTGCTGTTTTCTGGTTCAATCCGTTGGTAAAAGTAATGCAGCGCGCTATAAACACCAATTTGGAATTTATTGTGGATCAAAAAATGATTGAAACTACAGAAAGTGTTTTGTATCAAAAAAATCTTCTACAGTTTCAAACGAAATACGCCATTCAATTTGTGAATTCGTACAGCGCAAGTGAGATTAAAAATCGCATTTTACAACTAAACTCTAAAAAATCAACCAATATGAAAAAACTTAAATTTTTATTAGCAACACCGGCTTTGGTAGCTTTCTTTGCCTTGTTTCAGATTGAAACGGTAGCACAAGTTAAAGAATCTATTGAGGTGCAGGAAGTTTTTGAAAACGATGAAGTAGAAGGTTCTTTTTATGTAATGATTCACAGTAAATATGACGATGACTATTACAAAAGAACTGTGAAAATGCTTCGTGAAAAATGTAATTTAGATATTACTATTGATAACCTAAAGCGTAATAAAGATGGTGAATTAACATCTATTAAAATTTCTTGTAAAGATGATAATCAGTATTTTTTGAATGAAAAAATGCAATCTAACAAACCATTTGAACCATTCCGTCTTTATGTTTATAAAAATGATTCTGGCAAATATTATATTGAAACGGTTTCAGAAAAAAACGCGAAAGAAAAATTAGCTTCTGTTCCTGAATCTGACTTTTTCATGCTTTTAGATACTGTTGAAAAAGATTTAGAAATATTGAAAAATGATAGAAAAACATTTGATATAGTTGCTTCTAAATTTCCAATAGTAATTGATGGAATTTTAATGAATAAAAATGAATTGAAAAATTTTGATACATCAAGAATTCAATCTGTGCATATTGATGCAGGCAATCCAGAAAAAGGCACTATTGTAAATTTATCAACCAATGATAAAGACAATTTTGGCAGCCGTATGTTTACTTTTAAACTTGCAGATGATAATACTGATAAACCTTCTAATAAAATTCTGATTAATGGTAAAGAATCAACTGAAGAAGAATTAAGAAACTACATTAATAAAATAAATCAGCAAAGAAAAGATAGCCTTTCCTCATCAAACAAAATGCAAGTACAAAAACTAAATGATAAAGACACTCATGTCACTATAAAAGGAATAGGTAGTTCGTCAAATAATAAGATAGTCCATATTGTTGATGGTAAAGAACTAAATTCTGGAGATTTTAGAAAAATTCATCCAAGTGACATAGAACGTATTGATGTTTTAAAGGATAAAAAATCAATTGAAAAATACGGAGATAAAGCAAAAGATGGTGTATTATTAATTACAACAAAAGGTAAAAAAGAAGTTTCGTTTCAACAAAAAACACAAGCTTTAAAAGCAAGAGAATTGTCGAAACAGAAAAAAAACCATTTTATATATGTTCAAAAAAAGGATCTTTCACAACATAAACAAATAGTAGAAAAACAGCGTCAAAAACTTTTAGCAAAAAGAAAAGAAACTGTAATTGTTTCAAACAAAAAATCGGATAAAAAGCTATTAGACGATGATTACAAAACTTTAACTGGTATCTTCAATGATGTTAATAAAACGGTTAAAGAAGTCGAAGATGAAAACTTTAAAATTACATCGGTTAGAGCTTCTATAACTCGGAAAGATGGTACAAAAGTAGAATTATCTGAAGTTTATTAAAACAAAAAAATCCTCTCAATTTGAGAGGATTTTTATTTTGTAAAATCTATATTATTTCAATCCTTTTAAAGAATGTTCAATCGTTGCAATTTTAGATAAAGCATCGGCTTCTTTTTTGCGTTCGTTTGCAATTACCTGTTCCGGTGCGCCGCTTACAAATTTTTCGTTTGATAATTTTCCTTGTACCGAACGTAAAAATCCTTGTAAATACTTTAATTCTTCTTCTAATTTTTTAACTTCTTCTTCGATATTTACTGAACCTGAAATCGGAATAAAATATTCGTTTGAATTTACACGGTACGATAAAGCACCTGAAACCTGCTCGTTCACGTATTCTAAACTCGCAACATTTCCCAGTTTTTCAATAACGGCATCAAAAGTTTTAGAAGCATTATCGTTATTCAATACTTTTAAATCTATTGTTTCTTTAAACGAAATATTTTTGTCTTTACGAATGGTTCTTATTCCTGCAATTACTTCGCTTGCAAAATCAAAATCGGCAATCAACTGTTGATCGAACGATTTAATTTCTGGCCAAGTTGATATAATCAACGCATCTTCTGTTGAACGCTCTGCAATATACTGCCAAATTTCTTCGGTCAAGAATGGCATGTACGGATGCAGTAATTTTAAATTAGCTTCTAACATTTCTGTCGCTGCTTTAAACGTAATCGCATCTATTGGTTGTTGATATCCCGGTTTTATCATTTCTAGAAACCACGAACAAAAATCATCCCAAACCAATTTATAGATTGCCATCAAGGCATCAGAAATTCTGTATTTTTCAAAATGATCTTCAATTTCAGCCAACGTTTTCTGCAATTTTGCTTCGTACCAAGCTACCGCAACTTTTGATGCTTCGGGCTGTGGAATTGTTTCCGATACTTCCCAACCTTGAATCAATCTAAAAGCATTCCAGATTTTGTTTGTAAACGCTTTTCCTTGATTGCACAATTCTTCATCGAACAAAATATCGTTTCCTGCAGACGATGACAATAATAATCCACAACGAACACCATCGGCACCAAATTTCTCGATCAAATCTAAAGGATCAGGAGAATTACCTAATGATTTAGACATTTTACGGCGTTGATTATCGCGTACAATTCCGGTTAAATATACGTTTGTAAAAGGTTTTTCGCCTGTAAACTCGTATCCAGCAATAATCATTCGGGCAATCCAGAAAAATAAAATATCCGGACCAGTAACCAAATCGTTTGTTGGATAATAATATTTGAATTCTTCATTTTCCGGATTCACAATTCCATCAAAAACCGACATTGGCCATAACCAAGACGAAAACCACGTATCCAAAGCATCAGCATCTTGTGTAAGATCAGACGCTTGAAGTTGATTGTTTGATGTTTTGGTTCGAGCTAATTCAACAGCCTTTTCAATGGTTTCAGCAACCACAAAATCTTCTTTTCCACTACCATAATAATAAGCCGGAATTTGATGTCCCCACCATAACTGACGCGAAATATTCCAATCGCGAATATTTTCCATCCAATGACGATACGTATTATTGAAACGGTTTGGATACAGTTTAACTTCTTCGGTTTCTAAAACGGCTTTAATTGCAGGCTTCACCAAATCGTCCATTTTAAGGAACCATTGATCTGATAATCTTGGTTCGATAACTGCTTTGGTACGTTCAGAAGTTCCTACATTATTCAAGTGATTTTCTACTTTTTCCAATGCACCGATGGTTTCTAATTCTTTAGAAATTTCTTCGCGAACCACAAAACGATCTTTACCTTTATAATGTAAACCTAAATCGTTCATTGTAGCATCATCGTTAAAAATATCGATGATTTCCAAATTATGGCGTTCGCCTAAATCTTTATCGTTCACATCGTGCGCAGGCGTCACTTTTAAACAACCTGTACCAAATTCCATATCAACATACTCATCGAAAATAACAGGAATTACTCGGTTTGCAATTGGCACAATGGCGTTTTTTCCACGTAAATGCGCATAACGTTCATCGTTCGGGTTGATACAAATTGCAGAATCCCCCAAAATTGTTTCAGGGCGAGTTGTTGCAATGGTGATAAAATCGTTTGTACCTTCGATCTGATATTTTAAATGATATAATTTTCCCTGACGTTCTTCGTAAATTACTTCTTCGTCTGACAATGTTGTTTTTGCTTCAGGATCCCAGTTAACCATGCGGTAACCACGATAAATCATTCCTTTATTGTATAAATCAACAAACGATTTTATAACGGCAGCAGACAATTCATCGTCCATTGTGAACTTTGTACGTTCCCAATCACAAGAAGCGCCCAACTTTTTTAACTGCTCTAAAATAGTTCCACCGTATTTATCGGTCCATTCCCAAGCATGCTTTAAAAATTCTTCACGCGATAAATCGTTTTTATTAATTCCTTCTGCTTTTAATTTGGCAACAACTTTCGCTTCGGTAGCAATAGACGCGTGATCTGTTCCTGGAACCCAGCAAGCATTGAACCCTTTTAAACGCGCACGACGAATCAAGACATCCTGAATGGTGTTGTTCAGCATGTGCCCCATGTGCAAAACCCCCGTGACGTTTGGCGGCGGAATTACAATTGTATAAGGTGTTCTATGATCTGGTGTTGAACGAAAATAGTTGTTTTTCATCCAATAGTCGTACCACTTGGCTTCAACTTGTTTTGCATCAAACTGTGCAGGAATTGTCATATATTTTACTGTTTAAATCGTGTGATAAAAAAACAAAAATACAATAATCTTTAAAATTTAGTTCACTAATTTTAAATTTGTTAAGTTTGGCACAGGTTTTGAAAATATCATAACGAAATGCAAAAAAAATCAATATTGTTTGGATTTCATTTGAAACTATTTAAATTTACATAATTAAAATTAATTGAAACAATGAAAAAATTTTTAGGAATAGTAGCGATGACATTAGTTGGAGCTGCTTCATACGCACAAACTGGTCCAAAAATTGAGTTTAAAGCTGAAAACAACACAATCGATTACGGTACTGTTGTTAAAGGTGTTGACACAGGCGTAAGAACTTTTGAGTTTACTAACACAGGAGATGAGCCTTTAGTTATTACTAACGTTCGTTCTTCTTGTGGGTGTACGGTACCTTCAAAACCAGAGGCTCCGATTATGCCAGGTAAATCTGACAAAATTGAAGTAAAATACAACATGAATCCAGGTACAATCTCTAAAACTATTACTGTAGAATCGAATGCTAAAAACATCGAGAACGGAACTGTTGCTTTGTACATCAAAGGAAAAGTGGTTGAAAGTTAAAAAATTACTCGTATAAAAAAGGTTGTTCTAAACGAACAACCTTTTTTGTTTTAATACCCTTTGGTATCAAATATTCTTTTTTATTAGATAATATTATCAGTTCTGCAATACTGTTACTGTGCAATTATCAAATTACTAAATCTTACATCATTATCGGTTTACAATCAAAAAAATATAAGTGTATTTATTATATTTGTAAACAAAATTAATTTCGACTTTAATAAATCTTACAATAATGTCAAAATCTAAGATTATCTACACATTAACAGATGAGGCGCCAATGTTGGCAACTTATTCATTTTTACCTATTGTTAAAGCTTTTACTGCACCAGCCGGTATCGAAATGGAAACACGCGATATTTCGTTGGCAGGAAGAATTTTATCAAACTTTCCTGAATTCTTAAAAGAAGATCAAAAAATTGGTGATGCTTTGGCAGAATTAGGTGAATTAGCGAAAACACCTGAAGCTAACATCATTAAATTACCAAATATTTCTGCTTCAATTCCACAGTTAGCAGCTGCTATTTCAGAATTGCAGGCACATGGTTATGCAGTACCTAATTATCCTGCAGATCCAACAAACGAAGAAGAAAAAGCAATTAAAGCTTCTTATGCAAAAGTATTGGGATCAGCAGTAAATCCTGTTCTTCGTGAAGGAAATTCTGACCGTCGTGCTCCAAAAGCTGTTAAGAATTATGCAAAAGCAAACCCACATTCAATGGGTGCTTGGTCTGCAGATTCTAAAACAAAAGTTGCTCACATGGAATCATGCGATTTCTACGGAACAGAAAAATCTGTTACTGTTGAAAACGCTTCTCAGTTTAAAATTGAATTCGTTGGAACAAACGGTTCCGTAAAAGAATTAAAAGGTTTAGCACCTTTAAAAGCTGGCGAAGTGATCGATTCATCTGTATTAAGCATTACCGCATTAAAAGGTTTTGTTGCCGATGTAATTGCAGAAGCTAAAGCAGCAGGCGTATTATTGTCTGCACACTTAAAAGCGACAATGATGAAAGTTTCGGATCCTATTATTTTCGGAGCTATTGTTGAAGTGTATTTTAAAGATGTTTTTGCACAATTTGCAGATTTATTCAAAGAATTAAACATCAATCCAAACAACGGATTAGGTGAATTATACAGTAAAATTGCAGGAAACGCACAAGAAGCTGACGTTAAAGCGGCGATTGATGCTGCAATTGCAAATGGTCCTGCTTTGGCAATGGTAAATTCTGATAAAGGAATTACCAATTTACACGTGCCATCTGATGTTATTGTTGATGCTTCTATGCCGGCAATGATTCGTACATCAGGTCAAATGTGGAACAAAGAAGGTAAACAGCAAGATACATTTGCATTGATTCCAGATAGATCTTATGCAGGAATTTACACTGCAGTTATCGATGATTGTAAAGCAAACGGCGCATTAGATCCAAAAACAATGGGATCTGTTCCTAACGTTGGATTAATGGCTCAAAAGGCAGAAGAATACGGTTCGCACGACAAAACGTTTCAGTCAGATGCTGAAGGGACAATTCGTATTATTGATGCAGAAGGAAATGTGTTTATGGAGCAGCAAGTTGCCGTAGGCGATATTTTCCGTATGTGTCAAACAAAAGACGCACCTATTCAAGACTGGGTTAAGTTGGCAGTAAACCGTGCACGCTTATCTGCAACTCCGGCAGTTTTCTGGTTAGATAAAAACCGTGCGCACGACAGAGAAATCATTAAAAAAGTAAACAAATATTTACCAGATTTTGATACCACAGGATTAGACATCCGCATTTTGGCTCCGGTTGATGCTTGTAAATTCTCTTTAGACAGAATTCGTAAGGGCGAAGACACTATTTCGGTATCAGGAAACGTATTACGTGATTATCTAACCGATTTATTCCCTATTTTAGAAGTTGGAACATCGGCTAAAATGTTGTCAATTGTTCCTTTAATGAACGGTGGTGGATTGTTTGAAACTGGTGCAGGTGGATCGGCTCCAAAACACATCGAACAATTTATTGAAGAAGGTTATTTACGTTGGGATTCGTTAGGTGAATTTTTAGCTTTAGGAGCTTCTTTAGAGCATTTATCGCAAACACAAAACAATCCAAAAGCATTAGTTTTAGCAGATGCTTTAGATGTTGCTACAGAAAAATTCTTAGCTACAGATAAATCTCCGGGAAGAAAATTAGGAACGATAGACAACCGTGGTTCTCATTTTTACCTGGCAATGTATTGGGCAGAAGCTTTAGCAGCACAAACAAAAGATGCAGATTTAGCAGCTTTATTTGCACCAATTGCCCAAGAAATGACAGCAAACGAAGCTAAAATTAACGAAGAATTAATCGCATCGCAAGGGAAAGCTCAAGAAATTAAAGGTTATTACCATCCAGATTTTGATTTAACATCAAAAGCTATGCGTCCGTCTGCAACGTTAAATGCAATTGTTTCTAAATTAGGATAATTCATAATTTACATACATAAAAACCGTCGTAAATTCGACGGTTTTTTTATACTCTTATTTTTATTATTATTGTAGAAACGTAAAAACATTATGAACACGAAAAATAATACTTTTGATTTACACTTAATCTCGGAAAACAGTCATTTTATTGGTCATACTTTTTCATCTTACTTTTTAATAAATGATAATGAACATGCAAATTATTTACCGAATACAAATAACATTAATATTTTCATAGGAAGTAATAATAGTGGTAAAAGTAGATTTATGAGGGAATTGATAAAAATGGAAGAATGGTATTTTTCAGCTAAATTTATTAACAAAGTCTTACTTTATAACAATCTGATTAAAGACTTATATAGTCTATATCAACATAATATTGAACGTTACTACAAACTTGAAGATTTTCAATTTGATTACAAATCATTAATTAACACGGATCTGGAAATAATATCAACTAAAAGTAAAATATCAAGCTTTCCTGATTTATATACTAACAATAAAATTATTACTTTTTTAAAAGAAATTTCAAACTCTTTACCTCAAAAAATAACTGTAAAAAAAATATTTATCCCAACTTTAAGAACAGCACATTCTTTAATTAATACTACAGACAAAAAAATTGAAGAAGACTTCTTTCAACAAACAATATTAAAAAATTACAAATTTAAACTAGATATACACAAAGTTCAAATATTTACGGGGTTACATCTTTATAAGGAAATTTTAAATGCTAGGAATTCAACTAAAGACAAGAGAGTTAGATTTGAATCTTTTGAGAAATTTATCAGTGAAAATTTCTTTAATAGAAAAACTGTAGATATTGTTGCTGAATATAATTTTGATTCCAATTCAAGAGGAGAAAATTCTAGTAATAATATAATTATTCATATTGATGGTGAAGCTGATAGAAAACTTTATGAATTGGGAGATGGTATTCAAGCCTTAATTCTTTTAATGTTTCCAATTTTTATGGCTGAAGAAGGGGCTTATATATTTATAGATGAACCTGAGATCAATTTACATCCAGGAATTCAACGTTTATTTTTAGATCAAATATCTAATAATAAAACTCTTAGAGAAAAGAATTTAAAATATTTTATATCTACACATTCCAATCATTTCTTAGATTTAACAATCAAAAAAGATTCTGTTTCTATTTATTCTTTTTCTCAACGGAAAAATCAAAATGGGAATTACAAACAGTTTGAAATTAGAAATATTAATCAAGGTGACAATTCTATATTAAAGGAAATAGGGGTAAATAATTCATCTGTTTTCTTAGCAAATTGTAGTATTTGGGTTGAAGGTGTATCTGACAGAAATTATATCAAAGCTTTTTTAAAAGCATATATTGACGATACTTCAAACAAAGCTGAAATTTTAAAAGAAGATATTGATTTTGCATTTTTCGAATATGCTGGTTCAAATATAGATCATTATATTTTTGAGCCATTAAGTTCTGAAACGGAAGAAGATATTAAGAAAAACATCAATGCATTAGCTTTAAATAACAAAATTTTTCTTGTAGCAGATTCAGATAATGCTTCAGGTGAAACTTTAAAAGCAACAAGATTAAATAAATTAAAAGAAAATCTAAATATCAAGACAAACATACTAACTAATATAAGAGAAATAGAAAATATACTACCTACTGATATATGGACTGAAGCAATAGATTTTTATTGCAATTCATCATTAATCCGAAAAAATGAAGTTGAAGCAACAGATAAAATTAAGAAGTCTCTAAACAAAATTAAACCCGAAGATTATAAAAAAAAGTATATTGGTGAATTCTTAAATGATTTAAGAAATGATGTTGGAAAAGATGGAAAAGAATATTTTATTAATAAATCTGTTTATAAAACAAATAATTCAATTCCAGGAACGTTAGTTAACAAAAGAGGATTAAGTGAGTTAGTGCTTGATAAAAATATCTCATGGGATATTTATAAGAAAAGTAAAGAAATTGTTAACCTAACAACTTCAATCTATAAGTTCATAAAAGAAAACAAAATATAGATACTTTCTTTATATATTATCAACATGAAAACTTTAAATATAGCATCGGTTGCCATTATCAATCCAAAAAAAGAACTGCTTTTGGTTTGCAAGAAAAATTCAGAATTTTATCAGTTAACCGGCGGTAAAATTCAAAATGGAGAACAGGATATTGAAACCATAATTCGCGAAGCTAAAGAGGAAATTGGTTTGAAAATTCAACCTCATCAATTAACATTTTTAGGATCGCACCAAACAAAAGCCGTAAACGAACACAATACAATGGTACATGGTTACGTTTATTGGTTACATCTGCCCTACTTTTTTGAACCGGTGATAGCAAATGAAATTGATAAATTTGTGTGGATGAACAAAAATAATCATCAAGAATACAGCTGGGCTCATTTAGCTAAAGAATTGGTTCAACCCAAATGGCTATTGCTATAGCTCTAAGCTTTATATAAAACTCTTTACCCAGTCTTGAAATTTTGTTTTATAGGTATCGCCTACCGGAATTATTTTGTTTTGAATAAAAATACGGTTGCGTTCAATACTTTCGATCTGATCTAACCTAACAATGTACGATTTATGTACACGCATAAAGTTATTTGGTAGTTTAAGTTCAAAATCTTTAAGAGTGTCTAAAACTATTAGCTTTTCATTCTTTAAATGTAGATACAGGTAATCTTTTAAACCTTCAACAAACTGTAAATCGTTTAAATTTATTTTAATTAATTTACCATCGGTTTTCACAAATAAAAAATCCTCTGATTTCTCTTCAGCAGTCATCACGTTAGTAAAAGCTTGTTCTTTAAAAACTTCCTGAACTTTAACAACAGCCTTATAAAAACGATCAAACGAAACAGGTTTCAATAAATAATCTATTACATTGTGTTCATATCCCTGCAAAGCATATTCACTGTATGCCGATGTAATTACAAATTTGGTTTTATTGCCCAACATTTCCATTAACTGTATTCCGGTAAGTTCGGGCATTTGAATATCAATAAATATTACATCAACAGAATTGTTATTGGTAAATTCCAGCACTTCAAAAGGATTTGTAGTAGCCTTTACTAAATTTAAGTTTTGAATTTTATCAACATATTTAGAAAGTAAAGCTACAGCCATAGGTTCATCGTCTAAAATAATGCAATTTATTACTCTCATAAATTAATAGTTAATTTAACTTGGTGTTTTTGTTCTTTTATATTGATTTCTAACAAATGTTTATCAGGAAAATACAATTGTAAACGCTTTTTTATGTTATCGATTCCTATTCCAGATTGTTTATCTTTTTTATATTGATTGATTACATTTTCTACTTCTAAAACAAACAAATTACTGTTTTGTTTTAATTTGATAGTGAACGGATGCTCTTCATTATTTACAATGCCGTGTTTAAATCCGTTTTCTATAAAAGGAATCAACAACAATGGTGGAATTCGGTATTGATAATTTTCAATATCCTTTTCAAAAATGATGTTTGGTTTACCTACAATACGCATAGATTCTAACTGAATAAAATCTTCTATATAATCAATCTCATTTTGTATGGCAATGGTTTCGTTTTGGCTTTCATAAGTCATGTATCGCATTAATCCGCTTAATTGTTCTATTGCTTTTAATGATTTTTCAGACTTTTCAAAAACCAGATAATAAATATTATTCAGCGTATTAAAGATAAAATGCGGGTTTATTTGCGATTTAAGAAAATTAATTTCTGTTTCGCGCTTACTTTCAATTAATCGAATTTGATCTTTCTGCAAACGAAACATATTCACAATAAACCATAATACAGACGATGCTACAATTGGGCGGCTTCCGTAATAAATGTTATCATAAATATAATACGGAATTGATACACCATCGTAATAATTATGAAAACCGAAAAGTTTTAAATATAAAAATTCTTCAATAAAGTAACGTAACCCAATAAAAATGGCAAAAAGTGATAGTAATGCCAAAAATATTTGCTTTGTATTA
Organism: Paenimyroides baculatum; assembly: GCF_008629655.1. Lineage (GTDB taxonomy): Bacteria > Bacteroidota > Bacteroidia > Flavobacteriales > Flavobacteriaceae > Flavobacterium > Flavobacterium baculatum. The sequence goes on from NZ_VWSG01000003.1 coordinate 359,076, forward strand.
TTTACATCAAAAAAACGCGGCAGAGCAACCAAATAGTTTAAGTAAAATATAAAAACATACAAAAAGGTAAACGAATACGTTATGGCTACTTCAGGATTTGAAAAGGTAAACGAAAATAAAGGAATGCTAAGAGTTTGAGTACTTGGGTTTAATGCTACCAATTCTTGTAAAAAGTAATACACCCAAAACAAAATGTGTAAAGCAACTACATATTTCTGTTTCATATTCTTTAATTTATTTATAGTGTAAAAGTAGATTTTTATTAAAAGTCAAGTTTATTATTTCGACAAAATCATGTTTTTATCCGATGAACACATTCGTCGGATTTTTTTTGTTATTGGTCGAAATAAAAATAATATCACCTACATAAAATCAAATTTTGCTAAAAAATAATCTATAATGAAAACAAAAGTATTTTTAGCATGTATCTTTTTTGTGTTTAATATTTCAGCATTTGCGCAAACACATCAATTAAAAGGTTTAGTAAAAGAAAATAACGAAGCCGCAGCTTTTTATGATATTCAATTAATTGCAAACGATACTATTTTTAGCAGCACAAACGAAAACGGTTTATTTGAAATTGAAGCTTCCGAAAAAAACTATAATCTGCAAATTATTTATTTTAATGATATTGTTTATGAGCATACAATTAACTTAACAAGCAATTTAGATCTTGGTATTATTAATGTACAGTCATCAACAAACTTAAACGAGTTGGTTATAGAAACGAGCAAAAAACTTACCGAACGCAAAGCCGATCGTTTTATTTATTATGTAGAAAACAGCACAGCAACAGCTGGTGGAACTGCGTTAGATGCTCTTAAAACCACACCTGGCGTTACTGTTACACAAGAAAACATTGGTATTTCGGGCAAAAATTCTGTATTAGTTTTAATAGACGATAAACCAACTTATATGGATCAACAGGAACTGACTAATTATTTAGAAAGTTTAAGTGCTTCTAACTTATCTAAAATTGAAGTTATTACAACACCACCTGCTAAATATCAAGCCGAAGGTAATAGCGGAATTATTAATATAGTTACAAAACAAATAAAGCAAAACAGCTGGAATTCAACTTTGGGTGCTACTTATCAACGCAGCCGCAGAAACACGCAACAATACAACGCAGCTTTTAACTTACAAAAAAATAAAGTTACACTTCAAAGTTCTTTAAATCTTGGTGAACGCAGATCATTTATTAATTGGAATAACGATATTTATTACAATGATGCTTTTTGGCAAAACGAAAACGCTTCTGATGCTAAAAATAAATACATTAGTGGAAAAATCGCATTAGATTATCAGCTAAACAAAAACTGGAAAGTTGGTACAAAAGCATCAATCTATAATTCAAATTTTGCTGATACACAGCCACAGGTTACAACAATTTTTGATCGTGAAAATGGTTCTGTAAATAAATTTTTAAGAAACAACGCAACTTCTACCGATAAAACTTTTCAGCAGATTTATACTCTTTATTCAGAATATAAATTAGATACTTTAGGTCGAAAATTAAGTATTGATTTTGATTTTGTAAACTATAATTCGCCAAAAACAAACGATTTCACGTACGCAGGTTTTACACCAACAAATGAACTGATTCCAAATTCAACTTATACCGGAATTAACGATATTGATATTAAAATTCAGAATATTTCTGGAAAAGCAGATTTGGAACTCCCTACTAAATTTGCCGATTTTTCAACAGGATTTCGATTTTCACAATCTATATCAAAAAATAATATTTTAGCATTGAGTAAAAATCAGGATGGCGTTTTTGTAAACAATGAAAATTTATCAAACTACTTTAAATATATAGAGAAAAATCAGGCAGTTTACTTTTCGGCAAATAAGAAACTTTCAGAAAAATGGACTTTTCAGGCTGGTTTACGATTAGAAGCTACCCAAACAGAAGGTTATTCGCTACAAAACGATAATCGTCATAAAAACGATTATTTAAAACTGTTTCCTACGTTATATATTATGCACAATTTTACCGATGAAAGCAGTTTAGGTTTCAATTATTCAAGACGAATTAGCCGTCCTAGCTACGAAAGTTTAAATCCTTTTAGAACTATCAACAACGAATTTAGTTACAACGAGGGAAATCCGTTTTTACGTCCTTCCTTTTCACACAATTTTGAATTAACCTACACTTATAAAAAATTAGACAGTAGAATATATGTATCAAGTATGAAAGACGGTGTAAACCAAGCTTCTATGTTAAATGCCGAAACAAAACAGAACAATTACATTTGGATGAATTATGTTGATGCTACAAATATTGGAATTACAGAGAGTTACACAGCAAAAATAACAAATTGGTGGACTAGTGTAAATACTTTTAATTTTGATTATTCAGTTTCGAATATTGCAATTTCAGACCAAACATACAAAGGAACATCAGTATCTTTTTTTACCACAAATGATTTTACTTTAAACGCTAATAAAACACTATTTTTCAGTTTAAGTTACTTTCAAAACTTTGGCGAAACATATCAAAATTTCGAACTAAAACCGTATGCAAAATTTTATTCAACAGTAAAATATTTAATGTTAGACAAAAAATTAGAGTTAAGTGTTAGTGGCAGCGACATTTTTAACGGACGTGAATACAGCAAACAAGAAATGTATGGTGTTACACAAAAATTTAAAAATGTTTGGGATGCACAACGCGTACGCTTTTCACTAGTTTATCGTTTTGGCAACAAAAACATACAAACAAACGAAAGACAATCAGGCAATTCTGATGAGTTACAACGTATTTAATTTATAAAAACAAGTTTATTTTGTAACAAATAAGAGAAATTAAAACATACTAAAGAAACCTTTCATTACGTTACTTATCTAGTTTAATTAAAAACTCATGAAAAAAACACTTTTAGTATTATCGTTATTTGTTACAAGTTTAAGTTTTTCACAAAGTAAATACAAACTATCGGGCAAAGTAACGCAAGCTAAAAATAATACGCCGCTAGCATCAACTACCGTAACAGTTGCTTTAAACAATAATGAAACTGTTTTACAGACCGACGATGTAGGAAATTATTCTTTAATGGCTGCAAGCGGAACCTATCAACTTTCTGTTTATGTGGAAGGATTTGAATACGTTTCACAAAAAATCGATCTTACAAAAGATGTGGTTCAGAACATTTCCCTACAGGCAGACGATAATTCTTTAGATGAAATCGTTATTACTACATCGAACAAAATTAACATTCGTAAACCCGAAATGAGCGTTAACAAACTTACTGCTGCCGAAATTAAAAAAGCGCCGGTGGTTTTGGGTGAAACCGATATTTTAAAAACCATTTTGTTATTGCCGGGAGTTGTAAATTCGGGAGAAGGAACATCTGGTTTTAACGTTCGTGGTGGCGGATCCGATCAAAATTTATTGTTGTTAGATCAAACTTCGGTTTATGGGTCTTCGCATTTATACGGATTTTTCTCGGTTTTTAATAACGATGCGGTTAGCAACATAAAACTGTACAAAGGCGGAATTCCTGCTCGATACGGTGGTCGTGGTTCATCGGTTTTAGAGATCAATCAAAAAGAAGGAGATTATAAAGATCATAAGGCGACTGGCGGAATCGGACTTTTATCAAGCAGATTAATGGTCGAAGGTCCAATTATCAAAGATAAATTATCGTATTTGTTTGCAGGTCGCGCATCGTATGCTCATTTGTTTTTAAAGCTTACAGATATTAAAAGTTCGGCTTATTTTTACGATCTAAATACCAAGTGGAGTTATTTAATGAACGATAAAAATCAGTTGTACTTGACGGGATATTTTGGAAGGGATATTTTTAAATTCAATGATAGTTTTGATAATAAATTTGGTAACACCGTTGCTAATTTAACTTGGAACAGCAAATACTCATCAAAAATAAACAGCGAAGCTTCGGTTAGATATTCTGATTATTACTACGGATTGACTTTAAATTTTGTCGGTTTCAGTTGGGATTCAGGTATTAAGAATTACGATTTCAATTATAAAATCAATCATCAGATCAATGATGAGTTTTCTTTAAAATACGGAATCAGCAGTTTGTACTATAATTTCAATCCGGGTACAATGGAGCCCAACAAGCCCGACTCGCAAATCAATTCGTTCCAAATTCCGCATAAATATGCTTGGGAAAATGCTATTTTTATAGAAGCCGAACAAGAAATCAATTCGTTTTTATCGGTAAATTATGGGTTGCGATACAGCATGTTTAATCGTCTAGGCGAAGAAAATATCAATTTGTACGAGAACAATAATCCGGTGGTTTACAATCAGCAAACCGATACGTATGAAAAAGCAGTTCCGATCGGCACACAGTATTACGGCAAAAATAAAAACATAAGTAAGTTTGATAATTTTGAACCGCGTGTGGCTGTTTCGGTAAAATTAAACGACGATCGTTCGGTAAAAATGAGCTACAACCGTATGGCGCAGTATGTTCATTTAATTTCAAACACTACATCGGCAACTCCGTTAGATATATGGGAACCAAGTGGTCCGTATGTGAAACCGCAAATTGTAGATCAGTATGCTGTTGGATTTTTTCAAAACTTAAACGACAATAAATATTCGTTAGAAATTGAATCGTACTTTAAATTAGGAAAAAATCGTTTAGATTATATCGATGGTGCCGATTTAATAGGAAATCGCGCTATTGAGCAAGTACTTTTAAACGGAAAAACCGAAGCTTACGGTTTGGAATTTTTATTCAGAAAAAACGAAGGAAAATTGACAGGTTGGGTTGCCTACACCATTGCTAAAAGTATACAGCAAACTGCTGGTAGAACTGCAAATGAAACGGGTATAAACAACGGCGAATGGTATAGAACACCACACGATCGTTTGCACGATTTATCAATTGTTGCAAGTTATGATTTCAGCAAAAAATGGAGTTTCAACGCAAGTTTCACCCTTCAATCTGGAAGACCGGTAACGTATCCCGACGGAAAGTATGAATTTTTAGGTGTGCAGGTGCCAAACTACAACAAACGCAACAATTACAGCATGCCGGCTTTTCATCATTTAGATATTTCGGCAACCTACACGCCAACTAAAAACGAGAACCGCAAATGGCAAAGCGAATGGGTTTTTGGAATTTACAACGTGTATAATCGTAAAAACGCAGCGTCAATCAGTTTTAGATCAGTTGAAGATTCTAACAACATGACCGAAACTACCAAGCTTTCTATTTTTGGAATTGTGCCAAGTGTTACCTATAATTTTAAATTTTAATATGAAAAAGTTACTTTACATATTCGCTAGTATTTGCAGTCTGTTTTTTGTTAGCTGCGAAGAAGATATTACGCTTGATTTTGATAAAAACATACCGCGTTTGGTTATTGAAGGAAACCTTTTTCTAGGCGAAACCGATTACAATAAAATTCATCTTTCTACCACAACCGATTTTTATTCAGGCGTTTTCCCAACAGTTGATAATGCGGAAGTTTCTATTAAAGATACCGATAGCAACACGGTTTATCAGTTTGTAAGTATAGGTAGTGGAGATTTCACAAACGAACTTTTTCAGCCAGAAATCGATGGAAATTACGAATTAACTGTTGTTTATAATAACGAAACATATACAGCAACTTCTACCCTATTATCATCGCCTGAAATTTTAAGTGTCGATCAAAAAGACGATGGTGGTTTTGGTGGAGATTCGTATGAAATAATGTTTAATTTTCAAGATGATGCCAACGAAGAAAATCACTATCTCGTACAAATGATTTCGCCTGTTGATAATTATTTTGGTGTAACCAACGATCAGTTTACAAACGGAAACATCATGAACGATCTGTACATTTTTGATAAAGAAGACTTAAAAACTGGCGATACCTTGAATCATTCCATAACATCAATTAGCAAGCAATATCATCAGTATTTGTCAAAATTATTGTCAATTTCCGGCGACAGCGGCAATCCTTTTTCAAGTCCAATGGGAACCATAAAAGGAAACATCGTAAACCAGACAAATCAATCAAATTTTGCATTGGGATACTTTCATATCGCTAAAAGAAATCACTACACGTACACCGTTAAGTAATTGATTTTATGCAATTTTGAAGTTTGAAATAAATTTACAACCTTTGTTATAAATTATTTGATTATGGATACAGCCGATAACATCAGAAATAATATTATAGATAAATTACTTACGATATCTAATAAAGAATATCTAACTGCGCTTTACAAATTAATCAGTAAAAGTTCTGTTGAAAACGATGCCATACAACTTTCATATGATCAATTATTAATGTTGAACATGAGTGAAGACGATATAAAGAACAATCGCATAGTTTCACAAGAAGAATTAGATAAATTGGATTTAGAATGGCTAAAAAATCTGTAGTTTGGACTGAAACTGCGATTAAGCAACGTCGTGAAATCTTAAAATATTGGACCATTCGAAATCAATCGACTCTTTATGCCAAAAAACTCATAGAGCTTATTAAGAAACGTATTGATCTGATCTTAAAAAATCCTTATGCAGGAAAACTTACAAACCATTTAGACACAAGAGAAGCAGCTATGGGAAATTTTAGTATTTACTATAAAATAACCGATTCTAAAATTTTCATTACTGCATTGTGGGATAATCGTCAAAACCCGGCTGATCTTGTAAAACTTCTATAAATAATCAAAAGAAATCACGATATCTACACCGTAAAATAACTTATCAATATCAAAAAAAATCAGCATTATAAATATTTTTTACGTTATTTGTGTAAACTACATTTTTTTATGCAAATTTCTGTAAAAGATACCGATTCCGGTATTTTATATAAATTATTGACAGGTTTGGTAATTCCGCGCCCAATCGGCTGGATTTCTACTGTTGATGAAAACGGAATTAACAATCTTGCGCCTTTTTCGTTCTTTAATGTGGTGGGCGAAGATCCGCCGCATGTGATGTTTTCAACAGTTCGTACGGGCGATAAAAATAAAGATACTTTAAACAATGTTTTGGCAAACAAACAGTTCGCCGTGAATTTGGTTACCGAAGATGTTGTGGAACAAATGAACACTACATCTAACGCGGTTGAAAATGCTGTTGATGAATTTCAGCTGGCAAACCTTACTCCTATTTCTTGCGAATTAATTAAACCTAAACGAGTTGCCGAAGCCAAAGCTCATTTTGAATGCGAAATGGTGCATCATTATTTTCTGGAAGATCATAAAAATGGCGGTGCGTGTATCGTTATCGGTAAAGTACTGATGATGCATATTGCCGATGAAATTCTTCTGGAAAATCACCGAATTAATTTAGACAAATACCAACCTGTTGCCCGTTTAGCCGGATCTAATTACAGCAAACTGGGCGAAACTTTCTCAATAAAACGAAATCTATGAAAATAACGGTTATAGGCGGTGGTCCGGGCGGACTCTATTTTTCAATCTTAACCAAAAAAGCAATGCCCCATTGGGAAATTAACGTGTACGAACGCAACAAACCAGAAGATAGTTTTGGTTTTGGCGTTGTATTTTCCGATGAAACTTTGGGCGAATTTTTAAAACGCGATATGCAGTCGTACGAATTAATTCGAAGCAAATTTGCGTATTGGGACGATATTATTGTGGCTCGCGACGGACAAGAAGTTAGCATTGCCGGTAACGGTTTTTGCGGTTGTTCACGTAAAACCTTACTTAAATTATTACATCAACGTTGCGAAGAAGAAGGTGTGAAATTACATTTTGAACAAAATGTTGATGATCTTTCGCAGTTTAAAGATTCGGACATTATTGTTGCTGCAGATGGAATTGGAAGCGGAATTCGTACCCAGTTTCAAAACGAATTTGGAACGAATATCCAATTAAAATCAAACCGATTTGTATGGATGGGATCTACCAAACCGTTAGATGCTTTTACCTATTTTTTTAGAACAACACCTTACGGAATCATCGTTGCACATACCTATCAATATGAAGAAGGAATGAGCACCTGGATTTTTGAATGTACCGATGAAACTTGGAAAAACCTACAATTTGAAGTAGAAAATGAAGCAGATACCGTAGCAAAACTTTCCGAAATATTTAAAGATGAATTAGACGGTCATTCACTAATTACTAACAAATCGCATTGGCGACAGTTTCCGCATGTAACCAATAAAAATTGGCATCACAACAACATTGTTTTATTGGGCGATGCCAAAGCAACTGCACATTTCTCGATTGGATCAGGTACAAAACTGGCAATGGATTGCGCCATTGGTTTGTTTGATGCGTTAATGGCAAATCCGGATAATGTTCAAAATACGTTTCAACAATACGAGAAAACCAGAAGAAACCCTGTGGAAATGATTCAGTACGCTGCATCGGTTTCGTTGGAATGGTTTGAAAACATGAATCGATACGAAAAATATCCGTTCTATCAATTCTCCTTCGGATGTATGACTCGATCTAAAAAAGTAACCTATGAAAACCTTCGATTAAGAGATCAATCATACACCGATAAAGTATTACAAGAATTCAATCAGAAACATAATAACAACACAAACGCTGCCGCTTTTTCTACCTTTAAATTGCGTGGTTTAGAACTTTCAAACAGAATTGTTATGAGTTCTATGGGGCAATATTCTGCGAATAACGGTTTGGTTAACAATTGGCATTTTCAACATTATACTTCGCGCGCCATTGGCGGTTTAGGCTTGATTGTAACAGAAATGACGGCTGTTGATGCAAACGGACGAATTACTTTAGGCTGTGCCGGAATTTACAATGAAGAACAAATTGCAGAATGGAAAAAAATTACCGATTTTGTTCATGAAAACACTTCAACAAAAATCGGAATTCAGTTAGGACATTCAGGCAGAAAAGGTGCTGTTAAAAAGCCTTGGGAAGGTACAAACGAACCAATTGATAATGCGTGGGAATTACTTTCGGCATCGGCTATTGCGTTCAATGATAAAATGGCAGTTCCAAAAGAAATGACTGCAGATGATATGCAAAACGTAATCAATCAGTTTGCAAATGCGGCTAAAAATTCAGAAAAAGCAGGCTTTGACATGATTGAATTACAAGCTCATCACGGCTTTTTATTGGCATCATTTTTATCGCCTTTAACTAATAATAGAACCGATGAATTTGGCGGATCTTTAGAAAACCGCTTACGTTTTCCAATGCAGGTTTTTAATGCTGTTCGAGAAAATTTCGCATCAGAAAAACCTATTTCAGTTCGTATTTCAGCAACTGATTGGGCAGAAAACGGCATTTCTCAAGAAGATGTTCTTTTTATAGCTTCAGAATTTAAAAAAGCAGGAGCCGATATCATTAATGTATCCACAGGAAATACCGTTGAAAATCAAAACCCGAAAACCGGTAGAATGTGGCAGGTTCCTTTCTCTGATATGGTTAGAAATTCAGCAGATATTCCAACGATTACTGCCGGAACGATTACTGATATCGATCAGATCAACACCATTATTTTAAGTGGAAAAGCCGATTTGGTTGCTCTTGGAAAACCATTGTTGTTAGATCCATATTTTGTTAGAAAAGCACAGGCTTATGAACAAATTACTATTACAGATATTCCATATCAATACCAAAAAGGAATAGAAAACCTATACAGTTCAACAATTTCTGAAAGAAAGCAAACCGAACGTATGAAGAAGGCTTTAAAGCCAAAAAGCAATAAAAAGTAGTTATGAAAGATTTGTTTGCCGTAAATCATTTACCGAATAAAGATTTACAACCCGATTATTTGTTTTTGGATTTACCGCAGTTTAACCACCCGGAAAGTCTGAATTGTGTGGAACGCCTTTTAGACGATCACATTGCTAACGGAAAAGGTTCAAACGTATGTCTGAAAACGTTTAGCGAAACTTGGACATATAACGATTTGTTTGAAAAAGCAAATCAGATTGCGCATGTTTTGGTCGATGATTTAGGATTACAGCCCGGTAACCGTGTTTTGTTGCGTTCGTGCAACAATCCCATGATGGTTGCGTGTTGGTTTGCCGTTTTAAAAGTCGGTGGAATTGTAGTTGCAACTATGCCTTTACTTCGATCAAAAGAATTAAAAACGTTGATCGATTGTGCTGAAATTTCACATGTAATTTGCGACAGTTCGTTGGCAGATGAAATAAATCTGGTAAAATCAGACTTTTTAAAATCGGTTTCTTTTTACAGAAATGGTTCTATTGATGAATTGATGCAATTGAAACCAAAAACGTTTCAAAACTATAACACTAAAAAAGATGATGTTGCCATAATAGGTTTTACTTCGGGAACTACCGGAAATCCTAAAATGACGGCACATTATCATAAAGATATTCTGAATATTTGCGAAGCTTTTCCAAATTACTCGTTGCAACCAACCGAAAATGATATTTTTACGGGTAGTCCGCCAATTGGTTTTACCTTTGGTTTAGGCGGATTGGTTTTGTTCCCAATGTATTTCGGAGCGAGTTCTTTTTTGATTGAAAAACCAAGCCCGGATGTGCTTTTAGAAGTCATTCAAAACGAAAAAATCACCATTTGTTTTACAGCACCAACAGCTTGGCGAATTCTTACCGAAAAATCTAAAGATTACGATTTATCGAGTTTGAGAAGATGTATTTCGGCTGGCGAAACGCTTCCTTTAAAAATTTGGGAAGATTGGTACAACGCAACCGGTTTGAAAATTATCGATGGAATTGGTGCTACCGAAATGCTTCATATTTTTATATCATCGAACCAAGAAAATATGAAACCGGGATCAACCGGAATTGCAATTACAGGTTACGAAGCAAAAATCATCGACAAAAACGGAAACGATGTTCCGTATAATACGCCCGGAAGATTGGCTGTTCGCGGAATTACCGGCTGTAAATATTTAAACCGCCCTGAAAAGCAACAGGAATACGTTGAAAACGGTTGGAATATTACCGGCGATATTTTTAAGCAGGATCAAGACGGTTATTTTTGGTTTGTGGCGCGTGGCGACGATATGATTATTTCATCGGGCTACAATATTGCTGCAATTGAAGTTGAAAGTGTACTGCTTACACATGATGAGATTTTAGAATGTGCCGTTGTAGGCTTGCCCGACGAAGAACGTGGCATGTTGGTTTGTGCCAATATCGTTTTAAAAAATCAGGAAAATGCTTCAACCGAATTGGCTAAAAACATTCAAAACTGGTTTAAAGAAAATGCGGCTCCGTATAAATATCCGCGCGTAATTAATTTTCTTGACAAGTTACCAAAAACCGAAACAGGTAAAATTCAGCGTTTTAAGTTGAAGTAGTATTAAGAATTAAGACACAAATTATGAGTTATTTTATAAAAGAAGAACAAATACGTTTTAGACATACCGATTTTGCAGGAATTGTTTTTTATCCACGATTTTTTGAAATGTTGAACGATTTGGTTGAAGACTGGTTTGACGAAGCATTAGACCGACCTTTTTCTAAAATCCACGAAACCAATGGAATTCCAACGGTTGATTTAAAAGTTCAGTTTAAAAACGCAGCTAGAATTGGAGAAATTCTAACCAAAAAATTATGGGTTAAAGAATTAAAAAGTTCATCGGTAGTTTGCGGATTTCATTTTGTTAATCAGCAAGAAAAAACGGTTTTAGAAGGCGAAGTTACATTGGTAAACGTTGCAATTGCCGAAGACAGAAAAACGATCAAAGCCGAAGCTTTCAATGACGAAGTGAAAGCGAAAATTGAGAAATACGTAATATAAAACATGAAAAGAATTTCTATTTTTATTACATTACTTCTATTCATCAGTACATCAAGACTTTTTGCCTGTGATTGTGGAGAATCGGATTTAAAAAAAATTGACGAGAGAAGTTATAAATATAGTGATCTTATAATTATTGGAGATGTTGTAAAAACAGGTGAAAATTATAAAATTAAAGTTATTGAAGTTCTCAAAGGCGAAGAAAAGGATAAAATAATTAGAGGTACAGTTACTGATGAAAGAGGCTATACAAACAGTTGTTTCACAATTCCGAGAGAAAAAGGAAGATATATTTTTTATCTTAATGAAATTAAAAAAGGAAAATACTTTTATTCTTACTCTAGTTGTTCAGGTTCTCGTCCACTAAATATGTCAGTATATCCAATTTCACTCAAAACAAAAATGGATAAATCTGAATTAATATCTGAAACAAATAATTGGATTGAAATCTTAAGAGAGAATAGAAATAAACTTTAAAAAAATATTAATTAATCATGATGCAATCACTTCAAATAGCTAATCGGTTTCGCGAAGTAATCCTTAACGGAACTTGGATTGCTAATACCAATTTTAAAGATCAGTTGGTAGATTCAGACTGGCAAATTGCAACAAAAAAAGTAGATTCGTTAAACACTATTTCAGATTTAGCGCATCATATACATTATTATATTTCAGGAATTCTGAATGTTTTTAATGGTGGAACATTGGACATAAAAGATCAATTCAGTTTTAGTTTTCCTGTTATCGAATCTCAAAAACAATGGAGTTTGTTTTTAGACCGATTTTGGAATGATTCTGAAAAATTTGCTCTTAAAGTGGAATCAATGAGCGATGAAAAATTAGATTCGGTTTTTGTCGATGAAAAATATGGGACTTTCAAAAGAAACATCGAAGCCATGATCGAACACAGTTATTATCATTTAGGACAAATTGTTCTTATAAAGAAAATGTTATTAAAAGATAAATAAGTTTAAGTCCGTTTATAAATGTCTTAATACTCCAATCTTAATACAATATTATTATGGAATTCAAAAAATTTAAAGCAGCAACGGTTCAAACCTCACCTGTTTTTTTAAACGTAGAAAAAACAATAGATAAAGCCATAGCTTTCATAAAAGAAGCACATGAAAACGAAGCAAAATTAATTGCCTTTCCCGAGGTTTTTATTGCCGGATATCCTTATTGGAACTGGATCATGACACCCGTTCAAGGCAGTAAATGGTACGAAGAATTGTACAAAAAATCGGTTGCTGTTAACGATGCATCTATGCAGAAACTATACAAAGCCGCAAAAGATTTCGATATGAATATTGTCATTGGAATTAACGAACGTGGCGATAGTTTTGGAGAAATTTACAACACCAATTTAATTATTGACAATCACGGAAATTTAATTGGGAAGCATAGAAAACTGGTTCCGACATGGGCTGAAAAGTTAACATGGACATCGGGCGACGGTTCTTCGTTAAAAGTTTATAATACCGAAGTTGGTCCGGTTGGAACATTGGCTTGTGGCGAAAACACCAACACATTGGCTCGATTTACATTGCTTTCTCAAGGCGAATTAATCCACATTGCCAATTATATTTCTTTGCCTGTTGCCCCACCCGATTATGATATGGCGGAAGCAATTAAAATTCGAGCTGCAGCGCATTCTTTCGAAGGAAAATTATTTACCATTGTTTCTTGCTCAACTATTTCGCAGGAAATTAAAGATGCTTTGCGTGCCGACGTTCCGAACGTTGATGAATTGTTAGACAGAAAAAGCAGTGCCTTTTCAGGATTTATCGGTCCAAACGGAGCAGTAATCGGTCAGCCTTTAATTGATGAAGAAGGAATTATTTATGCTGACATCGATCTTTCTAAATGTATCCAACCAAAGCAAATGCACGATATTCTGGGGCATTACAATCGTTTTGATATTTTTGATTTAAGAGTGAATGTTGCTCCCACAAAAAAAATTACCTTTATAAATAAATCCGAAGAATAAACTTTATCTTCTTAAAATATAAATTGTATGGAAACACCGCAATCAGATGATATTTACGGGCGTGCACGAGTTGAAGACACACCGGAATTAGAAGCATATTATAAAGAATTAGAAGGATTAGGCGCCGGTGCATTATGGACTGTTGCTAACGACATTGAGCCTTGGGAACCACGAAGTTCATCAATTCCGATGCTTTGGAAATACGAAGATTTAAGACATTTGGTTTTAAAATCTTCAGAATTGGTTACACCCGAAAAAGCAGGTCGTCGTGTGGTTTATTTAGTGAACGACAAACGCAGAGATGTAAGTGCGGCAGTTGGCTGGCTGTACACTGGCATTCAGGTTACGCGCCCCGGAGAATTTACTTCGGCGCATCGCCACAAGGCTTCGGCATTGCGTTTTATAATGGAAGGCGAAGGTGGCTACACAGTTGTTGACGGTAACAAAATTATGTTGGAAGTTAACGATTTCGTGATTACCCCAAACTCAACCTGGCACGAACACGGCGTAGAAGCGGGTGGAAAAACATGTATTTGGCAAGACGGTTTGGACATTCCGCTGATAAACGCGTTGGAAGCCAATGATTATGCAGTTTACGATGGAACGCAACCGCTAACAACACCAATTAATCATTCGCCAATGACTTACGGCGGTACTGGATTGATTCCGCCTGATAAAGAATGGAACAAACCTTATTCTCCCTTGTTTAAATATTCGTGGAAAACGATTTATCCTGCACTTTTAGAAGCAGAGAAAGTGAACGATGTAAATAGTTTTGATGGAATCATTATGCAATATAGCAATCCGTTAACAGGGGGTCACGTAATGCAAACTATGGGAGCTTCTATTCAGTTACTACCAAAAGGTTTCAGTGGAAAAGCGCATAAACACACCGGTTCATTTGTGTATCAATGTGCAAAAGGAAAAGGCTACACGATTATCAACGGCAAACGTTTCGATTGGAAAGAGCGTGATATTTTCTGTGTTCCAAGTTGGGCTTGGCACGAACATCATAACTTATCTGATTCCGAAGACGCTTGCTTGTTTTCATTTAACGATTTACCTGTTATTGAAAGTTTAGGTTTGTATCAGGAAAAAGTTTTTGAAGATAATGGTGGGAATCAAACTGAAAAATAACATGTTAAAACAAACGATTTTTCTGGCTTTTACAATTACTTTTTTAAGTTGCAAAAACGATACTAAAAATTCAGGTAAAGTAATTAACGATATTATTACTAATGATACAAATTCGTCAGTAAAAAATATTGAAGAAAGATCATTTCCTAAAGAGACCGATCTTTCTGAATATCCAAAAACAGAATTTATTACAACATTAGAAAGTAAAATAAATACCAGTAAAAATAACGTTTATTGTGTAACGATGTTGTATGCTTGGAACGAAGTAAAAAATATAGTAAATGAACCGTTTAAAATAGATTCTAATTTTAAACATTTAACACTTCTTAATAATTCTTCTTCATTTAAAGATGTTTTAAACCCTGATGAATATATTATTAGTAGCGAAATTGATGGCTTTAATATAAAAGCGAAAGCAGAATTTAAAAAATCTCTTACCTTTCAAACAGAACTAGATAGTCATAAAGACCGATTAAAATTTAATAATGAAAAAGTTGAGTCTTTTGGTATTACTGGAATATACAATTATGAGCAATTAAAAATAATTTCTATTCTTTATTATAAAAACGATAATAACTTTGTGATTAAGTTGCATCCAAAAGATTCTAATCACGAAATAATTCTTTTTAAATCTGAAAAGAAATTTGATAAAATGAATGATATAAATTCTGAAATTATCAAGCTTATTGTTCAAGGAAAAGAAGATAAACAGAATGAAAACATAAAGTGGAAATATGAAATTCTAGAAGAAGATGAAATCATCATTCCTAAATTTAACTTCAATATTGAAACTATCTACAAAGATTTAACAGGGAACACTTTTGATACGAAAGAGAAAAGCTACACAATAGAAAGAGCTTGGCAAAGAACAGCATTTATTTTAGATGAAAAAGGAACGGAAGTTGAAAGTGAAGCAGAATTTGCAGTTGCTACCGAAGAAATGGCTGAAGAAGTAAACAAACCAAAACCTAAGAAAATGATTTTTGATAAACCATTTTTTATAATGCTTAAGAAGACAAAGTCTCAAAATCCCTATTTTGGTTTATGGGTAGCAAATACAGAATTAATGAGTAAAAATTAGTAAATGATTTATATCTTTAAATTATGAAACTATCGCCGAAAGCAAAAAATATTTTTGATCAAATTAATACCGAAAACACCAAATTAGGGGATTTGCGTATTCTTGCAAAAGAGATCAAAAAAGATCATGAGTTGGCTATGGAATTATGGTCTACCGAGAATTATTTTGCACGTCAATTGGCAATTTTGATAATGTATAAAAAGTTACTTACACAACAAGTAATTAATCAGTTAGATCACGATATAAACAAACATCCCGAAGACGAAAAACTGCAGCTTATTGATTGGTTAATGGCAAACCAACTTGCTAAAGACAAGAAAACGGTAACGCTGATGGAATCTTGGCAAAACAGTCCGTCAAGTTTACAAAGACGAACATTCTGGTATCATCAGGCTCGTTTGCGTTGGGTTGGTCAAACACCGTCGCCAAATACAGAAGAACTGCTTTCGTTTATTGAAAATGAAGTTGCCGAAGTTCAATGGGCTATGAATTTCACAGCCGCGCAAATCGGCGTTTATCAACAGGAATACCGTAAAAGATGCATTGCTCTTGGAGAACGAACGGGACTTTATAAAGACGAAATGGTGGCAAAAAACTGTACACCAAACTATTTACCCAATTTTATAAACATACAGGTTGCAAAACTTAAAAAATAATATATAAACAATAAAATGAAACTACTTACATACAAAACACAAGACAGCGATTCTCGTTTAGGATTTATTCACAACAATATGGTT
The DNA here is from genome assembly GCF_008629655.1 of Paenimyroides baculatum. Taxonomy (GTDB): domain Bacteria; phylum Bacteroidota; class Bacteroidia; order Flavobacteriales; family Flavobacteriaceae; genus Flavobacterium; species Flavobacterium baculatum. The sequence goes on from NZ_VWSG01000003.1 coordinate 375,698, forward strand.
GTTGACATGGAAGATTTTGGTGGAATTTCGAATTTTCCGTTACCAAACGATATGTTGGAATTAATTGATATGGGAATTGAAGTGATTGCTGAAATTAATAATTTGGTTGATGATACTCGTGAAGTTGATTTCGAAAATATTTCTTATGCATTAAACGATGTTGAAATTTTGGCTCCGATTGAAAAACCTCGTAAAAACATTATTGGTATTGGTTTGAATTATACCGAACACGTTGCCGAAAGCGCACGTACATTGGATACTACGGGGAAATTGCCTCAAAAACCGATTATTTTCTCAAAACCACCAACAACAGTTACAGGTCCAAATACCAATATTTTATTAAATAGCAAATTGACGCAACAGTTAGATTGGGAAGTAGAATTAGCCGTTGTAATTGGTAAAAAAGGAAAATACGTTGCCAAAGAAAATGCGTTAGATCACGTTTTTGGTTACACGGTTATTAACGATATTTCGGCACGTGATTGCCGCAGAGAAGGACAATGGATTGTTTCTAAAGGACAAGATACGTTTGCTCCAATGGGTCCATTTTTGGTTACAAAAGACGAAATTGAAAATCCGCACAATTTAAATCTTTCCTTAAGACTAAACGGTATTGAAAAACAAAATTCTAACACGCAATTTTTGTTGTTCAACATTAACGATTTAATCGAAGATTTAAGTACAGTGTTTACCATTGAACCAGGTGATATTATTGCAACAGGAACGCCAGCGGGTGTTGGTGCAGGAAGAAATCCGCAGGAATGGATGAAAGACGGCGATATTGTGGAATGTTATGTTGAAAACATTGGAACAATTGTAAATACTGTTAAAGAAATTTAATTACAACAACAACAAAGCGTTAGGGATTGAAGTGAAAATCCTTTAAAATGTTTTTGAATAAAAATATTTTAAAGATTGAAACGAAAAGCCCGACCCGAAGGGTAACGCCAAAAATATAGAAAATAAAAATGAAAAAATACAGAATCGGACAAATAGTTCCATCGAGCAACGTAACCATGGAAACCGAAATACCGGCAATATTCAAGGCGCGCGAAACTATTTTACCTGAACGTTTCACCTTTCATTCAAGCAGAATGCGAATGAAAAAAGTGACGAAAGAAGAGTTGGAAGCAATGGATGCGATGAGTTTAAAATGTGCGTTGGAATTGTCTGATGCGCATGTTGATGTGATGGGTTATGCTTGTTTAGTGGCGATTATGAGCATGGGTCGCGGGTATCATTGCGTGTCTGAAGTGAATCTGCATCAGGAAACAATTGTAAACGGATTTCCTACACCAATTGTAACATCTGCCGGCGCGTTGATTAACGGTTTGAATGTTTTGGGCGCAAAAACGGTTTCGATAGTTACACCGTATATGCGTCCATTAACGGATATGGTTGTTGATTATATTGAACATCAAGGATTTAAAGTAAAAGAAAGTATTGCTTTGGAAATTCCTGATAATTTAGAAGTTGCCGCTCAAAATCCGTTGAATTTATTGGATATTTACAAACAATTGGATTTAACCGGAGTTGATGTTTTAGTAGCATCTGCCTGTGTGCAAATGCCGTCGTTAGAAGCTATTGATAAAATTGAACAGGAAATTGGTATTCCGGTAACATCGGCTGCCGTTTGTACGACTTACGAAATGATGAAAAAATTAGGAATTGAAGCTAAATCTACGATTGGTGGAAGTTTGTTAAAAGGGAATTATTAAGATTCCCTTTTTATTTTTTAATAGAGTAAATTGCGTTTGACATACAATTTGTCATTCTGTGCTTGACACGGAATCGCTTTATCAATTAATCTTGTGAGATGCCGAATCAAGTTCGGCATGACACAGACCGAATATTTTAATTAAGCAATTGTTTTGCGTGTTGCAAAGCCGCATCTGTAATAGTGTTACCTGAAAGCATTTGTGCAATTTCCTGAATTCGTTCTTGAGTATTCAACAATTTTATGGTCGATGTAGTTACTTTGTCGTCATCGAACTTGGTTACTTTAAAGTGTTGGTTTCCTTTTGATGCCACTTGCGGTAAATGCGTTATGGAAAAAATTTGCATGTAATTACCCATTTCCTGCATAATTGTTCCCATTTTATCAGCGACATCGCCCGAAACTCCGGTATCAATTTCATCAAAAATAATGGTCGGTAATTTGCTTTTTTGTGCTAAAATAGATTTAACGGCAAGCATAATTCTGGAAAGTTCTCCGCCCGATGCTGTTTTTTTCAACAAACCAAACTGCATTCCTTTATTTCCGGAAAACAACCAGTTTACTTCGTCTTTTCCATTGCTCAAAAAAGTATCGCTATACGCAAGCTGAATATCAAACTGAGCGTTTGGCATTCCTAAAGGCTTGATCAGATTTTCAATTTCTGAACTCAATGCTTTTAAAACTGATGTTCTTTTTGAATGTAAATCTTGTGCCAAGGCATTTAAATCTCCTTCGGTTTTTTGCAGTAATTTTTCAACTGCATTTATTTCTTCTTCAATATATTCAACACCAGCAACTTTTTGAGATAAATCGTTTTGAATCTCCAATAATTCGTCGATTGATGAAACATTGTGTTTTTTCTGCAACTGATAAATTGACTGTAGTTTTTGATTGATCAATTCTAATTGTTGCGGATCGGCAACCAGTTGTTGTAATTCAGCCTGCAATTCATCTGAAACATCTTCCAGTTCAATAAAACTACTTTCTAAACGTTGATACAAGTTTTCGTATTTTGTGCTGATCTGTGCCAGTTTTTGTATTTGCGATTTTACTTCGTACAACTGCTTGGTAATTCCAAATTCTTCGTTCGATAAAACAGCATAACCCTGTTCTAAAAATCCGCCGACTTTTTCAACGTTCGCCAAAACTTCAAACTGACCTTCTAATTCTTCCTGTTCGCCACTTTTTAAATTAGCCTGACTTAATTCATCTAACAAAAAGGCATTATAATCTTGTTCTTTCGCTGCTTGTGATTGTTGCTCTTTTAAAAGATTCAACTGCTGCTGATACTTTTTAAAACTTTGTAATTGTTGCTGATAATCTTTCAGTAAATTTCCGTTATCGGCATAAACATCAATTAAATTCAACTGATATTTTTCACTGAAAAGATCTTGCGTTTGGTGTTGTGTATGAATATCAATCAGGAAATTCCCTAACTGTTGTAAGTTTTGTAATGTTGTAGGAACATCGTTTACAAAGGCACGTGATTTGCCCGACGGAAGAATCTCGCGTCTTACAATGGTATCGTTTTCATAATCTAAATCTAATTCTGAAAACAATGTGTGCAAATGGTAGGATGTGATATTAAAATGTGCTTCGATCACACATTTTTCTTCGGAATTTCTTAAGGTGTTCAAATCGGCACGTTTGCCCAAAACCAAGCCAAGTGCATCTAACAAAATAGATTTTCCCGCACCGGTTTCTCCCGTAATTATGGTTAAATTATTTGTAAAATCAATAGCGGTATGCGCAATTAAGGCATAATTTGTAATTGATAAGTGTGTTAGCATTGTAGTTGATTTACATTCGGTTCCACTTGGTTCCGTTAATAGAATTAATGCGTGTTAGCGTTTCTACTAATTTTGAAGTATCATACGTTGGACCTGCTCCAAAAACCTTTGTAATTTCGTCTGCTTTTGCATCAAAGAAAATACGTGTAGGTAAAGCATTTGGTCTTGATTTATGAACGTTTGACAGTAAATTTATTGCATTTGCAACGCCTGCTTTTCCTTGTTCGGGACTTGTTGACATTACATCTAACCCTTTTATGTGGTATTCATACAAAGCTTCGCGGTACGGTGCATACATGTTCGACAATAAATCGTTAGACAATGCGTATCTGTTGTTTTGATCGCCCATAACCCAGCCTTTATCACCGTTTTGCTGCATCATTGAAACCACATTTGTTGCTTTCTGATAATTTGCAGTTCCACCGTATAAGGCAAAAGAATCGGCATCTAAACCAATAATGATGTTGGCATAAAAACTTAATATTCCTACTAAATTAGATCCGATTGAACTTTCTGAATAAACCAAAGGTTCAAATTCGATATAATTAAAGTTTATATTTTTATCGCTGAAGTTTAAAAGCGATGTTCCATAACTTGAATTGTAAATAGGTCGGGATGACTGTATTTGAAGTGTGCCTGAAAACGAATTTGAATTTGGATCGTAATCTGTAACTACCAACATTACATTGCAATCGATCAACTCGCTACGTTTTACGTTAAAATTGGTAAATTTTGTATTGTTTAAAAAATCGCGCATACTGTTTTGCAATGTAGTAAACACTTGCTTGTTAGACTGCTGAATTCTTTCGGAATTTACCATAACATTGGCATTTAATTCCTGCGAAAAACCAGAAAAGCTACTTAATAAAACAAAAAACAATACAAACTTATTCAACATAACTCTTTACAATTTGGTCAATAATATCTTTAGCAACAGCTTCTTTCGATTTTAATTCTTGTGGAAAAATAGTAAAATCTTTATCTATAAAGGTAACTTTATTTGTTGGTTTACCAAAACCTGCACCTTTATCGTTTAGTGAATTTAAGACAATTAAGTCTAAATTTTTCTTTTTTAGTTTCGATTTTGCGTATTCTATTTCATTTTCTGTTTCTAATGCAAAACCTACCAGAAACTGATTGGTTTTAATTGCTCCTAACGATGCCAGAATATCCGGATTTTTCTCCAGAACAATGGTAAATTCTTCGTCGTTCTTTTTTATTTTTTGATCGGCAACCACTTTTGGTCGATAATCTGCAACTGCGGCTGCACCAATTACGATATCTGCCGAAGAAAATACTTCGTGACAAGCCTGATACATTTCTTTTGCCGAAAGTACTTTCACAACTTTTATGGAATCATTAGTTGTTGTTAGCGAAGTTGGTCCGGTAATTAAAACTACATCGGCACCGCGCTTTGCAGCTTCATTAGCAATATCGAAACCCATTTTTCCGGTTGAATGATTTCCTATAAAACGTACAGGATCTATTGGTTCGTATGTGGGTCCGGCTGTAATTACAACTTTTTTTGCTTTAAGATATAAAGTCGATTCATTATTGAAAAAATCGGTAATGGTTTGAAGCATATCTTCCGGTTCTGCCATTCTTCCCTGACCGATCAATCCTGAAGCCAGTTCACCATAAGCAGATTCAATTTCTATGTTTCCGTAGCTTTTTAACTTGCGTATATTTTCTTTTGTAGATGGATGTGCAAACATATCCAAATCCATAGCCGGAGCAAAAAACACAGGACATTTGGCAGACAAATAAGTTGCAAGCAATAAATTATCGCACAAACCATTTGCCATTTTTGCAAGCGTGTTTGCCGTTGCTGGTGCCATAATCATTAAATCGGCCCAAAGACCTAATTCCACATGATTGGTCCATTCGCCAAAATCTTTTTCAAACTGCGTGTAAACCGGTCGCTTTGATAAGGTTGCTAAAGTTAGCGGAGTTATAAAAGCACAAGAAGCAGGTGACATGATTACTTGAACCTGCGCACCTGCTTTTATTAATAATCGTACAAAACTTGCCGTTTTATAAGCGGCAATACCACCGGAAATTCCCAGAATAATTTTTTTACCGCTTAAGACAGACATTTGTATCTATTCTTTAAATGTTATATCGCCATTTAACCACTCTTCTACTGCTAAAGCGTGTGGTTTTGGTAATTTTTCGTAGTATTTAGAAACTTCGATTTGTTCTTTGTTTTCAAAAACCTCGTCTAAACTATCGTTGTAAGTTGCAAATTCGTCTAACTTATCAATCAGTTCTTTTTTAATTTCACTGTTAATTTGGTTAGCTCTTTTTGCAATAATTGTAATAGCTTCGTAAATATTACCTGTTGGTTTTTCAATTTCGGCTTTGTTGTAGGTAATTGTGTTTACCGCAGCGTGGGTTTTCTTTAAATCCATTTTCTTATTTTGTTGAAAATTGTTGTAATTCTTTTTTTAATCTTTCAAGCATTCTGTCTGCTTCGTCTTTGTATTTTGTGTTTGCATCGTAAGCAATCAAATCTTCGTGCAAACTTACGGCATTCTTTAAACGTTCTTCCATTTTAGAATAAACACTGTTTAATGCCAGTTTGTAAGCAGAATCGAACTTATAGAACAATGCATCGGTCTTGTAAACTGTTCCAGGATAATCTAACAAAAAGTTATCTAAAGCTACAATTGCCGCATTATAATCTCTTGTGTATTCTCCAATTTTGTTGAACAATCTTGCAGATTCGTATGCTTTGCGTTCAATTTTTTCGGTAAGCTCGCGTTTTTTTGCATTAGCATCTTCTTTATACTGTGATTCAGGAAAAGCCGTTAAAAAACTATCGAACTTTTGAATTCCTTCATACGTTATATGCTGATCCAACGTAAAAACTTCTGACATTTGATAAGCCGACATAGCTTCTAAATACATGGTTTCTTCGCGGTTTGGACTTGCCAAATAAAGCAGATTAAACTTTTGAAACATTGGTTTTGCAGCTTCCCACTTTCTTGCATTATAATACGATTTGCTGTATTTGTAATACATTGACTGGTAATTGGATGTCCAACCTTCCTTTTTTTCTACTTGTTCGTATAAACGAATGGCTTGTTTGTATTTTCCTTTCTCGTATAATTGGTCGGCTACTTCGTTTTTGTAGGCACTGTCATCTACCTTTAAGGCTTTTTGAAGTGGCGAGCAGCTTGCAAACAGTAATGCGGTTAAAAGAATATACGAAATTTGTTTCATAAATTGTTGTTGTTTATACAAAAGCTATGTACTTAATAGCAAACGCAAAGTTAGTATTTATCTTGTTACAGAACAATATCTTTTTAAACAAAAAAAGATGCCCTAAAATAAGACATCTTTCCTGACAATTAAACTTAATGATTCGTTAAATTATTATATGTTTTGATTGGTTTGCTGCTGCGGATAGTTTTTTATATCGTTATCAAACAAATACAAACCACCTTTGTCATCGCCAATTAAATTAATCTTATCTAAAATAGTACGTGCGGTTGATTCTTCTTCAATCTGTTCTGCAACATACCACTGTAAGAAATTATGTGTAGCGTAATCGCGTTCCTGTAAAGAAATATGAACTAAATCGTTGATACTTTGCGATACAAAAACTTCGTGTTCAAACAACTGGTTAAACAATGTTTTGAATGATGAATGATCTAACTGCGGTTGTTCTACATTAGGAATTAATGCTTCGCCTCCACGTTGATTGATGTATTTTATTAGTTTTAGCATGTGCATACGTTCTTCGTCAGATTGAGCGTACATAAAGGTTGCGATACCTTCGAACCCCTGATTTTCTGCCCAAGATGCCATTGCCAAATAAATTTGCGATGAATCGCCTTCTATTTTTACCTGCTTGTTTAAAGCTGTTTGCAAATCTTGTGATAACATAGTTTATTTTCTTTTTATGGTTAGAATTTCTTAACAAAATTAGCCAAACGGTTCGATAAATCATCATTAACATTTACCAAAGGCAGTCTTACATAATTTTCGCACAAGCCTAAATGTTTAAAAACCTCTTTTACACCACCCGGATTTCCTTGCTCAAAAATCATATTAATGGCATCGGTTAATTTGTAATGGATTTTATAAGCTGCATCAACATCTCTCTTCAATCCTAAACGAACCATTTCTGAAAATTCTTTCGGAAACGTTTCTCCGATAACCGAAATCACTCCTGCTCCACCGGCTAAAACCATTGGCAAAGTAATAATGTCATCGCCCGAAATCACTAAAAAGTCGTTTGGAGTACTGCGGATCAATTCCATTGCCTGAACCATATCGCCCGCTGCTTCTTTAATACCAATGATATTTTTAAAATCGGTAGCTAAACGAACCACAGTACTTGGCAACATATTACTTGCTGTACGCCCTGGAACGTTGTAGATTATTATAGGTAAAGGCGAATTTTCGGCAATCATTTTAAAATGCTGATAAATTCCTTCCTGCGTTGGTTTGTTGTAGTAAGGCGATACCGATAAAATTGCATCGAAACCCTTTAAATTATCAGCATTCAACTGGTTAACAACTTCTGCAGTATTATTTCCGCCAACGCCTAAAACCAAAGGTAATTTACCGTTGTTGGCATCAATAATCGTCTGTTTTACCAATGTTTGCTCCTCTTTAGTCAACGTAGCCGTTTCTGCAGTGGTTCCTAAAACAACCAGATATTCTACACCGCCATCAATATTATATTTCACAATGCTTTTTAAAGCTTCAACATCAACCGACAAATCTTTTTTAAAAGGTGTAATCAACGCCACACCGGTACCTATAAATGATTTCATTTTAATAAATTAGTAAGTTAAAAATAATCTTCTCTTAATAAGATACAAATTATTCGTTGTAATTTTGTTTGTAACAAAGTTAACCATTTTCATTAAAAAAAATATGAAATATAAAAACTTGCACAAACAATATTTTCACCTAATTATTGTTAGCGTTGCATCACTTTTAGTCACCAATTGTGCGCCTAAAAAATACACCAATACAAAAATTAACACATCATATATTGAAGTTGCAAATACTGTTGAAACCAATAACGATATTGATACTTTTTTAAAGCCTTACCGCGACCATATTACCAACGATTTATCGAAAGTTTTAGCTAATAATCCGCAAGATTTGGACAAGGCTTCTGAACGATGGCAAAATCCCATGACCAATTTTTATGCCGATGCTATTTTTGAAATTGCTACTCCTGTTTTTGAACAACGAACCGGTAAAAAAATTGATTTTTGTCTGTTGAATTATGGCGGAATTAGAGCAACTATTGCCAAAGGAGCTATTACCACCCGAACTGCTTACGACATTATGCCGTTTGAAAACAATGCGATTGTTTTGGGTTTAAAAGGTGAAACTGTTTACGAACTGGCAAATTTTATTATATCGAATAAAGTAGCGCACCCGTTAAGTGGTATTGAAATTTTTGTCGATAAAAATCAGTTGGTTAAGGATATAAAGATCAATAATCAATTGATCGATAAAAACAAAACGTATTATGTAATTACGAACGATTATCTGGCAAAAGGCGGCGATAAAATGGATTTTCTTTTAAAATCGACCGAAAACTATTCGTTAGATTATAAGCTACGAAACATGTTTATTGCCTATTTTACTAAAATTGACACATTGAATCCTTCTGTTAAACCAAGAATAATTTTCGAATAATGAAACGTCGCGATTTTATCATACAAACATCGGCTGCCACAGTCATAACATTAACAGGTTTTGGCTTAAGCAGTTTTTCATCGGCAAAAACAAAACGCATTACCATTTTGCATACCAACGACACGCATAGTCATTTGGATACTTTTCCGCAAACCGATGCTAAATTTCCAAATCAAGGGGGCACTGCAAAACGTGCTACTATTTTCAATCAAGTAAAAAACGAAAATCCGCACACGTTGATTTTAGATGCCGGCGATATGTTTCAAGGTACACCCTACTTTAATTATTACGGTGGCGAATTGGAAATTAAAGTCATGAATATGTTGCAGTACGATGCCGGAACTTTAGGAAATCATGAGTTTGACAATGGTATTAACAGTTTGGCAGAGCAAATTCACAAAGCAAATTTTGATATTATTAATGCTAATTACGATTTTAAAAACACGTTAATGGACGGTTTAAGCAAGCCTTACAAAGTTTTTATTAAAGACGGAATTAAAATTGGTGTGTTTGGTTTAGGGATAAAGCTGGAAGGTTTGGTTAACAAAAGTGAATACGGCGAAACGGTTTGGAACAATCCTATTGAAATTGCGCAAGATGTTACCCGAATTTTAAAGGATGATTTAAAGTGCGATTTAATCATTTGTTTGTCGCATTTAGGATATAAATTCGGTAGTAATTCACGAATGATTTCAGATTTGGATTTAGCTGCAAAAACAAAAAACATCGACTTGATTATTGGCGGACACACACATACTTTTCTTGAAAAACCAACCATTGTTCTTAATGGGGAACAAAAAGAAGTAATTGTAAACCAGGTTGGCTGTTACGGCGTTCGTGTTGGACAAATTGATTTTTATTTTGATGAATTTAAAAACAAATCAACAACCGCAAGGGTTATAAATGTGTAATAAAAAAACGTTCGATTAAATCGAACGTTTACATTTTAACTAACTAATTCAAATATGATTGCTTTCGCAATCAATTAACCTTCTTTTACATTGTAGTAATTTCCATTTTATAAGTTTGAAAATACTAATACCATTAAGGCAACGTAAACAAACAAACTCATAACTCCTTTTAAAACAGATTTCATTTCAATTGATTTCATATTGCATTTTTTATTACAACACAAAATTACCACAGCTTGGTTATTTGAATATTTCCTAATTATTAAGTAATTATTACTTCTGTTTTTAAAGAATTATTAATTATTAAGTTGATTTACAAAATCATCTTCAGTCCAAATAGGAATTCCGAGTTTTGTCGCTTTTTCCAATTTCGCCGGTCCCATGTCTGCTCCTGCAACAACAATCGAAGTTTTACCGGTGATGGAACTTCCATTTTTCCCGCCGTAATCTTCAATTTTCTGTTTGATTTCATCTCGAGAAAAAGTTTCAAATTTACCAGAAACAACCATCGTCATTCCTTCAAATTTATTTGAAACCTGCGTACTTTCCTTCGCTTCAACTGCAAACTGCAAACCATAATCTTTTAGTCGGTTAATCAATCGCAAATTTCCTTCGTCTTTAAAAAAAGATCGAATACTCAAAGCTATTTTATCGCCAATTTCATCAACATTTATCAATTCATGATAATCTGCCTGCATTAAAGCATCAATGTTTTTATAATGGTTCGCCAGTTTTCTAGCTACAGTTTCACCCACAAATCTAATTCCTAAAGCAAACAAAACACGCTCAAAAGCAATTTCTTTAGATTGCTCAATACTCTTCATTAAATTATCTGCCGATTTTTCTGCCATTCGTTCCAAAGGAAGTACTTGCTCTTTCTTCAAATCATACAAATCGGCGTAATTACTAACCAATCCGTTTTTATAAAGTAAAGTAACCGTTTCGCCTCCCAATCCATCAATATCCATAGCTTTACGGCTGATAAAATGTTCAATTCTACCAATAATCTGTGGCGGACATTCATAAAAATTCGGACAATAATGTTGTGCTTCGCCTGGTTTTCTAACCAATGCTGTTCCACATTCAGGACAATCGGTTATGTATTCTGTTTGAACACTATCTAAAAATCTGTTTTCAAAATCGACACCTATAATCTTTGGAATAATCTCGCCTCCCTTTTCAACAAAAACGCTGTCACCCACTCTAACATCCAACTTTTCAATTTGATCGGCATTGTGTAGCGACGCTCTTTTAACGATTGTTCCCGCCAACTGCACCGGTTTTAAATTAGCTACAGGCGTTATAGCACCGGTTCTACCAACCTGATACGAAATACTTTCTAAAACCGTACTAACCTGCTCTGCCTTAAACTTATATGCAATTGCCCAACGTGGATTTTTCGCAGTATTACCTAATTCTTCTTGCTGAAACAAATCGTTGACTTTAATTACAACGCCATCGGTTTCATAAGGTAAATCGTGTCGATGCGTATCCCAGTAATTTATAAACTGAAAAACTTCATCTAAACTTTTGACTAATTTTGATTGATTTGGAACTTTAAATCCGAACGAACGCGCAGCTTCTAAAGAATTTGCGTGCGTGTTAAAATAATTGTTTGCACCAACGATATTGTATAACAAACATTCTAGCGGACGCTTTGCAACTTCGGCACTGTTCTGTAACTTTAAACTGCCCGATGCCGTATTTCTTGGGTTTGAATAAGGAGTTTCACCAATATCGACCAATTCCATATTCATTTTTTCAAAACCAGCAAGTGTAAGAATTATCTCGCCACGAATATCAAACTTTGGCGGATAATTGCCTTTCAACTGCAAAGGAACCGATTTTATGGTTTTTATATTGTTGGTAACATCATCACCCTGAAAACCATCGCCACGCGTAACCGCGCGAAACAGCTTTCCGTTTTCGTAAGTAATCGAGATCGATGCACCGTCGTATTTTAATTCGCAAACATATTCAACTTCAACATTTCCCAAAACTTTCTGGATACGCTTTTCCCAATCGATTAAATCTTCTTGAGAATACGAATTTTCTAAAGAAAACATACGGTTTTCGTGTACAACTGTATTAAAATTCTTGGTTATACTGCCACCTACTCGCTGTGTTGGAGAATTTTCATCGAAAAATTCAGGATGTTTTTCTTCTAAATCCTGTAACTTTTTTAGCTTTTGATCGAATTCAAAATCTGAAATACTAGGATTATCTAATACATAATAATTGTAATTATGCTGATTTAATTCGTTGCGAAGCGAAACAATTTCTGTTGAAATATCCATTGAAATACTGTTTTGAAATTATTTTTTTAAGATCGATTTTATCTGCTGATATAATTCACCCTGACTCAATATTCCGCCTTGCTGAATAATATCGAAAATTTCTCCGTTACGATCTCCATCAAAAGATTTTGCCCCAAAACGAATTTCCACATCATTTGCATACAAGTTATCGCCTAACCACTGCAAACCTTCTTTCGTCAAAAAATTTACCCGATCATTCGTGGTTTTTATAACAATTGTATCAATTTCGATATCATTAAACTGAAACAGAAAAATATAGTTCTTAGAAAAATGCTCAATGTATTGTGCCGATTTTAAAACACCTTCCCAAACCAAATCTGAAAAAATATCAATTTCCTGTTCCGCAATTTCAGGTTTATCAACCTTTAGCTGCTGCCATTCACTTTTATCAATTTGTTGCGATGCCAAAAAATTAGCAAATTCTATGTGTAGTTCCTCTAACTGCTCTTTTGTTAAACGTGCGTATTTCATTTTAAACATTTTTACAAAAATACAAGGATTAAATTACAGTTAAAAAAAATTTAAAGATATTATTAAATTACATTTCCAGTGTAATCCCTTCCGCTGTTGCTACAGTTCGGGCTTTCGCGAGTCGCTCCATCTCCATTGCGAGGTATTTGATGTTGGATGTTTGGTGATAGATGTTGGATGAAGATGATTGATACTTCAAAATCCGTATTAATCCTTGCAATCTGTGGTTATTATAAAACAAGAAACCCCGATCTTTTCAGATCGGGGTTTATAAAAAAAGGCGGCGACATACTCTCCCACATTAAGATGCAGTACCATCTGCGCAATCGGGCTTAACTTCTCTGTTCGGAATGGGAAG
>NZ_VWSG01000030.1 GCF_008629655.1 Paenimyroides baculatum
TGTAAATCGTCAGCAAAAAGTAGACATTTTATAAAAGAAACTAAAGGAGTGTTTTCATAAAAAAATGTAACTTTAATTATGGCAACACCAAAAAAGAAATCAGCAGAGAATTTTGTAAAGGACATCCGTAAAAACACACGACGTATTTTTACAGCCGAACAAAAGATATTAATTGTAATGGAAGCTTTGCGTGCAGAAACTTCTGTAGCAGAGTTGTGCAGAAAACACAATATAGCGCAATCACAATTTTATGCTTGGAACAAAGAGTTTTTAGAAGCCGGTAAAAAGCGGTTGTCTGGAGATATAACACGTGAAGCTACCAGCGACGAGGTATCGGATTTAAAGAAAGAAAATGCCCGCTTAAAAGAAATGGTTGCCGATTTGGTTTTACGTTACGATATTGTAAAAAAAAGCTTGGATATGCTCGATTAATAAAACAGTATAAAAGCTATATGAGATTATCGGCATCAGAGAAATATGAGATAATTCAGCAGGTGACACGTAGCGAGTTAGGTGTAAAACGAACACTTGATGAATTTGGAATACCACGAAGTACGTTTTACAAATGGTATAACAATTATCTTAAAGCAGGTTTTGATGGATTAAAACCAACTAAAAGGCTAACTAACAAGCAATGGAACAGTATCCCGGAAGATCAGAAAAATCTGGTAGTTGCATTAGCTTTGGAACATACAGAGTTGTCCGCACGTGAACTGGCATATAAAATCACCGATGAACAAGGCATCTATATTTCAGAGTCAAGCGTGTACCGCATCCTAAAGCAACGAGGGTTAATTGCAGCGCCAAATCATATTTTAATTGCTGCATCAAATGAATTTAAGGATAAAACCCAATTTGTTCACCAAATGTGGCAGACCGATTTTACTTATTTTAAAATCATAGGCTGGGGCTGGTATTATTTAAGTACTATTTTAGATGATTACAGCAGATACATTATTCATTGGGAGCTATGTGATTCCATGAAGGCTGATGATGTAAAAAGAACCGTTGATACGGCAATTGTAAAAGCTCGTTTAAAGACAAAGCGAAAACCAAAACTCTTATCAGACAACGGACCTTGTTATGTATCGAACGATTTAAAAAAATATCTGAAAGAAGAGCTGGATATGAAACAAGTTCATGGAAAACCCATGCATCCGCAAACTCAAGGTAAAATTGAACGCTATCACAGAACAATGAAAAATGTGGTAAAGCTTAATTGTTTTTATCATCCAGAAGAATTAATCGATGCTTTAAATGATTTTGTTAATCATTACAATAACAACAGGTATCACGAATCTTTAAAAAATCTGACTCCCGCAGATGTATATCATGGAAGATCTGATAAAATATTAGAAAAAAGAAATGAAATAAAAAACAGTACAATTCAGAAAAGAAGACAATTCTACAACCAACAAAAATTAATAAATTTATAAACTAAACACTAAATTAGTTTTTATATTTAACTGTCTAATTTACTTTGAAGACGTACA
>NZ_VWSG01000031.1 GCF_008629655.1 Paenimyroides baculatum
CAGTGTTTTGTGGTCTTTTGAATTTACGGCGTTTTCTATGATGTTTTTAGAGGGATACATCGCTGCACCCCCAACCATTACGGTTTTTTCTTTCATTGATTGGGCAGTTGCGGTTCCGCTGAAAGCAAATGTTAAAGCTGCTAAAACAAATGCTGCAATTGTTGTTTTAATTTTCATGTCAATTTTTTTTAAGATTGTTAATTGTTTATAAAATCATTTACGATAAGACTTTTCTTTTGGATTTACCTTACACTAAAATTTTTACTTTTTTTTAATAAATTTTAATTTTAATCTAAAAAGAACCTATTTTCCTTGCTGCTACCAACGGTTCAAAATCAAGGCTTATTGAATTCATACAGTATCTCTTTCCGGTTGGCTTCGGTCCGTCATCAAAAATATGCCCAAGATGTGACCCGCATCTTCCGCAAAGAACTTCCGTACGCACCATATTGTGTGAAGAATCTTTTTTATAAAGTACACTTTTTGTACGTAGTGGTTCGTAAAAAGACGGCCAGCCACACGCAGATTCAAATTTTGCGGTAGATAAGAATAGGCCGTTCCCACATACCGCACAGTAGTAGGTGCCTCTGATGTCGTTCTGGTATAATGATCCTGTGAATGCACGTTCGGTTGCTGCCTCCCTTGCTACCTGGTAAAGCTCTTTAGAAAGTATTTTCTTCCAAACTTCATTAGATACGTTCAAAACTTTGGTGTCTGTCCGTGAATAGTATACATTATCTGCTTTAAATTTCTTTGATTGAGCGAAAATAGTCTGTATAAAAAATAGAGAGAATATACAGATTACAGTTGTTCTTATGGTTGTTTTCATAATTTTAAAATATTTAGTGAGGTACTTGGTGATTTTTAACAAGTTTTAAAACTATTTACGATATGTTTTTAGAATTGGATGTCAATTTTACCATAAAATGATTATTTTTATAATAAAAAGAAAGTCTATCAAAACAATTTATTCAGAAGAAGATCTTATCGTTTTGTTGAAAAAGAGAAACGAAGCGGCTTTTAACTACCTGTACGGTCACTATAATGGTGCACTGTATGGGGTTGTTTTGCGTATTGTATCGTCAAAAGAATATACCGAAGAAGTTATTCAGGATGTTTTTGTCAAAATATGGAACGGCGTAGGCAAGTACGATGAATCCAAAGGCCGTCTTTACACATGGATGATCAATATCGCCCGTAATACGGCAATAGATTATCTGAAATCAAAATCTTTTCAAAACCAGCTGAAAAACCATTCTGTTTCAGATTTCGTATATAATCTAAAGTCAAGTGGTGATGCCAACGGTAGCGATTATATAGGTTTTGGCAAGGTTTTAGAACGGTTGGATTCTGATAAGCAGGAACTGATCCATTTGGCATATTTTCAAGGTTACACACAGATCGAAATTTCAGAAAAGCTTAAAATTCCGCTGGGCACAGTTAAAACTAAAATGAGGAACGCCCTCTTACTATT
>NZ_VWSG01000004.1 GCF_008629655.1 Paenimyroides baculatum
CACCAAATACTTAATCGAATTTTATGTTAGCTTCTATGATGATTTTTCCAGATTTTGTTTTGAAACTAAATGTAAGGGGAACGCCCAAAAACAAAAAAATCCCGCTAGTGAACTAACGGGATTTGATTTACTGGAGAAAACTAATTAGTTTTTAACTATTTTTTCTGTTGTTTTTACTCCGTTTGTAAATTCGATATTTAAAATATAGGTACTTGCAGGTAAATTTTGAATATTTAATGTTTTACTAGATCCATTTAGCAAGACTTTTCCGTTTAAATCTATAAGGGTTGTTTTTTTAACATCAACGGTAGCATTGATTGTAATTTGATCTGTTGTTGGGTTTGGATAAACTACATAATCTATTATTTCGACCTTTTTGTTATCTAATAATGCGTTATCTTTAGAATAGATGAAGGCTGATAAAATAATTTCGTCATTACTATGAGGAAACTTACCCGTAGGTATGCTTATTTTAAATGAGTGATTTCCTGTAGCTACATTACCTAATTGAATAAGTCTGTTTGGAATTTTATCACCCGGACACCAATTGTTCCAAGCTGCCCACCAAGCAGTAGACTGTACTGAACTACCATAAATTCCGTTTGCCTGTGTATTGTACTTACGGAAAGGTTCACAACTTAAACCACCAGGAGTGTATTTTAAAATTTCCACATCATCAAAATAAACCAAATGCTCTCTACGAACATACTCTTCGCCACCATTATTAGCTCCGTGTGCAGAAGTTATAAGCTGTACATGTGCATCTACCAAATCTTGATCTGTTGAAAAAGAAACCATTCGTGCTGCCGTTCCGGGAAAATCGCTATCAGTTGTTTTGTTTATACGTTTTCTACTCCACAATGGTTTTGGTAGATAATGTTGAGCTACAGTTGCATTAACAGTTGATGTAAAATTTACGGTTCCTTGAAAAACATCTTCTCTTCCTGAACAGCCCGCTATTTGAGTTTGAGCTGCATAAGGAACACCAAATAAGAAAAACTCTACCCAAATATCATTGTTCTGTAAAAAAGTAGCATCTTTAAAAATGCCAATTAAGTGATTTAAATCGTATTGGTAAGTAACTTCATTAGGTGCTACGTTCATATTCATGAACGGTGTAATGTATCTACCGATCTCAATTGTTTTTTTGTTAGGAGAAGTAATATTTTCCCCTGTTGGAACAAATGCAAAGAAAACACCACCCTGACGATCGTAATTATCGCAAAGTGCGTTAATTTTTACTTCTAATGAAAGAGTATTATTAAAGCTCGCAATTTCTGTTGCAGTAATTTTTCGAGCGTATCTTGAATTATCCAAACGAACAATTCCTGCAGGAGTTGCAGTTGTTTTTGTTGCTGCATAGCCGTCGTAAAAAACAACATTGTTAAAAGCATTCAACTGGTAATTTTGGGCAAAAACATTTAAACTAACTGTTAAACAAATTAGAGAAAATAAAAAGTACTTTTTTATCATATATTAATTACTTATATTTAATCTGCTAAAATTATAAAAAAAATCATGAAAAATTATATAACTGCTACAATTATAGCTTTAGGATTGATAATATCTACCGCTTTTTTGACTAATGCTTTTAAAAATCGTAATAACAGTAACGATACAATTAGTGTTACCGGTTTGGGAACGAAAGATTTTGTTTCTGATTTAATTGTTTGGAACAGCAGCTTTTCTAAAAAGAGTTTTGAATTGAAGGAGGCTTATGCATCTTTGGAAACCGACAGAAATGCGATTAAAAATTATCTGACATCGAAAGGTATTAAAGAAAGCGAAATTGTGTTTTCATCGGTAAGTATCAATAAAGAATATGCTACTACTTACGATGAAAATTCTAATGTTCGATCGCAAACTTTTAACGGATATTCGTTGTCGCAAAATGTTCAGGTAGAAAGTAAAGAAGTTGAAAAGGTAGAAAATGTATCAAGATCGGTTTCTGAACTGATTAATTCGGGTGTTGAACTTTACTCTAGTACACCTGAATATTACTATACAAAATTGGCTGCCTTAAAATTAGAAATGATTGCCGCAGCTACAAAAGATGCCCGTTTGCGTGCCGAAAAAATTGCAGAAAATGCAGAATCTGATTTAGGAAGTTTAAAAAAATCTGACATGGGTGTTTTTCAGATTGTAGCTCAAAATTCATCCGAAGAATATTCTTGGGGTGGATCTTTTAATACGGCATCAAAAAACAAAACGGCAACTATTACCATAAAATTGTTTTACAGCATAGATTAATGAAGACATTTATTAGCGATATTTCAGGAAAGGAATTTCCGTTAGATGAAATGGTGAGAGCGAAAACCATTCGAAAATCAATTTTTGATTTTATAAAACAAGAACATAATTTGTTCGATGAAAATGCAAAGCTATCGGTTGACGAATTAAACTTCTATCGACAAAAGTATATTTCAGAAAAACTTGTAAACGAAATTGGTGAATTAAACGATTTAAAAAAGCAGGTTGTAAATTCTATTTCAAAATCAGAAATAATTAGTGATGAATCGTTAAAAACCGATATAAAAAATGAATCCATTGGAGGAAGAATAGCCGATAAAGTTGCTGATTTTGGTGGAAGTTGGACCTTTATTTTATCATTCGTTTTTTTTCTGCTTCTTTGGATTGGAGCAAATGCATTTGTTTTTATGAATAAAGGTTTTGATCCGTATCCATTCATCTTACTGAATTTAATTCTTTCTTGTGTAGCCGCTTTGCAAGCTCCTATTATTATGATGTCGCAAAACAGGCAGGAAACCAAAGATCGTGAGCGTGCAAAGAACGATTATATGATCAATTTAAAATCGGAATTAGAAATTAGAATTCTACATGAAAAAATAGATCAATTAATTATGCATCAACAAAAAGAATTAATGGAGATACAAAAAGTTCAAACCGAATTAATGCACACGATTTTAGAAGAAGTAAAAAAGAATAAACAGCTATAAACAAAAAAAACTCATCTTTACGATGAGTTTTCTTTTAACTATATAACTAAATAAAAAAACTACAAAATTAGCATGGCATCGCCATACGAATAAAACTTATATCCTTCTTTAATGGCTTCGTCATAAGCTTTCATCATTAAATCATGACCTGTAAAAGCAGAAATCATCATTAATAAAGTTGATTTTGGCATGTGGAAGTTTGTAATCATACAATCGGCAATGCTGAAATCGTACGGTGGAAAAACGAATTTGTTTGTCCAACCTTCATACGTATTTAATGTGTGGTTTGATGAAACTGAACTTTCCAATGCACGCATTGACGTAGTTCCTACAGCACATATTTTACTTTTTTTTGCTTTTGCCTGATTCACGATATCGCAAGCTTCCTGCGTTATAATCAACTCTTCAGAATCCATTTTGTGTTTAGATAAATCTTCAACCTCAACAGGGTTAAAAGTTCCCAAACCAATATGTAAAGTGATTTTTGCAAAATCAACACCTTTAATTTCCAAACGTTTCAACAAATGTTTAGAAAAGTGCAAACCTGCAGTTGGTGCAGCAACAGCACCTTCTTCGGTAGCATAAATTGTTTGGTAACGATCTTCGTCTTCCGGAGTAACTTCGCGGTTAATATATTTCGGAATCGGCGTTTCACCCAACTCACGTAATTTTAAACGAAATTCTTCGTAAGATCCATCGTACAAAAAGCGTAATGTACGTCCGCGCGATGTTGTGTTATCAATAACTTCGGCAACCAACGAATCGTCATCGCCAAAATATAATTTATTACCAATACGTATTTTACGGGCAGGATCAACCAAAACATCCCATAAACGCTGTTCTGCATTTAATTCGCGCAACAAGAAAACTTCGATACGGGCACCTGTTTTTTCTTTATTTCCGTACAAACGCGCAGGAAAAACCTTGGTATTGTTCAATACCATTACATCGCCTTCATTAAAATAATCGATTAAATCTTTGAAAAATTTGTGTTCAATTGTACCTGTTTTACGGTTAACTACCATTAAACGAGACTCGTCACGATTTTCCGCAGGAAATTCTGCAAGTAGTTCGGTAGGTAAATTAAAATTAAAATTTGATAACTTCATAAAAATAAAAGTCCGTTAAGTGTTATCTTAATTAAAAAAATTAAGCTTGCAAATATACAACTTCAAAATAGGGGTTGTCAAGTAAATAGCTGTTTATTTTAAAAATGAAAATTTAATTAACTTATTTACAGATGATTAACACTTAATCCTATTGCTTTTAAATCATTCCAAAAATCAGGATACGATTTTGAAACAACAGGGGCATTTTTTATGATTAAAGATTGTTTTAAAACCAGCGGAGCGAATGCCATTGCCATTCGGTGGTCTTGATAGGTTTCTATTTTAATAGGATCATTTTGAAAAATAACCGAATTATTCAACTGAATAGAATCGTGAGAAATTGAAACATCTGCTCCAAATTTTTCTAATTCGTTTTTTAAAGCCTGTAAACGATCGGTTTCTTTTATTTTCAACGTATGCAATCCCATCAAATTGCAGGTAATTCCCAAGCCTAAACAAGTAACAATAATAGTTTGAGCAATATCGGGTGCATTGTTTAAATTAAGATTTAAATTTTTAATTGAAGAATTTTCAACCTTTTTAATAATGATTTTATTGTCAATAAATGTAGTTTGAACTCCGAAATTCTGATAGATTTCAGCCAAAACTGCATCGCCCTGCAAACTGTCTTGTTTGAAATATCCCAACGTAATTTGCGTATCAATCTTTGACAACGCCATTAAACTGTAAAAATACGATGCAGACGACCAATCTGATTCTACCACAAAAGTATCGTTTGAAAGCTTTTTTGTATATGGAATTTTTATAATATTTTTTTTAAATTCGGCTTTAATTCCTAACGACTGCAACACCGAAAGCGTCATTTTTATGTATGGAATTGATGTAATTGTTCCTTTTAACTGAATTTCGAGTTTGTTTGGTAAGCTAGATCCGATCAACATTAACGATGTAATATATTGGCTGCTTACATTGGCATCTATCGAAACTTTATTGCCTTGGATTTTTTTTCCGATGATTTTTATTGGTGGATAACCTTCTTCTTTTAAATACGAAATATCGGTTCCTAATTGATTCAAAGCATCAACCAAAATTTTTGTTGGGCGTTCGTGCATTCTGTCGGATCCTGAAATAACAACTTCCAAACCTTCTTGAATTGCGTAAAACGATGTTAAAAACCGCATGGCTGTACCTGCGTGATATACGTTGATTTCGCTTGACTTCCCCAATGATTGCAAAGCATTTTTCATTACTTCGGAATCATCAGAATTTGAAGCATTTTCAATTTTTAAGTTCGGATATAATGCCTGAAGCAAAAGCAAACGGTTTGTTTCGGATTTTGAGCCCGAAATTATAATTTCCTGATTGTTTTTTAGTTCGCTTTTATTCAGTAATATATCGTTCATAGCTTTTAGCAGCTTAATTTGGAATCAAAATTACTAAACAATTTATAAAAAAATCGGGCACATTTGCCCGATTCTTCATTTTTATTTTCTGTAAATTAGAAGTTTTTAGATATACCGATATTAACGGTTTTTCCAAAATTAAAATCAAAACTTGATGACTTAACAGATGGCGTAGTGTCGCTTTTCAAAGAGCTGTACTGAATACCACCGATAGAAAAGTTTAAACCAAAACTGTTTTTCATGTTAATAAACAAAGCCGGAGTTACACCTGCGTAAAAACCATTAGATTTTAAAGTTGTAGTTGGCAAACCAGTCATTGTGTTTTCTGTTTTAACTGTTTGGTATCCAGCAGAAACATCTGCAAAAACTGAAAACAATTCGCTTAACGGTTTTGCGTAACGGTAAAATGCCCCAATTTTTAAACCGTTATCTTTATTTTCTCCACCAACAAATTCATAATTTGAATTTAAAACTGAAGCTTGTAAACCAACTGTCATGTTCTCGTTAAACTGATAACCAACTGTAGGCGAAAACTCAAATGAACTTTGTTTATTATCGCTAATTTTGTCTGATGACAAACCAACATTACCGCCCACTAAAATAGTTCCTTCTTGTGCATTTGCCATAGCAGTTACAGCAAGTGCCAACACTAACATAATTTTTTTCATTACTTTTTTTCTTTAAATTTTGTGCAAATTTATTCAGTTTTTAAAATAAAACACTATTTCTTTAGCGTTTACCATGCAAAATAGCATGTTTATAGTACTCATGAAAACAAAATTGCTGCACCTTTTAAAAGAAAAAACGATTATTTTAATTTTTCGTTGTTATGATGACGATCGTGATCGCGATTGGTTTTTAAATCCATTTTTTTATCGAATGCTTCTTGTAAGTTTACACCGGTTTGGTTTGCCAAACATAAAACCACAAAAACAACATCGGCTAATTCTTCGCCTAAATCTTTGTTTTTATCGCTTTCTTTTTCAGATTGTTCGCCATATCTGCGGGCAATAATACGGGCAACCTCTCCTACTTCTTCAGTAAGCTGTGCCATATTTGTTAATTCGTTAAAATAACGAACACCGTGTTCTTTTATCCAATTATCAACATTTAGTTGTGCGTTTTTAATATCCATAATAATTTATTGCTTCTGTTTTTTAAAAATTCGTGGTTTAATTAATCTATCATAAATATAAAGCAGTAATAAAAAAATCAAATATTTCCCTATTAAATTATACCAGCATAATTCTTCGCCATTTATTGCACATTGAATTTCATTGTAACTCATTAAAAACGAAATCACAACATATATTAAGGTATATAAAAGGAATTTTTTAAGCATTACTCTTTATTCTTTGTATCGATTATAATAGTAACCGGACCATCGTTTAGAAGGCTGACTTTCATATCTGCGCCAAATTGTCCGGTTTGAACTTTTTTTCCTATTGATTTTTCCATTGATGCAACAAAAGCTTCGTATAACGGAATGGCAATATCTGGTTTTGATGCTTTTAGATAAGACGGTCTGTTTCCTTTTTTGGTTGATGCATGCAACGTAAACTGACTCACTACAATGATATCGCCATTTACATCTTGAACCGATTTATTCATGACTTCATTTTCATCATTAAAAATTCGGAGTTGCGAAATTTTTGCGGTTAACCAATCAATATCTTCGGTGGAATCAGCATCTTCAATTCCTACTAAAATCAGTAATCCTAAACCAATATCTGCTACTTTTTTGTGGTTTATTGTTACCGATGCTTGCGAAACGCGCTGTATTACTGCTTTCATTTATGCGTCGGGATTTTTACCGTTTCCGTAAGTATCTGCGCGGTAATTTTCTTCGTCGCCATCTAACATCTGCGTATAACTTTTGTAGCGCGACCATGAAATTTCATCGTCATCTAATGCATCTTTAACCGCACAATGTGGTTCTTCGCGATGCAGACAGTTATTGAATTTGCATTGATCTTTCAGCTTGAAAAATTCCGGAAAATAATTACCAATTTCCTGTGGTTCCATATCAACAATCCCAAAACCACGAATCCCCGGTGTATCAATAATTTTGGCATCAAAACTTAAATCGTACATTTCGGCAAAAGTCGTGGTGTGTTGTCCTTGCTGATGTTGTTCTGATATTTCCTTGGTCTTTAAATTCAAACCAGGTTCTAAAGCATTAACCAATGTTGATTTTCCAACACCCGAATGCCCGGTAAACATGGATACTTTATTAGTCATGGTTTCTTTTAACGCATCTAATCCTTTACCGGTAGCGGCAGAAACACGCAAACATTTGTAGCCAATTTTATCGTACGTATATTGTAAGAACAGTTGATCGTCTAATGTTTCTTCAGAAAAAGTATCTACCTTATTAAAAACCAAAATGGCTTCAATTCCATACGCTTCGGCAGTTACCAGCAATCGATCAATAAAACTTGTGGTGGTAACCGGATTATCAATAGTTACCAAAATAAACAAAATATCTACGTTTGCAGCAATAATATGCACCTGTTTGGACAGATTTACCGATTTGCGAATTAAATAATTTTTGCGTTCGTGAATGTTGGTGATAACACCCGTAACTACATCTGCAGTGGTATCCAGATCAAAATCTACCTTATCGCCAACGGCAATTGGGTTGGTACTTTTAATACCCTTCATTCTGAATTTCCCTTTAATTCTACACTCAAAAAACTCGTTTGTATCAGCTTTTACGGTGTACCAGCTTCCTGTAGATTTATAAACAATTCCTGTCATTCACTTTTATTTTCTGTTGATTATATGGTCTTGTCTTGTGATACTTTCATCGTGAATTGCCTTGAATAACGATGTAATAAAAGCTTCGCCCAATTTATTTTCTTTGCCTTCGCGGCGCATTTTTATAAGAACTTCCTGCCAACGTTCGGGTTGTAAAACAGCTACGTTTTTAGCTTTTTTAAGCAAACCAATCTCATCGGCAATCTGCATACGGTCTTTCAATAATTTTAAAATCTGTGTATCAATTTCGTCGATTCTTGTTCGAAACATGTTCATTTCGTGTACATACGAATCTTCTAAATTCAACGAATCGCGCAATACCAGATTCGATAAGATTTCCTGTAATTGATTCGGTGTTACCTGTTGTGCAGCATCGCTCCAAGCCAAATCGGGCGTGCAATGAGTTTCAATCATCAAACCGTCGAAATTTAGATCCAGCGCTTTTTGAGCCACTTGTTGAATCAATTCTCGATTTCCCGTTATGTGTGACGGATCATTAATCAGCGGAATTTCCGGAAAACGAATCTGCAAATCAATCGGAATCTGCCATTCGGGTTTATTACGATATTTTATTTTTTCGTAGCTTGAAAATCCACGGTGAATAAATCCTAACTTCTCGATTCCTGCATTCTGCAAACGTTCAAAACCACCAATCCACAAGCTTAAATCAGGGTTTACCGGATTCTTTATAAAAACAATTTTATCGGTTCCTTTCAACGCATCGGCAATTTCCTGAACAGCAAAAGGGTTCACGGTTGTACGTGCGCCAATCCACAAAACATCGATATCGTGTGCTAAAGCCAACTCCACATGTTCTGCAGTAGCAACTTCGGTAGCCAAAAGCATACCTGTTTCTGCCTTCACTTGTTGCAACCATTTTAAGCCGATAGTGCCAACACCTTCAAAACCACCCGGACGTGTTCTTGGTTTCCAGATTCCTGCACGATAAATGGTTGCCTGATCTTTAATTCCGTGCGCAATTTCCAACACCTGATCAGGAGTTTCGGCACTGCACGGACCCGCGATTATCAAAGGTTTGTTACCCGATAATTGCTTAAACCACAAAGCTTTTTCACTTACTTTCGTCATACCGCAAATTTACAGATATTTCAGTAAAATACGGTATAGTTTTACAGATATAGCCAACTAATATAAAAAATACTTACTTTTGTGTAAAACAAGAAATTCTATGTCGATAGAAGTACAAAATATCTCTAAAAATTACGGAACGCAAAAGGCGTTAGACACCATTGATTTTAAAATTAACAAAGGGGAAATTGTCGGTTTTCTGGGTCCGAATGGTGCCGGAAAATCTACATTAATGAAAATTTTAACCACCTATATTGAAGCTGACAACGGCACCGCAATTGTAAATGGTTTTAATGTGAATACGCACCCGAAAGAAGTTCAGAAATCTATTGGTTATTTGCCCGAACACAACCCGCTTTATTTAGATTTGTACGTTCGCGAATATTTGGCATTTAATGCCGATGTTTATAAGGTTGACAAAAAACGTATTGACGAAGTGATTCAGCTTACAGGTTTATCGCCCGAAGCTCATAAAAAAATCGGGCAATTATCTAAAGGATACCGTCAGCGTGTTGGTTTGGCAACAGCTTTACTGCATGATCCGGAAGTGTTGATTTTAGATGAACCTACTACAGGATTGGACCCGAACCAGCTGACTGAAATTCGTGATTTGATAAAAAATATTGGTAAAGACAAAACCGTTTTTTTATCGACACACATTATGCAGGAAGTGGAAGCAATCTGCGACCGAGTGATTATTATTAAAAGCGGAGTTATTGTTGCCGATAACAAATTGCAACAGATGTTTAGCAATGAAAACGATCAGGTAATTGAAATTGAGTTCGATGTTAAAATTGAAGAAGAATTTATTAAGCGTTTGCCTAACTTAAAATCGTTTCACAACATACACGATATGCAGTGGGAACTTATTTTTAATGCAGATGCAGACATGCGCCCTGCCCTTTTTGATTTTGCTAAAGAATTAGATGTTAAGATTTTATCTATGCAGCTTAAAAATAAAAATCTGGAAACTATTTTTAGAGAGAAAACGTTATAGTGTTCTATGTTATAAGTTTTAGGTTCTATGACTAAACTTACAACCTAAAACTTATAACTAAAAACTATTTATAAACAACATTTCCAGTATATAAACGTTCAATTTTTACGGTATCGGGTTTGTTGTACACATAAATATTTCCGACAGATGCAATAACGCCTTCTAATTTATTTTTTGCAAACACATGAATATTTTGGTTACTTCGGTGATAAGACAAAACTGTTTTAGCCTTTAATAATTTAGCATCAACCGAGCCATTAGCTCCGTATAATTTTACATCCAAAACATTGGTTTTTCCTTTTAAAATAAAGCTTCCTACCTGGTTATCTTCTACCGTTACCGAATTGTTGTTTAGTTTTAAATTAAAGTTGGTCGATGCACTTTCTTCGTTCGGAATACTTGTTAGCAGATATAAATTCGGATAACGTAACGTATCATTTGAAACTACATTAAACTGCGTACGAGAATGGATTCTTTTTAAATTTGGAGTATAAATTTTTAAAACCGCGATTTCATGACTTTTAAGCATTTGGCACGAAATTTCGTTTTTTATTGTAAGGATTGAATCTTTAACTTCAAATGAAATTGCTTCAATTCTATTTTCAAACGATTGAATTTCCATTTTAAAAGTGGTGCTCGGAATAATTTCTGCTGAAACATTCATGGGAATATCAACGGTATGAAATCCTGATAACTGATGTTCTTGTGAAACGGCATCTCCTTTTTTTGAAAAACAAGCATCTTCACCAGCGCATCCGGCAATTATCAACAACAATAAAACGATACTTTTTTTCATAACTCTATTTTTTAACCACTGATGCACAGATTTTCTTCTGAATATATATCACAATTTGTCATTCCGACGAAGGAGGAATCTATTAGAGATTCTTCAATCCACTTCGTTTCTTTCAGAATGACAAACTTATAACTTAAAACATACAATCTACAACTTATATCCAACACCAACTTCAAAAGCTTCTGCTTTAGCAAAATGCGTTTTTAACGACATCACTCCAAAAACATTCGGAGTTACATAATAACGCAAGCCTAAACGTTGGTAAAGCGATCCGTTTTTCTTATATTCATCATGGACGTAATAACCAATATTTCCTTCGGCGGTTAGTTTGTTCAGATACCATTCGTAGCCTACAAAAACGCCCACACGTTTCCAATCGGTATTTTTATCCATTCCTTCTTCGGGAAATGAAGTCGCCAAAAACGGAATAAGCTCTTTTAATGAATTCGACAGGAAAACTTCGGCTCCTAACTGTGCCGCTCCATAATTATTCAAAGGTTTTTCTACAATTGCGGTAATATGATAGAACGGTTTTTGTCCCATTCCGATGATATGACTTTCGTTAACGCCTGTTCTGAACAAAAGGTTGTATCGAATTTGCTGCGGATAATCTACATAAGAATTGGCTTTACCTGTTTGATCTTCATCAGAAAAATGATAGGTTAAACCAACATTCACTCCCAACGTATTAGTACTTGTATTTGGCGCTTTTATGGTGGCATTTGAATGATGCACAAACAGCAATCCTGCATTTATCCCGATATTTTGCCAGATTCTAGGTTGATCATACCCCAACATAAAATACGTGGATGGCATAAATTTAGATCCGTAAGCTACATTTCGAAAATTAGTTTCTTTATCAAATGGATTCGTTGCGTAAGAAACTCCCTGCCCTACACGAAACTGTAATCGTCTATTTAAAAAGTAAAAATTATAATGTGCATACAAGCCGTACAAATCGCCCAAAGTTTCGTTGTGATTGTTTTGTGTATGAAAAGAAAAACCGACTTCGGGAAAACGGTAGGTATGATGCCACTCTTTAGATCCATCGACTTTATGGTTTACCGAAAACAGAAAACCTGTAGGTTTATTGGTTATTAAATGGGCAATATTTTCGCTGTGCGGTAAAATAGCACCTTGATAGGTTTGTAACGATGCGCTCCAGTTTTCCTGACCAATTGCTGAAAAACAAGCAACCAGAAAAAACAGATTACAAATTATAAACCGCAAACTTAAAAGCCTGTTCATATTAAAACAAACCGTTAATTTCGGCATCAATTCGGTTGATAACTTGTCCTAAATCTTCAGGATTATCAACAAAATTAATAGGATCAACATCTATAATCAACAACTTACCTTTTGTATAGCTTTTGATCCATTCTTCGTAACGTTCGTTCAGTTTATTCAAATAATCAATCGATATAGAATTTTCGTATTCACGTCCACGTTTATGAATCTGTCCTACTAAATTCGGAATCGAGCTTCTTAAATAAATCAACAAATCAGGTGCACCAACCAAATCTTCCATCAATTCAAATAACTGTTTATAATTATTGAAATCACGGTTAGACATCAACCCCATTGCGTGTAAGTTCGGAGCAAAAATATGGGCATCTTCGTAAATGGTTCGATCTTGAATGGTATTTTTTCCGCTCGATTTCATTGCCAAAACTTGACGAAAACGACTGTTTAAGAAGTAAATCTGCAAATTAAACGACCAACGATCCATTGAATGATAAAAATCATCTAAATACGGATTATCAACTACATCTTCGTAATGTGCATCCCACTTGTAATGTTTGGCTAATAATCTGGTTAACGTAGTTTTTCCTGCACCAATGTTTCCGGCAATTGCAACTTGCATATTTTATTAGTTTATATGGTATAAATACAATTTATCTGTTGTTAAAACACTTAAACTGTTTGCGTTAAAAATAACAGAATCAATGGTTGACTGAACTTCTGCCAATTTTTCTGTTTCTTTATTTTTAGTGTTTAACAAAAATAATTTATTGTTTGATACATACACCAACAAATCGCCATTAATTGCTAACAATTGTGCTTTTTTAGGTAAATTTTGTTCTTGAATTACTTTTCCGTAGATATCAATTCCGTACACAACATCATCCTTTTGCCAGTAAGCAAAATTGCCGTAAGTTGTTAAAAAAGAATAGGTTGTTATAGGATTGCTGACGAACGATGGTTGATCTTGCTGCGATGAAACAATACACCAGCGCTTGCTTGCGTAATCGAAAATCCAAATGGAAGCCTGTGAAGTTAAAGCTGCATAAACGGCATCGATTTCAGAGAAACGATCTGTTAAAACGATCTTTTCTTTTACACTTAACTGATTGTCTAAAAAAACCAATTGTTGCGTATTTTTATAAAAAACCAATTGTTTTAAAGGATTTCGTTCATCGTATTGCGCAATGTTTCCTAAAAACGGATCTTTAAAAGTAAATGTTTTTAAAAGAGTTTCTTTGGCAATTTCGTTACTTACAATGGATGAAGTATCGCCCAAATGATTCAATCCGTAATAAGTTAATTGTGGCGGACGAACCAGTTCTTTTTTAAACACAGCCATTTGTGCATTTACCGAGAATGCAGTAAAAAATGCAATAAAAGCTGTGGTTAATTTTTTCATTTTTATATTATTTTGTCATTCTGAATGCAACAAAGTGAAATGAAGAATCTCTAATAGATTCATCCTAACGTCGGAATGACAACATATCCTTTACTTTTGATAAATCTTTATAGTAAAATCGAATTTATTTTTTTCGTCGGATTTATGAAATTCTTCTGAAATCATTTTCCAATCAGATGCTATTTCAGGAAAAAAGGCATCAGCATCTTCAAACACGGCATTTACATGTGTAATTACTAATTCGTTAGCAACACTGATTGTTTCCTTATAAATTTCTCCACCGCCAATTACATAAACAGTCTCTTGATTTTGCTGTTTTGCAAATTGTAAAGCATCGCTTACCGAAGCAAATGCAAAACAATCATCCGGAACATTGTAATTTTTCTGTCTGGTAATAATTAAATGTGTACGATTTGGCAAAGGTTTAGGAAAAGATTTAAACGTTTTGCGCCCCATTAAAATAAAATGTCCGCTTGTTGTTTCTTTAAAATGTTTAAAATCAGCAGGTAAATGCCACAACAAATCGTTGTCTTTTCCTATTGCTTTATTTTGTGCAATTGCTGCTACTAAACTAATCTTCATTATACTGAAACCTGACCTTTAATTGCCGGATGCGGATCGTAATCTACCAACGTAAAATCTTCAAATGTAAAATCGAAAATATCTTTTATTTCTGGATTTAAGATCATTTTTGGCAACGGACGTGGTTCTCTTGACAACTGCAATTCAACCTGTTCAAAATGATTGTTGTATATGTGCGCATCGCCAAACGTATGGATAAAATCGCCATAACCTAAACCGCAAACCTGTGCAACCATCATAGTAAATAGCGCGTAAGATGCAATATTGAACGGAACGCCCAAAAAGATGTCTGCCGAACGCTGATACAGTTGGCACGACAATTTACCATCGGCAACATAAAACTGAAAAAATGCGTGACACGGAGGCAAAGCTGCTTTTCCGTTGGCAACATTTTCATCAAAAGAAACAGATGTATCGGGCAAAACAGAAGGATTCCAAGCCGAAATTAACATTCTACGGCTGTTTGGATTTGTCTTTAATGTTTCGATTAATTCTTTAATTTGATCTATTTCTTCGCCGTTCCAATTACGCCACTGATAACCGTAAATTGGGCCTAAATCGCCATTATCATTCGCCCATTCATCCCAAATTCGAACACCGTTTTCTTTTAAATAACCTATATTGGTATCGCCTTTTAAAAACCAAAGCAATTCATGAATGATTGATTTTAAATGGACTTTTTTGGTTGTAACCATTGGGAAACCTTCGGCTAAATCAAAACGCATTTGGTAACCAAAAACACTTTTAGTTCCGGTACCTGTTCTGTCGCCTTTTTGAACACCTTCTTTTAAAACGTGTTTAACTAAATCTAAATACTGTTTCATTTTTTAAAGGTTTCTTTTTGAAAGTTCATCACGTAAACGAGCTGCTTTTTCGTAATCTTCGTTCATTACTGCTATTTCCAACATATCGTTTAATTCCTGAAGCGAATAATCGGCAAACTCATTGCCTTTTTCTACAGGAGCAATATTTAGAAATTCATCAATAACATCGCTTAATTCTTCATCATTGTCGTCATCGTCGTCATCTGCATCAAAATCATCGTCATCATCACCATATTCCTCATCTTTTGCATCTGCTTCTTCCTGTTCGCGAAGATAAATTCCTGCTTTATCCAATATATTCTGATAGGTAAAAATAGGCGCATCAAAACGCAATGCCAGTGAAATGGCATCAGACGTACGTGCATCGATAATTTCCTCGATACCGTCGCGTTCGCAGATAATGCTTGAAAAGAAAACACCGTCTACCAATTTATGAATGATTACCTGTTTTACAACGATATCAAACCGGTCGCAAAAAGTTTTAAACAAATCGTGCGTTAACGGACGTGGCGGCTTTAAATCTTCTTCAATGGCAATGGCAATAGCTTGTGCTTCAAACGCACCTATCACGATTGGCAGTTTACGATCACCATCTACTTCATTCAAAATCAAAGCATAAGCTCCGTTTTGCGTATGACTGTATGAAATTCCTTTTATTGTTAATTTTACTAAACTCATGCTGATAAAAATAGCTAAAAAACGCTATTAAACAAAGATACATTTTTAAATTTAACAGGGTTTATATAGAAAATAATTTTGTTTTGTTTTACTGTTTAAGTAATTAATCTTCATCGTAGACAACTTGCCAATTCATACGTTGTAAATCATCTAAAGTTAGTTCATACCGTTTTAAATACATATCATTATTTATCACATCTTTAAAAACATTATTATCAATAACGTTTTTATCAAATATCCAAACATATATCTTACCATAACTAAAATTTGTTGCTGAAGGCACTTGATTATTAGGTGCAATTATAAATCCTGAATTTAAGTATTCTGGAAAATAATCAAAATTTTCCGCTTGATAAAAGTAAATACTATCTGTTGATTGATTTCTAATTTTAAATTTATATTTAGCGTCATCAATATTGGGACAACCGTATAAGAAAGTCATACAAATAAACAACATCAAAAATTTTAAATATTTAATCATAATCTATTTTATTTCAAATACACAAAAACAGCCGTAAAAATTACGATTGTTTAAATTACAAGATGAGATTCTGAAACAAGTTCAGAATGACACGTTTTAATTGTTATTTAATTGGAAAAAGCTTGCTTTTATTTTCTATCTAAATCTGTAATCAAAAGTGCGTTGTCTAATTTCAATTGATGTAAAAGCTTTTCTGTTTCGGCTAGTTTAGGATTTTGCTTTAGTAGCTCATATTCCTCTGTTGTAATACCAATCATCTGTAGAAACTGAACTTCTCCGTGTGGAGTTTGAATTTTACCTAGTTCCGGATCTAATACAAAGGCAATTGCTGTTAAATTGGTATCGTAATCTAAACGAATTGGACTGTTGGTGGGAATAAAATGAAACTCTTCGAACCATTTTCCTGTTTCAAAAACGTAGCGTGCTAAATTTTGCATTAGGTTCATAGCCCAATTAAAATCGTCACCTTCTTTCTTTTTTAATCTAAAAGTAAATTCAAATCCGTATTTACTAAATTCTTTTCCCGCACTTTCTTCATCATAATACAATTCCGAAAGTCCGTAAGAAACAATATGTTAACAATATGTTAATGGTCTTCTTGGTTTTGACTTTCATAAACACTTATACCATCAAGCGGATCTTTTCCACCCAGCATATACTTTATTATTGTGCCAAAATGCTGTGGTTCTTGTTGCCCATAAATTTCATTTACTTTTTCATCGATCGACAGCCAGCCTACTGCATCATCTTCGGTAAATTTTTGTTTATAATCTTCTAAATTTATTTTTTTACATAATTAGTATTTATCCTAAATATAACAAAATCAATAATATGAACAAAAAAACAGCCGTAAAAAAACGGCTGTTTGAATATAATATTTAAAGAAAATCTTAGTTGTTATTCGCTTTGAATTCTTTTAACTTTTTTGTTAATTCAGGTAAAATTTGGAATGCATCACCAACAATTCCATAATCGGCAACTTTAAAGAAAGGCGCTTCTGGATCTGTGTTGATAACCACTTTTACTTTTGATGCGTTGATACCCGCAATGTGCTGAATTGCACCAGAAATACCAACTGCAATATATAAGTTTGATGCTACTGGTTTTCCTGTTTGACCAACGTGTTCAGAGTGAGGTCTCCAATCTAAATCCGAAACCGGTTTAGAACAAGCTGTTGCTGCTCCTAAAACGCTCGCCAATTCTTCGATCATTCCCCAGTTTTCAGGTCCTTTTAAACCACGACCACCAGAAACCACGATTTCAGCATCGGCAATAGAAACTTGTCCTGATGCTTTTTCCTGACTTTGAATGTGGATATTAAAATCGGCATCGTTCAAACTTACTGCGAAATCTTCTGTCGATGCTGCCCCAGATGCTTCAGCCAAACCAAATGAGTTTTTAGCCAATGCAATTACTTTCACGTCTGAAGTTAATTCTGTAACGTTAAATCCTTTGCTAGAAAAAGCATTACGCTTAACTTGGAATGGACTTGTTGAAACTGGTAACGCTACAACGTTTGATGCATAACCAGCATCTAAACCAACTGCAACGATTGGTGCCAAGTATAAAGAATCGGTAGTTGATGATAAAACAACAACTTTTGCGCCTTCTTTTTGTGCTGCTTGTTTAACAACATCGGCATACGCTTTTGCGTTAAACTTGTCTAATTTACTATCGGTTACTTTTAGTACTTTATCAACACCGTATTTTCCTAATTCAGAAACATCACCAGCATTAACTGCAACTGCCGTAAGTGTTGTTCCTAATGATTCTGCTACTTTTTTTGCATAAGAAGCTAATTCTAAAGCTACTTTTTTAAATTTACCTTCTGCAAACTCTGTATATATTAAAACTGACATACTTTTTAAATTTTAAATTGATTTTAGAATTAGATTACTTTAGCTTCGTTGTGTAATAAGTTAATCAACTCGTCTAAATTATCAGGGCTGATTAATTTTACTGCCGATTTTGGTGCAGGTTTTTCAAACTTTACCGCTTTTGTTTTAGCATCTGCAGCAACCGGTTCTAAAACGTTTAATGCTTTAGTACGAGCTGTCATAATTCCGCGCATGTTTGGAATACGTAAATCTTTTTCTTCAACAATACCTTTTTGTCCGCCAATTACCAATGGTAAATTAGTAGTTAATGTTTCTTTACCACCGTCGATCTCACGAACCAAAGTTGCATTAGATCCATCAACCTCGACACCTACGCAAGAATTCACAAAATTAAATCCTAATAAAGATGCCAACATTCCCGGAACCATTCCACCATTATAATCTAACGATTCTTTTCCACAAATAACTACATCATAACTACCTGCTTTTACAACTTCTGCCAACTGTTTTGCAACAGAAAAACCATCGGTTGGAACTGCATTTACACGGATAGCTTCATCGGCACCAATTGCCAATGCTTTACGAATAGTAGCTTCTGTATCGGCTCCACCAACGTTTACAACAGTTACGTGAGCTCCTTGTTTTTCCTTAAACCAAATTGCGCGTGTTAAACCAAATTCATCATTAGGATTAATTACAAATTGAACACCGTTTGTATCAAATTCCGTATCACCGTTTGTGAAGTTAATCTTTGCAGTAGTATCAGGCACATGGCTGATGCAAACTAATATTTTCATT
Organism: Paenimyroides baculatum; assembly: GCF_008629655.1. Taxonomy (GTDB): domain Bacteria; phylum Bacteroidota; class Bacteroidia; order Flavobacteriales; family Flavobacteriaceae; genus Flavobacterium; species Flavobacterium baculatum. The sequence goes on from NZ_VWSG01000004.1 coordinate 18,918, forward strand.
TATTTTACGTTTTTTAGATTAATTCTTAATTAGCTACGAAGATAAAAAAAATTTCAAATAACAATACTATGCGTGCATATAAATTATTTCTTAAAATTTTAATATTACTATCTAATCTTCTTCTGAATAGGCTATCTTTACTATACCTGAAAAATAACTTTTTATAGAATGATCTTATTAAAAAACGTTTGTTTAACCGCATTTTTATTAACAACAACCATTGGTTTTTCACAGGAAACAGATGTAAAATCGATTGCTAAAAAGTTTATGCCGAAAAACAGCAGTCTGGCTCATGCGGTTATAGAAACATCGGTTTGGGATTTTCCAAAAGCTGCTATTGTTTTTTACACCGAAGATCTTACGCACGAATACAAGGATATTGTTTACGAAAGACAGGCTGTGAATGGTTATTTTATTTGGAACGATGGAAAAACGGACAGAAAAATTCTGATTGATCATTTTGAAGATGATAATGTGGATACCAAAATTTTAAGCATATTTTTTGACAATGCCGATAATGACAAACAAAAAGAATTGATTATTTTAACGGCAAACACGCATCGTTTACAATATTTATACGATGGTACTGAATACGGCGTTTATATTTATGACGATATTTCGATAAAGAATGTTCCTGAAAAATTCACTTTGTTGAGCAACCCGAAATTCGATATTTTTAATCAGAATTTTGAAGGATTTCAAGACGATAAAAATCATAAAGCAAAATTTAAAACTGCCGATGCTATTAAAAAAGAACTTAAAAAACTTGGATTTTAAACTATGAAAAAGACCTATTATTTATTACTGACTTTATTGGTTTTTGCCTGCAACAAAAAAGCAGACGAAACTAAAACCATCACTAATTCTTCGACAGAAAACAATAAAACCGCTGAAAAAACCGACACTGTTGATTTATCGGCAGAAGAAAACAAATTGCTAAAAATTCATAATAATATTTCCAACTCAATGGGAAATATGCGAAACGACAGTTTGCTTGCGTCAAGCAGCCAGCAGTTTTCCGATTCGTTATCCTATTTAATTAAGAACAACAACAGCACGTTGAATTATCCGTTTGAAAAATTGCAGAAAGAAAATGCTTTGAAAATGGCAACATCGGCAGATAAAAAACTCCGCGTTTACAGCTGGGATAATAATTCGGGTGGAACCATGCGTTTTTTTAATCAGATTTATCAGTTTGATGCCAATGGAAATATCACCGTTAATGAAAGTCTGGCATCGAATGATTCGCAAGCCTATTTTTCAAAGATTTATACCGTTCAAAATAAAAGCAACGAAAGTATTTATTTGGTAATTTCAAACAGCATCCTTTCAAGTAAATATTCTGTTCAACACATTAATGCTTATAAAATTGGTACAGAAAATTTACAAAGCGCAGCCGTTTTTAAAACAAAAACCAACACATTGGATAAAATTTCGGTTGAATACGATTTTTTCAGCGTAGTTGACAGACCAGAACGTCCGGTTGAATTAATTACCTTGGAGAATAATACGCTGAAAATTTCTTTGGTTGATGACAAGCAAAATGTTACCAGCAAAAATTTAATCTACGAATGGAACGGCGATGTATTTATATATAAAGGTGTAAAGTAAAAATCGGAAATCAACCAACTAACCATCCAAGAATCATATTTCTCACCGAAATTAATAAAACTATCAACCAAGGAGTTAGTGAAAAAACAAGTACAATTAAGTATTTGGATTTTAATCTGAAATTATCTGAATACCATAAATACAAACCTGCAAACGGAAATATAAACGTAAAAAAGGCAAAAAGCATCAATAATATAGTTAACCCGACACCAGGGTCGTCTAACACATTACTAAATGATGAAAGAACAAAGAAGGCTAACCATAATAAGGTAAAAATTGTTGTTATAATTGTTAATAAAAAAGATTGTCTTTTTTTATCCATAACATTTCAAAAAATTAATCTTACAAATTAAAATCATATTTTATTTTTAAGGATGATTTTTTTTAATTAATCTGTTCACAAATCATTTATAAAATCAATAACATTTTTTTATTCATAAAAATAAAGGCTAACAAATTATAATTTTATATTTTTGTGCACCTATCAATAATGATATTATGAAAACAATTCAATTTAGAGAGGCTATTTGCGAAGCAATGAGCGAAGAAATGCGCCGCGACTATACAATATATTTAATGGGTGAAGAAGTTGCCGAATATAACGGAGCTTACAAAGCCAGTAAAGGAATGTTAGACGAGTTTGGTGCAAAACGTGTTATTGACACACCAATTGCAGAACTAGGTTTTGCAGGTATTGCAGCAGGTTCGGCTATGAACGGTTTACGCCCTATTGTAGAATTTATGACGTTTAACTTCTCTTTAGTTGGTATCGATCAAATTATTAACAACGCAGCAAAAATGCGTCAAATGAGTGGCGGTCAGTTTAACATGCCTATCGTTTTTCGTGGCCCAACAGCATCGGCTGGTCAGTTAGGTGCTACGCACTCACAAGCTTTTGAAAACTGGTTTGCAAATACTCCGGGGTTAAAAGTTGTAGTTCCATCAAACCCTTATGATGCAAAAGGATTATTAAAATCTGCAATCCGCGATAACGATCCTGTTATCTTTATGGAATCGGAACAAATGTATGGCGATAAAGGCGAAGTTCCTGAAGGCGAATACACTATTCCGTTAGGCGTTGCTGATATTAAACGCGAAGGGACCGATGTTACTATTGTATCTTTCGGAAAAATTATCAAAGAAGCTTACATTGCTGCAGACGAATTGGCTAAAGAAAATATTTCTTGTGAAATCATTGATTTGCGTACTGTTCGCCCAATGGATTATGATTCAATTATTAAATCGGTACAAAAAACAAACCGTTTGGTTGTTTTAGAAGAAGCTTGGCCGTTTGCATCGGTTGCTTCAGAAATTACCTACATGGTTCAAGAGCGCGCTTTTGATTATTTAGATGCACCTGTACAACGTATCACAACTGCCGACACACCTGCGCCTTACTCACCTGTTCTGTTAAAAGAATGGTTGCCAAATGCACAAGATGTTGTAAAAGCTGTTAAAAAAGTTATGTACAAAAAATAATAAAATTTCATTTACATTTGTAACTCCAACCAAAAGGTTGGAGTTTTTTGTTATGAAAAAATTGTTACTCGTTCTTTTTACATTTATAACCTTACAAATAGCTGCCCAAACCAAGGTAAGCGGTGTGGTTATCGATGAAAAACAACAACCATTATCTTACACAAGTGTGTACTTTAAAAACACTACAGAGGGCGTTATTACAAATGAAGATGGTAAGTTTTATCTAGAATCTGCAAGCAAGCAAGATACCTTGGTAATATCTTTTACCGGCTACGACGATGTTTTCTTACCCCTTACAAAAGCGGTAAATCTCGATTTAAAGATCGAACTAAAAGAAGACACAGTACTTTCAGAGATTAAAATATTTACGGGCAAAACATCAAAGAAAGACAATCCTGCGTTAGACATCCTTCGAAAAATCTGGGAGAACCGTCGTAAAAACGGTCTGCATAAATTCGATCAGTACAATTATCAGAAATATGAAAAAATTGAATTTGATTTAAATTCTATCGACAGTGCTTACATGAAAAGCAAAATGTTCAAGGGCATGGAATTTATTTTTGATAAAGTTGATACTTCTAAAATTACCGGAAAAACCTATCTACCAATTTTCATAAACGAACAGGCATCTAATGTTTATGGCGATAATGTATCAAAGCTAAAAAAAGAAATTGTTTCGGGCAACAAGAATTCCGGGTTCGAGAACAACCAGCACATTATGGCGTTCCTTAAAGATTTGTACGTTGAATACGACATTTACAACAACTACCTGAAATTGTTCGATAAAGATTTTGTGAGTCCGCTTTCACGTACCGGAATAAACGTTTATAATTATGTGCTGACCGATACGGCTGATATTGATGGCAAAAAATGTTACAACATTGTGTATTACCCTCGCAGAAAGGGCGAATTAACGTTTAAGGGCGATTTTTGGGTGAACGAAGGTACTTGGGCAATCAAAAAAATAAATATGGCAATCAGCAAAGATGCCAATATTAACTGGGTGCGCGATATTTATATTGAACAGGAGTTTGATGTTTTGAACGATTCTGTTTTCCTGCTTACGAAAGATCATTTAATGACCGATTTCAGTATCCGCCAGAATGAAAAATCAAAAGGAATGTACGGTAAAAGAACCACGTATTACAAGCAGTTTGAGTTCGATAAAAAGAAACCCGTAAACTTCTATAAAAGCGAAGTAAACAGTTATAACGAAGCCTTAATGAACCGACCTGATGAGTTTTGGGAAGGATATCGTTTTGAACCTTTATCGGAAGAAGAAAAAGGTATTTACACCATGTTAGGCGAACTGAAACAAAACAAACGCTTTCAAACCTACGTGAATTTAGGAACCATTTTGGCGAGCGATTACATACAGATTGGCAATTTTGATTACGGACCTATTTTTTCTTCGTTTGGATTTAACGATATTGAAGGTTTCCGTTTAAGAGCCGGCGGTAGAACCTATTTCGGACAAAACGATATGTGGCGTTTGGAAGGATACACCGCTTATGGTTTTAAAGACGATAAATTTAAGTACGGTATTTCGGGCAGGTTTATGCTTGATAAAGATTCGCGCTTTATTTTCTTCGCTGGAAACCGTAGAGATGTTGAACAAATCGCCGCTACCCTATCGCCTATTACCGATGTTTTAGGTCGAAGTTTTGCATCGAGTGCATTATTGGCGAGTGGCGATAATTCTAAATTATCAAACATAAATCTAACATCGGCAGGTTTGGAAATTGAACCTTTAAAGAATTTAAAATTCTCCGCTGCATTCAATTATAAAACGCTTAAATCGGCATCACCTACTTTTTCTTTGGGATATTATGATGAAGCAGGAGACATTCAAACCGATTTAAATCAATCTGAAATTAATCTTTCGGTTGATTATACACCACGCAGAAAAACAGTTGGTTTTGGCGTTGACAGAACCGATGTTGATTACAATTATGCCCGCGTTTTCTTTAATTATTCGTTAGGTGTAAAAGGAATGTTGGGCAGCGATTTCGATTATAAAAAGATTCAGCTATTATATCGTCACCCAATATTAGTCGGCGGTTTTGGTAGATTCACACCTACTTTAGAAGCCGGTAAAACATACGGAACCGTGCCGTTGGGTTTAATGAGCGTGATTCCTGGAAATCAATCATACTTTATTATAGACAACGCGTTTAGCCAAATGAATTATTACGAATTTATTACAGATGAATATATTGCGTTGCATTTAGAACACAATTTTAACGGTCGAATTTTCTCTAGAATTCCAGGAATCAGAAAATTAGGCTTACGTGAATTTGTCGGAATTCGCGGAGTTTGGGGCGATGTTTCTAAAGAAAATGTAGCATTAAACGCATCTAATATTCCATACATTGCACCAAGCGATAAAGTATATTACGAGTATTTTGTAGGCGTGGGCAACATTTTTAAATGCTTAAGAATTGATGTTACTTGGCGCGGAAATTATCTTGAAAATCCCGATGTTCGTAAAATGGGTGTAAAAGCTGTGTTCGGTTTTCATTTTTAATTTGTAAAAAACTGAATTTTAACGTACTTTTGCAACCAATTTTGAAATAAAGAAATATACAGATATGACAAACGTTGAACAATTCGATGTATTCATCGAAATTCCTGCAGGAAGCAGAAATAAATACGAGTTCGATTTTGATTTAAAAATGATGAGATTCGACCGTTTATTATTCTCATCAATGAAATACCCAACAGATTACGGTTTTATTCCTGAAACATTGGCTTTAGACAACGATCCGTTAGATGTTTTGGTTTTAACTACAGAACCTACTATTCCAGGTTTGTTAATGGAAGTTAAGCCAATTGGTGTGTTTTATATGGCTGACGACAAAGGAAACGATGAAAAAATTATCTGTGTACCAACCGGTGATCCTTTAATGCGCGAATTAAACGATTTAAGTGATATCAACAAGCACCTTATCAAAGAAATTGAGCATTTCTTTAAAGTATATAAAGATTTAGAAAACAAGAAAGTTGAAATCAACGGTTTTGGCGATAAAGCTGCAGCCATTGCAATGATTAAAGAATGCCAAGAGCGTTTTGGTCAGTTACCAGCAGAAAAACAAAAATCTTTTAGTATAAGATAAAACAAAAATCCCAAAACATAAGTTTTGGGATTTTTTGTTCACAGAAAGTTCAAATGTATTTATCTTAATTAAATTCGTACACTTCTATACTATCTTTATTATAATTATATTTGTAAAAATTTCAATTTAAAATGGCCGATCAAATCAATCCCTATAAAGATTCTAACCTTGGTAAAAAACAGCAGGTCGAACAAATGTTTGACACTATTTCTGGTAATTACGACAGTTTAAACCGAATGATTTCGCTGGGAACCGATCAAGGATGGAGACGTAATGTATTGAAAATGGTTTCTGATACCAATCCGGAATCTATTTTAGATATTGCAACAGGAACGGGCGATTTGGCTATTCTGCTATCAAAATCTAACGCAAAACGTATTGTTGGTTTAGATCTTTCGGCAGGAATGTTAGAAGTTGGTAAAACAAAAGTTAATGCACTAGGCTTGCAGAATAAAATTGAAATGATTCAGGGCGATTCTGAAAATTTACCTTTTCAAGACAATACTTTTGATGCAATTACCGTTGCCTTTGGTATACGTAATTTTGAAAATCTTGAAAAAGGTTTGTCTGAAATTTTGCGTGTATTAAAACCTAACGGAATTTTTGTTATCTTAGAAACCTCGGTTCCAACAAAGTTTCCGTTTAAACAAGGATACAGTTTTTACATGAAAACCTTTATGCCGTTAATGGGCAAAGTGTTTTCTAAAGATAAAAAAGCGTACGAATACTTGTCAGAATCGGCAAAAAATTTCCCTTACGGCGAAAAATTAAATGCCATTTTACAAAAAGTGAACTTTAAAAATGTAAAACACAATCCGCAAACAATGGGCGTTGCAACAATTTATTCAGCATCAAAATAATCGTATGAAAAACCTTTTAATTGCTACTTGTTTTCTTTTAACCGCAAATTCGTTTGCACAGGGTATGTTTGGAAAAAACCCTTACCGCAACCAGCAACAATGGGATCAGCAGCGTGTGCATTACGGTTATTATTTAGGATTTAGCTCGTACAATTTCAAGTTTGATTATAAGAAGAGTTTCTACGAAAAAAACGGAAGCGACGAAATTCTGGTTGAACCTACAACTGGTTTTAATGTTGGTTTGGTTGGAAATTTACGTTTAATGGAATATTTGGATTTACGTTTTGAGCCAGGTTTATATTACACGCGCCGTAACCTTATTTTTCCGCATATTACAAATCCTGATCAGCGTGTGCGCGATGTAGCTTCAACCTACATACACTTTCCTGTATTATTGAAATTTTCTGCGCTAAGAGCCGGAAATATTCGTCCGTACATTTTAACGGGAATATCGCAATCGTTGAATTTAAGTAGTAACGAAACTTCTAAAGACGATAATTACCAAGGACGTTTCAGAATGAAAAAATGGACTGCAAACTATGAATTAGGTTTGGGTATCGATTTTTATTTCGAGCATTTTAAATTTACTCCATCGGTTCGCGGTGTGTTTGGTTTACAAGATGAGTTAATTCGCGACAAAAACCCTAACAGTCCTTGGACAGGCGATATAGAATCTATGAAAACACGCGGTTTGTTTATAAACTTTACGTTTCATTAATAGTTGTTAGTTATAAGCTTTTAGACAAGAAATGAAATTAAAATTTTCTATCATTCTTTTTCTACTAATCACTTTTTCAAGTTGTATTGAGAAAAATACAACTAACTCAAAAGAAGCATATTCATATTGGAATAAATCTGACATGAATTCTAAAGTAGAAGTAGTTAATGGAAAATATTGGGAATCTTCACATTTTTCACACGAATATATAATCTATTTGGAATTGAAAATTGATTCATATTGGTGGACTAAATTTTCAAAAGAAAATGAATTAGTTATTGATACATATCAAAACGAGAGCTTTTATAACAATGATTTTCCAAAATGGTTCAAACCTTCAAAAGAATTTGTAGCATATAAATCAAACACTGATTCAGATCAAGGGTCAATGTATTTTTACAATGAGAAAACTCAATCAGTTTTTATATACGAAATACAATTGTAAGGTTTGTTTTAATTGACAATCCAATAATATCTAATTCCCCCTTTTAAACTCACTTAAAATTATAGCAGTTGCAGTAGCAACGTTTAAACTTTCGGTTTGTTGTAAATCGCCAAAACGTGGAATGGCTATTTTAGCTGTTAATAAAGCTTCAATTTCTGCGGATATTCCGTTGGCTTCGTTCCCCATTACAATAATTCCGCTGGTTGGTAAATCGGTTTTGTAAATATTGGTTCCGTCCATAAAAGTGCCGTAAACAGGTTCGTTTGCGTCTTTTAAATAATCAGCCAAATTGGTATAAAAAATATTTACACGCGTTAACGATCCCATGGTTGCCTGTACTACTTTGGTGTTGTAAACATCAACCGTTTCATTGCTGCAAACTAAATCGGCAATACCAAACCAATCGCATAAACGAATAATGGTTCCTAAATTACCGGGATCGCGCACATTGTCTAAAGCAATTTTTAATCCGCTGGGTTTTGGCAATCTATCTTCTTTCATTTTAAAAACAGCCAAACAGTCGTTAGGTGTTGTTAAAGACGATATTTTCTTAAGGTCGGCTTCGGTAATTTCCGTCACAAATTCTTTCGAAACAGTAAAGTTTAACTGCTTGGTGATATAGATATGTTCTAGCAGCAAAGTAGAGTTCAGCAGTTCGTTAATCACCTTAAATCCTTCGGCAACAAAAACTTTATTTAAATCGCGGAATTTTTTTTGTTTTAATTGCGTTATATATTTGATTTGGTTTTTAGTAAGCATTCGTGAAAAATTGTAATTTTACAAATTGAAATTGTTATGTCCTTGAGAAATATTTTATCAAAATTAGTGTTTATTACTGTAATTTCAAGCATCTTTTTAGCTTGTTCGTTAACAAAGCGCGTACCAGCTAATGAACGACTGCTAACTGAAAATGAAATTTTAGTAAACAACAAAAAAGAAACCAGCGAAGCCATTGTTAAACAGCTTTATCAGCAGCCTAACAGCAACTTTCTTGGTTACCGCCTGCGTTTGCACATGTACAATATGGCAAAGGTAAACCCCGATTCTACCTATCAGGCGTGGTTAGATAAGCATAAAAATACCGAACGCTTTTTGGCTAAACTGCTTTCTGCAAAGCAGGTAGATCGTTTGGGAACATCGTTTTTTGTTTCGGGAATGGGAAGAACACTTAAAGAATTGGGCGAAGCACCTGTTATTTATGATGGTGAAAGAACTCGAAAGTCTGTTATTCGTTTAAAAAACCATTATTTCAACCAAGGATATTTCAATACTAAAATTTCATACAAATTAGACAGTTTAAAAGATAAAAAAATCAGTGCGCATTATACTATTAATACAGGAAAACCTTATGTTTATGACAGTATTGCGGTAATTGTAAAATCGCCCGAATTAGATTCTCTTTACAAAACCAACACGCGTGCAAGCGTTGTAAAAAAAGGCGAACAGTACAACGCTGCAAAATTAGACGAAGAACGTGAGCGTATTACAACTTTTTTTAGAAACAACGGCGCTTACGATTTTCAGAAAACCTATATTAATTATGAAGCCGATACTTTAAAGAACAACCATACTACGGATATTTATCTGAATATCGACAATAAAAATATTAAGCAAGGTGATACGCTGGTTACCGAACCTTTTAAGCTGTATAAAATCAGCAAAGTAAATCTATACACAAGCAATACTTCGGCAGAATTTCAAACCATCACTGATTCCGTTCAATACAAAAATTTAAATATTTACAGTAAAGGTCCGTTAAGCTACAAACCAAAAGTGTTGAGAAATGCTGTTTTTATCGATGAAGACGGCTCTTTTTCAGATATTCGTCGTTTAATTACATCGCGTTCTTTAAGTAACTTAAAGGTTTTCAACTATCCAACCATTGAATATGTTCCCGACACGCGTGATAGTTTGGGAAAATCGTTGATTGCAAATATTACGCTGAATCCTAAAAAGCGTATTACTTTTAATCCGTCGATCGATTTAAACCATTCCAACATTCAAGATTTTGGTATTCAAGGAAGTGTTGGCTTTGTATTTAGAAACATCTTTAAAGGAGCCGAAATTCTCGATGTAAGTTTTAGAGGCAACATTGGTTCATCTGCATCAAAATACCGTAGCGATCACAATACTTTTTTTGATATTCTAGAATATGGTGCCGATGTAAAACTAACCATTCCGCGCTTTTTGTTCTTCCCGAATATTATCGATAAGCTGGTAGATCGAACATCGTTTCCAAATACCACATTAAGCGTAGGTTTTTTCAATCAGCAGAATATTGGTTTAGATAAGCAGAATCTAACCGGAATTTATAATTACTCCTGGTCATACAAAAGAAGAAACACCATAAGTTTCGATGTTTTTAACCTGCAGTTTATCCGCAACATGAATCCGGGCAATTACTTTAAGGTATATCGATCTTCATATAATACGTTGAATGTAATTGCTGACAGAACAAATGTCAATCCCGATTATTTAGACGAAAACGGAAATCTTATTATTGAAAACGGCAGTACCGATGCCTTTATTCAGGATGTATTGAACGGAAATACAAACGCAAATGAGCAGGATACAAGATCTGTTTTAAGTATTGACGAAAGAAAAGACCGTTTAACGGAAAACAACCTTATCTTGGCAAGTAATGTGGTGTACACCTACTCTAACCGTTTTAACCTTAAAGATCAAGATTTCTTTACATTTAGAACCAAAGTAGAATCAGCAGGAAACATTTTAAATGCCCTTGCGAAATCAAGCAGCAAAACAAACACTAACGGCAAGCACACCATTTTAGATGTAGCTTATTCGCAATATATTAAAGGCGAAGTAGATTTTATAAAGTATTTTGATTTAGGAAATAAGAATGTGTTGGCAGTACGTGCTTTTGGTGGAATTGCCATTCCGTATGGCAATAGTGATAACATTCCGTTTTCACGCAGTTATTTTGCCGGTGGATCTAACGATAACCGTGCATGGCAATCGTACCGTTTAGGACCTGGTCGCAGCGGCGGTGCATTAGATTTTAATGAAGCAAACATGAAACTTGCATTTAATGCCGAATATCGTTTTAACGTTTCGGGTCCTTGGAATATGGCACTTTTTGCCGATGCCGGAAACATCTGGAATGCTTTAGACAATATTACAGATGAAGAAATGACTTTTAACGGATTAAAATCTTTAAAAGACCTTGCGTTGGGAACAGGATTGGGAATTCGTTACGATTTCAGCTTTTTTGTCGTGCGTTTAGATTTAGGTTTTAAAACCTATAACCCCGCAAACGAAGCCAACCGCAAATGGTTTAAAGAATGGAATTTAAGTAAAACCGTTTTAAATGTCGGAATTAATTATCCGTTTTAATAAAATTATTACTTTTGTAAGCTAAACAAAGTTTAAAAATAAAACTCACAACCTAAATATGGCACATAACATTAAGCCTGGTGTTGCAACCGGCGATCAAGTTCAGGAAATATTTAATTACGCAAAAGAAAAAGGTTTTGCCTTACCGGCTGTAAACGTAACATCGTCTAGTACTATCAACGGTGTATTAGAAACAGCTGCAAAATTAAACGCACCGGTTATCATTCAGTTTTCTAATGGTGGTGGTTTGTTTATGGCAGGAAAAGGGTTAAGCAACGAAAACGAGCGTGCAGCTATTGCAGGATCTATTGCAGGTGCAAAACAAATTCACGAGTTGGCAGAATTATACGGTGCTACCGTAATTTTACATACAGATCATTGCGCAAAAAAATTATTACCTTGGATTGATGGTTTGTTAGATGCCAGCGAAAAATTCTATAAAGAAAATGGTAAGCCTTTGTTTTCATCGCACATGATTGATTTATCAGAGGAACCAATCGAAGAAAACATCGAAATTTCAAAAAAATACCTAGAGCGTATGAGCAAAATTGGTATGACTTTAGAAATTGAATTAGGAATTACAGGTGGTGAAGAAGATGGTGTTGATAATTCACACGTAGATTCATCAAAACTATACACACAACCAGAAGAAGTGGCTTACGCTTACGAAGAATTAATGAAAGTATCTCCGCGTTTTACCGTTGCAGCTGCTTTTGGTAACGTACACGGTGTTTACAAACCAGGAAACGTAAAATTAACTCCGAAAATTTTAGATAATTCACAAAAATACGTTCAAGATAAATTCAGCACTAAAAGCAATCCGGTAGATTTTGTTTTTCACGGTGGATCTGGATCAACTTTAGAAGAAATTCGCGAAGCAATATCTTATGGTGTAATTAAAATGAATATCGATACCGATTTACAGTTTGCTTTTACCGAAGGTGCTCGTGATTATATTCTTGCGAAGAAAGATTATTTAATGACGCAAATTGGAAATCCTGAAGGAGACGATGTTCCTAACAAAAAATATTACGATCCACGTAAATGGATGCGTGATGGCGAATTAACATTCAACAAACGTTTAGAGCAAGCTTTTGCCGATTTAAACAACGTTAACACATTATAAAAATTACGAATTACAATTAAATACACAATTCGTAATTTATAAATCATAATTTAAGACTATGGCTTGGTTTAAAAGAAAAGAAAAAGGAATTACAACCCCTACCGAAGATAAAAAAGACACTCCCAAAGGTTTATGGTACAAATCGCCAACGGGAAAAATTATAGAATCGGAAGAGCTGGCTAAAAACTTATGGATTTCTCCGGAAGACGATTACCACGTAAGAATTGGAAGTAAAGAATATTTTGAAATTTTATTCGATGACAATAAGTTCAAAGAATTATTTGGTTCTATAACAGCGAAAGATCCTTTAAAATTCGTTGATACCAAAAAGTACAGCGACCGTTTAAAAGAAGCTAAAGACAAAACCAATTTAAAAGATGCAGTTCGCGTTGCGGTAGGAAAATCTAAAGGAGCAGATTTAGTTGTTGCCTGTATGGATTTTGCTTTTATCGGTGGATCTATGGGCTCTGTAGTAGGTGAAAAAATTGCCCGCGGAATCGATTATTCCATCAAAAACAACATTCCGTTCATGATGATTTCAAAATCGGGCGGTGCACGTATGATGGAAGCAGCATATTCGTTAATGCAAATGGCAAAAACATCGGCAAAATTAGCGCAGTTGGCAGATGCTAAAATTCCTTACATTTCATTATGTACCGATCCAACAACTGGTGGAACAACGGCATCATACGCAATGTTGGGCGATATTAATATTGCAGAACCTGGTGCATTAATCGGTTTTGCAGGTCCACGTATTGTAAAGGACACAACCGGTAAAGATTTACCGGATGGTTTTCAAACATCGGAATTTTTGTTAGAACACGGTTTTTTAGACTTTGTAGTTCATAGAAAACAGTTAAAAAACAGAGTAAACTTATACATTGATTTGGTTTTAAACAGACCATTACGATAACAAAAAGCATTGCTATTGCAATGCTTTTTTGCTTATTAAACATTCTTTGTAAGATAAATTTGTAATAGCATAATAAAAAAGTAAAAGCTAGTTTAAACATTATCAAAACTTTAAAAAATAATTACAAATTAGTTTTTTAAAACCCTTGTAAAATAAAATAATCGTTCTATATTTGCAGTCGCAATACAGACTTATGGTTTGTTTTGATTCGCTTGAGTGGTGGAATTGGTAGACACGCTGGACTTAAAATCCAGTGAGCAGTAATGTTCGTGCGGGTTCAAGTCCCGCCTTGAGTACTTTTATTTTGCAGATATTGAAAATATTTTTAAAATTTGCAATCTAGTTCTTTACATAAAAATAATATGCGAAAATAGCTCAGTTGGTAGAGCGCAACCTTGCCAAGGTTGAGGTCGCGGGTTCGAATCCCGTTTTTCGCTCAACGTTACTACAACTGCTTGAGTGGTGGAATTGGTAGACACGCTGGACTTAAAATCCAGTGAGCAGTAATGCTCGTGCGGGTTCAAGTCCCGCCTTGAGTACTAACGTTTTTTTATATTATTACGCGAAAATAGCTCAGTTGGTAGAGCGCAACCTTGCCAAGGTTGAGGTCGCGGGTTCGAATCCCGTTTTTCGCTCAAAATCTATTTATCTGCTTGAGTGGTGGAATTGGTAGACACGCTGGACTTAAAATCCAGTGAGCAGTAATGCTCGTGCGGGTTCAAGTCCCGCCTTGAGTACAAGATAATATTCAAGACTTATAAATAGATTTTTTTTACCTACGCTTGAGTGGTGGAATTGGTAGACACGCTGGACTTAAAATCCAGTGAGCAGTAATGTTCGTGCGGGTTCAAGTCCCGCCTTGAGTACAAAAATCCTGAATTTACATTCAGGATTTTTTTGTTTTTATAATCTGTTCTTATTTTACATACCAACATTAGAAAGTTCATCTACTTTATTTTTTACTCCTTAAACAAGACAATTCGTAAACTTTTGTAATATCAACAGAAATTTTAGTACAAATATTTCTACATGTAGAAATATAAAAAAATTACAGTAAATAAAAAAGCCTTCACATCTCTGTAAAGGCTTTATTTTCAAAGTGGTCCCACCTGGGCTCGAACCAGGGACCTACTGATTATGAGTCAGTTGCTCTAACCAACTGAGCTATAGGACCAATATTTTTACAACTTTGGTTTGTTGTGGTCCCACCTGGGCTCGAACCAGGGACCACCTGATTATGAGTCAGGTGCTCTAACCAACTGAGCTATAGGACCAGCTACTTTGACGTTAGCGAGTGCAATATTAAGTTAAATTCTTAATTTTTACAAGTAGTTTCGCGTTTTTATTTTATTTCCTGACACAGTTCTATTAAAACTCCGTTTGTTGTTTTAGGGTGCAAAAATGCAACTAATTTATTATCAGCTCCTTTCTTTGGTGTTTCGTTTAAAACGGTGAAACCTTCGCTTTTTAGTCGTTCAATTTCAACCAAAATATCTTCCACATCAAAAGCTATGTGATGAATTCCTTCGCCTTTTTTTTCTAAAAATTTTGCAATTGGCGAATCAGGATTTGTAGCTTCTAAAAGTTCAATTTTGTTGGGTCCGTTCATAAAAAAAGATGTTTTCACACCTTCGCTTACAACTTCTTCTTCTTTATAAGCCGGCTGTCCCAATAATTTTTCAAATAAAACATTCGATTCTTCTAAACTTTTTACGGCAATACCAATATGTTCAATTTTCCGCATCATAAACTAAAAATTTTGTTTCTGTAAAGATAAATATATATCTGTATGAATTTCGTATTTTTGCACAATGGAAACAAACAGACAAAAAAAAATGGGGGCTTTACTGCAAGCTGACTTGGTTGATATATTACAAGGTGAGGTTCGTAAAAACGGACTTTCAAACTTAATCATAACGGTTTCAAAAGTAAATATTACTACCGATTTATCTATCGCCAAAGTATATTTAAGTATTTTTCCTACCGAAAAAGGTGCCGAATTATTAAAAGCCATCAAATCTAACGCTCCGTTAATTAAGCATGATCTGGCGCAGCGTGTTAAAAATCAGTTACGAAAAGTTCCAAATTTAATTTTTTATGTTGATGACAGTTTAGATTATATCGAAAAAATTGACAGTGCTTTAAAAGGCGACGAAAACCCGATTGAAAACCGTGAGTTATTGGCTCGCAGAAAGAAAAAATAAGTTTGAATACCGTTTTTTACATAGCCAAACGATACGCTTTCAGTAAAAGTAAAACGAAAGCCATAAATATTATTACGCGCATTTCGGCTATCGGAATCATTGTAAGCAGTATGGCTTTGTTTGTGGTATTATCGGTTTTTAGCGGCTTGGAAAACTCGTTGATTTCGTTCACCAATGTAATAGATCCTGATTTGGTTATTCTTCCATCAAAAGGAAAAAGTATTACCGTAACTTCGAATCAACAGGAAAAACTGAAGTCATTAGGTAAAATTGCAAATCATTCAAACATTATTGAAGACCGTGTTATTTTTACTTATGGCGATAAACAGATTGTTGCCATTTTAAAGGCTGTTGATAGTAATTATCCGAAAACGGTTGCCATTACAGAAAATATTCTGCACGGAAAATGGATTCAGCCTAATACGAACGATGCTGTTATGGGTAGCGTTTTAGCCAATGAACTTTCGGCAGGAATGTATTCTAACGAAAAGCTTTTGGAAGTTTTAGCCATGAAACCTGGCAAAGGCATGATTACGATGCCAGAAGATGCTTACATTAAACTGCCTTTGTATCCTTCAGGAATTTACAGCCTGAACAATATTGAAACAGACAACAAATATATTTATGCCGATATTAATGTTGGGAAAGATTTATTGAGTTTTAAAGCAAACGAATTTTCTAAAATTGAATTTAAGTTGATAAACGGAACTTCGGAAAGAGAATTGACTTCTTTATTGAAAGATATTTTTCCGAAGGAAATAATCAAAAACAGATCTCAATTAAATGAAGGTCTGTACAAAATGCTGAAAACCGAAAGTTTAGCAATTTACCTTATTTTTACGTTAATTATTATTGTAACTCTGTTTTGCTTAACCGGTGCCTTAATAATGATTATTTTAGAAAAGAAAGCACATATTAAAACGTTGTATGATATTGGTTTTTCGCAAAAAAAACTAAAACGCATTTTTCTTTATCAAGGTTTGATTCTTTCTGTTAGTGGCGTTGTTGTTGGATTGATCTTGGGAATAACTATTACTTTATTACAACAACATTTCGGGTTTGTAAAAATAGCCGATGATTTTCCTTACCCAATTGTTTTCAGTTGGAAAAACGTTGCAATAGTTACCATAACAATCTTAATTTTAAGTATTATTGCATCTTATATTGCTGCAAGTAGAATAAAAATTTTGATGAATGAATAATTTTTGTATTTTTATAACTTTATTTTAATAATTAACCCACTAATATATAATACAATGAAAAAGATCTTGTTCTTTATCGCAATAGCTTCCTTTTCAACAATTGGTTTTACTTCATGTTCAGGAGATGATGCAGTTGTAGAAATACCAACACCTAATCCAAATCCAAATGTTGGCCAACAGTTAAAAGTTACATCAAATGCAACTTATATCAAAGACAAAAATCTTTACTTTAGTGAATTGAATAAACCCGTTAAATTTACCACAATGAGTGGGTCTAGCACAATAGCTGATGCTACTTATTATGTTGATGGTGTTAAAATTAATGGTGATACTTACACACACACAACTATTGCCAACGTAAAAGTTCAAGCAAAAAGAGCTGGGTTTGTTGATAGTGAAATAATTACTGTACAATTTGCACAGAAACCTTTTTAATAAAAATCGTTTTCATAAAAAAAACCAGTAGCTTAAAACTACTGGTTTTTCTTTTTATAGTATTTTCTAAAAATACTATTTAAAATCTGCGTCTGTTACGCCTTCATTTACTTTAACTTCAGAAACTTTGAATTCTACCGACATTCCTGGTGCTAATGGCAATGAACTAGTATGTGCTACTTTAATTCCTTTTACTTCTTTGTAATCAGAATAAGTAGATGTCATCTCAATGGTTTGTCCTTGTGCTTCCATTGTTTCAGAAGCAGCAATTTTTAATCCAGAAGCAACACTGTAATAAACAGTTTCTTTATCTTTCTTTAGAACATAAGCCTCTTCTCCATTAAAATTTTCAATTCCTGTTAACTGGAATGAAGCTGCATTTTTTAAATCTTCTAATTCATCGAACATTTTAGCAGAAGCTTGAGCATCTTTTAAAGCATCACCTTTTAAATCTTCTCTTTGACCTTGCATTGAAGCATAACCCATAGTTGGTGTTACTACTTGTTTCATTAAATCCATACCCATACCGTTTATAACCATCATAGATTGTCCTTTGTTGGTTTGTTTTTGAGTCATGGTTAATTCCATTCCTTGCATAGATCCTTTAGAAACAACGCTTAAAGACTTAACTTCTTTCAGTTTTTTCTCACCACCAATTGCTTTCACATGGTTTTCAATTACTGTTGCAGAAGTTACGCCTGCAGGAGCAGCTTTTTTGAAAACTGGTTTTTCTACCGGATTTGCAAAACGGTCATAGTAATTAACAGGGTATCCTAAACGATCTAAAGTACCAGCAACATCTGAACCTTTACCAACAATTACAATACGCTGGTTGTCTTTCTTAAAGAATTTGTTTGCTACACGTTGAACATCTGCAACAGTCACTGCCTGAATGTTTTTAATGTAGTTTTCATAGAAATCTGCAGGTAAGCTTTGCGTTTTTGTTCTTAATGCAAAACTTGCAATTGTACCTGGTTTTTGAATTTCCATTACAAAGTTTCCAATGTATTTTGCTTTAGCAAGATCTAATTCTGCTTGCGTTACAGGTTGTGTTCTGATTTTTTGTAATTCGTTTACAAATTCAACAACAGCAGAATCGGTAACAACGTTACGAACTGATGCAGATGAAGTAAATTTAGATGTGTATTTACCTGATCCTAATGAAGAATAAGCTCCGTAAGTCCATCCGTGTGCTTCACGTAAGTTTAAAAACAAACGACCTTCACCACCACCACCTAAGATTTGGTTTGCAATTAATCCTGCAAAATAATCTTTATCAGTTAATTTTAGGTTTACGGTATTAACTAAAGAAATTTCTGACTGAACTGCGTTTGGCATATCAACAAAATCAACTTGTGTTTTAGCAACATCGTTTGGTTCTGCATATTTAGCAACTGGTGCAGATGCTTTTTTCCAGTCTTTGAATAATTTCTCAACTTGTTTTTTAACATCTTTAAACTTTACATCACCAACAACTACCAAGTAAGCAGTTTCGGGCACAAAATATGATGTATAGTTTTGTTTAACATCTGCCAACGTTACGTTGTTTAATGTTTGCTCTGTTACAAATTCTCCGTTTGGATGGTTTGTACCGAACAACAATGCATTTGTTACACGACCAGCTACAGAAGAAACCGATTTTTCATCAGCTTTTAATCCTTCAATAGCTTGTTGTTTTGATTTATCGAATTCTTCTTGAGAGAATAAAGGGCTTAATGATCCTTCTGCCATTAATTCTAACAAACGAGAACTGTATTTAGACAATCCGCTTGCAGATGCTCCTGTATTCCAAAAATTAACACTTGCTCCTAAGAAATCAATTTCATCATTGAATTTTTCTTTAGATGTTTTTGCTGTTCCATTACCAACAACTGCACTTGTTAAGCTTGATACTCCTGCTTTTGCGCCTTCTGCATAAGGTGGTGTATCAATAGTTAACATATAACTTACGCGTGGTAATTTATGATCTTCTACAACCATTACCTTTAAACCGTTTTTAAGTGTAAACTCTTGTGGTTTTTGCACGTTAACAGTAGGCATTGGGCCTGGTTGCGGTTGTGGGCGTTTTATTTGAGCTTCGGCACTAACAGTTAGTAACAAAGCTGATGCGAATAATAATATTTTTTTCATTTTGTTTACTTTCTTATTTAGCTGAATCTTCTTTTGCCGGTACGTAATCTAATAATAAACGAGAATTGCTTTGTAAATACTTTTTAGCAACATCGCGAATTTCTTCTCTTGTAATTGAACGATAAATTTCGATTTCTTCGTTAATTAAATTGATATCGCCATATAATAAGTAGTTTGAAGCCAAGTTCTCTGCCAATCCTTCTAAATCAGAATTTTGGCTTACGTAACGGTTTTCAAAATCGTTTTGTAACTTTTGGTAATCTCTATCAGAAATTAACTCGGTTTGTAATTTTGTAATTTCAGCATCAATTTCTTTTTGTAATGCCTCACGCGTAGTATCACCCATTGGTAAACCAGCAATTAAGTACATTCCGTAATCTTCTTGTGCATAGTTGAAAGCAAACAACTGTAAAGCCATTTTCTTTTCGTCAACGATTTTCTTTTGCATTGGCGATGATTTTCCGCCAGAAAGGTAAGATGAAATCATATCCAAAACTCTTGCATCACGCGTTTTCATAGATGGTGTTCTATAAGCGGTAATGTACATTGGAATTTGAATGTTAGCATCTTCTGCCGTTGCATGAATTGTTTTTGTGATTGGATCTTCCTGAATGTTTACGCGAGGAACTGCTGCTCCTTTTTTAATCACTCCGAAATATTTCTGAATCAAATCTTTAGTTTTTGCAAACTCGATATCACCAGCAATTACTAAAACAGCGTTGTTTGGAACATAGAATTTTTTGTTGAATGCTTGAAACTCATCTAAAGTAGCAGCATCTAAATGATCCATAGAACCAATTGGCGCCCAACGGTAAGGGTGTTTTTTGAAAAGATTTTTCTTAACTTCTGTGATCCAGTTTCCGTAAGGGCTGTTATCTACACGTAAGCGTTTTTCTTCTTTTACAACTTCGTTTTGCGTATCAACACCAATTTGGTTGATAATTGGTTGTAATAAACGGTCAGATTCCATCCAGATAGCCAATTCTAAATTGTTCGATGGAAATACTTCATAATAATACGTACGGTCGTCTGAAGTGTTTGCGTTATTGTGCCCTCCGTTAGAAGTTACCAACTTAAACCACTCACCTCTTTCAATATTTTCTGTACCTTCAAACAAAAGGTGTTCAAAAAAGTGCGCAAATCCAGTACGCTCTGGGTTTTCATCTTTTGCACCTACGTGGTACATTACAGAAGTAACTACAACTGGCGCCGATTTGTCTTGATGTAAAACTACATGCAAACCATTGTCAAGTGTATACTCTTCAAACTCAACTTTTTGTGCAACTGCAACACTACTAAGTAAAAGTGCAGACGCTAAAGCCGTTAGAGATTTTCTCATAACTTCGATTTAAATTAATTTGATTTTTTAATTAGTGCGCAATTTCGTGATTTTGTTACATTTATATTCTTATTTTTTTTAATTATTTTATTTGAACGAATTAATTTTTTAAAAACGAAGTACTTACATTTGATTTTTAGATATTTTTTGTATATTTGCAGTCTTAAAAATTAATCTTAATTTAATTGTTATGTACGCAATCGTAGAGATAGCAGGGCAACAATTCAAAGTTAGCAAAGACCAAAAAGTTTATGTAAACCGTTTGGCAACTGAAGAAGGAGCAAATGTTACTTTTGACAAAGTTCTTTTAGTTGACAATGCAGGAACAGTAACTTTAGGCGCCCCAGCTATAACAGGAGCTTCAGTAGGAGCGAAAGTTTTAAAGCACCTTCAAGGTGACAAAGTTATCGTTTTCAAAAAGAAAAGAAGAAAAGGATACAAAAAGAAAAACGGTCACAGACAAGCATTGACTCAAATCGTAATCGAGGGAATCACTATTTAATCTGTAACTAGAAAGTATTAACAATTTTAAAAACCAAACATCATGGCTCACAAGAAAGGTGTCGGTAGTTCTAAGAATGGTAGAGAATCTGAATCGAAACGTTTAGGCGTTAAGATTTATGGTGGACAAGCAGCTATTGCTGGTAACATCATTGTAAGACAAAGAGGTTCAAAACATAACCCAGGTGAAAACGTTTACATGGGGAAAGATCATACTTTACATGCTAAAGTTGACGGAGTTGTACAATTCGTGAAAAAGAGAGATAACAAATCTTTCGTTTCTATTGTACCATTTGAAGCTTAATCTTCTTAGACTGAAAAAATTAAAAGCATCTCAATGAGATGCTTTTTTTATTTTATAAACTTATCTGTAAGTTATCTCCCCACAATAGAATGATACAACTCCAATGCTTTACCATCTGTTAACAACGAAATAAATCTACATACGTTTAACAAACGTAAATACAGACTTTCGTTTTCGGTTTGATATTGTTCAGGCAAGAGTTTTAAAATCAGTTCATCGTAATGTGTAGCTGTACCGTTGAACTTATTGTTGGCTGCAGCAATAAATTTTTCCAGCAATGTGTGCAGCACTTTATAACCAACCACTTCTTTTTCTATCACTTCTTTACTTTCGTAAACATTAGAAATACTTATGGTGATAATATCTTTCATTTGCGCCACATATGCACATTTGTCTGTTAATGCAAACGGGAAATTTCCTTTTAAAATTTCTTCTTCGTTTTCCATAAACACACGTACCACATCGTTAATTAAACTGCCAATTGCCAACGCACGCAAATAACTTACACGCTCGGCCTTTGTTTGTAATTGCGCATATTTTACAGAATTGATGTTGTTTTTTACAATCTTTATTAAAAATTCTAACGCATGTTCTTCAGGAATCCAGCCTAAATTAATTCCGTCTTCAAAATCAATAATCGTGTAACAAATATCATCGGCAGCTTCTACCAAATACGTTAACGGATGACGTAAATAACGCAACGTCTCCCCTTCCCTTTTCAACAAACCAAGTGTATCGGCAACATCTAAAAAACTTGATTTATCTGCCTGAAAAAAACCGTATTTTTTATCGGAAATTTCGTTTGTCGGTTTTTTAGGCAAACTCTCTTTTGGATATTTCATAAAAGCACCCAACGTTGCATACGAAATGCGCAAACCACCTTCGGCACCCGGACGTGAATCGGTTAAAATATGATATCCGTTAGCATTTCCTTCAAAATCAATCAAATCTTGCCATTGTGCTGGCTCTAAATCTAATCTAAAATGTTCGCCTGCTCCGTGCTTGAAAAAATCTCCGATAGCTTTTTCACCTGAATGTCCAAACGGCGGATTTCCAATATCGTGACACAAACAAGCTGCAGCAACTATGGATCCAAAATCATTAATGGTATAACCTAAATCTGTTAATTCGGTATATTTTTCGATAATCTGTGCACCTGCCAACCGACCGATAGATCGACCAACAACAGAAACTTCTAAACTGTGCGTTAAACGAGTGTGTACAAAATCGGTTTTTGATAGCGGAATTACCTGTGTTTTATCTTGCAAACTACGGAATGCGTTCGAGAAAATAATTCGATCATAATCTACTTCAAAACCAATTCTTGATGGATTTTCGTTTTTACGTTCGCGAACTTTTGTATCGCCAAATTTTTTTAAAGAAAGTAACTGTTTCCAGTCCATTATGGTATTTGTCATTTTTAAGACAATTGTTCGTTTATAATATTTTGTTTTACCTGTTTATAAAAATAGTCTTTAGCTTGTGCATACGATGCCTGATATAAACGTTTTTGGGGATGATATTTCTCGGGAATCGGAATTTTAAGGGTATCGTACAAATCATCTAATAATTCATTCGAAGGTTTTTCGTACGAAACCTGCCATTCAAAACGGCGTTTCAAGGCTTCATCAATCATATGAACCTGATTTGTAGCTGCAATTAAGATCGATTTCTGTGGAAAATAATCCATCAACTGAATAATAGCATTTACTACACGTTTCATTTCCGAATTATCTTTATTATCGTAATCGCGGATCTGTCCTAACGAATCAAATTCATCCAAAAGCAAAACCATGCTTTCGTACTGCGATTCCTTAAACAACAAATCTAAATTTTTAGCAGTTTCGCCCAATTTCGATGAGATAATGGTTGCCAAATTCACAATCATCAGTTTTTTATTCAAATGATTGGCAATAACTTTTGCAGTCATGGTTTTTCCTGTACCGCTGTCGCCATACAACAACAATTTGTTCGAAATTGGTATTTTATACTGATCGAACAAATGCTTAAACTGCTGCTCGTGCAAAAACGCCATTAAATGACTTTTAATTTCGGGCGAAGCAATGAAATCTTCAAACGAAACGTTGCTTCTGTCGATATAATAAAAACTACTCATTTTATATAGATTGTGTTTTCTTTAATCCTTTGTAAGCCATGAAAAACGCACAAACCATTAAGATTGATGCCAAAACAAAAGGTGCACCCGGAAATTTAAACGGAGCCGAATCGTGCGTAAAGAAATAAAAAATACTTGTCATTACCAATGGTCCAAAAGTCGCTGTGGCACTATTTAAACTTGCCAATGTTCCCTGAATTTGCCCTTGTTCGTTTGCAGGAACATGATTAGTGATTTCCGACTGAATTGCCGGACCTGCCAAACCACCCAAACAATAAGGAATCAAGAATACAAAAACCATCCATTCTTGCGAAGCAAAAGCAATCAACAATAAACCGATGGAGTTTATGGAATATCCTATTAAAATACTTTTCCCGTTACCTATTCGTGGATTCACAAACCGAACCAAAACACCATGCACTAACGCCACCAAAAGACCAACAACACCAAGCGAAATACCTACCATACGTTCGTCCCAATTGTATCGGTACATGGTATAAAAACTCCAGTTTCCGTTTACAGCGTGCGATGCAAAATACATAAAAAACATTGCGGAAACCAAGCCTATAATATTCGGAAATTTCTTTAATCGAGCCAAAGCACCAATAGGATTTGCAGCTTTCCATTCAAAAATCCTACGTTTTTCAGGAGTTAATGATTCGGGCAGAACAAAATATCCATACACAAAATTCACAAAACACAAAGCAGCCGCAGCGTAAAAAGGAACGCGTGAACCAAACTGTCCCAACAAACCGCCAATTACTGGACCAATGATGAAGCCAATTCCAAAAGCAGCACCGACCAAACCAAAATTCTTGGCTTTATTTTCGGGTGTACTAACATCTGATATATAAGCCATTGCTGTAGAAATACTGGCTCCGGTTATACCTGCAATGATTCTACCCACAAATAACCAAGGTACATTTGGTGCTAATGCCAGTACCAAATAATCGACAGCGAATGCTAGCAACGAAATCAGTAAAACAGGTCTTCTGCCGTATTTATCAGACAAACTGCCCATTAACGGCGCACACAAAAACTGCGTAAATGCATAGGCAAATGCCAGCCAACCGCCTAATTGTGCAGCTTCGCTAATATCGGAATGATTTAACTCTTTCAATAGTTTGGGAATTACAGGAATAATAATACCTATTCCTATAATATCGATTAACATTGTAATGAATATAAAACCAATTGCAGCTGATTTCTTGGAACTCATGTTTTTTAAAATTAGAAAACAAAGCTACGAAAACACAAGCACTTTTTATAAATTAGTATTTTAAAGTATCTATATTTATTATGAGAATTTTTACTTTTTTATTTTTGATTTTTTGTTTGATATCCTGTAAAGACCAACAATTACAAACTGCTACGTTTGATGAAATAATTCATTACAAACTAGATACTTTAGCAGTTAATGAAATGGATATTAGCGACATTTTATCTGGAGAAGCGATTCAAAATATTTCTGACACCTTAATTATTGATCAATTTACAGAATTTGGATTTGTGAGATCTGAAGTTGATAAATCTGATTATATAAAATTACACAAAGTATTAACATCTAACCAAAACACAATTGACAACACCAAATGTTTGCCTATATATCGAGATTTTTTAATCCTAAAAAAGAAGAATAAAATCGTAGGTATCTTTAAAATTTGTTTTGAATGTTCGCAATTAAACTATCTTGATGCTTCTACTAACGAAAAAAGATTAATGACAGATGAAAACAGTTTAGTGCTTGATAAATTATTTCAATAAAAAAAGTCTTCCCAATTGGAAAGACTTTTAACAATATAAAAAACAATAAAATATTATAATTCCAATGCTTTTTTAGGATCGTTGTTCATTAACAACTCCATTGGATTTTCTAAAGCTTCTTTAACAGCAACCAAGAAACCAACAGACTCACGACCATCGATAATTCTGTGGTCATAAGATAATGCAATGTACATCATTGGCGCAATAACTACTTGCCCGTTAACTGCAACTGGACGTTCGATGATATTGTGCATTCCTAAAATACCTGATTGAGGTGGGTTGATAATTGGAGTTGACAACATAGAACCAAATACACCACCATTGGTAATTGTAAACGTTCCACCTGTCATTTCGTCAACCGTAATTTGTCCGTCACGAGCTCTTGTTGCCAAACGTTTGATTTCAGCTTCAACACCACGGAAAGATAATAATTCTGCATTGCGAACAACCGGAACCATTAATCCTTTTGGTCCTGAAACCGCGATAGAAATATCGGCAAAATCAAACTTGATCTGCTCTTGACCATCGATCATTGAGTTTACATCAGGGAATAACTGCAATGCACGAGTTACCGCTTTTGTAAAGAACGACATAAAGCCTAACGATGCATTATGTTTTGCTTTGAACGCATCTTTAAATTCGGTACGTAATTTATTTACTTCAGTTAAGTTAACTTCATTAAAAGTAGTTAACATTGCTGTTGTATTTTTAGCTTCAACCAAACGCTCTGCTACTTTTCTGCGTAACATAGACATTTTTTTGCGCTCTGTTCCACGAGGTCCACCGGTTGGTGTTCCCATTGAAGGTGTTGCGTTTAAAGCATCTTCTTTAGTTACACGACCATCTTTACCTGTACCTTGAACAGATGCAGCATCGATGCTTTTCTCGTCTAATATTTTTTTGGCAGCGGGCGATGCAGATCCTGTTGCATACGTAGCAGCTGGTGCAGACGCAGGAGCCGCCGGTGCAGCTTTTACTTCTTCTTTTTTCTCTTCAGCTTTTGGAGCTTCGGCAGCCGGTGCGCTACCCGATGGTTTTGCAGCACCTGTATCGATTAAACAAACTACCTGACCAACAGCCACAGCATCTCCTTCTTCCGCTTTTAAAGTAATAATACCACTAGCTTCAGCAGGTAATTCTAAAGTTGCTTTGTCAGAATCAACCTCAGCAATTGCTTGGTCTTTCTCTACATAGTCTCCGTCTTTTACTAACCAAGTAGCAATTTCCACTTCTGTGATTGACTCTCCTGGCGAAGGAACTTTCATTTCTAAGATACTCATGAGTATATTAATTTAATATTGTGTTATTTGAAAAACTTTCTAAAATTATAAATTTTTATCGAATACTTTAGCAATTGCTTTTGCATATCTTGCTTTAGATCGAACTGATGAACCTGCTGCAGGTGCGGCTGCGGCTGCTGGTGATGCCAAACGGAATTTAACCAAATCAAAATTCATTAGCATATAACCGTATGCGCCCATGTTTTTAGGTTCTTCTTGTGCCCAAACATAATCTTCAACATTCGGGTAAGAAGCAATTACTTCTTTTAATTTATCGTTATCTAACGGAAACAATTGTTCAACTCTAACAAAAGCAACATCGTTTCTGCCTAAATTTTCTTTTTCTGCCTGTAAATCGTAATAGAATTTACCTGAAACAAAAACCAGTGTTTTAACTGCCGATTTATCTTGAACTTTTGGATCATCAACAATTGTTTGGAACGATCCGTTTGTTAATTCTTCGATAGTTGAAGTAGCTTCTGGATGACGTAACAATGATTTTGGCGACATGATTACCAATGGCTTTCTAAAATCGGTAACCATTTGGCGACGCAACATGTGGAAATGGTTTGCAGGCGTTGTACAGTTTGCTACATACATATTATGGTTTGCACAAAGTTGTAAGTAACGCTCTAAACGTGCCGATGAATGTTCTGCTCCCTGATGTTCGTAACCATGTGGCAACAACATAACAATACCGTTTTGGCTTCCCCATTTGTCTTCGCCAGCTGCGATATATTGGTCGATCATAATTTGAGCACCGTTAGAGAAATCTCCGAACTGTGCTTCCCAAATTGTTAATGCTTTTGGATTTGCCATAGCATATCCGTATTCAAAACCTAAAACAGCATATTCTGATAAATGCGAGTTATAAATACGCATTTGTCCGTTTTGTGATTTTATGTTGTTTAAAGGTACATATTCTTCTTCTGTTTCTTCGTTTTTAATAACGGCATGACGGTGCGAAAACGTTCCGCGTTGTACATCCTGTCCTGTAAAACGAACATCGTAACCTTCTGAAATCAACGTTCCGTAAGCTAATAATTCACCCATAGCCCAATCTAAACGGTTGGTTTCGTAATACATTGTATAACGATCCTTGATTAATTTAGATATTTTGCTGATGAATTTAATATCTGTAGGCAATGCTGTTAAAACAGGTGCTACATCGTCTAACATTTCGCGCGATACTTTGGTATCATACGTTTGCAGCATACGGTCAACATTTGCAATATGGTATCCCTCCCATTCTTTTTCCATGAACGGAATAATCACTGCTTTTTCTGTCGCTTTTGCTGCTGTTAGATTTTCTTCTAAAATTTCTTTGTATTTATCTTCTAAAGATCCAACAAAAGCATCGTCGATAATTTTATTTTCAATTAATCGAGCGCTGTAAATGTTACGTGCATTTTGATGTTTAGAGATCAATTTGTATAAAATTGGCTGTGTAAAACGTGGTTCGTCACCTTCGTTATGTCCGTATTTACGGTATCCTACCAAATCAACAAAAACATCTTCTTTAAATTCCATACGGTACGCCAAAGCAAACAACATTGCTTTAACCGCCGCTTCGGTATCATCTGCATTTACGTGTACAACAGGCGCTGCAACAACTTTAGCAATATCGGTAGAATAAACGCCCGAACGTGCATCTTTATAACTTGTTGTAAAACCAACTTGATTGTTTAAAACCACGTGAATTGTACCAGCCGTTTGGTAAGCACGCAACTTGCTCATTTGAACAATTTCGTACACAATACCCTGCCCTGCTACTGCAGCATCTCCATGTAAGGCAATTGGCAATACTTTAGAGAAATCGTCTGCGTATAATTTATCTTGTTTAGCACGAACCACACCTTCTATAACCGCACCAACGGTTTCTAAATGCGATGGATTTGGTGCTAAATTTAATGTAACTTTATTTCCTGATTTTGTTTCACGGTTAGATGTGTATCCTAAATGGTATTTCACATCGCCATCAAACGTATCGGCAACATCTGCATAATCTTTCCCGTCGAATTCTGTAAAGATATTCTGCGCAGGTTTCTGCATAATGTTCGCCAAGATATTTAAACGCCCACGGTGTGCCATTCCAATAACAACATCTTCTACACCAGCTGATCCGGCAGCTTCAATCATAGCATCTAACGCAGGAATAGTAGCTTCTAATCCTTCCAAAGAAAAACGTTTCTGACCTACATATTTTGTATGAAAGAAATTCTCGAAAGCGGCAGCCTGAACCAGTTTTTCTAATATATGTTTCTGCTGATCTGTAGTTAAATCTGAAATTTTAGATTCAACGTATTTAGAAATCCACTGAACTTTTTCTTCGCTCGGGATATACATATATTCAATACCCAAAGTAGTACAATAGGTATTCTGTAAATGATCTATAATTTGCTGTAAGGTACTTTTTTGTAAGTGAATGCTTTGTGCAGCATCAAAAGTAACGTTTAAATCGGCTTGTGTAAGACCAAATTTTTCGATAGAAAAATCAGGAGCTTCGCCAGTTTTCTCTATTAGGGGATTTGTTTTTGTTAATAAGTGACCGTGCGTTCTGTAAGCATCGATCAACTTTAAAACCGCAAATTCTTTTTTAACCGAATCAGCGATAACTGCCGATTCGCCAGAACCTTGGTATGCATTTGATAATTGTTCTACCGGGCCGCCATTGAACTCATTTGCAAAATCGAACCCTTGAAAAAAACTTCTCCAACTTGGTTCAACACTATCAGGACTTGTTAGGTACTGATCGTATAAATCGGCAAAAAATGAGGTATGTGCAGCGTTTAAAAAGGAAAACCTATCCATAATATTTGTCTAATGACTCTTTTTTTCGTTAAAAAATTTTCACAAAAATACAATAGTTTCAATTAATATTACAACATTTTAAATAGTTTTATACTTTATTTTTTACTTGAATTTGCATTTTTGATTTTTACAGTATGTGCTTATAAAATAGTTTTTTACGGATACCGTTTTTAATCGCTTTATTTTTATGAACTTTATTGTTTATTGGTGTTTTTTAAATTCATTTTTTCATTATTCGCAGTAGGATACATTATTGTTAATTGACACACAATTTTAACAATTAAGATACATTTAACTGTTTAATTAATATCTTAGCGAAAATTTGATTCCCTTATGAAAAAAATATTTTACACACTTACAACTTGCTTTTTAATTGGATTTAATTCGTTTGCACAAGAAAATCAAGATACCTACCAACCGCGTACCACTACTTTTTTTAGCGATATGCAATTTGGTGGCGGATTAGGCTTGGCTTTTGGTAGCGGATTTACCAATATTGCGGTTTCGCCTATGGCTTTAAAACCAATTACCGAACAATTTTCAGCAGGTTTGGGATTGCAGTTTAATTATTTAAGATCGAAAGGTTTTTACGAAAGTACATCGTATGGTGCAAATATTTTAGGAATTTATAGTCCGGCAGAAATGATTCAGCTTTCGGCAGAATTGGAACAATTACGTGTGAACAATACTATTTATACTGATTTTTCTAAAATCAACACCATTAATGATAATTTTTGGAACACCGCTTTGTTTTTAGGCGCTGGTTACACTACAGAAAATGTAACAATTGGTGTTCGCTATAATGTTTTATACAAAAAAGACGATTTGGTTTACAACCAAGCTTGGATGCCTTTTATCCGCGTTTTCTTTTAGAATGATATATGTTAGACAAAAAAAAATCCGAAACGTTTGTTTCGGATTTTTTATTTATACAGTTCTGCTCATTAATGATAAAGCGAATTCTTTTAGTTCTTCTTTAAAGTGATAAGGTATTTCTAATGTTTCTAACTGCAATAATGCTTTCTGCGTATATTCTTCTATTAAAAGCTGGGTATCGTTTGTAGCATTTGTTTTTTCGAATAACGATTTAACAGCTTCAATTTTTTCTTGTCCCCCTTCTTTTGATAAAAACCAGTTTAGTAATTCGGTTTTATCGGTAGCTGAAGCATTTTCTAAAGATCTTAAATACAAATACGTTTTTTTATTCTCTAAAATATCGCCGCCAATTTGTTTTCCAAATGTTGCAGTTTCGCCAAAAGCATCTAAATAATCGTCTTGCAACTGAAACGCAATCCCAAGATCTCGACCAAAATTATAAATCGCAATTTTGTTATTTTCGGTAGTTTTAGCAACAATAGCTCCCATTTCTAAAGCAGCACCTACTAAAACCGCCGTTTTGTATTCAATCATTTTAATGTATTCCGGAATACTAACATTGTTGCGAGTTTCGAAATTGATATCTAACTGTTGTCCTTCACAAACTTCCAACGCTGTTTTACTGAACAATTTCGCAAGATCCTTAAAAATAGCAGGTTCGTAATTCTCGAAATACTGATAAGCCAAAATCAGCATGGCATCGCCCGATAAAATCCCGGTATTCAGATTCCATTTTTCGTGAACGGTTTTATTACCTCTTCTTAACGGCGCTTCGTCCATAATATCGTCATGAATCAACGAAAAATTATGAAACAACTCAATAGCAACTGCTGCATGAATGGCATCGGTAGGTTGTGCCCCAAAAACCTCGGCTGCAAAAAGGGTAAGCAACGGACGTAAACGTTTACCTCCCAAATTGGCAATATACCCTATTGGTTCGTAAAGTTCCTTTGGTTCTTTCTTAAAATTAATTTGATTTATATAATCGGCGACAGCGCTTTTGTATTCAATGAAATTATTCATAAAAGGTGTAAACTTCGTTTCAAGAATACAAATGTAAGCTAATTAATCATGTAAATAAAATTAAAAAAAAAACTTTGGAAACTTTTTTGGTATTTAAAGTTTCCTACTTACCTTTGCCGAAACTTTTTGACTTAATGAAAGAGACTGTATTAAAAAAATCTTTAGAATTATTCATTAAAAACGGCTTTAAAGCGGTTACTATGGATGATATCGCTAAAGAATTAGGAATATCAAAAAAAACGATTTATCAGCATTTTTCGGCTAAAGATGAATTGGTAAAAGCAACCGTTGATTATGTCTTTATATCTGCAACCGATAAAATGAAGAGCATTGCTGGAAATTGTAAAACACCAATTCACGAGCATTTTGAAATGAAAAGCTGTTTAGGTGATTTGTTCGGGCAGAATATTCAGGCAAGTACGATCTATCAGTTTAACAAATACTATCCAAAATTAGCAGAGCGCATTCAGCGAAAGAAACACGAAAATTACGATTTTACGATTCTTCGAAACCTACGCGATGGTGTTGAACAAGGTTATTATAGAAAAGAAATAGATATAGATTTTGTAGGAAAGATCTTTTTTGCAAGTACTACAGCGTTTTTTAACGATGAGATTTTTATAAATCTGCAAAGTAACCAATCTATAGACGAGTTGAATTACAAATTATTGGAATACCATTTAAGAGGAATAGTTACCCCGAAAGGATTAGAAATATTAGAACAATTATTACAAAAATCATAAATACCAATGAAATATAGAATTTCAATTTTACTAGCGTTTTTAGGATTCTTTGCCCAGGCACAAGAACAATTAACGCTTAAAGATGCGGTTAATTACGCTTTGCAAAATAAAGCCGAAGCCGTTAAAGCCCGTTTAGAGGTACAAAACAGCGAATACCAGATAGATGAAGTTCGCGCAAGTGCCTTACCGCAAATTACTGCGACCGCAGGCCTAACATACAATGCCATAATTCAACAGATGGCATTAGTGATGGGGGATCAAGTTCAGGTTATACAAATGGGAACACCTTGGCAGTCAAGTGCAATGGTTTCTTTAAACCAGCAAATCTTTAATCAGGCTGTTTTTACAGGTTTGAAAGCAGCAAAAACTACACGTGAGTTTTATAAAATTAATGCAGAGCTAACAGAAGAACAAGTTATAGAAAAAGTTGCAAACAGTTATTTTGAAGCTTATAAAACAGAGTCGCAATTAACAACAGTTGACAAAACAATTGAAAATACTAGTCGCGTTCGTGATGTTATAAAAAGTTTGTTCGACAACGGTTTGGCAAAGAAAATTGATTTAGACCGTATTGATGTTACACTAAACAATTTAAAAGGTAATCGTCAGCAATTAATAAATGCATTACAGTTGCAAGAAAACGCTTTGAAATACCTAATAGGTATGGATATGAATCAGGATATAGAATTACCTGATAATACGTTTGAAGTTTCAAAACATGCATTAGTAGATGAATCTGTAAACATTGAAAACAGAACAGAGATTAAGTTGTTGGAAAAACAAGGTGAATTATTAGCTTTAAATAAGAAAGCTATAAATGCAGAAAGTTATCCAAGCCTAAGTATGACTGCGAATTTCGGTTACGTTGGTTTTGGAAATGACTTTCCATGGTTTGCAAAAAGTCCAGGTGCAGCTTGGTCTGGAGCTTCAGCAATTGGTTTGAACTTAAGCATTCCTATTTTTAATGGTGGATCGGTTAAAGCTAAAGTTAAACAAGCTCAAACCAAGATTGATCTTTTAGAAGCAGACAAACGCGATACACGTTTAGCATTAGATATGTCTTTAAAAAATGCCATTACACAAATTAACAACTCACTAATCACATTAAACGTTCAAAAAGAGAATGTTAATCTAGCTAAAGAAGTATTAACAAATATAGAAAACAATTACAAATTTGGTTTAGCAACCTTAACTGATTTGTTAGATGCAGAAACACAATATGCCGATGCACAGAACAATCACACAAATGCTTTACTAGATTATAAAGTAGCCGAAATAGCATTAATTAAGGCTAAAGGAGAATTAAAATCATTAACACAAGAATAAAACTAATTGCATTTAAACATGAAAAAAATAATTATAACAGGAATAGTAGTAATTGCAGCTTTAGCAGGAATTATGTACGTTTTAAATAAAAATCAAGAAAAAAGCGCAGCCGAAACTGCAGTAGTGGCTCAAAAAAACACTGCAGTAGCAGTACGTGTAGAAACAGCAGATTTTAATGATGTAAGCGGTGAATATATTGCAAACGGTGTTTTTGTTCCAAAGCAAGAGGTTAAGATTTCTGCTGAAACTCCAGGAATTGTTTCTCGAGTAATGGTTAAAGAAGGATCTTACGTTAGTGCAGGTCAAACGTTGGCAGTTATTAAAGCAGACAAGCAAAATGTAGGTGTTAGCAATGCGCAAGCAGTTTATAACAATGCAAAAGCTGAAGTTGCCCGTTTTGAAAGTGCTTACGCAACAGGCGGTGTTACAAAACAACAGTTAGATCAAATGAAACTGCAATTGGTTAACGCTAAAAACAACTTACAAAGTGCGCAACTTACAGCTGGCGATGTTAACATTAAAGCATCGTTTTCTGGTATCGTAAATAAAAAGAGTGTTGAACCGGGAGCATACGCAAATCCAGGAACCGAATTATTCGAAATCGTAAATGTATCAACCTTAAAATTAAAGGTAAATGTTGACGAGAAAAATGTTGGTTCTTTAAAAATGGGTCATTCTATTAAAGTACAGTCACCGGTTGTTGCAGATAAAGAATTTACAGGTAAAGTTTCATTTATTGCTCCTAAAGCCGATGCAAGTTTAAACTTCCCAGTTGAATTAGAAATTCAAAATAATTCTGCAAACGATTTAAAAGCAGGTATGTACGGTAACGCTTATTTTGGAAACAGCCAAATGGCAAACGTATTAACCATTCCGCGTACAGCGTTTGTTGGAAGTGTTAGCAGCAGCCAGGTTTTTGTTTATAAAAACGGTAAAGCGGTGTTAACTAAAGTTGTTGCAGGTAGAACTTTTGGCGATATGATCGAAGTAATTTCAGGAATCGAAAAAGGTGCACAGGTAATCACTTCTGGTCAAATAAATTTAGCTAACGGAACAGCCGTTGAAATCATTAAATAATTAAGGATACCTATCAATGAAAATATCTGAAATATCAATAAAAAGACCCAGTATCATCATCGTAGTATTTTTGATGCTGATACTTGGGGGTATTGCTTCGTACTTTAGTATGGGGTACGAATTAATCCCAAAATTCGACGTAAACGTAATTACGGTTCAAACAATATATCCGGGAGCTGCTCCGTCTGAAGTAGAAACTTCGGTTACCAAGGTAATTGAAGATGCGGTTTCTTCTTTGGAAAACGTTAAAAAGATCGAATCAAAATCTATGGAAAGTGTATCGGTTGTAATGATCACACTTAACACGGGTGCCGATGTCAACTTTTTGCTTACCGATGCCCAACGAAAGATTAATGCGGTAATAAACGATTTACCCGACGATGCCGAAACGCCGTCTTTAAGTAAATTCTCTTTAGATGACGTTGCCATTATGAACCTTTCGGTAACATCAAACCTTACAGAAAAAGAACTTTATAATTTGTTAGACCAAAAAATACAGCCGGTTTTTGCGCGTATTAACGGTGTAGCTAAAGTTGATTTGGTTGGTGGTGAAGAACGTGAAATTCAAGTAAGTGTAAAACCTGAAAAATTAGCAGGTTACGGACTAACAATCAGTCAAATTCAACAGATTTTGGCTTCATCAAACATGGATTTCCCAACCGGAAACATTAAAACACAAAGCAATCAAACAACCATTCGTTTATCTGGTAAATTTGCTTCGTTAGATCAAATGCGTAACCTGCCAATTACAACACCAACAGGTACATCAATTCGTTTAAGCGATATCGCCGATGTACAAGACGGTATTAAAGAGGTAGAAAAGATTGCACGTATCGATCAGAAAAACACCATCTTAATGCAGGTGTTCAAACAGTCTGATGCAAATGCGGTGGAAGTTTCAGAAGCCGTAAAAAACACCATTGCAACAATTCAGGAAGATTATAAGCAACAAAACATACAAGTAGGTGTAGCATCGGATTCTACCGATTATACCATTAGTGCTGCAGACCACGTAATGTTAGATTTAGTTATTGCTGTAGTCTTGGTAGCATTTATCATGTTGTTCTTTTTACACAGTTTGCGCGATGCTGCCATTGCAACCATTGCCATTCCCTTATCGTTAGTAGCAACCTTTATTGGTTTAAATTTATTAGGCTACACGCTAAACTTAATGACATTGTTAGGTTTATCGCTTGTAGTAGGTATTCTGGTGGATGATGCTATTGTGGTTATCGAGAATATTCACCGCCACATGGAAATGGGCAAAAACAAAGTACGTGCTGCGTTTGATGGTGCTAAAGAAATTGGTTTTACCGTAACAGCAATTACCTTGGTAATCGTGGTGGTATTCTTACCAATTGCAATGTCAAGCGGTTTGGTTTCCGATATTTTACGTCAGTTCTGTGTTACGGTTGTAATTGCTACAATGTTGTCATTAATTGTTTCCTTTACAGTTGTTCCTTGGCTATATTCAAGGATTGGTAAAGTATCTCACATTAGTAAGCATTCTTTTTTCGGAAAGATTTTATATGGATTTGAAGCAGGTTTATCTAAACTTACAAACGGAATTTCTGGAATTTTAGAATGGTCTTTAAAGAACCGTAAAAACAAAATCATTACGTTATTATTAACATTGTTATTATTCTTTGCATCGATTGGTTTAGCAGTTGGTGGATATATTGGTGGAGGATTCTTCCCTACCAGTGATAAAGAAGAATTTTTAATTCAGTTTGAATTACCTAAAGATGCTTCTATTGAACAAACTAACTTGTTAACACAAAAAGCTGAAGCTTACTTATCGAAAAAACCTGAAATCGAAAAAATGATTACTACGGTTGGTCAGGCTTCTGATGGTATGATGACGACTTCAGGAACAAAATACAAATCTGAAATTCAGATTTACCTAGAAGACGGTCACAAGCATAAAGAGTCAACTAAAGTATATTCTGCAAAATTAAAACGCGAAATGGAAGGCGTTTTAGTGGGTGCAAAAGTTAAAACGGTTGAAGTTGGTATTATGGGTGCAGAACAAGCTCCTTTAATGTTAACCGTAATTGCATCAAGCCAGGAAGACGCTTTAGAATACGCTCGTAAAGCAGCCGATTTATTAGAGAAAATTCCAGGTTCTCGCGAGGTTCGTTTAACATCTGAAGACGGAAATCCTGAAGTTGTTGTAAAATTAGATCGTGATAAAATGAATGCTTTAGGTTTAAATGTTGCAACTGTGGGTATGACCATGCAGACAGCATTTGCCGGAAATACAGACATGAAATACCGTGCGGAAGATACAGAATACGATATTAATTTACGTTACGACGAAATTGGTCGTGGTACTATTGACGATGTTAAAGCAGTGAAATTTATCAACAACAGTGGTCAGTCAATCATGTTAGAGCAGTTTGCAGATATTACTTACGGTTCTGGTCCATCGTTATTAGAACGTCGTGATAAATCGCCAGCGGTTTCTATTCAAGCACAGGTTGTGGGTAAATCAGAAGGAACCATTGCAACAGAATGGGAAGCAGAATTTACTAAACTAAAATTAAAACCGGGTGTAACCTTTAAATGGGGTGGTAACAAAGAAAACCAAGACGAAGGTTTTGGTACATTAGGAATCGCTTTATTAGCATCGATCTTGTTGGTTTACGCAGTAATGGTTGTTTTGTACGACAGTTTCTCTAAACCGTTCATCATTTTGTTCTCTATTCCATTATCGTTCATTGGTGCATTATTATTCATGGCATTAACCAACCAAACATTAAACATTTTCACCATTTTGGGTATCATTATGTTAATTGGTCTGGTAGCCAAGAATGCCATCATGCTTGTGGACTTTGCCAACCATAAAAAAGAATTGGGTTACAGCACGTACGATGCCTTGGTAGCAGCCAACCACGCTCGTTTCCGTCCTATCTTAATGACAACAATTGCAATGGTTATTGGTATGTTACCTATTGCAATGGCACAAGGAGACGGATCTGATTTTAACCGTGGTTTGGCAATTGTAATTATTGGTGGTTTAATATCATCATTATTCTTAACCTTAATTATTGTACCGGTTGTTTATGCTATTTTCGATGGAATTGGTCGCAGATTCAGAAAAGGTAAAAAAGCCGATTATTCAGAATTAATGGTTGCCGATTACGAAGAAAACGAGAATTTCGTTGACGAATTCGGTGAAAAACAAAACTAATTTTTTCATTATATTTTAAGAAACGACTTTCGGGTCGTTTTTTATTTACCATATATTTAACAGCCCGTTTAAATTACATTTTCTAACTTTAGTATTATTAATTTAAATCATATTGCTATGAACAGATTAGAATTAGAAGGAAAATGGAACAAAATCAAAGGATCCGTTAAACAAAAATACGGAGAATGGTTTGATGATGATCAGGCTTTTGCCGAAGGTAAATTTGATGAATACATTGGTAAGATTCAAGAAAAAACCGGCAGAACAAAAGAAGACATTGAACAGGAAATTAGAGATTGGCAAGACGAAGACAACCATCTTTAATCGTTCATTAAATACTTAATTTTAAAAGAGATAACAAATTGTTATCTCTTTTTGTTTTTCAAATGATTTTTTTATTATTTTTAATACACAATCAATTAATAAAAAAGACTATGAGCGAGTATACACTGGCTGCTTTTGTTGAAAAAACACGACAAAACGAAAGAGAACACGATTATTTTGAGTTAGAAAAACCTCAAATGTTAGAGATCAATTTGAACAACCAATTCGTTTGGACCAAAAACGGAAGTATGGTTGGATACGTTGGAAACATTAAATTCGAACGTGAAGGTATGCTTTCTGGTGGTTTAGGGAATCTTATCAAGAAAACGCTTACAGGCGAAGGTGCAAAACTAATGAAAGCCAGCGGAACCGGTCGTTTGTATGTTGCCGATTCTGGTAAAAAAGTACAGATATTAAAGCTAGAAGGCGAATCGATCTGTGTAAACGGAAACGATATTTTAGCACACGATCAAACCATTAAAAACGAAATCACAATGCTTAAAAGCATTGCTGGGATGATGTCTGGCGGATTGTTCCAGGTGCGTTTAACGGGAAATGGTCACGTAGCAATTTCTACACACGGCGATCCGTTAACTTTGTTGGTAAAACCGGGCGAACCTGTATTTACCGATCCTAATGCAACCGTTGCATGGTCTGGCAATTTAAAGCCCGAATTAAAAACCAATGTTTCGTTTAAAAGTTTATTAGGACGCGGCAGCGGCGAAGAATTCCAAATGATGTTTCAAGGCGATGGCTGGGTTTTAATTCAACCTTACGAAGAAGTATATTTTCAACAGAAATAAATAAAAACAAAAAACCAGCTTTTCAGCTGGTTTTTTTATGATATTATTTTTTATAAATTTTCAGGAAAATCAATATTTTTATCTTTTAATATCCATAAAACATCATTCTCAACCGATTTATAAAAAAAGAAATTTACGTCATAATGAAATTTTAAGGTATTATTTACTGCTTTTATTAACCTAACTTCATCATGATTTAAGCTTTCATTTGATAAAATAATTTTAAAAAATTGATAGTTACAAAATGACGCTTCTAATATATCTGCTACAACGCTATTATTATATTTATCTAATAAAATAAATTGTTCATCTTTATCTAAATCAATATAATTACAATCGTCCTTGCTTAATAAATATTCATTATACGACGAATACATATAAGAAAAATACTTATTAAAAGAGTACTTCGAAAGCAATTCATAAAAGAAAGGTCTATTAAAAGTTCCTTTAATTGAAATAAGATTTTCGTTATATTTTATTATTTCTTCCATTGATAAAAAGATTACTATGCATTCAATGCTAAATATATATTGTAAATAATTGTTTTCATTTAAAAAGTTAATACTATATTCATTAATAAAGTACAATTCTAAGAACTATTTAAACTGTAATAGCAAAAGCTCGATTAAATCTTTAGCAAAAAACCAGCTTTTCAGCTGGTTTTTTATATGATATTATCCTAAAAACGGATATCTGTAATCTGTATCTGGTACAAATGTTTCTTTAATAGTTCGTGGAGAAACCCAACGTAACAAGTTAATCATAGAACCTGCTTTGTCGTTAGTTCCCGATCCTCTTGCACCACCAAATGGTTGTTGTCCTACAACTGCACCTGTCGGCTTATCGTTAATATAGAAGTTACCGGCTGCATTTTCCAACGCTTTTGTAGCTGTTTCAATTGCATAACGGCATCCAGAGAAAATTGCTCCGGTTAACGCGTATTCAGATGTACTGTCAACCAATTTCAAGCTATCTTCCCATTTATCGTCTTCATAAATATAAACAGTTAAAACCGGACCAAACAATTCACGTTCCATTGTATCGTACATTGGATTTGTTGTTACAATAACCGTTGGCTCAATAAACCAGCCTTTAGATTTATCGTAACCACCACCTACAATAACTTCTGCTTCGTTTGATGCTTTTGCAGCATCGATTGCTTTTGCTAATTTATCGAAAGATCCTTCTGAAATTACTGCCGACATAAAGTTGCTCATATCTTCTGGAGATCCCATTTTGAACGAGTTTAAATCTGTAATTACATAACCTTTAACTTTTTCCCATAAAGATACAGGAATATAAGCACGTGAAGCTGCAGAACATTTTTGTCCTTGGTATTCAAAAGCTCCACGAGATAAAGCCGTAGCCACTTCTTTTGCGTTCGATGATGGATGTGCCCAAACGAAATCTTTTCCGCCTGTTTCTCCAACAATACGTGGATATGTTTTGTATTTACTAATGTTGTTTCCTATTGTTTTCCAGAAATCGTTAAAAACGCCTGTTGATCCTGTAAAGTGAATTCCTGCAAAATCAGCCGATTCTAAAATAGTGTTGGTAATCATAGAAGAATCACCATAAATTACGTTGATAACGCCGTCTGGCAAACCTGCTTTTTTGAAGATTTCAACAATTACATTTGCCGAATAAATTTGCGTTGCAGCCGGTTTCCAAACCACAACATTCCCCATCATTGCTACACAAGAAGGTAAATTACCAGCAATTGCCGTAAAGTTAAATGGTGTAATTGCGTAAACAAAACCTTCTAACGGGCGTTGCTCTACTCTATTCCAAATTCCTTTTGCCGAAATAGGCTGTTGCTTGTATATTTCGGTCATATACTGCACGTTGAAACGTAAGAAATCGATCAATTCACAAGCCGAATCAATTTCTGCCTGATGAACCGTTTTTCCTTGTGCAATCATTGTTGCAGCGTTTAATTTTGCACGGTAAGGACCTGCAATTAATTCAGCAGCCTTTAAAAAGATTGCTGCGCGGTGTTCCCATGCCATTTGCGACCATTTTACGCGTGCATCTAAAGCTGCGTTGATAGCATCTTGAATTAAATCTTGTGTTGCTGTATGGTATGTTCCTAAATGATGTTGGTGATCAAACGGAGGAAAAAGATTTTTGGTAGATCCTGTTCTTACTTCTTTTCCACCAATGTATAATGGAATATCAACCGTTGATTGATACATTTCTTTAAATGCTTGCTGCACTTGTTCGCGCTCTGGAGTTCCCGGAGCATACGTTTTAACCGGCTCGTTTACAGCCACTGGAACGTTAAAAAATCCTGTTGACATTTGTTTTTATTATTTTAGTTGAATATATACGGAACACTCATATTAAACAATGGTATTCTTACATGAAATATTTGCGATGTGCTAAAGTTAACAAAGGTAAAGTAGCCCTGCATACTGCCTATAAAGCCTTGAATATACGATCCTGATGTGTACTGAAACGTTTCGTTTGGATTTACAATTGGTTTTTGACCAATTACGCCGTCGCCCTCCACCACTTCATCATTATTGAACGAATCTTTTATAAGCCAATACCTGCGTAAAAGCTGTACAACATCGTTACCTTGGTTTTCTATACTAATTTCGTAGTTAAAAAAGTTCACAAGATTATTTAAATGCAAACTTTGTTTAACATACTGCACTTTTACAATAATTTTTATTCCTCTTGTGATTTTTGAAACCATATTTTAGAATTTATTCAAAATTACAAATAAATTTTTAATTGGTAATAAGTTTACTGTCGGCTTTACCAAGACCAATAATTCTCTCATAACGATCTGAATCGTTCTTATAATAAACCAATGCATTGTACTGGTTTTCTGTTTCAAAGTAATTTCCATCGGGATTCAACTCATCTAAAACTGTACCATCAGCCTTTGCAATAATGTATTTGTAATTTGTAAATCCTTGTTTTAAAAGCAATGCGGTAGTGTAGGTTTGTGTAGCTTCATCGAACTTTACTTCGTAATCGCTGTTCAACTGATAATTATTGAACATACCCACAATGTATAATTTTTGTGATGATGGTAATTTATCTAAATGATAATTAAAGTAAACCCAGGCATAATCGGCTTCGGTATTATGATTTTCACGCAAGACATTCCGGGTTTTAAATCCACCATTTATATCCTGATAAAAAGTATAAAAGTTACTTTCTTTTAGCGGATATTTCTCTCTTAAAGTAATTTCGAACAAATCACTGCGAGTAATTTTCTCTACATTATTATTTACCTGCTTAATGTCGCTATTGTCAAAAAACAAAAATTCATTTCCTCCCCAAAAGTTTGTTTCTTCATCGTACTGATATTGAAACTGATTACCAATTACATATTGAGGATTTAAACCAGTAAGCGCATTGTACCATTGTCCGTTTTGCAACAGCACCACATTTACATTCTTTTTAGGATTTTGAAGTACGGTAGTTCCAAAATCGATCGTCATATAAACATTTTGCTTTGCAGCAGCTACTTTTAAGTTTCGAGTTTTTTTAATTTCCATAGAAACCGATGCCAAATCTTCGTACAAAACAAACCGACGTTCTATAACTTTTTCGTTTGCATTATTATAAATCTCCAGCTTATAATTTCCCGAAATCATAAATTTAGTATCGCGGTTTGGTAACGAAAGTTTATAATGAACAAAAGCCTGCAAGGTATTGAACGATGTTTCAAAAGTAGTTATACGTAAATTCTGCATTCCGCTTAAATATTCGGTTACTTTCAAATCCGATTGTTTCCAATCACGTGTACAATGCACAATTTTATAGTAATAATCCGTTTCGCTACCCATTAAATCATCAAACGAAAATCGGAAAGTTTCATTCAAACGAAAAATCGGAATAAGCGATTCATTGCCCTGATTGAAAGAAACCGACTTGATATAATAAGGATCACCAGCAGCAAACGCAGGAATTATTGATACATATAATAGAATGAGAAGTACAATTTTTTTCATAGCTGATAAAATTCGGATTCTTGTAAAGATACTAATCATTTATAAAACGTTCAATTTTAAAAGTTTTTTTTCGATTTTTAAAAATCACTCGATAAAAATGTTTTATTTTGCAATTAATTTAAATAAATATTTATTATGAAAAAAATCGTTTTATCATTAGCAGTTATTGGTGGATTAGTTTTCACATCTTGTAAAAAAGATGCTGCTCAAGAAAATTTAGAGAACAAATTAGATTCAATTACAGAAAAAGTTGAAGATACTTTAAACGTTGTAAAAGAAGAAGTAGCTGAAACTGTACCTACTTTAGAAGCTAAAATCAAAGAAGCTGAAGAAGAATTGAAAAAAGCTGTAACTGTAGAAGAAAAACAAGCTGCAACTAAAAAATTAAACGATGCAAAATCTGCATTAGCAACTTTAAAAGGTGAAGCACTTTCTACTGCAGAGGAAGTTAAACAAGAAGCTACTGCTGCTGCTAACAAAGCTGGTAATGCTGTTAAAACAACTGTAAAGAATACAGAAAAGAAAGTAGAAAAAGCTAAAGAGGATGTAAAAAAAGAAGCTGTAAAAACTAAAGAGGAAATTCACGAAGCTGGAAAAAAAGCAGTTGAAGAAGGGACAGTACTTAAAAAACGTTCTGGATTATAATATTTCAACATATTTATAAAAAAGAGAGGCAATAAATATTGCCTCTCTATTATAAACTAAATTTAAATTATTAGTTTAAAGATTTTCTAACTGTTAATTTAGCATCTTTAGGTGAAATTCTTTGTAATCCTTTAGCAGCACTTGCGTTTAAAGAGTACATACCTTCAATTGCCCCTTTCAAATTAGTTTTTAATGTAATAGATGTATCATCAGCATCTGTTCCAGATAATGTATAAGTCATACTTCCTGCTGCACTTTCTGTAGCATAAGTTAATTCAGTTACATCAAATTCAGCAGACGCACCATATGAATAATCTGTATCATTCATAGTAGTTGTAAAACCACCTAATAAAGTAGATCCTTCAGTTGTAAAAGGAAAAACATATCTACCTGTTGTACCTACTGGAATTGATGTATCAACTTTAGTTAATAAAGTAGACCAAGTGCTTGTTGCACCAATTGGTGTAATTGCCGAACCATTGTGTGAAATAAATTCAAAAGCAGCTACAACTGTACCATCCTCTAAAGTATATTCTTTAATAGGCGCATCTTGTCCAGCTCCATCAACATGAACTGCGTATAATGAAAAAGCAATTTCTTCTTGATCATTATTTACTTGAATAAAATTTTCTGTTAATTCTTCTCCTGGTCCTGGTCCTGGTCCTGGTC
Organism: Paenimyroides baculatum; assembly: GCF_008629655.1. GTDB lineage: Bacteria > Bacteroidota > Bacteroidia > Flavobacteriales > Flavobacteriaceae > Flavobacterium > Flavobacterium baculatum. Next base: position 63,276 of record NZ_VWSG01000004.1, read on the forward strand.
CTGGTGCAACTGAATCATCACCTCCACAAGAAGTTACTGTTAAAGATCCCGCAGCAACAAAAGCGATTGTTGCTAAAGATAAAAATACTTTTTTCATAATAGATTTATATTATTTTATTGTTAATTTACAAGGCTAATTTAAGTATTAATTTTTAAAAAACAATACTTCACAAAAAAAAATGCTTTTTTTAACACAATTCAAATATGTGATTAATGATCGAAAAGTAATAAAAATGCACTATTTTTGAAAATCAAAAACTTATTAAAATACTAACAACAATTAAATATGAACGAGCATTTTGAAACCAATCCGTTAATTGATCGTTTACCAGAACACCTTAAACAGTTTATTAAACCACAGAGTTATGAAGATTATACTGCCATAAATCAAGCAGTGTGGCGTTATGTAATGCGTAAAAATGTGGATTATCTATCAAAAGTTGCACATTCTTCTTATTTAGAAGGTTTACAAAAAACAGGGATTTCTATTGAAAGCATACCTAGTATGTATGGTATGAACCGTATTTTAAAGGAAATTGGTTGGACTGCAGTTGCTGTTGACGGTTTTATTCCGCCGAATGCTTTTATGGAGTTTCAGGCATATAATGTGTTGGTTATTGCTTCAGATATCCGTCAGTTAGAAAATATCGAATACACACCCGCTCCGGATATTATCCACGAAGGTGCCGGTCACGCTCCTATTATTGCCAATCCAGAATACGCAGAATATTTGCGCAGATTTGGTGAAATTGGGTGTAAAGCTATTTCATCTGCACACGACTATGAAATTTACGAAGCAATCCGTGAATTATCTATTTTAGAAGAAGCTGAAGGAACACCAGAAAGCGAGTTGATTAGAATTCGATCTAAAGTTGAAGATTTACAAGCAAAATCAACAGAACCATCGGAAATGGCATTGATTCGTAATTTACATTGGTGGACTGTTGAATACGGTTTAATAGGAACTGTTGAAAATCCTAAAATATATGGTGCCGGTTTGTTATCATCAATTGGTGAAAGCGAATGGTGCATGACCGATAAAGTTGAAAAGTTACCTTATAGTATAGACGCTGCTTACCAAGGGTTCGATATTACAAAACCGCAACCTCAATTATATGTAACAAAAGATTTCGCAGAGTTAAGCATGGTTTTAGAAGAATTTGCCAATAAAATGGCATTGCGAACTGGTGGCTTAAGCGGAATTAAAAAATTGATTCATTCTAAAGCGTTAGGAACTATCGAGCTATCTACAGGTTTACAGGTTTCGGGTGTTTTCACAAATGTTATTGAAGATGAAGGAAAGCCGGTTTACATTCAAACCTCAGGAAAAACAGCTTTAGCTTACCGAGAAAAAGAATTGGTAAATCACGGAACGGAATATCATTCTGAAGGATTTGGAAGCCCGATTGGTCGTCTAAAAAACATCAATCTTACCATAGAAGATATGAGTCCACGCGATTTGCAGGCATACAATATATATGAAGGCAAGCATATTGAACTAGAATTTGAAGGAGATATTAAAGTTTCTGGTGAAATTATCACAGGTTCAAGAAATCTTCAGGGCGAAATTATCATCATCAGTTTTAAGAATTGTACCGTTACTCATAATGCTACTATTTTGTTTCAACCTGAATGGGGAACGTACGATATGGCTATTGGCAAGAAAATAGTTTCAGCTTTTTCGGGTCCGGCTGACATCAACAGTTTTGATATGATCACGCACGTTCCTACTACTAAAACCATTAAAGCGACAAAATCTACCGAACGTGAAGCTTTAGAAAATCTGTACGAAAAAGTAAGAACCTATCGCGAGCAGCATTCAACCGAAGATTTAGAAGTTATTTTATCTGATCTGATCCAAAATCATCCGCAAGATTGGTTGCTAACATTAGAAATCGTTGAATTAGCAAAACAAAACAATTTGACTGTTTACAATAAAGCTTTAGATCATTTATTAAAAGTAAAAGCAAACAGACCCGAAATAGCACATTTAGTTGCTAACGGTTTAAATTTATTATAACATTTTTCTTAAAAAGACTTTCAATAATGAAAGTCTTTTTGTTTTTTAACACTTTCTTATTACTTTCTAATTTTGTTTTAAAATAATTGTTTATATTTTTGAGAAATTTAAAACACCACAAATGAACTTAAAAAAAATTACTTTAGGTCTTTTGATCTTACCTGCATCAATTTGGGCACAAGTTGCAGATTTAAATCAAAAAATACCAAATGACCCTGATGTTCGCATTGGAAAATTAGACAACGGTTTAACTTATTATATCCGTAAAAACGCAAAACCAGAGAATAAAGTAGATTTACGTATGGTTTTAAATGCCGGATCTATTTTAGAAACCGACAAACAAGTTGGTTTGGCGCATTTTATGGAGCACATGGTTTTTAATGGTACTAAAACCTTCCCTAAAAACGAATTAATCAATTACTTACAAAGTATTGGTGTAAAATTTGGTCAGCATTTAAATGCTTACACAAGTTTTGACGAAACGGTTTATTTCTTACCAATTCCGTCTGATGATCCTGTAAAATTAGACAAAGGTTTCCAAATTTTAGAAGATTGGGCTTTCAACGCTAATTTAGAAACAAAAGATATCGACGATGAGCGTGGAGTTGTTATTGAAGAATACCGCACACGATTAGGTTCGGGCGAACGTATGATGAAGAATTATTTACCAAAAATGCTTCACAATTCGTTATACGCAAAACGTTTACCTATTGGTACTAAAGAGAATTTAGAAACATTCAAACCAGAAGAAATCCGTCAGTTTTATAAAGATTGGTACCGCCCTAACTTAATGGCAATCATTGTTGTAGGTGATATTAATGTTGATGAAATGGAAGCTAAAGTAAAAAGCCATTTTGGTAAATATAAAAATCCTACAAATCAAAAAGAGCGTAAAGAATTTGAAATTCCTAACCACAAAGAAACTTTTGTATCTATCAATACCGATAAAGAAGCAACATCTTCTAACGTACAAATTTTCTATAAAGATCAAGGAACGCCAGAACCATCTACAACAGTTGGTGACTATAAAACCGATTTTGTTGAAAATTTATTCTCTAGCATGATAAATTCACGCTTAGAAGAATACACCAACAGCCCTACTCCTCCGTTTGTTTATGGTTACAGTTATCATGGTGGAATGTTAGGTCGTGGTAAAGAAGCGTTCCAATCAATAGCAATGACTGCAGAAGACAAGCAGTTAGAAGCATTAAAAGTATTGGCAATTGAAAACGAGCGTGCTAGAAAATTCGGATTTACACAATCGGAATTAGATCGTGCTAAAACAGAAACATTAGCTTATTACGAAAAAGCATTTAACGATCGCGATAAAAACAACTCGTCTAAATATTTAGGTATTTACCAAAGTCACTTTTTAGAAGGTGAAGCAATGCCGTCAATAGATTACGAATACAAATTAGCAAAAGAATTACTACCTACAATTACATTAAAAGATGTTAACAACGTAATTCAATCGTACATTAAAGACGAAAACCGTGTAATTATTTTAACCGGACCTGAAAAAGAAGGTTTAAAAACACCAACTGAAAAAGATGTTTTAGCAGCTTTAGATGTATCAAAAGTTGAAATCACTCCTTACCAAGATGCTGCTGTTGCAGAATCATTAATTCGTAACGAAATTAAAGCAGGTAAAGTTACTAATACAACTAAAAATGATAAGTTAGGAACAACAACTTTAACGTTATCAAACGGTGCTAAAGTAACTTACAAAAAGACCGACTTTAAAAACGATGAAATTTTATTTGGTGCAAGAAGTTTTGGTGGTACTAACTTATTAGACAACGATACTTTCAAGAAAACGCAACATGCATCAGGCTCTGTACCACAAGCAGGTATTGCAGGTATGGATCAAAATGCATTAACCAAATTCAATACAGGTAAATTGTACCGTGTTTCACCATATGTTGGTGGTATAACCGAAGGTTTCTCTGGTAATGCAACACCTAAAGATTTAGAATTCTTGTTCCAATCGGTTCATGCTTATTTTACTGATTTAAATTTCGATGAAAAAGCGTTTGAGTCTGAAAAGAACAAAACAAAATCTTACATGGCAAACATTATGGCAATGCCAGAAGTATTTTTCCAAATCGAAGTTTCAAATTTCATGTATGGACACAATGCGCGTTATTCATCGCCAATTCCTACTGAAAAAGATTGGGATAACACAGATTACAAAAAAGCATACGACTTGTTTAAAGAGCGTTTTGCCGATGCAAGCGATTTTGAATTTTTCTTTGTAGGAAATGTTACAGACGAACAAATGAAAACGTTTTCTGAAAAATATTTGGCTTCGTTACCAGCTTTAAACCGTAAAGAAACTTATAAAGATACAGGTTTCCGTGGTAAAGATGGTGTTCATAAAAAAGAGGTTTTCAAAGGAAACGATGATAAAGCTACCGTTAGAATTTCTTACGCGGGCGAAACAACGTACTCTGCAAAAGAAAATCTTGCAATGCAAGCTTTAGGTGAAATTTTAACTATTAAGTTAATTGAAGAATTACGTGAAAAAGAAGGTGGTGTTTATGGTGCCGGTGCTCAAGGTAGCTTAAGTAAATTGCCTTACGGATCGTACAACTTCTCTATTTCGTATCCTACAAATCCAAAAGATGCTGATAAATTAATTGAATTAACTTTGAAAGAAGTTGAAAAAATTCAGCAAAACGGACCAGAAGCTAAAGATTTAGATAAATTTAAAGAAGGTGAAATGACAGATTACACCAAATCTTTAAAAGAAAATAATTACTGGTTAGGTGTTTTAACAGAAGCTTTTACAACACAAGAAAGCCCTGAAAAAGCATTAGATTTCGAAAAGAACTTAAAAGCTTTAACTATGAAAGATGTTCAGGAAGTAGCTAAAAAATATCTTACTAAAAACCGTGTTATTGCGGTATTAAAACCAGAAACTGCTAAAAAGTAGTTTTTATAATACTTCAACAAAAAACTCCGATTGAAATTCAATCGGAGTTTTTTGTTTATTTAAAAATTAAAGATCTTTTTTTATTTTTTAATCATATTAACAAATACCTAAATCATAAATTCAAGTATATATTTTCCACTCAAAACGATAAAGTTGCACGTTATTTACTTATTTTTATACTTTATTTAACAATTCGATTTTTATACTTAAACTCATAAACATAAAGTGAAAAAAATAATAGTTTTATTTGTTTTTTTGATTTCAACCTTTGGTTTTTCTCAAGATAAATATATACAGATAAAGTTAGATTCCTTAGAAGTAAAACTTCATAAGGCTAAAAATGATTCTGAAAAACTTAATATTTCATTAGGTTTAGGGAAAGATTATGCTGTATACTCAAATAAAAAAAATTTTGAATTTAACGAAGATGCTATAAAACTTGCTGAAAAGTTAAACAAACCTATAGCTATTGCTGAAGCTTATGCCAATATAAGTACATTCCACGAAGGAAAAAATGACACATTACAGCAATTAGATTTTATAAATAAAATACTTGAATTAGGTAATAAAAAAAATGATAATACTGTTTTAGGAAAAGGTTATTATGAAAAAGCTTTCTATTATTGGACAAGAAATGATAACAAGAAAATAATTCAGAACTTTTTAAAAGCTGAATATTTTTTCAGAAAAAGTAATAACAAAAAATATCTTTCAGATCTGTATTTACAGTTTGGTTTTTTTTATCAAAGCGAGACCAAAGATTATAACCAAGCACTTGAATATTATAAAAAATTCACTCATCTTTTCAATGAAAATAGTTTTGAATTAGTAAATACTTACAACCTAATGGCTAATTTATATGCCAAGCAAAATAAGTTTAAAAAAGCATTAGAGCATTACCAAAAATCTGCTAAATTACACAAGCAATATAACGATACCAAAAGCCATCATTATGGATACTTACTCTCAAACATTGCTAATATATACAGCGAATTAAATGAATATGACAAAAGTTTCACTTACCATAATTTAGCTTTAGATTTTTTCTTAAAACTAAAAGACCACAATAATATTTCTTTAATATACATTAGTAAATCAACCGTATATCAAAAGTTAAATCAACCTGAAAAAATATCTCAAAATATTAATTTGGCTATTGAAAATACAAAAAACATAAAAGAATGTTTAGTAAAAGAAGCCGTATATTCAAGAATTGGAAATATATATTATGATTTAGAAAACTACCAAAAAGCATTAGAATTTCATCTAAAAGCATATCACGAATGCCCATTAAATAAACCCTATAAACTAATAGACGATCAAGAGTACTGTATTGGAACTACTTACTTAAAATTAGCTCAAAATATAAACAAAACTACAAATGAAGGCGCATATAAAGACAAATACCAGCTTTTAGAATTAAGTAAACAGTACCTAAATAAAGTAATAAATAAGGCAATAAAAAAAGACGATATTTTAATGTTGAATAACACTTATCTAAACTTATCTGAGATTTCTGATTTACAAGCCGATAAAAGCAAAGCTTTAGAATACTACAAACAGCATATTATTTATAAGGACAGTTTAGAAGTAATAGAGAACCGAGAGCTTTTGGTTCAAAATCAGATGCAGTTTGAGTTTGATCAACAGGAAAAAATCAGAAACGCAGAACAAAAGACTAAAGATGCATTAGCTAGAGAAGAATTAACTAAAGAAAAAAACAAACGAAATTTAGCTTTGATAGGATTTGGGGTTTTTGTAATTCTGGCAAGTTTTGCAGCCTTCGCTTATTCACAAAAAAAGAAAGATCATAAAATTATATCAGAAGAAAAACAAAAATCTGATAATTTGCTCTTAAATATTTTACCTGAGGAAGTAGCAAAAGAGTTAAAGGAAAAAGGTACATCGGAAGCACGACATTTTGAAAGCGTTTCGATTATGTTTACCGATTTTAAAGATTTCACGAAACTATCAGAAAAAATTCCTTCAAAGGAACTTATAGAAGAGCTTAATTATTGCTTTAAAGCCTTTGATGAAATTGTAGCAAAACATGGAGTTGAAAAAATTAAAACTATTGGCGACTCTTATATGGCTGTTTGCGGATTACCCGCCAAATATGGAAATCATGCACAAAAAATGGTTCAAGCAGCTATAGAAATTCGCGATTTTATTGAAGATTATAAATTAAAACGTCAAAGTGAAAGCAAATCTTTCTTTGAAATGCGTATTGGAATAAATTCTGGAGAAGTAGTTGCAGGAATCGTAGGAATTAAGAAATTTGCTTATGATATTTGGGGCGATGCTGTAAATACGGCTTCACGAATGGAAAGTAATGGCGAAATAGGAAAAGTAAATATAAGTGAATCAACTTATAATCTTGTTAAAGATGATTTCTACTTTGAATTCAGGGGGGAATTGGAGGCTAAAGGAAAAGGAAAGATTAAAATGTATTTTGTAGATAATAAAAAAACATAAAGTGAAAAAAATACTACTGTTTCTAATATTACTTGCTGTGAATATTTGTTTTTCGCAAGAGAATATTCAGGCAAAAAAGGTCTTTTCTTTACAAGATCTTGAAAAGGAAATTAAACTAAAAAAAGATTGGAAAGCCAAAGTTGGCAACAATTTATCATGGAAAGACACTGATTTTAATGATGAAAACTGGCAACCACAGAGTGCTGTGTTTTTTAATATGAAAGATCCGGCATACAAAGGTGAAATTTGGTTCAGACAGAAAATACAGATAGATTCCTCTTTAGTAAATGTACCTATTTCGCTTATTTTTAATTCAAAAGCAGACGCTACAGTTTATATTGATGGCGAATATAAAGGTATTTTTGGGAAAGCTGAAATGATTTCAAATCCCGATAACGAGAAAAACCATCCGGTTGTTATTGCATTCAAGACTTCAGGTGAACACGTATTCGCTGTTCATTACAAAGATTCTCTTTACACTGATAATGAATCGGTATTTAGTAGCAACGGTTTTAAATTATCTTTGGTAACCACCGAAAAATATGTCGAAAAAACAGAAGTAAACCACTACTTATGGTTAGCAATGACAGCTGTAGGAATGATGTTTCTTACCTTAGGTGTTATTCATTTTATACTGTTTGGTTTCTACCGAAAATTCATAGCCAACCTGTTATTCGGTATTTTCAACTTTTGCTCGGGATTGAGCATTTTGTTAGGATACGCTACGGTATTTAAGTCGGGTATAGACGGCGTACAGTTTACAGATATGGCATCGCCATCATCTATAATATTTTCATTAATTGGTGGTTTAGCCATAAGTGCAACAGTAAATTTCCTTTTCAATAAAAATAAAATATTCTTTTATGTGCTTTTAACTTTAGCGGCTGTTTCGCTGATTTTAACTTTTACAGTTTCAAAGAACTTCATGTTTTTATGTTCCATTATAACATCAACAACGATGTTAGAAGCAATAATTATTGTTGTAATTGCAGCTATAAATAAAAAAGCCGGAGCAAAGATTATAGCGATTGGTCTTGTTTGCAGTTTTTCTTTCGCATTAATTTTAGGAGTTTTTGTCGGAATAATGTTCGGCATGCAAAAGCTAAACACGGTTACAATTTCTATAATTATTATTCTTATGATACTTTCTTTTTTCAGCACACCTTTTGCCATGTCTGCGTTTTTAGCATCAAACTTTGCATCGGTAAACAGAAAACTGAAAGTACAGTTAAAACAAGTAAACTCGTTGTCTGAACAAGCTTTAAATCAGGAAAAAGAACGAAAAGGTTTGTTAGAAAACAAAATGAATTTCTTGGAAACCGAAGTAAAAGAACGTACAAAAGAAATTGAAATCCAGAAACAACAAATTGAAAAACAACAGATAGAACTACTTTCTGAAAAACAAAAATCGGAAGATTTATTGTTAAATATCCTTCCAAAAGATATTGCCGACGAATTGAAGGAAAGTGGCGAAAGTAAAGTAAAACAATTCAGCAGTGTTTCTATTTTATTCTCTGATTTCACCAATTTAGATTCGGTTTCGCAACGATTAAATTCACAAGAATTGTTAGATGAACTGAACCATTGTTTCAAAGCTTTTGACAATATTACAACCAAACATCAGATCGAAAAAATTAAAACAATCAGTTATTCGTATATGGCAGTAAGCGGGCTTCCGTTGATAAATGATAATCACGCAAAAAAAATGATCGAAGTTGCGTTAGAAATGTGCGATTTTATCACAACCTATCAAGAAGAAAGAAGAAAAGCAGACAAGCCTTATTTTGAAATTAAAATCGGAATTAATTCGGGCGAAGTAGTTGCTGGAATTGTTGGTATTAAAAAGTTCGCTTACGATATTTGGGGCGATGCTGTAAACACCGCTGCCCGTATGAAAGCCAAAAGTGAAAACGGAAAGATCAATGTTGGATCAACAACTTATGAATTGGCAAAATCATATTTCGATTTCAGTTATCGTGGAGAGCTGGAAATTAAAGGAAAAGGATTGGCAAAAATGTATTTTGTAGAAACTAAAACAAATTAAGATGAAAAAGTTATTATACATATATCTGCTTTTAATATCGTTTGTTTCGTTTTCACAAACAAATGATTCAATGAGTCTTTACACAGAGAAAATTTTCCCTGAACGCGGCGTTTTCTTTAACATAACCGATAACTGGAAATTCAAAACAGGAACAAATAAATCGTGGAAAAATGCTGACTTTAATGATGCTGATTGGACATTAGTAAAGTACGATTCTTTAAAAGGAATAATTGGCAAAAAAGTAGATTTTAATGGGAAAGCTTGGTTAAGAAATACTTTTGAAATTGATTCTACTTTGGTTGGTATTCCTTTAAGTTTGAATGTAGAAATGGCTCCGGGAGTTTATTCTGTGTACATTAACGGAAAATTTTATAAGACTTTTGGAAAGCTTAAAACCAAAGATCAAGAAGAACAACAACATATAAAAAGATTTGTGATTAAAGGTAATTTTGTTGATTTCATGTTCACAAAAGCAGGCAAGCAAACAATTGCAATAGAATTTCAAGATTCACAGATAAAATCAACAACCAATTATCTTGATTTAGAAGTACAAATAACAAAACAAGAAAATGCAATAGCACAAGCCAATGCAATGCAAAATGTAACTACTATTTTATCAATTATAGGTTCGGTGTTTGTTACGCTTGCGGTTTTTCACCTGATCTTGTTTTTATTTTACAGGGAATTTATTCCCAATTTATATTTCAGCCTTTTTAGTTTAAGTATGGGCGGAAGCTTTTTTGCACTGATTTATTTATTCATGAAAGGCTTTAATATGAATGCGATTCAATTCACAGGGATCAGTTTCATTATATTAACCTATTTATCAGCATTCTCATTAAGCGGATTGGTTAATTCGCTGTTTGCAAAGAATAAATTAAGGTTCAAAATATTTTTAGCAGTATCCATTATTGGTCTATTAATTTTATTTTGGAATCCAGACATTGCAGGTTTTATTACTCTTTTAGTTTATACTTATGCGTTTTTAGAAGCATCGGTTTTACTAATCAAAGCAATTATAAAAAAAGTAAAAGGTGCCCGTATATTGGCAAGCGGTATTTTGTTAACCATCTTTTTTACTCTTGCGTTAGTAGTTTTTGCATTAGTAATTATGAAAGATGACGGTATTCATTTTCAAAACGATGATACTGCTACAGGAATTGCATTTGCTATAATTGTTATTGGAATGATCTTATCAATTTTCAGTATTCCTTTCTCTATGTCGGCTTATTTGGCTTGGTATTTTTCTCACATTAATAATGAAAATGAGCAGAAAGTGATCGAAATTGAAGATCTAACGCAACAAAACCTAAATCAAGAAAAAGAAAAGCAAACCATCATAGAAAACATCAATAAAGAATTAGAAGTTCAGGTTGATAACAGAAAATCAGAAATCGAAAAGCAAAAAAGCGAAATTCAGCTTCAAAACAAAACGTTAGAAATTGAACGACAAAAATCGGAAGTGTTGCTTTTAAATATTTTACCGGAAGAAGTTGCTTTGGAATTAAAAGAAAAAGGAAAAACACAATCGAAATTCTTTGACAGCGTCACCATTCTTTTTACCGATTTTAAAGATTTCACAAAGCTTTCAGAAAAAGTATCATCAACCGAATTGATCGAAGAGTTGAACTATTGTTTTAAAGAATTCGACAGAATTATCAGCAAATACGGTATCGAAAAAATAAAAACTATTGGAGATGCGTATATGGCGGTAAGCGGACTTCCTGTAAAAGATGAAAAGCACGCCATTAAAATGGTTTATGCTGCGTTGGAAATTCGCGATTTTATGGAAGAATACAAACAAAAACGCATTAGCGAAGGCAAAGAGTATTTTGAAATGCGTATTGGAATTAATTCCGGCGAAGTGGTTGCAGGAATTGTCGGTATAAAAAAATTCTCATACGATGTTTGGGGAACCGCTGTAAACCTTGCTGCCGAAATGGAAGTTAACGGATCAATTGGAAAAGTCAACATCAGCGAAAACACCTATAAGCTGGTTCATAAAAATTTTAGTACAGAATTACGTCCCGAAAAATTGGAAGATTCTCAAGTAAATATGTACTTTGCAGAAATTAAAGAGAAAAGCGTGAATTTAGAAAGGGCAAAAGAATTTATCTTGAACAAACTAACCGAAGAGCTGCCAAAGCACCTGCATTACCATAACATCAGCCATATTTTAGATGTTTATGATGCTGCCATGCGTTATGCAAAATTAGAAGGAATAAGTGCCGAAGATACCGAATTGCTTAAAGTAGCTGCGCTTTTCCATGATTCGGGCTTTATTGTAAAAGCCGATGGTCATGAATTGATTTCGTGCAAATTTGCCGAGGAATATTTACCGGATTTCGGTTACAGTTTTAATCAGATCGAGAAAATAAAAGGAATGATCATGGCAACGAGAATTCCTCAAACTCCGAAAAATCATTTGGAACAGATTTTAGCTGATGCCGACTTGGATTATTTAGGAAGAACCGATTTCGAAGAAATATCAAACGGACTTTTTGAAGAACTAAAGGCAGAAAATAAAATATCGGAACTTAACGCATGGAACAAAATTCAGGTTTCGTTCTTTGAAAAGCACAGTTATTTTACCGAATCTGCCAAAAGATTACGAAACGAGAAAAAGAGAATCAATTTAGGACATATAAAATCACAACTACTTTAGTCAACCTTAAAAAATGAAAAATATATTATCAAAAGATAGTTTTAAAGATTACGCTTTTATGCTGCTTGGTATTCTCTGCATTAGTTTCGCATTAAAAAGTCTGCTTATTCCCAATCATTTTTTCGACGGTGGTGTGACAGGTATCGCATTGCTTCTGTACAAAAAATACAACATAAATATCGCTTTGATATTTGTTGCATTAAACATTCCATTTTTGCTTTTAGGTGGAAAATTAATAGGGAAATCATTCGCGATAAAATCGATCATTTCGGTAATAATTCTTGGACTTTGCTTGCTATTTATTCCTTTTCCTGAAGTTTCACACGATAAATTGATCGTTTCGGTTTTCGGTGGATTTTTTATTGGATTAGGAGTTGGTTTTGGTATGAAGAGCGGAATTGCTTTAGACGGAATTGAAGTTTTGGCGGTTTACACAGGTAAAAAAGTCGGTTTTTCAATGAGTGAAATTATTCTTGGAATTAATATTTTGATTTTCTTAATTGCCGGAATTTTCTTCGGATTAGAAGCCGCTTTTTATTCTATGTTAACTTATTTTGTGGCATCGAAAACAATTGATTATGTTGTGGAAGGTTTCGAGGAATTTACCGGAGTAACCATTATATCATCAAAAAGTGATGAAGTGAAGGCTTTCTTGGTATTACAAATGGGAAAAGGAATTACCGTTTACAAAGGCGAACGTGGTTTTATGAAAGATAGTTTTGAAGTAAGTACCGAAACCGATATTGTTTACACGGTTGTTACTCGCTTAGAAGTTAGAAAACTTAAAAATGCGATACATGAAATCGACGAAAAAGCATTTATCTTTTCGAGTTCTATTAAAGAAACTGCGGGTGGAATTTTAAAGAAAAAACATGCGCATTAAAATAAAAGTCCTGATACAATAAAGCATCAGGACTTTTTTTATTCTTTACTTGTAGCAGACTGGAATAATTTCTCCTTTTGCCAAACAGTATTTTTCTACTTCTTCTTTTGATAATTTCGCAGTGTAATCAACCTCATCGACTTTGAAACCAATACTTCGTAATTTATCAAAATAATCTCTGCCATAAACTCGAACGTGATCATATTGTCCGAAAATTTTAGCACGTTCTTTTTTATCGGTAATAGAATTATCTTCAAACGTTTTTTCTCTTGATAAATCTTGCGGAATCTGCAAAATTGCCATACCGCCTGATTTTAAAACACGATACAGTTCCTGCATTGCTTTAGTATCATCAGGAATATGTTCCAACACGTGATTGCATAAAATAACATCGTATGAATAACTTTCAAAAGGCAGGTTGCAAATATCGGCTTTCACATCAGCCAAAGGCGATTCTAAATCTGTTGTGGTGTAATTTAGATTTTTCTGCTTTTTAAATCGATTGTAAAATGCCTGTTCTGGAGCAAAATGCAATACTTTTGAATCTTTTGAAAAAAAATCAGTTTCATTTTTTAAATACAACCAAAGTAAGCGATGGCGTTCTAAAGACAATGTACTTGGCGAAAGAACGTTGTTACGCTGATTTCCATAACCGTAAGGAAGAAAAGTTCTAAACGATTTTCCGTCGATAGGGTCTGTAAAACAATTTCCCTTTAAAGCCAAAGCCAAAATAGGTCTAACAAAATAACTCGCCCTAATTAAAATGGGGCGAGGTATGGTATTTAATATCGTTTTAAAAACTTTTTTAATCATTTAAGATAAAACTAAAGGCTGCTTACGAAACTCGTCTTCTTCGTTCGATACAATTCCCAAAGCCTTGTAAATATATGCAAATGTTGAAAGCAATTCTGGCTTTCCATCAACCAAAGCAACATCGTGTTCAAAATGAGCAGCAGGCTTTCCATCGCGTGTAACAATTGTCCAACCGTCTTTTAACTGCTTAATATTTTTGGTTCCCATATTAATCATAGGTTCAATAGCAACAGTCATTCCTTCTTGAAACAATTTTCCACGACCTTTTTTACCGTAATTCGGCATTTCTGGACCTTCGTGCATTTTTTTACCCAATCCGTGACCTACTAATTCGCGAACTACTGAATATCCGTGACCTTCGGCATAACGTTGAATAGCAGAACCTACGTCTTCTACCCTGTTTCCTATTTTAAATTCGCGAATACCTGTATATAATGATTCTTTTGTAACCTGTAATAATTTTTTTGTTTCAGCAGCAACTTCGCCTACTTCAAAAGTATAGCAATGATCGCCGTAATATTCGTTTACAATTGCACCTAAATCACACGAAATAACATCACCATCTTGCAACGCACGATCATTTGGTAAACCGTGTACAATCTGCTCATTTACACTTGTAAGCAATGTACAAGGACAACCGTACAAGCCTAAAAAGCCAGGTACACCGCCGTGATCTCTAATATATTGTTCTGCTAATTTATCTAAATGTAAGGTGGTAACACCCGGTTTAATTTCTGAAGCTAACATTCCTAAAGTTTTAGAAACCAATAACGCAGCAGTGCGCATGATTTCTATTTCTTCTCTAGATTTAATTACAATCATTTACTTTATTGTTTTGAAATGCAAATTTACGGTTTATTAATTAAATTTTTGTTTTTTATAAAAAAAGCCCGAAAATAATTTCGGGCAATTCATTATTATTTACTTTTCTTAAAGTTTAAACCAACGCTTTCGCGGTCATAACATCTGGTTGTGGAACACCCATTAATTTTAGAACTGTTGGAGCAATATCTGCCAAAACACCGTTATGAATTTCTTTAATATCTTTATCTATTAAAATAACAGGAACTGGATTTGTTGTGTGAGCTGTATTTGGACTTCCATCTTCGTTGAACATAGTTTCACAATTGCCGTGATCTGCCAAAACAATAACCGTATAATCATTTAAAATGGCTGCATTCACAACTTGTTGTGTACAAATATCTACCGTTTCGCACGCTTTTATAGCCGCACTCATGCTGCCTGTATGCCCAACCATATCTCCATTCGCAAAATTAATTACAATAAAATCGGCTTCGGCTTTGTTTAATTCAGGTAGTAATGCATCTTTCAAATCGTAAGCACTCATTTCGGGTTTTAAATCGTATGTTGCAACTTTTGGTGACGGACATAAAATACGTGATTCTCCGTTAAAAGGTTCTTCACGTCCACCTGAAAAGAAAAAGGTTACATGCGGATATTTCTCGGTCTCTGCCATGCGAATCTGCTTTTTACCAGCACTTTCTAAAACTTCGCCCAACGTATTAGTTACATTGTCTTTATTGTAAACAACTTTTACATTGTTATAGCTTTCATCGTAATTAGTAAGTGTAACGTAGTACAAATCTAATTTTTCCATACCGAATTCAGATAAATTCACCTGCGATAACACTTCGGTTAACTGTCTGCCGCGATCGGTTCTAAAGTTAAAAAAGATCACAACATCGCCGTCATTAATAGTAGTAACAGGTTTATTGTCATCATTAACCATTACAATCGGGTCGATAAATTCGTCGGTAACATCTTTTAAATAACTGTCTGATATACTTAAAACTGCATTTCGCGAAGGCATTCCGATACCTTTTACCAATAAATCATACGCTTTTTTAACGCGTTCCCAACGTTTGTCGCGATCCATTGCGTAATATCTACCAACAACAGATGCCAATTTTGCCGGAGAATCTGCCATGTATTTCACCAGATTATCAATATGACCTGCACCTGATTTTGGATCAACATCGCGACCATCGGTAAAGGCATGTACAAAAACATCGTTCAAACCAAAATCATTGGCTGCATCTAACAATCCGAATAAATGATTGATATGCGAATGCACACCTCCATCAGAAACCAATCCTAAAAAATGAACCGGCTTATTGTTGATTTTTGCATAATTAAACGCTTCCTGCAAAACAGGTTCGGCACTTAAAGTTTGGTTTTGAACGGCAAGATTAATCTTTGCCAAATCCTGATATACAATTCTGCCAGCACCCAAATTCATGTGTCCAACTTCGGAATTTCCCATCTGTCCGTCAGGCAAACCAACATTTAAACCATCGGTTCGTAACTGTGCAAAAGGATATTTCTTGTATAAACTATCTATAAAAGGTGTGTTGGCATGATCTATGGCAGATACTTTTGGGTCGGGTGAATTTCCCCAACCATCTAATATCATTAAAAGGACTTTTTTGTTCATTTTTCGATTAAAAATATGGTTCAAATTTACTCATAGAATTTTAGATTTCGGTCTGTTTTTTTAACATTTTACTAAAAATAAATGTTAAATATGTTTATTAAACATTAAATTAACGGTTTGGTTTGTAATAAAGTTATTATATTTACGTTCAGAAGTTTAAACAACATTAATATAAGAACAAATGAATTTTAAATTATTGCCTTTAATGATGGTGGGTCTGTTATCGTTCAAACCAATGACAATTAACGATCCGAACGGAGATAACAATGGAAATGGAAATGGTAAAAAAGTTACAGTAGTTACAAAATCATCTACTATAAAATCGAAAGAGATTGCCGCTGTAACAAAAACAAATTTAAAATCTAATGCGTCGAGTAATTTAAGTGCTTTTGATAAAATGGTTTTATCGGAATATTTAGATTTAGATGAGAAAAAATTCGACAAGCCTGAAATGGAAAGCTTTAAAGCTGCATTCAAAGGTTACTACAAACTTAAAGGAGAAGGTAAATTAAACAAAGAACTCCTTACAATTATTGATTTCACCAAATCATCTACCGAACGTAGAATGTGGGTTATTGATATGAAATCGCACGAAATTCTTTATCAGACAGTAGTTTCGCACGGAAGAAACAGCGGTATGGAATATGCGAACGATTTTTCTAACGCACGTGAATCGTACAAAAGCAGCCTTGGTTTTTACACCACTGCAGAAACCTATATGGGAAAACACGGTTTATCGTTACGATTAGATGGTTTAGAAGCAGGTATAAACAGTAATGCACGCGAGCGCGATATTGTAATACATGCTGCAGATTATGCCAACGAAAATGTGGGAAAAAATCAAGGATATTTAGGCAGAAGTCTTGGCTGCCCGGCTTTACCTTACGCCGTTGCACATGATATTATTAAACTTATTAAAAACGAAAGCTGTTTGTTTATTTACCATGCAGACCAAAGAGGTTATCTTACAACATCTAATTTATTGAATTAATCTTTTATAAAGTTTATTATCTAAAGAGTAAACGTCGTTAAGGATTTTTACATCACCGGCATCATTGATTACGGCTGTAAAATAGACTTGGTGGACGTTTACTTTTTTATTTAACTTAAAGTTTTTAGTCTTCTCTTTTACTGCCAATGTATCAATTTCACTTTTTGATATATTTTTTCCTTCGATCTTAAATATTTTTTCTGCCAGTCTGAAAGGATCTTCCACACGAACACAGCCCGAACTCAATGCCCGATTGCTTTCTACAAAACGTGTTCTGTTATTGGTATCGTGCAAATAAACCATGTGTTTGTTAGGGAAATCGAACTTGATCTGCCCCAAAGAATTCAAACGACCCGTTTGCTGAACATATCGGTACGATCCATAATTAGCAGGATTCCAATTATCTGGACTTACTTGTTTTCCTGATTTTTTATCGAAGATCGTTAAACGGTTCGATACGAAATAACCTCGATTTGCTGATGCTTTTGGAACCAGATCGTTCTTAAGGATTGTTGGCGGAACCGTCCATTTTGGATTTACGATAATTCCATTGAAAGAAGAAGAAAGTATGGGCGTTTTACGTTCTTTTTTACCAATGATTACTTTGTACGAATCGGTTACCGATCCGTTTTCAACCACTTGTAAATCGTATTGCGGTAAATTAATCCAAACATAATTTTCGCCTAAATCGGGTTCTAACCATTTAGTACGTTCAAAATTTACCCAAACTTTTTTACGCAGTAATCCTTCGGCAGACAATGTATCTTTTGAAGTTATAGGAACATATTTTGCAAACGCTTTCTTGTATTTCTTGTACAATTCGCTTTTAGGTTTAATATCCTCTAAAGCATCATAAACCTTTTGATCTGTCAACGATTTGTTCAACAATGCCGCATAATCGTTTTCGGGAATATAAGGTTCCCAATCACCATACATTTTTTTAGGATTTACCTTACCTGTAGCCAGTTGTTTTGCAATTCGGAAAAAATTTTCGCTAAAAGCAACATCGGCTTTCTGTAATTCGGCAACGCTCAAAACATTGTAGTTGTAATGAGCAGAAATCAGTTTTTTTAAGGGATATTTTTCAGGCATAACACCATCGAATCTGCTATCAATAATAGCCGAAATCAATTCGTTTCTGCTTAAACTGTCTTGCCAAATTGTTTCAAAATTATTGTCGGTATAAAACTTTACAACATTTTCATCTTTCCCAAACAGCATAATCTTTTCAACCCTTACTGTTTTTTCTGCA
Source organism: Paenimyroides baculatum (assembly GCF_008629655.1). Taxonomy (GTDB): domain Bacteria; phylum Bacteroidota; class Bacteroidia; order Flavobacteriales; family Flavobacteriaceae; genus Flavobacterium; species Flavobacterium baculatum. Next base: position 81,809 of record NZ_VWSG01000004.1, read on the forward strand.
TTCGATAAATTCTGTTTAGAATTGTTACTTGTACATGCAGAAAAAATAAGTGCCCCAACAATAATTTTTCTAATATTCATTCTATAAAAACGGTTAATCTTCTTTCGCTACAAATTTAAACATAATTCTATGAGAACCAATGTACGGAATTACGATCTGCTGTACATTTAACGTGTATCCATTTTTTTTGTAAAAATTCACAGCATAATCACGGGCAAAACACCAAATCATAACGGATCCTTTGCGAGAAATGTTTTCTTCGGCAAAATGCAATAAGCGTTTTCCTATATTTTTATGCTGATGTTCCGGCAGAATAGACAAACCTGTTAAACGATAAACCGGATATACTTTATAATTGTTTGTATTTTTTGCCATCATAGTTACTGCACCAACCAGCGTATTGTTTAAAAATGCACCAAAATGCTTGGTACCTTCATCTAAATCGCCTTCAAAATGACAAACTTCTATAGGCTGACCTTCTTTTAATACGGTATGACGAATGTTAATAACATCGTCTGCTTTTATCTGTTTAAATGTTAACATGCAAAATTTATATTTGCAACAAGGTACTAAATAAAATAGATGTTATCATAATTATTCGCTATTTTTATGATCGTAAAATCAACAGGGCATACAAATGAAAAATTTACTGCTTCAAAACATATCCAAACACGTTTCGTTAACTTCAGAAGAAGACGATATTATTTTTAATGCTTTTGATAAAGCCAGTCTTAAAGCTAAAACAATTGCAATAAAACCGGGCGATGAAGCGCATTTTACCTATTTTGTTTTAAAGGGAATTTTACGCAGTTATACCATTGACGATAACGGAACTATTCATATTTTAAGTTTTGCCACGCCGGGTTGGTGGGTTGCCGATATGTACAGTTACCTAACAGGAAAACCTGCCGTTCTGTATGTTGATGTAATGGAAGATTGTGATGTGCTTATTCTACAAAGAAGCGATGCAGAAAGATTATTTACTGAAGTCCCAAAATTGGAACGTTTCTTTAGAATACTTACCGAAAACAATTTAATTGCCAACCAACAACGTATTTTAGATAAAATGGCGTTAACTGCAGAAGAACGTTATGAAAAGTTCCTGCAAAAGTATCCGGACATTATTAACTGCCTGCCACAAAAATACATAGCATCGTTTATTGGTGTTACGCCCGAGTTTTTCAGTAAAATGAAAAGTAACCTGTTGCGCAAAAAATAAACATAAACCACTAAAAACCAGCGTTTTTTATTTCTTAATATAGATTAACAGCCAATTAATCTGGGTAATGTACCTTTACATTATCAAATTAAAAACGCATAACAATGGCAAAATATACTATACACAAAGCAGCAACAAGAGGATATGCCGATCACGATTGGTTAAAATCTTATCATACCTTTTCATTTGCAGGATATTTCAATCCGGAGCGAGTTAATTTTGGATCTTTACGAGTTCTGAATGATGATTACGTAGCAGCAGGAAGAGGCTTTGGCGCACATCCGCACCAAAACATGGAAATTGTTTCAATTCCTTTAGAGGGAAAACTGGCTCATAAAGACAGTACCGGATCTGAAGGTGTTATTCAAAAAGGCGAAATTCAGTTTATGAGTGCCGGTACAGGAGTTACTCACAGCGAAATGAACGGAAGCGCAACCGAAGCGGTAAAATTTCTTCAAATATGGATCGTTCCTAACAAAATGAACATTACACCACGTTATGGTCAAATGGAATATGCTGTAAACGATAATGAAATTAAAACGCTGATTCAACCAGAAACAGCCGAAGGTACTTTAAGATTACAGCAAAACGCTTGGTTTAAAATGGCAAAGTTCGATTCTAGCAAAGAAACAACGATTACTGTTGAAGATCCTAAAAACAACGGAATCTACATTTTTCTTTTAAGCGGATCAATGGAAGTCGATGGAAATTCAATGGAAACCCGCGATGCTATCGGAATCTGGGAAACCGAAAATGTATCAATTAAAACAAACGATAAAAGTGAATTTCTGATTATTGAAGTTCCAATGAATCAAAATTAATTTAAAAAATTTATAATATGAAAAAATGGACAATTGACCCAACACACAGCGAAGTTGGTTTTAAGGTAAAACACATGATGTTTACCAACGTTAAAGGATTATTCAACGATTATTCGGCTGATATCGATTTTAACGATGATTTAAAAGAGGCTAATTTACAGTTTGAAGCAAAAATCAATTCGATTTTCACAAACAATGCAGACAGAGATAATCACTTAAAAAGTGCCGATTTCTTTGATGCAGAGCAATTTCCTACTTTAAATTTTAAATCTACAAACATTCAAGGAAACGGAAGCGACTACGAAATCACTGGAGATTTAACAATAAAAGGCATCACAAAACCGGTTACTTTAAATGCAGAATTCAGTGGTTTAATGACCGATCCTTGGGGAAATACCAAAGTAGGTTTAAACCTAGACGGTAAAATTAACCGTAAAGATTTTGGCTTAACTTACAACGCTGCGTTAGAAACCGGTGGTGTTTTAGTAGGCGAAGATGTTAAGTTAAACGCAGAAATTCAGCTTGTTGAACAAAAATAAAAGAGTTCGTTATTAATTGTTTTTTGTAAAGTACAATCTTTCAACAGATTGTACTTTTTTTATGCCGATAGTTTTAGTAAATTGCAGCAAAACATAAGTAATGAATCGTAAAACAATCATTATGCTGTGCTTATTAGTTGGCGCAGCTGCACAACAATCGTGTAATAAAAAGGAAAATACCGTAATGACATCAGGACAAGATAACCCTTTAATCGCCGAATGGAACACTCCGTTTGAAGTTCCTCCGTTCGATAAAATACAAAACAGTCACTTTAAACCCGCTATTTTAGAAGGAATTAAAGACCACCAAAAAGACATTCAGGCAATTGTTGACAACAAAGAACAACCATCGTTTGAAAACGTGATCGCAGCGATTGATAATTCGGGCGAAACATTAAGCAAAGTTACCACCGTACTTTACAATTTAACAAGCGCGAATACAAATGACGAGTTGCAGAAACTGTCACAAGAAATGGCTCCTACCCTTTCAGAGCACAATGATAACATCTATTTAAACGATGCTCTTTTTCAAAAAGTAAAAACCGTTTACAATCAATATCAAATCACAAAACCAGAAACATTAAAATTAAGTGCCGAACAACAAATGTTGTTAGATGAAACCTACAAACGTTTTGTTCGCAGTGGTGCAAATCTTTCGGCAGAAAATAAAGACAAGCTAAAAAAACTGAATAGCGAATTATCGGTTTTATCATTAAAATACGGCGATAATTTATTAAACGAAACTAATAATTACGAATTGGTTATCGATAAAAAAGAAAATTTGGCAGGTTTACCAGCTGAATTAATCGAAGCCGCAGCCGAAGAAGCGAAGGCAAAAAATAAAGAAGGTAAGTATGTTTTCACCTTAAGTAATTCAAGCGTAATGCCGTTTTTGCAGTATGCCGATAATCGCGAACTGCGTAAAACAATCTGGAATGCTTATCAGGTTCGTGGAAATCAAAACAACGGAAACGACAATAAAGAGAATGTCCTTAAAATTGCCAATTTTCGTATGCAGAAAGCACAGTTGTTGGGTTATAAAAACCACGCAGAATATGTGTTAGAAGAAAGTATGGCAAAAAATCCGGAAGCTGTGAATACGTTGCTGATGAAATTATGGACACCGGCTGTAAATAAGGCAAAACAAGAAGCCACAGACATACAGGCTTTAATGCGTAAAGAAGGAATTAATGAAGATGTTGCGCCTGCAGATTGGCGTTATTACGCAGAGAAAATTCGTAAAGAGCGTTACAATTTAGACGAACAGGAATTAAAACCTTATTTAAGTTTAGAAAATGTTCGCAAAGGAATTTTCGATGTAACCAACAAATTGTGGGGATTAACTTATAAAGAGTTGACAAACGTTCCTAAATATCATGCCGATGTTACGGTTTGGGAAGTTTTCGATGCCAACAAAAAAACATTGGGATTACTTTATATGGATATGCATCCGCGCGAATCAAAACGTGGTGGTGCCTGGATGACATCGTACCGCGACCAGCAAATGGAAAACGGTAAACGTAAAAATCCGGTAATTTCTATCGTTTGTAACTTCACAAAACCAACAGCAACTACTCCGTCTTTATTAACTTTTGACGAAACAACAACGTTTTTCCATGAATTTGGTCATGCGTTACACGGATTATTATCAAATGTGAATTACAGAAGTTTGGCAGGAACAAATGTTCCAAGAGATTTTGTTGAACTTCCATCGCAAATTATGGAAAACTGGGCTGCCGAACCTGAAGTGTTGAAAATGTATGCAAAACATTACAAAACGGGCGAAGTTATTCCTGATGCGTTAATCGAAAAAATGAAAAAAGCCGGAACTTTTGATCAAGGTTTTGCTACCACAGAATATTTGGCGGCATCGTTTTTAGATATGAAATACCACACAGCGACCGAAGAAATTAAAGACGATGTAAATACGTTTGAAATCAATGCAATGAAAGAAGCAGGTTTGATCGATGCAATTATTCCACGTTATAGAAGTACGTATTTCAGTCACATTTTTGCAGGTGGATATTCAGCAGGATATTACAGCTACATTTGGAGTGCCGTTTTAGATACCGATGCGTTTGAAGCATTTAAAACAGCGGGCTTGTTCAATTCTGAAAAAGCACTGATGTTCCGTAAATATGTTTTAGAAAAAGGCGGAACAGAAGATCCAGCAGAATTATACAGAAAATTCCGTGGTGCTGACCCGAAAATTGAACCGTTGTTGAAAAAACGCGGATTAAACTAATAAACAAAAAGCTCGATTTTAAAATCGAGCTTTTTTATTCTTTAAAGTTATTTATTGTTCCATATCAACACCAACTAAAGTACAAGGAAGTTCATCCATCCAAACTTTACCGTATTGCTCTGTTAAAACATCAGCCAATTTTTTATTATTTGTTCTGGCTTTACCGAATAAAGAAACATCAACAGCACAACTTTCAAATTTAATATCAACGTTATACTTTTCTTTAAACTTAATAAATTCTTCTGCGTTACTTTGATCGATAATACTAAAAACAATAAAGCTTGCTAATGCTTTTGGTTTAGAAACTTCGATATTTTCCTCCGTTACATGCTGTTCTTGACTTTGACCATAACTTAACTGTAAAGTCAGTAAAGCAATCATTAAAACATATTTGTTCATAAGGTTAATTTTATATTAAATAGGTATAATACATATATTCGAAAAACTTCCATTGTAACTATCTGGCTCTTTTGAATTTTTATCAAATGTTCCGTAAATATTTGCTTTTATTTTATTACAGCTACTTTTTAGAAAATCAGCCTCTTCATTAGTTAAAAATAATTTATAAATTTGAACTTTCAACCCCTTTAAATAATTTTGATATTCATTCTCATTTTTAAACAGAATAACTTTTGAATCATCAATCACTAAAAAACCTTCTAGATTAATATGTTTTCCTTGGTATTTTTTAGGTGATTTTAATATCTTTTTAAAATTGGTATTTACTAAATCTTTAGTTAAAAAGTGTTCATATTTACCATTATGTATATGATAAGGTTTTTAGCTCTTGTGCCTTTATAGACAAGCAACTAAAGAATGTGAATATTATAAAAATATACTTTTTCATAAGGTTATAATTTTCTGCAATATAACAAAAAAGCGTTTCAAAATTGAAACGCTTTTTTACTATTTTAAATTCTTTAAGTTAATCACTTCTTGTTCTGTAAGAAAGCGCCACTGTCCGCGAGCAATTCCCCATTTAGTTAAACCGGCATACATAACACGGTCTAACTTTATAACGTTGTAGTCTAGCTTTTCAAAAATAGCGCGAACCACCTTTACGTTCGATGTTTTCAGCTTCACGCCTACTTCACTTTTTGGCTGGTTTTCCACATACGAAATTTCTTCAATCCAAACCTTATGTTCATTGATATAAACTCCGGTTTGTACCTTTTCTAAATCTTCGTACTTTAAGTTTTTATCTAACGAAACATGATATAGTTTTGATGAATGTTGTGCAGTGTTGGTGAATTTCTGAATCATTTCGTTATCGTTTGTAAACAACAACAAACCAACTGTACTTTTATCCATTCTACCTACAGGACGTAATATCGATGTTGATGCATTTCGAACCAAATCATATGCACTTGACACATTTTCATCGTCGGCTGTAGAAAAACCTTTAGGCTTGTTCAATAAAACATAAACCTTTTTTTCAGGATTCAACAAAACACCGTCAAAAACTACTTTATCGCCCGGTTTTACTTTGTAACCCATTTCTGTAATCGCTTCACCGTTCACGGTAACGTTTCCAGACTGAATGTACAAATCGGCATCGCGACGTGAACACACACCTGAATTAGACACATATTTATTTAATCGAATATCTTCGCTTTTTAAAACTGCAGGTTTTGCTGCTGATGGTGATGATGACGCAGGTTTATCATTAGTCCACTTCTTAAACGGCTTATCGTCTTTTTTATATGGTTTGCTGAATTTTGAACCCGATACAGATTTGTCACCTGTTTTGTTTTTGTCAGACGAACCTTTTTTTGTAAAAGATGATTTTTTATTATTTCTATTGCCGCTGTTTCCGCCTTGCTTATTCATTATCAAAAATTTTTACAAAGATAAGAGAATATTTAGCATCTTTACCATAAGTTTTAAATTGTAAATATGTTATGAGAAACAAATGGATCATTCTTATTTTAATTCAGGCAGTAATTAGTTTGGTTGCCGGAATTCTGCTATCTAAAATGTCGTTAATCGGTCGTATTGGCGTATCAACCGTTTATACCGAATATGGTTTTATGAAACACTGGTACAAAGGTTTTGCGGCGGTTTTTATTGTTCAGTTACTGCTAATTGCCATTTTATGGGCTGTTAAACGTACAACAACGTATAAAAACTTTAGTCTGGTAAACCTAATTTTTGTAATCATTGGGTTAATTGGGTTGTTGTACACCTTTTACGATTTTACCTCAACAAGTCATAAATACATGAACAGTCAGTTTCATGCAGGCGGATATTTATTCTGGGCAGGCTGGTTTGTTACGTGTTTATTTTTCTTTTTTGCTCGTGTAAAACCAAAACCGATAATTGTGCCTCCAATAAATCATACAACAAACACGACTGACACAACAACTAATTTATAATTTCAAGATACTATTTTTTGTAGAACATTCGTTAGTAATTAAAAACAAGCGTTTTATGAAAAATAGTATTTCTTTCTTATCGAATTTAGTAGAATATCTGCTAATCATCGCCGTATTATTCTATTGGCACGGGACTTCCAACTTATTAAATCCGATTGCAATTGGATTGTTAGTTGTTTTAATTTTTCAGATAATTTTTAAAAATAAGATTATTGGAATAATAATACCGTCTGTGTTGATGCTATTATCAATGTATATGATTTTAGCGCTTTTGTCTGAAGTAAATGAATTTGAAAGTTTTAACAGCGATGCACAAAGGTTATTATTTATAGGACTTGCCTATTTTCTTGGAACGATTCTAATTTCGTTTTTAATGATATGGAAATATTTGTTAAGATCAAGCAACAAAACACTTGCTTATAAATAAGGAATTACCAGATTTTTTCCGTTGATGATTACATTTGGATCAATCAATATAATTGAAAGAACTCCGAAAAGAATAATCAGTTTTAAAAGAATATGCAGTTTTTTATATTCCATTTGTGTTGATGCCTGATATAAGAATATTAAAAACGCCAGCAACAATCCGCTGCTTATATAAAAGTAATATTGCATGTAACCTACTTTGTAGTACGCAATTAAAGCAAATGCAGGCAGTAAGGTTAACAACACCAAAAAAGTAATTAAACTTTTAGAAACATTACTGCCAAAACGTACCGGAATTGTTTGATAATTATTGGCAAAATCGCCTTTTAAATTTTCCAAATCTTTAACCGATTCTCTAATAAAAAGTATAAGATACAGATAAAATCCGTGTGCGAAAATTCCCCAACTAAAATTTTGAAAGTGCATTAAAATTCCAAAAAATGGAAGCAAAACCAATACCGATGCCGTTATATTTCCAACAATAGGAAAACGTTTTAACTTGTGCGAATAAAACCAAAGCAGAAAAATATACACCGCATAAAAAAACGCAGCACGCCACGAAACCAGCCAGGCAATAGCCACACTTAAAAAATTGAGAAAGAAATACACCCGAAACTGCGTTTCTTTACTTATTTTCTTGTCAAGGTTCGATTTATACGGTCGGTTTATAAGATCTTTCTCGGTATCATAAAAGTTATTGATGATGTAACCCGATGCAATTGCCAGCGAACTGCTAAAGATTATCAAAAACAAACCGCCATCGGTTAAAACACTAATGGCTCTCGATTGAGAGCCAAAAATAAAGATTGCCGAAAGATATTGTGCCAACACCACAACGGCGATATTGTATCCACGAACTACCGAAAAGAAACTGAGAAATTTTAATAAAGTTCTTTTAAGTTGTCGTGTTTGTGTCATTTTTTAAAATCTGTAAACCAATTCTAATTTGTAATCTTTCAACGCTTCTTTTGCTTTGTTGTAGTCTGGGGCAAAACCTAAAATGTAGCCTCCACCGCCCGATCCGCACAATTTTAAATAGTAATCGTTGCTATCGATTCCCTGCTGCCAAACGTTATGGAACTTTTCGGGAATCATTGGTTTAAAATGACTTAATGCTATTTTAGAAAGTTCTTTTGTATTAGTATAAAGCGTTTTAAAATCGCCTTTTAAGAAATTTTCAACTGCGGCATCGGTATATTTAGCAAACTGCGATTTCATCATATTGCGGAAGCCTTCGTTCTTTAAATTATCCATAAAAATATTGACCATTGGTGCGGTTTCGCCAACCATTTCAGAATCAAGCAAGAAAACAGCTCCTGCGCCTTCTTCTTTTTGCGACGGAATTCCCGTTGGTTCGATATGATCTTTTGAATTGATCAAAATTGGCAGGCTTAAATAGCTGTTCAATGGATCCAAACCTGAAGATGTTCCGTGAAAAAACGATTCCATTCTACCGAAAATCTTTTTCAAGGTCAACAGTTTTTCACGATTTAAATTCTCTAAAACCGTAATTTTTTCCGAAGCATATTTATCATAAATCGCAGCAACCAAAGCACCACTGCTTCCCACACCGTATCCTTGCGGAATGCTTGAATCAAAGTACATACCCGCTTCAATATCTTTATTTAACGCATCTATATCAAACTGAACCAATTCGAGTTCGTTCAACGTTAACTGATTTAAATAAGAAGCAAATGCTTTTAAACTTTGGTTAGATTTCAATGCAATTTCACTCGGATTGTCATCAATTTTTAATGCACCGTTGTAAAAATTATACGGAATTGCCAAGCCTTTAGAATCTTTAATGATTCCGTATTCGCCGAATAGCAAGATTTTCGAGTAAAATAACGGTCCTTTCATATCGTTTTATTTTGTATAACAAATGTAGTTAATTTTTTAATACAAAAGTGCTGTTTGTTAAATATTTCAATTGCTCAAAAACGCCTTTCAACCGACTGATTATCAAATAAAAAAACTTTAAAGCGACAATAACTTATACATTAAATTACCAGCAATGTTGGCTGCACTGTACTTTATGTTTTCGGCATTTTCGCCTTCAAAAAGTTCATCGACCGTTTCTTTAAAAATAACAAGCCAATGATTAAAATGTGTTTCGCTTAAGGCACTTTTCTCATGAAGCTGCCTGTGAACCAACATAGGATTTCCTTTAAACGAACCTTTTGCAAAGAGAACAACTTCCCATAAATCGTACATTTTAGGTAAATGAACCTGCCAGTTTGTTTTGGCTACATCGTTAAACAAATATCCTAAAATGGCATCTTGCTTCACTTTATCATAAAAAATATTGACCAATAATTCGATATCTGCACGCGATAAAATATCTTTCTTTTCCATTGTATCTCTTTAAATATTCAATCAAAATTGCATCATTAAAAATTGATCGTTTATGATTAAAGTCATATACCACTAATTTTGTATCCTTTATCTTTACATAAGAATTTTAAAACACAAAACATGAAAAAATTTATAAAACATTTAGCATTATTGTCAATTGTTGTTTTGGCTGCATCTTGTAATAAAAAAGAAACACCAGCTACAACAAATCCTACAACTACAGAAACAGAACAAACTACTGCCGCACCGGCAAGTGACGCTTTTACTGTTGAATTAGAAAGTAACGATGCCATGCAGTTTAACAATACCGAAATTAAAGTTCCTGTAGGTAAAACGGTTGCTTTAACGTTGAAACATACCGGTAAAATGGCGAAAGAAGTTATGGGACACAATTTTGTTTTACTGAATAAAGGTGTTGATTTTACTGCTTTTGCCGAAAAAGCTGCGGCTGCTAAAGACAACAACCATATTCCTGCCGATGCCGGAAAAGATATTATTGCACATACCGGTTTAATTGGTGGTGGAGAATCGGCAACGGTTGAATTTACTATTACAGAAGCTGGTACTTACGACTTTCTATGTTCTTTCCCTGGGCATTCTGCAATTATGAAAGGAAAATTAATTGCAGAATAAATTTTAGAAAACACTTGAATAACAAAGGGATCGACAATTTGCGATACCTTTATTTATTAATAGTAAATTTTCTGACTTTTAATTTCTACGATATTGTTCTTTTTTATTTTTCCCAACGCGCGAATGACTGTTTCAACTCGCAAACCTGTAAAATTCGCAATTTCTTGTCGGGTTAAATCAATGTGTTCTTTTTCGGTTGATTTCTTGTAAGAATCTAAAAAAGATTGTACCCTGAATTCTGCTTTTTGATTGATGATGTCTTTTGAAGAAGTTGCTTTTGTATAGATACGGCACGCCATAAGATTTAGAAATTCTTTCTGAATGTTTGGAAATCTATCCAATATTTTCAGGAATTTATCTTTTGACAGTTTGATGATTTCCGATTTTTGAAAGATCATTGCCGATGCCGGATATTTTTCGTTCATAAACAAAGGCGGTTCGCCAAAACTTTGTCCGTTTGAAAAATATCCTTGCGTAAATTCCTTTCCATCGTCGTTTGTATTATACATTTTTACGCTGCCATAAACCACCTGATAATAAAACGCAGCTTCGTCACCTTCATGAAAAAGCACCTTCCCTTTTTCGTACTCGTTACAAACAGCACCAAAAGACAAAAGCAGATCGATAGAAAGTTGTGGTTTCATTTTATCAGATAATTATTTATGAATTCCGTAAACACAATGACGGCAACCGTTTTTACAACAGCGTCCTTTTAAAAAATGATAGGTTTCGGTAAAAACAAAAAAGCCATTTTCCATGTAAAAATGCACTCCTTCAACCATTTCAGTTGGTCGTTTTGGAAACTTGTTGGTCAATGAAAACTTTGTAAGCTCATCGAACTTTTTTAAACAATCGTTACACAAACAATCGTGCTGTGTTTTTTTATACAAAAACGCAACGGTCTCATCTAAAAGTTCCACTTTCTGGCAATCGCAATTTGCAATGTCATTCGCATTGCAAATCATTGGTTTGTGGCAGTGTGTACAGTTTTGTTTCTGCATTTTAAAGTCGATTTTTCATGATAAATCTTCAGCACCCAAGCCCATTTCATCATGTATAAACTGATTGTTCTGACAGTATTTTGCTAATTCATTCGCAATAAATTTCTGAACTTCTTCTTTATATTTATTCGGATACAACACATGTACATTTGCTCCGGCATCTAACGTAAAACAAACCGGAACGTTGGTTATTTCTCTGAACTTCCAGATTTGATTGATGATTTCCAAAGTATTTGGTTTCATTAAAATAAAATACGGCATCGATGTCATCATCATGGAATGCAGTGTTAATGCTTCGCTTTCTACCAATGCAATAAATTCGGTTAAATTGCCCGATTTTAAAATAGCTTTCAACTTTGAAATATTTTGATGTGCCTGCTGAAAACGACGCTCTGCAAACGGATGATTATGCATTAATTCATGACCAACCGTGCTAGAAACCTGTTTTTCGCCTTTATCAACCAATAAAATAGTATCTTGATAATTTTCGAAAACCGAGTTTACTTCGTACGGAAATTCAACTCCGAACAAATCAGAACTATCTTCGACACTTTCTGTTTCGCCCCAAACTACAATGTTTCCTTTGATGCTTCTACATGCACTTCCCGATCCTAAACGAGCCAGTAATGATGCTTTTTGCAGGTAATAATCTTCGGTTTCGCTAGGATTTACCAACTTTTCTAACGCAATGATATTTGCAGACAAAGCCGCCATTCCCGAAGCCGATGAAGCAATTCCGGAACTGTGCGGAAACGTATTTTTAGTATCTATTGTAAAATGATAATCCAAAATATACGGACACAATTCCTGAATTCGTTCAAAATATTTCTGAATTTTTGGTCGAAATGATTCTTTAGGCTGACCTTCAAACAGTAAATCGAACGAAATATTTTTTTCTGTTTTTGGTTCGTATTGCAAAGTTGTAACCGTTTTACAATTGTTCAGCGTAAAACTCAACGACGGATTTGCTGGAATCTGGTTCTCTTTTTTGCCCCAATATTTTACCAAAGCTATATTACTGGGTGCCGAAAATGTAAACGAACCTTTGTTGTTTATTTTTGAGTAATTATTGGTTTTGAATGTATCTAAAGTTGTCATAATTTAATATTTTGCTGCAATGGCATTCGCTGCCAGAAAACCTGTTGTCCAAGCATTTTGAAAATTAAAGCCTCCGGTAATGGCATCGATATTTAAAATTTCGCCGGTAAAATACAAATTATCGTGCAATTTGCTTTCCATTGTTTTAAAATTCACTTCTTTTAAATCAATTCCGCCGGCAGTTACAAATTCGTCTTTAAAAGTACTTTTCCCGTTCACGTTAAATTCACTTTGCGTTAACTGTTCTGCCAGATTTACCAACTGTTTTTTAGAAACATCTGCCCATGTTAAATCTTCCGTTATTATAGATGCTTTAACGAGTTGCTGCCACAAACGGTGCGTAAGATTGTACAACGGATGCTTTATAATTGTTTTTTTAGAATGTTGCTGTTTTTGCTGCATTAATTCTTCTAAAACCTCATCGAAAACAAAATCGTTTGTCCAATTGACTATTACCTGAAAATGATAATTCTTATCGAACAATTCACGTGCACCCCAAGCCGAAAGTCTTAAAATTGCCGGGCCGCTCATTCCCCAATGCGTTATTAATAAAGGTCCGTTTGCTTTTAGATTGGATCCTTTCACTTTTAACGAAACCATTTCGGTTGAAACGCCCATTAAATCTTTAATTCGATCGTCTTTAATATTGAAGGTAAATAACGAAGGAACCGGATTTATAATTGAATGATCCGCGGTTTTTAGCAAATCCCAGATTTTAACGTTGCTGCCGGTTGCCATAACCAGCTGTTTTGCCTGATAAGTATCTTTAGAAGTTTCGATCTTCCAAAAATCGTCTTCTTTAGAAAGTTGCTGAGTAATGGTTTGTTTTATGATTTTAATGTTGAAGTTTTCTGCTTCGTTCAAAAAACAATCGATAATGGTTTGGGAATTATCCGATTCCGGAAAAACTCGTCCGTCTTCTTCAATCTTTAATGCAACATCGCGTTCGCTGAACCATTCCATAACATCGCCCGTACAAAACGTATGAAAAGGACCTTTGAGTTCTTTTTCGCCCCGAGGATAAAATTTCGCTAAAACATTAGGTATAAAACAGGCGTGGGTTACATTACAACGACCACCACCCGAAATTTTGACTTTAGAAAGTACTTCGTTACTTCGTTCTAAAATTGCAATTCGCAAATCCGGATTTTGTTCAGCCAGATTAATTGCGGTAAAAAAGCCCGAGGCACCACCACCTACAACAATAACATCAAAATTGTGCATAAATTTCTACAATAATTTTCTACAAAATGTGGATTCTAATAACATGAAAAGTTCTAATTGCAACTAAATCTTAATTTTACTTGTTTGGAACGATTTATGCTTATAAATTTGTATCTTACAAAGATAATGAATCATATTCCCTATAGATGAAATTTATTATGAAATATAAAAGTTTAATTTTTCTTATTGCCGTTTTAAGTATTGTATCGTGTAAAACATCTAAAAAAAACACGGTAAAAGACGACGGTAAAAACGAAAAAGACAAGAAAGAACTGGTTAGAAAAGACAAAGAAGAAGTTTTTTATACCGAACAGATTAAAAACGATTTTAGATCTGTTACAGAAAGTGCACAGATCAAATTTTTAGAATCGTACAGTGCTACAGATAAAGAATATTCTATTTTATTTTTTACGCAAGGATTTACCGGTGAAGAAGTTGTAGTTAAAAACGACAAAAGCACTCTTTACAAAGGAATGGTTTTAACCAATAAAAAGACCGGTTTGGCTAAAAACATGCGTATTGTTAACACCGAAGTTACCAGTATTTACGATAAAGCTACCAAGAAAACAATTTACATTAATACAGACAAGGCGCGCAAACACAAGTTTATTTATGTAATGAAAGGCAATGTTAATGAAGACAAACCTTATAAAATTACATTTAGCGATAAGTTGCGTCCGGAAAAATAACAACCTATCTAATACCTTTTTTTACAACAAACAACTGAAAAAGACATCATTTATTGGTGTCTTTTTTTATAAAATCATATCATTGTAAGGAATAATAATGTTGTATCCTTTGTCTTTAAAATATTCTGTAGGATTATGTTCTGATGCAACCATAACAAAATCACCGCCCCAGCCACCAAGGCTTTTTACCAATCCGTTAAAATCTGGAAACAGTTCTTTTTGAATGGTTGGTGTTTCTAAAATTTCGCCCAGATTTTGTTCATATGTTTTAAAAAAAGCTATAAATGTTTCCAAATCTTGAATGTGCAACAGCTCATCTGTCATTTGTGTAACCTGCTTTATTTCCTCTGATAAATTCTTTTGTTTTTTTCTGAAATTTGCAATAGCATCTTTACTGTCACGCTTTATGTTCAGATACACAAAATAGATTTGATCTTTAAACGTTGGATTGAAATTGACCTGCTCAAAAACAGGTTCATTATTTACAACCTGATACGTTACAGGTGCGTTGTTTTGTGCACAAGCAATATCGAAACCACTTCCTCCAAACGATTTTTGCAGTAATTTAAAAGCATCAATCTGAAACCATTGCGCAATATTGTTTATTAAGGTAGATGATGTTCCCAATCCCCAATTTCGTGGAAATGTCAATTTGGTTTCAACCAAAAATCCGTTATTTTCTAATATGGAAGGATTCATTAAATGTGCATGATGCAGAATATCAATAAGCGTGTTTCGAACTTTATCATCACTTGACTGATTGTTTGATATAATATCACTAACAGCAATTTCATCATTATACCAAACAGATCCATCGGCATCGTAACTTTTCCAGCTTAAGGTTTTCGTTTTTAAAGGAAAAACATTTAAATATTGTCCGAATTTTGTAGGCAACGCAAAAACCTTTGCGCCTTCTAACACATAGTATTCACCTAAAATAAACAGTTTGCCGTTGCTGTAAAATTCCATAATTATTTACGTAAACCTTCAATAAAATCGACAACTGCACTGTGCGAAACCGTTTTTTCTGCGAAATGCTGTAAAACCGTCACTTTTTCATCTGCCGATGCATTAAACTGATTCAAAATATTCATTAAGTGCATTTTCATGTGTCCTTTCTGAATACCTGTGGTTGTCAACGATTTTATGGCTGCAAAATTTTGCGCCAATCCGGCAACTGCAATAATCTTCATTAAATTATCGGCTTTTGGTTTTTCTAATAACTTCATCGCGAATTTTACCATCGGATGCAGATTTGTTAATCCGCCAACAGTTCCCAATGCCAACGGAAGATTCATCCAAAAACGGAATTCGTCACCTACAATTTCAGCATGCGAAAGCGATGTGTATTTTCCATCTTTTGCAGCAAAAGCGTGCACACCGGCTTCAATCGCCCTGAAATCGTTTCCAGTTGCCAAAACCACCGCATCTACCCCATTCATAATTCCTTTATTGTGGGTTACGGCACGATACGTTTCTATTTCGGCAATGCGAACCGCCTGAACAAACTTCTCAGCAAATTCCTGAGGATTTTCTATTTCTTTTGATTTTAAATCGGCTATTTTGCAAGAAACTTCTGCACGAACCAAACAATTTGGAACGTAGTTCGATAAGATCGACATTACAATTTGTAACGATTCCTTTTCTTCGGTAGTAAACAAATCAAAATTAGATACTTCTTCACGCAAAACATTCGCAAATTCTTCTAAACACGAGTTAATAAAATTAGCGCCCATGCTGTCTTTTGTATCAAACGTAGCGTGTAGTTGATAGTAATTTTCAAGCTCGGCAGTTTTATCTTTCAACACAATAGAAAGAATTCCGCCGCCGCGTTTTTCCATGTTTCGGGTAATGTTTGAAGTACGCGATCTGAAAACAGGTTGCAATTTTTCTATAAACTGCACCAGATTCTGCTTTGATCCGCCAAACATAAAATGTACGTTTCCAATCTTTTCGGTAGATAAAACCGTTGCCTTGAAACCACCACGTTTACTCCAGAATTTAGACGCGTTTGATGCCGCCGCAACTACCGAACTTTCTTCAATAACCATTGGCACCGTGTAGGTTTTGCCGTTAATTACAAAGTTGGGTGCAATACCCATTGGGAGGTAAAAATTGGTAATGGTGTTTTCTATAAACTCATCGTGCAGTTTTTGCAGTTCTTCGTTGCTATTCCAGTACGATTTCAACAACTGAACCACAGTTTGGTCGTTCTTAAAGTAGGTTTCAACCAGCCAGTTTATTTTTTGTTCTTTTGTAAGTTTAGAAAAACCATTAACAATATTCATGCGGATTTTTTTTGCAAAGATACGTTTTTTTGGTTTTGGGTTTTATGTTTTGATTTACTACGAATGCATTGATTTATTTTGATACTAAGATGTAAAATACTCGATGAAACATGTATTTTACGCATCCGCCTCTTAAGTTTATTAGTTAGCTGAGGTTCTAGAATGCTATATAAAGGTTACAACCCCAACCGACTATTTATTTAACCTAAATGAAGGTGTTTTTTCTAGTTTGTGGGTATGCTTTTAAAGATTGATGAAAGGAGATGATTGTTTCATTTGTGTTTGAGATAGGTTTACTCATAATTTTAATTATTAATATAACCTTCATATAAAAGAATATATTAGTACTTACTTTTCAATGCTGAAATTTATTTGTCCTACTAAAAAAATTCTTTTAATGAGTTTAAACAAATTCTACGAAAATAACAAAGCTATAATTCACATTTCCCAGGCTGTAATATTTTTATTTTAATTTTCTTTGTTTTTAGAGTTGGAGACGATAATGAAAACCTAAAAAAATCGCATGAATATAATGTAAATGAACATTTTAATAGTATTATTATTGAAAAAGGATTAGATGCATCTAATAGAAATACACCATATTACGTTTTGAATAATAAATCTAAAAGTCATATTGACAGTTTACTTTATGTAAAAATTGATATTGGTGATACACTTCGTAAAAATAGTGGACAATCTATTTTAAAAATCATAAAGAAAGATACCGTCATCTTCTTTGACTATCAAACTATTTATAATTATTATGATAGCATTTATAAACTTGATTGATACTAATGAAATATAAAAACATAAATGAGCTACTTGTGTTTTTATATTTACAAATTTTCGAAAAAAACCTATATTAACTATCAAATTCCTTTTTATATTCAAAACTCAAAAAAAAGAAGTAATTTGCCCTTTTTAATTTTCAGCTTTATTTATGAAGAAAATTTTACTGCTGTCAACACTTATTGCAGCACCAATCACTACTATACAGGCGCAACAACAGATAGAAGTTGCCCAAATTTGGAACGGAACTTTTAGAACCAACCAACTAAACGCTTTAAATACGCTACATACCAAAAACCAATACAGCGTTTTAGATTATAACCGAAACACTAAAACCTTTACTATTGATGCGTTTGATTTTACTACCTTAGAAAAGGTTCAAACGTTATTTTCTACTGCCGATTTTCCTGAAATCAAAGAAATTTCTGATTATTCTATCAATAAAACCGACGATAAAATTTTAATCGCAACCAACAGCAATCCTATTTACCGTCATTCGTTTACATCGGTTTATTATTTGTTCGATATCGCTTCAAAATCGCTTATAAAAATCAGCGAGAATGCCATTCAGGAGCCTTTGTTGAACAAAAACGGATCGAAAATAGCTTACGCGTTTGAAAACAATTTGTATGTTTTTGATGTTGCTACTAAAAAAACGACGCAGATTACCAAAGACGGGAAGAAAAATGCCATTATAAACGGTATTACAGACTGGGTTTACGAGGAAGAATTTGCGTTCGTACGCGCTTTTGATTGGAATGCCGATGGTACAAAACTGGCATATATTAAGTTTGATGAAAGCGATGTCCCTGTTTTTTCAATGGATATTTACGGCGAAGATTTGTATCCGCAGCAACAGGTTTTCAAATACCCTAAAGCGGGCGAAAACAATTCAAAAGTGAGCTTGCATTTGTATGATGTTTCAAAAGCATCAACTCAAAACGTAGCTTTAAATGCCGAAACAGCTTACTACATTCCACGAATAAAATTCACCAACAACTCCAATGTTTTAAGTGTACAAACACAAAACCGTCATCAAAATCAGTTGAATTTGTTGTTTGTTGATTCTAATTCTGGCAAAACTTCAACCATTCTTACCGAAAAAGACAAAGCATATGTAGATGTGACCGATAATTTGACCTTTTTAAACGACAACAGTTTTATATGGACAAGCGAAAAAGACGGTTACAACCATATTTATCATTATAATAACGACGGATCTTTAAAAAAACAGGTAACTACCGGAAATTGGGAGGTTACAAATTATTATGGTTACAATAAAAGCAACGAAACCATTTATTATCAGTCGGTTGAAAATGGTTCTACAAAGCGCGATGTGTACAGCATTCAGTTAAACGGATCGAGTAAAAAACAGTTATCGGCACAAAGCGGAACCAACAGCGCAACTTTCAGTCCCGATTTTAAGTATTTCATCAATAATCATTCGTCAAGTACCAAAGCGCCGTCTTATTCGCTTGTTGATGCATCGACCGGAAAAAACGTCAAAGAAATTTTAAATAATTCGGCTTTAGAAGACAAGTTGAAAAAGTTTGATCTGCCTAAAAAAGAATTTACCACTTTTAAAAATGAGGTTGGAAACGATTTAAACGGATACATTATAAAGCCTAAAAATTTCGATGCTAAAAAGAAATATCCGGTGTTGTTGTATCAATATTCAGGTCCGGGATCGCAGGAAGTTGCCGATTCTTGGAACGATTCTAACGATTACTGGCACATGATGTTATCTCAAAAAGGATACATAATTGTGTGTGTTGATGGTCGTGGAACCGGTTTTAAAGGTGCCGATTTTAAAAAGGTAACGCAGAAAGAATTAGGAAAATTCGAAGTTCAAGATCAGATTTTCGTTGCAAAACAATTAGCGAAAGAATCGTTTGTTGATGCAAACAGAATTGGAATCTGGGGTTGGAGTTTCGGCGGATTTATGAGCAGCAATGCACTTTTTCAAGGAAACGATGTGTTTAAAACCGCTATTGCAGTTGCTCCGGTAACATCGTGGCGTTTTTACGATTCGGTTTACACAGAACGTTTTATGACGACTCCGCAGGAAAATGCTTCGGGTTACGATAACAATTCGCCAATTACACATGCCGATAAATTAAAAGGAAACTTTTTACTGATTCACGGTACGGCAGACGATAATGTGCATGTTCAAAATGCCATGCTTTTAATCAACAAGCTGGTTTCATTGAACAAGAATTTCGACTGGTTAATTTATCCTGATAAAAACCACGGAATTTACGGCGGTAAAACACGCGAACAATTATATACAAAAATGACCGATTACATTTTAGAGAAATTGTAATATTTTATTACATTTGACTTCTTAACAACTTTTTAAGAAATAACTATTTCAAATATGACAACAACTGAAGATCAACAGTTAGAAGCAATACATAATTTTGAGGGTAAATATCCTAAGCAATTATGGTATCTTTTTATGGTAGAAATGTGGGAACGTTTCTGTTTTTACGGTATGCGCGGTGTATTAGCCATTTTTATGGTTGATGTTTTACTGCTTTCGGGTAAAGATGCCAATTTAAAATACGGTGCAATACAAGCCTTTGTCTATGCCTTTACTTTTATTGGAGGTATTTTTGCAGATAAAATTTTAGGATTTAAAAAATCATTGTTTTTCGGAGGAATTGTAATGATTACAGGAAACATATTAATTGGTTTAAATCCACACGATTTCTTTTATTACGGAATTACCTTAAGTATTATAGGAACCGGATTTTTTAAACCGAACATTTCTTCTATGGTAGGTGAATTATACCGTGAAGGAGATCCAAGACGTGATGCCGGTTTTAGTTTATTTTATTCGGGAATTAACATTGGTGCCTTATTAGGTGGTGCTTTGTGTGTGTATTTAGGAAAATCGGTTGGTTGGAATTATGCATTTTTCGCTGCAGCAGTAGCAATGTTTATAGGAATCATTTTATTTTTAGCAACTAAAAAATCTTTAGGTCCAATTGGAAACTCCCCTTTAGAACACATGCCTGCTAAAAAAAGAAGCACAAGAGAAATAGCCGTTTATGTAGGTGCAGCTTTAAGTATTCCTTTAATCCACGCTATGATTGTAGATACGCAGTACACCGATTATTTCATGTATTCTATTGGTCCGGTTGCCTTAATTTACTTTTTCTACGAAGTATCGCGAATGGAATCGTCGGCAGCTAAAAAGAAAATGTTTGCTGCCTTATTATTTATAGCTTTTTCAATTATTTTCTTTGCTTTTTTTGAACAAAGTGGTGGATCATTATCATTATTTGCAAAAGACAATTTAACAGATAAGTTATTGTTTTTCACTATTGATCCAAATATTGTAAACAACATATCAAATGCATTCTTTGTAATTCTTTTTGCTCCGTTAGTAGGTTTAATCTGGGTTGCGTTAAGCAAAAAAAGATTAGAGCCAAACACCGTTGTTAAATTTGGCATGGGCTTTTTATTTTTAGCAGGATCATTTTTTATTCTTTATTCAACAAAATTCTTCGCTGGTCCAGACGGAATCACTTCATTAAACATATTTACATCTGCCTATTTAATAATGACATTAGGCGAATTGTGTTTATCGCCAATCGGTTTATCAATTATGACAAAATTATCACCTAATCGTTTGGTTGGTATGATGATGGGATTGTGGTTTTTAGCATCTGCTTACGGGCAATACGCAGCAGGTTTATTAGGTGCAAATATGTCGTCACCAAATGCAAACGCATCAAATTTAGAAAAATTAAATCTGTACACAGAAGGATATTATCAATTGGCAATTTACGCATTGATTGCAGGAGTTGTGTTAATAGCAATTTCGCCAATTATTAGAAAGCTAATGCAGGAAGTTAAATAATTTTTAACCCACTATATTTTAAAGCGACTATTTTAGTCGCTTTTTTTGTGCATCATTTTAAATATTTTGCTTTATTTGTAAGTTTTAAACTTTCTTAAAAATATGTCAGACAATACAAAACCTTCATTCTTTAAAACGGTAGGATCTTTCAATAAAAATTTCTGGATTGCCAGCTTCATGGAACTAATGGAACGTTGGGCTTGGTACGGAATTTATACACTTCTAGGACTTTATTTGGTTGGATCAACCGATACCGGCGGTTTAGGTTTTGATCACGTGCAGAAAGGAAACATCATGGGGAATATTGTAGGAATACTTTATTTTCTTCCTTTGGTTTTCGGGGTTATTGCAGATCGAATCGGTTATAAAGTATCTTTGACTATTGCTTACATCATCATGATTTCCGGTTATTACCTTTTAGGCGAAGTAAACACGTATTGGAGTGTTTATATGGTTTTCCTATTGGTAGCGGTTGGTGCAGCGTTTTTTAAGCCGGTAGCATCGGCAATTGTTGCCAGAAATACCGACGAAACTACAGGAACCATGGGCTTTGGTATTTTCTATATGATGGTTAATATTGGTGGATTTATTGGTCCGGCAATGTCATCGGGTTTAAGAACTACTTATGGTTGGAAGATTATCTTTATTCAGGCCGCTATCGTAATCGGTATCAATTTAATCATTTTATTACTTTTTTATAAAGAACCAAAGGTTGAAAAACCTAAAAATTCAATTGGTGAAGCCATTAAAGAATCGATATTAGGTATTTTTGAAGCTTTGAAAGATATTCGTTTGGGAATTTTATTATTGCTAATGATAGGTTTCTGGACAATGTTCAACCAATTATTCAACACACTTCCAAACTTTATCGAAGATTGGGTAAATTCAGCAGCAATAAGCAATTGGCTGAATGAAAACCTTCCTGCTTTAGGAGGTTTGTTAACTCAAGACGGACAAGTAAAACCAGAATGGTTTACAAATATTGATTCATTGATGATTATTCTTTTCCAGATTACTATTTCGTTTTTCGTAATTAAAATGCGTCATATCAACGCGGTAATTCGTGGAGCTGTAATTGCAACAATCGGTATCGGTTTAACATTTTACTCGGGTAACGTTTGGTTTACCATTATTGGAACCATGATTTTTGCAATCGGTGAAATGATGTCAAGTCCAACAGTATCATCATTTATCGCCTTAATTACACCAAAAGGAAAAGAAGGTTTATATCAGGGAACATACTTTTTACCCGTAGCGGCAAGTTATTTTGTAACAAGTTTTATTTCAGGAAGTCTGTATCAATCTTGGTCGGATAAATTATCGTTATTGAAGAAAGAAATGGCAGGAAGAAACATTGCAATGCCCGAAGTTGTAACCAAAGAACAATTTATTGAGGAAGGATCAAAAACATTGAATATGTCTATTTCGGCCTTTGAAAAACAATTCAATCTAAAAGCCGAAACAATTGATTGGGCTGTTGTTAAGCAATCTTTTACAGATTTTGCGACTTCAAAAAGTATAAATATCAGTCAGGTACATTTTCCTTTTTCTAAAAACGAATATTTTACTTTAGCAGAACAAAAACTGGGAATGAGCCATTGGGATATGACCAACATGTTGTGGGAAACTTATAATCCTAATAAAATATGGTTTGTAATCGTGGCAATCGGAATATTTTCAATTGTATCGTTAACCATTTATGACCGATTAATTATCAGACCATTGGAAAAAAAACAAAGAACAATTAAAAACTAACTTAACATATGGAAACTACTCCTACAGAGTTTTATAAATCGAATGTTTTAGGACAGCGATCGGGATTATTTGTACTTTTCTTTACCGAAATGTGGGAACGCTTTTCGTTCTACGGAATGCGCGTATTATTAATTCAGTTCTTAACAGCTGCTGTGATCGCAGGCGATCCAAAATCGGGTTGGGCATGGAGCGCAGAACAAGCTGGCGCATTATATGGAACGTATGCAATGATGCTTTACCTAACACCTATTTTTGGTGGTGTAATTGCAGATAAATATATAGGATCGCGTATGGCGGTAATCATCGGTGCCATTATTATGACCATTGGGCATGCTGCAATGGCTTTTGATACTCCGGTAATGTTCTTCATTGGTTTGGCGTGTTTAGTAATTGGAACCGGTTTTTTCAAACCAAATATGCCATCGATTTTAGGAGAAATGTATAAAGATTTGCCTCAAAAGAAAGACGGTGCTTATACTATTTTTTATATGGGTGTAAATGCTGGTGCGTTCTTTGGAATGATGTTGTGCGGATACATTGCAGAAACGCAAGGTTGGCATTGGGGCTTTGGTCTAGCAGGAATTTTCATGTTATTAGGAACACTTCAGTTTGCTTTTGCAAAACCGTTAATGGGTAATTTAGGTATTTTAGATAAGTCTGAAGAAGCTGTTGCTGCGAAAAATGCTGCCGATACGGATAAACGAAATCCATTCACATCGTTAGATTATATTTTAATGACCGTTGTTGGGATCATTGGTTTCTTATACGCTTTTAATGATCCATTGTCGAAAAACGGAATCATAGATATGTTTGCCTTTTTAGATACTCCTGTTTTACGTGGGCAGTATATCATGATATTTATTGCATTGGCTTTATTTATCTACATGTTGGTTTCACGTATTTTAAGATATGATAAAGTTGTACGCGATAGAATGTTTGCCGTTGTTTTATTGGCATTTTTCTTAATTTTCTTCTTCATGAGTTTTGAACAAGGAGCAACATCTTTAGTTTTGGTAGCTCGTGATTATATCGACAGAAGTTTAACAGGAACAGCTTTAACCACATTTAATATCGTAAACGGATTGTTAACCATTGTTCCGTTAGCAATTATTTCATGGGTATTGGTGAAGCTTGCTTTAGCTACTTGGAAAAAAATTGCTTTATCAAACATTGTACTAATTTCATGTTTCGTATTAATTTGGGGAGCCGCTTTATGGATGCTTAAAAATGAATTTTCTAAAGAAGCATCAGAAATTACCGTTTCGTGGTTTTCAACATTAAACTCGTTCTTTATTATTGCGTTGGCATCAACTGTTTCTAAATTATGGGAATCAAAATACAATCCTTCAGCTGCATTTAAATACGGTTTCGGATTATTACTTGTCGCAATCGGCTTCCTTGTTTTAGGATTAGGAGCATCGGAAATTGGTGAAGGTGTTAAAATTTCGATGGCCTTTTTAGTATTAACATACTTATTCCACACGTTAGGCGAATTGTTTATATCGCCAGTTGGTTTATCATACGTTTCTAAATTAGTTCCTGCACGTATGTTGGCATTTATGTTTGGTATCTGGTATCTGGCAATTGCTATAGCACAGAAAGTTGCAGCAGTTTTAGGTGGTCAGGTAGAAACCATTCAAGAAGAATATTCGTTAAGTCATTTCTTTTTCTTATTCACGGCAATTCCGGCAGCAGCTGCGATATTGGTAATGGTGCTAAATCCATTAATTAAAAAATTAATGCACGGAATTAAATAAATTGGTTATCTTTCAAGATTGAAAATTAAAATTATATTGAATGTCAGCAGAAACAGCTAATCCCGATTTTTTTAAATCGAAAGTTTTAGGTCATCCTTCCGGATTATTCGTTCTTTTCTTTACCGAAATGTGGGAACGTTTTTCATTCTACGGAATGCGTGTTTTATTAATTCTATTTTTAACGGCAGCCATTACAGGCAACAATCCTGGTTGGGGTTGGAATGCCGAAAACGCAGGTGCATTGTATGGTACGTATGCTATGTTGTTATACATTACGCCTATTTTTGGTGGAATCATAGCAGATAAATACATTGGTTATCGTTGGGCAGTTGTAATAGGATCGATCATTATGACTTTAGGTCACGCGTTTATGGCTTTTGATACTCCTATTTTTATGTACTTAGGGTTAGCTTGTTTAGTGATAGGAACAGGTTTCTTTAAACCAAACATGACTTCGATATTATCTGAAATGTACAAATCGTTTCCTGAAAAGAAAGACGGTGCTTACACTATTTTCTACATGGGTGTTAATGCTGGTGCTTTCTTCGGAATGATGCTTTGCGGATATTTGGCAAACAATTTAGGCTGGCATTACGGTTTTGGTTTGGCTGGTATTTTCATGTTATTGGGAACATTACAGTTCTGGTTGGCAAAACCATTATTTGGAAACATTGGTGAAGTACCAACAAAAGAAGCAACTTTAGCAAAGGCTGAAGCTGCAAAAGCAGAATTAAAAGAAGGCGAAGAAGACAAAGCAAATCCGTTTACTGTTTTTGATTATGTTTTAATTGCTTTATCAACAATAATTGGACTTTTATATGCTTTTAATGATCCTTTATCTAAAATTGGAGGCATTCACATATTACCTAAAAAATTATTCGGAATGGACGGATCAATTGCAGTTATTGTAATAGGTTTGGTTTTATTCTTGATTTTAGTTGTATCGCGCGTTGTTAGATATTCACCTGTTGTTAGAGACCGAATGATCGCTGTTACCATTTTCGCCTTCTTTACGATTTTCTTTTGGATGAGTTTTGAACAAGGTGCATCATCTTTGGTAATTTTCGCTCGTGATAATGTAGATCGTACATTATTCGGACCATCGTTAACAACATTCAACATTATAAATACATTGTTAACGGTAGTTCCCTTAGTTATTATTTCTTGGGTTCTTTTCTTATTGGCAAAGCAAACTTTTGGTAAAGCACCGGCATCAAACATTGTATTAGCAATTACGTTTTTAGGTGTTTGGGGTGTAGCTATCTGGATGTTAAACAACGAATTCAGTAAATCTGCTTCAGAGATTGATCCTACTTGGTTTTCAATTCTAAACTCATTCTTTATCATTGCATTAGCTTCTTCTGTTTCTAAAATATGGGATTCAAAATTCAATCCGCCTGCAGCCGTAAAATACGGACTTGGTTTAATTATTATGGCAATAGGTTTTGGATTATTAGCTTACGGTTCATACGGAATCCAAACAGGAGTTAAAGTTTCAATGATTTGGTTGGTTTTAGCTTATTTGTTCCATACTTTAGGAGAATTATTCTTATCGCCTGTAGGTTTATCATACGTTTCAAAATTAGTACCTGCACGTATGATTGCTTTCATGTTCGGTATCTGGTACCTTGCAATTGCCATTGGAAACAAATTGGCAGCAGCTGTTGGTGGCGAAATCGAAAACATTACGGCACAATACTCTTTATCAACATTCTTTTTAATCTTTACAATTGTACCAATTGCAGCGGGATTATTGGTAATGATGTTAAACCCGATGCTAAAAAAACTAATGCATGGCGTTAAATAAGGCATGCTTTTTGAAAATAACAAATCCGATAGTTTTTGCTATCGGATTTTTTTTATATTTACGTATTAATTTTTAAACAATGAAAAAAAGCATATTATTAGTATTATTTACTATGGCTTGTTTTGTTAGCCAGGCTCAAGAAATTAAATGGATGAGCATGAAAGATGCCCTTACAGCACAAAAAAAGAACAAAAAACCTATTTTTATTGATATTTACACCGTTTGGTGCGGACCTTGTAAGATGTTGGATAAAAACACATTTTCTGATGCAAAGGTTGTTAAAGAAATCAACGAAAAATACAACGCCGTAAAATTCAATGCCGAAGGTAACGACGAGTTTCAGTTTGGCGGAAAATTATACAAAAACCCAGATTATCAGGAAGCAAGAAAAACTTCAAGAAACGGAATACATCAATTCACAAGTTACTTGCAAGTTCCGGGCTATCCAACAATGGCTGTTATTGATTCGGAAGGAAAAATAACAAAAGGTATCGTTGGTTACAAAACACCAGATCAATTATTACCAGAACTATAATTAACCACATAACTTCCCTTATTACGCATATCGTGGTAAGGGATTTTTCTTTCCTTAAAATACTCCACATATTCCTCAACCAAGTACTGATAATTACCATTTTGTAGTAAAATCATTTTGGGTTGAACATCGTGCATCAATCGGTCTAAATTTATTTTTGGATTCTGATATAATACAACATAATCAAACTGCTGTTTCGGATATACTTCCAAACTATCAATAACCAGCCATTTTTTATCTTTCAACACAAAAGAATTCCCCAAAGAATCAATAGTTGCTACTTTAGAATTTGTGTGTAGTTCATAATTTTTCAGGCTTTGAAAGGTATATTTATTTGCATTCCCAACTCGATTGATACGATCTCCTAATCTATTTAGAATGACCACATTATCTGCATCGCTCATTACTACAATTTCTTCTTTACTTTTATTTTCAATTATATTTTTTAAGGTTATCAATTGAAACAAAACTATCATCGAAAGGAAAATATATACTTTGTTTAGTTCCTTTTTTCGGAAGAACCAAAATATCATAAAAATCATCAACAAAGCCAATATGGTCTGTAAAATCCCAAAATGAAAATCGATCGTTTTCACTGAAAAATAATCAGAAAGGCTACCTAAAACATCAAAGCAAAAAGTACTTATCCAGCTTAAAATTGGAGTTATCAATGCCAATACTTCAACTGAAACCAAACTTAATAGCATCTGCAAAAACCACACAACGAGAAGACCTGATGTGATTGGAATCGCAATGATATTTCCTATCAAGAATAACAGCGGAATCTGTTTAAAATAATAAATACTCAATGGCAAAACGCACAACTGTGCAACTAATGATACACCAACCAACTGACCGAAATAGTTCAAAATCCAGTTTTTAAACGTAAAATAATGTTGAACCACCGGATAACAAAACACAATGGCAAACACAGCGAGATAACTTAACTGAAAACCGACATCGAACAAATAATTAGGATCAAAAAGCAAAATTAGCAGCATACTACCGACCAAAAGATTGATTGTATGAATTCTTCTTTCGGTTAAAGTCCCAACAATCGTCATTAAACACATTAATGCGGCACGAACTACCGATCCTGAAAACCCAGCCATTAAACTGAAGATCAACAGAAAAGCAATCAATATTACAGTTATCGCATTCTTTGAAACACGCAATTTTCGTAAAATATACGAAATGGTTGAAAACAATAATACAACGTGCATTCCCGATACTGCAAGTACATGTAAAATTCCGAAATCTTTAAACTGCTGCTGAATTTCATCATTCAAATTGGTTTTAATACCAAAGAGAAGTGCCTGAATAAAGCCTTGCGTTTTCTCTGAATATCCTAATCTGGAGAATTGTGCGGTTAGATAATTTCTGCCACTAATAATGATCGATTGAAAAGATTTTTCTTCGGTAATTTTAAAAGGTTCGTGGTAAGATGTTATCTGATAATGAATATTTTTCAGTCGTAAATATTCACTATAATTAAAATCGTAAAGGTTTCTTGGTTCGGGCACTTTCTTAATTGTTCCGACCAATTTGTAAACCGTACCGACTTTAGGAATTGTCGATTTATTTGAAAAGGTAACCAAAACTTTAGGCTGATGATTTTGCGATAGCAAATCAGCATACATTCGGTGCGAATAAGCGTTCGATTTTAAAACATCGGTAACTTTTATCGTAAATTCCTTTTCATTTAAATTATCGATAATTACAGGTTCGTTGTTAAAACTGTACGAAAGAAATCCGAGCGAAGAAAAAGCACTAAAAACAGCCAGAATAGTAAATAGATTCAACTTATTGTTAAAGCTCTTATTTCGTTGTAAAATGTAAAGAAAAAGTAGCGCTATGAAAGATAAAAGAGCAACCGATAGCACAACAGCATTTGGAAGCTTAAAATAAAAGCCACAAAAAATCCCACTAACATAAGAAAATGTAATGGGATAAATTGGATATTTCATTACCTTATTCATTAGAATAAAGATATGAAAATTTGAATATTAAATAACTAACTATAATACTTGTCTGTCGTAAACGCGGTTTATTTGTACAAACCCTTTACTGTAATACGCTTCTTTTGTTGAATTGATTGAAACACCTTTAGATGTTGCAGAATGGATAAACTTAATATCGTCTCCGTCTACTTCAATTACGATTCCCACGTGATTTATCACTCTTGAACCACCATTTTTAAAGAAAATCAAGTCACCAGGTTTAGCATCTGTAGAAGATACGCGTTCACCGCGTGATGCCATTTCTTTTGAAGTTCTTGGTAACTCTATATTAAACTGATTGAATGCATTTTTAACAAAACCTGAACAATCCATACCTGTGCGTGACATTCCACCCCATTGGTAACGTATTCCCTGATAATCGTTTGCTACGTTAAGCAATTGTTCGGTTAAATAGCAGTATTTTAATTTTTCAGCTTTTTTAGACGTTTTATTGTCTAACTGGTCATCAATTGCGTTCATTTGTTTATTAATGTTGGCAATTGTAGCCTCTTCCTTTGCCTTCTGTATCTTTGATGTAGTTGTCACAGTAGGTTTTTTGCTTTGCGCAGCAACCTCTGTGCTTAAACATACAGTAAACAAAGTTACTAACGTTAAAGCTAAATTTTTCATTAATTAATATTTTGAATAATAGAATTTATAATCTTTGCTTTGGTATAACACAAATATAGGTTTTTTAATTTTCTTAAACTTCCTAAAAAGTTCTTAAAGTTTTCTTAATTATGTTGATAACTCGTTCGCTTGCACCACCACCGCCTAACAATTCACTTAATTCATGGTACTTTGCAAGCATTTTAGATCGATCCAAATTGTTGATAACTTTATCGAATTCTTTTTTTATGTTCGCTGTATTGCACTCTTTTTGAATTAATTCGGTAACAATTTGTTCATCCATTATTAAATTTACAAGCGAAATATACTTTAATTTAATAACACGCTTTGCAATTTGATACGATATTTCGTTACCCTTGTAAACCACCACCTGCGGTACATTAAACAAGGCAGTTTCCAGCGTTGCCGTGCCCGATGTTACTATGGCTGCGTACGAATTATTCAGCAGGTTATAGGTATCGTTTAAGATTAACTGTACGTTTTCTTGTTTGATGAATGGCTTATAAAAATCGGCATTTAAACTTGGTGCACCTGCAATAATGAATTGAAACTGCGGATAGGAGTCCACAATACGAAGCATTTCGGTAAGCAGTTTTGAAATTTCTTGTTCGCGGCTTCCTGGTAATAAGGCAATGATTGGGCGATCATCCAAACCATAAACTCCTCTAAAATCTACCGACTGATTTTTTTTGAATGTTTCAATAGCATCCAACAACGGATGTCCTACATAATGTACCGGATAGTTATGCTTGTTTTCGTAAAAATCTTTTTCAAAAGGAAGAATGGTGTACATTTGGTTTACATCGCGTTTTATCGCTTTAATTCTACCTTCTTTCCAAGCCCAGATTTGTGGCGAAATATAATAGTGCGTATCAAAACCTTCTTTTTTTGCCCATTTGGCAATGCGCATATTAAAACCGGGATAATCAATAAAAATAATTACATCGGGGTTAAAAGCTTTAATATCCTTCTTACATAAATCGATATTCTTAAAAATGGTTCTTAAATTGGCTGCAACTTCTGCAAAGCCCATAAAAGCCAAATCTTTATAGTGTTTTACCAGCGTTCCGCCAACCTGCTGCATTAATTCGCCTCCCCAAAAACGCACTTCTGCATTGGGTTCTTCCTTAAAAAGGGCTTTCATTAAATTGGCTCCGTGCAAATCGCCCGAAGCTTCGCCAGCTATGATGTAATATTTCATTAACTAAAAATAATGTAGAAGGCAATTAGTATAAACGAGAAAATAACACCGCGTGCACTAAAGTAATTTTCGCGGTTTAAAAACAGATAGAATAAACCGATATTAGGGATTGATCCCAACGAAAATGCTTTTGTAGATACATCGGTCATTTTAAAGATCAAACCGCCATCTAAAGGATTCATCTTTGTAAACAGATAAAACAAAACGCATCCGCATACAAACGAAACTGCCAAGGCACAAAAAGTTCCCAATAAAAATTTTAAAAATCGATCCATTACAATTCCCATGTATTAAGTTGATGTACTGCGTGGTAAGCAGTTAAATCGTATTGTACAGGCACCACAGAAATATATCCGTTGGCAAGTGCCCATTCATCCGTATCTTCGCCTTTGTCGTGATTTACAAAAGTTCCGGTTAACCAGTAATATTTTTTTCCGTGTGGATTGGTGCGCTCATCAAACTTTTCAACCCAAGTAGCTTTTGCCTGTCGGCATATTTTAATACCCTTGATGCTTTTTTCTGCCAGTTTCGGAAAATTCACATTTAAAACAACACCTTCGGGTAAACCGTTCTTAAGGGTTTCCAACGTAATTTTTTTTACGAATTTTTTAATCGGCTCAAAATCGGCGTTCCAACTAAAATCAGCCAAAGAAAAACCTATTGCAGGAATTCCGCTCATACCAGCTTCTACCGCCGCAGACATTGTTCCTGAATAGATTACATTTGAAGCTGAATTAGATCCGTGATTAATACCCGAAACACAAATATCCGGTTTTGCCTTTATAATCTGATCAATTGCAATTTTTACACAATCTACAGGTGTTCCCGAACAGGCGAATTCTTTAATCTCGTCTTTATCAATATAAACCTGCTCTAAAAACAAGGTATTGTTAACGGTAATTGCGTGCCCCATTGCCGATTGCGGACTATCAGGTGCTACAACCACAACCTGACCAATTTCTTTCATAATACTAATTAAAGTACGAATTCCCGGAGCTGTAATTCCGTCGTCGTTCGTTACTAAAATCAATGGCTTTTTCATAAAAAAACTTTTGTTACCGTAAAAGTAATCATTTTAATTAAAAAAGCCCTTAAAACAAGTACCCGCTTAAAACAGTTAACAAAATTTTATTTATCCTTTAATAGTTTTTGTAATAAGAATTTATTTACTTTAGTTGAAAATTATTTGATGACTGCTATTTGGCAATTTATGAAGAGAAATTATAAAGTATTGATACTTGTTGTGGCGCTTGCTGCAGCATTATGGAGTTTTATTCCATTTAAAAAATCGGCCGATCCGGATCCAGAAAAAGAAGCGTTTTTAATGGGTGTTTTAAATTTTGTGCTTACAAATGCGCATTATCATCCGGCAGATTTAAACGACGCTTTTTCGGAAAAAGTATATACCAACTATTTAAAGGTTATAGATGGTAACAAACGTTATTTACTGGAATCTGATATTGAGGTTTTAAACAAATACAAACCGTTGTTAGATGATGAGTTTAAGGAACAGCGCATCAACTTTTTTAACGAAAGTTATCCGTTGTTTCAAACCAGAATTCAGGAAGCAAAAACGTATTATAAGGAAATTTTGGCAAAACCTATAGATTTTACCGTTAAGGAATCGATTGATACCGATTACGAAAAACAACCGTGGGCGAAAAACAAAGAAGAGCTTAAAGAACGTTGGCGCAAGCAGTTGAAGTTGAACGTACTTTCGAGTATCGAAGATAAAATAAAGCTTCAGGAAAAAGATTCTATTGGTAAAGAACCAAAGAAAAATTTTACCGAATTGGAAAAAGAATCGCGTGAAACAACTTTAAAATCACTGAACGAATTTTTTGAATTTTTCGAAGAGATTTCTCGTGAAGAATGGTTATCGGTTTACATCAATACGCTATTAGAGCAGTTTGATCCGCATACGAATTATCTAGCACCGGACGATAAACAGAAATTCGACGAAAGTATGGCGGGTTCTATGGAAGGAATTGGCGCACAGCTTCGTAAAAAAGATCAGAATACCGAAATTACCGAAGTTATTCCTGGTGGTCCTGCCATGAAACAGGGCGAATTGGAAAACGGAGATATTATTTTAAAAGTAGCTCAAGGCGATGAACAACCAGTTGATATTGCAGGAATGCGATTGGAAAAAGTTGTTAAAATGATTAAAGGCAAAAAAAATACAACCGTTAAGCTGACTGTTAAAAAAGCAGACGGAAACGTTAAGGTGATTGCCATTGTTCGTGATAAATTCGAAATAGAAGAAACTTTTGCAAAATCGTCGATCATTGATACACCTGAAGGAAAATTCGGAATCATTCATTTACCTAAATTCTACATTAGTTTTGAAAACCGCGACGGTCGTGATGCTTTTAAAGATGTTGCCAAAGAAGTGGAATATCTTAAAGAACAAAATATAGAAGGAATCATTGTAGATTTACGTAACAACGGCGGTGGATCACTGCAAACGGTTGTTGACATGGTTGGTTTGTTTATTCCGCAAGGACCTGTTGTGCAGGTAAAAGCAAAATCGGGCGAAAGTGATGTGCTTTATGACCGCGATAACAAAACACAATGGACAGGACCTTTGGTGGTTTTAATAAATAATTATTCGGCTTCGGCTTCTGAAATTTTCGCAGCTGCCATTCAAGATTATAACCGTGGTTTGGTTTTAGGATCTAAACATTCATACGGAAAAGGAACCGTTCAAAATTTATTGGATCTAAACAGATTCGGCAATAAAAAAATCGGTGATTTAGGTGCCATGAAATTCACAAGTCAGAAATTCTACCGAGTTAACGGTGGATCTACACAATTGAAAGGTGTAGAAAGTGATTTGGTTTTACCGGATCGTTTCTTATATGTTGACACGGGCGAACGCGACAACGACAATGCTATGCAGTGGGATAAAATTGCTAAAGCAAAGTACAACGTTTTCGATTATAATTTTGCCCCAGTAAAAGACAAAAGTAAGAGCCGTGTCGCTGCCAACGCACAATTTAAACTGATTGATGAAAGTGCGAAGTGGGTAAAATCACAGCAAGACGACAATACATTTCCGTTGGAATATAATGAGTATCTGGCAAAATCGAAACAGTTGGAAGAACAGTCAAAACGCTTCAATGTGTTGAAAGATTATAAAAACAGTTTGGCTTTTACATCATTACCACACGATGAATCTTTGATTAAAAACGATACCGTGCTGCAAAATAAACGCAAACGCTGGTTTAAAAGCTTGAACAACGATGTTTACGTAGAAGAAGCCGTGAATGTTTTAAAAGATATAAAATCAAGTAAATTTAAAATTGGGTCGTCATCAAATTTAGTGAAGTAAATTTCAGTTCGAGCTTGTCAAGAACTTGATCAAAACACAGAATTACTGATAGTCCTTTAAAAAATAAAAAAGTGTTTAAAAAATTTGTTTCGGCAAATAAAAAAGCGCTCCAAAAATTCAAAAGAAATTCTTGGGGCGTTTTTTCATTAGTCTTTATCGTGGTTTTAAGTCTGTCTGCATTATGTGCCTATATTATTGCGCCCGATAACACCATGAATGCAAACAACGGCGATGTTTCTATAAGCACGCAAAAACCCGGCTTTACCGTTAAAACAATCAATATTCCGTTGGGTAATAAAAACAAATCATCGGTTTTTGATTATTTTACAGGCGAAGAAATTAAAGAGCAGTTTATTCCTGTTTTGTCTTACGCTTTTAAAGGCGACACCCTTTATTACAAAGAATTTTCGGTTGATCCATCTACTTCACAAACCAAATACGTGCTTACTAATGTATTTCCCGATACTGATCAAAAATCGATAGAA
Organism: Paenimyroides baculatum; assembly: GCF_008629655.1. GTDB lineage: Bacteria > Bacteroidota > Bacteroidia > Flavobacteriales > Flavobacteriaceae > Flavobacterium > Flavobacterium baculatum. The sequence continues at coordinate 116,883 of NZ_VWSG01000004.1, forward strand.
GAAAACCATATTAAAACAAAAAAATATCTTTTGGGTACCGATAATCAGGGGCGCGATTATTTAAGTCGTTTACTGGTTGGTGCACGCGTTTCGCTGGCAATTGGATTTGTTGCCGTATTTATTTCACTGATTATTGGAATTACATTAGGAGCACTTGCCGGTTATTTTGGCGGAAAAACCGATGCTTTTATTTTATGGCTCATCAACGTAATATGGTCTATCCCTACCCTTTTGCTGGTTATCGCAATAACCTTGGCGTTAGGAAAAGGATTTTGGCAGGTATTTATTGCCGTTGGTTTAACCATGTGGGTTGAAGTTGCCCGAGTGGTTCGCGGACAAGTTATGAGCGTAAAACAAATGCAGTATGTAACCGCAGCCCGCGCATTGGGTTTCTCTGACATGCGTATTATCTTTAAACACATTATACCAAATATCATGGCACCGGTAATTGTTATTTCGGCAGCCAATTTTGCATCGGCAATTCTGGTAGAAAGCGGTTTAAGCTTTTTAGGTTTGGGCGCACAAGTACCTGTACCAAGCTGGGGCGGAATGATTAAAGAACACTACAACTACATTATTTTAGGTAAACCGCATTTGGCATTAATTCCGGGCTTGGCAATGTGCTTGGTAGTAGTTGCCTTTATGATGATTGGTAATGCGTTAAGAGATGCTTTGGATGTAAAGGGGTAGGTTGAATTGTAGAATAGTTTTTTAAATTATACTTTAAATGAATGAAACAAATATTTTCACTTTAATTACTGCATTAGGCGCCCCATTATTAGTATTCATTGGAGGTTTATTAAGTTGGTTTTTGAAAAATAGAAAAGAGGATTGAAACCTACAATAAAATTCTAAACCCTTTTATAACACTTTTTGCAGCTAAAGAGAATCAAAAATTAAAAGATAAAGCTCTCGACGAAATCACTTCTGTAGAATATCGCAAAGCTGGATTTAATTTAATAACATTTGGTTCTGACGAAATGGTAAACGCATACAATGAAATGATGCAAGGATTTTACAAAGATGAGGCTAATATAAATCCAACTGAAACAATGAGAAAATTCGGAAATTTTCTGTTAAGTATTAGAAAAGATATTTATAATAAGGAAACAAAATTAAAAGAATGGGATATGTTGAAATTTATGATAACTGACATTGATAATATCATTAAAAAAAAATAAAAACAGGTAAATCAACCTGAAGAAATATAAGGTTAGGGATAAAAACCAACATTAGCTTAATGCAGAGTCACTAAAATATTCAAATGAACATTTTATTAAATCTATAATAATGGCAAGATCAGAAAAACTTGACCAAATACTATACATTCTTCTTTGGGTTGAAAAAGAAGAACTTGATAGCAAAAAAATTTCAAAAAAAATTACAATGCCTTTTATAAATAGTGCTATTGGATTAGAGTTGGTTCCATGGGAAATGAAATCTTTACAAAATGAATTAATAGAAGAAGAATATGTTATTTTAGAAGGTATTGAGTTAAGAATTACTCCAAAAGGAAGAAAATTTATAACCAGAGAGCAAGGATTCAAATATTTAGATAAGAAAAATTCCCAAGAACAAATAATAATTGACAAAACAATTGAGAAATTTAAATATGATAAAATTAGTTTTTGCTTTTCAATTATTGCAATAATTATTTCACTAATCAGTCTTTGGTTAGGGTAAAACCACCACGATGGCGCGAGCATCTTGCTCGTGCCAAATGCTAAAACCAATAAACAAAACCATGAGCAGAAAATATAAATTTCACGAAAAAAATGGTGCTTATTTTATAAGTTTTGCAACTGTTTATTGGATTGATCTTTTTACAAGAATAGCATATTTTGATATTATAATTAAAGCACTAGATTATTGCAGGACTAGTAAAGGAATGGAATTTTTTGGATACTGCATAATGCCAAGTCATATACATTTAATATTTCGTTCAGCAGACGAAAAACCATCAGAACTGATAAGAGATTTTAAAGGTTTTACATCTCGACAAATTATAAAGGCAATTCAAGAAAACAATCAGGAAAGTAGAAAAGAATGGATGTTATGGATGTTTGCTAAAGCAGGAGAAAAAAATTCGAATGTAAAAAATTATCAATTGTGGCAACAACATAATCAAACAATTCAAATATGGTCATTAAAAGTATTTGAACAAAAATTAAATTATATACATCAAAATCCCGTAGAAAGTGGTTTTGTAACTGAACCTTGGGAATGGAAGTACAGCAGCGCAAGAAATTATTGCAATGATTTTGAGGGTATTTTAAAGATAGATATAAATCGTTAATTAAATTCTACAATTGCACGAGCAAGATGCTCGCGCCAGCGATAATAATTCAGAGCAATACAAATCGGGTCGGTAGCAACACAAATCGGATGCTACAAAATAAAAGCCGGGTGTTACAAAATACAAATCGGGTGCTACAAAATAAAAGCCGGGTGTTACAAAATACAAATCGGGTGCTACAAAATACAAATAGGGTGCTACAAAATACAAATCGGGTGTTGCAAAATACAAATCGGGTACTCCAAAATAGAAATCGGGTACTCCAAAATAGAAATCGGGTACTCCAAAATACAAATCGGGTCGGTAGCAACACAAATCGGGTGAGTACCACTTACCCAATAACAAACTGTTTTAAATTGTAGTAATTACTCGCTGCGCAAAGTCACTCAATAATGCAGATTTAACTTCGTTTCATTCAATAAAAACTCAAAAAAATGAAAACAAAAAATATTTTAATCACATTTCTATTATTGTTCTTTTGGGTTCACGCCACAAGCCAATCGTTATTACCTAAACTGCAGCAGATTTTTGGGACAGAAAATGTAGTTTCTGCTAACAGCAGTGTATTTAACGAGTATTATTACATAAACGTAAAGCAACCTATAGATCATACCGATACTAATAAAGGCTATTTTTATCAACGGATTTTTCTGGGTCATAACAATACACAATCACCAACATTATTAGAAACTTCGGGCTACCAAATTCCACCATTTGTAACCATAGACACGAAACTAGAATTAACTGAATTACTAAATGCCAATCAGGTTTATGTAGAGCACAGATATTTTGGTAAATCTGTTCCCGATGCTACAAATGCATATTTAACATGTAAACAAGCAAGCGGTGATTACCATAATATTCGTCAATTGCTGGGCAAAATTTATCCCAACAAATGGCTTTCATCGGGTACAAGCAAAGGCGGTTATGCTACACTTGCATACAAATATTATTATCCGAATGATGTAAATGCTTCGTTTGCTTACGTTGCTCCATTTCCTTTGGAAAAAGAAGACAAGCGTCCGGAAACATTTTTGGAGGAAAAAAGAAAAACAGAGGTTGGGAAAAGAATATTTGAGTACCAATTGTATTTATTAAAAAATAAAAAAGAATTAATGCCTGTTTTCGATAAAATGGTGAAAACCGCTGGCATGAATACAAAACCTCTCACAGACACAGAAATACTTTACGATTATGCTGTTTTAGAAATGGATTTTACTTTTTGGCAAAATGATCCCTCGATTCAAAATTTTGAAAGATATATTAACGAATCTTATGATTATTTGGTTAAAGAAGGATTTGTAACCCCTATTGAACTAAACAATTTTGAAGATAAAATGGTCATTTATTTGTTAGACTGTGTACACGGCTTCACAGATCCAAACTATACACCACATTATTATCAGGCTTTTTCAGAAATGGGATATTACGGATACAATGAGAAGCCTTTCGAAAAATACTTGAAACAAAAGGATTACGCATTAGAAATTTTTGCCCAAAAAACAGTGACATATAATAGTGACAACGCAAAAGCAATTAAAATTTTTACCGAAACCACAATTGATAAAATGATTTTTATTTACGGGGCAAATGACCCGTGGACAGCAACATCTGTAACTGTTCCACCAAAAAGTGACAATCTTTTATTGGTTCATCCTACGGCAAATCATTCGGTAGAGATTGGAGATTTTAGCGCTAAGGAAAAAGAAAAAATAATGGAAAGATTAAATTTTTGGTTAAAATAAGTATCAGCAAAAGTGAAATCTCATTTTATTTTCTATAAAATAAATCAAAAAAATAATGAAATAGAAATCATTAGAATTTTACACGAACAAATGGATATTGACGATAATCTTAATTATTAATTTTCCAGGTTCTTATTGATTTCGAATAAAAAAAGTTGAACCTTAAACTAAAAAAAGCGTAAGTAAAATCCTCACGCTTAAAAATAATCTTGTTTCTAAACTACTTTATAGTAAAACCTACCGGTGCTTTTAGCTGACCATAATCGTACATATTTATGTAGATTGAAACAGTATCTGTTGAACCTTCCCACGTTACACGGTAATTATCTAACATTACTTTATCACCAATAAATGCTTTATCGCTTTTAATGGGACAACAACTTCCGGCTCTGTAATAGCTAACTTCTTCACCGTTTGGTCCGGCTAATGCGTTTAAAAATCTGCGTTCGTTGATTGGTCCATCACTTGTATCTACACCACCAACCTGTATAGGATTTTTTTCTGATAATCCATACGTTTTATCATTTGAAATATCTTTCAATAAAAAAGTGTCATTATCTAAAAGTTCGGTTTTAACATCTTTGAAAGCAGATGTATTTTTTGTAGAAGAGCAAGCTAAAATAGTTAAAGCGGCAGTACAAACTAATATTCTTTTCATAATTAATGTTTATTTTTTAGTGTTGACAATATACAAAAAAGTTTAACATTTATTAAAATCTACTGAATAACAAACTGTTTTAAATCGTAGCGGTCGCCTTTAAAAATATTCAAATCAACTTTTGTTTCAATGCCGTTTACTGTGCCTTTATCGGTAAACTGCCAAAAATGCCAGTCGTCGTTCATTTTTTCGTTAAACAAACTGTATTTTGCAATCCAGATTTTATATTCGGGAAAATGCTCTTTTAAATGATGTTCGTAAAAATTGGCACCCGAATAAATAATAGGCTTTACACCGTAATGTTTTTCTACAATAAGCAACCAGTTTTTTAAACCTTCTCGCATTTTTTCTTTCGACTGTTCTTTTGGAAGTTCCTCAATATCCAACACCGGAAAAAAATCTCCAGGTTCTAAAGGGGTGTTTTTAATGAAGTTTAGTGCTTGTTGTGTACTATTTTCATCTGGTCGGTAATAATGATACGCACCACGAATCAACAATCTGCTTTTGGCCTTTTTCCAATTGTACGTAAACTTGGCATCTACCCCATCGGTTCCCATGGTAGATCGTAAAAAAACATAATCAACCGCAAATTTTCCGTACAACGAATCAATTTCTTTCCAATCGATATCGTACTGATAATGCGACACATCAAATCCAAACAAATGATCGTTGTGCTTATCTAAAATCTCCATCGCTCGGAAATCGTGAACGGTTACTTCTTTGCTGTCTTCCTTCTTAAAAATTCGTTCATACAAATCGGTCACAAAATATCCGATTCCGTCACGGTAATGAAAAACCAAAAAAGCAAGAATAAGCAGCGTGTACGCCAAAACATGCCATTTCCATACGGCGACCTTTTTCTTTTTAGGTGCACGTTTGCGAACGTATTTTTTGGGTTTTGGAACTGCCATTTTAGTATCTGATTAACGTTTAGATCGATCGAAACCAAACAATTCGGCACGAGGATCACCCTTACCCGTAATTAAATTACCGATAACCTGCGCCGCAATCATACTAAACGTTATGCCATTGCCGCCGTATCCCAATGCAAAATACATGTTAGGTTTGTTTGGATACGTGCCAATATACGGCAGCCCGTCTGCGGTTGCACTAAAAGTTCCCGCCCAAGACATATCGGTCACAAAAGGAATTTCGGGAAACATTTTTTTGAATTTCTTTTCAAGAATCGTGGCTTTTTTTCGCAATGATTTATCGCGTTTATTGGGATTATTGAAATCTTCATCTTCGCCGCCAACAATAATGCGGTTGTCATTTGTGGTACGCATGTAAAGATATGGCTCTTTAGTTTCCCAAATCAGTGCGCGGTTTTTCCAAAGAAGTTTCTCGTCTAACGGATGAGAAACAATGGCAAAAGTAGTTAGCAGATCCATTACTTTTTTTGGAAGAAACTCGCCTGCTTCGTAACCTGCAGCAATAACCACATTTTTACAGGTGATTTTACTGCCGTGTTCTGTAACCAGTTCGTAACCAGATTCAGTTTCTACATAATCTTCAATCAAAGTATGCGAAAACAGCTGTAATTCCTTTTTTTGTAGGTAATGATCTAAAATATAAGTTGCTCCCTTGTAGCAATCAAGCTGGGCAGAAGTATCGTTATACAAGGCTGCTTTTGCATCAATTCCTAAATCGGATTTTACAACATCTTGTTCTAAATATTCCATAGGAAGTCTGGCATTTTTTCGAGCGTTGAATTCTTTTTCCAATAACTTTTTACCGGATCTATCAGAAGCTAACAGATACGTTGGAACACGTTCGAAATCAGGATTTTTTCCTATTGATTTAAATACGCTTTCAACATCGGTAATCGACTGTAAACAGCATTTATAGGCATCAACCGCCTGTTTTTCTCCGACTTTTTCGATCAAATCTACCAAAGGAACATCGATTTCATACTGCAATTGCGCAGTTGAAGCCGCGGTGCTTCCGGTACCGATTGTTCGCTTATCAACCACGATACATTTAACACCCAAACTGCACAACGTATGCGCTACCAAAGCTCCGGTAATCCCCGAACCAATGATCACGGTGTGTGTTTCTATATTGTTTTTAAGCGGATTGAAATAATTGTAAAGTGGATTTAAAACCACCCAAAATGGCATACCCGAATGCAAATCCATAAACTTTTATTTAAGTTGAATAAATTTACCTAATTATGATGTGAAAACAACGTGACTGACGCTCTTTTACAAAATAAATTTTACCGCTTGCCTGATATTGCTTTAGAACTGTTTCAAGATGTTTTTCCAACTTTGCATTTGCACCTAGTTTGTGGTTAAAACGTACATACGAAATATCAATTGCACCACCATAACTATGTGAACTATCATTAGAAGACGCGTTAGAATTTACACGTCGTAAACGCTTTTGATCAGCTTCGGTTCTGGTTAATGAGGTTACCACAAAGAAATTTTGTCCGGCAGCCTTTACAAAATCTCGTGCCATGGCATTTAAAATAGTTCTGCCTTTAGGCACCAAATACGCATGGCTGTGGGTTAATTTATCGATACGATATCCGTAACCACGCTGTTTAATTGCTACCAATTTACCTTGCTTGGTTAATTTATTTAAATGCGCTTTGTCTTTTACCAAACCAACATTGTGGTTTTTAGCGGCATTTAAATGAGTGGTATATTCTTTAGACGGTTTTGTTTGGGCAAAAAACGTACAGGGTATCAATAATAATACTAGGGCAAAAATAATACGGGTCATTGAATTTTCTTTTACTACAAAAATAATATTATTAATACGTAACGACAAAATTAAGCGTTAAGGAATACCGAAAATCTAGCCTATTATTTTGTAGTGAAAGATGTCTAGCAAAAACTGTTTTTTTCGATCAGCCGACAGATTTTCAATCGATCTCAATACGATGTTTCTACAACTTACAGCTAAATCGGTATGAAAAATCAAGAGATAATACAGGTTAAAATGGATTTCGTTAATAGATAAACTTGAAAGATACTTGAACAAAAACTCTTCGATGATTTCGTTTTTATCTTCGCCGTTATCAATTTCCATGTTGTAGCCCAAAAACTTAAAAATAGTGTTCACATGAAAAACATATTCGTCGATGACATTCTCGCTAAAGGCAATTTCTTTTTCGTAAGCAAACAAATCGCTTAACTGCAGATTTTTTATGGTATGATGATCTTCTTTAAAATCGATAATACTTACAAAAACGTTTGATACCTGATACTTTAATTTAATTGCTTCGCCTGGATTTACAGGTTCGATATATTCGCCATTATACTTGATCTTTTTTTGAGAATTATTTTCAAGCTTAAACTTTTTTAAACTGTCGATCAAATAAATAAAATACGGTTCTAATGACTGTCGAATATTTATTTTGACTTGCAATTGCAAAATTTCGCTCTGCCTTTTATTAAATTCATACTGAATGTAAAATGCCATAAAGGTAAAAACCACACCACAGGTTCCAATAATTGGCGCAGTGGTTCCTCCAATGGCATCGCCCAATTCGTTCTTGCCACTTAAACTAATCAACCAACTTTTATGGGTAAACAGATAGGCTAACAGCGGCACCATAACTACCATGATGAGTGCCATTACCATTCCCATAAAAACAACGCTTTTTTTCATTCTTTTGTTTTATAATTTAAAGATAGGAAATTATTGCAGGTGTACTTATGTTTCCTTTAAAAATTCTATTTACAAAAAAATATTAATTAAAAACAGTAAACTTTTACTATCTTAACTCTTAATTATCATTTAAAATGGAGCAACCGCAAATAGAAGTTTTTTATCCGCAGAATACTATGGCTTTTAGAAATTGGTTACAAGAAAATCACATTTCGAAACAAGCTGTGTGGATTGTTTTTCATAAAAAGGCATCAAAAAAAGAATTGTTAAGTTGGAGCGAAGCTGTTGATGTGGCTTTATGTTTTGGTTGGATCGACAGTAAAAAGATCAAAATTAGCGATGATACATCGCACCAGTTTTTCAGCAAACGAAAAGCCAAAAGTACGTGGTCTAAAATCAACAAGGAAAAAATAAACAGACTCATTGCAGAAGGGTTAATGACAGAAGCAGGATATAAAAGTATTGAAACTGCCAAGCAAAACGGTTCATGGACTATTTTAGACGAAGTTGAAGAACTAATTGTTCCTGATGATTTAGAAGAGGCTTTTAAAATTCACGAAGGCTCTAAAGATTATTTTTCAGGTTTAAGCAAATCATCTAAAAAAATGATTTTACACTGGATTGTTCTTGCCAAACGACCTGAAACTAGACAAAAAAGAATTGCCGAAATTGCGGAATGTGCATCAAAACAGCAAAAACCAAAACATATGTAAAGGTAGTATTCCACAAAACATCGTTTCCATATAAAGAAAACCGTTTCTTTTCACCTTAAAATCAGCACATATAACTATATTTGGGTAAACAACCATTTTTTTTAACAAACTGTATTTAACCTTAAAATTGTTGCAATGAACGACGAAAGACTTGCCGTACTGATTGATGCAGATAACGTTCCGTATGCCAATGTGAAAGAAATGCTCGAAGAGATTTCGAAAAACGGAACTCCGACCATTAAACGGATCTATGGCGACTGGACCAAACCCACACTTTCGGGATGGAAAAATGTGTTGTTAGACAACGCCATTACACCAATTCAGCAATACAGCTATACTTCGGGGAAAAATTCTTCTGACAGCGCACTTATTATTGATGCCATGGACATTTTGTATTCTGAAAAAGTAAACGGTTTCTGTATTGTATCAAGCGATAGTGATTTTACAAGACTTGCCACTCGTTTGCGTGAAGCCGGAATGACCGTTATAGGAATTGGCGAGAAAAAGACTCCACAACCATTTATATCGTCTTGCAACAAATTTATTTATATAGAGATTCTTAAAGTAAAAGAACCGGTGAATGAAGTTGCTTCTACACGAAGAAAGAAAACTACAACTGCCGAAAATCCGCTTAATAAAATTGACGTTAAAACTATTAAACTTATCGAAGATAGTGTAGACGATCTTGCCGATGAAAGCGGATGGACGTTTTTAGGGAATTTAGGCAATTTGATTTCTAAAAAGAAACCCGATTTTGATCCTAGAAATTACGGTTTCACTAAACTTTATCCGCTTATAAAACACATAGGTAAGTTTGAAATAGACGAACGGGATACAGGCGTAAAAAACATAAGACACATTTATTTGAAGCTTAAGTAAATAGAATTTCAACTATTTTTTTGCAAACAACTCTAAATTTGCTCGCTATACGGTAAAATTCATAGTCTGAAGCAAAAGATTTTTCTTTAGAAATGAACAAAAAAAGACAATATTAAAAAACAACTTATGAAAACATTCGTAGCGCTACTATTTTTAGCTTTTTTTTCACGCGGTTACTGTCAGATTTTGAAACCTGGTTTCGATAAAGCCGAATATATTGAAACACTAAAAATTAATCACAAGGCACATATAGCTGTTGAAAAATGGGGCGAAATAAAAACCGTTCCTGATCCACAGCAATTCGATTTTGTATACCGCTCTCCTGTTGTAGCTTTTGACAATATATGGGATTTGTGGATACATAAAGAAAAGCCTGTTGCACTAATTGCTGTTCAAGGAAGTATTCAGACCGAAGCCAGTTTTCTTGCAAATCTGTATGCGGCTATGCTGCCTGCAAAGGGAGAACTTCAGCTTGATGACGATTTTTTGTTTAAGTATAAACTTGCAGAAAATCCTAATGCGGCTGTTCATGCAGGCTGGTTTGTGGCAATGGCATATCTTTCTAAAACTGTTAAAACAAAAATAGATTCTTGCTACAAGGCGGGTATTAAAGATTTTATTCTTACAGGGCACAGTCAGGGTGGCGGTATTACCTATCTTTTAAACGCACATTTAGAAAATTTAAAGCTTGAGAAAAAGCTACCGCAAAATATACGTTTTAAAACTTATTGTAGTGCGGGTCCAAAACCAGGAAATTTATTTTTTGCTTATGATTACGAAAAAATGACTGAAAGCGATTGGGCATTTAATGTGGTTAATACAGCAGACTGGGTTCCAGATGTTCCTTTCTCTGTTCAGACTATAAACGATTTTACTTCGGTAAATCCTTTCCGCAATGCCAAGTCAATGATTAAAAAACAGAAGTTCCCTATGAACATTGTTCTAAAAAGAGCCTACAACCAATTAAGTAAACCCAGTATAAAAGCTCAAAAAAGTTACGAAAAATACTTGGGAAATATAGTTTCAAAAGCAGTTAAAAAGCAATTACCAAATTTCAAAGCACCAAAGTATTATAGTAGTAATTATTATGTAAGAACCGGGCGTACGATCGTTTTATATGCCGAAGAAGATTATTTTAAACTTTACAGTAACGCAGCCGATAATCCCGATATCTGGCAGCACCACCTTCCAAAACAATATTTATTTCTTGCAGAAAAATTAGAATAACAAGTTTGTTTTAATTTCTAATAATAAAAAAGTGCTTTCAGATTGTTCTAAAAGCACTTTTTGTTACAATGAGGATTGATTATTCCTCCATAGCTTCACCAGATTTTCTGTGAATAAAGCTTCCATAAATATGTCTTCTTGCAAAACGGCTTGGCGATTCGGCATTTACCATTTTTACATACGTATTTCTTGGTACACCAATGTATTCGTACATTTTCCCGTTTAAATGCTGTATTTTTAAAATCTGCTTTTCAAAATAAAACTCGTGAATATTTGATTTCGCAGTGGTTTCTAAATATTCTTCGCTGTATTTCTCGTGTGTTTCCGGATTTATACTTACCAAAAAGTGATAAGCTTCTATAACCGCCTTACTTTTTTCTTCAGCTGCCAATTTTCCTTCTTCATCATTCACAAATTTATCAGGATGCGCATCTTTCATCGTATTTCTGTAAATTGTTTTCAATTCCTTTAAAGTAGCAGTTTTATCAACTCCAAGCAGTTTTCTGTACTCTACAACTCTTTTCATAATATAATCCTTAATTCAGCCTGCAAAATTAGGCAATTAAATTTCAAAAGAAGATACAATTAGAAAGTATTTTATTTTGTGGGGAACTGGCTGCCGAAACTCCTCTTGATTTTACAACGAACTTTTTTATTATTCAACAAAAAACGCCTGTAATTTCTTACAGACGCTAGCTAAAAAAAATGTTATATAAAAACATTTATGAAACCGTAAATTTAACAACTGTAAACAGTTAAATAAATTAGAATTTGATTAGAAATGACATAAAGAACTTAACATCATTGATCTTATTAAATTCGGAATCCGCCTGAAACTTCTATTCGCTGTGCATTGATCCATTTAGAATCATCGGAGCAAAGAAATGCCACCACGCTGCCAATATCGTCAGGTAATCCAACTCTGCCTAATGAAGTTTGCGATGCAATTCCCTGATTGTATTCGGCAATATCACGTACGGCTCCGCCACCAAAATCGGTTTCAATCGCCCCAGGCGCAACAGAATTTACACGAATTTTGCGACTACCCAATTCTAACGCCTGATAACGCGTTAATGAATCAACCGCTGCCTTCATTGCACCGTAAGCTGCGTATCCTTCAAAAGAAAATCTTGCCAAACCAGACGATGTATTTACAATGCTGCTGCCGTCATTTAACAACGGAAGTAATTTCTGCGTTAAAAAGAACGGTCCTTTAAAATGGATATTCGTCATGGCATCCAACGCTTCTTCGGTCGTAGTTTCAAAAGAAGCATTAAGTCCTATTCCCGCATTATTTACCAAAGCATCTAATTTTGCTCCATTAAAATGTGTATTTAAAAGATCCTGCACCTGTCCTACAAATAGATCAAAACCTGATGTTGAAGCAATATCCAACGGCAGTGCAAACGCCTGTTTTCCCGTGTTTATAATGTGATTAACAACCTCGTCTGCCGCTTCTTTTTTGGTTTGATACGTAATAATTACGTTAAAACCTTTTTCTGCAAGCTGAAGAGCTGAATCTTTACCAAGTCCACGGCTTCCACCGGTAACCAATACTATTTTTCCGTTTGTATGTGTCATTTTGTTGCTGTTTTAAATTAATGATACAAAGTTGAAAAAAAGTATAGCCTTTGAGTTGTATAAATCAAATGGAAATTTGCAAAAATCAAACAATAACATTTTCCCTGAAATGTTGCGGAGACTGCTTGCCGTATTTTTTAAAAAAGTTAGAGAAATGCGCAACTTCTTCGAACCCCAATATAAAGGCAATTTCTGAAACATTCCATTGTGTCTGCTGTAAAAGTAATCTTGCTTCCTGATAAATTCTGCTCCCAATTATTTCACCGGTTGTCTTACCTGTGGTTTCTTTAAGCACCCTGTTAAGGTGGTTTACGTGCACGCCCAAAATTGAGGCATAGTCTGCCGGGGTTCGTAACTGTAACAGTTGGCTGCTGTTTTCAATAGGGAACTGTCGTTCCAGCAATTCTATAAACAACGTAGTAGTTCTGGAAGCTGCCGTTTTATTATTTTCTAAAGGAAGTACCGGTTTTAGTTTTTGACCAAAATGAATGAGTTCCATTACATAATTGCGTAAAAGATCGTATTTGTAGTGATAATCAGACTTGATTTCCGCGTGCATTTTAAGGAAAACGGCTTCGAACTGATGAAATTGTGCTGTAGAAATCTGATAGATAAAATCGCTCTGCGGTGAAAAAACAGGAAGGTTATCCAGATCAACTCCTATTTTTGACGAGGGTAAAAAATCTTTGGTAAAAACACAAAAATGCCCCGACTGATTATTACAAAGATGTGTATAATTGTAAGGTATTTTGGGCGAAGCAAAAAGCACGGCACAATCGTTAATTTCAATTGTTTTATCGGCGTACTCTACTCTATTTTGTCCGTTGATCAAACTAATTTTATAGTAAGTTCTGCGGTTGTAAGGCATTTGCGTTTTTGAAGTACTGGTGCGGTATATTTCAGATATATCAAAAACATTAAAATGACCTATATCGCTGTTGATATTTTCATTAAGAAACTGATCTATATCGGGACATGAACCTCCTAAAATATCCTGATAAAATTCTTTTATCGTTACTGAACTCATTTTTTCGCTTGTAAAAATCAAAGATAAATAAATCAAACTTATTATTTTTTATAAACCTAAACCATTTATATAAAATTGTTTAAGAGAAATTACAAAGAAGTTTGTAAATTTAGATCACTATAAAAAATTATATGAAAGCATTGCTTATTGGTGCAACAGGTGCCACCGGAACAGATTTGTTGGAAAAGTTACTTAACGATACCACTTTTGAGGAAGTAGCTGTTTTTGTGCGCAAACCAATTGCTACTACAAACGATAAATTAAAGGTTCATGTGGTAAATTTTGATCGACCAGAAGAATGGGAACATCTTGTAAAAGGCGACGTTGCTTTTTCATGTTTGGGAACGACTTTAAAAGCTGCGGGAAGTAAAGAAGCACAACGAAAAGTTGATTATGATTATCAGTATAATTTTGCAAAAGCAGCAAAAGAGAATAATGTAATACATTTTATTTTGGTTTCATCGTACGGAGCCAATTCAAAATCGAGTATTTTTTATTCTCGAATTAAAGGCGAATTGGAAGATACTGTTCAAGCTCTTCGATTTCACAAAACCACCATTTTTAATCCGGGTATGCTGCAACGTAAAAATACCGACAGATCAGGAGAAGTTGTTATGGAAAAAGTACTTCGATTTATTAATATGTTAGGGCTTTTTAGAAAGCACAAACCTTTATCGACCGAAGTTTTAGCACAAGCAATGATTAACGCCGCCAAGAATCAGGCAAATTCCTACGACGTTATAAAACTTAATGATATTCACACTTTAGGCATTAACAGTAAATAAACCAAAAATAAAATCCCAATCTTTCGATTGGGATTTTTTCTACTTGACACTTTCTACAAGCCTAACAAATTCGGCTTTGTATCCATCTTTATCATTTTTTATGCCCTGTTTGGCAAGATCCACAATATGGTTGCTTTCTTTATCTGTTATCAGTTTAGAATCGCGCAGTTTCAAACCAAACCAAGCTACCGAAGAAGCAAACTTAAAATCGGCAGATGCGTTTTTTAAATCGGTGGATTTATTTTCGATCGTTTGTACGGTTTCGATACTTTTATCTTCTTTAGGATTTTTGTAGCGGAACTTTACTGTTGCCAATTCGTTCTGATACGTTCCTGCAGCTTTATTTTCGGTATATTTCAATTCGGTTGGTTGTTGGTAAAAATCACTTTTCACACCGGTTGGAATCACTTCGTAAAGAGCCGTAACCGTATGTCCGCTTCCTAATTCGCCTGCATCAATAGCATCGTTAGTAAAATCTTCATTTCGTAATTTGCGCATTTCGTAACCAACCAATCGGTACGCCTGAACATGTGCCGGATTAAACTCAATCTGAATTTTCACGTCTTTAGCAATAGCATACATACTACCTTTAAATTCTTTTCCTAAAAATCGGTTTGCTTCCTGAATATTATCTATGTAGGCATAATTTCCGTTGCCTTTTTTAGAAAGCGTAATCATTTTGCTGTCTTTATAATTCCCCATTCCAAAACCAAGACAGGTTAAAAACACACCGCTTTTACGTTTTTCTTCAATCAATTCCTGCATTTCCTTGTCAGACGATTTCCCTATATTAAAATCGCCATCGGTTGCCAGAATAATACGGTTGTTCCCGTCTTTAATAAAATGTTTTGCTGCCATTTCGTACGCCAGATCCAAACCTGCAGCACCCGAAGTTCCTCCGCCGGCACGCATGTTATCAACCGCATGAATGATTTTGTTTTTTTCGGAAGCTTTCATAGGTTCAAGCAAAACACCCGTTCCGCTTGCGTAATAGACAATAGAAACTCGGTCGTCATCTCGCAATTCATTCAACAAAACCTTTATTGATGCCTTTAAAAGCGGTAGTTTGTTTACATCGTCCATCGAACCAGAAACATCAACCAGAAAAACAAAATTAGATTTCGGCAATTTATCTGTCGGAATTTCTTTTCCCTGCAAGCCAATTTTTAACAATTTATGATTTTCGTTCCAAGGCGAATCACTGTATTCGGTATTGATTGAAAACGGATGATTGTCTGGTGGTTTTGGATAATCGTATTTAAAAAAGTTGATCATTTCTTCGACACGCACTGCATCTTTCGGAACTTTTTGTCCGTTGTTAATCAGTCGGCGAATGTTCGTGTATGCGGCATTATCAAAATCAATCGAAAAAGTGGAAACGGGATTTACACTGCTGCTTTCAAACAGATTTTCCTGATAAGACTCATACGATTCCGAATCAACTTCGATTGGCTGTATCGTTTTTAAAGCTTCTTGTATCTGTAACGCTTCTTTTTTACGTTGCTTTCTACTTTTTCTTTTTTTGGATTTATCGGTTTCCTGTGTTTTTATATTGATTACACCATTTGCACCACGATTTCCGTAAATAGCAGTTGCACCTGAATCCTTTAAAACAATAACACTTTCAATATCTTTTGGATCTAAAGCGCGAAACCTTGCTGAACTTACAGGAACGCCATCAATGACATACAATGGTTCTACATTACCACTTATTGAACCTATCCCTCTTAAAATAACAGAGGTATTACCGGCTGCCGGTTGCCCCGAACCTGTAGAAATATTCAATCCCGGAACCTGCCCTTGTAATGTTTGAATGAAAGATGCATTCGGACGACCTTCGATTGTTTTTGATGTTACAGTACTTACGGCAGTTGTCGATGCTACTTTAGATGTTGTGCGGTAACTGTCAACTACAATATCAGCCAAAGCATAAGAATCGTCTTCAATCATAGTCACATTAAGTACATTACTATCTGAAACTGTCAATGTAACAGGCTTATAACCTTCGTAAATAACTTTAAGTTTTTCACCTTTATTTGCGTTAAAAGTGTATTCTCCTTCTACTCCTGTATCTGTTCCTAAATTAGTTCCTGCTAACATAACAGTTGCTCCGGGAATAGGATCGCCATCTTGAGTTTTTACAACTCCCTTAATCAATTTTGATATTTCCTCATTCCGTGAATTATCTCGCCCTACAACGGTAGCGTCATTAAAATCTTGTTGAGTAGTTACTTGTTGATCTTTAACGACAGGATCACTTTTAGCTTCAACATCAGTGAACTTAATATCGTTTGTTTCTGATTTAGACGAATTTGAAACAGCTTCTTTTTTAGGCAGAAATTCATTTTTCTTCTGCATAGCATTTGATTCTTCCTTCTTTTCAACGTCTTCAAAAGCATAAACATCTTTTTGCGAGTTTTTTTGATCCTCAAGAAATTCTTTACCTTTTTGCTCATCAATCACAATTCTTTGATCGTTCACATCAGGCAGATTCTCTTTATCGGGCGTGGTGTTTATTAACTGAATTCCTACCGAAACAAAAACCAGTAACGCCGCTACAATTCCGGCATATTTCCAATAAGGAATTATTTTTTTAGTTTCTTTTTGATCTAATTTCTGTTCTATTTTATCCCAAACCTTATCCATATTCGGAAATGCTTGGGGTTCTTTTTCTTCCAACAGCTTGCGGAAGTATTTTTCTATATTTTTATCTTGATTTTCCATAGCTTTCAGGTGTTTGGTTGTAATACAATTCTATTAGTTCCTTAAGTTTGGTACGGGCTACATTGAGTTGCGATTTGGATGTTCCTTCTGAAACATTCAACTGTTCGGCAATTTCTTTGTGCGAATAACCTTCTATAGCAAACAAACAAAAGATGTTTTTTGCACCCTGTGGCAGGTAATCAAGTAGTTTCAATACATCCTGTTCGTTCAGCAACGCATCGTTTTCTTCTGCAGCAAAAGGCGGTACAGTCATATCGTTCACATAAATTTGTCGATCCGATTTTCTGCGAATAGCCAGCAAACACTGATTAATCACTATTTTTTTTGCCCAAACCTCAAAAGCAGCATTTTCTTTTAGCTGATCCATCTTCGTAAAAATGGTGTAAAAGGCATCTGCCAAGGCTTCCTCTATTTCAATATCCTGCTTTAAATACCTTTTGCACACGATATATAATCTGGGAGCCAATAGTTCGTACATCTGCCGTTGCGACGTACGATCCATTTTTCTGCATTGGTTTATTAGGTTTTCATCCATATAAATGTATCTTTCTTATAAAGAG
The DNA here is from genome assembly GCF_008629655.1 of Paenimyroides baculatum. Lineage (GTDB taxonomy): Bacteria > Bacteroidota > Bacteroidia > Flavobacteriales > Flavobacteriaceae > Flavobacterium > Flavobacterium baculatum. The sequence continues at coordinate 134,699 of NZ_VWSG01000004.1, forward strand.
TACCAAAACACCTGAAAGGTTGGGATAAGATATAGTTTTTTTTCTAAAAATTTATTCTTTTTTAGAAATGGATGATTTTGAGAGCGTTGAAAATTCGGAGGAAGTATCATTTCCGAATAATTATAATTGCTGACAAGTATCAGTAACTGAAATTAAGCTATTTTTTTAGCGATAAGAATTGTGTGGATTTCAGATTCAGTTTTTAATCTTTTATATGCAACTTTAAAAGTTTCAATTTCTTGAAACTTTGTTTTGATAAGCTTATCTTTTAAATCATCGAGATTATGATAATAAAAATAAACCCTGCCTGCGTTTCCTACTTTAAAGCCCGATTCTTTTATATCACCTTCAACGAAACTCAAATAAATGACGCCGTTTTCATTCAACAATTCGTATGAATTTAAAATAAGATCCTGACATTCGGTTTGTGACAAATAAGGCAGGCAAAATCCTGCAATAATTCCGTCGAATTTAGTTGCAAGCGTGTTGATTTCGCGAGTATCCATAACAACAAAATTGGCAGTGGGATTATTCTTCTTTGACAGTTCGATCATATTCGGAGCAATATCAATTCCCAAAATATCAAAGTCAGCTTTTTTGTTCAGAAGATATTTAGTAATATTTCCAGGACCACAGCCAATTTCAAGCAACTTCGCATTTGGTTTTGTAATGGTATCGCAAAAAAAATCGTAAGAATTATTGTACAAATCCAACTTCATAAACTTATCTTGATATAGTTCGGCAATCTTATTCCAAGTGTCAAAAGTTTCTTTGTATTGATCCATTTTGCTTTTGATTTACTTTTTTAGTTTGCTTTCATACAGATCCACCCATTGTCTAACAGTCATTTTCTGCATTAATTCGCCAATAAGTTCAACAGGAATCTGATCGAACTTTTTAAAGCGAATACAGCTTTTACCCATATCTAACTTTTGCTTGCTGTGTTTAGGATATTCTGCAACGAACCAATCCAGCAATTCGGGATCGGAATAAATGCCCATGTGGTAAAAATTAATTGATTTTTTTTGTGATGCCAAGCCTGCAAAAGGCAACGGTTCTATAGGTTTACAATGGTAACCCGCAGGATAAACCGTATGCGGTACCACATAACCCAAACCGCCGTAGCTGATTGCAGCTTCAAAACCTTGAGGCAGATTTTTAACGATAACATTGTGCAGGTTGTTAAAAGCTTCTGCCCTGTCTTCGGGCACGTTGGTTAAAATTTCTTTTACAGTATTTCCTGATGCTTTCATTTTTTTCTATATTTTATTTTCGTAATATTTTTTCCATTGCTTTTCCTTTCGCTAGTTCATCAACCAGTTTATCCAAATAACGTGCTTTTTTTGTCAGCGGATTTTCAAGTTCTTCAATTCTATATCCGCAAATAACGCCTTTAATCAGTTCGGCATTTGGATTTAGTTCGGCACGATCAAAAAAAGTTTCAAACGTTACTTTTTCATCCATAAGCTGTTGTAACTTTTCTTCGTTAAAACCCGTAAGCCATTCTATTATCTTGTGAAGTTCATCTTTGGTTCTACCCTTACTCTCCACTTTGGTAACATAATGCGGATACACCGATGCAAAAACCATTTTGGCAATTCGTTCGTTATGTTTATCGGTTTCTTTCATTTGCGGTGATTTCTTTTCTATAACAAATATAATTCGATTTTGGATATTGTTGAAGTAAAGAGTATGGGAATTTTTATTGAACTAAAGTAATATTATTTCCAAATAAAAAAATGTATATTTGCCTATCAAAAAATAAGAAATGATATTATCTAACTTAAAAAAGGGAAAGAAACAGAACTTACGTAGCAAATCGTGAGTCATTTTCCTGTGGTTAGAAACCAAATAATATAAGGAGCCTGTCATCACGACAGGCTCTTTTTTTTGTTTATAATTCAACAACATACACCTAATCTATGAAAGTATTAAAATTTGGAGGAACTTCAGTAGGAAGTCCGGAGCGTATCGAGCAGTTATTGCCAATCATCAAATCGCAGACAGCAGATAAACATCTTGTGGTGTTATCAGCCGTTTCAGGAACTACAAATGATCTTGTAACCTTATCAGAACTTTATTCGAAGAAAGAAAACAATGCTGCCCGAAAACACATCGATTTCCTTTACAACAAATACAGAATATTTACACACGAATTATTCAAAACCCCAGAAGGTAAATCTGAAGCTCATACTTTTATCGATCAAATTTTTGAACTACTTTACAGTTTCGAAAATACAGATTTCACAACAAGAGAAGAACGAATTGTATTGGCTCAAGGTGAAATCATCTCTACTACCCTGTTCCATTTGCATTTAAAAGAAAAAGGAATTTCATCTATATTACTTTCGGCTTTAGATTTTATGCTTATCGATCATGAAAACGAACCGGATATTGATTATATAAGAGAATATTCTAACAAAGAATTGGAAAAATATCCTCATGAAAATATGTTCATTACCCAAGGATTTATCTGCAAAAATGCACAAGGAGAAACTGATAATTTACGTAGAGGAGGGTCTGATTACACCGCTTCGCTTTTAGGTGCTGCGTTACAAGTAGAAGAAATTCAGATTTGGACAGATATTGACGGTTTCCATAACAATGATCCACGATATGTTCCCAATACCAAGCCCATTGCTCATTTAAATTTTGATGAAGCTGCCGAATTATCTTACTTCGGCGCAAAAATTCTGCATCCTCAAAGTGTATTTCCTGCACGTAAATTCAATGTACCCGTGCGCTTGCTTGATACTATGAACCTAAAAGCATCAGGAACTTTAATCTCGGGCGAAACAACCAACCAGAACCAAATTGTTGCCATTGCAGCAAAAGACGGTATTACGGCGATCCGCATACAATCGTCGCGAATGCTAATGGCGTATGGCTTTTTAAGACAGGTTTTCGAAGTGTTTGAACGATACAAAACTCCGATTGACATGATTACCACTTCAGAAGTTGCTGTTTCACTTACAATAGATCAAACCGAATATTTGCCTGAAATTATAGAAGAATTAGAATCTTTCGGAATGGTTGAAACAGACAATGATCAATCAATCATCTGCATCGTGGGGGATTTTAAGAAAAACAATCACGGACATGCCACCATAGTTTCCGAAGCTGTGAAGCACATTCCAATCCGAATGATTTCGTATGGCGGAAGTGAAAACAATATTTCGCTATTAGTCCCTTCATCTTATAAAATTGAAGCATTGAGATCGTTACATAACAGATTATTTTAGTATGATCCATCAAAAAAGACTGTTCTTATTATAAAGGACAGTCTTTTGTTTTTTTATAAGAAATCTATATCAAATCTTATTTAAAGCAATGAAAAATTATGGATTTACTGTAACTTCCAAGGTAGCAACCGTAATATTTTCACTATTATTCAAGTAAAGTGTATTTTCTGATACAACATAATTTGTAGTACTTTGCAATGCTTTGTTAAACTGTGTTTCGGTTTCTAAATTGCCGCATGCCATTTCTGTAGACGTAATTTCAGATAGCTTAATACTGTTACTGCCTGTAAATTCTACTTTAGCACCAAAACCGTTGCAACCAAGGTTTCCGGTAGCTGTTTTAAGATCTTCGAACTTTATGTAGGGATATTTTGTAAACGTGATATCTAACACAACCTGCACGCCGTTCAACTCTTTTAGTTCCCATTCTTTTCCCAACATTTTTTTGGGATCTGAAGTAACTTCTGTAGTTTCTAATTTTATATTTTCTGAATTTTCTTCTGCTTTTTTGTCGGCACATGCTGTTGTAATAACTAATAGTACAGCAATAAATAAAATCTTTTTCATCTATTATAAATTATGTTTATTACCAAATTTAATAAAGTTATTTAGATCAATCTGTAAAGACCATTTAAAATATAGTTACTATTTTTGAACAATTAAAAATTATGGTGCACTGTGAACATGCAAAACAAAACACCTTATTGGACAATATGTAAAGGATGCAACGGCACTGGCAAAAAAAAACAACGTATTCGTAAAAAAATAAGCCAAAATATAATTCTAAAACTTTGCTTAAATTGTTCGGGATCTGGATTAACTTCATCTGAAAATCAAACTACTCCCAATACAGAAGAATTCCCGCATATTGCGATTATCGGTGGCGGAATTGGTGGCGTTGCGCTTGCGGTTGCTTGTTTACAGCGTGGAATTCCGTTTACCATTTATGAACGTGATAGTAGTTTTAATGCTCGTTCACAGGGTTATGGATTAACTTTGCAGCAAGCAAGCAAAGCTATGGAAGGCTTCGGAATTTCCAATCTTGAAAATGGGGTTGTTTCTACAAAACATATCGTTCATACACCTGACGGAAAAATTGTTGCCGAATGGGGAATGAGAAAATGGCTTGAAACTTCGGAACAAAAAACTTCAAAAAAAACAAATATTCATATTGCCAGACAAGCACTTCGCTATGCACTTATGGAACAATTACAAGATACTGATGCAGTAAAATGGGGACATAAACTGCTTCATTTTAACGAAAGTGAGCAAAATAAAATAAATTTGACTTTTGGATTTAATGGTACAATAGAAACAAAAACTGCAGATTTGGTTATTGGTGCAGATGGAATTCGAAGTACCGTTAGAAACCTCATAATCGGCGAAGAAAAAGCTCCGTTACGTTACCTTGGTTGCATGGTAATTTTAGGAATTTGTAAGTTGGATTCCATAGAAAACACAGATCGGACATTATTGGATTCTGCTACCGTATTTCAAACTGCAAACGGTAACGAGCGCATTTACATAATGCCTTATGATGCGGATTCGGTTATGTGGCAATTGAGTTTTCCGATAGATGAAGCTGCAGCAAAAATTTTAAATAGAAATGGCGTTGAGTCCTTAAAAGAAGAAGCTTGTAAACGTACAAGATGGCACGCACCTATTCCGCAGATTTTATCGGCAACAAAACCAGATCAAATCACAGGATATCCCGTTTATGACCGCGAGCAGCTATCTGCTGAATTACTGCAAAACGCAGGTTCGGTTACCCTAATTGGCGATGCAGCACATCCAATGAGTCCGTTTAAAGGTCAGGGCGCAAACCAAGCTTTGTTAGACGCATTAGCGTTGGCACGAACAATTTACAAAAACGGAAACTCGAAATCTGATTGGCGATCAAAAGGATTAAGGGAAACCGTATTAAAAAGTTTTGAAGCAGAAATGATAGAACGTAGTTCTATAAAAGTAGCCGATTCCGCAGCAGCAGCTGAATTTCTTCATTCTGAAATTGCATTGCACGAAAGCAACCAGCCGAGGGGAAGCGTGATTAAAAAATAAAATAGTTAAAATATTTCAAAAAAACACACTACTTATTTGTTCTAACAAAAAAATGTACTACATTTGGAGTTCATAAGTGTTTTTTTTGGTTATAAAAGAGGTTGTCAGTTTTAATACTGCAACCTCTTTTTTTTTGGAATTAACTTTTAAAATTAAACAGTTATTCTGTCGTAAAATCTTTTAAGTCGATCTAAACCTTCTAAAAGTAATACACGCGGACATGCGATGTTCATTCGGAGAAATCCTTCACCCGAAGTTCCATACATGATACCGGCATTAAGCCAAAGCTTTTCTTCTTCGAGCAATATTTGTGAAAGTTGCGCAGCATTTTGATTTAAAAAACCGAAATCAAGCCACACTAAATACGTAGCATCTAAAGGAATAACTTTTACATGCAGAAGATTTTCACTACAAAAATCAATCAGGTATTTATAATTTTCAACTACATAACTTTTAAGATCTTTTACCCAAATAGCACCGTGACTGTACGCAGCAATTAAAGCATTTACCGCCACAATATTTGGATATAAAGTATCTTGCATATCCAAAGTTTGCTGAACTTTATCAAGCAGTTCCTTATTTTGTGATACAAGATACGAAATCGGCAAGGCCGACATATTGAAGGTTTTACATGGAGATCCGCATGAAATGGCATCTATATCATATTGGGAGGAAACTTCAATAAAAGGAGTATGCTTTTTAGGTTGGAAGACTAAATCAGAATGAATTTCGTCTGAAACCACCATAACGTTGTGTTTTGAACATATCTGGCATATTTTTTCAAGCTCTGCCCTTTCGTAAGCTCTGCCAATCGGGTTATGCGGATTACTCAACAACAACAATTTTGTTTGTGGATCTGCTATCTTATTTTCCAAATCTTCAAAATCGATACTGTAAATACCATCATCATACAAAAGATCGTTCTGTAAAATGTTACATCCGCAATTTTCAAGTGTTGAGAAGAAATGATTGTAAACCGGCGTTTGCAGAATTACATTTTCACCCGGTTTTACAAAGGTTCTTATGATGGCAGAAAGCGATGGTAAAACACCTGTAGTTGCCAAAAGCCATTCTTTTTGAATTGTAAAATTATGTTGTTTTACCCACCACGAAATTACAGATTCATAAAATGCATCGGGTATCAGACTATATCCGTAAATACCTGTTGATATTGTTTTTTGAAGCGATTCGGTAATTACGCTTGCGGTTTTAAAATCCATATCGGCAACCCACATTGGCAAAACATCAGGCTCGCATAAATCCCATTTTACCGAATTTGTTCCGCGGCGGTCAATTACTTCATCAAAATTATACTGCATAAATTCTCTTTTTAATATTGATTATTCAAATAGATAAATACATATAACTAAAATAACATAAAAGTTAGATAAAAATTGATTATACCAATTCTACATTTATTGAAGCAATAACTCTATAACTTTGCTTACATTTTATCCATCATAAAAAACAACTACCTAATACCCATACAACAAATACTTAACATTTATAAATAGCTGTTTAATTGAACAAATTAAGCCAAAAAATCTTACATAGACACAGTTTACTATATAACCTTGCAGAATTGAAAAACCGTTTCGTACAGACATTCAATTGTGTGACAGGCAATAAACCTAAGATAAAAGATAGTCGGCTTCATTTTTATCCTTATACCTGATACATATTACAAAATACTACTAGTCACCTTCGTCCACAATCATGTTCACCAGCCCATCTGTAAATAGTTGTTAAGTACCTTAATAAATTTTAACCAGGTCATATATATTGTAATTTGTTTTGACACCTATATACTTGATTTAACCAAATAAAATCTTCTTTAAAATTAGCAACTTGTATATACATTTATTTATCTATTGATATATTGATTTCTTCATTTGGAACAAAATCATTTTCCAGTTTAGAAATCACCAGAACTGCAACTGCATTTCCAATAAAGTTGGTTAATGTTCGGGCTTCGTTCATGAATTTATCAATACTAAAAAGAAAAATCAGTCCTTCCATAGGGAATTTATGTAAGATGGAAAGTGTTGCAGAAAGTGCAATAAACCCAGATCCCGGAATACCTGAAGCAATTTTTGTTGTAAATGTTAACACCAACAGCAGAAATATGATATCGGTAAAAAGCAACGGAATATCATAAAGCTGTGCAATAAAAATAACCGACATTGGTAGAAAAATGGAAGCTCCCGTTAAATTAAACGAATAGCCAAGTGGTACCACAAAGCCCGTAACCAACTTACCACAGCCCATTTTTTCCAGCTTTGCAACAATTAAGGGGAATGCAGCACGGGAGGACGAAGTTCCGAAAACAACCAGTATTTCTTCTTTTATACTGATTAAGAATTTCCAAAGGCTCATTTTAAAACGCTTTAAAACAAGTCCGAAAACGACCACTATAAAAAGTGCCATTGTTATATATGTTGCTGCAACTAGCTTTCCTAAAGGCAGTAGGCTGTTGATACCGAATTTAGAAACGGAATAAGCCATACCACTAAAAGCAGCAAACGGAATAAGATAAAAAACATACATGAGTATTCTGTAAAGAACTGCTCTGAATTTTTCGATCCGTGGAACCAGTTTATATTTTTTTTCAGATACATTCAGCAGCAAACCTATGATTACAGCAACTATTAAAAGCAGCAAGGGTCTGTTTAGAACCAGAAACTGCAACCAGTCATTATTAAAATTCGATACAGCATAACTACCTGCTTCAGCAATATTCAAATAGTTTTTATCAATTTTTCCCGGTTGCAGTAAAAACCCCATACCAATTGCAGAAAGCATAGCCAATGTAGTAACAACTTCAAAATAAACAATTGTTTTAAATCCCAGTCGACCTACCCTGCGAATATTTCCTACATTAGCGATCCCAATTATTATCGTCAGAAAAATTAAAGGTTGGATCAATGGCTCAATAACATACAAAAACCAGGTTCCAATAAACTCTGTCTTAATGCCTATTTCAGGAAAAAAATGACCTACCAATATTCCCAAAGCTATTGCCACAAAAACATAAGTTGCCAGATTTCTGACAAACTTATTCTGTGTAGGAACACCAGAATTTTTCGGACTGAATTTATCTTCCTTTATCATTATTCAAGAATATATTCTGCAACATATATATTCACAAATATACTATCTAAAAGCCAATTAAACCGATAATGATAGCGGTTATTAGCATTGCCAGCGATGATCCCAATGCCCATTTCATTGTGAACTTTAAATGATCGGAAAACTCGACACCTGCCAAACCTACCAACAGATATGTTGACGGTACCAACGGACTTAAAAGATGCACACCCTGACCTATTAACGAGGCTGCACCTATTTCTAGTTTTGAACTTCCCAGATGTAATCCTGTTTCGGTAATTAAAGGTAATATTCCAAAATAATAGGCATCGTTACTCAAGAAAAAAGTTAAGGGTGCACTTGTAACAGCTGTAATTACCGGAAAAAAGGTGCCCCATGTATCGGGAATCACAGAAATCATAGAAGCAGCCATGGCATCCATCATTTTTGTTCCCGTTAAGATTCCTGTGAAAACACCAGCTGCAAAAATCATGGAAGCAACCGAAAGTGCATTACCAGCGTGCAGTTTCAGTACCTTCTGCTGATCATCCATTTTAGGATAATTGATAATTAATGCCAGACAGAAACCTATCATAAACGAAACGGCCAAGGGCAGTATATTCAGCATCATTGAAACCAACAAACTAATCGTCAACGCCAGATTAAACCAAATTAACCCTGGTCTTTTTAACTGACGTTGCGTATTCAATGTCTCGATACTCTCAAAATATTGAGGAGAAACAGCCAGTTTGCTTATTTTTCTTTTCTCTTTTAATCCCAACCAGAATGCCGCAAAAAGCACCCATATAATTCCGCCCAACATAACCGGGATCATTGGAACAAATAGTTCCGAAGCATCCATTTTCAAGGTAGTCATTGCACGGGCAGTGGGTCCGCCCCACGGCAGAATGTTCATAATACCGCCGCCCAACATAATAATTGCAGAAAGTACCAAAGGGCTCATACCTACTTTTTTGTATAAGGGCAGCATTGCCGCAACTACAATCATATAAGTTGTTGCACCATCACCGTCTAAAGAAACCAAAATAGTCAGAATAGCGGTTCCCATGGCAATTCGAACAGGATCTCCCTTTACTATTTTTAAAATTAAATTTACCAGAGGATCGAACAAACCAGCATCGATCATTACACTGAAGAACAAAATTCCGAAGATAAGCATGATACCTGTAGGTGCGATATTTTTTACTCCGTCCATTATAATTGATCCCAAATCGGAAGCAAATCCGCCAAAAATCGCAAATAAAATAGGAATAAGGATAAGTGCCGTTAAGGGAAACAAACGTTTTGTCATGATAAGATACATGAAAACGATAATCATTGCAAAGCCTAAAAATGTAAGCATAAGATTTATTTTTTAATTATTAATCGTTGTTTTTAGAAAAATCGAAGTTGTTTTTGAACGATACCACCGTATAATTTGCCGTATCGTCTGCCCCAACCTGATTGATAAACCCAAGTTCCAATGAACTGTTCTTTCCCAAATTGATTCCTAAGCCGGCAGTAATTCTATTACTGTCAAACTGCTCGTCTTTAACCACATTCATTCTAATTTCATTTTTAAAAATTCCGTACAAAACTTCTGTTCCATCATTTTTATACAATGGAAACTTCAAAGAAATAAGGTAGCGCAACCTTAAAATAAAATCGTCGGGATTTGTTAAAAAGCGTTCTTCTGCCCTATAACGGTGCATTACACTTACGTTTCCCATCTTGTTTCTTATGGTAAGCTGCTGGTACGGGCGGTTTTCGTATCTGATTTTCTTTTCCATTACGTCTGTATAAGGTTCCAAAATAAGAAACATGTAACCCGCAGCCGGAGAAATTCCGTTTTTAAAGTTTCGTTCCAGATAACCAGAAACCAAAAACAGGCGCCCGTCTTTAACCACATCGTACGAACGATACTGAGATAATGCGGTGGCACTCCATTTTTCGTTTAATTTTGCAGAAACCGTATACTGATACCAACTGTTTAAATTATCGGTCTGTGAAAATGCGGAAGATGTAAACAGTGATAAAAAAAATGCTTGAAATGTTATTCGTAAGTTCACTTTGAGGAATTGATTTTAATTTTTAACTGACAGCTAAAATATGAGAATCATACAAAAAGCTGTTTAATACTCAGCGAACTGCAAGAAAAATCAGTAAACGACACAAAACAAATGATTTTACACTGCGAAAAAGTTATTTTTTAATGATAAAAATTACAGTATACTTAATTTAAGTTTATATAAAATATGCTATTGATAATAAACATACTGTTTCTGCTAATTGCGTTAAGGCTTCTTTTCCAGAAGAAAATATTAAACGGATTAATGAACAGAAAATGGACTAATCTTGTTAATATACAGCATGTTATTTTCTGCATTGTTTATATTTCCGCAATTTCTTACATAGAAATAAGTACTCAGCAAACATTGCTTTACGGTATTTTAAACATTGTTTTTATAGTTTCTATAAACGCCGTTCTTTATTACGTATGTTATTCTAGACTGGTACCCGCATTTTATGAAACCAACAAGTATTCCGAGTATATTTTATATGCTTTACTTCTTTTCATTTTTTCTGTATTGCTTAGAATTTTGATTGATCCGCTGATATCGGCAGAAACATCTGTAAACCCTGCAGACGGACTTTCGCTTATAAACATTTATGCATCGCAGAGTATTGTGTTGTTGGTTGCCAGTTTTTTAGGAATATCAAAACATAAATTTTTAATTGAAAGTGACTATAAAAATTTGGAATTTGAAAAAACAGAAACTGATCTAACCCTTATAAAATCAAGAATAAACCCACATTTCCTACTAAATACGCTAAATAATATTTATGCTGGAAGTTATAGGGAAAACAGTGCATCGGCAGATGCAATCTTGAACTTGAGTCAGCTGCTGCAATATGTTATTTACGAAACAGGAAAAAAAAGAATTTCTCTGAGTAAAGAATTTGAGATGATTACCGCACTTGCAGGACTGTACCAGCTTAAATTTAAAGACAAACTGCAGATAAAATTTCACTGGCAGTCTGACGAATTTCTGGATCAGTTTGAAATTCCCCCTTCCATTTATTTTACACTTTTTGAAAATGCCCTGAAACATTCTGAAATTGGCACAGAAAAGGATTCGTTTATAGATGTTTCGTTCGAAATTATTGATAATGAGATGGTTTTCAGCGTAACTAATTCTGTTTCAACAAAAAATAAAACCGGAAACGAATACGGTTATAAAGGAATGGGTATGAAAGATTTAGAGAAAGTTCTGATAATAGAGTTTCCAAAAAAACATGTTTTAACGCAAAAAGAACTAAATAAAACGTATTTTTCAGTTTTAAAAATCAAAATATGATTTCACTGAAAGCAGTTGGTGTTGATGATGAGCATCCGGCTTTGGAACTGATAAAGAATTACTGCGAGAAAGCATCGGATATTGAACTGATTTCTACTTTTAATGATCCGGAAAAGGCAATAGAATTCATTAACCAGAACGATGTCGATTTACTGATATTAGATATCAACATGCCAAACATCAACGGATTGGAGCTGCTTCAAAAAGTACAGAAAAACATTCTGTGTATTTTTATTACAGCTGAACCCGAACACGCTGCAAAGGCCTACGAATTAGATGTTATTGATTATCTGATAAAGCCAATAAGCTACACCCGTTTTGAAAAGGCCATAAAAAAAGCAAAAGAATATGCACTTTTTAAACAGTCTAAAAACGAGGTTGAAGACTATATCATGTTCAAATCTGACTACATTATCAACAAGGTAAGTCTTGACGATATTTTATGGATTGAGGGTTTTGGCGAGTATATTAAGATTGTTTCACAATTTAAAACCTACATACTTTTACAGCGTTTAAGCAAATTTGAAGAGGACTACCAATATCTTGGATTTGTTAGGATTCACAAGTCATATCTTGTTTTAAAAAATCATATTGAAAGTTATAACTCACGTAGCGTTATTTTAAAAAATGGAAAAGAACTCCCTATCGGCAGAACCTACAAAGACAATTTAAAGCTGATTTAGAACAACTATATATCTATAAACATTTATTAATACAATTTAACAACTATAGAAATGGCAGCAATTGATTTTAAACAGATTATAGAGCGTTCAAAAAAGATACGCGAAAGCTATCACGAATTAGAAAGACAGTATCACGGAAGTGAATGGACTGTTGAAGAAGATGCTTTGGCTTTTTTAACAGATGCTGGTTTGGTTGGCAGACATACTATGTCACAACAAGAACGTTGGCCTGCTGCTAATTCAGAAACAGCGCTTGAACATAAGTTGGGAGAATGTATATGGTGGCTTACTGTTTTGGCTAACCGAATGAACATTGATATTGAAGAAGCGACAGAAAAGTTCCTTACCAAAACTGAAAAACTGGTAGGTAATACAAAATAACAAAATGGATATAATAGAATTTATACAAGACTGGATTGATGGAAGCAATACTTACGACACAGAAAATTATCTGCAAATAAAGTATAAAATTTTAATATTATTATAGTTTTTTTATGCTGACAAAACATATGATTATAAATGTTTAATAACTTTATCTAAAATCATTTCCAACCTTTTTATATTTATTTTCGTCTATACTTAAAACAGGTACTACTTAAAAACTAATTCCTCAATGAAAATCAATACAGATTATTACCAACCAAATCCCTAAAGAAATGAAAAACTTAAAAACAGTTATTGCCCTATTTCTGCTATCTCAAACAATTTGTACAGCACAAACACAGTTTAAAAATTGTGCAGATAACACGCTGCTGCAAAACGTCATTGTAAACAATGCTGCTACGAAAGAATGGATCGGAAATACCGATGAACAAGGTATATTGACTATTCCTGATGATGTTTCCGAAATTGAAGCATCGCACCCTACCTTCGGACTTATTACTATGGCAAACACAAAAGGAACAATCTGTACAGATGAATCGGGCGATGTGTTGGCAGAACTTGTAATTGATACGGGAGCTAGTGTTACCAAGGCACTTTTAGAAGTTTTAGATCATTCTTTTGACACCTATAAAAAAGCAAATAAGGGCAAAAAGCACTATCAGATAGATTTTAAACTAACTGAACAGAAACAACCTTTGGAAACATTTGCCGGCATATTAGTATTGGGGAATGTTTTCAACAGTTCTTTTAACAATTACACCATTAAATGGACCGAAGCCGTTAAAGACAATAAATCGTTCAACAAATTACCAAGGTATCAGTACATTGCGCACGTTAGTGAGATCTTTTTTGCAGAAAAGAAGAACTTCGATAAGTTAAAAAAACAGATACAGAGCAGTACTGTACAACATATTGGTGATCAATATTATATATCTGAAAAAGGAAGCAACGAATTTATTACCATTGATGCAGACCCTAAAACAAAATTGGTAACTGCTTATGTAAACACGCAGCTTTTAACCGACAAAAAGCAATATGCGTTTGAAAAGAACGACCGCCAAACAATGGGAAAAGTAGCCATGAACTTTAAAACTATTGCCGACGATTATTTTGTTGATGATTTATCTGTTGAAGCTAAATACCTGATTGATCAGAAAAATTACGAAACCGAAAGTTTCATTAAACAGAAAAAGATGACAAAAGACGAAGAGAAAAAGTTGGAAGGAAAAGGTGTTGTTGGTTTTGCAATGGATTACGTAAAACAGTTGGATGCGTATCTTAATTCGCTGAAATAGGCCGTTACAAATCATTATATAAAAAATAAAAAGCAGATAAGAAAAATTCTCTTATCTGCTTTTTATTTAGAATTCCATTACAAATTCTTCTTTGGGAATACGTACTTTTTTCATTGATCCCACCCAATCTTTTTCCTGATCGGCGTAACCAACATACATTAGTGAAACACTTTTTAATCCGTGTTTTTTAAGATCCAATACCTCATCAACCCATTCATTATTAAAGCCTTCCACAGGAGTGGTATCGATCTTTAATTCGGCTGCCTGAGCCAATGCCAATCCCAAGGCAATATAGGTTTGGCGTGCAGTATGTGCAAAATTCAGTTCGGCAGGTTGCGGCAGATAGATCGATTTCAATTTATCGGTATAACTTACAAATCGTCCTTTAGGCAAACCGCGTTCTTCTGTTGTAAAATCGTACACTTTATCAATACGTTCTTCGGTGTATCGATCCCAAGCTGCGAAAATAATCACATGTGAAGCATCGCGCATACATTCGGGATTCAATGCACCTTTTGAAAGTTTTTCTTTGATTTCGGCATCGCGAACTACGATTACTTTAAAGGGTTGTAATCCTGAAGATGTCGGGGCTAAACGAGCAGCCTCTACAATTTGTGCGATGTGTTCTTCGCTTACTTTTTTTGATGGATCATACGCTTTAACGGCATGTCTCCAGTTTAAATTATCTATTAACGACATTTTTTTATTTTGAAATTAGTACTAATAATATTGCTATGAGGGCAGGAAGTGCCTGTACATAGAATATTTTTTTTGAAGCAGTCAACGCTCCGAAAATACCGGCAACCGCAACACAGCCCAGAAAAAACAACCTGATGTTACTGCTCCATTCTGCATTTTCTATGAAGAATGACCAAATAAGACCTGCGGCAAGAAAACCGTTGTAAAGTCCTTGATTTGCTGCCAGACCTTTTGTAGGTTTGAAAAGTTCATGAGGTAACGATTTTCCGAATGTTTTTTTACCTGCTGTTTCCCATGCGAACATTTCCATCCAAAGAATGTAAAGATGTTCAAGTGCCACAAGTGCGGTGAATATTGCTGCTACCGTTTGCATAAATTTTAGTTATTTGAAACTGTTAGATTTACTTCGATATTACCACGGGTTGCGTTTGAGTACGGACATATTTGATGTGCTTTTTCAATCAGTTCCTGTGCCTGATCGATCGTTACACCCGGAATGTTCGCGTGCAGTTCTACAGCCAATCCAAAACCACCGTTATCAATCTGACCAATGCTTACTTTTGCTGTAACCGATGTTTCGCCTGTTGATACTTTTTCCTTCTTTATAACTAGGTTCAAGGCACTGTCAAAACAAGCCGAATATCCTGCTGCAAAAAGCATTTCCGGATTTGCGAAGTCGTCACTGCTTCCACCCAATGCTTTTGGCATACGTACCTGAAGATCTAATATTCCATTTTCGCTTTTTACGCTTCCGTCTCTGCCTCCTGTTGCGGTAGCTGCTGTTGTATACAATGTTTTCATTTCTTTTTGTTTAAAATTTTTATTATTATTTCTTTTAATATCAATAGTTCTTCTTGTGAAATTCCTATAGATTCCATAATGCGGTGTGGTATGCTTTTCGCTTTTTCTTTTAACGCAGTTCCTTTTGGAGTAAGTGAAAGTTTCACAATGCGTTCATCGTTAGAAGATCTTTTGCGAATTACCATTTCTTTCTGTTCCATTCGCTTTAACAAAGGTGTCAGTGTTCCGCTGTCCAGAAAAAGTTTTTCGCCCAACTGCCCTACCGTCTGTTCTTCGTTATCCCACAAAACAATCAGCACCAAATACTGCGGATAGGTAACATCCAACTCGTCTAACAACGGTCGGTACTGGTTTATCACTTCTTTGGCTAGTGCGTATATTGGAAAACACAACTGATTTTTAAGGCTTAAAGGATCTTTCATAATAAAGACTTGATTAATTACTAAACAAAATTACGTAAAATTATATTTTACACAATTTAATTTTACGTAATTTTAACGCACTACGATTAAAAACCAAAAACTGTCTGTAAATACAGACAGTTTTTTTGTTTAGTTTGTTATGAATTTCCGTACATGTTCGATTCACCACCATCAATTGCGATTACCTGCCCAGAAACGTATCCATTTTGATCACTCAAAAGGAAAGCCACAAGGTTACCCACATCATTAGGATCACCTAACCTTCTAGTAGGATTTCGAGATGCGTATTCTGTTTCGGCAGCTTTAGGATCTTGAGGGTTTACCTGTTTGAAAGCTTCGGCAACCATAGGCGTTAAGATCGCACCCGGAGCAATGGCATTTGTCAAAATATTGTCTTTACCGTATTCCAAGGCAGCATTTTTTGTCATACCCGCAACAGCATGTTTGGTAGCAACATAAGCCGTTTGATTTAAAACTCCTCTGATACCGCCTACCGACGCTACGTTTACAATTCGTCCGCCTCCGTTTTTCTGCATTTCCGGGATTACATATTTCATACCGTAATAAACACCTAACAGATTAATATCGATCACCTTTTTAAAAACTTCGATATCGTAATCAATCAAAGGAGCCTGCTTTCCTTCGATTCCTGCGTTATTATAAAGTCCGTCTACCTTCCCGAACTTCTGCACCGTTTGATCGACATAATTTTTTACATTTTCTTCAACAGAAACATCGGCAGTAACCACCAGAAATTCACTATCAGGATGTTTAGTAGATAATTCAGATTTTGCTTTTTCCAAAGCTTCCGCATTATAATCTACAAGCGTTATATGTGCACCTTTAGCAGCCAGCACATCTGCCGCAGCAAATCCCAATCCCATTGCTGCTCCGGTAACAATAATTACCTTTCCTTTTAAATCAGACATAATTTTTGTTTTAAAATTCATTATACAAGTTACGACAATGAAGACCGAAGGACACTTAATGCAGATTAATTTATGATTATGTTAATAGTGTTTTATTTGAGGTAGTGCTTCTCTATTTGAAAGGTTAAGCGAAGATATTGCGGAATTAAAACATAAACTACTTTTATTAATAGGTGTAAATAAAAAGAAGATCTTAATTAAACATTTGGAGCGACTTGCATATATATAATAACGATTATCCTTTTTAAAATATAATGATAAGGTTAATAAATCAGAGTTTTGTAAATTTCATCAACAATCCTTATACACTAACATTTTATAACATAACTGCTTTTCCATTTTAACTATTTTACAACAAAACCTAATTTTTAACTACTTTTACCGTAGCACTACTGCCTTGGGTAGTTGTTACTTTTATAAAATAGGTACCGGCAGTTGCGTTGTGCAGGTTTATTTGCTCGTTGTTGCTAAACATACCTTTTTGTATTTGTTGCCCCAATACATTATAAACCTCATAGTTTTTAAGGTTTTCCTCTGTTTCTATTTTTACTATATCATTTGTTGGGTTGGGGTACACATTTACGTTTAGCTTGTTAAATTTATAGGTACTTACTGATGTGCCGCAAGTACTTGCTGCTAGTTTGGATACAAAAAAATCAATATCGCCCACACTATAAGTTGTTGGAACACTACTTACACTATTTGTAAATAAACTACCGGTGAACGTACCCCCTGCTATGTAATTTCCGTCATTATCAGCCGCGACTACGGTTATCCTTTGATTTTCAGTTGAACTTCCCTTTATTTCGTCTATTGCCACTACAGCACCTGTTTGCTTACTAATTCGAATTAGTAAAGGATCTGGCTGGTAGGATATCGGACGTTGTATCTGAAAGTTATCCCAAAATTCATTGGCTCCCTGCGCGCCTAAAACAACTTCATTAGTATTAACACCTATACCTTGACCGTAACGGGGTCCGGGTGTTAATGCATTTGAATTATACGCAGAAGTGGTTTGAATCCACTGCACCTGCCCCATACTGTTAAGTCTTGTGATCATGGGCATTGTCCACGTAGCTCCCGGAGTAAAAAAATAGGGAGCAATAGACAAGTCTGTAGGATCGTAAAATTTTAAGTTCACTTCATTTGGACTACGATATATACTCCCTCCCACATATATATCTGAATTACTATCCAACACGAGAGAGTTAATCAGGTTAAGCTGAGGAGACAGTCCGTTTACAGGTGCTGAATAAATTTCTCGAAGCCATTCTACACTACCGTTTATTCCATTAAAGGCCAAAATATATGAACGATTTACAACCGTTTTTCCAGCATATGTTAAAGGTATTAATCCAGCTCCCTCTTCTCTAGTACTGCCAACATAATATCTATTTAAATTATTATCATATGCAAAACGGACAGGGCTATTACTAAAACCCGTACCGTCAGCAATCGGCAAGGCTACACTACTTACATAGTTTAAATTAGTATCATACTTTACTATGAAATATTGAAATCCTGTGATTGCAGTTGATACTGTTACATTATTGTCCAGGTGTGTACCAAAACGCAGACCCGTTATAAAGTGAACTGTATCATTATCAATAAACAGGTCTAAAAGCTGTGCCTGATTGTTTGTATTATTAACAGCTCCTTGTAACGCCTTTCTACCCTGATACAGGCCGTTACTATTATATTTTACCAAATAGATGCGCTTATAGGCTTCTGAATTTGGAAGCGAAGGTGTAGAATGATTAGGGTTTGGACTAAAAGAAACACTACTACTTACAGCATTTATGTGAACACCTACGTACACATTGTTATTAGCATCTAATACTAAATTAAAAGCCCTATCCAATGGTCCCTGTCCGCCGATTGACTGGCTCCAACGTACTGTACCATCACAGGTTGTGGAAAACAGGAAAATATCGTTGCCACCAATAGAACTGTTGTTGCTACTAACAACTGCACCGTTAAGCTGCGTACCAATTGTACCGTACAGACTTCCTATAAAGTAATAATTATTGTCTGTACCCACTTTTACATCGTAGATTTGATCAGCACCTTGTACACCGCCTCCGCTTAATGCCCACTCCCATTTATAGTTTTGGGCGGAGGCAATCATAGAGAAGAACATGCAGAAAGTGAGTAAAAACATTTTATTTATACTTATTTTATAGTGACGACAGGTTATCTCGGGTAGCTGTTTTTCACTAGTTCTTTTTATAAATTCTCTAATACCTTTAAGATGAGTATTGAGTTTCTGAAATTCCAAATTTTCAACTTCAGCAAAACATGTATAGCTATAACTAAAGCTTCTAATATGAAATATCCAGTAAAACACATCTCTTATCGAGATACTTGTGGAATGGTAATATAAGGATAATAATATACGTTGCATAATGTATGATGATTTGTTAGTACCTTTTTAAGAAATAATATATTATTTGTGGTGTGACCTACATTCCATATTAAATAACAAACAACACATTATTTAGTACTAAATTATAATTGATTTCAGAATAAAATAAATATAAGAACGGCGTTAGAAGTTTATACTTTTAACGCCGTTCTATATTAAATAGTTATTTTTTAATTAATTTTTGCTGTGTTACAGGCTTACCGTCAGCTTCGAGATTTACGATATATGTACCCGGAGCCAAATGGCTTACATTAATACTTACTTCACCTATACTGTCTTTTACATTTTGCTTGTGACGCAGTACACCAACGACATCATATACCGTAATACTTTGCGCATTCTGGTATTCGGTACCAATATTATAGGTTGCTGTTGTTGATTCATAAGCCGGATTTGGAGACAATACCAGTTGTGGTTCTATAATTTCAGTTACAACTTTAGGGTATAGTTCCTTAGGGAAACGTATGTCTATTACCGAAATACAATCAGGCATCTGTATAACCAGTCCGTCTGGCGCACCTGGATAGTAAGAGCTGTTAGTATAAAAATACAGAGGATATATTATGTTCATTCCTGGGTTAAGTGTAACCGTTGCAGGAGAATAAGTTCCATATCCATTTAAACTGCTCAAGTTTACCGTTATAGGGTAGCTATAAGGATTATTTAAATATATAGACAACTCATAAACACCACCTTTGACTGGCTTAATACCGCGTATTCCACCTTCTATCTTACAAGGCTTAGTATCACATTCTTTACCAGCTGTAATGTGAGGAGTTCTACTCTTGAAAATACATCCCTGCTGTGTAATGCTTAACTGGTAATAACCTGCTATTGTAATAGGCTGATCTGGCACGAATGTATTACTTCCCGATTGAGAAGTTCCTCCATTTATTGTCCACTCATATCCTTGGTATATACCTAAAGGTCCTAGCAGATATTCTCCTTTATTCAAACACATAGTATAGCAACCAGCAGGTACAATCCAAAGTGAACGTTCCGGATTATGCGGCGCTTGTATGTAACCAGTTACGGTACAGCCGGTAAGTGCTGTATAAGTAACGCTGTAAGCCCCACCTTGCGTTACATAAATTGTTTGTCCCGTCATACCATTACTCCAGTTATACATTCCTGCACCAGAACCAGTTGCAGTAAGTTTCAGTGTATAAGGCTGACAGTTGTCTATACTGTAGTTTATTACAGGAGTAGGTATCTGCGGATGAACTACTACCGTAACTGTAAAACTATTTGCGCAACTTGGGTCAGCCGGATGGCGAGTCTCAAAACTATAATTATAGCTTCCTGGTGCCATGCCACCTATGTTTAACTCTATATTTGTGGTACCAGATACCCAGTTATTATATCCTACCGGAAGCGATGGTCCAGACCAACGATGCTGGACATTACTGTCTGTATAGATACCGGTAAGTACTGTACCTTCACCATAACATACGCTTGTACTTCCATTAATACTTGCGAAAGGTGGTTTGCGGACTTTAATAATTGCTGGAGACAATGCCATATCATGATTAATACAATTATTACTGTTAATCAGTATAGGCCAATAGCTTCCGCTTTGAGTTGGTAAATAAGTTAAGCCTGTACCAACCTGTACATTGTCACGCATCCAGATAATATTTGTTGGAGGAGTAGCCAATGGGTTTGACAATACAAAGCTTAAAGGTATTACACTACCTTCACAGAAATCACCAATAGCAGGATTTATTACTCCATCAAAAACTGCCTGATTGATAACTACAGTAACAGGAGATGAGGTAAAAACACAACCATATTGATTTTTAATTTGCAGCGTAATTGGAAAATTCTGGTTACTAACATTTGGTGGCAAATCAAAATTAACATTTGTACTTACATTATTAGCTACATAGCTAGTGCCATTAAAAATCCAACGATACTCATAATCAGGCTGCATAACCCCTCCAGGTATGTTTAAAGTAACAGGGTTATCACTACACGTTGGGCTTACTACGCTAAAACTTGTTACCGGATCTGGATCTATTGTCACCGTTACAGATGTTATGCAGACTGGATGTCCAAGAGAACTTACCGTCATCATATAAGTGTAAGTACCCGGTAGTACTCCGTTAATGGTATAAGTATCACCAATTGGTGCTGATGTAATACCCGGTCCAGAAAATGTAAAATCAAGATCGTTAAAATCAATATCGAAAATCGTTGAGTTGTTTAATAACTTAACGGTATAGCTACCTCCATTGCATGTAACTGCTGCTTTTACTTTAGGATCGTAATGTTTAGTAACCGTTGTTGTTTTAATAACGGTACAGTTTCCGTAAGTTACATAAGCCTTAACTATATGCACCCCAGGCACATTAGTAGTAAATACAGCATTAGGCGTACCTTGAGTTGATGGATCTAAACTTAAGTGTGGACTACCCACCCAGATTATTGATGCTGGAGTATTGTTAGGTGATATCACAGATGCAGTAATTTGTCCACAAGAACTCCAATTGGCTGTAACTGATAAATCTGGATCTATTGTACCGGAACATGGATTGCCTGGAAGTGTAATACAATTCTCAATAACTTCAATACTCTGTGATGTTACTACACACAGATTGCTATCAACAACTCTCACTGAATATATTCCACCAGGTGAAGTTCCTTGTGTAGTATTAGATATAGTATACTGATTTGTTGTAGAAGGACCAAAAACAGTAATCCCGTTTTTAAGCCATTCATAAGTAACTGACGGAGTTACTCCTGTAGAAATGTTCGCATAAAGGGTAATAGGCGAATAATTTGTTGGACAAACTATATAACTATAACCTGGAGTGATATCAATTTGAGTTAACGGATATATAGTTACGGTTTGCGTTGCTGTTGCTGCAAATGTACACATACCTAACAATCTAACTGTTAAAGTTTGAGCAATATTGTTTGCCGTAAAATTGGTGAACCCGTTATTTATAAGAAATGTGCTACCACTGGTAAAAGAGTAATTACCGGTAAAAGGTCCGCCATTGTAACTTACTTCTACCGATGCTGGCAGCCCATTACTGGTTGAAACTGTAATTGGAAAAGAAGTACTACTCGGGCATATTGGGCCAACAGAATTAAGTGTTATTGTTGGTGACATAATTAATTGAACAGGATATGTAAACATTTTTGTTTCGGAGCACTTGGTTACATACAATTGTAAATTCCCTGTGTTAACACCACCACTTATCTCGTTAAAACCAACGGTAACCGTTGTGGCATTTACACCGTTAATAATGCTACCAAAATTTGTAGTTGCACCTGCACCTACAATTTTCCATTCAATATGGTCTGCATCTGTAATGTTAATATTTGCAGTAAATGTAGCAGTGCTACTTGGACAGAACTGAGACATGCCTGCCGTATTTGAAATAGTTGCATTTACTACAATCTTACTTACATTAAAATATACAGGGTCAGATTCACAAATTACACCATTTTTAATATACTGTTTTACTACTTTTATTGTTGCTGTTGGGCCAGTAAAAACAAAGTCTACTTGGGTACCAGAATTACTTCCTACCACCGAACCTTCTGTTGGAGATATACTCCATACGTAAATCGCACCCGGCTCGTTTTCGTTTATTTGATAAGTATATGGAACATTTAAGCAGACCTTTTGCGGTCCGGAAACAGTTCCTGTAATCACAGGTTTTGCAATTACCTCTACTACTACAGGGTTGCTAATACAGCCGTTGTTGTTTGCTGTTACCACATAAACACCGCCTGTATTAAATGTGTAAGAAGTATTTATCCCGAACGCAGTATGCACTACATTACCACCTAAGCGTATTTCCCAACTTACAGACATTCCGTTGTGAGAAGAAAATGTTTTTGAAGTTCCGGAACATACTGTTAAAGCATCGTCTGTTATAACTTCTACATTTTCTACCACGGTAAATTTCATTTGTGAAACTCCCGTACATTTACCACCATTTATAAGCGTATTGCGATATCTTACTGACAACGTATAATTACCCGGAGTAGCTCCGTCAACAACAATTTCATTACGTTGATCTGTAAATACAAGCATCGGGTGATATTCGTCACCATCTATTGCCCATATAAAATCTGTAGTTGGCCATTGAGGCAATAAAAAACGTCCTTGCTTACCTTGACAAATAACATTAGGTCCATTCATTTTAGCCTTACCTAAAACTACCGGAATTTTGACTGTGTTCCAGTAAGGACATGAACATTTGGAAAGATAACTTACGTATCCGAAACCGTCGGCAGGATCTACCTGGTCCCACAATACTTCGATAGATGTACCATTGTTTGCTATAATAGTACCACCAATAACTTTCCATTCACCACCACATTCATCATTAACACTGTATACTTCTCTGCTGTTTTCACAAGTAACACTGGTACAACTAATCTCTACTGGTTTTCCATCGGTAACAGTCAGTTTCATTTTGTAAGTGTCGCTACAGTTACAACTGTTTGTAACTGTTAATACAACTAGATAATTCCCAGGAGTATCATAAGAATGGGTTGGTTCAAATGTATTTGAAAAATTTCCATCGCCAAAATCCCATAAATAACTTACAATCGCCGTTCCATTGTTTTGTGTAGATAGATTGTCAAAAGATATAGCGGTATCCACGCAAAACTTATTTTGCTTAGGATCTATCCCATCTATTTTAAACTCAGCTCTAGGTTTAACAATCTTTTCTACACATACACTTAATACTTCTATTGCATTGTTAGTATAGGTAACTGTTAATGTTAGATTTCCGCTACCACTACTACCCCACAGAATTTCAGCATTAGTGTTAGTACTTCCAGGTTGGAGAGTACCGCCAGTCACCTGCCAACTTACATGCTGTACATTGTTTGCAGTAAAAGTGTACTGTACCAAACTTTCCTCACAAAAGCGAATACATTTGCCATTTTCAATATTTTCGAGTAAATCAACATAAGTAGCCTGTTCTCCACGCTCCCCTTTGTCATCATACTCTATACATCCTACTTCCTGATCCCAGGTAAGTACAGGATTATTTGCAGTTTGAGCCTTTAATCCTAAAGACCACAGGAGCATCATTACGATGCCCATTCCCCTTATGAGGGGTAGAAAGGAATCTCTCTTCATAATTAATATAGTTTAATGATTGTTTAATTTTAGTTTAGTGTGATTTATATCTTGATCAAGAGTTTAAGTGCATATTACTTCATGCTGAAGTATTTACTTTGTAATTATATTTTAACTATAAATGCTCCAATAGTTTATTTGAATTTACTTTTATATAAAATAATTAAAAAACCACACGTGTTAAACTAACAACGCACGTGTGGCTGGGGGGGGAGGTAATCAACATAAGGTTTAAATAACTTAATCTAATCGAAGCAATTTGGTAGAAAGACCGGAAATTGTATTAGTGTATTGCCTGTTATATATTTATTATGAGGTAATAAAATTTAAAATTCTTTTTTATACTGTTTCATAACTTCTACCTTCTCTTCTAGCATCTTCAAAATATCCTCTAACACTACAACAGCATTCATTAATTCATTTTCAGTCAATAATTCATTCTTATAAATCTTCACTTTTTTTACAATAGTATTTTCAACAACATTTAGTTCATTAATGGAATAATTTATAAATTTCAAAAATTCATTCCCACCATTTCCGTTAAAGTGAATTTCATTCTGCATACTATTTATTTTAATGATTTTTTAAACTCATTGTTAATAACCCATACACAGATAAAGCAGACTGTGTATGGGATGGGCAAATTAGGTGTTATTCTCTCTTCTTCTCATATATTTTTGTGAAGCATAGATGCAAAGTCTATAATAAATAGCATTTATTGCATCACGCCCACTAAGGCTACGTTAAATACAGCATTTGCACTGCTTATTTCAAAGCCTTTTACTGCTGCTACAATATTTCTTCTTTTCCATGATTCATCTATAGGTCCACCATAAATGATAGTTGCCGTATCTTGCAGATAGGTTATAATAAACTGTAACCTATTTTTTTCATTTATCGTTAAAAGGGAATCTATTTCTATATTTTGTAAAATTGAATTATAATCAACTACTTCTGTTTGTATTATCAGATCAAGATAACCTTTCATCTTTACAGAAACATTCAAAGTATTGTAAACAGTATTATAATTGTTTAGGTACAATTGAGAACCGGTTACATCAGGTAATGTGAAATTAGCAGGTTTTAATGCTGTAAATAAAGGAACGTACAACGCTGCCGAATCCAATAAGTGGATTTTCTGATACAAAGACATATTACTATCATTAAAATTAGCTTTATAACTGTTTGTAAGTTGCTGTGTTATAAAAGCCAAATCTGTACGAGAGGGTTTTCCTAAAGGATTATTAATTTTCATTTGGGCATTTTCGATAGTAGTAAAATTATTATTCTCATCATCAAGCGTACAAGACAAAAGAAAAAAATTAAACCCTAGTAAATAAATAAATGTAGTTTTTTTCATAATTTTTCTTTTATATAAGAATATTAAATATATTTTTTCAAGAGTCAGTATTCAAATTTATATAGTTGGCTTTAACTTTGCAAACACATGTTCTGCAGTTTGATCAAACTACTGAAAAAAAAACAACAAAAACATTAATTATCAACGTTTTAGTATTCAGATAAAAATGAGTATCTTTAAAAAAACACACTTAATTTAAAACCCAATGCGTCCGTTTTTTTTACTTTTTTACTTTTTTACCCTATATATTAGTACTTGGGCACAAACTAAACAGCAAAATAAATCCACAAATGCTTCTTTAGAAAATCTATTTGAGAATGTAAGTTCTATTTCTAAAAATGAAAAAAAATTATATGCTGAGTCATTAAAACAATATTTAGAAAAAGCCAAAGAGTTAGAAAATACAGATCATTTATTTAATGCATACCTTCTTTACGTTTATAATGAAAAGAATTCCGAGACAATGCACATGTATGCAGACAGCCTTATATATTATGCAAAAAAAACAGGAATACCTTTAAACATTATAAAGGCAAACCAAACCAGATCAACAATTTATTATATACAAAAAAATTATAAGAAATCTTTAGAGTATGAACTTGCTATACTACAGTCAATTGATAAAATCAAATATGCATACGAATACCATAAAACTATATATAATATAGGGTTAACATACTTTTACCTTCAGCAATATCAGGAAGCATTCGATTATTTTTCCCTAGCCAGAGCTTACTTTGAAGGTTCAGCAGATTATAACCATATAATGGGCTATCATAATTCTGCTCGATATGAAGCTTTAGCTGCTTGTTACCTTAATAAACATCAATTCAGTATTGAGCTTATATCGGTTGCGAGAAAGAAGTTATCAGCTATTAGGAAGGAGGACCGTGCATTAGAACAAGCTTATTTAGATTATGTTTATGGCATAAACCTATACCACTTAAAAAAGTTTAAATACAGTATTGAAATATTAAATAATACAATTACTGAAATATCTAAAAATGAAGATTATGCAAACGAACACAATGCATATTATTACTTAGGATTAAACTATTGGGCTTTAGACGAAAAAGAAGATGCGGTTAAATACTTTGATAAAATTAATGAAGTTTTCAAAACAAAGCATTACAGCAACCTTGAAATAAAAAATGCCTACAATTATTTAACAGCTTACTATAGAAGTCTTAAAAATGAACAAAGGGAACTCTACTATACCAACCAGTTTTTAAACGTTACTGTTTTTTTGCAGAACGAGTACAAATACTTAAGCAATACGTTACACAAACAACTGGATATAAAACATTTAGAATCTGAAAAGAAACGTTTGGAAGATTCTTTAAGGTTAAAAGACGTATGGTTTAAAACTGCATTTGTAGCAGGCTGTGTAGTATGTATAATCTTTTTGCTTCTTTTAATATCAAACTACCGAAAAAAGAAAGAATACTTACGGCGTTATAACGAACTTTCTATTTTAAGAAAAAACTTAAGAAGTGAAGAAAAACCACTTGAGATATTATCTGAACCAGCTACAGTATATCTACCAATTCCCAAAATAGCTGAAATAGAAACAACACATTCTAACGAGATTAAAGAAAAAACATCCGATAAAAAGACCGAAAAAGGCATTAACGCAGCAAGCATTAAAACCTTAGATGAAATTTTAATACACTTAGATAGTTTTGAAGAAAATCTTACTTTCTTGAATTCAGACATCAATCTAAACCAACTTGCCACACTTTGGAATACCAACAGAAGCTATCTTTCTACCCTTATAAATCAATATAAAGGTAAAAGTTTTACAGACTATGTAAATCAGTTACGAATTGATTATCTTCTTAAAAATTTTGAAGAAAATCCGCAATGGAAAAAATATAAAATAGCACATTTGTCAGAATTACTCGGTTTTTCAAGCAGCCGTAGTTTTTCCAACGCTTTTTTAAAGGCTACCGGTATATCTCCTTCTTTTTACATACAGAAATTAAAAAGTGAAGACTCAGAAGATTAATCTCAATTATACAAAATTTTAAAATCTTCCCACATAACTATTGCCACAGTTAGGAATACTTTTAATATAAATGCAAAAATGATTAATGATAATTAGCAATTTTAGAATTATAAATATTTTTAGTTTCGCTAATTCTTTCAATTAGTTTAGCAACTGTTTTGTAAATAAAACTAACGGGGATAATTAGATAAAACTAAATATACCCGTTGGCTCATTATAAATTGATTTGATTTTAATATAGGAATTTTTTCAAGCAACACTTCCAAAATAAATCTTTAAAACAGCCTTGAACATAATTTCACTCTTACTAAAGCAGATTGTTTTACGGTTCAATCTTTTTAAATGCGTACGCAATGTGAGATTTGCCCTTTCTATATTGTTTGTTCCAAAACGAACAGTTTTATGAATGCATTGATGAATAAGGCTTTTGTAGTTCTTTAACCTGTCGGTAAATAAAACCTGAGGATTTGCTTTAAGCACTTTGTCTACAACTTTCTTTAACGTTAAATTGGTTCTTGGACCTACATTAAAGCCGACAATATTTTTAGTTTCTCTTTCAAATGCATAAACAATCCAAATACGTTTGCTTTTACATTTTACAAATGTGCACAATTCATCAATCTCATAACTACTTTCCGGTGTCATTACCGGTAAATTTACTCTATCTGAAATAGCAATTATTCTTTTTAAAAGCGTTGATACAGATATCTTCAAAATTCTCGCTATACTTCTTATTCCCAAGCCTTCAGTAAGCAAAATTACAATCTGTTTGTTTATATACGAAAAGTAGGCATTATACGTATAATTTTCAACAATAGTTTTATTACAGTCTTTACATTTATAGCGTTGTTTTTTAGCTCTTGAAATTCCGTTTTTCAATAATTTCCCGCAGCAATAAATACATGTATTAATTCCATCAACACATTTGATACACGAGGTGTTACTATTGACCATTTTTAAGTGTTTTAAGCCGCTTAAATTAATAAAGACGAACAATTGTTCGTCTTTATTTTTGTAAAAAATTTCATTGTAAGCTTATAAAGTCACGGTTTGTAAGCACTGTGAATTTTATCAACACATTTGATACACTAGGTATTATTCTTGACCATTTTCAAGTGTTTTAAGCCACTTAAATTGCTACAGACGAACAAATAGTTCGCCTTTATTTTTATAAAATTATTCATTTTAAGCTTTAAAACCTAGCGTTTTTAATCATTGTAAATTCTATCAACACATCTGATACATTACCCAGTTAAGAGATAAAAAGGGAATATCGCAAAGCGAACTTGCCGATAAAAGCGGAGTTTCACGTGTGATGATTGGTAAGTATGAACGTGGGGAAGCAATCCCATCGATTGACGCTGCTAAGAAAATAGCGGATGCATTGGAAGTATCCTTGGATTATCTGGTAGGCAGTACTTCACAAACGGCTTTTGACAAACGTACATTAGAGCGTATTGAAGCACTGGAAGACTTGGAAGAAAATAAAAAACAAACGCTTTACGATCTTATTGACACTTATATAAGAGATGCCAAAACACGTAAAGCGTATAGCTTATAAAACAAAATCCCAACCTTTAAGGCTGGGATTTTTGCTTTTAGTATGTTAATACGTTATGTAGTAGTAGGATTTTTTTCTAAAATAATTTTTTTAAATAATTCTAATAAAAAAATAAGCTTCGAAGAGTCACCTACACCAGTAAACTTATTATTTGAAACCTTGTACCCATACCAATTATCATCTGATATTTCATTTAGAAAATAATCAACGTTAACACCTTCTAATGAAGTATCTGATAATGTGATCTCAATATTCCAACCAGGATTTGAAGTAGACTCAATTTTTATGATATTTTCATGCTCCCATTCTCCATCACAATTACTCATAAACCAATTTTCTATCCATTTAATTATCTCCATATATTTTTATTATTTAGGTATTTCCCATATTTCCGCCCTTCTAACTCCACCAGGTATCGTTTTTCCTTGTACATGGGGTGTTGGAATAGATTCTAATGTACTTTTATTAGTATGAGCAGCTCCGGCGCCACCATTAGGTAATCCTCCATCAAATCTTTTAACTGGATTGAAGAAGCCATTTTTAGTCATCTCATATGTTTCATATTTAAAAATACGACCGTTCAACCCTCTACTAAAAGTAGAATGAGCACCAACAGCCGCTGGATTAGGCTTCAAGCGATTTGCGCCTTTACCTGCTCCAGGAGCAAATAAAGCAGCTGCAAAAGCTAACTCACTACTACCAGTAGTCTCTTGAACATATTCATATATAATCATCCCAGCTAATTCAGAAACACCGCCCATAGGTGTTATAGCACCTGATGCTCCTCTTTGCCAAGAACTAAATTGAGCAGATTCTGAGTTCCAAGCATCCGAATTATAGGTGCGTACTTCTGTATCTTTGTCTGCCCAAAAAAAGGACATTCCTCCATAACGTTGACTTCTACTCCATTTTGCATCATCACCACAAACTGAACCATCAGAATTCAAATTATACTGACCGTGTAAAGTACCTGATGGTAATACCTGGGATACGTTATCGTATCCGGCAGCTTTAGCTTCTTCAGGTGTATTTACATTAGGGTCAAAAGTAACGGTTGTTTTACCATCTTTATTCTGTTCAATCCAACCATCAGCTGCCATCCCTGTAGGATCAATCAGATTTATTGGATTGTTATGAACATAATGGTATGGAGTCCAACCTGCAAAGTCTTCCGCTAGCGGATCTACACTTACAAATATACTAATTCTTGGGTCGTAATAACGTGCGCCGTAATAATACATTTGGGTAACATCGTCTAACTCAGCGCCATGCGCGGTTCGTTCGTCTAAAGCTCAGCCCGCTTTCTCCTCCGAAATCGTTGAACTTGAATTTGTTGTCGTACCCTACACCAGACTGTACATTGGCACTTTGGTTGTGTTCTACCATCATTTACCTCACGCATTCTATTTTGTTTTGGTGTTCGGTGAACCTTGCTACGCTGTGGTTTCACCGAAAGGTAATGTTTCGTAGTAGTGACTTGGACGTCCGAAATAATCCGTTAAATACGTACTGCTTCCCAAATGGTCGGTATGGTATATCTCATCATTTTTATTTTATGTTGGTTTCGATGAATCTTCGATTTCACCAAATTGGTTTGCGTAAATATTCGTAAGGACTATCTCTTTCTATGCTTTCAAAAGACCATCAACACATTTGAAACACTAGGTGTTACTATTGATCATTTTTCACCTGTTTTAAGCCACTTAAATTAATAAAGACGAACAAATGTTCGTCTTTATTTTATAAAAATAAATCATTTAAAGCTTATAAAACCAAGTTCTGTAAGGGTTGTAAATTCTATCAACACTTCTGATACATTACCCTACTTGATCTTTTTCTTTTTCAAATAATAATATATAATTAAAATAATAATATTAAAAATTAAAGAAAAATAAAGTAATACTACTTGTTCTTTGGAGATACATGGAGGACAATACTCTTTTTGCAAACATGGTTCGCAATAAGGCTGAATATAAATGTATATACTTATCGCTATTATATTATAAACCATTAATGCTATAAGTAATTTTTTATTATTTATTTGGTCTTGGAACATCTATTTTATATATTAATCTACCTGAACTTCTATACTCTAATGCATCATCATTTAACTTTCCTTTGCCTCTGGTTCTCCAATCTTTGAGCTCTTTGACAATAGAATTAACTCTATTAACTCCATCTTTTACTATAGAATCAATATTTCGCTGATCTACATTTCCATCTATTGCATTACCCATTATATTATTTTCCCATCCTTTGTAAGCCCCACCTTCATCGCTATATCTATCGTCTAATCCTAATAAATGTGCAAATTCATGAGGAGCTGCATCGTCGTCTGCTAATGATTTTCCATTACGTCCCATACCTCTCCATACTCCTTCATCTCCACCAGACACGTAAGAACGGCCTACCTCATCTAATGTAGCTCCAACTTCTATAAAGTTATCCATATTATCAGGATCCCAACTTTGGGGAATTACTAAAGGATTACTTTTTTCATTTCCTTTATATACTGAAACAGAAACTTCAAAGTTCACATTATAAACTTTTCCAGATTGTGGATCAGTATAAGTCCATGCTTTTCCATTATTTGTACCCCACTTCTTCATTATATTTGATCTCATTATTGAAGCCGTTGTCTTTGTTGCACCAGATCCATATATATAAATATTCGATTTCACTGTTATATTATTTCCTTTTATAATTAATATAGCATCTTTTCCATTTGGATCTGTATAAATAATAGGATTATTATGTACATAATGGTAAGGTGTCCAGCCAGAATATCTTTCAGCAGATGGATCCACACTTACAAATATACTAATTCTTGGATCATAATAACGTGCGCCGTAATAATACATTTGGGTAAAATCGTCTAACTCAGCGCCATGCGCGGTTCGTTCGTCTAAAGCTCAGCCCGCTTTCTCCTCCGAAATCGTTGAATTTAAACTTATTGTCGTACCCCACACCAGATTGCACATTGGCACTTTGGTTGTGTTCTACCATCATTTACCTCACGCATTCTATTTTGTTTTGGTGTTCGGTGAACCTTGCTACGCTGTGGTTTCACCGAAAGGTAATGTTTCGTAGTAGTGTGATGGGCGTCCGAAATAATCCGTTAAATACGTACTGCTACCCAAATGGTCGGTATGGTATATCTCATCATTTTTATTTTATATTGGTTTCGATGAATCTTCGATTTCACCAAATTGGTTTGCGTAAATATTCGTCGTAAGGACCATCTTCGGCAGGACCGTTTATGCTTGTATCGTCTTTCCAGTCATCATCGATATCCGGGTGGTGCGGATTTTGTGGCTGCTGTGAACCCGGAAGTTCTATACAGTCAAAATTATTAATTACATAATTGTAAACCGCACATGAGTTGGTTAAATCGCTGCGCAGGTTTTTATCGATATACATTAGTGCTTTTACCGGACAGCTGTTTAAAACTTCTATCTGTTTTAAGCCCCTTAAATTAATAAAGACGAACAAAAGTTCGTCTTTATTATTATGAAATGATTCATTTTGAGCTTAAAAAGCTACAGTTTACAAGCATTGTTAATTCTATCAACACTTCTGATATAATACCATATTACCTCTTAAAGTTTCATTATTTTATTTATTTTTTCTAATTCTATATTTGAAAATTCAAATTTTAATGATTTTAATTTACTAATTGATTCTTTAGTGATCTCAATATCTTTATGATCCTGAAAAGATTCACCAAAACAATTTATAATATTCGTTAGTGCCGAAATGTTTTCAGAATTAAACTCTAAAGCTTTTTTGAAGTAAAATAGACCTGTTTCATCTAATGTATTAACACGTGATTCGATTACACTAATCAATCCTAACATGTTATAAGCTTCTGATATATCATCATCTTCTATAAAAAAACAATCATCTATAACTTTATTATACTTATTAAACGCATTAATAAAATCATCTTTCTCAAAAAAATCGTCTCCTTTAATTAAATTTATATTCATAGATTATTTAACACCAGCATTCTTAATAATTATTGTCCCTGTAGAATGACTCCTCATTCCTTCAACCCAAATAGTATGTCCTTGAATTCTTTGATTCATTATTAATCTATCTCCAGCTACAACGCCTTTTCTTCCTCGATATACGCCATCGACTTTCCAACTTCCATGTTTTACTGCTATCTCAACAATTGGTTGTACATCTGATACACTAATTTTTCGATCTCCAAATATTTTACTCCAATTATAATGGCTTATAGTTACAACTGATTCTCCTAAATTCCATTGTACCGTAGACTTAACAGTCTTAACCGCTCTTAAAGCTCTTATACCATTTAGAGTTTCCCCAGCTAGCGCAACAGCTCCTTCTGAAGCAATCATAAGTGATATTTCTGTTTTTAATTCAGCCATTACCACATGAAATTCATATTCTGGATCTTGACTGTATTTAATCCTATACAGATATGAATCATAAGCTTCGTTAGCCTTTCTTAAGATAAAACTACCAACATCCTCTTTATTAGTAATCATTTCACTAGCTAATTTTCCAACTCCACTTAAAGTGTTTATAGCTGTACCAACTGGATCAGTTACTATAGCAACGGCTGTATTAAAATACTTCGTAACAACATTCTCCGTTCCTTGATTTTCTGCATCCTTTCTTGTTTTTTTAGGTGGATCGGCCGGACCATCAGACCCTTCAGCACTCATTCCTGTAGGGTCAATTAGATTTATCGGATTTTGATGAACGTAATGATATGGTGTCCAGCCTGCGAACTGTTCCGCCAGCGGATCTACACTTATCCATATCTACTCAATTTTCAACTCGTACATCACGCAATATCACAAAGAACTTCTACTCTTTCTTTTTCAAATATACTTTTTTCACCTATAAAAATAACGCTGTACGGCATTTTTAAATACTCATCAATTCCATCAACACATTTGAAACACTAGGTGTTACTATTGACCATTTTTAAGTGTTTTAAGCAACTTAAATTAATAAAGACGAACAAATGTTCGTCTTTATTATCATTAAACAAGTCATTTTTTGATTTATAATGTCACGTTTATTAGGCATTGTAAATTCTATCAACACTTCTGATACGTTACCTAAAAAACTACAGTTTACAAGGGTTTTAAATTCCATCAACACTTCTGAAACATTACCAAACAAATCATTTAATAGTTGTAAATCAATAATGTGTAAGAGTTTCAAATTTCATCAACACTTCTGAGAAATTACCTAACCTTGATACATTTCCTCACCGCTACCCAAACTTTTTAACCCACACTTTGGATGTGTTGTCTTAAATACCCTTCCTAAAGAATCAGTCCACACCCTTAAATAAAACCCTGCTCTTCCACTTCCATATTTCTCTATTGTATAACTACTATTAGGCTTAAAAATATACTTACGTCCCTTGTAATCACGTCCTCCTTGTCTGATTATATATCCGGAAGGAATATTAGACAAATTGAGTTCATTTGGTATTTTTACATTTGTATCTCCATTCCAATAAATCAGTAATCCTGCTTCGACAGCAAAATTATTACTTTTTATAGAATCATTTTCTATGCTCAATCTATCAATAGGATTACTGTTACAACTAGACAGAACTTGTCTTTGTATATCAAAACTCAATTCATGATTTTGTCGTTTACATCCTAAAAAAACTAAACTAACAAATACTATGCAAATATACTTAATCATCTATCTTTATTTTAGGTCGTTCTTCTCTATATTTTTTCCACCAGGTATCTATTCTTTTTATTTTATCGTCTTCGGTATTTTTAGAATTTTCAAATAATTTTTTCAAGCTACCCTTTCCATAATAGTCATTAACAAATTTATTAAAATCTTTGAAGGTATCTTCTCCAAGATTTGCTTGTTTTTCTTTTCTAGAAAAAGGACCATCGTGCCAATCATACATAAATACAGAATTCAGAAGATACTCGCCTATTGACTCACTAACATGACTAATAGTCCCATTGATTAATTGTGGAATATGCCCTACTTCGTGAGCATTTCTCGTTAAAAACGCCAATGTATATCTAGGATCCGTCTCTAAATCTCCTTCTAAAGGATAGTGAGTAATTGTAGCATTATTTGGATCCGAACCTGTAGTAATTGAAGAGCCTGGATCACCATAGGAACCAAATTCAACTCTAGCATTTTTTATATGCTCAGCTTTAACTCCACTAACTAAACTTAATAAATGAACAGCTGATGGTTTAAATTTATATCCAACAACATCCGTAGACTTATGAGTAGTACCCATATATGAAAATGCTCTAGTTTTATAAATAGGTGTTAATAAAATTCCTGGATTTACAGGAGGTCCAGCTCCATTCTTACTCATACCCGTTGGGTCAGTATAACGGATTGGATTATTACCAGCATACAAATACGGTTCCATTGTCTGCTCCGCCAGCGGATCCACACTTACAAATATACTAATTCTTGGGTCATAATAACGTGCGCCGTAATAATACATTTGTGTGGCATCGTCTAACTCAGCGCCATGCGCGGTTCGTTCGTCTAAAGCTCAGCCCGCTTTCTCCTCCGAAATCGTTGAATTTAAACTTATTGTCATACCCCACACCAGACTGCACATTAGCACTTTGGTTGTGTTCTACCATCATTTACCTCACGCATTCTATTTTGTTTTGGTGTTCGGTGAACCTTGCTACGCTGTGGTTTCACCGAAAGGTAATGTTTCGTAATAGTGTGATGGGCGTCCGAAATAATCCGTTAAATACGTACTGCTTCCTAAATGGTCGGTATGGTATATCTCATCATTTTTATTTTATATTGGTTTCGATGAATCTTCGATTTCACCAAATTGGTTTGCGCAAATATTCATCGAAAGGACCGTCTTCGGCAGGGCCGTTTATACTGGTATCGTCTTTCCAGTCATCATCGATATCCGGGTGGTGCGGATTGTGTGGCTGCTCTGAACCTGGAAGTTCTATACAGTCAAAATTCTCTACCACATAATTGTAAACCGCACATGAATTTGTTAAATCGCTACGCAGGTTGTTATCAATATACATTAATGCTTTTACTGGGCAACTGTTTAAAACAAATAAAGACGAACAAATGCTCGTCTTTATTATTATGAAATTATTTATTATGAGCTTGAAAAACTATAGTTTACAAGGATTTCAAATTCCATCAACACTTCTGAAACATTACCGCTTAGGCGGATAGTTAGTTTATTCCTCTATCTATAGTTTCCCATTTCTTTGAATCAGAATAATATTTATTAGATTCTCCAACGCCTCCAGTACTATAATAAATAATATAATTTACACTATCTTTCCAAGGAGTATAATAAATAGGTCCCTCTTCTTTTTCATCGTATCCAATTACTTTAAGGTTTGGAGGGACACTACCATTTTTATTCTTATACTTATTAATATTAACAATAACTTCTTCGGCTTCATTCTTTAATTTATCATTATTAATCCCACATGAGGACATACATAATATTAATGCCGTTATTTTAATAAAATTTTTCATAATTCAAAGTCTATAATTCACCTACTTTTTTTCGACCTGGGATTTCTTCTTTTGTCTTAACGTGTCCTTTATCACCTTTAATATATACTGGCTTTCTCGTATTATTTGTTCGTGTAGGGGTCTCTCTATTATCAGCTGTTGGCAAAGCATCAAAATTAGGAGCATTTTCAGGTAAAGTTGCATCTAACATATTTGTTAAATAACCTTGCAATTGTTCTCCAAATGTTTCTTCACAATCAGGATGAAAATAATTAATAGCAAAATCTGCTCCATAATAATCACTTGGAAGATCCTCATAACTATAAGCTGAATGTGTCGCGACTAAAGCGTCCGAAGCCTCTTGTTTATAACCGTCCTGAAGAGCTTTACCTATAGGATTAGACACACCATTTTCTCTGTAGTTATATGCTTTACTAGCATAAAACAAAAAGTGTGTCATATCTAACCAACCTCCTTTTTTTGTATAAATATATCTTCCCTTTTTCATATTAAAATATCCAGTTTGAGTTGGCATAGGGCGCATTTGACTCCAACTCCATTCTGTCTTACTCAGATCTAGCATATACTGTTTGGCTTTACTGCCAGTATAACCACCTACTTTACTTGGACTGTTATTTAATAGTGATATAAAATTACCTACAGTTCCAACATATGGTTTAATTGGTTCTCTTCCATCTGGGTCAATCAAGTTTACTGGATTATTTAAAGTATAATTATACGGCGTATAATTAGAATACTTCTCTGCCAGCGGATCCACACTTACAAATATACTAATTCTTGGATCATAATAACGTGCGCCGTAATAATACATTTGGGTAAAATCGTCTAACTCAGCGCCATGCGCGGTTCGTTCGTCTAAAGCTCAGCCCGCTTTCTCCTCCGAAATCGTTGAACTTGAATTTGTTGTCGTACCCTACACCAGATTGTACATTGGCACTTTGGTTGTGTTCTACCATCATTTACCTCACGCATTCTATTTTGTTTTGGTGTTCGGTGAACCTTGCTACGCTTTGGTTTCACCGAAAGGTAATGTTTCGTAGTAGTGGCTTGGACGTCCGAAATAATCCGTTAAATACGTACTGCTTCCCAAATGGTCGGTATGATATATCTCATCATTTTTATTTTATATTGGTTTCGATGAATCTTCGATTTCACCAAATTGGTTTGCGTAAATATTCGTCGTAAGGACCATCTTCGGCAGGACCGTTTATGCTTGTATCGTCTTTCCAGTCATCATCGATATCCGGGTGGTGCGGATTGTGCGGTGCCTCTGAACCTGGAAGGTCTACACAGTCAAAATTATTAATTACATAGTTGTAAACCGCACATGAATTTGTTAAATCACTGCGCAGGTTGTTATCAATATACATTAATGCTTTACCGGACAACTGTCTAAAACATGTGTCCATTTTATCTGCTTTAAAACACCTAAATTAATAAAGACGAACAAATGTTCGTCTTTATTATTATATAAATCCTTTTTTGATTTATAAACCTAGGCTTTGTAAGGGTTTCAAATTTCATCAACACTTCTGATACATTACCGTTGGTTTATTCTGTTAATATTTCTGATACATTTGCCTTTTTTTCACCGCTATGCAAACTTTTTAAACCACATTTTGAATGTGTTGTTTTAAAAACTTTTCCTAATGAATCAGTCCACACTCTTAAATAAAATCCCGCTTTTCCTCCACCAAATTTTTTTATTGTGTAACTACTATTAGGTTTAAAAAAATATTTATTTCCTTCATAATTACGTCCTCCTTGTCTGATTATATATCCAGAAGGAATATTAGATAAATCTAGTTCATTTGGTATTCTTACACTTGTTTCTCCATTCCAATAAATCAGTAATCCTGCTTCGACAGCAAAATTATTACTTTTTATAGAATCATTTTTTATGGTTAAATTTTTAATAGGATTACTATTACAAGTTAAAAAAACTTGTCTTTGTATATTAAAACTCAATTCGTGATCTTGACGTTTACATCCTAAAAAAACTAAACTAACAAGTACTATATAAATATGTTTAATCATCAATCTTTAATCTTTATTTTAGGTCGTTCTTCTCTATATTTTTTCCACCAGGTATCTATTCTCTTTATTTTATCTTCTTCAGTATTTTTAGTATTTTCAAATAATTTTTTCAAGTTGTTTTCACCATAATACTCATTAACAAATTCGTTAAAATCTTCAAAAGTGTTCTCACCTACATCTGCTTCTTTTTCCTTAAAAGAAAATGGACCATCATGCCATTCTCCTGTATAAAGAAGATTCAATGTATATTCGAGTATAGATTGATCCATGTGCGCTTCGTTTCCATCCTTTAAATGTGGTATATGCCCAACTTCATGTGCGTTTCTTGTAAAAAATGCAATAGTATATATAGGATCAGTCCATATATCACCTTTTTCTGGATAATGTGTAATTGTAGAATTATTTACGCCAGATCCTGTAGTAAGTGATGAGCCACCACTTCCAAATCTACTAAATTCTACTTTAGCATTTTTAATGTATTCTGCTTTAACACCGCTAACTAAACTTAATAAATGGACAGCTGATGGTCTAAATTTATATCCAACAATATCTTTAGATTTATGCGTAGTTCCCATATATGAATATGTTCTAGTTTTATAAACAGGCATTAATAAAAATCCTGGCCTTACAGGAGGTCCAGCTCCTTCTGCACTCATTCCTGTTGGATCGGTAAACATAATCGGATTATTATTCACATACTGATAAGGTGTCATCGTCTGTTCCGCCAGCGGATCCACACTTACAAATATACTAATTCTTGGGTCGTAATAACGTGCGCCGTAATAATACATTTGGGTAACATCGTCTAACTCAGCGCCATGCGCGGTTCGTTCGTCTAAAGCTCAGCCCGCTTTCTCCTCCGAAATCGTTGAATTTAAACTTATTGTCGTACCCTACACCAGACTGTACATTCGCACTTTGGTTGTGTTCTACCATCATTTACCTCACGCATTCTATTTTGTTTTGGTGTTCGGTGAACCTTGCTACGCTGTGGTTTCACCGAAAGGTAATGTTTCGTAGTAGTGTGATGGGCGTCCGAAATAATCCGTTAAATAAGTTGAACTACCCAAATGGTCGGTATGGTATATCTCATCATTTTTATTTTATATTGGTTTCGATGAATCTTCGATTTCACCAA
Source organism: Paenimyroides baculatum (assembly GCF_008629655.1). Classification (GTDB taxonomy): domain Bacteria; phylum Bacteroidota; class Bacteroidia; order Flavobacteriales; family Flavobacteriaceae; genus Flavobacterium; species Flavobacterium baculatum. Next base: position 174,812 of record NZ_VWSG01000004.1, read on the forward strand.
ATTGGTTTGCGTAAATATTCGTCGTAAGGACCATCTTCGGCAGGACCGTTTATGCTGGTATCATCTTTCCAATCATCATTGATATCCGGATGGTGCGGATTTTGTGGCTGCTGTGAATCCGGAAGTTCTATATAGTCGAAATTATTAATTACATAATTGTAAACCGCACATGAGTTGGTTAAATCGGCACGCAGGTTGTTATCAATATATTAGACATCAACACATTTGAAACACTAGGGTGTTACTATTGATCATTTTCACCTGTTTTAAGCCACCTAAATTAATAAAGACGAGGAAATGTTCGTCTTTATTATTATGAAATAAATCCTTTTTTGATTTATAAACCTAGGCTTTGTAAGAGTTGTAAATTCTATCAACACTTTTGATACACTACCCCGATCACGTTACTCTTTCTCTAACATATAAATGTCAAATCCTCTATCATCGTATATATCAAGTAATGTTACTTTTTTTTCTTTAGTTAAGGATATTTGAACCCTTATATTCAAAGAGGGATTTTCCGCCATCTCGAAATTAAAATGATTTATCAATAATTGTCTGAAAACTGACTCATCAAAAACACTCATATCGATATAAAGAGTACCTGGTATTTCTTCATTTTTATAAGAAGTAGCTAACCAATAGTTTGTAACATTCATTGAAGTCATTAAATTTATCAAAAAACTATCTTTTTCCCAAAAGAGGATTTTGATAGTTGAACCTATGATTTGATTTAATGAAAAGAATTCAATTATAAAATCGATTTTTTTTATTAAACCAATAGATTCAATATCAAATCTTCCTGTAATAACATTTTCTCCTTTTTTATTTTCAAGGAGCACTTTAAATTGATCATCAAAATTTGTTGAATCTATTTTTATCATATAAATTTTATTGTTTGAAAATGTTAAGAAATTCATCAGCTGTTCCTATACGATTTAACCTACCTCCATTATTTTCGAATACTTTCCATGCACCTCCATTGTGAGAATCAATATCTCGAGAATAAAATTTATTCTTATATTGATAGACTTTTTGACCATGTTGATATCCAAATTCTTTAGTCTCCTTGAAACCTTTTGGAAGTTTGGAGAATCCAGATCTAGCAGCTCCAACAGTACTTCTTAAATGCGTCTCACTCGTTTTAGCAGCACTAATATTACCGCCAAAAATAACAGAATTTAATACAAAAGCAGCTATATGCCCTGCAAGAGCTTCTTGTGAATTATAAGCAGCTTCTCTATATGCTCCATTATCTCCATGACAAGACATGCAACCAATCCAAATTTTACCATCTGAACCTGCTTGTCCCCAAGAGCCCATATCGCTAGGGTATATGAACGAGTAATAAGGATCCCCTACATTAGGTTGATTTACTACCGTAGTAGAATTGACCACTGTACTTGTTACTCCATTCTCATACCAAGAATCTCCTGCTTCTAATTCATAACCATTAAATTCAAGTTCTCCAAACTCTATTGGAGATTTACTTTTAGGATTATTTTTTGGTATACTTTGATATTCTGAACCTCCCCTAAACCAAGATTTAATTGTACTCCAGGTTCTTGACGCCCAATTAGGACGCTCTTTGTTACCATCTCCAGGTCCTTCAGCACTCATCCCCGTAGGATCTGTGAACATAATTGGATTATTATGAACATACTGATAAGGTGTCATCGTCTGTTCCGCCAGCGGATCCACACTTACAAATATACTAATTCTTGGGTCGTAATAACGTGCGCCATAATAATACATTTGCGTGGCGTCATCCAATTCTTTTCCGTTGAACTTAAATTTGTTGTCGTAGCCTACACCAGATTGTACATTGGCACTTTGGTTGTGTTCTACCATCATCTCCCCGAAAGGTAATGTTTCGTAGTAGTGACTTGGACGTCCGAAATAATCCGTTAAATACGTACTGCTTCCCAAATGGTCGGTATGATACCACCAAATTGGTTTGCGTAAATATTCGTCGTAAGGACCATCTTCGGCAGGACCGTTTATGCTTGTATCGTCTTTCCAGTCATCATCGATATCCGGGTGGTGCGGATTGTGCGGTGCCTCTGAACCTGGAAGGTCTACACAGTCAAAATTATTAATTACATAGTTGTAAACCGCACATGAATTTGTTAAATCACTGCGCAGGTTGTTATCGATATACATTAGTGCTTTTACCGGACAGCTGTCTAAAACTTTCTCGTCGGGTATATTAATACAGCCACAACCTGCTATAACTGACAAGCAATCTCCTGTTAAAATACCGTCGCCGTATATCAATCGTTCGTAACACGCAAAGTTTGCGTTCAAAAATTCACGGTTGGTTTCAAAACAGTTAACCGTACAGGTATACCAACTGTAATACTGTTGGGCTTCGGTGCTGTTGCGGAACTGGTTTATTAATATATTCAGTTCTGTTAAACAATCTGTTTGCTGTGCTCCCGGTACATTACCCGGGTTTGGCGTTGGGTTTGGTGTGTTGGTACCCGGGTTGCCTGGTGTTACAGGCACACAAACGTATTTGTTAATTTCCTTTAATGCCTCGCACATGGTATAGGTATCGGTAGTACTTGCGTTTGCAAGGTTTTTTAACCTGTCTATTTCATTTATACAATGCTGTACCGAGTATGTAGACGGGTTGTTTACCGACACATAGTTAGCTCTAAGTGCATTAATCTGTAACAAACAATCGGCTTCGTTATTGCCAATATTTATAGAATAGGTGGTGTTTTGTACCCCCATTTGCTGGCCTAAACCGCTAAGCTGGTTACTTGCCTGTGCATTGCTATTTGCGTTTTTAGACGAATAAACAAACTGGTTTATGCCCGGTTGTAACCTGCTTGCAAAACGTTTGCCGTTTATATAGTAATGCTTGCTGTATTCGTCTTTATTAGCATCTACCACCATGTATCCCGATGGATACATTACATAAGACGTATAATCTAACACGCTGTAAATATCCTGCCCGCCTACGCTTGCTATGTTAATATTTCCTTCTGATTTAAAGGTACGCTCACCTGCATGGTCGTATATATAATGGCTTGCTTTAGATTCGTTGTCTATAACGGCTGCCAAACGGTTTTGTGCGTCCCACACCATATCACGGGTGCTGAACCTGCCAAAATTGGTATCGTAGTTTAACATGTTTCCGTTTGCATCATAGGTAAAATCTGCAACTGCAGACTGTGATCCCATAATGTTGTTATACTCTATCTTCTCTACTGCATGCGGACGGCCACTGTTGTAACTGTAATCAGCACGGTATGAATTATTGGTTTCACCACCGGCTAAAGACGAGGTGTGGTATTGGTCTTTTTTTACAATACCATGGGTATTGTTGTACTCCATCTTTAACTCAAACTGATGATCGTCTTTATAACCTGACCAACCGCCTTTTGCTACTTTTAAACGGTTAAACTTGTCATACGTATAGTTTTTATCAAAAACACCACCCAACTGCAGTATATCATGCTGTGAAACACCATTTCTTATTTGGGTAATGTTCTGGTTACGGTCGTAACTATACACACTACGCATAAGGGTAGAGTTGTACTGGTCGGGGCGGTTTAACTGCATGGCACGTACCCGCTGGGTGATATCGTACTCGTTAAGGGTTACCATGTCGTTACCATACAAAATCTCTGTTGGCTGGTCAAAAAAGTTGTATTTCACATCTTTTAAATAGATCTGATCGTTGCTTTGAATACTTTTTAACTGCCCTACGCTGTTGTATCCATAGTTTACCTTTTCACCATCGGGATAGGTTAGTTCTAAAATTCTGCCCCATGAATCGTAACGGTATTGGGTGTTAAACATCATGTTGCCTGTCTGGCTTGTTAACAAGCGTTGTTCTGCTGTTACTTCACCCAGCGCACCATAAGTAAAATCGCGTTCACCTGTTAAATCGTTAACATGTATAACTTTACCTTTGTTTCCTACAGCAGTTCCATAAGTATAGCTTACATCGTACTGTGAATGCTGTATGTTGTGGTCGTCTATAAAAGCCGGATAGTTAATGTTTGTTAACTGGTTAAAATTATAATCGTAAACAATCCATTTGTTACCTGCATTTATTAAATTCTGGTTGGTACTTTTTGTAAGTTTCCCCGAAAGGTCGTACTCAAATTTTGATCTACCGTTGTCTGGATGTACCGTTTGGGTTTTCTGCCCAAAATTGTCGTATGTGTAACTTGTTGTTTGGTTATCTGCATCTTTTACACTCAGCAATTCATTAATATTATTATAGAAATAAAGGGTGCTTAAACGATTACCTGTGGTTGTATCAATCTGCCAGGTATTGGTTACACGGCCTCTTTCGTCTTTAAACGTTTTGGTTCTGTTACCTTCCGGTAAGGTTATCTGTTCAAAAGATCTTGTTGTATAATGGTGATCCTGCTCGGCACCATACTCAAAGCTTGTAGTGGCATTTAAACCGTGAACGTGGTTTTGAATTACCCGATCTTGCATGTCGTAGGTTACTGATGATTTTTCATCAATAGTATGTGTTAATCCGGTATAAGTTTCAAGGAAATCATTGAACACGCCGTTACAGTCTATTCTTTCCTGACCCAGATAACTTTCTATGACACGTCCGAACTCATCGTACACCTGACGGCCCGATACTGCAAAACGATAGCCGCTGCCCGGAGTGGTGCAGTTAGGATCCTGTTCTAATGCCAGCTGTTTTTTGGTTTGAATGATTCTTCCCAAACCATCGGCAAATGACGAGGTATGAAGTACCTGCTCACCTGGGGTAGCAAATTCATCAAAAATATTGTGCTTGGTTATTGCATAACGCAGATTGGATCCCGGTACTGTTTTATATTCGTTACGTATGGTCCAGTGATTGTTATAAGGTCCTTTAAATTCTTTTACACGGCGTAACGGATCGTAACTATTGATAAATTGTACACCATTAATATCAGTCTGTACCAAAGGCATTCCAAAATGATCATACACTGTGCTGCTACTAAATCCGTAAGCATCGGTTACCTGTGTAACAAACTGCTTAAAGGTATTATCGTACACATAAGTAAAAGACATACGTTGGTTGTTTAGCGCTGCCGGTAAGGTTACTTGTGTAAGGTTCCCTAAAGAATCATACGCCAAATCGGTAGTTGCTTTTTCTGCCGGGTTGTTACTGTAATCTTTATAGCGGTGAATTTTAGTAATATTTCCTGTATTAGGATCTATTTCAGTGGTGCTGTATCTTTGATAGCCACCTACCCTGTGCGATGCAGGAATGTTTACAATGTACTTGGTTGGCGTATCAATGTAATGGTACGTCATGGCAGCTCCGTTAAGGAAATACTCATCTAAATAAAATGTTACGTTACCATAACGGTCATACGTTTCAAACACTGAACTGTTCAAATCCTGGTGTGCCACCGAAGTGCTGTTGCCATTGTAATGGAACACCATACTTTTTGTTCTGTTTACCAGCGGAAGAATTCTGCTGGTATCGGTATAAGTTACCGAAGGAGCACTGTTTGTTGTAAATGAAGCTGAAGCATTAGGCTGCAGTGAATAATACGAATATTCATTCTCTGATACGCTTAATAAGCGGTTCATTCCGTCTTTGGTGGTTTCTCTCTTTAAAAGATTTCCTATGTACTGGTATTTTCTGCTGTCTGAAGAGTTACCCGCTAAATAAACCTCACCAGCAGTCATATCGTTTAATACATATTCCTGCATATTGCTGCGGTAAACCCCTCCGTTTTTGTCTAACTGGTAAGTTGTTACTTCACCAAAACCTAAAAATTTACGTTCACGGCGGTCTTTTAACCCGTTCTGGTATTCAAAAGCATAATGCTGTTCATTTTCTCCGTCACCGGCAAAATTATCATTAACCTTTACTTCACTTAGCACCCATTTTTTAAACGGCATTTTATAATTAGGACCAAAAGGTGTTTTAGAAAGGGTATTTTCAGTGGCATAATCCATTGTAATAACAGAACCGGTAGGATTTTTTACCTGTTTTAACATGTTGGTACGACGTATTTTAGAGAACTGTACCTTTACTTCATTCTCGGTATCAGAACGCACAATATCTGTATAGCCGTCGCCATCAAAATCTCTGAAGCTTACATTTTGCTGGTTTAAATTGCTTCCCCAGCTTTTACCGCCACCGCCGCCTACTTTTATTATAAAAGGAAGAATTGCCAATTGTATTGGAATCAATACAGAAAGATTAACTGTTGTTCCAAAAGCAGTTGATGATGATTTACTATTATAAGGTAAACTCGCATATGAACTGTGGTAGGTTCCATAATTAAACGAAATACCGTTTCCGCTAATATAATCAGGCAGTCCGTCACCGTTAAAATCTACAAAATCATTCTTATCATAGGTATTACTGGTGGATCCGCTGATTCCTAAAGATAAGTCAAGGTTTGATAAACTTTTACCTACAATCTGCTGTATACCACCACCTACGCTATAGCCGTGCGACCTTGTTTCACTTAACTTGTGTACATTATAACCTGTCCACATGCTTGGAACATAACTTTTGGCTGTATTTAATTCAATGACTCCATTTTCCTTTATCAGATCTATCAAGCCGTCGCCATTTATGTCTACCAATGCGCCTTCGGGCTTAGAGTCTGTTTTAAATTCATTAAGTCCTGCATTCACACTGAAACTTGTACTGGTACCTATTTTAAATGCAGAGCTATTTCCATACTTATCTAAAACGGTGGCTATATGAGCAGTACCACCCCCCAAACCGTCTCCGCTTCCGCTGCTGGTAGTGGTTGTCATTAACCCCTTATTCAAGTAGTTTGCTGTACTTAAACCACCGCGTGGCGTGGTTAACTGAATCTGACTCCCTACAATATCGGGATAACCGTCTCCGTTTACATCAAAATAGTCGTTCATCTGGTTGGTAATACCATTACTTTTTGATTTACTTCTGGTTAACGTACCAAAACCGATACTGGCTCCTTGCGATTTAGATTCCGAATACGATTCTTTAACGATTGAAACCGCTCCGTAAGTACAGTTAGCCGTAGGATCCAGCACTTTTGTCAATGCTTTACCTTCATTCTCATAGCTTAAGTACGGACTCATTTCACTGCTACCAACAAACAGGTCTTTATGCAGGCTCCATGCACTGTCTGCCCTATCTGAGCGTAACAATACAAAATGCTTCATTGCTTCCTGCTGGTTCTCGTTTAAAGACACGTTTGCGCCGCCAACCTTAAATTTATCGTTTTCAAAATCATACTCCAAATCTTCAACAGTAGCATTTTGCAGTTGATTTTTTATACCATTAGCTGCAGACTGCTCGGCCGCAGACGGTGTATTTTTTGAAGAAGTACCCGCAAGAGCATTACGGCTTATAAAACTTTTTTCAATAGGCGTAAAATTCTGGTCAGGGTTCGCTCCTTTATACGCGAACTGTCCCCAACCTTTATAAAGAGTTCCCAAACCGCTTTCCTCCGGGGTCAATGTACTGATATTACCTTTATTGAAACCGCCTGAAACACCGCTTATATGAGGGCTCTGCATAGGGGCATCATAGGTCATGTGCAGCAAACCGCTGTTATTCTGATAATGGTTCAAGGCAGTTGCTACCAAATAATTATCGGTATAATATTCAAAAGAATATTCTATGCCCGGATTCGGATTTATAAATGCAGGCGCAGTACTCACATCCTGGCTTTCTTCCGAATGCGGATTGGCATATTGTTTTACCCCGATAATGTTACCATCATCGTTTACCCTGTATTCAAATCTTGCCGCCAGACCGTTGGTCGCCATAGGAATGGTTCCGTTATTGTCGGTTACAATCAATGTAATTACTTTATCATTACATTCATTTTCTCCCTGACAAGCCGGTAAAGAAAACGCATTGTTGATAGATACTACCGCACCTGCAGGAAACACCGATTTTGGGTAATACGTTAACGGATCGTCCTGCATTAAATATCTTGGTACAATATATCTTCCAGGGTCATTAGGAATATTTATGTTTATTAACTTAGGCATAAAAGCGCTGTCGAAACGTTTCCAGTTAACAGGTCCTTTTGCTGTAACTTCAATATCCACATAACCATAAGTATCGGGATTATCCGTATCAATATTAGTTGACCAAGATACAGGACCTACCTGTAGATTTCTCGAAGGCAAATTTTTAGACTTAATAAAATCCAAAGTAATGTTACCACTACTGCTTCCTGATAATGCTGTTTTATTCCCATTTTGATCCAGTTTATATCCCCTTACGGTAATTTCTACATTGGTATCTAAATTTAGGGTATTATCATGAGGCCACTGTATACGGTAATTACCGGGCTCAAAAACAGGAAGTGCCTCTAAAACAGAGTCGCCATACAGAAAAGCTTCACTAAATTTAGATGGCGCTGATGATGTGGGACTTATGTATTTAATAACAGGATCCCAGTTTACATTTACCCTTTCATTTGGTTCCTGACTGCTGTTTACCCTGAAATAAATATGGTCACCCGTGTTAACCGTTGCGGTTTTACTTATTGACTGCGTATTGTTAACCAATAAGGTTGGTGCTAACAGATAATCTTTGGTATAATTGGGAAAAGGTATCGGATGCAAAACCAAAGGAGATGAGGGATTCCATGGAACCAATGGTACTTTTACATTAATTTTTATAGGTGATCTGTTAGGATGCCATATCTGCCATGGGGATGGCGCATTGTCTGCACTTGTTTCTATAGAATAGCGTATACCGTTGTTTGATGCAACAAATGCCTTTGAAATATCGCCTGTAATTTCTATCTGCCCCGGCTTGGGTGCTACCCATACTTTTACCACATCTAAAAAGTCACCATCGGTACTTAAAGGTGGTAACGGTGGTGAAATGCCCGGATCTACTGCTCCTTCTTTTAATATCAGGTTTGGCGTTAAACTACTGTCACATGTAAAAGTTGGTGCACCTGAATTAGGATCGATTCTGTTGAAATAAACAATTTTATCACTTACAAAATCAATAAGCCCATCACTGTTTACATCTGCTAAGAAGGTACGCGAAATATTGTTTGTATGCGATTTAGACGCATTTAAATTAACAAACATAAGGGAAAGCGATAGTTCCTTATCACTCTTGGTGGTGCTTTCGCTAAAGCCCAAATCACTAATATGGTGTGTTTGGTAAAGATTCTGGCTGAAACCCGTACCGTTTATATTTTTACGGTATTTTACGGTGTTGCCAATTTTTACAACCTTATCATCCAGACCGTCTCCGTCTATATCCAATAACATCATGGAAGGCGAACTGTCTGTCTTTAATTTTGTAGGAAAGCCAAAGTTAATGGTTCCACCATAACTAAACGGCAGATAGGCCGGTGGATTGGGCAAAACAGTGAATCCTGCACCAAAATTTATTTCTGAAGTAGTATAATCTTCAATGGTAGAGCTCAGCGTCGCGTGTTTTTCGTTAGGAAAATCAGACGTCACCGGTATGGTTTCTTCCGCACCGAACAATCCCCCTGCAGCATCATTGTAATATTCAAAATTATGGGTATATTCTTCGGTTCCGGTTACTGCGCCTCCTTGGTTTCCATTATCAATTTTTTGAAGGTTTTTTGTAGTAATACTGTTTAACAAGCGTTTACCAAACGCACCGTTACCATAATTAAAGTGGTATTCTACATCATAATTACAAGATTTATTCAATGCTATATCATCATGTCTATCACAAGTTACCTTAATATAATCCACTTGTCCTGCATTTACCTCTTTAAAACCGTAACGGTAATTAAAATTTGCATCGGGACGGGCATAATTATTCTTTTTATATTCAAATTGTACCTTATATATACGCCATTCTGGATCATTAAATGGATGGTTTTGATGGTGTGTATATTCAATACGCATCAAACGCATTTCTACACCTCCACTTAAATTACCTGTTGGATGAGTTTCTACATGGGGGTAATACTGGATATAATTTCCGTTTTTATCTGTAACTCTGGTTAAATACCATTTACCAATATTTGTGCTTGACGAACCTCTTAATGGCATATCGTACTGATACTTTGTCCCGGATTTGTCCCAAACAACCCATGTGTAAGTAGAAGGGGAACTACCGATTCTTTGTATTTTAGAAAAAGAACCTTCAACTTTAGGATAAAACATCTTTACAGAACCTGTTCTGTTAGGAACCGCAGAAGAAGAGGCACTTCGCTGTGGCTGATAGTAGCCACTGCCGCTTTCCATCATCAGTTCTTCTCCGTTCAACAGATAACTCTCTGTTTCTTTTTGTGGATCATATACCGGCACACCATACTTGGTTTCTACACTTATATATGGATAGGCAATATCCCAACCGTAACCAAATGGGCCGCTGCTGCCGTTGTTGTTGTAAGAAACAGATAAATTCGGCTGCATACCATTACGACCTGCCGGAACATTAATTGGAAACTCTAAAGTTCCATCACCTTTCTGGTTTGCCGTTGGTGGCTGTACCTGCACTATGTTTGCTGTAGGATTAGCTACCTGAATGTCTGAAATTGACGTTGGGGTAAACGAACTGGTTTCTGGTGATTCCGGAGACTGAATGATTCCTGCAATGTAATCGGTAAAATGATCGGTTAATCCCACCACTTTGTCCTGATCTGCCATTATAGTGTCTGTTGGTACCGACAACCAGCGGCGCTGGTCCATATCAAAATAAAGAATCTTAACATCTTGGGCATTATACCCGCTTGGAAGTAAGGTTTTGTCGAACTTTACTGTTACCTGTGCATTTTCTTTAAACTTGGCTCCTTCGGGTAAAAAACGATAACCTGATTTGTTTTGTGTTACGTTGATGATGTTGGTACCAAGAGGTGCCAGATCAATCGCGCGTAATTTTTGAACGGTAATCTGCTCTACTTTTTCATAGCTTTCTTTCTTTATATTGAAGCCGACTTCTTCCAAAGTAAAACCATAACTTTTATCGTCCAATTCTTTGATAAGGCTGTAGCCTTCGGCTTTTTTAAAGGTATGAACAGCAGCTTCTGAAGCTTCGGTTAACTGAACCTGCTCACTGTAAACCACCGTACCCTGCTTTTTAAGCTGAAGGTCGATTTGATTGGTACCTGAAGCGTGTGCTACTATGGTTTCGAACTCGTTGTTTTTAACCGCTACTTTTTCGTTGTTTACATATAAATCGAATCCTCCTGTCAAAACACTTCCCTTAAGGTAGGCCTTATTGTCTTTTGTATAAACAACAGCACCGTCTGCTAATGCTACCAGCTTTTGATCTGCAATTGGTACGGCTTTTATGCTTACGTTCTTTACCTTATAATTGGCACTTTTGTTTTCAAAGGCAGTAAACAGTAAATGGTTTACTCCATCCTTTAACTGATTTAAAGATATGGTTTCTTCCAGATGGTTCCACTTGGAATTCTTCTTTACAACGTAACCACCCGTTGCGTTGTTTTCATTGATACTGCGTGAGATACCCGAAACATTTTCAATACCGTACACTTCGTAGCTCAAGCGTATTTCTTTTTCTGCTAAAATCTGCTTTTCTATATTGAAGGAAAAGATGTTGTCTGAAGGATCATCGCTATTACTGTTGTTTGCATAACCTATGGTTCCCGATTTATCCTGAGAGAATATTTCTATTGTGGTTTCTTCGGCATGGGATACCGCAGAAGGTGCCGACAACCGGTAACTTTTACTGCTTGGCTTTGTTTTTGAGGCTGCATTGTTTGCAGCAGCTTCTTTCGGTTCTGTGCGTTTAGCTGCTTCCGAATTCAGATAGTCATCCGGACTCTCGTAATGAATGTAGTATTTTGATTTTGCAACGTACGGAAAATGCTCCACCATAGCATAAACCGGATAGGCAAAAAACTGAAAGAAAATACCAAACATTATGATATAGTATAAAATTCTGTAACCGAATTTTAAGGGGTTCATTGATGCGTTCATAGTGTTTTTTAGTTTATTTTATAATGATCTTTTTTATCTGAGGTACTTTGTTAATATAGGCTACAAGAATGTATACACCTGATGAAAGCTGCAGAGCACCCAAATTATAGGTTTCGTTTTCTACGGTACCTATGGCAACAGATTTTACCAGCCTTCCTTCGTTTGTATAAATCGACAGCTGAACATCGGATGCTTCGGCCAGCTGGAACATTATACTGACCTCTTCACTTGCCAATGCAGGATTCGGGTACACCCGCCATCCGCCATCATTAAAATCGTTTCCTACGGTAAAAGGTTTTGTTTGCCAGCAGTCTTCCCCATTGGAAACCTTTAAGCTATAGTTGCCTTCTGTATCTAATGTAACATGGCTTCCCTGCCCTATTTCCTGGTCGTTCTTAAACCACTGGTATTTTACGTTTTCAATTTCAGGGAGTTTGATAGTTATTGCGCCGTCATACATTGTGTAATGTTTGTTCAGTCCCTTAGGGTTTAAAACAGCCATCCCTGTATCGACACGTTTGGTTGATTTCTTGTTGTTATAGGTAAGCATTACATCAAAATAGGCAGAAGATGTATTTTTTATAGTGTAAACTTCCCGCAGATTCACAGAGGATAAAACAGCTACATTTTTATCATCATAGATTTTCACTGAGTAATTTGCAATGTTTGAAGGCGCTTCTACCTTTAGCTGAAACTGGTCACAAAGGGTAACTGTTTCAAATTTCAGATCCGCTTTATATTCCTTAAGCTTTACGATCTGATTTTCTGCATTTGTAAAAACCACTTTTTGGAAAATCAGTAAACTGTCTTTGACTTCTCCAGTATATACAGTTTTGAGTCCTTTATTTCCTACAATAAGCTCGTATTCGGTGAATGAGTCTGGATCCTGATTTAGCTTGTTTACCGGAAAAGCAAGATCTACAACTGCTTTTTCCTTGTTCGTCTGCCCAAGCCACTGCTTATTGCTCAATTTGGTTTTTCTGTCGAAAGTCAGACTTTTTTTGTTATTTCCAAAAAGAAGGTAGTCACCCTCTTGGAACATAGTTTCTACGGAACCCGAATTAAAAACAATCAGATCCTGGTCTTTGGAATGCGTACTTTTGTAGTTGTTCAGGTTGAAATAGTCCATTTTGGCAAGTCCAAAGATGTTGTGATTAAAGGACTTACCAGCACCATCCCACCACTTTTTACCTGAGTAACCATATTGTTTATAGTCTATAAGGTCAATACCATATTTAATGCTTAAATAGGTTCTGACATCGTTTACTGCTGCTGTCTGACCACTTTTCTCTATGAGGATGATTTCAAAAATATTAGATTCCTTAAAGTTCGGATTCAACCAGAATTTTCCGTCTTCTATTCCCGAAAACTGCACATCAAGCAATTCCCCATAGGCTTCATTATATCCGTTGAGATCTATTGAATCGTTCAGTTTTAACTTCTTTCCATCCAAGAAAAGGCTTTTTCCCGACCCGATTAATGAAATCAGGTTCTCATCACGGTTGGATTTGTATACCACAAAAAGATGGTTGGAATTGTTTATTTTTTTTGTAGAAGTCCATATATTCTTCTTACTTAAAGATAGTCGGGACTGAAAATTCAACTTATCGAATTCTTTAACCGTATCCTTAATCCGCTGCGGATTTTGAAGCCAAAGATCCGGTTTAAAACTTTTTGCCTCTTGCGAATAAACCATAGTTTTACTAAAAAACAAGGAGAATACGCAGCATAAAAGAAGCTTTAATTTCATAGTGTTTTGGTTTTAAAATGTTTCGAGCAAAAATATAAATATTTTTAACACAACAATATTTTTAACATAAAAAAATGTTAAATAAAATATAAACTTTGTGTGAAGTGTAAAGGCTTATGTTTTAAAGACTAAACGATATTTCATTTTAAGTAATAACTCCTCATAAAGAGGAATATACAAACCAGATAAGTCTTTTAGTTTATTTATTATAAATCAACAAATAAAAGCTTTTGTAACGATTAACAAAAAATATTTACTTTCGTAAAATACATCTAGCTATTTATAATAAGGCATGTCAAAATTAAAACAGTTAAGAGAACAGAAAAACATGACGCAGGAAGAGCTTTCCGAACAATCCGGAATCTCTGTCAGAACCATTCAAAGAATTGAATCCGGTACCAATCCAAAAGGTCATACGCTGAAGACACTTTCCAAATCTTTAGATATTTCGGAAAACGAATTACTGGATATCACTGCTGAAATAGAACCGATAGATGACGAAGTACCAAAAATATTACAATTAGAAAGTGCCGTTGATTTTGGAAAAGTAAAACTGATTAACCTTTCTTCCATCTTATTTGTTGTTTTACCGCCTCTTAACATTATAGCGCCATTGGTTCTTTCGTATGTATTAAAACAGCGGAACCCGATAACGAAACAGATTGTTTCATTACAGATCTTATGGACTATTTTAGCACCTGTATTTTTTATGTTCGGGATCTTTTTAAAGCTTGGCCGTTCCTTTACAATAGTAGTTTTATTCGTAATTGCGTTGTCAAACATCTACCTTATCTTAAGAAATTCAGCCGAGCTAGACCGAAACAAAAAACTTCACTACAGACTGAATTTCAACCTTATATAAAAACTGTCGGGCTATTGACGGCTTTTTGGCGGGTTGATTTTTTGGTACTCTTACCTACAAATTTCAACCTTTGTCAAAAAATAAAACAATGGCAAAAAAAAGCATCACCACTTTACTCCTTCTAATTGTATGCTGCACCAACAGTATGTCTCAAATTACTAAAACAAATCCACTCTATAAGACCATCCTAATACAGGACAGCCTTCTATTTTCCGTAGGATTCAATACGTGTGACATCACACAGTTTGACAATCTTTTGAGCGACCGCTTCAAATTCTACCATGACAAAGACGGTACTTCTGATAAAGCAAAATTTTTAAACGACTTAAAAAACGGACTGTGTAGTTATCTTTCACGTAAACAGGTAAAGAGAATTCTGATAAAAGAAAGCACAGAAATCTTTCCACTCTATGATAACGACACTCTTTACGGTGCCATTCAAAATGGTTCACACCTATTTTACGAAAGTCCCGAAAGTGAACCCGGAATCGCAAAATTTTCACATGTGTGGCATTTAGAAAACGGCCGTTGGAAACTGTCAACATCGTTAAGTTTCGACCATCAGCCCTATTCAGACTATCAACAGCAGCAGAAAGATACACCTACTTTTGACGATGACACCGCCATTAAAAAATGGATTCGGGAAAACAAAATACCAATACTAGGTATCGGCATTATTGAAAACGGCACTCTGCAACAGGTAAAGGTTTTTGGTGAACTATCCAAAGGAGTAGCTGCGCCATATAACACCATTTTTAATGTAGCTTCGTTAACAAAACCCGTAACCACACTTGTTGCCTTAAAACTAATAAGCTCGGGCAGCCTGGGTTTGGACGAACCCCTTTACAACTATTGGACAGATCCTGATACAGCATCTGACCCACGAAATAAAAAACTGACAACCCGCCTGATTTTAAGCCATCAGACAGGTTTTCCGAACTGGAGATGGATGAAGGAAGACAAAAAACTGAGCTTTGAATTTGATCCCGGAACCAAATACCAATATTCCGGTGAAGGAATGGAATATCTCCGTAAGGCATTGGAAAAGAAATACAAAAAGTCACTACAGCAATTAGCTGATGAACTGATCTTTAAACCTGCAAAAATGACCGATACCCGCTATATCTTGGATAAAGTAACAGACACTTTACGAGTGGCAGCAGGTTACGACAAAGACGGAAACAGGTATGAAACCATAAAGAACAATACACCCAACGGAGCAGATGATTTAATGACAACCATAGAAGATTATGGAAATTTTCTTGTACATCTGATCAATGGCGGCGGATTAACAAAGGAAGTCTATCAGGAAATGATTTCCAAACAGGTACCAAGTACCAGAGGAAAGCACTTCGGACTGGGTATTGAACTTTATGATTTAGGTAGCGGAGAAACCGCATGGTCGCACGGGGGTTCAGACAGCGGTGTAAGAACATTGTTTATTATCCTCCCAAAATTAAAACGCGGGTTATTAATATTTACAAATTCTGATACAGGTACCAATGTATATGAAAAACTGATCGAACATTATCTGGGAGACAGCGGAAAGAAAATCATTGCCATTGAAACGGATTAAACTCCATAAAATACTCTATCTCCAAAAAACACTCATTTAAATTAACCTGCAAAGGCTGTCTTTTTAGACAGCCTTGTATTATAATTGCAATAATAAAAACAGTACTACTACTTTTTAATAATTTTTCTAGTAATCATACCTTTTTCTGTATCAAGAGTAATATAATAAATTCCCTCGGCGAAGGCTTCCATGCTTATAACCGTTTTCATGTTGTTTACTACTTTATTCAATACCAATTTGCCCGCAGCATCATATAGTTTAAAGCTTTTGATCAGGTATTCACTTTCTATATTTACAGTTGATGAAGACGGATTGGGATAAATAAGCAGTTTCTCCTGCAACTGTTCCTTATTAAGATCAAGCAAGCCAATATCCAATGTATAAATTCCATTTACCAGCGTATAAACAATAAGCTTGTTATTATACAGATGAAGATCCAAACCTCCCTGAGCAACCGGCATAGCTTCGGTGTAACTTAAATGCCAGGAATCTCCGGCATCGGTAGATCTGTAAATCACAATTGTATTACTAACTCCTTGAAAACTCCCAGTAGCATAAACCGTGCTCGGATTATTAGGATCATAAACAACCTTATAAATATAAATAGGCAGCGAACCTGTATTTGTCCATGAAAGCCCCTGATTCACAGACTTTGCTATTCTTCCTTCTCCATAAGAGATCATCGTATTTTTATCTGTCGGATGAAATGCTATGCCGTGGGTGCAATGCGTCTGCAGTGAATCTACCCGCTGCCATGACGTACCACCGTTATATGTTGACTGTATATAAGACTGAAAGAAAATTTCTTCGCCGGTATACATGATGTTTTGGGGATCGTTAGGATTATATCCTACAAACCAATCCTGATAACCTCCAAGGAACGAATTCATCAGCGTCCAAGTAGTACCAAAATCAGAGGATTTTGAAATACCGTATCCCCTATGTACCAACACTACCTCGTTCGGGTTTTGCGGATGCTGGTCTATCTGTAAAAGTGCATTAATGGGTGTAATGTCAAAAAAAGGTGCTGAGGTAAAATCGGTATAGGTTTGTCCATTATCTGTAGAACGTACCATCAAGGTATCAGTTGCTTCATAACCCGTTATTCCCAGAATGGTATCATTTTTCTTAACAAAATTGCGAATGGGAACATCAGGAAAAGCATACAGCTGCCAAAGGGTATCGTTCAATGTGGTTGTAATATTTTTGCGGTAAATACCTTTTCTGGTAGATACATACATATAATCATCGATTATCTTTGACTTGCTCCAGTAGGTAACTGATGTTGGTATAACACTCTGCGCTTTGCGTACGTTAGACTCGTCTTTCAGACCTATATAATTCATCTGTGCATATCCAGCAGAACAAGCAACAAAGAATAAAACCGTTAAAAAATTTTTGAGTACAAAATGTTTCATAATTTCACTTTTTAATTGGTTCATTAAAAATACAATAAAATTCTTAATTACAAACGCTGCCCAAAAAGAGTGTAGCGTTTATGTTTTTGCTTTTTTTATCATTCCTTTTCTTTTACGACCATGCCTTATTTTACAGATTGGAAATCGTGAACCTTAAGGTTTGTGACAAGAAGAAGCAAAATTCTCTTATTTGCGACGGTCCTTTGATCGGTAGATTCTCAATTTTAAAGCTACTTAATTGAGAAGTACTCATTCTTAGCTATTTTTATAATAATGAATTCATGAACATTCGGTTTCGCTACGCTCCCCCGATTAATTTGCCCTTTTTTCAAATTTCAATAATTAATAAGCAATTATATCGTGTTCAATAATTGTTCTTTGCCAGAATGGTTCTATTTTCATTTAAAATAAAAAGAAGACTTATTGCGTTAATTTTATCTAATAATCAATATTAAACAGTACCTATGAAAACCATTAAGATTACAGGTATTATTGCAGTTGCATTTCTTTTTACTGCAGTTATGTGCAGATTTGTCGTACCAAAACTACAATTGGACGGCTATACCGGTCTGTTGTTCCGCATACTGTTAAACACTGATGATAGCTTTTACGCCAAAGATTATACCGATAAAAACTTTCTGGCATTAAAGAGAGGAATGACAAAACAACAAGTTGTATGGTTGTTAGGCAGACCATTTGCTGAGTTTAACAGATCCGGAGGCACAATATCAATGCAGTATTCCAAATCACCAAACGATACACATTACCGTGCACGGGCGATCCGTTTACAGAATAATAAGGTCGTAGATATTATTTCCTATTATTACGTAGATTAATGAATGATCACCTCTTTACTATTGTGTTAAAGCAAACCTGCCAAAACGGCGATGCCTTCCTCCAAATCTTTTTCTGAAAGAGACCCGTATCCCACTCGTAAACCATTTACTGTTTCGTTAAAACTATAATTTTCGGGTGTGGTAATTTCAATTCCCTTTTCCTGCATTTTTTCTCTAAGTTTAGACCAATCTACTTTCTCATTAGGAACAATCCAAAACGCGAGTCCGCCATCAGGTATAGTGAACGACACTTTACCGTTCATGTACTTTTCCAGTAATGCAGCTGTATCATCCCGTTTTAATTTATAATGTGCCGTAGCCTTTTTAATATGACGCTTTACGGTGCCATCCTTTATCAGCTGCAGTACCGCCTGTTCCATAATACTGTCGCCCTGCACATCGATCATCTTGCGCAGCTCACCCACCTTACCTACCAGCGAATCGCAGGTACATGCCAAGTAACCGATGCGCAATGCCGGAGCCACCACCTTGCTCATGGTACCTATGTACACATAATTCTGTAATTCGCAAAAGCTGGACAATGGTAATATCGGTCGGTATCCGAAATGGAACTCGTTATCGTAATCATCTTCAATAATTGTAAAATCATATTTATTAGACAGCCTGATCAACTGCAAGCGTCTGTGAAGACTCAGTGTAACCGTTGTAGGATACTGGCGGTGCGGGGTAACATAGAGTGCCTTTATTTGTCTGCCCGATTCCAGATAGGCTGCTACCTCATCAACAACCAAACCTTCGGCATCTACATTCACCGGCAACAGTTTGGCACCGGCTTTTTCAAAGGCTTTCCATGCAGGCTTATACCCAGGATTTTCAACCATTACCTGATCACCTGCCGTAAAAAGACACTGTGCCATTAAGTACATCGCCATCTGGCTGCCCCGGGTAATGCAGATATGTTCTTCGCTCACCTGCATACCGCGCTGGTAGTTCAGCATCTGAACGATGGTTTTACGGAATTCGGGATCACCCAGTTCATTCCCATAGCCCATCAACTGCCATCTGCCCTTCTGCCCGAACAACTGTCGGTACGCCCTTGCCAACTCGTTAATAGGCGCAATCTTACTGTCGGGATGGCCGTCATCAAACTGCAACCGAACAGCCGCAGCAGTTTTATCTTTCACAACATCTAATTTTCCGTTCAAACTGCGCTCTGCAAACACAGGAAAAGTATCAGCCACAAAAGTCCCCTGCCGTTCCTTAGACACCAGCCATCCTTCAATAACCAGCACGCCCAATGCTTCTACCACCGTATTTCGGTTCACCTTCAACAACATTGCCATGCTTCTGCTGCCCGGCAACGCTTCCCCGGGTTTCAGTCTGCCCGAACGGATATCACTTATTACTGCATCGGCTATCTGCAGGTACAACGCCTTATCGGATTGAGGATCCAACATTATTTCCAATTTCCAAGCTCTCAACATCTGGACTAGGTATTTTTATTAAAACTGCATCATTATAACCATCCAAAGGTACGGTACTTTTGTATTGCAATTATGCATCAACCCTCAAAATATTTTTTTATGTTATCATCAGAGAAACAAACAGCATCAGCAGAACATCAGGATTCAGAAGAAAGCAAATCTTTCAGTTCCAAAGACTTTCACCAAACATTTGCGAGACCTGTTTACGTAAAACCATCGCACCTTATCCATAAAAACGTGGAAAATGCCGGTGTACACAACCAGTTTTCAACAGAACGAAAACATCCCGTTTTTTTTGTAGATCTGCCCAGCAAAAATGTAAGCATGACCATTGGCGGTCTGTTACCAAAACAGCTAACCAACCGACACCGACATACCTATGAAACCGTATTGTATGTGATTGAAGGCAGCGGTTGGACCGAAGTTGAAGACGAACGCGTTTACTGGGAAGCAGGAGATGCCGTTTACGTACCATCATGGGCATGGCACAGACATCAGAATTTAAGTGACACTTTACCTGCAAAATATCTTGCCTGCGAGAACGCACCACAACTTCAAAATCTGGGCGTAGCACTGCGCGAAGAAGAAGGAAGAGATCTGTAAGCCACATCTATTTATTTACATTAATACTCAGAAATATGAAAAACGTACCTTTTAAAGGCATCATCGCCTATCCTATTACTCCATTCGATTCACAAGAAAAAGTAGACCTGCCCCTATTCAGACAACAAGTGGAACGGTTGGTTTCATCGGGCATACACGGCATAGCACCGCTTGGCAGCACGGGAGTACTGCCCTACCTTACCGACGACGAAAAAGAAGCCGTTACCGAAGCCGCATTAGAGCAAACAGCAGGCAGGGTTCCCACGCTTGTTGGCGTATCAAACCTGACCACCGACAAAACCATATACCATGCGCAATTTGCAGAAAAAGCAGGCGCAAGTGCGGTGATGATCATTCCGATGAGCTACTGGAAACTTACCGATGACGAAATCGTCAGTCATTATGACAAAGTAGCATCCAGAATTTCCATACCAATTATGGCCTATAACAATCCGGCAACGGGAGGCGTAGATATGTCACCCGCCCTATTGAAACGACTTCTGGAAATACCCAACGTAACCATGATCAAGGAAAGCACCGGCGATGTACAGCGCATGCACTATTTGAGAAAAGAACTGGGTGAGGATGTTGCTTTTTACAACGGATCCAACCCTTTGGCGCTTGCCGCATTTGCCGCAGGCGCTACCGGCTGGTGCACTGCTGCAGCCAATCTGATCCCCCAACTGAACATAGCACTTTACCATGCCATACAGCAGAACGACCTGAATACAGCCCGGGATCTTTTTTACCAGCAAACAGAACTGTTACAGTTTATCGTAGCCAAAGGACTGCCAAGAGCCATAAAGGCCGGTTTAAACATATTGGGAGAAAAAGGCGGACATTTAAGGAGTCCTTTAAAACCGCTGACTGCCGAAGAGACCGCTACATTAGAATCGATCTTTCAGAACCTAAAAAGCAACAGCTTTTTAAAATAAAAAAGTATCGGCAAGTACCGATTAAAAACTTTCCGATGCTTTTTAACTGCTCTCCATCAGAAAAAGCTGGACCATTGGTTTATCTAAAATCTGTACCAGCCAGTAAAGCAACACAACCCTTAATTTTGATCATGCAACAATGCATAAACAATCTAAACCCACAATCATGACAAAAGCAATTTTTTATCACGCAGGCTGTCCGGTATGCGTAAGCGCAGAAACCGATCTTTTAAGCCTTATTCCTTCAAACGAAGTAGCAATAGTTCATCTGGGAAGCGAACCCCAAAAAATAAAAGAAGCAGCACATGCAGGTGTACAGTCGGTACCTGCACTGGTACTTGCAAACGGCAACGTACTGCATATCAATTTCGGTGCTTCGATAGAAGACCTTAAGTAACCCATTTTATAGCCCGAAACAGATTTTTCGGGCTATATCACTTACCATCACAAACTAAAACATCATACCATGAATTACACCATTAAAAAAGCACAACTGGAAGACCTAGACGAAGCAGCAGCATTATTCAACCTTTACCGCGTTTTTTACAGACAGCAACCCGATCTGGGTAAAGCAACAGCGTTTTTAAAAGAGCGTTTCCTTAACAACGAATCGGATATTTTTCTTGTCATAGCAAACGAGAAAGCCGTAGGATTTGTACAACTGTATAAACTTTTTCATTATACCAAACTACAAAAACAGTGGCTGCTTAGCGACCTGTTTGTACATCCCGACTACAGAGGTAAAGGATTATCGGTAGCACTTATCGACCGTAGCAAACAGTGGTGCGCCGAAACCGATGCCTGCGGACTGTTACTGGAAACCGAAAAAACAAACGACATAGGCAACCAGCTTTATCCCCGTTGCGGATTTGAGCGCGATGAGATGCACAACTATTACAACTGGTGGAGCCAAACACATAATGTTTATTTATAAACCATAATATCATTCTAAGAAATATATAAATACACATAAAACCATTGCTTTTACGGACATATTGTGGAAAAATTTACCATAAAATTTTCATAATTTCTTCCTTTAAAAACAGTATTAAAACAAAAAAAAACGCTAAAATGAATCAAAACAGGTATTTACGGATAATAATTTGAATTATCAGCAAAACGGCATTATGATTGTATTTAACATTATGCTTTGAAATAGAATTTACACCACTGTTTTGGTGAAAACGCCCGGTATTGGTTTATCGGGCGTTTTATTAACTTATTTAACCACAATAAAATGTTTAGCAGTAAAAATATTCTTTGTCTTGATTTGGAAGTAGGTAACAGCATAACAGCCGCAGAACAGTTTAACATAAGCATTGTATCGGCCAACCTTGCAGATTTTAACTTTAGATTTGAAACAGACATCTTGCTGCATTACAGTTCCAACACCTGTGAGTTTGAACCTATGGATGCCGAAGACCTTTTAGCCGGTTGGTTTTGCGACGGAATAAAAGAACTGCTGGCACTTGCCAATTCAGATGCAAACTACAGTAAAGAGTATATTGACCGATACCTTAACAATCGTAAGAGTGAGGTGGGACATTTAAAGATTTCATCGACTTTCAAATCTTACTGCAAGCGATACCATAATCATTCTCCGCTTGGTTTTTTGAGTTATGACAACGAAGAGTACGTACGGAAGGAAATGAACAGTCTGCTTTTATAAAGGTTGTTACAGATTATAAAGTATATCAGAGATTAAATAAAATTTACATTATTAAAAAAGTTGTTTAGTTGATTGAAAGGAGGTTGTTTTGTAACGACCTCTTTTTTATTTTTATTACCAGCTTCTTTTTATAACTCTACTATTTCTTTCAATTAAAATTAAATTTCCAACCTTTTTAAATATAAATACGTCTTAATATAAAGTTTATTTGATTTATTATCTTTGCACATTCAATTTATTAACATTAAAATTTCAATTATGAAAAAAATCAGTACTTATCTATTTGCCGCATCTGTAGGTTTGCTATCATTAACAGCATGTTCAGGGGATGACAATGCACCAACTACCGAACCACAACCAACCAATCATTTATTGGGTCAGTGGAAATTAAATACCATGAGTGTTACGTCTTATGAAAACGGTGAAGTTGTTCAGCAAAATATCGATACTCCGGTAGGCTCACAAATAACCTGGGAATATGACTTTAAAGCAGACAACAAGGTTGACTACTATATGGCAATTCCTTCAGCGGGATTTGAAGAAAAAGGTTCGGGAACCTATACAAGAACCGGGAACACTTTAACAATGACTATAAATGATGAAGCACAATCATTTGAGATTTCAAAAAGTGACGCTGACAACCTTCATTTGAAAATGACCGAAGAAGAGGTAGACGGTGATATTACTTATAAGGATGAAATTGAACAGAAATTCATAAGAAAGTAATTAGGAAATAAAGTCACTCAATCGAGTGGCTTTTTCTTTTTAAAGTAGCTAAGTAATATAAAAAAGTTGGGTATACAGCTTCTAAAAAAATCTCAAGCAAAGTTCTAAATAATATATTACTTAAAGCTTGCCCAACAATTTCAACCCAATAATAACAAAAAGTTGTATACCTTTTCAGTATTAATTTTTAACGTTCACAAACTCAACTCCCAACAAATAAGATTCGTTTATGACCTTATCGGTTTCCAATGATGCTTCAAAATATGTCTGAGATTCATTATTTGCTTTCACCACATGCTGATAAGAATTTATGTTACCATACTCTCTTACAGTAAACCTTATATAACCTTTTATTGGTTTAGGTGACGAATTTGTTACATGAGCGCCAAAGTAGTTCACATATTTGCCCTCGTTGTTTGGTATATCCGGATAATCAAAAAATACTTCAGTTACGGTAATCCCATTAAGGAATATATCATCGGTGTCATCACATGCAAATAATCCGGCTACAATAAAAAAGGGCAGATATTTTCTCATTTTATTAAGGTATTAAATAAAATTAACATTTTTTATGAATAATAAAAAAAAGATTGGGTTTATGTTTTTATTGTTTTAACCTGCGAGGTTTCACAAACCTTGTAGGTTAAGGTTTTAATTTATTTTTATTCATCATTCTGGTTTAGCACTTAAACATTTCGTTTTTTAATTTCTTCTGTTCATTTTACATCCAAGAATTATTTTACGGCTTGGAAGCTGTGAATCTTCGATTTGCCTTGATGCAAAACGAACCAAAAAATCAAGACTCTATAAAAAAGCCTATACTTCTTATTTTTACACTAAACAAAATAATATTATTCATTCTTTGCCAATTTTTATAATAATGTATTCATGAATCTTCGATTTCGCTTCGCTCAAACAGGCATTTTGTTCTTAACTTGTAAAAACATTCATCGCTTTACGGCTTTTTCATAATGTCTGTTTTTAATTCTCGAGAATACAAAAACCCGCTTGCAATCAAAAATCCATTAGTTAAATGCTCGCTTTCATGCTGCACTCCGATGCAGCATCGCATTCAGTTTTTTGATTTGTTATTCAGTTTCAGCTTCAAAATTTAATAAAACCAAAACTTAAATGGGGCTACTCCACAAAGCCCAAAAAGAGCTTTGTGTTTATAGGTTTATGTTGCATAAGATTATTACACTATATTGGAAATAAATCTCCATA
This sequence comes from Paenimyroides baculatum, assembly GCF_008629655.1. GTDB lineage: Bacteria > Bacteroidota > Bacteroidia > Flavobacteriales > Flavobacteriaceae > Flavobacterium > Flavobacterium baculatum. Next base: position 199,748 of record NZ_VWSG01000004.1, read on the forward strand.
ATTCTTAGTAGAAACATTTCGGTTTTTCTGTACTTTTTAGAGACAAAAAGCACCAAAAGTCTTTTGTTGCGGCGATCTTTTAATCGGTCGAAGAGCACTTTTGAAGCTACCAGATCGAAACGGTGCTTTGCACCACGATCTGGTAACGCTTCATGCAGTGGTTCGACGCTCGATCAAAACCTCATACTGCTCAGTTTATACTCCTCTTTGTTTTCAATAGATTTCTGGAGAAGATCTACTAACGGACCCAAAGCTTAAATAGGGCTACTCCATAAAGCCCAAAAGGAGCTTTGGGTTGATACAAATGCAGGTTCGTGTTTGTAATGATCTCACTTCATCAAACTGAAAGATATTTGGAAATCTTATTAATAGTTACTGCATAATTTCACTTTTTTACAATGAACATTACCTTATTTACTATTGCTTTGTTAATAGTACAATTATGTTTATTATATGTAAAGGGTTAATTTTATCATTCATTATAACTACAGCAATATACTACACTATCAATTCATCCTATTATGAAAAAGTCTTTTGAAAACAGTTATGCTACGTACTCGCTTGTAAACAATATTCTGTGTGTCTCTTACAAGAAAGGTCAGCTTATTACACTACCCGCCGCAAAAAAAATCGTTAGTGACCGCCTGCGTCTTCAAGATCATATTTCGCTTCCGGTGCTGTGTAACATCAGCGATTTTCAATATGCCAATTATGCAGCGCGAAACTACCTTGCCCATACCGGATCGCTGCTTACACAGGCTGTTGCAATTGTTTGTGCGGACATAGAGCAACAATCAATGAGTACCTATTTTATTGATGTATGTGTGCCTTCTGTTCCTACCAGAGTCTTTTTAGACGAACCATCTGCTTTCCAATTTCTGCATAACTATAAAAAGGTCAGATTATGAATGATGCTTCCCATAACGAACTGATGGTTACAAATATCTGTAGAAAAATGATGCAGATGGCTAATGGCGAGCTGAACAGTTTTGTAGAGATCAGTCCGCAAAACACCTATTTTTCCGCTATTGCCAAGGTTCTTAACATGCTTTCGGAAAACTGGCAACAACGCGTACTGCATATACCATTTGTAAAAGACGAAGGCAGTTCTGACTATCTTCAAATATTTTCCATCGTTACCGATAAAAACCTTCACATTACTGCACTTTCTGATTTTGGATTAAGCATACTGCAATTAGATGAACAATCTGTACACGGGAAATCACTCGGTGATTATATCGACCCCAAACAGCACCAGGAACTATTGAAAATGCTCCACAAATTTCAAGAAAATACGAAGGAGAACCTGAAACTACAGCTACAGTTTACCCACCTGTCGCTTCCACGGCTGTACGAAGCGCAGGTACAGTTCAGTACGCTTGAACAACTTTATACCTTTCATTTTATCGGTATATTATACAGAGGACCTAAAATTACTTATGACGACAGTAAAAAAAGCAGAATGATTCAGAGGTCGCTTGTTGATATAGAAGTACAGAAAATTTATGACTACATCACCTCAACAAAAAAACTGAATGAAGCAACCTACGACTTCCTATGCGAAAAATATACAATTAACGAACAACAGCTAAAAACACGCTTTAAAGCACTGTATAACAAAACCGTTTACCAGGACCAGTTAGAAGTGCGGCTGCTGCGTGCTGAAGAGCTGGTGAAAAATACTTCAATAAGTTTTAAAGCCATTGCCTTTGAAGTGGGTTTTCAAGATTACTCGAACTTTTACCGCAATTTTGTAAAAACATACGGGATAAGTCCGCAAGAATTCCGCGAAAAATACCAGCTTAAATAATTCCTTTTTGCAATTAGATAATTTTTTGAGTCATTTTATTTACCATTTAAACGTATGAACTTTACAATAAACAAAAACGTAACGTCATGCGTAACATTCTATCAATCAGCAGAAAGGCAGTTATTTACTTCTTCATTATACTGTTCGTATATGCGGCAGTAAGCAAACTTGCCGACTTTGAAAACTTCCGGGTACAGGTAGCACAATCGCCTTTACTTAGTGCTTTTGCAACTTTTATTGCATATACCACCGTTATCGGTGAACTGGTCATTGCCCTGATGCTCTGCTTTCAAAAAAGCAGACTGTTGGGGCTTTATCTTTTTCTGGGGTTTATGACGGCGTTTACGGTTTATATTTTTCTGATTTTAAATTATAGTCCGTTTGTTCCGTGCTCTTGTGGAGGGGTGCTAGAGGATTTGGGGTGGTGGGAACATTTGTGGTTTAATGGGGTTGTTTGTTTAGTAACTGTTATCATTATTCTTTTATCAAACCACTTTAACTTTTGTCTTGATACAAAAGTTACAAAAAATCAAGACTCTATCTTTTAAACGGTCAAAATCCGTCTCATTTCCTAAAAGAAATAAACTCGCTACGCTCAAACAGCATTTCTATTTACGGAAATTTCAACGTTTTCGACGCTCGCTTAAAAAATAATGTCGGTTTTTCGGATTGCAGTTTAATTTAAAATTAGGTTTTGTTTGAAGGCTATATGGAATTGGTGATTGAATTGGAATAAAACACATTTACGATAGAACATATAACTAAAAACTTACAACATACAACTATAAAATTATGAAGAAGAAAATATTCTATATCGTATTAACCATGGTGATTAGCAGTGCGGTGGTAGTTGGACTGTTCGTGAGTTCGGAGCATATCATGAAGAGAGAGAATCCTTTCACAAGAAGATTTCTGCCCCACCCCGTAACCGATAATCAAGGCATGGAATTGCCTTACAACTCGTATTATATTGCCGGTATCCACAATGATGAAATCTATCTGGGAAACCATAGTGCTCCACTGCACGGGCTGTCTGTAAATTCTAAATCAGCGGTAGCAGATACCATCGCTTTGAAGCTTGAAGATGTTTCCAAATATCCTTTTCAGTCCATAAAATGGCGTACTTCGGGTGACAGTATCTTACTACACGATTCCGGTTTGGGATTGTTTTACAAAGGAAATATTTCGAAAAAAATTCTTGTACATAAAACGACTGTTTCACCCGGCAGTTATTCGTCTATCACAACAATGAATAATAACAAAATCGTATTAAGAGCATTCAACAGTAAAAAGAACAATGTAACACTCGGTATGTTGAATTCTAAGTCTGGTACTCTAAATATACAGGAAGCACTTTTAGATGAAGAAGGACAGCCTCAGGATCTTTTTTCCAACGACGGAATACTTCTTTATAACGAGCATCTTAACAAGATTATATATGTGTTCTACTATAAAAACAAAAGTTTCATTTTCGATTCAGAACTTACCAATCGGCAGGTTTTAAAAAATATAGATACGATCAGCAGACCCAATTTCAAAATTGAATACCTGAAACAGAGACAGGAACTTAAAATGTCTGAAAAACCAATATATGTAAATAAAGCTGCAGCCACCGCCGGGAACTATCTCTTTATTTTAAGTGACCGTATGGGCAAGAATGAGCGCAGGGAGATGTATGACCAAGCCGACATCATTGACGTATACGATGTAAGAGACCTTACCTACAGTTACAGTTTTTACATGCATCATTTTAAAAACACCCCCATAACGGAAATTTATGCTGACGGAGATTACCTGATAAGTACAGGCGGTACCATACTTAACATCACCAGATTTAAAAAATCTCTTTACGAATAAAAATATTGCTGCGCAGCAGTCAGGGATAAGCCGAACCCCTGTGAAACAGTAGGCACTAACGAAAATTTTATAATAATGAGAAATTTTAAGAAAAGCTTTTTACCATTGGGAGTAATGGTATTAGGCGCAGTGGCAGCATTTGCCTCACACAGCAGTAAAACAGCTACCCTAGCTTCTGAAACGGGGTACGTAACCACCGACCTGTTACATCCGTGTAACGAACCAGTGCAGTGTAGCATCATTGACACCGGTTCCTTTTGTACAGCAAGCGTAAACGGTATTGAAATGAGGGCCTACGGAAAATGGGATATCAATGACGTATCCTGTGACAAGACCCTTTACAGACTTAACTAATACGTTGAATTTAAATTTAGAAAGAGGCCAATAGGCCTCTTTCGTTTGTAAACTAAATAATTATAAATATGAAAACAACTATTTCAACTTTTCTTCAAAAAAATTCAATATTCTGCAACTGAGGTCCTTCTGATTCTCTTCTTTGTCCAATGCGTGCGATTCCTTATCATACAATGCGAGATAGGCTTCCTTCTTCTGACGCCACAACGCCTTGTACATTTTCTCGCTGTTTCTGTGGTGTACCTGTGAATCATTTGTACCCGACCATAAAAAAAGCGGAGTTGTTACCTTATCTGCAAAACTTAGCGGATTGTTCAACAGTATGTTTGAATTTCCCACCGGCATCTTACTTCGGTACTGTGCAAATTCAAAAGCAAACATACCCACACCGCCCTTTCCGTGTTCGGTAAAATAGAAATCCATCAGGTCTGAAACACCGGCACCAGCTACAGCTGCCTTGAAACGGTGCGTATGCCCCACGGCATGCATTACCTGAAAACCTCCAAAAGAATGACCGATGATACCCAGTTTATCGGCATTTACTGCCTGCTCTTCTTCAATAACCTTATCCAGTAATCCATCCAGATCGGTCTGAAAACTCTCCAGCACATTGTCATGTGTATATCTTAGATCGGGATAAAGAACAAAATAACCATTCTGAGTGTAAAGTGCCGCATTAAAACCTGCGGAATTCGCCAATGTTGGAAGTCGGAACTTATTAATCTCCTGTGCTTCGCGTTCATAGAGCGATACTATCAGCGGATATTTTGCACCCGGTTTATAATCTGTAGGATACAGCAGTGCACCTTTCACTCGATTTGCGGTACCTTCTAAAGTGATCACTTTTGTTTTACCAAAATTTACCTTATCGGACTGTTTATCAGACGACCATGTTTTTCCGCTCTTTAAATCATGTCTTACAAAGTACGGAAATTTATTAAAACTTTCGGCTTTATATACCAAATATTTTTCTGTAAGTTTCGTATAATCAAACTGTTGGTTTGCAAAACCGCATATCTCCAATAGCCTTTTACCATTTAAGAGATACAATGCCTGTCCTTCTGACACATGCCTATAAGCAGTTAATACGAACTTATTTCCCGAAGGTATTATTTTAGTCTCGTACATTGAGTTGGAAATAAACGACTTGGGCAGTGTTTTTTCTACAGCGTGTCTGAATACGGTTTGGGCTTTACTGCCTGTTGTGAGGACTTCAGCTGAAGAACCATCGAGTGCAAGCCGCCATATATCGTATTTGCTGTATACCAGCAGATCCCGTCCATCCGCAGACCAGCCCATCGTTTCAAAATGCCTGACACTGTAAGGATAATTAGGCAAAGTGTTTTCAAAGTGCGCCGCCACGTTACATGTAAGACATTTTTTTACCATAGTACCTATATTGTAAGACCACCAATTACCTTCTTTAAAATATGCCAGATATTCTGCATGAGGTGCCACAAGCAGCTGTCTGTACAGCAAGGGCAATTTACGTTCTATAAGTACTTCATCTATGTCCTTTCCGCTTATGTAATAATCTGCATAAGAGAGGCCGTTGTAATCTCGTGGATCATACCGCTCGGTTTTGATTCCGATGTAGCGGTCAGGGTGTGCAGTAGGTATCATTTCTGAAAAGCCCGGTTCTACTAAAGCATATACTTCCTCTTTTAAAGTATTCCAAACCATACTTTTGTTTTGTGGGACGGCAGATTCGTCTTTCAAAGATTCTGCAAACAATACAGATTTACCTGTTGCGACTTTCGGTACGCTCAACGTATTGAAATACACTTTCCCGTTACGGCTGTCAACAGATATACTGTTTACGGCAATATCTTTTACAATTACCGTTTTAACTTTGTGCATTGATTGTTTTACTGTAACATTTTGTGCAAAAAGTTGTGTACTGCCATCTGCCTTTTCGACCGCTATAACAAAAAAGTTATCGTCCGGATTGTAAACTACCCTTTTTAATTTTCCACTAAACCTCAGCAGTTGTTGCTGCTTCCAGTCGCCGACATTGAGAGAATACACCTCCGTACTGCCTGCTACTTCCGTTGTATATATACCCCAATTCTGTGACGGGTGCAGCTGGAAAAAATCCACCTGAGGTATCGGCTTCCTGTTTTTACCATTTACCGATATATATCCAACTTCACCAGCATTTTTCCACACAAGACCTTTGTTACTGTGCCACACACCATATTCTTTAGTTCCAATCTGTTTTAACTGCCCCAGCTTTAAATCAAACAACATATCAGCCCCCTCTTTCTTCACAGCCAGAAAGTGCGCATCTAAAAAGTTAAATGAAGACACGCCGTTTAATCCCTTCTCGATTCCGTTGCGTGTATCTACTACAAAAAGGCTGTCCTGTGCACCGGATTTGGTGTAGGCAAACCAATCTCCTTTTTCAGAGAATTTACCCTGCCCCTGTTTTTGCCATGCAGAAAAACGTTTGTTTACTGCATCACAGTCCGCCTGTGCAAAACATGCTGATGTTACAGCAAAAAACAGCATGGTGCCTAAAAATTTAATAGCCTTCATTTTGCGGAAGCAGATTAGGGTTCAACATTAATTCTGCCTGCGGTAGTGGCAGTTTTGCAAACGATTTCTGCCATGAGGGTTTCGTTTTTAGCATTTCCTGTTCCAATGTACCGGTACGCTTCATATCGAAAAAGCGATGTCCGAGCTCACAAAAGAACTCATGTCGGCGCTCATCCAACAGCAGCTGTTTCCAGTTAGCAGGCAGTTCCGTAAAAGGATCCAGCCCGTAGCGTTCACGTATGCTGTTCCAATTCTGAAGAGCTGTCGCATTATTTCCCAAATACAGATCGGCTTCCAGACGTATCAACAGCATTTCTTCGAGCCTTAGCAGTACCGAATGTTCTTTTGTAGCAGCTGTGGGACCTTTTTCACGGTATTTGAATGCATGGTAGTACGGTGCATTTTCCGTACCCATTTTTTTAATCCACAATTCCTTACGAAGGTCTCCCTGTTCGAAACTTGCCACAAGATTATCCGACAAGCTCCGCGAAGCAGGAGTTGTACCGGTGACAATGTAAATAAGTGCTTCATTTGTATTTGCCCCTTCCACACCAGGTTTAAAACTCCAAATAATACTTTTCCCACCTTTGAGAAACGTATTTTCAACCGGTTGGTCTACCGAGAAACCTGCAGCTATTACCCCACTACTGTATTCCAATGCCTTGTCATACTGTTCTGCATAGAGGTACAGGCGTGCCAGAAGTGCTTCCGCAGCATATTTTGAAGGACGGGTATTTACGGGAGCAGCAGTGTTTTCCAACAATGTACCAGCCTGCACCAGATCCTTTGCTAGCTGTGTGTACATAGCCCCTACAGGCATTTTTGCCACCGTTTTGTTAACGCGGTAATCGGTAGATGTTACATAAGGAACCTCACCAAAAAGCTGTACAAGGTAAAAATGAACAAACGATCTTGTAAACAATGCTTCTCCCGTAAGCTGATCTTTAGAAGCTGCGGTAACCGCAGGAGACTGCGCCACACCGTCTATGATCCTGTTACACTGGTAAATTATTTTGTAAGAATCATTCCATAAATTCTGTACAGCCGCATCGGAAGGAGTAATTGCGTTGGTAAAGAACGCCTGTTCTGCCATACTGCCCACCTGCCAGTTTAACGATTCATCTGCATACATTCCCATGAGGTTTCCTATACCGGGAATGGTACCCGTAGTAAGCGCACGGTCTCTCAGTGACACATAGTTTTCCAGCAGTGCAGCTTCCGCTGTAAGTTTATCATTAAATACCGCATCAGCTGTGGTTTCGGTCACGGGAAGGTCGGTTTCTACAAATTCCTCACAAGCTGTGAACACCACCGAACACAACAGCACTGCCATCAGATTCGGTATTCTATTTCTATATATATTTTTCATGATCAGTATATTAAAAAGTTAATAGTTAAGAATAAAACCTGCAGACCACACCCTTAAAGGCGGCAATGAGGTAATTCCCTGACTTTCGGGATCGAGCCCTTTGTAATTTGTCCACGTAAAAACATTCTGTCCGGAGATGTAGATGCGGCCTGAAAGTTTTGAAGCAAATACCCTGGGAATACTGTAAGCAAGCGTAACATTTTTCAGACGAATGAACGAAGCATCGGTAAAAGCCTGCTGACTTTGAGCATACCTGCTGTAGGCAGCATTGAAGTCATTATTATACCCCGCCGAAGGCTGCTGTGCCGAAACACTTAAGGCATCTGCCGGCTGATTGGTAAACGTACCCGGCATACCGAAGCCCAGTGCAGCATTTGCACCCTGCTGTTTTACCGCATGAAACAACAGATCAAGCGACCAGTTCCGGTACGATGCCTCAGAACCGATACCTGCCGAATAGCGCGGTGTAAGATCAACGATCCTCTTTTTATCGTCGGCTGCATTCCAGACACCGTCACCATTTACATCACGAAAGGTATATGCTCCGGAAACCGGGTCGGTTCCCGTATAGTCGTACACATAAATCATGGAAGTAGGCTGCCCTATGGTGTACATATTTTTATAGGTAGAGGCATCCAGTCCGGGAAATTCCAATAGTTTGTTGCGGTTACTGCTCCAGTTACCAAAAAGACTCCAATTCCAGTCATTACCAGACAATACCCGGTATTTAAACTCGAACTCCCAACCGGTATTTTCTACCTCTGCCGGCAGATTTGCCAATACCGAAGCAAAGCCCGTAGTTCCCGGCAGCGGTACCCCCACAAGCTGGTTACCTGAAACATTTCTGTAATAAGCAGCAGACAGGCTCACGCGGTTGTTAAAAAGTGACAATTCCATTGCTGCCTCCATTTTACGGTTTGTTTCCCAACTAAAATCGGGATTGTAAAGACGTGCCGGTGCCAGCCCTCCGCCTTCATAAACACCACCAGAGTACTGATAGGTGTCCAGATACTGGTAATCGCCGATGCGGTCGCTACCCGTTGTTCCGTAGCTTGCGCGCAGCTTTCCAAAACTTAACCAGCTGCTGTCTTCGAATATCTTTTCCCTGCTAAACAGCCATGCAGCCCCCACCGCACCAAAATTACCCCAGCGCTTGTTCGGACCAAAACGACTGGAACCATCGCGACGTCCGGTTATATTTACTATAAACCTGTCATCGTACATATAATTTAAACGTGTAAAAACAGCCTGATAAGCATATTCGTTTGCCATATTGGTCATAAGCCGCAGTGTTTTGGCTGCCAGAAAGTTCTGTATCTGCGCATCAGAACCAAAGTTAGAGGCACGCCACACCTGCTTTGCATTACTTTGTTTTAAAAAAGTAGTTCCTACCAGAGCCGTTACCTTATGCCTGCCGAACTGTTCGTGAAAGTGCAGCTGAGGTTCCAGGTTCCATACACTTGCTTTGGTGATGCCCTGCATACTGCTGGAGTTGGCACTTGTAAGTCCCATTGCCGGATTGTAAATGGTATGCGGAATAATTTTCCATTCGTCACCATTCATTTCGTTGTAACCCGCAACGGCCTTGAATGTAAGGCTGCGTGTTAACTTACCTTCCAGATTCCAGGCGGTAAGCCACTGTACATTTTTTGCATTATAGGTCTGGTTTGTCCAGCGAAGGGGATTGTTCCATGTTCCGTTTTCCCAGTTGAGACTTCCATCGGGATTGTACAAGGCAGGTGCATTTGGAGCTAATGTAAGGGCATCCCTTGTTAAATCTACACCCAACAATCGGTTATCACTTTCTCCCCTTACAAACTGGGTACTTATGTTCCATTTTTCATCGTCCGTAATATGGCTGAACTGTGCCAGTATATTTTTCCGTTTGTTTCCGTAATCTCCAGGAAACACCGTACCATCCTTTGCAGTACTTGCCTGCACCATAAAACTGTTTCTCTTATCGCCTCCGCGCACACTTGCAGAAACCTGCTGGCTTACCGCCTTTCCTCCTATCAGCTGTTGCTGCCAGTCGGTATAACGATTCGCATCCCATGTTCCGTTCATATCATAAGCATTTGCAGGATATTCCGCAATCTTATCGTTTGCAAAGGCATCACGGCGCATCTGCAAATACTCGCCCGAGTTCATCAGGTTCATAAAATTTGGAACCACCCCTATGGCTGTATGACTTTGCAAAGAAAATACAGTAGGCTGGTTTGTACCTTTTTTCGTTGTAATAAGCACCACACCGTTTGCACCGCGCGAGCCGTAAATAGCAGTAGCATCGGCATCTTTCAACACTTCTATGCTTTCGATATCGTTGGGATTGATCAGCTGCAAGGGATTGTTTGCCGTAGAGCGCAGAATTTCCACAGAAAGATCTCCCGTACTGTTGGTGTCACTTAAAAAGGGTACACCGTCAACGATATACAGGGGCGCATTACCCTCGGTTCGTAAACTGTTGCGCCCCCTGATCTGTATATCGAAGCCGCCGCCGGGGGTACCGCTGCTCTGCGTAATGTTCACCCCTGCCATACGTCCCTGCATTGCGGCCAGCGGGTTGGCAACTGGTTGTTGTCCGATTTCCTTCGCAGTTATCTTTGAAATGCTTCCGGTGCGTTCTTTGTCTTTCACGCTGTAATAACCCGCGTTTATGACGACCTCATCGAGCATATCATCGTCTGCCGTTAGGGTAACGTTTAGTATACTGCCGGAGGCTTTTACGGTCTGGGTTTTGTAGCCAATGTATTCAAATACGATGACTGCATTTGGTGAGATACTTAAGGTGTAGAAGCCCTGTTCATTGGTCTGGGTACCATTATCGGTGTTTTGCTGCCACACGGTTACACCTTCTATTGGTGTACCGTCGGCAGTTTTTACCACGCCGCTTAGAACTGTTGTTTCTTGAGCGTGTAATTTGTTGCTGTTAAAGAATAGTAGTAATAGCAACACCCACATTAGGGGTACAGCAAGTGCTGCAAAAGTAATTTTTTTCATACTTTTGTGATGTTAGTTAATAATTAATTGACTTTTATCCCTTCTGCGAAGCGCCAACTTTTGTTAGAGGGGATTTTTTTAACCTGCGAGGTTTTGGAAACCTTGTAGGTTTATTTTTTAATTTGCATTTTTGATCATCATTCTGGTTTTTACAATTAAAATTGGTATTTCCATTCTTTTTCTTTTTTCTTTTGGCGCACAAAAGAAACAAAACGCCTCGGCTCCACTGCTCGTGGTCAGTTTACGTCTCGACAACTAAATCAAAAAAACTCGAACAAGTTCTCAAACAGCTTTTGATTTTACGTTGTCTTCAACTTACTGACGCTCACTCCGCCGTGAATGCCAGCTCGGAAATACGTGTCAATAGATCTATCCGCGTTGTCATGCTGCACTTGATGCAGCATCTCATCCAGTTTTTCACCTATCGATATTAACCCTCAGCTTCGGAATTTAATAAAGCCAAAGCTTAAATGGGGGCTTCTCCATATAGCCCAAAAAAAGATTTGGGTTTATGTTTTCATTATGTCCCTCTATTAATATTGTTACTCTATATTTATTCACCGCAAAATTTGCGGTTATTAAAACTATTATTCGCCGCATTTACCTTAATCCTTAAAACGCAGAGTGTTTTTCAGAGCTTCGGCACATAACTTTTTCCAGAATTTCTAACTACTTTCAATAAACTAACCTTTGTATAAATTAATACTCTATATATGATGGTTGGAATTGGTTATGTGCTTGGCTCCGACCTTAAAACAGCCACTTTTTATGTATTATGATTGGGTTTTGGCGCTAAGGTTTTATCTTTTTAATTTTTTGTTGTAATCTTGAACGGTATGTAATGGAGAGAAAGATCTCTTCGGGAATCCTTACTCTCATTTCTTTTCTTTTATCGCGTAAAAGAAACAAAACGCCTCGGCTCCACTGCTCGTGGTCAGTTTACGTTTCGACAACTAAATCAAAAAAACTCGAACAAGTTCTCAAACAACTTTTGATTTTACGTTGCCTTCAACTTACTGACGCTCACTCCGCCGTGAATGCTTCCTTTAGATTCTCTTAATTATTCTATTCAGTTATCTTTGAAAATTCTATTGTTGAACAATTCAGGATTTAGAAGCGACATTATTTTTTCAGCGAGTGTCAACTCTTTGAAGAAAAGGTATAGATCAAATACGACCGAAGGGAGCGATTATTTGATTGCCTTTCGAAAAGTTTGTTGACCGTTGAAAAAATAGAGTCTTGATTTTTTGGTTCGTTTTTGCATCAAGGCAAAATGAACAAGATCATTACTCAAAGAACAAATTGTATTTATGTTGTAAAAAGCATTTTTGCAAACGGGGTTTTCGCCGTTTGTTTTTTATTTATTATTTTTAACTGTTTTTATCTCTGAAAACGGTGTTTTTTCCTTTTTTGAATTTTCTGTTTTTTATTTCTAAATCCAAAAATTTAGAATGATTTTCTGTTTTCTATATTTTTTTCCGAAAATGTGTTTCATGCTCTATCCATACACTATCCATACAGTATCTACTTAGTATCCCCGCTTTTGAGATTTAGATTATTTTTCGGTTTAACGATTTGTCAAAATGCTTTAAAATTGATCTCTTTTTATTGTCTATTTTTTCTCAAAATCCGGATTTTGAATTATTCTGGATTTAGGAGTTAGATTATTTTTTCAATTGCAAATCTGGTTTCAATGAACTCAATTTTTCTTCTTTGAAAACACCAAAGAAGCAAAGTGCTTTTATTGCGGTCAAGCTTTTAACGGTCAAAATCTTGTTTGTTGCCTAGTCCATCGGAACGATCGCTCCGCGATCCGATGCTCCTTAACGCCAACTTCACAGTTTTGACACTCGCCCAAAGCTTAATACCGCTGGGTACATAGTCTATCTCTGTTTTCAATCAAAAATCCAATAATCCTATCAACTACAATCTAAACTGAGCATTCACAACGGAGTGAGCGTCGATTCGCTGAAAATAGCGCAAAATCAAATGTTGTTTGAAGCTTTGAAAAAGCGAGTTTATTTGATTTCGCTATTGAGGCGTTAATTGACCACGAGTAGTGGCGCTCAGGAGTTTTGTTTCTTTTACGTCCAGGCATTATTTTACAGCTTGGAAGCCGTGAACCTTACGGTTTGCGACCAAAAGAAAAAGATCTCTGAATCTGGTTTCAATGAACTTAATTTCTCTGTACTTATTAGACAAAAAGTACCAAAAGTCTTTTTTTCTTGATCTTGCCTCAGTTCAAAAACGGTTGAACTTTTCCTCGTTCACTAGCTGATCGAATTTCGCTTCGCTCCCGATCACCTTACGCTCTCATCGTCTATTCAACTATCGCTTTTTCACTAATGGCGCTTTTTGCACTTTGACTTGAAGCTGTTACCTCATCATTACCTATTAGTATCTATTTTAAAACCTTTTTGAAGCTCCTGCTTTGTACCTAATTATTTTAACATTTGATTTGGAAAATAGAAATAAAGGCAATACTTTTAGAGTTCGAGTAAAAAAGTTAAAATGCCCTATTTATATAGTGCCAAAGCAATGAGGTACTGTATATACGGCGGTGGCTTTTGTGTATAGCGGACTGTTACAGTACTACCATACGGTTAGCCTATTGCGGTATATACCTTTGGTGCAGGAGCAACAAAAAGGAAAAAGTTTAGCACCGCTTTAAGGCGGGTGGGTTATGGCGGTATGTACAAATTTCGTTCTCATAAATTAGATTTTATGTGGTTATGGAACGAGTCATTTATGAAGAAGGGGTGATTGCCTATCATCAATTAATATCGAGGTACGGCTAAGAACCTTTGACGAATATCCGATAGGGTGAACCACCCCATAAAATGCAAATATACAAAATACGAGGTAGCGACAACCCTATTGGTCTTGCGTCATCTAAAATTAGCCGTTTTCGATAACAAGACTCGAGTTTATAACTGTCGCTTAGTTAATTATATATACAAATGTAAACAATTATTTTTTACATGCAAATTCATAACTAATTAATTTAAAAAAAACATTAAAATTGAGTGAGAAAATAAGAAAAGAAAGACTTAATTCACCGCAGTACAGGGAATTGTTGGGAAAAAAACTATTGGGAAAGAGAATTGAATTAAATTATTCAAGGTTAGATATTTCTATTATGACAACAATTCCCGAAAATACAATTAATAGTATTGAAAAAGGAATTACTACCAATATTGATTACTACGTAGAGTACGGTAAAGCTGTGAAATATCCATTACAAACTTTATTAGATTTTAAAATTCCTCTAAAGCCAAAAAATGATTTACCAAAGGAAAGAAAAGAAGCAGTAAAACTTACAGCCAAAGTTAGAGAACATATAGTTAATACAGATTTTTTATCTGATGGTAAAATGGTTGCTGATATTAAAGAACAATTATTAAAATTAAAACTGATTCCAAAAGATTTAAGATCTGAAGAAATTAGTGGCGTGATGCGTAACCTGAAGGATGATGGATTGATAACAACTGGAGAAAAGGTGGGGAGAAAAGTGGTTTATTTCAAAGGTTAGGTAAGTAAGAGTATACTTTATAAAGAAATGATCAGAACTATATATGGAACTTTTGACGGAGATAAATGGGAATCCATAAGTCAAATTTGCTTCAAACAAAATTTTAGAGAAGAAGGCTATCAGGAAGTAAAAGCTACTCCGGGTGATTATGGTATAGAAGGATTTACTAGAACAGGAAAGGTCTTCCAATGTTATTGCCCAGACGAATCATATTCAAGCAATGAATTATATGAAAAGCACAGGAACAAAATTACAACTGACCTAAAGAAATTGAAAACTTATGAAAGTCAGTTAAGAAGTTTCTTAGGTGATACTAAAATAAATAAATGGTATTTTGTTACGCCAATATATGGAAAAAATGAGATAGTTGCTCATTGTACTTCAAAACGAGATGAAGTAAAATCTTGGGATCTATCGATAATTGATAATAATAATTTTGAAGTTATTTTTGAAGATATTAGTTTTTTACATCCTCATTTAAATCTTGCAATAGACTCTACAAATCAAAAAATAAATTTATCTCCTAATGAGCCGATTACTGATACTGATAAGTTGAAATGGAAAGGTAAAGAAATAACTTTAGTTGAAAATGCACAAAGAAAACATTCATTGAGGTTTGATAAAAATACACCTAACGTGGATAAACGTATTGATGATTTGACTGAAAAAACCGTAGCATCTTTCTTAGGAGGTAATATTCTTTTGAGAATGTGGCAGAATGAATATCCAACAGAGTACGAAAAGTTTTTATCGATTGTTAGCTTGGTTGAGAATGAAGTTGTGGAAAAATGTATGTTTCCAGTACAAGATAAAAATACATTATATTTTAGTTTTAAAAACTTAGTAGAAGAAAAGCTGAATGCTACTTTCCCTAAATTAGAACAACAGATGATAATGAATCTAACGAATCAAGTTTTAGCAGACTGGATTTTAAGATGCCCAATAAACTTTGAGTAGATGAGAGATTTTGAAATAAAAGATATAAAGTTTTCTAAAAAACCTATTTCAATTCCCGTTGATTATAGACCTGTTTATAAGATTGCACAAATTGTAATGATATTATCAATTACTTGTATAGGCAATAAATCCAGCTTACTGAAATTACATTTATTGAGTTGGGCACTAAAAGATGACAAAAACAAAGATGAAGTTTTAGAACTATTAAAAAGCAATTATGCTAAAGATATTGCTGTGTGGGGAATTGAACCTGCACTAAATAGGGCACTTTTGTTTTGTATCTCTGAAAATATTTGCAGTATGGAAAACGGAAAATATTTATTAACTGAAAAAGGAGTTGAATTTTTCAAGTTAATTGTTAAGGCTGAAGTTTTTGCTGAAGAGTTTGAGTTTTTAAATTTTGTAGGAAAAAGAAAAATAACAGATAATAGAATAGAATCTATTTCAAATAAATGGTCATTATTCAATGTTAAAAATTAAAAAAATAAAGTTTGAAGTTAATACTGATTCTGGTCTTTACGGTTCGGAGTATACATTTAATATTGGTTTAAATATCATTAGAGCAGATAATACTAGTGGTAAGAGTAGTCTCTTTCAAGCAATCACATATTGTCTTGGTTTTGAAGAGATAATCGGCGGCAAGAATGAAAAAACTATGCAATCTGTTTTTAGAGACCAAGTTGAATATCCAAAAGATGTCTTTCACAAAGTAGTACAGTCATTTGTTTATTTGGAAATTGAAAATAGTAAAGGTGACATTATCACGATTAAAAGAAGTGTAATAAGTAATTCTGATCGAAAAGCACAATTAGTAGATATTTACTTAGGGGAAGTAATTGGTAATACCGAAGATATTCTTCCTGAAATGAAACCAATGTATATTCACGATAAAGGCGGTGCTACAGATGAAATATATGGTTTCCATTTATTCTTAGAAAATTTCTTGAATTGGAATTTACCTAACGTTTTGACCAATTCTGGAGACTCAAGAAAATTATATATACAACAAATTGCTTCTTCTTTTATGATTGAGCAAAAATCAGGATGGTCTGACTTTTTTGCTACCATGCCACATTATGGTTTATCTAACAAAGAAGCAAGAGTTGTAGAGTTTCTTTTAAAGTTAGATGTTACCGAAAATAAAAAAAGAAAACAAAAAATTGCTTTCAACAAAAGAATTATTGAAGAAAAATGGATAACACTTAACAATCAGTTCATTAGACTTGCTGAAAAAGGAGGAGGAAGAGCTGTTGGTCTTGAACAAAAACCTGTTATAATTAATGATTATAAAGGAGTAAATATTTTATTAACAAAAGGTGAGGAGGAATATACAATCACAAATTATATAGATTTAGAAGTTGAAGAATTAAGAACTACACAAAATAAAACTGTGGGTACTGTTGGTCAAAATATTTCAGATGATGAAGTTCAACTAGAAAAAATAAATAGTTTCATTAATAATTTGTCTTTAAATTATGAATTGGTATCCACAGAACTAAACTTTGATAAAGATCGATTGCGTAGTTATAGGTTACAGTTAGATTTGTTGAAAGAAGATTTACGAAAAAATAAAGGTGCTCTAAAAGTAAAAAATCTTGGAGCCGTTTTTAACTTAAAAACTTCTAGCGAAACTTGCCCAACTTGTAATCAAGATATTAAAGATTCATTATTGCCTTTAGAAGTTGAGCAGGTTCCAATGCGCTTAGAAGACAACATTGATTTTATTGATGCTCAAATTAAAATGGTTACAGTTTATATTGAGGGTCAGGAAAAAACAATAATTGAGAAAGAAAAAAAATTAGACTTATATAGATCGCGACTATCCGAAGAAAGAGCAAAGGTAAGACAAATAAAACGAGAACTAATATCTGATGAAAGGCTACCCTCTATTAGAGATATTGAAAACAGATTAAACCTAAAAAAACGGATCGAATTTTACAATAAGTTTCTTGAAGATTTCAATTTACTAATAGAAGAATTAAAAGTATTATCCGATCATTGGAAAAAAATTGTGATTGATGAAAGTAAATTGCCTAAAAACTTTTTCTCGCTTAATGATGAGAAAAAACTTGAGTTTTTAGAAACAAGATTTAAAACTTTACTTAAAAACTTTAATTATACAAGTCAACAAAACGAATTTATTCATATTTCAAGAGATAATTATTTACCAGTGATAAGAAAACCATTTGGTGAAGAGATAAAAGACTATAGTATAAGGTTTGATTCCTCCGGAAGTGATTTTATTAGGTGTATTTGGGCTTATACATTTAGTTTGTTAGATTCATCTATCAAATTTGATGGAAATCACCCCAGACTTATTATGATGGATGAACCAAAACAACAAGATGCAGCGATCGAAAATTTCAATAGTTTTCTAAAAACAATTTCATCTTATACAGATTCTCAAATTTTAATATTTGCATCTTTCGAAAATTCTAACGAAGCTTTTAATTCTGCGACAAAAGATGTGAATTTTAATTTAGTTTATATTAAAGATAAACTGATCCGTCCTATACTCTAATTAAAGCTCTTAATACGATAGAAACATATTATTGTAATAACAATAATATGTTAAAAGCAAATAAAATAGAATTAATAAAAAAACAAATTAAAAATAGTTGTTTGTTTGGTAAAATCAATTATATATAGAACACCTCATCACATTACAGGATAAATATACCATTAGAAAAATACTCTAAATATTAATGTCTTGAACGTTATTAATTTTTTTAAAAGTCAATCCATTTTTTAAAAGTCTTTGTAGAAGACTAATTCGAAATATAGGTCTATAAGCCTTGGAAAGCTGATAGGTCAATTCTACAATCCCTACTTATAGTAATTTATTAAAAAAATAAAAGCAAAGCCGCAAGAAATGTACGAAACAAGGATTACCATTTTTATTGATATATTAGGATTTAGAAATATCATTAAACAAACTGAAAGCAATCAAACTTTACAACAAAAAATTTTTGAAGTTCTAAACTCTATGACAACAGAGAATCTTCAAAATGAAATGTTTGCAGAACTAAATTTAAAAGGAGATGGAGACGAAGAAAGAAAGAAACTAAAAGAAAGTCAAGCGTCGTTTTCAAAAACACTCTTAAGCAAATCATCAATAATTACTACGCATTTCTCTGACAGTATAGTTTTATCAATTAATCTTGAAATTGACATGTACGCAATGTCTCTTTTCGAATATATTGGAAGATTAATTTATCGTTTATGGAAAGATTTTCATATTTTAATCCGGGGAGGCGTTGCTGTTGAAGGTTTAATTCATGAAAATAATGGAGTCCTTTTTGGTCCTGCTATGGTGAAAGCTTATGATATTGAAACTAACTTAGCTAATTTTCCAAGAATAATTTTTGATGATTTAAGTCATAATATTGTTAAAAACAGTCCATTTTATCCAGCAATGAAACACTTATTTAAAGATTTTAGTGGCTCAAACAAAATTGAAATTAAAAAAGGTTTGGAGATAAATTTAGCTACCGTATTTTCTCATTTACTTAATAGTCATTTTTCATTTCATCCTCTCAAAAAACAAGAAATATTAGAAACTATTGAAAATTCAAAAATTCAACTAGCTAAATTGATTGAAGAAAATACTGCAAATGAAAGAGTTAGGTCTAAATATCAGTATCTTAAAGACGAACTTGAAAATGTAAAGTATCCAACATATTAACTTCTGCCAATTATTAAGCTTTCGCTTAGCCAGTTGAAACCTACTATGTTTCGTCTAAATCGAAGCTTTTCGCTGCGATTTCACCTCGTTAGTTCGCTACCCTCGTTTCCGTCACTTAGCCAAAACCCGAACCTTTAGACGATATAATTAAAGACATTAAACGAAATGAATACCACGAAAATAATTGAACAAATACGTCAACTAGATTTAAAAGATTTTCCTGAACAGAAAGTAAGAGAATTATTAACAAATCTGTTTTCTGAAAAAATTCCTATTGTTACAACAGATTTTAATACCCCAAAAGAAATTGAAAGAGCAGTAAATAATACAGATAACGAACCTGTTTTCAATTCTAAAAAACGTATATCTTACAAACCTGTAGAATTGAATACAGAGTTTCTAAGAGCTAGTACTCCAGGAAATACAATGTTTTATGCTTCTGTTGTACCAGAAGATGAACTTTCTCAAGATGAAATTAAATATGGACGTATAATTGGAGCATCTGAAGTCGTTGATTTATTGCGTGAAGATAAAGATGGTGAACGTCTTGTAACTTTTGGTAAATGGGAAGTTCAAAATACAATTTCTGTAATGACAATTTTTGATCCTAATAAAGATTATAATGTTAATTATATTAACAAAGTAAGAGATTTTTATAATCACCAAAATCTTTCAGCTAGTGATGTTAAAAAAAGGGATGAGGTGCTTTCATTTTTAGCAGAAGAATTTTCTAAAAAAGTTGATAAGAATGAAAATTATAAATATTTAATAAGTGCGATAGCTTCTGAACTAATAGCGAATAATTCCTCTGATGGCATTTTATATCCAAGTGTTCAAAGTAATGGTTATGGTTTATGTCTTGCACTTCATCCTAAAGTTATGGACAGATTAAAATTAATTAAGGTGCTTCAATGTAAAATCATAAAAGAAAATCAGAACATAACACTTTTGAATTTAAATGCTTGTAAAGTTGAAAACAATTCAGAAAATTTTGAATTAAAAAGTATACAATAACGTCTCCTAACATTGGGACTGTTCACAACTACAATTTTTAAAACAGACATATAAAATATTATAAAGAACAACCTCTTTTGAAGCGATTTTAGAGAAGTTTATTTTTATCAAATAAGTAATAAATATCTACGACTTGAAATCAAAAACTTATTAAAAAACTTATTAAAAAAGTAGTTAAATAATAATTAGTATAATCACTAAAAAACAATCGACCTAAATTTTTAAATACATAAGCCTAACTTTTTAATTGTTAGGCTTATGTGTTTACATCGCAAGTTTGCAATATTTACAAATCGCTCTATAGTATTCAAAAACTTGCTAGCACATACTGAACTACAATATTTGTTATATCGCTATCTAACGTTACCATACAAAATAATATCAGATATAATATATCGTAATTTATCCTTAAGATCAAACGGAATTTGCAATTCTTCCGCCTTATTACACATCTCTAGAAGTTTGGAAAAATTGGTGATATCATTATCTATTCTTCTATTAAAAATATCAGAAAGTTCTTTGATAGTTGAATAAGGACTTCTAGGACTTTTGATCTTAGCTTGAATCTTTACTCGCAATTCGTCTGGATTTTTTATAGTTTTTACTTCCATCAACTCCTTTATGAACTTGTCACTGGTATTAAGAACATTATCCATGCTTTTCAATATGGACGCAACATTTTCTGGTTTTGTTGTATGAGAAATATTTACCCTATTACTTTCAAAAGGATTTTGTTTTGGAAAAAGATAAAAACCGTCTTTATTAGTTTTGCCGACATTGATAATGTTTAAAAAATTTAAAGATCCTTGACCTAAATCATTCGTTGCAACTTTAACAGCAGTTGAAACTTTGCCGAACTCGCCTGCCGCCTTCTTAAATTTTTCTGCAACAATTACTTCAAGTTTAGACTCATTGATATGGGCAGATGTAATTTTATATTCCACGCCCTTATTTTTTTTCATAAAATCATGAAATATAAGCATCGAAGCAACAAACGTAAAATCGACTCCATATTCATAATACTTATCGATCGAAGTAATACCGCGCAAGTAGGTAATGCCGTCGCTCTCTACTAGCCTATAGCTTCTGTGCTTGTTATAATTATCTGACCTTGTTGCCAAATCTTTAAAATACTGAATGTTCTGACGTGCCAAATCAGACAATCCCTTTTTAAATAGATTGTTGGCGTATTTCGTCATTACATACTCATCTAGATAAGTATTTTTAGAATCATACCTTGCAACCGTTTTTAAATTTTGGTGCACTTCATCAATCACGACATATTCATCAAAATGGAATACGATTTCTTTTTCTTTCTTCCCGTCACTGATAATGTCTTCTTCAAAAACATTGATATCTTTAATTTGAGCACGAATAAGACTACGCTTATACTTATCACTGAAATGCTTAACACGCTTATAGACCGTGTCTACAAAATCGATATTTATATATTCGTCTTTGATTTTATCAATATCAAAAACCTTAGACATTTCATTTTGATAGGGATGATTTTGCATCAATTCCCATAACTTTTCAACCTTTAACTTACCTGTACTCTCTTCAGGGGTAAGCTGTACTGCTTTCTGTACAAATCTTTCTTCCATAACTTCTATTTTTCTTTTCTTACTCCTTTAAACGGAGTACCATTTTGTTTAACATCCATAAATCTGCCTGTGGCAGTATCTCTTTTAATCCATTGTTCTGTTTTAGGATTAAATGTTTGTGAGCGTTGCTTCACAGCTCCGTGGCGACGGTTGTCACCAGAAATTCCATTTTTAGCCATTTTACTAAAAAAATTAAGTTGTAAATAATGGTTTCCAAACGTGAAGCAAAACTGGAAATTAGACGTGTGTCTACAAATGGTTTTGCAGTCTTGAAAAAAAAAGAAGTTAAATTTATTGGATTCCAAAAAGGAAATCCGCAATTTTGTTTCGGAAAAAATCAACTTCTTTGTTCTGGTTTCAGGACTAAGATATCAAAGAAATAACTCAGGTTTATTTTGCAGATAAATCTGGGTTTATTTTTTAATCTCTTCTCTGTTATAACTAACTTTTCATATTTTATAATTCTTTAATGTACTATTTTTCTTAAAACTTTGTCGTAAGTTATAATAGCATACAGCATTAACAAGATGCTGTATGCTATAAATATTTAGAAAAAAACTTATTTTTCTTTCCTTACACCTTTGAAAGGAGTGCCATCTTGCTTAACATCCATAAATCGTCCAGTATTAGTATCGCGCTTAACGTACTGCTCTGTTTTAGGATTATAAGTCTGACTTCTTTCGCGTACAGCGCCATGACGGCGTCCGTCTCCTGCCTTACCATTTGTGGCCATAGCTATCAGATTTAAAACAACCAAATATTTTAATACTGAGGCATTTGGTTAAATACCCAAGGAATAATTAGGCAATAAAGAGAATTTTATTACTTTTGCAGAAGAAATAATAGCGACTAAACTTAATTTCTACTGACCGAAGCTTAATTCCATTTCGCTTCGGTTATTTTTAGTAATAGTTAATTTTTCTAAATTTGATTTTCTTTAGTTTCCATCATTAGCAAAATTCTATTAATATAATCTATTTGTGATTGCTGCATATTTGAACATTTGAACATTTCCTCATAATTATATACTACAACTCCATTCTCTTCAGCTATTCTCTTCGTTATCCTACATTTTGTGACTAATGGAAAATTGCTATCTTTCGCAAAAAAAATTGATGACATACCAGGTAACGCAATCGGAATTTTTTCAGTTTCTAAACCTTGGTAAAATTTATAAAAATCATTTCCTAATTCAAACAATATAATTTTCTGATCTTGGAATAAGTTACTTAATGTTTGTCGTTCAACACCGGTCAAATAATTATTTGTCATGTATAGATTAGAGAAATAATATTCCCCATTTTTTAACATGTTCAAAATTCTTAAACAGTTCAATAGTTCTACATCTGTTGTTACCATCATCTAAAATAAAAACTCTTGATTAATAGCGTTGCTGCTTAAGTTTGACATCGGAATACCAGACAAATCACTAGCCAAATCTTTAGTTATCAATTCTTCCCTGAGTCCTTTTGCTAATAAATAATTAAACCGACTTACATTTTCACGTCCTGCATATTCACTTTCCTTGTCCGTCCACTCCCTATAAATTTCCTTCCACTGCTTATATTTTTCCCAAGATATTAATCTAATATTAACCATCCGAACTAGAATTGCCAAGATTGAAATCCCAAATTTGCTCTTAATCCTTTTAAGCTCTTCCAAACTTATACTAATAGTTGAATTAATATACCCCTTAAGAATTTCCTCAGGTAAAAGCATTGCTCCAGCAAACTGATCACAATATCTCTCTATTTTTTCTTTATCCTCATTTTCACTAAACAAAAGTAACAAATGAGCAAGTTCGTGAAGAATTGTAAATCGTCTCCTTGAGACATCAGTATTTCGTGTATTAATTACGATAATTGGAGTACTCTTAACCCAACAGGAGAATCCAACAAAATTATCATCTTCATTTACTTCAAATATCTTGACCCCTAAATCCTCTAAAAAGATAATAAGATTATATATTGGTGTATCTTCAAATTTCCATCGTTTCCTTAATATTTTAGCGGCTTCCTCTACATTTTCGTTTGAAACGACTACTGAAAAATTCTTCAACGGATTTGAAAACGTTATAGACTCTCCCAAAATTTTTTCTAATTTGGAATAACTAGAATATTTCTTATAAAGAGTCCCAAGCATTTTTTTTGTAAAATACTCTACTTGTACGTCTAGTTTAACGGCCTCTCGAAATTCAATATTTTTAATATTAAATTCGGTAGATTTATAATCTACTGGTTGTAGTATTTCTGAAATATCCATTCCCAGCCCAACTGCCAGTTGCGCCATTTGAGAAGATTTAATTTCTCTTTGACCTTCTTCAAATTTCTGAATATAAGATTTTGAAAAGTTTGCTCTTAGAGCTAAATCATCCTGAGATAATCCCCTCTGTACTCGCAGCTCTTTGATTCTTTGTCCAATATCCATTTTAGTTATTTTTTTCAAAGATACATAAAAACACACAAAAAAACACAAAAAACACAAAATTTATAAATTTTGTGTGTTGAATTGTTTTTCTATTTAAAAATATTACTTGTTTTTAATTTAAAATTAAATCAAGAGAATATAGAAACAGTATTATAGAAGTCCATACAATCATACACCTTGAGACTGAGAAAGCACTGACAGAATTTAATTAAAGTTTACCAATTAAATTCCATTTATACAAACAAAAAGTCTTTATCACAATAAGGATATCTAAATTAAAACTTGATTTATTTAGATGACCTGTAACTCTGATAAGAATACTTGAGTAAATGGTTTAAATTAAACCTTAAACCTCCATCCCTTTGAGGATTAAAATCACCAATTCCTAAAAGACTAATTCTAGAATAATGTACATAATTTGATCTACCTAAAGTATATCTAACAGATAAGTCCAATTCTTTTAGATATAAATAATCGCTCTCTTCATCGTCTTTATCAATACCGACGAATAAATGAAATAAAGCATCTTGAAAGTCATTTATTTCATCAATACTTAAATAATACTCATATATATTTGTATATCTATTAAATTGCTTATATGCAGCACCTTGTAAATTTAATTTGTCTAAAAAATTATTTTTAGACAAATCCGTTTTAAGTATAGCATCAAGAATTTGAAACAAAACCAAAACAGGAATAATTTTACGCTTTTTAGTTTTCTTATAATCTATTTCTATAAAAGACAAGGTGTTTAAACTGCGCAGATTAACTATTTCGTAGTGAATTAGAATTTTTATTAAAGCAATAACAGAATTTTTAAAAAGGGTGGCTTTTGTAAATTCCGAATCACAATTTTTCACTTTTATATTGCTGACAAAACCTTCGATGTAGTTAGACAATTCTTCACTTTTATCAAATTTAAAAGGTTCAATAGAATAAAACTTATCAATGTAACCACCAAAATCTACATCTTTACCATATTTATGGTAATATATCTTTTGAATATTATCTAAATCACATACAAATATTACTTTATCGAAACCGAATTTATTCTCATCGGTCACAAAATTTGTATGTGCTGAAAAAATATTAAAAAGGCGGAATATATGGTCTGGATCCAAACGATCCAGATCATCAATAACTAAAATTGTTTTATTTTCTCTCTGTGCAGTGTTCAGGGATTTCTCTTCATCTTCTTCAGAAAAAACCTCACTACCTTTTAGACGATCTACTATGTCATAAATAAATTGTGAGGTTGCATCCATTTCATGAATACCACCTTTTATATTTTTAAAGGATTCCAGGAATTCCAAAACATCATCTGCTTCGTTGATATTAATTTCTTTAGTGTAAGCTTTAAAATCGCCCACTATAGATTTTAGCTGATTTAAAAACGTAGCGACTGGTTTACCTATTTTTTCATGTAACGAAATTATATTTAATAGTATTGGAGCAAAGTCCACCCTGTTTTGCATAAACATTGCTGCACGAAGCCAAAAATCAAAGTCTGTCTTTTCCAGACTGATCTCATTTTGAAATTTAGACATTAGTTCGAAAAGAACATCGAACTTAACAAGCTCAAAAATATCTTCATTAGATGCAACCGCATAATTAACAGGATATAGTTTTATAAATCTGTAATTATGGTTATACTTTTCTGCAAATTCCTGAATAAATGTAGATTTACCTGAGCCAAAAGGAGCAGTAAATAAAATTCTGTTATTTGAATCTAGATTTAAATGGCGTTTAAAATCTTGTAAAATAAGATTGTTAGGAATAATATTTGTGTTGTTTTTAATCATGTTTTTTATGTAATAATTTTATTCAGTTAATTTTAATTGTACAACATATTCTGTTGCATTAAGAATAGGATTTACACAGAAGAATTTTTCTAAAATTTTAAATTCATTGTTGATATATACCCATATTTCGTAATTGTCTTTGTTTTCTTCTCCAAATAGTTTCTCGGATGCAGAAACGTAAAAGTTTCCATTTGATGAGCTTTTTACATCAACATATACCCATGATTTTCCTTGGTCTTTAGAGTATGAAATATCGTAATGTAAAGCTTCATTTTCTTTGGATTTGTAATGTACAAATTGCTCAGTGTATTTTTCAACTAATTCTTGATAAGCTATATCTTCTGCTTTGTTTCCTTTACGTTTTAAATAATTTTGATCACGTGATTGCCCTTTGTACAATCCTTTTGCAATAGAGGTTTTAGTAACAGTTTGTGTCGAGTATGCTTTACTATCTAATACGGTAGTTTTAGTTCGTGTTAAGGTATCTGCATTATCATTATTATCTACACTTTGATACGCTTCATCCTCTTCTACAATTTCTGAATTATCCTCTAATTCCAATCTAAGTAAATCAATTTCACCAAAGACTAATAAACTTTGCCATTCTGTATTTTGGCGAATTAGAAAAAGCTCATCTTCCGTAAATGCTTTACTGAATTCTGTTTCTAGTTGATTTAAATTGAAATGACTTGTATTTGTATCAAAATCAAATTCGTCAAACTCTTTTTTAAAGAAATCTACAACTATATCTTTAGGGTTATTGATGAACGCTTCTGAATACTCGTTAGCAAAAGCTTTTATTTCTTCAATTGCTAAATTGTATAAGTTGAAGTACTTATATAATTTACGTTTTTCATCTATCCCTTTTGTTTGTAAACCTTTGTACAGTATTTGTTTTATTTCATTATTGAAATTATGGTATTCAACTACAAATTTTAGTTTGTTGTAATTTGTTAAATCAATACGTTCAGTTACTAAATCATTAAAATCTGATATGTAGATATTTAACGCATCAAATATCTCTTTGAATTGATTGAAATTCTTTTCGTTATTGTAATTTATGTAATCTAAGTCGAATACATATTCTCCAAAATTTTGTTCTTTGAACTTATCAATTTTCTCATCAGTAGCATCTTCTGGATTATCAATTAGCTTAAAAATAATTGTCCAAAAATATTTCTTCGATGATATTTGACCTAGGTGAACTTTGGCTTCTTCTAAAGCATTATTACCTAAGGCTTTTTCTAAATTGTAATTTATTGTAGCAGTAGAGTCTTTAATTAAAGACTCAAAAATGTGTTTTTCATTTTTAGTAGAAAATACACTGGTTAATACTTCTGAAAATATATCGATAAATGCCGGGTTGCACCTCAGCTTTTGTAATGTACTTTCATGATTTACTTTAATAAAGTATGTTTTGCTGTTTTTATTATAAGCGTAGGCATTATCTTCTAAATTGAATATATCATCCTCTAATTGACACACTAAATCCTGACAAATCTCAAACCTAAAAGCATTTAATAATTGTACGTTAGATTGGATTGATGCATCTGTTTCTACTTCCTCTAAGCGATATGCTAAAATGTATGGTTTTAACGATTTGAAAAAATCATGAAATTCTTCATTTAAATTTTGAAATTCTTTATATGATTTAATATTAATCACTAAATCATCTAGATCGTTAATTTTAAATCTTTTAATTGCTTCTTTAGCGCCAGCACGTAAAGGAAAATTTAACAAAGGGAATTGCTTAGCAAAACGCTTTGGTAATAAATTATTGTCACTAAAGTACACCTCATTTTGTTGTTTCAGAACTAAGTCTTCTCCATTATTGGCAAACAATTTAAAAGGAGCGTCCAATACAATATCCCTTTTAGAAAGAATTTTTACGATTTGTTTGTAAAACGATTGCGAACTTTTACCGTCTTGAAATTTGTTATTGAATTTTTCGAATGATGCATTTAATAACTCTAGTGGTGCGTCTTCAAAATTCTCAATAGCTCCAAGATCTATTAAAATATTTTTAACTACTGAAGGACCAATATTTAGCTTTTTAAATAACTCATGGTTGTAATCAAGTTCGAAATCATTAACCCAAGAGAACTTATCTTCTATGATGAAGTTTTCAAAGTTAAACACCTTGTTGATTTGAAATTTTATGTAAGAAGGATTATTACTTACTTCTTTCCAGCTTCTGTAATAAAATTCAAATGTATCTGAATTTTTTCTATCATTAATTTGATTTGACATAAAGTTATCTAATTGGCAAAAGCAAATAAGTTGATAGATATTTATTTTTTTTAGTAAAGTAGAATCTATACTAAAATAATTGATTTCATAACTAGTAAAGTCTTCTCTATTACCGACTATTTTCCTTACATACTTTACATACGGATTACCATTAAATTGATTTCCATAAGTACTGCTATCCTGAAACTTTCCTTTACTATAAATCAAAAACTTGTTGATACCCAACCATATTAAAAACTCTTCAACCTTTTGGAGTCCTAATTGAAAATCATTATCTATCGACTTGTAAATATCGGAAATGTAATCTTCATTCGTATAGATATCTTGGAATATAGTTTGGTTTAATCTACCCGATTCACCGTAATTTACAGACAGAAATAAATTTGTAATTGGTTTAAATTCATTTGACTTGGTTAATACAATCAATTTATTTAAATCACGATTAACTCCTTTATTTTCCAACTGCTGATAATTTTGATATAATGCAGATATGGCTTCTTTTGTAACTTCAGTTTTTTCAGTTATTGATAAACTTGATAGACTAGCTAGTTCATTAGTTTTTGAAATAATACGATTCATTAAGGGTACTATGTCGTACTCGTAGATATTGCAATAATCTTTAAAAGTATCGTAAAAAAAACGAGTATTAGATTTAAGATTTGTCTTATTATTTCTATTGTTAAAGTCTCTATAGAATTGATTATTAACAGATTTTATTTTTGAAAATTCCGGAACAATTAATTTATTATCTTTTGACGGAATTGTATAGATATTATCCGTACTATTTACTATATTTTCATTTTCATCAATTAATATATTAAACTTAAATTCTTTTTTAACCTTGTTGTATTCTTTTAGA
The DNA here is from genome assembly GCF_008629655.1 of Paenimyroides baculatum. Taxonomy (GTDB): domain Bacteria; phylum Bacteroidota; class Bacteroidia; order Flavobacteriales; family Flavobacteriaceae; genus Flavobacterium; species Flavobacterium baculatum. Next base: position 228,803 of record NZ_VWSG01000004.1, read on the forward strand.
TTTTTTAAAACTATCTCAATAAAAGTTATTCTATCATTTAAGGACAATTGTGCTGAAGAAATAATGTTTACATACTCTTCTAAATCATTTAGTAACAAAAGACTTCTATCTACATTTTTTTTCAATAAAATATCTTCTATTTCTATACTATCTATAGGGATTAAATGATAAGGCATCTCATCTATTAATTCATATTTTAGGAGAAACTTAGATAATAAGTCATCTACATATAGAATTTCCTTTTTAGTTTTGTATGTATTGTCAATACATGGAAATATTGGCTCATTTTCTAAAGCTTCGTCTATTAACTCATAATATCCGTATTTATCCAAAACATCCGCTCTATGTTTATAGTTTAAAATTTTCAATGCATTGTAATTCACTTCATTTTTACTATGAAGTTTTGCTACTTGAATGGTAAACTCAACTATTTTCTTTAATAAGAATTTGTTCTTTTCTGATTTAACTATTTGATTTCTTGTTGAATCTAATTCGAACGTAGCATGTAAGATATATTCTTGATCGAATTTTATATTTGTAGGGAAAAATGAGAACAAATATGGATTTGGCTTTATGAAATTATCTGCAATTGCAATCTTTATTTGAAAGTTTGTTTCTTTGTCCTCATCATTCTCTACACATTCGTTATCAATTTCACCTTCTAAAGCGTACACTTTCCAATTAACATCGTTTATCTTTTTACTGGTTACAATAATATTCTCAACCTCTATCGATTCCTCTGCTTTTTTGATATACTCCTTTACATTACTATCTATTATAATCGTTATTTTTTGAATTGAATTTAAGAATAATAAAGAGTCTGTATCAATAACATTTAGTTGATCTAAAATTTTTTCTTCTTCAGTTTTCTTGTATTTAATTTGAATCTTAGTCGCGTAATCGTGTGAACCATATTTTTCAATATGAGGCATAGCTAATAATGCAACAGGTGTTTGATTATCGCCTTTATTGAATTCTTTTTTGATTTTATTTCCATCTTCTTCATTAAAGTTATTCTCAAAGAAATCTTTGATTAATTTATTAGAATAAGTTAATGAAATATTGTTACTAATAATCTGTAACTCATTAGACCAATTGATTATCGATCTGAATCCAAGACCTTTATTTCCAATATATTTTTGCTTATCAACTTTAGAAGATAAATTAGCGATAAATAAGGAGCGATAGCCTTCTAAAGAAAAAGGAATACCATCATTCTCAATTGAAAAAATATTATTAATAGTGTCTAAAAAAATCTTAACATCTGTTGCAGATTGATCATCACAATTTTGTAATAACTCTAAAATCTGCCTACCGTTATACCCTTTAATCGTCTCTAATTCTCGTTGATACTCAGCAACCATTTCAGGATAATCGTCTACGTATTTTTTTATTTTATTTTCTTTATAAGTTTTTATTTGGTTAATCATATAATGCTTATTAAATTATAATAGTTAGTATAGATTTATTGCTACTGCATAAAATATTATTTATAAGTATAGTAGCAGAAAGGTAATTTAAAGACGTTTCTTATTTCTATTTGTCAGTATCAGTTCAATTTTCATTTGTCCGATCACTTCGACGATAAGACCTCCCAACTCAGGAAAGATCAATTTTAGTAGTATTCATAAGTTTGTGTTTTTAATGTTTTATTTACTAAAGTTTTATGTTAATTCACCTATAAAACCTAACATATTATTGTGCTAATATAATAAAATGTTAAATAAACCAACATAAATATGTTACAATTTTCATTGGTAACGGCAAGTGTGTTTGATACGTCTTGGATCAAGATTAAACATGATTCGTAAATCATTCCATCATCATACTATCATCCGCATTTGATCAAATTAAATGATCTGCACTATTGAATACTTCAACCCAAAGCGGAAATAATTCCTTTACTAAGATTCATCAATAGAAATAAACCAACTATCGGATTATCCTTACAAACTCACCCAACACCTTTAGATGCACCGTTTGATCGTCTCGCAAAACAATCGGTTTAAAACTATCATCAACCGACTTAGGTAGTAAGATGATTTCTTCGTGATGCCAACCATCTTCATCGACCGTTTTTTTACTTGAATATTCTTTAACGGTGTAGCGTGAACCGAATTCGGCATCGGTACTATCAGTTCCTTCGACCAACATAATGAGTCCGTTTCTGGAACCGCCCGTGTATTTTTTAAACAGACAGATGCTGCCGTTGGGAATAACCCTGTTCATAGATTCGCCCACTATCCTGCACGCAAAATAATCGGTTGGGCTGCTTAAATGATCTACCCTGATGTATGTGGTTTCGTGGTTTAACTGCAGATCGCTGAACAAACCTGCGGCAACTGCCAGATTGTAATACGGAATACAGCCAGGAGCGGGAGAATTGGAAAACTGAATTTGAGCAACCTGCTGCTGCGCACTGCGAACGGGAACAAACAGTGACAGGTACTTACGCAGGTTACTGTTGCACACGTAAATAAAGGTGCCCTTAATACCCCGAAGCATGATGGTTTTGTATATGTTTAGGATATACGCCATCTACACCAATGATGAACTAGTTGCATATCTTCTTCAGAGTGAATGGGATGACCGGCAAAACAGAAAGATAGAACGATTAACGAAAGCGGCACATTTTAGGTACAGCGCTGTAATGGAAGCTATCGATTATGATGCCTCGAGGTCTTTAGATAAAAATCAAATACAACGCTTCTCTAGTTGCAATTTTATAGAACAAAAAACAGAACATACTTATTACAGGGAGCACCGGTGCAGGGAAAAGTTATATGGCATCCGCAATTGGTCATCAAGCTTGTTCATTAGGTTACAAAGTAATGTATTTTAACACCAACAAACTCTTTACAATGCTGAAAACATCTAAAGCAGATGGTTCCTATTTAAAACAGATCAATAAACTGGAAAAACAAGATTTACTGATCCTGGATGACTTTGGGTTTAAACCTTTGGACACGATCAACAGGAATTCTTTTATGGAAATTATAGAAAACAGGCATGGTAAACACAGTACTATCATAGCCTCGCAATTACCAGTTGAAGCATGGCATGATATTATTGGGGAACAAACCATAGCAGATGCTATTTTGGATCGCCTTGTACATACTGCACATAGAATAGATATTAAAGGGGAATCTATTCGCAAAAAATTAAAAAATAATTACTAAATTTATAAACAGATGAATCGTTTTTGAGTACTTGCTTTGCTATGCTCACTTTCATCCGCTGCGAGTGGTTTACTTTATCCGTTCTATCCAAAACCATTACTGAAACACCAAAAGATCTTATTGTTGTCAAAATTCCCAGTATATATAAATTAGATCCAGTTGGGTGGAATAGACAGCGCGGCTATGATTTAAAACCAGATTAAAAAAATCAGCTTTTCCACTGACCTTCAAAGCTCAATCTGCTAAATGGGAAGATATTTATGTTCCTCGGAAAATAAAAGAAAATATTTTTTTTTCTCAAAATAATAAATTAGGAATAAAACCGAAATAATAAATGACAGCAATTATATAAATGATATAAGGTAAAAAAGATCTTTACATATGCATAAAGCAATTGAAATAGCACTGAAAAGATAATGAGATCTTTAATACCAAATTATCTTTCCAGCGTATTCTGGTGTAATAGCTAAAACTTACTTATAAGTATCTATTACTAATAAATATTATAAACTTTGTTTGAATACCTGACGATTAGTTTTTCATCGTAATAAAATATATATACATATCTATATTTGTCGTCTAAAAAAAATGACTCATTAACATCTTTACTCGGAATAACTATATTTACAATTTTTCCATTGTATTTGCCTACATTAAATGTAAAACCTACATTAGGATTATTAGTCATATTATCTGTAATAACTTCCCTATCAAATAATTCATCTCCATCTATTTTAATATGAACGCGATCATTAAAAGTAGATAAAAAATTTATCTGAAAATTGTCTTCCTCATTATTTAAATAGTTATAACCATCTTTAGAATTTCCATTTTTTTCATATTGGAATTCAGCACCATTAGAAATTGAGCTGTTATCAGTTTTTAATGTATTGCAACCTGCGATAATTAATGGTACTAATAAAGCGTACACTATTTTTTTGTTTGCCATAATATATTATTATTTATTAAATCTAACTGTTGTAGAAGTAAATCGGATCCTCTTGCCGGCTTATAAGAATCAATAGGGTTTGCATCACTGTTCATTAAATTGTTCTTGATCAAATCGGTTCTTTCTTTTGAAACTTTATTTGCTCCTCCTTGCAGTATTGCGTCCACAGGATTAGAAGGATCCCACGGATGTTGTAGACCACCTGTATGGCCTGCTTCATGATTAAACGTTCTAGTGTATCTATCTTTCGATTGCATCTTCCCGTTAATTTTAGCAGAAACAGCAAACATATTTTTTTGAGTATTAAATGATGTTGCATAACCACCCTTATACTCTATTGTTCCTTCTTTTTCGTTAACTTTTGTATCACGATTATCTATTGCATATACTAACATGTCACCTTTAGGCTCTGAAGTATCATTTATTATCAACTCTGCAGAATATCCATGTTTTGCGTACGTCTCTGAAAAACTTTTCGAAATATTATCTTTAAAAGTTTCCAACTGTCTTTTACTTAATTCTGCATCGTTGTATAATTGGATAGTAAGTTGAAGTGTTGTTGTTCCGTCCTCATTATGTATACTTGCCCACTCTAACCCTTCTAATTCCCTGCCGTCTACAACTCTGTTTTCAGAAAAATTGTAGTGAGATTGGTAATTATATTTCTCACTTAAAGGATCAATGTTCATAAATCTTCCAATAGTATAATCATAATTTCTCCATTTAAAACTATCCCAGTTCAATCCGAGTTCCTCATTTCGTTCCTGTTCTTGAAATTTATATTTTTCTGCTGCTTCACTACGTTTACTATTTACAACTTCGTTATAGCCTTTATGTTTTAACCCAAACGGATAATAGTTATTTTCCTCTAATATTTCATTTACAGGGTCTACAATACCGTTTCCGTCGACATCTCCATAGCTTAATCGTATGTTTCCTAGATGGTCTTTGTATTGGTATACATAAAGATACGTATTATCTGTATTTCTTTTTACATACCCCTCTGTATGCGGAAAAAACTGTAGAGTTCCGTTTTCATATTGAAATCCATTCATATAATCGGTAGTTATTAATGCTCCTCCATTTGGTTGTACTTTTTTACTTAAGCGAATACCGGAAGAATCATAAGTAAATTTTATATTACCACCATTACTAAAAGCTACCTGATAAGGTAAGTTTAAATGATTGTAACTTATCGATGAAATAGACTTATTTTTATCTGTAATAATATTACCTAGAGTATCGTAAATATAGTCGTCACCAACTTTATTACCATCTTGAAACCCTATACTCGTAGTAGGAGAACTGCTGTCAGTTACACTTTGTAGTTGGTTTCCTTCGTATAAATAAGTTAGATCATCAATCTTATCAGGTTGATCAATATCCACCATTCCATAGCGTTTTAATGATAAAATATTACCATTTTTATCATATGTCAAATCTTCAGCAAATTGTCCATCTCTGTAATAATTTATAAAATAACTTCCTACAGCTTGCAATTGACTTGCGTAATTTAACCTATTGAGATGATCATAGTCATATCCATATCCTCTTATAATATTATCACTTTCAGTTCTCCATATCACGCTGGAAATATTGCCATTATATTGCGGCTTTGATGTATCTCCATTAAATACCCCGTCATAAGCAATTGCATAATTGAAAAGTCCATATTTATCACCTGCACTGCCAAGTCCCAAATTCTGAACAGTGTTCACGCTAGTTAACCATCCCCTACTATTATATCTGTAGCCAATGTCTTGTAATGGAACTGATACAGTTCCACCTACCTTTTTATTATTCAATCTGCCATATGAGTCGTAAGCATTTAAAACGATATTTTCAAATTGTCCTGAGCCAATCTGTTGGGTTTGTCCAATTAATCGATTTCTTCGATCGTACGTGTACTCATTTGCAACTGTTAGTAATGCAGCACTATTATTCTGCTTTTGTGAGGTTACTGTTTTAGCTGGTGTACCAGTAAAATTCAACTGAGTATCAATTTGTGTATATCCGCCTAAATGGTTTTGAGCATAATTTCGTATCACACGATATTTAGCATCGTAAAAATTATATGACAAATTACCTGCTATACTTTGAGGAGTTGTCAAAATACGATTCCATGTCCCTGTCTGCTGACCTTTTACCATAGTATTAACCTGTTGCCCCAATATTATAGGAAATGATGTTGGTGCATTAGGATAATTATAATCATCATAATAGTTTAAAGTCAGTAATTTTATATTCGTAGGAAAACTTGTATTGGTATATCTAGTAGTAATACCGTCTATTATATTATTAGTTGCAGACTTGCTTTCTGCTGTAAAATTGTTTGCAGCAAGAGAATTTCTTTCTACACGACTAAAAATATTAGCAGGGTAAAATCCAGTATAAATTACTCTTCCCAATACATCATACTTAGAGACAAGCCAACCCCTTGTTCCATCACCGAAAGGATTATATACAGGACCTGCCATAACTACTCTTCCTTTTTTGTCATATACTAGATACTCCCATTCTTTCTGCGGTAATTTTTTTTCAACCAACCTTCCTTGATTATCGTAATTATACAAATAACACCATTTTTCCAGACTTACTGGTGAAACATCTCCTTCAGACATAGGTGGCAAAACTGCAACTATCTTATTAGCATCATTATAAACATAATAAGTATCGTGAATTAAATTATTGCTAAAAACCCTGGAAAGTACAATACTATTGTATTCGTTAAAGAATAATTCTGTCGTATTGTTTTTCTGATCCTGTGGGGTCCAATTTTCATTTTTTTGTATTTCTTTCCGCAATACATTACCAGAATAAAAGCCTGAAACAGATATTTCATTAGTTACTATTAATGAAGAAATACTATTAGTTACAACATACTTTTTTACTTCGTTTACAGTATTAAAATGATATTCGTTTTTTAGTGTGTGACTTAGAGTTTTATCCATATTCCATGCTTCACCTGGAAAACCCTGCTCTAAGAGTTTATAATTAGCTTTTTCATACCTATTTTTATTGTATGGGTTACTAAAATTATACTCACTTTGTAGAATTTGATTAAAGTTGGAAACATATTCTATATTGTCACTTGGAGCAGTATGTGGGAGATACTCCTTTAGAATTGCATTATTTTCATCATATTCATAGTTTGTCACCAAATTATTATATTCGTCTGTCTCAATTTGTTGAATTTTTCTGCCAAGACCATCAAAATATGAAATATTTGTATTGAAATCTGAACTATTTGAAGATGTAGAATTTTTAGCTTTTAAGTAATTTTTCTCTACGATAAAATTCTTTTCCGTTTGAGCAATTAACACAAATGGCAGTAACACAAATAGGTTAGTCAATATAATTCTAAAATTATTCATAACTGTATTCATACTCTTTAATAATATTTAAATTATCATCATATATTTTTATCAACCTGTTTAATCCGTCATAATTATAATAGGTTCTTTTCCCATTAACATCTCCTTTCAAAGTAACACCTACAAGAGGTTTGTATATTTTATACTCTAAAAAAACATTCCCAGACAAAGACGATTTCAAATCCATAATTGCATTGATTAACGTTTCTTCATTTCCAGAACCTGTATCGGAAATAGTTCTTATGTTATTTACTTTTGTTATGTCTAGATCTTGAAATTTTGTATTTTTTATTTCAACTATAGGATAACTTCCCTTATATCCCCAAATTGCAGTGAAATATATATTATCTGCTGTGTGATATGTTACAATATTTCCGTACTCATCTCGGTAATCCACAATAATTTCATCTGTATTAACCGTATTCATAAAGTTTTCCTGTATTGCTGAAATATTTGTTCGCGGAAACCACATTGAGCTACCGTTATTATAGCTAAAACTGTCAAATAGCACACTTTGTTTTTTGATTATTTTATCATTTGTCGTATAAGTGGTAGCATAAGGATCTGATAATCTGTTGTCGATACTTAATTGGGTTGGATAAGGTGCTCCCCCAACAAACAGGCTTCCGAAAGGATATGAATACTCCGTCTTATTTTCGCTATTTACCGTCTTTAATATTTCAGTGGCTATAAAAGGATAATAAACAGGAGAAATAATGGTATTAGCTGTTTTGTAAGTATAGTTTTTCTGCAAAGTTTTACTTTGACTTCCTTCATATTCAACTAACAAACTTTGATCCAGTGCAAGAAACTCTTGATTATAAACGGAATTAGATGTATACTGAAACATACGATCTCCCATTGAAAAACTTGGAAAATAGTTAGTCTTTGAAAGTGACACCTCTTTTGATTTATATTTTTTATAAATATTTGTTACTTTATTTTTTAATATAGTACCATCGTAAATTCTCATTTCTTTCAACTTACCTTTGTACTGATCATTAAAATGATACGGTAACTTATGCTTTAACACATCGTTTGATACACTATTAGTTGTATTGATCGTATTTCTCTCAATTGGATAATCTAGAGGCGTAGTAAAGTCGAACTCTTTTTTGATGTTAGATTTAAGAAATTTTTCTACAACATTTGCATATCCTACGGTGCTACCCTGAGTTAACTCTATTCCAGATTTTGGCATATTATATGTCATTATTGATCCTAATTCAAAATTAGGATCTGGAATATATTTTTTAAAAGACGCTAACAAAGGCATAAAATTCATATATCCTTCATTATTAGGATATTCATAAGCTACTTCATTTACAAGCGTTTGATTGCTATCGTATATTTTCTGTGACTTTATTCTTGCACTTCCTGCTTCAATAGGTACATTTAATAGTTTAAAAAAGTCATGCTCGTATTCATATGTTGTATAACCTTTTGTAGGGTAAATAACCTTATTTAATAAACCATACAGTGAATTACCGTGAGGTGCTAATGAATAATCTCCGTCAATAATAATTCTATGATTAAATTGCGGTGGTAAAATATTCGGTAAAAATCTAGGATGGTCTAAATTATGATAATAATATAGTTTAGGTGTTTTAGTTCCAATTGTAGTATGACCGTTGCTATTAAAATATCCTAAAAAGTCTTGTTCGTTTGAATATCTTTGAGGAAGCCTTTCCGGATTATTGTATTCAAATCTATAAACTTCAGACTGTTCGTTATCTGCCAAGTTTTTAATAACAACCGACTCCAAAAACATTCTGTGGTTTATTGTACCAACCGTACCATCTTTTGTATTATAATATATCTGATTTAACTGCACATGCTTTATAATATTACCATGCAAATTGTATATTTTAATTTCAGAAAGCCTGCTATCCCCTGCATAATCTAAACGATTTTCGGCATATATGAACTCAACTTTTCCTTCCGAAAATTTTATATTTTTAATTCTATTTTTTTCAGGAATTTTTTCCCAGTTTCTACCAGAATCAAATATTACTCCTTTTTCTTCCTCGTATTTTATAGATATGTCATTTGTTGGCAAATCTTTAATATTTTTAACTCTGGAAAATGCTTGTCTCTTTTTTTCAACAGCAGAATGATTGTAGGTCTCATACTCAAATTCAACACTTTTAACACCGTATGGGCTATTAATTTTGTTTAAATGCCATGAAGCAACATCCTTATTGTAATTATTATAAAGAGAATTATTCGTCAAAACATGATTCGAACTCCATAATGATTGATCAGAAAAATTACCATGAAAATTCTCGATAACATCATAATTATTAAAAGTAAATTTAAAACCTTTATCGTTCAAAATTTCAAAATCAAAAAAATCTTTTAGTTTGCGTTTCTCTGCTAAGAAATGATGTATACCGGTATATAAAGGCGGATGAGAAATTACATTTTGATAAAGATTAGGATGATCCACATTTAATTCAGAAGCAAAGCCATTTCCTAAAGAGGCAACTGTTTTTGGGGTAACATTGGTTAATTTATTTCCTAAATTTTGCCTAAAATAAGCTTGCATATTTGAAGTGTTATAACCACTTACAAATGGATCCTCAGTTGTTGAACTATTTTTTAAAATAAATACATCACTTAAAGAAGGAGCATTTATAAAATATTCATCATAATTACAGTCGCTATAAAGATAGTTTGGACCTGAGGGTAATGTTGTTGCATTAGTTAAATCATTATTTTCTGTATATATAGCCAAATTATAATCTGTGCGTGATGGGTCAGTTGTGACTTGCCAATAAGAATAAGGTAAAGCATAATTTGATTTTCTTCTATTAGCACCAACGGAACCAACTTTAGGAGAATGCATACTAGCTTGCCCACCATTACTGGTTAGTGCTAAAGTAGGGTAGTTATACCACCCTACTTTATGGTCAGGTATATCTCTAATTACCCTAACTATGTTTCCTCCAGCTCGTAAATTCCAATTCATACCTACACAACTTGCAATATCATCAACTTTTATACCTTTTGAATTGTATTGGATTGAAATTGGCACTTTTAAACCATCCATTTCTATTTCGAATATTGGAATTTCCAAATCTATTGCGCCCGTATAATTATTCACGGGGTTTATTGATCTGACTTGAAAAGCAGTTACATCTGGTGTAGCCTTAAATGATGTAGCAATGGTTTTCCCGAATACTTGTTCGGAATTTGACAATTGGTGTAAAGACGGACCAGGACCAGGTACTGGTTGAGCATTTAAACTAAACCAAATTAAAAATACTATAAAAACTAAAAACTTCTTCATAACTATTTTTTAATGACTTTTACAGATGTGTTTACCACATCGGTTTTAATATTGATAACATAAGTTCCTGTAGCATAACCTGCCAAATTCACCGCAACCATGTCGTGTTTCAGTTGTTCGGTATGCAGTAATCTGCCATTTAGATCGAAAACGTTTACCACTCCTTCTTTATACTCGTGGTTGATTACAATTTGTGTAAATCCTTCGGTAGGATTCGGGAATGCTTCTATCTTGATTTCTGGTTGCTTTACGTCGTCTTTTGGTCCCAGTTTTACCACCCAGTAATCATCCCTGCCTTGTGTTGATGTTTTGTACTTTGCGTTCTTGCCTGTAGAATTCCCTGCAAACACTAATCCTCCGTCACGGGTAATAACTGTTTTTCTAAGCAAATCATCTCCGCTTGTTGACAATTCCTTTTCCCAAACCTGCTCGCCTTTGTCATCTACTTGGATAGAAACATAGCTTTTTTTGTTGGTCTTAGCATCGGTTTTATAACCTGATAACAAGATGTTCTTATTCGGCATTACGGCTGTTGATGTTAAGAATTCGCTGCCTTCTAAATCAAAACTATACTGATCCACCGGTTTAAATCGGTTATCGGTTTTAATCACAAAGAAATCACTTCCTTTTTCTGATTTTATCGTAAGGTTCCCCGTACCATTTTCGGAATAGGTATTGCCTGTAATAGTGTATCCTTGTTTGTTTTCTGCAATTAGTATTTCATTCAGCTGGTCGTCGTTTTCACTTCCTAAAACGTATTCGTTTAGAAGATTTCCTTTTACATCAAGATCCAAAATCCACAAATCGTAACCACCGTAACTGTCTTTTTGCTTGCTGCCTGATGCAGGTGAGTTGGAAACTCCGCCAATGATGTAGCCGTTTTCAGTCTCTACAATGGTTCTTGGTTCGTCGTTATAAATACCGCCGAATGTTTTTTCCCATTCTACTTTACCTTGTTTGTCGGTTTTAATGATCCAATAATCCAACCCCCCAAACTTATCTTCTGATTTTTGGTCGTTTTGTCCGGAATTGGTTGTGCCTGCAATTAAGTAGCCACCGCCTTTTACCTGTTTTATCTGTACCAGTCGATCATCACCGTCACCTCCATAGCTTTGCTGCCATTCCTGGTCGCCACGGGCATTTATCTTTACAATCCAGATATCGTTCTTCCCTTTGTTTTCTGAAGATTTGGTATCGCTTTTACCTGAATTGGAATAACCGCCTAATATATAACCCATATCGGTTGTTGGATAAATGCTTTTTAAGATGTCCTGACCTTCACCACCAAAGCTCAACTGCCATTCTTCTTCACCACTCTTGTCCATCTTCCATAGGAAATAGTCTAAATTCCCCTGGCTTTTCTGGGATTTTAATCCTGATTTGTCGGACAGTGAACTTCCCGCTAATAGAAAGCCGTAATCTAATGTGGGAACCATATCAAAAAGGTATTCGGAATGTTCGCCACCGATTGTTTTTTCCCATACCACCTTTTGGCTGTACCCGCTAAATGCAGACATGCCAAAGAGTAGAAAAAGTAGTTTCTTTTTCATAAGTAATAATTAATATGTTATTTGTAAACCTTTATTTGAAGTATATAAAGCAGCCGAAACCACTTTGATAGTAGTGTAGTAATGTTTCATAAGTGTGTTTTAATTTGGTGCAAAAATATAATTAATTGTTAAAAACGCAATTTTATATTTTTATTTTTTTCTGTAGAAATGAGGATATTTTGATTAGGAAAATGGGAAATGAGGGAAATGTTGAATTACCTTCGCTCCCCACATACTCTGCTGCATGTATTCGCAGACTTTAGACTTCGTCCTCGGGTGTTTAACAGTTGATTCCGATGGCTCGGGACAAGACCTGCTAAACTGTTGAATCTTTGAGGTGTTGGGTGTTGGTTACGAGATTTCATATACCACGGATGCATATATGCTGAATGTTGTACATTCAGTTGTTTACATTACCTACATTATGAAGATGATTTATAAGCTTATCTTTTCTTTACTTGTGCGACCCCTTGTCAAGCAAGGGGTGACAGCAAACTGCTATTTTTAGTTTGAATGTATTGGTTCTCGACAGAGCTCGAACTGACAGGGGTTTGTTGTGGTAGAAATATTTGGCTTTGAGATCTCCATTGTTAGTGATTAATATATCTAGTTTTTTCTCTTCTTTATAACTAAAGAAGCAAAGTTTTTATTGCGGTCAAGCTTTAAACGGTCAAAATCTTGTTTGTTGGCTAACCCATCGGAACGATCGCTATGCGACCCGATGTGTTTTAACGACAACTGCACCGTTTTGACACCCGCTTAAAGCTTAAATACCGCTAGTGATTCGTGTGGGTTGTATTTATTGTGTTTTCATTTTCACTGAGATATTGTTCAACATGATAACTGGTTCTCGACTAGCGCTCAAACTGAAGAGGATTTGGAGTGGTAGAAATATCTGGCTTTGAAATCTCCTTTGTTAGTGATTGATATATTTCCGTTTCTTTGTACTTTTATGTCCAAACTTTATTTTACAGCTTGGAAGCCATGAACCTTTTCGGTTTCATGCCCGAAAAGTACCAAAAGTGCTTTTATTGCGGCGATCTTTTAATCGGTCGAAATTCACTTTTGAATCTACCTGATCGAAACGGCGCTTTGCACCCCGATCAGCTTACGCTTCATGCAGTGGTTCGACGCTCGCTTAAAAGTTCATACCGCTTTTGATTCGTGTGGGTTGATTATTATGTTTTTAATTTTAAATGGGTAATTAATTAAAAGGGTATGGGGAATACAGGGGAAGCGACAGCATACCTAAAGATGCTGAAAAAGAGAAACGGAACTTCTAAAACGGTTAAACAAAAGTGATATATTTACAATTTTAAAGAACAAGCAAAGCACCTAAACGTTATAGTAAATACTAGAAAATAAACACAGAATGAAAAAATTATTACTTTTAATTTTTTTTATATTTTTAGTCAGTTGCAACCAAAAAGCACAGACACAAAATAGTAGCAAACCAACTGTCAACATGCAAAAGCGGGACAGTATTTATGGCGAAAAACTTATTGAAAATTATTTTCTAAAATATGCTGACAATTCAAAAATTGACAGTTTAAAAATACAACTCAAAAATTCGTTTGATATTTACGATGAAAATAATTTCAAATTTGCCCATATTGATGCGGAAGAACTTGCTGAATTTAATTTTGGCTTTTTCCTTCCACAACTAAATAAAATGTTGGCAAAAAGGAATGTGAATTTGGTTGTTAAAACTGCCAATGATTATGATACTACAAATGACATAGTAATCAATGAAGAAAAATTAAATCTTTACACTAAAAAAGAACTTGATAACCAAACATTTTGGGACACTTCCCCAAGAAACTTTTTTAAGAAAGTAAATGAATTACTAAAGGCAAAAAATAGTGATGAACAATTTTATCTGCTATATGGGGGAAATGATTTACAAACATTACTTTTAACAGACAAACAGTATTTAATTATCTTAGAGTATTACAAAGACGACGAAAAAGAAAAGCCATACAAACCTTAAGCAATGCTACCAACAAAATGCCAGATAAAAAAGAAATAGAAAGAAGAAAACAGATCAGGAAGGAATTGAGAGACAAAGCGAAAATTGAATTTGAAAATTCGCTTCATATTTCAAGAGAAAAATTTACACAGTTATTTGATTATTTGGATGAAAACCTCAGCGAATTCGGCTGTGATGATTCATTAAAACTCACCTGTGAATTTTTACAAAAGAATAAAATAGAAAATATAGAAGAAATTAAAAACTGGCTTGGTGAAAAAGGTGGTTATTGTGATTGCGAAGTATTAAATAATGTTGAGGAAATGTTTGAAGAAGATGCCATCCTTTAATTCTGAAAAAATACTTGTTCGTTATTACAGTAATGTACTTGATGAAATTGTGGTAGAAACCCTATGGGCAGAAACTATTGATGCCGAAAAAGGACTTTACAAAATTGACAATATCCCTTTTTATGGTCCTGAATTTTCATCGGATGATATTGTATTTGCCGAGTTTGATGATGATGAAGAGAGAATTACATACAGAAATGTTGTGGAATATTCTGGAAACTCAACAATTCAAGTTATAGCACTCGACGAAAAACTTAACATTGAAGCCTTGAGAAATGAATTTAAAGAATTAGGCTGCGAAACAGAAGGAACTGGAAATAATTATTTTGTAATGGAAGTTCTTTTTAATAATAGTTATTCTACAATTTATAAAAAACTTAATGAATTAGAATCAGCCGGAAAAATTAGTTTTGCAGAAGCGAACATTTCGCAAAAACATTTAAACGAGAAATAAAAATCTGCAATCAAAATGAACTTTAATAGGGAAGCACAAATCTTATAACATAATTTATATAAAAATGTGGTTTGAACAATTAACAGGCTTTAGAGAAGAGTCTCCAGAAAACGTAAGGAAAAATATTTTGATTAGCGGTACCGAGCTTATCTCACTTGCAAACAATAAAAGATACCATTTTGGAAAACTGGAAATAGCAACATTAGCTGACCTACGGCAATATAACCATGTTTTAGAAGGATATAACGATACTATTGAAATTACAGAAGTTGTAGCAGACGCACAAGATTTACACTGCCAACCGGAAAATGCCAATGCGTTGTTTCAGGTTGCATCTCAATTTAACCTGCTTGAAATGATAAGCCCTGCAATTATTCCCGAACAAGGGATAGACCGCTACGAAAATGACCATACCCAAGGACCTGTTTGTGCCATTGCATGTGGTGCAGGAACCATATATAGAAATTATTTTGCAGAAACAAACGGGCAGACCGGGCAGACGGAACACAACCAGATTGACTGTTTGGATTTAATTGCAAAGGAACTAGATAAACGTTTGAACCTTTGGAAAATGAAAAACGGGTATGCAATGATAAGTGAAAGGGGATTACTTACAATAAATAAAAAGATTGCACAGTTAAGCGCAGACGACCGCGAAGATTTAAAAGGGAAATTAAAGACAGGCATACAGTGGAATACTGAAGTTACATTGGCAGCAAACAAACACAGGGTTTCACAAATATTTTGTTCAGCACTGCCTGTTGCCTACTGCCAAACCGAACCTATATACTGGGAAAGTTTTGCACGGGTTATTTTGGAAGCACTTTACGAATCGACCCTTTATGCAGGAATGCTGAATATGATAGAACACCAATCTAACATTGTTTACCTTACCCTGGTAGGAGGCGGCGCATTCGGCAATGAGGAATACTGGATTATTGAATCGATGCAGAAAGCTTTTAAAAAATTCAAAAATGTTCCTTTGGATGTTAGGATTGTCAGTTACGGAAAATCGAAAAAAAATATACAACAGTTGTTGCAGGATCTCTAGAAAGCATTTTTAAAGTAATACCACAAATATTAAAATCAATCTTTATGAAAGTGATTAGTCTAATTTTTTCAGTTATCATTTTTTCATGTTCACCACGCATATCAAACAACGTACTAGAGAAAGACTCTTTTTTGGAAAATACTTACAATAATGCCGCAGCTGCAGATACTGTAAATTTGAAAACAGAACTTATAGAAATTTTTACGGACAGTTTGACTATAGGCGTAAAAGGTAAAAACAAGCTGGAACTTATAAAGCACCGCGTTTTTGGAGACACATACGTAATTGTGAAATTCTATACAAAAGCACCGTACCGCTGGTATCTGCAAAACACCTATTTGTATGAATGTAATGCATTAATGAGTATGATGCCGGACATTTCCGACTACAACAATGACGGTTTAAACGATGTTACGTTTATCTCGGCACAAGCTGCGCGAGGTGCTAACGAAGTTAGGAGGCTTTTTATTTATGATGACTACAAACAGGAACTGATTTCGATTTTAAATTCAGAAGACTATCCCAACATGCGCTACAATAAAGAATTGGACTGTATTGATGCCTTTTTAGTTCATGGAGGAACATCAACCGTTTTTGCAAAAATTAAAAAAGACAGTCTGATACAATTTGCAAGCGTACATAATGACAGCCATAGAACAATATATGAAACAGATGCTGATGGAAACGAAAAACTAATTACAAAAGAAATAATTGATCCTGACAACATATATGTTAGATACAGCAATTACAAGCCATTAAAAGAATACCAAGATTAGAGATATAACTGCTAATAGATTCTTTAAACTACCGTTTTAAAACCTTATCATTTATGAGTGGAAAAGTACATAAAATAGATCTGAATGCGCCTATAGTTGCAGGTAAAAGTGCAGCAGGTTTTATGCTAGGCATGCAGAAAAATGACGTGAGTAAGGAAGTTCTTAATTTATTCACCGTTACTGAAATTGTTAACGAGTATGTAAAAAATCTTTCACTCTACAAATATTACACGGAAGAAGTTATATTATTTTTTGAGCAAGACCAACTTACGCAGATAGGTTTACTTAATAATTATAAAGGAACTGTTTACAATGAACTTGGATTGGGAAGTGTGGTAAAAGATTTTGAAACAGTTTTCGGCGATATGGTTGAGGGTGACGAAGACCAGTTAGTATTTTCTAACCTAAAAGGACTGTGTTTTGAAGTAGATTCTTCAACATACACCAGCGCGAACTGGAAAGTTGAAATTCCAAAACAGAAAGTAACCGAAATCTATATTTATGAAGAGTATTGAATAAATCACAGCGAAATTACAAATTTATAAAAGACACCCAACTATGAATAATATGTACCCGGATCCTTGGAACTTTTCCAATACAGATAAAAATATGGTAGCACCCAACGGGAAATACAGTGTAACCTTCAGCGAACTTTCTGAAATTGCTATGGGAGGACCCCTTAAGGGTATATGTTATTTGATTTTGGGAAGCAGAAAAATAAAAATATGTGACCATGCCGGCGGACCGATTATATGGAATGAAGCGGGAGACTGCCTTGCTTTACCGGTGTGGACACGGAACAGGAAGCAACAAATTGGCATACTAGACATAAACAGCCAAACACAGACCCTTTTTAGGAACGAATTCAACGTACTTCATTTGAAAAAATTTCAGAATAACATGGTGTCAGGTATTGATAGTCCGCTGCATAAAAGCAACACACTAAACTTTGACCTTTCAATAGCAGAAATATCTTACGTTAAAGAATTATTTTTTGACTAATGATAGCTATGAATTAATTTTAATTAAGAAATTATAAGTTTAATTTAAAAACTATATAAAAATTCATCAGTGAAAAAATACTATCCATTAATAATGTTGTTTTTGTGTTTTACAACATGTACTACTAAAAATGAACTAAAAGGAAGCCAGAAAGAAGTAGTTAGGGATATTGAACTAACAATTCCCGTACTTGATAAGCGTAATGAGTTAAAAGATCATCCAAGTGTATTAAGGTGGTTAAGACAGGTATCTATTGACAGCCTTACTGAACTGCATGCAGCTTATTTTCCTGAATCCATGACAATTGATAATTTTGAAAATAACAAAGAAAATCTAGAAGATTATTTTGTTATATATTCAAGAAAAGATGATCGACAAATAATTATCGAAGATTCTGATCTAGAAGAAATCTTGATCATTCAGACAGAAAAGCTCAAAATACAAAGAATGACTATTCATGAAGCGTGGGAAAATATTCAAGTAGATCATTCGTTTTTGAAGCCAAGAGAATTTTTATTGCTAGACAAATACAAAATAAGTGACAGATGTCAAACAGCAATTTTCTTAATGAAACAGTTTCCTTCACAACCAAACTATATCACAATAATTGTTTTAAATTTAGTAAACATTGATCAACAATTAATTTATGGTGCATACTACCTGGAATTAAAAAATAAAAAATCAATCACGGATGCTCGAAAAATCAGTGACAAAATTATAGAACAGCTACTTGAAAATAATTAATACACATTAAAAAGAATAGTAAGCAACAGAAATATAAACAATACTGTAATGAATATTTTTAAGCATAAATTAAATGAACATTCTCTATCAAAATTCCGAACTTACCCTCACCTATCAGCATGAACGTGTTTTTTTGACTGATAAATTAAACAGCGTTTTGTACGAAGAAGAGTTTTACGGAAATGCCAGCTGTGGCTTGATTGACAGTGAAAATAAGTGGGTATTAATTGGAGGTGATCATTTAACAGTTTGGACTAAAGAAAGAATTAGCATTATAAAATCAGATGAATTTCAGTGGATTCATTCGTTGCGAACCAATTCAAAAAATACGGTTGAAATTTTAACTGATCCCTGGTCTGCAAGATCTGCAATATGGCAGTTAGATACCTCCACATTAGATCTAATGAAAATCCGGGATTTTCCTGATTACAGAGATCAGCAATATACAGATATAATTGAATGGTAATAATAGAACAAGTTTGATATTTGAATTACAAACAAAATTTGGAAAAAATTAAGTTTAGTATTTAAGCGACTTAATAAAATTTATAATACTGGTTCTTATTTTTTTTAAATGACTTTACTAAATACTGTATATTGAATTGATGTATATTATAGTGGTAGAAATATTTGGCTTTGGGATCTCCGTTGTTAGTGATTGATACCTTTCGGTTTCTCTGTTCTTTTATGACTAAAAGAACCAAAAGTCTTTTCTTTTTGGTCTCGTCTCGGTCTAAAATCGGTTAAATAATGTCTTACAAGCTAACTAATCGAAACGTAGCAAAGCTAGCCCGATTAGTTTACGCTTGTTTCAACAATTTAACTGTCGATTTGATACCAATGACGCTTTGAATTCGTGTGGGTTGTATTTATTGTGTTTTTGTTAGGGAATGGGGAATTTATGAGGAGATATGAAATAACACAATATTGTTTTTAAACTCCATCAGATATACCAATCTCAATAATTTTATTTTATGCTATATTGCACCCACTAAACAGTACATTTATGAAAAACTACTTTAAGTTTATTACCGCCTTGCTACTTACTTTATTTTTAACCGGTTGCGGTGCTATGGGAACAAACACCCTTTATAGAAATGAAGCAAAAATATCTAAACCTGTGCGTATAGGTTTCAGTCAGGTAGCCAATGAAGAAATCATGGAAAAGATTGTAAAGGGAAGTACGCGTGTATACGACCTTACAACTACCGAGCTGCTGGAGAAACATAACATAGCATCGACCAAAATTTACGTTGAAGGTTTTGAAGGATTTGACACCGCATAAAGTAACAGGATTAAAGAGCTTTGCATTGAGCACAACGTTGATGGAATGTTGTTAACACAGTTGAAATTTTTGAATGTGCAGTACAGTAGTATGTTTATCCCTATTGGTGTTAGCGAGGATACGGAAGTTGAAATGCAGTACTACAATACAGATGGTACATTGCTACTGCATACAAAACACAATACACACATGGGAAATTCGTATATGACTTTTCCTGCTGCCGAACGTACGGTTAAAGACGGAACTGCAGGTGCGTTAGGAAGAATTTTGAAAGAAATGAAGGTTACTTCTGGGGCAAACTAATGTTTAATTAATAACTGAAAACACATACAATGAAAAACATCATACTTATTTCGCTTCTTTTTGTTTACAATATTTGTAATGCACAAACCACTTTTAAAAACGAACGATTAGGCTTTTCTATAAACCAACCTAACAAATGGATTGTTGCTGAGGAAGGTGAGACCGTTCAAAATCTGGAAGAACACATTAAGCTTGACAAAGCAACTTTAAAAAAGCTTATTGATACCCATAAAGGTACCTATCAGGTGGTAACCTTTTTTAAATACCCCATTAACAGCAGACATGGTGTAATACCTACCATTAAGATTGTATTGAAAAATAACGGCGCAGCGTCTTTTGAGGATTTTAAGAAAAGTATTGAAAGAAGTTTTTCGGGTATGAAGGATATTTTTCCTGACTTTAAGTTCATAGAACAACCAACCGTTAAATATATAGATGGCAAGCAGTGTGTTTTTGCCATGTGCGATTACACATTAACAGCCAACAACGGACAAGAAAAGGTTAAAATTATGGTATATGCCGTACCTGTAAATGATTCTTTTTATCAGATTACCTTTATGGATTCAGAAAAAGAAGATAACAGCAAGCTTTTTGAAAAGATTATTGAATCGATCAGGATTGAGGAATAAAATGTTGATCCCGATGGCTCGGGACAAGACCTGTTTAACTGTTTAATCGTTTATGTGACGGATGCTGGGTGTTGGGTGTGCCTTCGACACTTCGACGGGCTCAGTGACCGCAGGCTCACTGGCCGGAATGAGGGAATGGGGAATATAGGTGAAGCCGCAGTATAAATTTTTCCTAATGTCAGAAAATACTGAGAATGCTTAAAGTTATTGAAATAGCTTGAATTAATAAAGACGAACATTTGTTCGTCTTTATTAATTCAATTATATACTTTGTGATATATTATCTTTATTAACACTACTGAATATAAAATTTATACTATAGTAACATAGAGAAACACTAGCTAATAATTGTTTTGTTTAAAAATAGGTGATAATGTTTGTAAATGAACCTGTTTGTTGTTCTATGGGATAATTATCACTATTGTATTTGTAGTAATAAGCAAAGCTTTCACCGTCTGTAATAACATTGTTTTTACCCTGTTTGCTAATAACCAGATATTCTTTTGGAAACGTATAGGTTAAGAAATTCACCTTATCATCATACTTATAAGATGCGCCATATTCTGTACCATATATTGTTTTAGTATGTTCAGACTGCAAGTTACCGTTGAAGTATTCGTATTTGGTTGTAGCAACCTTTTCGCTACCAGAGAAACCTAATGACTCCTGAAGTTCTCCGACATTATTATACAAGTATTCGATTGAGGATGAACCTTCCTGCCCTTCCTCCTCATAAGTTGATCTGACAAGTGCGTCATTTTTATAAAAGTACTCCTGTGTGCTAAAAAGCAGATTATTGGTATATATCTGTATTTGAACCAGCTTGTTTTGTTCATATTTGTAAATTACCTCACTATACATATCCAGATGCTCGCTACTGAAACTCATCTTTGAGACAAATCCATTACTTCCATAAGTATATTCAGTAAGCCCATCGGCTGTTAGTACCGATTTTACTTTTAACTTTGCATTTTGCACCTGTACAATTTCATCATTATTACAGGAAATTATAGATGCCGAAAATAGTACTAAAAATAAAAGTGTTTTTTTCATTAGTTTAAAATTAGGTGTGCAAATTTACACTTTATACTGGTAATAACGTAAACTAAGACAAAAATACATGAAATAGGAAATACATGATGTTTTGTGACTAGTTGATAGAATGGCTGTGATCTGTGGTTGATTCGGTTAACTGTTGATTTGTTTATGTGACGGATGCTGGGTGTGGAGTGTTGGATGTTACCGGATGAGTTGTTGATTTGTTGAACTGTTGAATCGTTGAGGTGTCGGTGTAAACTTGATAACTTTTGTTTTGCTTGATTTTTTCCACAGATGCACAGATTATGACTTGATCAATTGATGAACCGTTGAGGTGTTGAATCGTTGAAGTGTTGACGTGTTGAAGTGTTGATTTGTCGAATCGTTGAGGTATTGAGGTGTTTATGTGACGGATGCTGGGTGTTGGGTGTGCCTTCGAGAACCTCAGGCACCGTTGGAAGGATTTTTTTCACAGATGCACAGATTATTACTTGAAGAATTTTTTGACCGTTGAGGTGTTGAATCGTTGAAGTGTTTAAGTGTTGAGGTGTTGACGTGTTGGGTGTGAGGTTTTGGAGAATTTTTACGATTATCCATTTTAAAATAATAAACAAATTTAGTTTCACTAATTCTTTCAATTAGTGTAGCAACTGTTTTGTAAATAAAACCCGCGGGATACTTAAATAAAACTACATATACCTGTTGGCTTATTATAAATTGATTTGACTTTATGTGTGAATCTTTTAAATCTAAAAACAATCTTGATTTGGTGATTTAAGGATGTGGGTGATGACAGCTTAACATTGTATCCTTTTAATCTTTTTTAGTACGCAACAAATATTACTGTACAAACACACAACAGTTCTATTTTTTATTATCTTTATTTCACAACTAAACCGTTAAGTGATGAAACAAAAACTACTTTCTATTTTAGCCTTATCATGTATTTTTATTTCGTGCTCTACGCACAAGCGTTCCCATATTAAAGCGGACGAGGAATTTGTCGTTGAACTTAAAAAACCAGCTTCCAGAGGAGGTGCTCTTGAAATTGGTCTTCAGGGCTTATTTCTGGGAGCGAAATATTTAACCGAAAAAACAACACAATCATTAACCAGTTCCTATTCGCAGTCTCTTTCTGTTAATAATTATTACAATACCGATTTAGGTAAAGTAGAGAAAACTTATAATGAAATACACATTAAGAAATTTGCAAAAAAAGTTGATGATGAAGACAAATCGAATCTAATAGTAACTATTCGAGACGAAATAACAAAGCTACCTAAAACAAGAGGAACGGATGCTGTTCTTAAAATAGAAGACGTAATCAGGGAAAAGGAAGACGACCTACTTAATTTCCATGCGGTAATAGGCATTGAAACGGATCCCGAAAACCCTGGCGTAAGTCGTTTAAGTTTTAACGATTTAAGAATTCTATTTTCCAAAACAAGAGTTTATAAAGACGAAAACCTGAATGCCGTGGTATCTGTACAAATTGAAGGACAGTGGAGAAATACAGATGGTTCACCCAACAAAAATGTACTGATTGAACAAGAATACGATTTCAAGAATCTAAAATACGGTATGGAAAACCAAATTAAAGAATCACTTAAATCGCCTTGGTATTACGATATTCCAATCACGTCGGAAATAGAAGACAACCAACAGTTCGGTGTAGTAAAGGTAAACGTACAGGTAAGGGAATATGAAGGAAGCAAAAGCAAATACATAAACAAACTTCCAGACATTTTAAGCGACAACAAAAATGCAATAATAAAGGACGGCGCTTCGACCATTGAAAAAATTATAAAATAGGATTCATGCTGACTTGTCTATGTAAAACAGCCACTGCATTATTTTTGATTATTTTTTTTAGTCAGATTTGCTGTGCCCAAACAGATAAAAGTTACGCTATAGAATTCAAAGACTATCATTCTGTAACAATAGAGGATATAAAGCTAACACATGACAAAAAGCATATTATAACAAGTGATTACGACGGAAAAGTTCTAATGTTCGATGCAAAAAATATTGATTTTGAAAGAACTTTAAAACCACCGGGCGGCATACCGATTTCGGGACTGCAACCTGTTAAAAAAGATTCACTTCTACTTATGTCCCAAAGATTTCAAGACAGTTTTAAGGCAGAATATGATTCCCTACTGCTAAAAAACCTGTATTTTGAAACCATTCCACTAACCAAACAGCAGCTTTCATTTCAAATTACAAACCTGGACGCTGATAATTATTTCGGAACCTTATATAACGATTCATCACAATACGGATTTACACTATACGACCTTGATTTAAACACTATAGCAACAGTTGCAGGATTGGGAATTATACCGCCGAAGCACATAAGCATTTCGCACAATTTAGAGAAATTATCGTACTTGCCACCACTAAAAAAAGAGATTATTACCCTTGGCTTAAAAACGAACAATGTAATAAATACAATTAGTATTCCTGAAAACAAAGAAATTATCTCGTTGTTTTTTGATAAATATTCTCATGATTTGTTTGCCATAACAACCGAAAAAGATTCAGGCAATATTGCATTGTACAACTTAAATTCCGGATCGTTTAAAGCACCTGTTTACACAGTTAAACATTTTGCCGAGACCTCTGCAAAAGTTATCTGCACATACGATAAAGATCTGCATATTATAACGATAACCGACGGATTGTACCCTATTAAACCTTTAATTATTTTGAGAGATAAAAACGGTTTTTCTCATGATATTGCAGATTTATACACAGGCGCATCCAACGCTGTTGTTAATACTGATCGCAAGGAAATAATTTTTGTAAACGGCAGTAATTTTAAAAACGTTAAAGACCTATCGGTTTATAACTATAGCACCAAAAATATTACTGGCACATTTCCCGAAACGTCAGGCAATTTTTATTCGAGTGCTTTTCTACCGGATAACAGTTGGGTTGTTTACAAACAAGGAGACAGAGACGATGTACTTTATAAATATTTTGAGACAGGAACATTCAACAACCGCTTTCATACAAATAATTTAAGAGGCGACGAATCTGGTTTAAGTTTAGGAAAACTATATAACAACAACAGCATTACTGTTTACTACGGAAAAGATAAGAACGGATCTGATAATACAGCCTATTTTTATTATGATTTAGTTAAAGACAAACATATACAGATAACTGATGCCCCACTTAATTTCAGCACTCTTCAGGACTACAATCACGAAAAAAAAACCTTACTGTTAAGCAATGATTTTTACACCAATAACGGACATACCCCAACTATTAATCTTGAGTTTGTAAAGGATGATAAAATTATTCCGATAGCAGGTAAATACAAATTCGGTAAATTTTCTAATGACGGAAATTATATACTTACAATAAACAGTGAAGATCTGATTGAAATAAAAAAAACAACCGATTTAAAAGTTATATTTTCCAGACAGCTTATCAAAGGAAGTTATAATTTGCACAGTACAGACCGTTCGTTTTTTATTGTTAGCAACAGCTATCACACTATTACGGAAAACCCATGTAATAAAGAGAGCTTATTTATAGAAGTAAAAAACGACACAGCAACTGTTACTGAAACACCGTGTGTAGTTATAAACAGTATAAGCAATATAAACAACAACTTTGCTTTTATAACAGATAATGCAGGGCTGGCTGTTAACGGAAAGGCACTTGGGTTTAACAAATCTCATTTTCCGCAAACTGTTTCGTTCAATAAAGATGCTTCTAAATTTATGGTTTCTTTCAACGACGGAAAAATTGCCATTTACAGTACAGAAACAATGAAACCATTGGGATTCATGCTGCACCCAGACAGTAAAACCCATATATTTTACGATACACAGAACAATTATTTCAGTAATACAAATGCAGACAGCTATTTAACGGTTTTTGAAAAAGGGATTAAAATACCTACAAGTAAGATTACTAAAGATTATTTTAATCCGGTAAAAATACTTGAACTGTTTGATACGCCCAATGAAAACTACCTTACGGCGCTTACAAAAGCACTACACCTAAGAAAAGACAACATAGCGCTTGATGACGTTATTGATTATAAACCCGTTGCTGCGAATACCGATTTAAACAAGATAACGGATAGCAAAAAACCGGATCTGTACCTGCTTTCTATAGGAGTTTCTGATTATCAGGACAAATCATACAATCTTACTTTTTCTGACAAAGATGCCATAGACATAGCTAAAATTTACGGAAATCTAAACGCTGAACAACTACATGCGTACAATGATAAGTTTTTCGGGGAAAAATTCAGACTTTACAATCAGGAGAACGAACTTCTGGGAACAATAAGCCATTATCAGGGCACATACAAAAGCAGCGGGCAAAAGTACCTTTTAAATACAGCAGGAACCATGTGGCTTGAAAACCTAAACGGTACCTACACCATCTGGGATTATACAACCGGTGCTGTTGATTCTGTTAACATTCCCGCTACAGAACAAACAGGCTTTACAAATGATACGAACGTGCAGATTTTTGCAAAACCAGACAATACTGGTTTTTACCTAAAAGGAAAAGAACATTTATTTGAATATTTGTTCCATTCAAAAAAATTCACCCCTGCACTGCTTGCCTTTGAGCCGAAAAAAGAAAATTTCACGGTACTAAAAAACGACAGATGGCTGTATTTTAATAACAATGAAAAAGAACTGAAAATTTCAACTGGAAATTTCAAATCGGATAAAGCCGAGCATACCTATACACTTTCATCTACCGGCTATTTTACAAAAATTAAAGACCTAAAGGCAGACGGAAGTACCGCAACTGATTCTTTATGGCTTGCTAACAAAGAATTCAAAACTGCATCAGCTGATGGAAAATACGTATTTTTCAGTACCACTGACGGACTTTTTTACTTGAATTTACAAGAAAAAGAACTAATACCTAACCGTCTGCCTATCGCAATATCAAATCAGTATAACTATGAAGTTTCGGCAGATTCTGATAACAATCAGTTTTATATATTGGAAAACATTCAAGATTCTGCTGAAAAAAAACTAACCTATTACAACTTCAGCGGCAAGATCCTAAAATCACATACATTTGCTAAAGACTACAAGGTCAGCGACGGCATAGTTAACAACGGCAAATCTTATTACTACATAAGGGAAGATGAAGGTTTGCTTTCTGAAACCGTTTTTAATGATTCTGACAAAATTCTTGAAAATGTTCTGCCACATACATTTGGTACTATTTATATGGAATACCTGACCAATGAAAAAAGTACTTATGAAAGCATTCAGCAGAAACTACAGGTATTTTTCAGCAAAGCGAGTGCTAATGATCAGGTAATGCTATTTTTAGCGGGACACGGAGTTTTAGACAGCAAGAACAACTACTATTATGCGCCATATGACATGGACTTTGAAAATGTACACAGAAATGGCGTTTCATTTGAGACCATCGTTAAAAGTCTACAGAAATCACCTTCTAAAAACAAGCTTTTACTTATGGACACCTGCCACTCTGGTAAAACGATTGATTTGGAAGAAGATACCACTAAAGCAAGTACCAATAAACCCCACAATCAGGGAGACAGGGGCTTAAAGATTGTATCAGGGTCTGCCCCAAAATACAAAGTTTCTGATGTGGTTTCAACTTTATTTGAGGATTTCTTATCAAACAGCGGCATTACGATAATCTCTGCTTCATCTGGAGGGGATCTGGCGCAGGAACATAAAGACTGGGGCAACGGTGCATTTACTGCATCGTATATAAAAATCATGAAGCATAAAATGGGCGGCAGTTTAGCTACCTTTATGC
This sequence comes from Paenimyroides baculatum, assembly GCF_008629655.1. GTDB lineage: Bacteria > Bacteroidota > Bacteroidia > Flavobacteriales > Flavobacteriaceae > Flavobacterium > Flavobacterium baculatum. The sequence goes on from NZ_VWSG01000004.1 coordinate 256,532, forward strand.
TGAATGAAGAACAAACGCGAACAGCTGTTCCTTTAAATGACAGCTTTATAAACGAACTGTATAAAGAAGTTATTGACATTACCAACGGCAAACAAGTACCCGATTTAAGAGAAATAAATAAAAATGCGAACATTCATATCTGGTAATAAAATAACAGGAACCATTTAAAACGGTTCCTGTTATTTTTTTGAATACCCGCATTACTTAATGAGTACAAAAGCTGCCCATTTGTCCGGATGTTCCGGGTAGGCAGTCTTCATGTATTTTTGGGCACTACTAAAGCTGTTTTCAATGTTTTGTAATGTAAAAAGATTCTCGTAGAATTTATCCATAAATTCTGCTGTTTCCTTATCGGGAATTTCCCACAAGCTTATTAACAGGTATTTTACGCCGGCAGATTTAAAAGCTCTCTGCAAACCAAAAACACCTTCATTTTCTGCAATGTCTCCAAGCGCTGTTTCACAAGCTGAAAGAACTACAAGTTCTGTATTAGGAAAAAACATGGAACCAACTTCATAAGCCGTTAAAATTCCTGTTCCTTTTTTAAAATTGACCTTGTTGTTATCATTTGTACCTGTAAAAGACTGCTGCCATGTAACATTTGCACCGGCGAACAACAGACCTGATCTGTTCATGGGATTACTATCCCACTTTATAACACTTGTGTTATCCAATTCGAGGTACAAATGTTCTAAATTATTTTTGTTTGTTCCTGCAAAATAAAATCCGTGAGTAGCAATATGCAAAATATCCGGAGAAAAGCTGCCGTTAAGTTTCTCGAAATGCTCTTTAGTTGCATTTTTACCCGTAAACATTTTAACTTTTGAATATTTTGCCGATCTTTCCTGAATTCTTTCAACTTCAGACAAAGTTCCCGGCAAGTAAGCCCATCTGTTTTTATCAGTTTTTGTTTCGCCACTTTCAGCATTATAATCTATACCACCAAAAAGGGCTATGCTTTCAATAGAAACATTCTCTACTTCATCTTTAATTCTTACAGTTGAAGACAACTGCCTTAACCTGTATTTATCTGAAATATTTTTATTATCGGGCTGTAAGATTGCCGCAAACGCAACCCTGTGTAACAACCCTGCCGGCGAATAACTTATCTTATGAATATTTTTGAGCTCTTTTTCCAGAGGTTTCCACAGCATATTATACAGAACTGCTGAAGTATCGGCACCTGTTTTTGCTACAATAGAGCCCCTGTATAATTGTTCTGTTGCAACCTTACTGTTGTTGTTAAATAAAGCAGCGTTTATCTGTTCTTGATTAAAAAGGCTTACAAGAACCGGAAATTCACTATTCTTACTTAGAATAAGAACCTGATACTGAACTTGGGATTCATTGTTATTTTCGTTTTCGCTGAAAGTAAAAAATTCCATTGCTACCTCATCCTCTTTCAAGCTTTCCTTAATCAACTTAGAAGATACAATTACTTCTGGTTCGTTTTTACCGCTTTGTAATTCAGCAAGAATTTTATTTTCAAGCTCTTTTATCTTTTCATGAGCAGAGTTAAGTTCTTTTTGGAGATTAAGCGGTTTTGACATTTCTACGGCTATAATTTTCTTTTCTGCCGTAAGTTGCTCATACCATTTTAACAAAGTAGCGTTACCACTACCTTTTATTTTATTTTTTATGTTTTTCTGAGAATACAATGCAGCCTCTTTAATGTTAAGCTGAATATCATAAAGATTTGCAGCTGCCTGCTTGTTCCTTGTATAATCTTCCACAAAAAAACGAATAGGATTCTGGAGTTGCAATACCAGTGAAGAAACCAAACTTTCCCTATTATCTTCTGAAAGCAGTAAACCCGTTTGTTTTATTTCTGAAATAAGGTTTTCCGTTACCTGCTGATAAGCAAGCCGTGCTTCGGGAATTTTCCCGATTTTCCAGTAAATCAGAGCAACATTTCCAAGTGCATCTGTATAAAGCCTATGTTTTCTACCTACCTTTTCCTCAATTTTTTTTATTATTTTTAATTGAAGAGGTAGCGCTTTCTCATAATCATGTATCTTTAAATAAACCGTACTCAACATATAATTTAGTTCATTGGAACTGTTTTCGTTATTTTGAATCAAGCGGGTTGCTTCATAAATATAAGGTTCAGCCATATCCAATTCGTTGTAAACCAAATGAATATTTGCCATACCCAACAAGGCTTCAATATATTTGGGATCATTTTTAGTCAGCTCCTTCTCATAGATATCCATTGCTTTAAGATACAGTTCTTTTGCATACCATCTGTTTCCGAAACCATACAAAAGCACTTCTGAAAGCTTAACAGCATTATCTGCATAAAATACGGTAGCGCCTTTATTTTGTTTTTCCAATAGTTCTTTCACCGTTGTAAGGTAATGATCTGCCTTATGGTAATTACCTATAAACGTTAAAATTACACCTATTTTATGATACGCATTCAGGTACAGTATGTCTTCTGTTTTTTTTGATTTAACCAAAAAATCAATTACCTTTTCATAAGCTGCGAAAGCTGCTTCGTATTTCTGCTGAAGATAAAAGGAGTCTGCTGTGTTTAGCATCTCTTCCACGTTTTGCGATGTATGATTCGCTTCTATATTTAGGTTATCATCTTTGATATTAGCACTGACCATTAAGTACAGTTCACTGTTTGTCATTGCTGACTGTTCCATCAGTATTTTCAAATCTTTATAGATTTGCTGATTTTCTGCAGAATATGGAAATTTTTGAAGTGCAGTGCCGATATTATAAACATTAACAAGTTCTATTGTATTTCTACTTTTAAAAAAACCGACAGCCAGTTGACAGTTCTCAACGGTTTGCGTATAACTTATATCTTCACTTTTTACAGTAGCCTGCAGAATAAGGTTGTAACAAAGCAGTAACTGATCCTCTCTAGGGTTTTCACAAAGCATTTCGCTGCGCAGTGCCTCTTTATAATACGCTAGTGCATTTAAATAGTTTTTTTTATAATATTCGCCTTCGCCCTTAAAAAAAACAGAGTCTGCTTTTTCTATGGTTTGTGCATAGGACAAAAAAACACCTAAAATGAAAAACAAAAGTGTATAATTTTTCTTCATTGCTAACATGTGCTTAATTGAAATTTACAACTTACAACCATAATATTTCTACCCGTTCAAAAAATAATGCCCTACTTTTTTACAATTTCGTACACAAATTCTGAACTATAGCCATCTAAATTTCCAGAAACTGCCGTTGCTGATCCGCCTCTGGTTTGCTGGTAGGATGCATTTAAAAAGTTTTCCAGCGGATTACTGTAGCCTTTTTTTTCACCCCGAGTGGTAACTGTTGACTGAAAGTTAAGCGGTTTATCAGACGCAAAGCCCTTTAAAAGGAGTCGTTCATAAGGCGGTGAGAAAGAATAAACGCAATCTTTAAAAATCATTGTCTGTCCCGGAGCCAGCATTCTTTCATTGTTATTAAGTTTACAGTCGTTATTTGGAAAAAACGGATTGATTTCTCCGGCTGTATTAATTTCCACAATACTTATGTACAAAGGCTTTTTACTTTTATTCGCTACTTGTAATACCACAAAATCATTTTCAGGTTTTACTTTAAATATACCTGTTTCATTTATATAGTTAGTTTCAGGCAATATATCTCCGAATGTTTCTGTTGCCTGATCAAACGCTATAGGAAGCAATTTAAATTCAAATTCATAGCTGTTGTTCTTTACACTTAAATTTTTAAGATATGTTCCCTGGGCATAATTAAAAATCTTTGTTTTAATTTCTTGCGCGGCATCACCGCGAGCAGCAGATAAACTTCCGAAGGCATCGTCTCCTTTTGTATAACTTATTCTATATGATGCATTATCAAAATCAACAATAACGTCTGAAAGGGCAATTTCGGCAGTTGTTTCACCCAGATTGTTTTTCTTTAAAAAGTCTGCAATTTCATTTTTCACGTTTACATCTGTAACCGATTTGTCAAAATATACCTTCACAGCAATATCGCTGTAAGAAGGCTGGTCTATAAAGACCCAATATTTTTTTATATTGTCATCTTTCAAAGGTTTATCCAATAACACTACAGCTTCACCAAATTTGGAAAGTGTTACCTTACCTTTTGCTAAAATTTTAGATTCCTCTATTTTTGAAGTTCCCGAAGGAAGAACGAAGATGGTTGTTTCCTTAAAAATCCTATTAACTTCGCCTGCATTAATGTTTATAATTTCGTTATTTCTAACAATCTTAGTTACTTCAAAATAAGGCTGCTGCTTTACGTAATCTCCTTTAAACAATTTGTAATCAATATCACCTTCAATCGTTGGTTTTTGTTTTGGTGCAATTGCGTTCATATTAGAGGTAATATTAGAAAAAAGCTGACGGTAGGTAAAATCAGACCCCAGTTCATTCATGGACTTTGAAAAAGCAAAACTTAAAGATCCTACTCCGTTATATTCATAATTCAATTCGTCTGCAGATGCTCCTGAAATCATAATGAAAGGTGATGCATCATCTTTACTTACTTTGGTTCTTTCTAAAAGGCCGCTTCCACTTTTCTTATCTCCAGCCGATTTTTGCCAATCTGGTGGAACCAGAGCCACCTGCCCCCCTCTTGCTTTCTGACCACGGGTTGCAGAACCCGAATGACAGCTGTCTAGTGTAATTAAAAGTTGTCCGTCTTTACCTAACTTATTTCTAAAATTGGCAATAATGTTAGCCAATTCGTCATCGCGCACGTGATTTTCGCCTTTATAATTATGGGTGTATTTAACGTAAGCATCGTACGGAACAATAGCTTCATCCAATCCGTCAACCTCATCTCCGTTATCGTCGAATACCTGTTGGCCGTGTCCCGAATAATGAACTACCAAAATATCGCCTTTTTTAATTTGTGACTGTATCGCCGTAACGGCTTCAACAATTCCTTTTTTGGTAGCTTCACTGTCTATTAATATCTTTATATTTCCTTCTTTAAACCCCTGCCCCAACAAAGCACCCTTAATTAAAGGGACATCGTTTTTAGAACTTATGGTACTCCACCCTCCTTTCGCCGGATAATCGCCTATGGCAATAATCAAAGCGTATTTTTCTGCTGCAGACAGCTGTATGCAGAAAAACATGACAAATAATAAAATTATTCTTTTCACCATTTTTAATTTAAGTCGAAAATACTAAAAGACATTCCAAAGAAGTACCCAAAATCATATACCGTTTTTTTATAGTTGTCCAAACTGCCCACATCGGTAGTTTCGCCCACTTTAAGTCCGTTAGTTATTTTAGTCACAGGACCAAAAGCAATACCGCCTGTTAAAGAAACCCTGTTAGAACTGCCCAGAAAAATTGCCGGACCAATTAAAAAGTTTATTCCTTTAATTTCATCCATGATGGGAATACCCAATCCGAAACTTCCGCCTAAATTGAAACTTTCCGTAATCATGGGGTAGAAATTAACCATAGCTCCCAGACTTGGGACAAAATAGTCGTTTTTTTCAGCCTGAATTATTCCATCTGAATCAATATAATAATCATTTGATTTGGATCCGAAATTCGTCATTACCAGTGCAACACTTGTATTGATATTGAAACCGCCAGTTGAAAACAGCTTTATATTTCGTGTTTTAATATTAGTAGACGAATCATTAACTTTCTGTGCAGAAAATTCAGAAGGTTTAAACTTCAACTGCATATCCATGTTGTCTGCCGAAAGTTGATAATCGTAAGTTACGGTAAAAGACGAAGCTTCCAAAGACTTGTAAAGACTTCCAATATCACTAATATCACCTGCAGTCTTTACAGCAGACTCTTCCAGGTTACTTTGTGCCGCCTGCAACGTTTTATAGGCAGAAGCGGTTTCGCCCCTTGACACAGAAGATCCTGTAACCGTTGCCGAATCAGCTTCTGCAAACATGGTATTGATTTCCGAATCAATCTTAAGTTTATATTCAAGAACAATCCTGTCCAGCGTTGTTAAGAACAGATAAAAGTTTTCGTTAGGGTCGCTCAACCTTGCATCGTCTATTTTCGCAGCAAGCGCTTTAAGGTTTTCCATAATTTTTTCTTTGTTCATGTTTGGATTGGACATATCTGCACGCAATGAACTTTTTATGGCATTAACACTTGTAATTATATCATTCAGTCCTTGCAAATCTGATGCTCCACGGCTTTTTCCCCTTGAAAACACCTTTTCGTCTGCAGGCAGGTTCTGCGGATTAAGCTTTAGATCGCCACCAGCCATTCCCCCAAAACCACTCAATAAGGAGCCAAAATTAAAACCGCCGCCTGTTTTATGAATTTTATTTTCTTTTACATCGGCCGTAACTTCCACTGCAAAAGGGTTTACATTTTTCAACTGAATTTCAATAAGGCTGTTCTTTTTAAATTTAGGCTTAATAATGGTATCCAGAACAGTATTATTTTTAGACAGTTTGTAATAAGATGTGATATCTGTTTCATAGTCGTACACCACCTTATACTTATTCTGTGCCAATCCGTTAAAGCCTATTATTAATATTGCGAATAGTATTTTTCTTTTCATTATCGTCTGTTTTAAAACGCAATCTAAATTATTAAAAAAATGTTAATAATTTAAGTTTTTATAATAAATTCAAATCAATTTATCGTTATGTAACAGAGGATGCAATTTGATAAAATTAATAAGTAATTTTCGATGGGATTCACGATTGATACATTTCGGTTTCTCTGTACTTTACGTCCAGGTATTATCTTACAGCTTGGAAGCCGTGAATCTGACGATTTTTAGAGATAACAAGTATCAACTACGAGCCTAGCTGAATAGATCTGTTACTGTAAAAGATTAAGGCGAAGTAATCATGATAACTAAAACAAAATAGTAACGCTTGAATAAAAATCTTTTTTTTTTGCGGTCAAACTTTAAACAGTCAAAATCTTGTTTGTTGTCTAACCCATCGCGGTTCGACAGGCTCACCGACCAGCCGATGTGTTTTAACGACAACTGCACCGTTTTGACGCTTCCCGATACTCGGGACAGGCTGCTTAAAGCTTAAATACCGCTTTTTGATTCGTGTGGATTGTATGTATTGTGTTTTTGTTAGGGAATGGGGAATTAGAGAATTGGGAAAAGTTATTATATTCGTAAATAATATAAGTTAAAGTCAATTACAACACGATAGTACCAATGATAGCAAAAGATCAAAACACAGCCTTGTTAACAGTTGGAAAAGCAGCTTTGAAAAATGCTGACTGGACAGACTATGCGAATTATTGTTTTGACAGAGAAAAAGGGTTGAGAAAGGATGCCTTTAAGCACCTTGAAAAATTCCTTAAATCTACTGAAGATTGGACATTTTATAAGAAAATTGACTTTTTGAAATTTCTATTTCCGTTTTTTGAAAATGTTCAGGATGCAGATTATGCATGTTTTCCGCAGCCATTAAGTGATAAGTTGGTAAAACCTACTTTAATAAAGTGGTGCGACAATGAAGACGCAGACAACAATCCGTTTCGTTGGTATGGGAAGTATTACCGAAGTGAAAATCATTTATTTAAAGCATTAGAAATAAACCCAACGGACGACTTAGCAAGGCAGACTCTATTGAGCTGGTGGACTTACAACATTTATTATTCAGTTCATCATTTACCAGAGGGATATATTGGAGAACCACTTGAATACATAAAACTTGGAGAAAAAATAAAAACAGAAATACAGAAATTATCTACAGCGCAACTAAGAGAATATTGGATGAACGAACTGGAAGAAGATTTAGAGCTTGTAAGAAACTATATTGACTGGAAAGCTTCCGGACATTCTGACTTTGAAAAATGGGGAATGGAAAACAAAAAACAAACAGGTTACGGACTTACACGAACTTATTATTATGAAGAATAGTAAAAGTAATGGCAGCGGTACTGCTGTTTCTACATTAATAGCTATGGATGACTTAGCAGCAGTTCTACAAAAATGCCCTACTAGCAAATTAAATCTGTGCTTGGTATATTTGATAAGGCTCCGAAGGTTTTTTAGTGGCTATTTTAGTAATAGTATGCAGAAATTATCTTTAATAATTCTATTATTTTTCTTTTCATTTAGTTCAGGTGCACAGGAAAGAGAAATTAAAAAAATTGAGCTATCTTTTAGTTGGTTTAAATCTTATGACACCAAATACGTTATTAACTACAATAAGAGTCAGTTTACAGCGGTTTGTTTTGACCGCTTTAACAAAGAATCTTTCCGAAAAAACTATAAGTTCTCAACTAAAGATTTTGAAAAATTCAAAAAGATTATAAATGAGAATATACCCGAAAAAGATGTTCAAAAATCTACCTCAGGCTTGGACGGTGGTGGTTTTAAGCTTACTTATTTTTTTACAGATGGTAAATCAACAAAAATAATTATTAGAAACCCATATAGGGCAGATTCAAAATATAATGCTGAATTTAAGTTTGTTGATGCCTTTTTTGACTTTGCATACTCTGTGATTAAAGATAATGAAGGAATTATTACTCTTGACAACAGTTTTGAGCCATACTTTGATGGAATACCCATTAGAAAAGTTGGCGAAAAACCAACGGAATATAAAATTTGGGGTACTATGAGTGGTAATGAATCAAACAATAAAAAATTCTTTGATTTTTTATACAACTTACCAAAAGGTGAATGTATTATTGTTGATACTAATGAGAATTTAAGTTGGGCACTAGAGAATGACATTTTAGTTAGATTTATTATTCAAAATTCGAATATTAAATTTGCAAACACATCTCGCTTAAAATATACAAGAGAAGATATATATAAAATAAGGTCGGAAATTAAGGCTGCCAAAAAGAATAATGAAAATATAGACCATTTCAATAAAAATTTTTCGGGCAGTATTTATTTAGCCGATACCGTACTGATGGATAAATGGCTTGACCAAGATAATTGGGATATTTCAATTGATGAACTTAGAATAAACTGCCACTAAAAGCCATTTTGGTAAATTTTATAACTGACATTAGAATGATGGAAAGACTGCTAATAATTGTATTTTCACTATTAACATTTACAACTTACGGACAGAAAAAAATGGATAATAATTATTTTACTTGGGATGACTTTGTTGACGGATTTGGTAAAGAAATGGTTGCTGCCGAAGATGTTTTTAATAATATGGTTAAGAACGGACTAAAATACAACACCATGACAAAAATGGATTTTACTTTTGTTTCAGACAAAAAAGAAAATCTAATAAACTTGGGTGAATTTCTTAAAACTCACTATCCTTACTCCGTTCAAGAGATACAAAGATCTGACGAACTTTGGGAAATAAATGGAGAAACGAATGAGTTTCCGATGACAGCAGACAATTTACTATACTGGGCGTTAGATATGTATAAGCGTGGTTATGAATTTGACGCTACATTTGATGCTTATGGCGGAATTGCTGATGCTAAAAATGCAAAATTTCCAATATTAGACGCTGCAAAAGCGGACGTTTATTTTGACAAAGGTTTAGAATGCTATAGCAAAGGAGATCTAAGCGGATCGATATTTAACTGGACGTTGGCAATAGAAATTGATTCGAAAGATCCAAATTATTACTACTCAAGAGCAATTGTTAAAAACAAGCTCTACACATGGAAATCTGCGCTGAAAGACTATGACAAGGCAATTGAAATTGCACCCCAATTTATTAGTGCTTTAATAAACCGTGGCGGACTTAAAGATGAAAATGAAGATTATAAAGGTGCAATAGCTGACTATGAAACTGTATTAAAGCTTGACAAATTAGAAGCGGAAGGAAAGCAGCAAGCTTATTTTAATTTAGGAAATACCTATTTTAACCTTAAAGATAAAAAAGCTGCTTGTAAAAATTGGAATAGTGCATTGGAAAACGGTGCAGAATATGCAAAAGAACGAATTAATAAACATTGTAATTAAAACCCAGCTTTAACCAAAAAATTTTCTATTAATGACAATGAAGTTTTATAACATATATCTTGATGGTAAACTAATAGGAACGACTGAACTTGATAAAGCAGATGTGCCTATGGGGGTTGTATTTGGGCTAATAAATTTTACGGACAATAATTTAGACTATAAATTCTTTAATAAATACTGCTTTGAAAACAATATAGAATTAGCATATGACTACCCAGAAGACAAATTAATAGCAACTAGAACAATTGCGGGTTTAAAAATTACAAACGAAAACGGAATTGAAGTTAAAGGATTAGGAAACCAGATTAGTGGAATGGATGGCGATGAATTTGAAGTAATTTTAGAAGGAGTACCTTATCCTTTCTTTGAAGAAGAATTTCCGCATCATGTAAAAGCATATAACGAGCAGTTCAAGGAAAGTTAATAAAATGTCTACAGATTTTTGAAATTGTATTAGCGACAGAGAACGACTTTTTAATATATCTATATTGAATAACTAAAAAACAACATATATAAACTAAGACAATAATGACAGTAATAAATTATACAACCGGAGATGCAACCGCCCCTACAACACAAGGAAATAAAATAATTGTACATATCTGCAACGATGTCGGCGGCTGGGGAAAAGGATTTGTACTGGCTATTTCTAAAAAATGGAAGCAACCGGAACAAAATTACAGAGAGTGGTACAAATCAAAAGATGGTTTTACACTTGGTGCGGTTCAATTTGTGCAGGTTGAAGGTGATGTATGGGTAGCGAATTTAATAGGACAGCATAAAATAAACAAAGACGAAAACGGCAATGCTCCCATTAGATACGATGCCGTACTAAAAGGACTTGAAAAGGTTGCTGAATTCGCCTCAGAAAAAAATGCTACCGTTCATATGCCCAGAATTGGCTGCGGACTGGCGGGCGGAACTTGGGATAGAATTGAACCTTTAATAGAAGAATCACTTACAGCAAGTACTGTAAATCGTCAGCAAAAAGTAGACATTTTATAAAAGAAACTAAAGGAGTGTTTTCATAAAAAAATGTAACTTTAATTATGGCAACACCAAAAAAGAAATCAGCAGAGAATTTTGTAAAGGAC